>CAWDOR010000046.1:0-71084 GCA_963804045.1 uncultured Alphaproteobacteria bacterium | reverse complement strand
CGATATCGAGCGCCCACATCCTCACCGACTGGCGCCAGCGCAACAAGGGCTTTTTCGACGTGCTCAAGGTCGAGAGCGAGGCGATTTTCATGATCCTGGCGATCATCGTCGCCGTGGCCTCCTTGCTGATCGTCCAGGGGCTCATTCTGTTGGTCAAGGACAAGACCCGGGATATCGCGATCCTTCGCACCATGGGCGCGACGCGCGGCTCGGTGCTGCGCATTTTCATCCTCACGGGCGTCGCTATCGGCCTGGTTGGCACCTCGCTCGGCGTGGCGCTGGGCGTGCCTCTGGCGCTCTATCTCGACGCGGTGCGCCAGTTCCTCAACCGCGCCTTCAGCCTCAATCTGTTTCCGGCGCAATATTATTTCGGCCTGTCGCAATTGCCGACCGTGGTCGAACCGCGCGAAGTGGCGGCGGTCGCCTGCCTGACGCTCGGCCTGTCTTTCGCCGCCACCATCTATCCCGCCTGGCGCGCCGCGCGCCTCGACCCGGTGGAGGCCCTGCGTCATGAGTGAGGTGGTTCCGGTCCTGGAGCTCAAAGGCGTGGTCCGCCGCTATCGCGAAGGCGATGGCGCGCTGGAAATCCTTAGCGGCGTCGATGGCGCGCTCTGGCCGGGACAGGCAGTGGCTTTGGTCGCGCCGTCGGGCGCGGGCAAATCGACCCTGCTGCATATCGCCGGGTTGCTGGAGCGGCCCGACGCCGGCGAAATCGCCATAGAGGGCGTGGCGACCTCGGGGCTCGACGACGCCGCGCGAACGGCCATGCGCCGCGACCGGATCGGCTTCGTCTATCAGTTCCATCATCTTCTGCCGGAGTTCACCGCGGTGGAAAATGTCATGACCCCGCAATTGATCGCCGGATTGAACAAAATCGAAGCGCAACGCCGCGCCCTGGAACTGCTCGACTATCTCGGCCTGGCGGCCCGCTCCAGCCATCGACCCTCCGAATTGTCGGGCGGCGAACAACAGCGCGTCGCCATCGCTCGGGCCGTCGCCAACGCCCCGGCGCTGCTGCTCGCCGACGAGCCGACCGGCAACCTCGATCCCAACACCGCCGACAAGGTTTTCAACGCCCTGATGACCCTGGTGCGCGCCACCGGCCTCGCCGCCTTGATCGCCACCCATAATATGGAACTGGCGGCGCGCATGGACAGATGTTTCACGTTACGCAACGGACTTCTGGTTGAAATCAAGTGATTATACAACTGTCAAGTTCGCCGCTGGCGTGACCCGAAGTTGGAACGAGAGAAAAAACACGTCTCTCTATTGTGTTAAGCAAATGAGGCGCTGTCGCGCTGTCCACAGGGTCTGAGCCACTTATCCACAGGGCGCCCTTTCGTAATTTGCTGATATTGAAGAATATCGACACTTGAGGCGCTTTTTTGACGGCAATGCCGCATGTGCTGGAACAAAAAAGGAATATCTTAGGAACAGAGTTGATGTATGTCAACGGATTCCGGCGCCCTCGCGGCTTGCGTCGGGCGCAGCGGGCGCCGATAATCGACGACGACGAATCCAGCGGGGTTTTGGGTGATGACAATTGCGCTTGACGACACCATCGCCAAAGTCGGTTTCGTCCATCTTCATGTCCACACCTCCTTTTCGCTGCGCGAGGGCGCGCTGCCGCTCGGCAAATTGCTGAAACTGGCTCAGGCGGACGAACAGCCGGCGCTGGCGGTGACCGACAGCAATAATCTGTTCGGCGCGCTGGAATTTTCCGAGAAAAGCGTCAAGGAGGGCCTCCAGCCGATCACAGGGGCCCAGCTCGCCGTCGATTTCGCCGATGGCGAGTCCATGCGCGTGCCCGGCGAGCCGCCCAGGCACGACGCCTCGCTCGGTAATCTGGTGCTGCTCGCCATGGACGAGGTGGGCTATCTCAATCTGATGAAGCTGGTCTCCGCCGCCTGGACCGGAGTCGACCCCAGCGACGCCGCGCATGTGACGCTGGCGCAATTGCGCGAGGCGCATGACGGCTTGATCGCGCTTTCGGGCGGGCCGAGCGGGCCGCTCGACCGCGCCTTCGCCTGCGGCCATGACGCGGTCGCCGAACTCAGGCTCGACGCTCTGGTCGAGATTTTTCCGCGCCGGCTCTATGTCGAATTGCAGCGCCACGGCCTCGACAGTGAAAAAGAGGTCGAGCCCGCGCTGATCGCCGCCGCCTATCGCCGCGAATTGCCCGTGGTGGCGACCAACGAGCCCTATTTCGCCGGAAAATCCGATTATGACGCCCATGACGCGCTGCTGTGCATCGCCGAGGGCGCCCTGGTGTCGCAGGACAATCGCCGCCGCCTGACGCCTGAGCACCGCTTCAAGACCCGCGCCGAAATGCTGGCGCTGTTCGCCGATTTGCCCGAGGCGACGCGCAACAGCGTCGAAATCGCCCTGCGCTGCGCCTATCGTCCGAAAACCCGCGCGCCGATCCTGCCCAATTTCACCGAAGGGACCGACGAGGCCGCCGAATTGCGCGCCCAGGCTGTCGCCGGCCTCAAGGCGCGGCTCGACGCCCATGGTCCCGCGCCGGGCCAGACGGTCGAGGATTACGACAAGCGGCTGGAATTCGAGCTCGGCATTATCGAGCGGATGAAATTCCCCGGCTATTTCCTGATCGTCTCCGACTTCATCAAATGGTCGAAATCCCAGGGCATTCCCGTGGGGCCGGGGCGCGGCTCCGGCGCGGGCTCGCTGGTCGCCTATGCTTTGACCATCACCGATCTCGATCCCATGCGCTTCTCCCTGCTGTTCGAGCGGTTTTTGAACCCAGAGCGCGTGTCCATGCCGGATTTCGACATCGATTTCTGCCAGACCCGCCGCGACGAGGTGATCGCCTATGTGCGGCGCCGCTATGGCGCGGGATCGCGTCGCCCAGATCATCACCTTCGGCTCTTTTTTAGCACGCGGCGTTCTCCGGAACGTGGGGCGTGTGCTGGAAATGCCGCTGGGCCAGGTCGACAAGCTCGCCAAGATGATCCCGCAAAACCCGGCGGCGCCGATGACGCTGCAACAGGCCCTGGACAGCGAGCCACGCCTCAAGGACAGTCCGAGCGCGATTCCAAGGTCGCCAAATTGCTGGAAATCGCCCAAAAGCTGGAAGGCTTGTACTCCAACGCCTCGACCCATGCGGCGGGCATTGTCATCGGCGACCGTCCGCTCGACCAATTGGTGCCGCTTTATCAGGACCCCAAGTCCGAAATGCCCGCCACCCAGTTCAACATGAAATGGGTCGAGCCCGCCGGCCTGGTCAAATTCGACTTTTTGGGCCTGAAAACCCTCACGACGCTGTCCACCTGTCTGGAGCGGCTGAAAAAGCGCGGCATTGTGGTCGATCTCGCCCATATCCCGCTCGACGACGCCAAGACTTTTGAGATGCTCGGGCGCGGCGAGACCGTCGGCGTGTTCCAGCTGGAAAGCGCGGGCATGCGCAAGGCGCTGACCGAAATGCGCGCCGACCGTTTCGAGGACATCATCGCGCTGGTCGCGCTCTATCGTCCGGGCCCGATGGCCAATATCCCGACCTATTGCGCGGTCAAGCTCGGCGAGGAGGACGCCGAATATTTGCACCCCAAGATCGAACCGGTGCTCAAGGAGACGTTCGGCGTCATCATCTATCAGGAACAGGTGATGCAGATCGCCCAGATCCTCTCGGGCTACAGCCTGGGCGAGGCCGACATGCTGCGCCGCGCCATGGGCAAGAAGATCAAGGCGGAAATGGACCATCAGCGCGCCCGTTTCGTCGAAGGGGCTTTGCGCGAGGGCGTCACGCAGGCCAAGGCCGACGAAATCTTCGATTATCTCGCCAAATTCGCCGATTACGGCTTCAACAAGAGCCACGCCGCCGCCTATGCGCTGGTCGCCTATCAGACGGCCTGGTGCAAGGCCAATTATCCCGTGGAGTTCATGGCGGCGTCGATGACGCTGGACAAGGCCAACACCGACAAGCTCTCCGAATTTCGCAACGAGGCGCGGCGTATGGGCATCAGGATCGAGCCGCCCTCGATCAATCTCTCCGGCGTCGATTTTGAGGTGCATCCCACGCCCGAGGGCGAGCTGACCATCCGCTACGCGCTCTCGGCTGTCAAAGGCGTCGGCGAGGGCCAGGCGGCGGCGCTGGTCGCCACCAGGGGCGCGGAGAATTTCAAGAGCCTCGCCCATCTGGCGCAGCGGCTAAACCCGCGCGAGGTCAACAAGAAAGTGCTGGAAAGTCTGGCCGCCGCCGGCGCCTTCGACGAATTGGAGCGCGACCGCGCCAAGGCTTTTGCTTCCATGGAGAAAATCCTGGCGCTGGCCAATGTCGCCCAGGACGACGCCCGCGCCGGGCAGAACGCGCTGTTTGGCGGCGGCGAGCCCGAGCCTTTGCGCCTGGGCAAATGGGACAACTGGTCGGCGGAGGAGCGGCTCAAGCGCGAATTCGACTCCATTGGCTTCTTCCTCTCCGGCCATCCACTCGACGCCTATGCGGCGGTGCTGCAAAAGCTGCGGGTGCGCAACTGGACAACTTTTGCGCGAGCCGTGAAACAGGGCGCTTCCGCCGACCGGCTCGCCGCCACCGTGCTCGACCGCAACGAGCGCCGCACCAAATCCGGCAATAAAATGGGCATTGTCACGCTCTCCGACCCCAGCGGCCAATATGAGGCCATCCTGTTTCAGGAGGGGCTGACCCAATATCGCGACCTGCTGGAAAAGGGCGCCTGCGTGCTGGTGACCCTGCAAGGCAATATCGAGGGCGAGGACGTCCGCGCTCGGATCACCCTGGTGGAAAAACTCGACGAAGCCGCTGCCAGAATCCAGAAGGGCCTGCGCATTTCGCTGCGCGACGGCGCCGCTCTGCCGGCCCTGTCGGAAAAGCTCAAGGGGCGGCCTGAGGGCGAGGTGACCCTGCTGCTGCGGCTGGAGGAGGGCGAGCGCGAGGTCGAAATCAAGCTGCCCGGCAAATATCCGATCAACGCCGCCGTCTCCAACGCCATCAAATCCATGCAGGGCGTGGCGGAAGTGGAGCTGGTGTAAGGCGCGGCGGCGCCGAAATGCGCGGGGCCAGGCGTTTCCGGCCGATTGAGGCAAATGTGGCAAGAGGTGAAAATCGATAAATCCGCGCAAAACCCATTTGGGCGGAATTGTGTTCATGGGATGTTTCAAGTGAAAAATATAATGTATCAAGCGAATAACTCATTATATTATCATGTAATAACTAGATAACGTGCGAATAAAAGCGGATTGAGGCCGGGCCGGAAGACAACGCCAGCGCCCAGCGACCCATCCCACAACCGCCAAATTGTCATACGAAAAAACCGGCCGAAATCGCCGAAAAACGCAAAAAACGCGCAAAAACACACCTGCGCGACGGTCGCGGAATGGGGACTCCCTTCTCCCCTCGTGGGAGAAGGTGGATCGGCGCGAAAGCGCCGAGACGGATGAGGGGGCGCCCGCCGCCGCAAGAATTCATGTTTTTTAGCGTTTTGTCCCCCTCATCCGACCCGCTACGCGGGCCACCTTCTCCCGCCAAAAGCGGGAGAAGGAGTCGCGCCCGACATTCGAACTTTTCGCCATCGTCAAAAAACCAGTCAAGGCGGGGCGGTGAGGGCGGGAGCGGCTATCGGGGAATTCGTATGGCGTCCCCGTAATTGTCCCCCGGGTAATTGTCCCCCGTAATTGTCCCTCAACTCTACAACTGCAACTGCGATAACGCTAGCTGGCACCGACGCAGGCATCGGGTGTCGATATTTTCCGAGCGTGGAACAGCGAAAAATACTTCGGTTTAGCGGTGATATCGGCCAAACAGTTGGCTTCTCCGACGCGCACTTCCACAGTCACGTGTGGACTAAGGGGAAGCGCTGGATTGCAGAAATAATCGAACGCGAGATAGCCGACGATGGATGTGCAAAAGAAGTAGCCCGCGAATTCGGCAGGGCGGGAGGGCTTAAAGCGAAGCCTAGGCATTTTGAACTCCATTCAGCGGGAATTACGGTGATGGGGTGGACGGCGCCCGGATCGGCATCGATGTGCCATGATGGTCGTCGTTGCAAACCTCCATCAGAAGGAGCGCCGTCCATGGGCAAGTCTACCGTCGATTTTTCTTCTGTCACGCGCATTGGCGTCGATCTGGCGAAAAATGTCTTTCAGGTTCACGCCGTCGATGTGCGCGGCGAGGTCGTGCTCGCTCGCAAGGTTCGGCGCGGTGCGCTGCTTGAGTTTTTCTTGCGCCTGCCGCCCTGCGTCGTCGCGATGGAAACCTGCTCGTCCGCGCATCATTGGGGCCGCCTGCTGGTCGCGCAGGGCCATGAGGTCAAGCTGATCCCGGCGGCGCATGTCAAACCCTATGTGCGTCGGGGCAAGAACGACGCGGCGGATGCGGCTGCGATCTGCGAGGCGTCTCAGCGTCCGGGCCAGCGCTTCGTCGCCGTGCGTTCGGTCGAAAACCAGGCTGCCCTGATGCGTCATCGCGTGCGCGAGCAGCTTTCCGGCCAGCGCACCGCGCTGCTCAACGCATTGCGCGGCCATCTGGCCGAAATCGGCGTCGTCGCCGCGCAGGGCGCGCAACACGCCTATGAGCTGAAACGGCTTCTCGACCAGGGCGCCGACGAACATGGCGAAATCGTCGTGCCCGATTGCGTGCGGGCCGCGCTTTTGCCTTTGGCGAAACAGATCGACGCGCTCGACGAAACCATCGGCGCGATCACCGACGAACTGGCTGAGGCGGCCCAGAAGGATGCGACAACGCGGCGGCTGATGACCATTCCCGGCGTCGGGCCGGTGATCGCCTCGGCCATCGTCGCCACCGCGCCGGATATGAGCGCCTTCGCCAATGGGCGCGAGTTCGCCGCCTTCCTCGGCCTGACGCCGCGCCAGCATTCGACCGGCGGCAAGCAGCGGTTGGGGCGCATCACCAAAATGGGCGACCGCTACTTGCGCAAGCTGCTGGTGGTCGGCGCGACCTCCATCCTTTGCCACCGTCAGGGCCATAACGACGCGCTGCGGCACTGGGCCAAGGCGCTGCTGGCGCGCCGGCAGGAGAGCTATGGCTTCAAGCTGACGGCGGTCGCGCTCGCCAACAAGCTCGCACGCCTCGTCTTCGCGCTGATGAGCCGGGGCGGCGTCTACGAAGAGCGCCCGGTCGCCGCCTGAGGCCGCCGGCGCCACGCGCGGCAGAAAGGAATCGAGGGCGCCAACGACGTGATGTGAAAAAACGGAAAGGCTCGGAAGCCAGATATGCTGTCGGCGCCAATGCGAGCGCGTTACGGTGATTGCGGCAAAGAGCCAGGCGGACGATCCATCAGGGCCAGCCGGCAATCGCCAGCGCAAACAGGCCGTAGACATGACCGCGCCCGAGACTTTCACAACGCTGCGAAAAAGCCCTTGATAAAGGGCGCCGTCCAGACATGACATGATACGAATTCCCCAAATCGAAAGAGCCGGAGACGGCGGCGCAGGGGCGTTCGGGGAACTTCGGATTTCGGCGCAACGCTCGCCTTCGGAGCGCCGAGAGAAAAAACTTTTGAATTCCGGGTTGGGAGGGCTCGGTTTGCGGTGGATGGAAAGAGCGGCGTAGAGGAACGGGTTGAAACGATGCAATTGGTATAGCATCCCCGTAATGCCAGGTTCTCATGGCGCGCCATCGCCGCCAGAATGTTCGCTGAAACTCGAATAGTTTTGAATAAGCGTTTCAGCATTGGGGTGGTGCGGTTGATCTTCGTCGCAGCGGCGTCGCTCTGGAACGCGCGCGAAGGCAAACCAGAACACGCCCGCGATGGCGCTAATACCAATAATCAGGCCGACAGTAACGGAAAGCCATGCTGACATTGTAGCGCCTCGATTTTAAGGACTCGACGAATGCGTCAAAAATAATGCGCGCCAGCTTGACGTCTGTCGTCTCGACATGACCATGCGTTCATTTCAATGAACATCGTTTCATGAAAAATGTTTTGGAGCGAAGAAACTTACGCCAAAGCCCGTCGTTCGCTCTATGATCGCAACCCGCCATTTTACGTCCTTCTCCGCACGGGCAAAGGTTGCCCCGCCCTCACCCCGCCTTGGCGCGCGGCGCGACGCGGAGCAGGGCGAGGCGGTCGGAACTCAGCCCTTGCAGGACCGAAGGCTGTTCCGCGGCATTTTTGCGGCCCATCAGCGCGGCGGTCGCAGCCAGCGCCGAAACCGGCGCCGGTTCGGGCGCGGCGGGGGCGGGCGTCTGTTCCGAGGGCAGGGCGCGATAGGGTTTGGGCGCCGTGGGGTTGAACAGCGGCTTCGGCCCCGCGCCGGCGCTGCGCCGCGCCGCCTCGGCGAAGCTCGGCTTGCCCGGACGCGAGGGGTCGCGTTCGCGGCCGGCGGCGTAGCGCTTCAGCGCGTCGATGCGGCGGTCGATGGACGGGTGGGTGGCGAACAGATCGATCCAGCGGTCGCCGGGATTGTCGATGCACATTTCCATCAGGCCCGAGGGCGCGCGCAACAGCGCGCTATGGCCGGAAATCTTTTGCAGCGCCGAGATCATGGCGTCGGGATTCTTGGTCAGTTCCACCGAGCCGGCGTCGGCCAGAAATTCCCGCTTGCGCGACAGGCACAGCCGGATCAGCACCGAGCTGAACCAGGCGAAAATCACCAGGGCGAAGCCGACCGCTATGGCGAGAAAAGCGAGGCCGCCGTTCTTGTCGCCGGAGCCGCGCCCGGCGAGCCGCCAACGCACGCGAAACATCGAATCCTGCAAGATGTCGGCGATGAAGGCGAAGGCGCCGACGATGACGCCGGCGAAAGTCATCAGCCGCACATCCTCATTGCGGATATGGGTGAGCTCATGACCCAGCACGGCCTCGATCTCGTCGCTGTCCAGCGTCTCCAGCAGGCCCGTGGTCACGGTGACGCAATAATTGCCCTTGCCGAAGCCCGAGGCGAAGGCGTTGAGCGCGCTGTCGTCGACGATTTCCAGCCGCGGCGTCGCCATGCCCCTGGAGATGCAGAGATTTTCCAACAGAGCCAGCAATTTGCGGCTCTCGGCGGTGGAGGCCTCGCGCGCCCCCGAGGCCATGGCCACCAGCGACTGGCTCGCCCATGTGCCGCCCAGCGCCCAGAGCAGGGTGAGCGCGACCACCAGCGGCGAGGCCTTGAGCAATTGCCCGCCGGCGAGGATCAGCAGCTCCTGGAATGTGTGGGCGTGGAAGCTTGGGGCCGAGTAACGGGCGGCGGCGACATGGCGGACGAAGCCGGCGTTGAAGGGCGCCAGCGCCGGCTTGGCCGCCGCGCCGTCGCGGAAAAGATCGTAGCCATACCGCAGCATCACGCCGTCGGCGATCAGCAGCAGCCCATAGGCCATGACGAAACTCATGGCGAACAGGGCGATCAGCAGCACCGCCGAACGGGCGCGATTGGCGCGAATATGGGTGGTGAGACCATAGGCCTGAAACATGGCTTCGATCCGTCAAAAAAAGCCGCCCGAAACGCCGGGCGGCGCAAGGATCAGAATTTGACCGAAGGCGCCGCGTCGAGCGCCGCGCGCTGGGTCTCGCCCATGTCGAAAAAGGCCCGTTCGGCGAAGCCGAAATTGCGGGCGAACAGCACGGCGGGGAAAGCCTGGATCGAGGCGTTATATTCGCTGACCGCATTGTTGAAGAAGCGGCGGGCGGCGGCGAGCTTGGCCTCGATATCGGCGAGCTGGTCCTGAAGCGCCTGGAAATTGCGGTTGGCCTTGAGATCGGGATAGGCCTCGGCCACCGCCATCAGCCGGCCCAGCGCGCCTGACAGCACGGCCTGCGCCTGCGCCGCCTGTTCCGGCTCGCGGGCCGACATCGCCGCGCCGCGCGCCGACATCACCGCTTCCAGCGTGGAATGCTCATGGGCGGCGTAGCCCTTCACCGTCTCGACCAGGCCGGGGATGAGATCGGCGCGATATTTGAGCTGCACGTCAATGTCGGCATAGGCCTGCGACGCCGACTGGCGCAGCCCGACCAGGCCGTTATAGGTGACGAGAGTCCAGAGGGCGGCGACAATCATGACGCCCAAAATCACGTAATTGGCCATTTTCCAACTCCAGATCGGTAAAATCTGGCCGGAAGTCTCGCCGGATCGGGTTCACGCGTGGTAAATGACGCGCGTAAACACGGTTTAACCTCAGGATATTCCGAGAATTGGTCAATCCTTGGTTAGCGGCGCGGTCCAGACCATGGCCGCATAAACAGCGTCGCCGCCGCATTCGCCAAAGCCCAGCCGGCGATAAAGCGCCGCCGCGCGCCAATTGCCGCGCGCGACATTGAGGCGCAGGGGCACGGCGGCGTCGCGCGCCTGCCGTTGCAGAAACAGGATCAGCGCCGCGCCAATCCCTTTGCCGCGCGCCTCGGGCGACAGGGCTATGTCGACAATGTCGAGGCTTTCCGCCTGTTGCAGCGCCAGACGGCCCAGGCGCGCGCCGGCTTGGCTCAAGACGATCAGCAAGTCGGCGCCGGCATAGGCGGTGTTTTGCGCGGCGAATTGCTGGCGCAGCAGGGCGTCGAACATCGGCGTCGCCGCCAGCGCGGCGCATTCGGCGGCGCGCGCCTGCCGGAACAGCTTGAAGCGAAACTCCGCGTCCTCCGCCGTCTCGGCGCGCAAAACCAGCGGCCCGGCCGGGCTTTCGACACGGCGCCCGGCCCAGCGGCTCTGGCCTGACGACGCAACGGAATCTATACTGGGCGCACGATCAAGCGGAAAGGCGTTGGCATGCGCAACTCTCTCGATCCCGCCCTTGGGGAGCTGGGCGTTGAAAATTTCCGGCCGTTTCAGGGCGGGGTCTTCGCCGTCGAGGGCTGGGACCGCCAACTGGCGCTGCGCGAGATCCTTGAGAGCGCCGCCATCGGCGGTTTTCGCCCCGGCTTCGCCCTGATCTTCGAGGGGCCCGCCGGCGTCGTGCTGCCCGAGGGGCTGCGCCGGCTGGTCGCCGAGACCGGCGCCTGCTTCGATCTCTATCTGATGCCGGTTCATACGCCGCATCCCCACCGCCAGGACTATCAGGCCGTGTTCAATTGAAGGCTCAGTTCTGGGTCGGGAAAATGCCGCTCATGGCGATGACGAAATTCAGGGTCAGGTAAGGCGAGCGGTTTTCATGGGCCTGGCCGCCGCCCGCGTTGGCGCTGGCCGGCGACAGCGCCCCGCTGGCCGCGCCCGAGCCGTAAATATTTTCGCTCACCGCGCCGTTCGGACCGGCGCCGGAGGACTGGCCCAGCACCGATGTCGCGGTTGGCGTCGAGGCGGTGGCGGCAGTGATGGCGTCGGCCATCAGCGCATGGCGATGCGCCGGGGTTTCCGCGACGACCAGCGTGTGCGCGGGCTCGCCGCCGCTCTGGCCGAGGGTGAAGCCGTTGCCCTCATGCATGGGAACAGCCCCTTGCAGATTGGGCAGGGCGAAGGTCTGCACGCCATTGCCGCCATAGGTCGTGCCCAGCAAGGCGAACAAGGCCTGATATTGATTGATCGGCAGGATCTGGCCGTTGCATAGCGCCCAGCCCTTGGGCGGATAATTGAAGCTGACGATCTTGATTTCGCCGAGATAGGGGGTGGACATGGTCGTCTCCGCTGTGAGGCCTGTCCCGCGACGGCGGAGGCCGGCTTGTTCGAAAGACTGGATTCAAGACCGCGCGGGGAACACGCCCTGCAAGGCGATGCAGAAGTTCAGGGCGAGATAGGGCATGAGATTATTATGCGGCTGGCTGCCGCCGGTCAGCGTCATGGCGTTGGCGGCGAGGCCAGCAGTCGCCTGCGCGGCGTTGGGACTGTAGAGATTGACCACGGTCTGCGCCGTCTTGCTCCCCGACTTGCCGACGCCGAGCTGGTCGCCATTGCTCACCGTGGTGGTTCCCGGCGAGGTCGAGGCGGAAATCGCATGGCTGTGCGAGGGCATGGTCGCGGCGAGCAGCGTCACGCCAGCCTCGCCGCCGGTCTCGCCCAGGTCGCGCAGCGACAGGCCCGCGCCCTGGCCGGCGGCGAGCGGCGCGGCGCCTTGAAGATTGGGCAGGGCGAAATTCGTGCGCCCGTCGCCGCCATAAAACGTGCCGATCAGCGAGAACAGCGCCGTATTCTGCGAAATCGGCAGAAGCTGGCCATTGCACATGGCCCAGCCGACCGGGGCGAAATTGAAGGGAAACATCCTGATTTCCGCGAGAAATTGATCGGACATGGCAGCGCTCCAGGCGAGGGCGGGATTGTCGGCTCAGTTCTGCGAGGGATAGACGCCAAACAGCGAGATGATGAAATTCACCGCCAGATAGGGGTGCATATTGTCATGGCCCTGGCCGCCGCCGGTCGCGCCGACCGATTGCCCCGCCAATGCGACCAGCGTCGCCGCGTTGGGGGCGGCATAGACCGGTGGCGCGCCGGCCTGGTCGGAGAGCAGCAGAGTGCTCGCGGGCACATTGGCGGTTCCCGGCGCGGTGGTGGCGACCTGATGGCTGTGGGCGGGAAGCTGCGCCACCGTCACCGCCACCGTCTCGGCGCCGCCGGACTGGCCCATGACATAGGCTGCGCCCTGGCCGGTTCCCTGATGCAGGGGAAAGCGGCCGCTCAGATTGGGCAGGGCGAAGGTGGATTGGCCGTCGCCGCCATAGGTCGTGCCGATCAGATTGAACAAGGTTTCGTTATTGGCGATCGACTGGATCGACCCGTCGCAGAAGGCCCAGCCGACCGGCGCGAAATTTCCGGCGAAAAGTCTGATCTCGCCAACATAGGGACTCGACATGTCCGTCTCCTGATGAAGCCGTGCGAAAGCCGGGCGCGCAAGAACCGGCGCGGCGCAAAATCTCTGACCATGAGGACTGGTTTTATTTTTGGCGCGGGCGCGCGGCCGTCGAAAGGTTTTGAAAAACACTAAGTTGACTAAAGGTAACAGAGATTGGCAAGCTGGGCAATCGCGCGGCGGCGACGAAGAATTTCCGGCGCGCTGACATTTTCGTGATCGGCGGAGGCCCCGGTGGCGCAGGACGCTTATATCCGCGATTTCGCCTATACCGCCGGCTATTATCCCGAGCTCGCGCCGCAGCATCTGGGCTTTGGCCTGTTCTGCGCCGGCGCCGCCGCGCCGCCGGTGAGGAAAATGCTGGAGCTGGGCTGCGGCCAGGGCTTCGGCCTGGCCCTGCTCGCCGCCGCCAATCCCGATCTGAGCTTCGAGGGCGTCGATTTCAACGCCGGCCATATCGCCCAGGGCCGCGAGCTGGCGGATCGCGCCGGGCTCGCCAACCTGCGCTTCGAGCAGGCGGATTTTCGCGATCTGGCCGCGACCGCCGGCGCCCGCGATTGCGATCTCGTCGCCGCCCATGGCGTGCTGAGCTGGATTGACGCCGACAGCCAGCGGGCGCTGCGCGATATTGTCTCGGCGCGCTTGAAGGCGGGCGGGCTGGCGATGCTGTCCTACGCCTGCCTGCCCGGCGCGGCGGCGCTGGCCCCCTTGCGCCAGACCATGCGGGCGGCGCGGCGCCTGGCGCCCGAGGACGCGCCGATGGCGCTGCGCCTCGGCGCGGCGCTGCTGGCGGGGCTGAAGGTGGGCGGCGCGGCGATTTTCGCCGAAAATCCCGCTTTGCGCCGGGCGGCCGAAGCTTTTCCGACGCAGGACCCCGCCTATCTGATCCACGATTATTTCGCTGTCGACGCGCGCCCGCTGAGTTTTGCCGAAACCGCCGATTTCTGCGCCGAGGCCGGGCTGGCCTATGCGGCCTCGGCGGCGGTTTCGCAAAATTTCGACCCGCTCGGCCCCGGCGCCGATCTGCTGCCCGACGCCGCCGCGAGTTTTGCGCGCGAGACCTTGCGCGATCTCATGGCCAACAGAAGTTTTCGCCGCGATATTTTCGTGAGAAGCCCTATTTTCGTGAAAAGCACTGCGCCTTCAGCCTTGGCCGCGCCGGGTTTTCTGCTGGCGGTCCCCCCGTCGCTGCGCATCGCCGAGATTCCCGCGGGCGGCGACGGCGCGGCGCGGGCGCTGCTGGCGCCTCTGCTCGACCGGCTGGCGCAAGGGCCCGCCGAATGGGCCGGGCTAGCCGGCCTGGGCCCCTGCCGCGCCGCCGGACCGGCGGTTTTGCGCGAGGCTCTGGCGCTGCTGGTCGAGGCCGGGCAGATCGCGCCGCTGTCTTGCGCCCCGCCGGCGGATCGCGCGCCGGCCAGACGCTTCAACCGCCTGGTCGTGGAGCGGGCGCGAAACGGCCGGCTGCACGGTCATCTCGCCTGTCCGGCGACGCGCGGCGGCCTGGCTGTGGACGAATTCGCCCTGCTGGCGCTGGCGGCGCATTTCGACGGCGCCGGCAATGCCGAACAGGCGGCGAAGCTGGGTCTGGAGACGGTCAAAAAACTGGGCCGCCGTCCTAGCGCCGAGGGCGCGATCCTCGACGGCGACGCGGAGGCGGTCGCCATGCTCAGGGTCAAGTTAAAACCTTATATCGAGCACTGGATTCCCTTTTGGCGCCGTTGCGGCATGATCTGAAATAAACGGTCTGAAAACCGAGTCTCGAAATTGTTATCGTGTAACGGATTGTTTTTTCGGCAGGTGCCGTTATGGTCATGACGCAAATGATCCAGCGTCTTCCTCTGCGGGATGATGCCAAGAAAATCCCAGGAAATTTCACCACAAATTTGATTTGGAGCCTCGAATGACCCAAAAAGTCACGGGCCAGCTCTGGTACACAGACGGACAATCCGGCGCCAACGACGGCGAGTACGGACCCGCTGGCGTCGGCGACGAGGCGGGAGTCGTCAATTCCGACGGAACCACCGACACGACGCTGCTGCCGCCCTCGACCGTCTACAGCTCGTCGCTCCCCTGGTACACTGGCATAGCCGTGGATACGGCCGCCGGCTATTATTGGGTGGTCGACAACGCCTCCGCCAATCTCGACAGCCCGAACGGCGACACCACCGATCCGAACGCGCAATATCTGCTCGAATACAAGGTCGGAACCAATGCGCCGGTCGGCAGGATTCAGATCGCCGCCGACGCCGCCGCCGGCGACCTGACCAATAATGTCGTCATCGATACGCTCAACCACAAGCTCTATGTCTCGACCTGGGGCGACGATCAGACCGTCAGCGGCATTCAGGCGTTTTCATACAATCCCGCGAATGGCGCGACGACGCCGGTCGTCACCGGCCTGGGCGGCGGCTCGGCCAATTACGTCGTGGTCGGCGACAACACCGGCAATCAGGACGCCGCCAATACGGCGGTCTCCAACATCACCGCCATGGCGCTCGATGCGGCCAATCAGCTGCTTTATTTCGTCGCCGACGACGCCGGCTACGACTTCGCGCCTTTTGCTCCGAGCAATGCGGTCTATGTCAAGAATCTCGCCACGAACAGCTTGACGCAGCTCACCAGCTCGACCCAGTTTCCAGCCAGCAACGCCAATGGCGTCGATCCTAATGGCGTGATCACCGGCGTCGCCGTCGACGCCGCCGACAACAAGGTGTTTTTCCTGATCGGCGCCGATCATTCCAATTCCGGCGCGTTGCCTGCGCCCTCGCTCTGGTATGTGAGCGCCAATGGCGGGGCCAATCAGACGGCGACGCAATTGGCGCTGCCCTCCGGGGCCCTGGCGGGCGAGTGGCTCAACGCCAGCCTCAGCTACGATCCGGTCAACAAGCAGCTCTATATCGACCAGCAGGAGAATTCGAGCGGCACGGGCGGCGGCGAGATTGTCGTGGCGCAGCTCAATTCCACGGGAACGTCGGTCACCGGCATCGTCACGACGATACCGCAATCGAGCCTCGAAAGCGGCGGCGTGGCCGGCGATGTGCCGCTGGGAACCGATTTCGTCAGCCTGCCGGATCCCGTCTTCACCGCCAATGGCGCTCCGGCGGTCGAGAACGGCGCGGCGGTGACGCTGCTTGGCGCCGGCAGCACATCCACCGACGCCAGCAATGGCGATTACGTCAAGGCCACAGTGCAGATCACCGGCGGCGCGTTTTCGAGCAATGAAAGCAGCGCGGCCGACGATCATCTGTCGCTCGGCGGCGCCGGGACCGTCGGCACGAACATCGCCGCCTCCTATGACGCCTCTACGGAAACCCTGACGCTCTCCGGCTATGACTTGGTGGCCGATTACAACAAGCTGTTGCAAGAGGTCCAATATTCCGTCACCGGCGCGAATTCGACCGATTACGGCCAGGACAACAGCCGCACGATCACCTGGACGATCGACGACGGCCAGAGCAATATTCCGGCGGGCGCGCAGAACTCGACCACGACGACCGTGGAAATCACGCCGGTTCACACCGCCCCGGTCCTTGGCGGCGGCGGCAACAGCACGACCTCCTATTCGCCGCTTGGCGTTCCCGTCCCGGTCGATGGGGGACTGACTGTCAGCGATGTCGACAGCCTGACCCTGGCCTCGGCGACGGTTCGGATCACCTCCGGCCTGCAAGCTGCGGACCTGTTGAATTTCACGGCGCAAAACGGCATTTCCGGCAGCTATGACGCCGCGACCGGCGCGCTCAGCCTGTCGGGAACCGCCAGCGTCGCCGATTATCAAACCGCGCTGGACTCGATCACCTATTCCTCGACTTCGGCCGATCCGGAAGTCGGCGGCGCGGATTTGACCCGCACCGTCTCCTGGTCGGTCAATGACGGGTTCGCCAGCAATGCGGCCAGCAACAGCGTGACCTCGACGGTCAATGTCGGCGCGGCGGCGCCGGTATTTTCGGGCGGGGGAACTACGGTGAACTACCCCGCCTCCGGCGCGCCGGTCGCCATCGACAACACGCTGACGCTCGGCGCCGACGATACGATCGAGCAGGGCGGCGTGCTGATCGACAATTATGTCGCGGGCGACCAGCTCCATTTCACCAATCAAAACGGCATCAGCGGCGTTTACAGCTCGGGCGAGCTGCTGCTCACCGGGGCCGCCAGCGCGGCCGCCTACCAGCAGGCGCTGGCCTCCGTGACCTTCTCCTCCACCGCCTCGGACCCGGAAAACGCCGGAGCGAGCCCGACCCGCACCATCACCTTCGGCGTGCTCGACAGCCAGAACAATGCCGCCAGCGTCAATGCGACCGTCGATGTCGGCCCGGTCGCGCCGCTGGTGAGTTCGCTCATCACCCCGGCGATCGCCGATTACCTGCCGGGCGGCGGCGCGGTCGCCCTCGATCCCGGCCTGACGGTCTCCTCCCCCGACAGCCCCATTCTGACCGGCGCGACGGTGAGCATAGGCTTTGGCTTTCAAAGCGGCGACCTGCTGAATTACGTCAACCAGAATGGCATCGTCGGAACTTACGATTCCGCTGACGGCGTGCTGTCGCTCACGGGCGCGGCTTCTGTCGCCAATTACCAGTCCGCCTTGGACTCGATCGCCTATTCCTCGACCTCGGCCGACCCGGAAGTCGGGGGAACCGACGCCAACCGCGACATTTCCTGGACGGTGACCGACGGCCTGTCGAGCAATGCGGCCAGCAACAGCTTCGCCTCCGCCGTCTATGTCGCGCCGAGCGCGCCGGCGCTGTCGGGCGCGGGCAATCTGGCGACCTATCCCTACGGCGGGCCCGCCGTCGCGGTCGACGCCGGCCTGACCGTCGCCTCGGACGTGGAATTGACCGGCGCCACCGTCACCATCGCCAACGGCTTCCTTACCGGCGACCAGCTCAACTTCACCAATACCGCCAATATCGCCGGCAGTTTCAATGGCGACGAACTGGTGCTGAGCGGAACCGCCAGCGCCGCCGCTTACCAGGCCGCGCTCGAGTCCGTCACCTTTTCCTCGAGCAATCCCGACGACACCTCCGGCGGCGCCGATTTGAGCCGCACGGTCTCCTGGATGGTCAGCGACGGCGCCAGCGCCAACGCCATCAGCAATACCGTGACCTCCACCATCGACGTCCTGCCCTGCTATTGCGCGGCGACGCGGATTCTCACGGCGCGCGGCGAAATCGCGGTGGAGGATTTGCGCGAGGGCGATCTCGCCTTGACCGAATCGGGGAGACTGCGCCCGATCCGCTGGATCGGACGCCGCGCCCTCAAGCTCGCAAGCCATGCCGCGCCGGAAAAAGTCTGGCCGGTGCGCATCCGCGCCGGAGCCTTCGGCACGGGCAGGCCCTGCCGCGATCTCTGGGTCAGCCCCGGACACAACATCCCCTGGCGCGGCGCGCTGATCCCGGCGATCCTGCTCGCCAATGGCCAGACGGTCGAACAGATCCACGTCGAGTCCGTGACCTATTATCATGTCGAACTCGACGCCCATGACATATTGCTCGCCGACGGCCTGCCGGCGGAAAGCTATCTCGATTGCGGCAATCGAACCGCCTTTGAAAATGGCGGCGGGGCGCTGGAGCTGCATCCCGATTTCGAGCCGAAATGGCCCGGGGACGCCTGCCTGCCCATCGCCAAGAGCGGCGCCGGGGTCGAAGCCGCCAAGGCCCATCTGCTGGCGCGGGCGCGGAATCTGGGTTTCGCGCTCACCGACGATCCCGATTTGCGCCTGCTGGCCGATGGCCAGACGATCCGGCCGAGGATCGAGGGGCCGCGTCATATTTTCTCCCTTCCCGAGGGCGCGCGAAAACTTCGCCTGGTCTCGCGGGTCTGGAGCCCCGGCCATATGCGGCCCGACAGCGCCGACGACCGCCGGCTCGGTGTGCTGGTCACCCGGCTCGAATGCGACGGCGCGCGCCAAAACCTCGCGGCGCTGGGGCAGGGCTGGCAGGCGGTGGAAAGCCCGGATTGGCGCTGGACCCAGGGCGAGGCCGTCTTGCCGGGGGCGCGGCGCGAGATCGCCGTCGAGATCGGCGGCGCGCCGCTCTATTGGCGCGAGCGCGCCGCCACGGCGCCGCTCCGCCGCCGGGCCGTCGGCGCCTGAAATCTTGATTTGGCGCATTTGACTTGATTTGGCGCATTTGACTTGGCGCATTTGACTTGGCGGCGCAAAACCCTATGGGTGGCGCCGCTGAGGAGTTTTTCGCATGAATCTGCCGGAATTGCCGCTGGGCGTCGCCGCGATGGACGACGATCATCGGGCGTTGGCGCAACTCTTCGCCGCCACGCCCAATCTGGCGGACGGCGAACTGCCCGGCCATCTCGACAGGCTGCTCGACGCCCTGCGCGCCCATTTCGAACGCGAGGAGGCGGCGATGGCGGCGGCGCAAATCCCGATTCTGCATTGCCATCGCGGCCAGCACGCCGCGCTGCTCGACGAGGCCGCCCGCCTGCGCCAGGCTTTCGCCGGCGCCGAAGCGCCCATGCGCCGCCACATCATCGGCTTCCGCCTGTCGCACCTGGTCAGCGACCATGTCGCCAGCGCCGACGCCATTTCCGCGCGCCTGTTCGCCGACCGGCTCGAAACGCCTTCGGGTGAGGCCGTGTCGCCCTGCTGCGGCTGAGAAAACCGATCCTTGGCCGAAGCGCCAATGCCGCAAAAAGGGCGGGAAACGGCAGGTCGTTAGCCCCGCTCACTCCGCCATCATGGCCTTGACAAGCACGGGCATGACGACCCCAGAGATCACGCGTCGCCGTCTGCAACGAGCCAAAGCCAGCCGCCGCCCGAGGGCGCCAAACAATTGAAGGGAACCGCTAGTCCCCGATAATTTTGACCAAAACCCTTTTGCGCCTGCCGCCGTCGAATTCGCCGTAGAAAATCTGCTCCCAGGGGCCGAAATCCAGTTTGCCCTGGGTGATGGCGACCACGACCTCGCGGCCCATCACCTGGCGCTTCATATGGGCGTCGGCATTGTCCTCGCCGGTGCGGTTATGCCAATAGCCGGCGACCGGCTCATGCGGCGCCAGCCTTTCCAGCCAGAGTTCGTAATCATGGTGCAGCCCGCTCTCGTCATCGTTGACGAACACCGAGGCGGTGATGTGCATGGCGTTGACCAGACAGAGCCCTTCCGTCACGCCGGAATCGCGCAAGGCCGCCTCGACCTGCGGGGTGATGTTGAGAAAGGCGCGGCGGGTGGGAATGTCGAACCAGAGTTCCTGGCGATGGGATTTCATGCGGCGCCTCCGGTTTACTCCGCCTCTCCCCGATAGACCCGGTTGTAGCGGCGGCCGAGATTGGTGAGGATTTCATAGCCGATGGTTCCGGCCCAGGCGCCGAGATCGTCCACCGAAATATTCTCGCCGAGAATCTCGATTCTGTCGCCGCGTTTCACCGGTCCGGCCTCGGTGACGTCGACGATCGACAGGTCCATGGAGACGCGCCCGACCACCGGACACATATGGCCGGAGGCCATGACCTCGGCGCCAATGTCGCCGCAGGAGGCGCCGCGCGGAAAACCGTCGGCATAGCCAAGGCCTATGGTGGCCAGCCGGCGCCGCGACGGCGCGGTCCAGCGGGCGTTATAGCCGGCGGTCTCGCCGGCGGCTATGTCGCGCACCTGCAAGACCACGGCCTCCAGCGCCACGACGCGGCGCATGGGATTGTCGCTGCCCGGCGTCGGATTGCCGCCATAAAGCGCATAGCCGGGCCGGACCAGATCGTGAAACGGCGTCTCTTCCAGAAACATTCCGGAGGAATTGCACAGGCTGGCCGGCATGGGCGGGAAAAAATCGCAGGCCGCCTCGAAGCGCTCGATCTGCGCGCGATTGCGCGGCGCGGAAAAATCTTCCGCCGAGACGAAATGGCTCATGATCAGCTCGGGATCGAAGGCGTCGATCAATTTGAGCGCGCGAGAATAATCCGCCTTCGCCAGGCCCAGCCGGTTCATGCCGGTGTCCACATGGATAGCCGCGCCATGGCGCCGGCCGTCGGCGCGGCAAAACGCCGCCCATTCCTCCAGTTCCGGCAAAGAGCCGAGCACCGGGAAAAGATTGGCGCGGGCGTAAAGCGCGGCGGCGCCGGGCGCGAGGCCGTTGAGCACGAAAATCCGGGCTTCCGGCGCGATCGCCCGCAAAAACTCGGCCTCGGCGAGATGGGCGACGAAAAAGCTCTCGCAGCCGACCGAAAGCAGCTTTTTCGCCGCGGGCGCCAGGCCGATCCCATAGGCGTCAGCCTTGACCACGGCGGCGCATTCGGCGCCTTCCGCGCGGGCGCGCAGCGCCAGCCAATTGGCGGCGAGGGCGTCGAGATCGACGGTGAGCCGCGCCTGGCTCTTGGCCCGATCCCCGGCGGCGACGATAGAATCAGGCATTGCAGTCCTCAGAGATGGGCCGGCAAATGATCTTCCGCCGCCAGATCGCTGAACCTTGTATATTCGCCTTCGAAGGCCAGTTCCACCGTTCCCGTGGGACCGTGGCGCTGCTTGCCGATGATGACCTCGGCCTTGCCATGGGCCCTCTCCATTTCGCTCATCCAGGCCTGGAATTCCGGCGTGCCCTCGCGCGGCTGCTTGTTCTTCAGGTAATATTCCTCGCGATACACAAAAATCACCACGTCGGCGTCCTGTTCGATCGAGCCGGATTCGCGCAGGTCGGAGAGCTGCGGGCGCTTGTCGTCGCGCGATTCCACCTGACGCGACAATTGCGACAGCGCCATGATCGGCACGTTCAATTCCTTGGCCAGCGCCTTCAGGCCGGTGGTGATCTCGGTCAATTCCTGCACGCGATTGTCGTTGCGCGATTTCGAGCCGGACAGCAGTTGCAGGTAATCGACCACCAGCAGGTCGAGGCCGCGCTGGCGCTTGAGGCGCCGCGCCCGGGCGGTGAGCTGGGCGATGGAAATGCCGCCGGTATGGTCGATGAAGAAGGGAATGGCCTGCATGTCCCGCGCGGCGCCGGAAATGCGGTGGAATTCGCCTTCGGTGATGTCGCCGCGCCGGATCTTGTAGCCGGGCACCTGCGCTTGTTCGGCGATGATGCGGGTCGCCAATTGTTCCGACGACATTTCCAGCGAGAAAAACCCGACCACGCCGCCATTCTTGGTTTCCAGCCGCCCGTCCGGCAGGGTCTCCGCCTGATAGGCCTTGGCGACATTGAAGGCGATATTGGTGGCCAGCGCGGTCTTGCCCATGCCCGGACGGCCGGCGATGATGATCAGATCGGAGGGCTGCAAGCCACCCATCATCCGGTCGAGATCGTGCATGCCGCAGGATACGCCCGACAGGCCGCCCTCGCGCTCCCAGGCCTTGGCCGCCATGTCCACGGCATGGGCCAGCGCCTCGGAAAAGCGATGGAAACCGCCCTCGTAGCGCCCGGTCTCGGCGATGGCGTAGAGCTTGCGCTCGGCCTCCTCGATCTGGGCGCGGGGCGAGGAATTCGACTTCCGCCTCATAGGCGGTGTTGACCACATCCTCGCCGATGCGGATCAATTCGCGGCGCACGGCGAGATCGTGGACGGCGCGGCCGTAATCCGAGGCGTTGATGATGGTGGTGGCTTCCGCCGCCAGACGCGCCAGATATTGCGGCGCGGTCATGGCCCCGCCCAGGTCGAAATCGCCGAGAAAGGTCTTGAGCGTCACCGGCGTGGCGATCTTGCCGGAGCGGATCAATTGCCCGGCGATCTCATAAATGCGGCGGTGCAGCTCCTCGCAGAAATGCTCGGGCTTGAGAAAATCCGAGACGCGGTCATAGGCGTCATTATTGACCAGGATCGCGCCGAGCAGCGCCTGTTCCGCCTCGATATTGGCGGGCGGGCTGCGGAAGGCGGGTTCCGCCGTGGCCGGCGTCAAGGCGCGATCGTAGATTTTTTCCAGCGCCGCCATGGGCGAAAACCTTTCACGCCCGGCGAGCAGGCGTCAAAGGCGGCCTTCCGGGTCGAATCATGCGATTATAATGGTTTCGCCGGCGGGATGCGCGACCGGCGGGCGCTTCTTGTGGCATGGCCGCCGGCGAAAAGGGGAAAGAATTCGTGAGCGCCGCCGCGAAACGCACTTAATCCACACGATCCACAGCGGCGAAAAATAAAAACAAAATTTTCGCTTGACCCTGGGCAGGGCGGCGGGCGCCGAATCCGCTATTGCGCCCGCACGAGCTGGCGCTGGCTTCCCAATCCCTCGACCTCCAGCGTCACGACATCGCCGGCTTTGAGATAGAGCGGCGGCTTCATGCCCAGGCCGACGCCGGCCGGCGTGCCGGTGACGATGACGTCGCCGGGCATCAGCCGGAAAAACGTGCTGATATGGGCGATCAGCCAGGCGACCGGAAAAATCATGTCGGAGGTGTGGCCGTCCTGGCGGGTCTCGCCATTGACCGCCAGTTTCAGCGCCAGATTCTGCGGATCGGGCACCTCGTCGCGGGTCGCCAGCCAGGGGCCGAGCGGGCCGAAGCTCGGCAGGCTCTTGCCCTTGACGAATTGCCCGCCGCGCTTGCCCTGATAGTCGCGCTCGGAGACGTCATTGGCGGTGAGATAGCCGGCGACATGGTCCAGAGCCTCGGCCTCGGACACCTGGAAGGCGGCGCGGCCGATCACCAGGCCAAGCTCGACCTCCCAGTCCACGGCCCGCGCGCCGGGGGGAATGACAATATCGTCATTGGGGCCCGACAGGCAGGACAGCGCCTTGGTGAAGACGATCGGCTCGGTGGGAACGGCCATGCCGGCTTCCAGCGCATGGGCGCGGTAATTGAGGCCGACGGCGTGAATCTGGCCAATGCCGGCGACCGGCGGGCCCAGGCGCGGCGCGCCCTCGACCAGCGGCAGTTTTTCCGGATCGAGCGCCGCGAGAATCCTGAGGCCCTCGGGCGAAATCTGCGCCGGACCGATGTCGGCCAAGGCCGGCGACAGCGCGCGAATCCGTCCCTGGGCGTCGAGAAGGCCCGGTTTTTCCTGTCCAGCCGGACCATAGCGCAAAAGTTTCATCGACGAGTCCTCCCAAAGGCGGAGATTGGCCGATTTTGACGGCGAGGCAAGAGCGCGGCCCGCCGAAACCGTCGGTATCCGCGCAAAGGCCAGTTTGCCTATTCCGCCGGCGCGCCCAGAATCGCCGCGCCGGCTTCGGCGCGGCGCGCGAAGGGCGCGACCAGCGTCGCGGCCCAGGCCAGGGTGACGCCGCAGCGCAGCAGGGTGGCGAAACCGCCGAGCGCGGAGACGCCATGGGGATCGGTCAGCATATTGCCGACCTGGGCCATGACCAGCGCGGTCAGGAACAGATTGCGCGCGATGCGGCCCGATTCCATCGAGGCGAGCACGCCCAGCGGCAGCAGCCAGACATAATATTGCGGCGAGGCGACCTTGTTGAGGGCGATGAAAGCGGCGAAGACCGCGCAGCAGGCGCGGATCATCACCGAGATCAGCGCGCGGTCGTCGTCGCGGGCGCGGCGCAGCGCCGGCCAGGACGCGGCCAGAATGGCGCCTATGGCCAGCGGCGGCGCCCAGGTCGCGAGGCGGAGCAGGGCGGGGCCATAGGGGCTGACCACATTGAGCGAGCCATGGTCGAAATGCAGCGCGACAATGTTGGGGTCGAAGATTTGCGCGGCGAACAGCAGGCCGGCGTAAAGGCTTTCGGCCTGAATGGTCCTTTCGCCGTGATAGGTGAAGATCTCCGTGAGGCCGGGGCCGAAGAAATAGAGCCAGGGCAGCAGCGCGGCGGCGAGCGCCGCCAGCGCCGAAGCCGCGCCGATCAGCGCGCCGCGCCGGTCGCCGCGCGCCAGCGGCGCCATCAGCGCCAGGGGCGCCAGCATGATCGGGGTGATCTTGATCAGGATGGCGGCGCCGAGCGCCGCGCCCGAGGCCGCCATGCGGCTTCGCGACAGCGCATAAAGCGCGGCGCAGACCAGCAGCGACAGCGCCGGATCGTAGCGGCGCAGCGCGATGACGCCGAGCGACCAGACAGCCAGCGTGGTCAGATAGATCGTGGCGCTTTCCTCGCCCGGCCGCAGCCGCCTGGTCAGCGCGACGGCGAAGGCCAGCGCCAGGGTCAGCAGCACGTCCATTTCCAGGCAGAACAGCCGGTGATAGATTTCGAAATCGGTGGTCGCCAGCGCCGGCAGCATGATGATCGGCAGCATGGCCGGCGGATATTCGACGAAAAAGTCGCGCCAGGGAACCAGCGGGCGGGCCGGCGCGACAATGCCGTAATCGGCGGCGGTCACCCGCAATTCGTCGCGCCGCCAGCCGGCGAGGTCGCGGATGTAATATTTCTGATAGGGCCGGCCGAGAATGGCGTTGGCATAGGCGAAATAGCGCGTGGAATCGTCATCGTCGCGGAAATGATAGCGGAAGCGCTCGAACGTGCTCAGCCGGCCCATCAATTGATCGTCGGACATGATTCCCTGATCCTGCGGGGTCATGACGTGATCGAGATTGGGGCCGAAGCAATTGGTCACGCCGAACACGACGACCAACCAGAGCGCCCAGGCGATCCACGTCTTTTTCATCCGGTCCTCGAATTGGCTGTCCGGCGCGCCGGCCGTTAGGGAATGCCGTCATGATCGGGCCAAGAGGTTAAGGATTTGGCCTGACGCGGCGTGCGCCCGCCAGCTCCGCCGGCAAATCCGGTTTCCACTTTTCGGCGTCATGTTCTAGAAGCAGAGCGAAATTTGCGCCGAATCGCGGCCTGAAGGGGGAAACATGGCCTCGTCGAAACTTTCCGCGTGGAAACGCGTCGTGGTGAAACTCTCCGGCGAGGCTTTGCAGGGCGGCCAGACCCACGGGCTCGACGGCGCCACGGTGGACCGCATCGCCGCCGATCTGGTCGGCGCCGCGCAGCTCGGGGTCGAGATCGCCGTCGTGGTCGGCGGCGGCAATTTCTTTCGCGGCATCCAGGGCGCGGACAAGGGCATAGAGCGGGCGCGGGCCGATTCCATCGGCATGCTCGCCACGGTGATGAACGCCCTGGCCATGGAGCACGCCATCGAAAAGCTGGGCCAGCCGGCCCGCGCGCTGTCGGCGGTGGCCATGCCCGCGCTGTGCCAGCCCTATTCGCGCCAGGCGGCGCTGCATCATCTGGCCAAGGGCCGCATCGTCATGCTGGCGGGGGGCACCGGCAATCCGTTTTTCACCACCGACACCGGCGCGGCGCTGCGCGGGGCGGAACTGTCCTGCGACGCGATCATGAAGGCGACGCAGGTGGACGGCATTTACACCGCCGACCCGAAAAAGGACCCGACCGCGACCCGCTACGAGCAATTGACCCATGAGGAAGCCATAGCCAAAAACCTCGCGGTGATGGATACGGCGGCTTTTGCCCTTGCGAGAGAGAACCGGATTCCGATAATCGTCTTCTCCATCGCCGAGGCCGGCGCGATCACCGCCGCCCTGGCGGGCAAGGGCAAGGCGACCTATGTGCTGCCCGCGTGAGCCAAGCCTTTCGCGGGACGAACAGGAGTGAAAAATGACTGCGCAATTCGATCTGGCCGATCTCAAGCGCCGCATGCAGGGCGCGCTCACCTCGCTCAAGCATGAACTGAACGGCTTGCGCACCGGCCGCGCCTCGGCCGCCCTGCTGGAGCCGGTGATGGTCGAGGCCTATGGCCAGGCCATGCCGATCAATCAGGTCGCCACCGTCTCGGTGCCGGAATCCCGCGCGCTGGCCGTGCAGGTCTGGGACAAGGGCATGGTCGGCGCCGTCGACAAGGCGATCCGCAACGCCAATCTCGGCCTGTCGCCGACGGTCGAGGGCCAGATCCTGCGCATCCGCATTCCCGAGCTGAACGAGCAGCGCCGCAAGGAGCTGGCCAAGATCGCCCATAAATATGCCGAGGATTCGCGCATCGCCGTGCGCCATGTGCGCCGCGACGGCATGGACCTGCTGAAAAAGCTGGTCAAGGACAAGGCGATCAGCGAGGACGACGAGAAGCGTCACGAGAGCGAGGTGCAAAAGGCCACCGACGCCGCCATTGTCGAAATCGATCAGGCGCTGGCCGGCAAGGAAAAGGAAATCATGCAGGTCTGAGCCGGACTTGAGCGGCGCCGGCGGGCGCGCAAGACGCTTGCCGTCGGCGTGTCGCGGTCCTAATGGTTAATCGCGTAGCGAACCCGATGGTTCATTGAGACACTGGGCCGCGCCCTGGCCTTCCGACCGCTCGGACCCCAGGACAAGGATCATGACGCAGCGCATCGGACGGAAGGTCTGGATGGAGGAGAAGCAGGCACAGGACGCCGCGAGCGCCAAGGCGAGCCTTGGCGCCGATGTCGGCGCGCCATTGCATGTCGGCGTCATCATGGACGGCAACGGCCGCTGGGCGGCGCAGCGCGGCCTGCCGCGCTTCGAGGGCCACCGGCGCGGCGTGGAGGCCTTGCGCCGCACCGTGCGCGCGGCCAGCGATCTCGGCGTGCGCTATCTCACCGTCTATAGTTTTTCCTCGGAGAACTGGAGCCGTCCGGCGGAGGAAATCTCCGAACTGATGGGCCTGCTGAAATTCTTCATCCGCAACGATCTGCGCACCCTGAACGAAGCCGGCGTGCGCATCCGCGTGGTGGGCGAGCGCGACAATCTCAAGCCCGACATCGTCGCCTTGCTCGAAGAGGCGGAAGCGCTGACCAAACGGAATGACAAGCTCGAGCTGATCGTCGCCTTCAATTATGGCGCGCGCCAGGAAATCCTCGGCGCCGCCCGCAGCCTGGCCCGCGACGTCGCCGCCGGAAAGCTGGCGCCCGACGCCATAGACGAGACTCTTCTGGCCAGCCGGCTGCACACCGCCTTCGCCCCGGACCCGGATCTGATCATCCGCACCTCGGGCGAGATGCGCCTGTCGAATTTCCTGCTGTGGCAATCGGCCTATAGCGAATTGGTGTTCCTGCCGGTCTACTGGCCGGATTTCGACCGTCCGGCCTTCCAGGCCGCCATCGAGGATTATCGCGCCCGCGAACGGCGGTTTGGCGGCGTCGGCGGTCCCGAGGTCAAAGCAGAAGTGAAATCGGCGTCATGAGCGAAGTTTTCGCGCCGCCGCAAGCTGACGGCGAACCGGGCAAAGCCGCCGGCGGGCAGGGCAAGACCGGCGGCGGCTTCGCCGATCTCGGCCTGCGCGCCGCCTCAGCGCTGATTCTGGTGGCGGCGGCGCTGGCCACGCTGTTTTACGGCGGCTGGGCCTTTGTGCTGTTCTGGCTGATCGCGGCTTTGGCGGTCCATTGGGAATGGCAACGGCTGATCGCCGCGCCGCTGCCGTGGATGCGGATGTTTTCCGGCGGCGCGGCGCTGATCGCCGCCGCCGTTCTGATTCGCCTGGGCCAGAGCGAATATGCAATTTTCGTGACTTTCGCCGCCGCCGCTTTCTGCGGCTGGGCGGCGGGAGCGGGCAAATGGCCCTGGGCGGCCGGCGGGCTGGCCTATGCCGGGGGCTTGCTGGCTTCGGTGCTGCTGCTGCGCCACGCGGCCTTTTTCGGCCTTTGCGCCATAGCCTGGCTGTTCGCCGTGGTCTGGGGCACGGATGTCTGCGCCTATTTCGGCGGCAGGCTGATCGGCGGCCGCAAGCTGGCGCCGCGCATCTCGCCCGGCAAGACCTGGTCCGGTTTCCTGGTGGGAATCGTCTGCGGCGCGGCTTTGGGCGCGACGGTCGCGGCGCTCTGGCCCGACGTCAAGGCGCCCGTCCCGCCGGTGCTTCTGCTCGGCCTCTTCGCCGGCGCCGTCGCCCAGGGCGGCGATCTCTTCGAATCCTTCATGAAGCGTCGCGCCGGGGTCAAGGACTCCAGCCGGTTGATTCCGGGCCATGGCGGTTTCATGGACCGGCTCGACGGTTTCATCGCCGCGGCGATCTTCGCCGCGCTGTTCGGCCTGATCCGGGCCGAACTTTACGCCATTCCCGGCGGCGCCGCCGCCGGACTGCTTTATTGGGCCCAGAATTGACCATGTCCCTCGCGCTCGCCGCCGCCACCCAGCCGAAACGCCTCAATATCCTCGGGGCCACCGGCTCCATCGGCCGTTCGACCGAGGAAGTGATCCTCGGCGCGCCCGGCCGCTTCGAGGTCGGCGCCGTCGCCGGCGGACGCGACGCCAAAAATCTCGCCCGCGTCGCCAAGAGCCTGAAGGCCCGTTTCGCCGCCATCGCCGACCCCTCGGCCTATGCCGAGCTCAAGGCCGAATTGTCGGGCAGCGGCATCGAGGCCGCCGCCGGGCCGGAAGCCATGGCGCAGGCGGCGTCGCGCCCCGCCGATCTTGTGATCGGGGCCATAGCCGGCGCCGCCGGGGTCAAGCCGACCTATGCGGCGGTCGAGGCCGGCCTCGACGTCGCCCTGGCCAACAAGGAATGCCTGGTCTGCGCCGGCGACGCTTTTATGCGCGCCGCGCGGCGCAAGGGCGTGAAAATCCTGCCGATGGATTCCGAGCATAACGCCATTTTTCAGGCGCTCGGCGGCGAATCCATCGAAAATGTCGAGACCATGTGGCTGACCGCCTCGGGCGGCCCGTTCCGCGCCTGGAGCGCCGAACAAATCGCCGCGGCGACGCCGGAACAGGCGCTCAATCATCCCAACTGGGCCATGGGGCCGAAAGTCACGGTGGACTCGGCCAGCCTGATGAACAAGGGGCTCGAACTGATCGAGGCCATGCATATTTTCGCCATTCCCGCCGAAAAGCTCGACGTGCTCGTCCATCCGCAGAGCATCGTCCATGGCATGGTGTCCTTCGCCGACGGCGCCGTGACCGCCGGCATGGCCAATCCCGACATGAAGGCCCCCATCGCCCATTGCCTGGCCTTTCCCGAGCGGGTCGCCACCAAAGTGCGCCGCCTCGACCTGGCCGCGCTGGGCAGCCTGACCTTTGAAAAACCCGATCTCCTCCGTTTTCCCGCGCTGCGGGTCGCCTTCGCCGCCCTGCGCGGCGGCGGCGCGCTGCCGACGATCCTGAACGCCGCCAATGAGGTGATGGTCGCCGCGTTCCTGAATAAACAAATTTCCTTCAACGATATAGCACGTGAAGTTGAAGCGGTTTGTGAGGAGTTTCTGCGCTCCGGGAACGCCGCCGCGCCGCAAGATATTGAGGAAGCGCTCGCCGTTGACCATATTGTGCGAGAAAAGTCCCTGACCAGGGTCAGAGGGCTTGGCCGGTAGCGTCCAATCCGGCATTGTTAAGCAGTTGGTAACCATTCGCGTGTCGGCGGACCTCTTCCGGTCGCGCGATGGGGAGAGTCGCAATGCCGCTTATTCATTCGCTCTGGACATTGGGAACCTATCTCGTGCCCTTCATCTTCGTCCTCAGCCTCGTGGTCTTCTTCCACGAATTCGGCCATTTCCTGGTCGGCCGCCTGTGCGGCATCCAGGTTGACGCCTTTTCGCTGGGCTTTGGTCCGGAACTGGCGCATTTCACCGATTCCCACGGCACCCGCTGGCGGCTCGCCGCTCTGCCGCTCGGCGGCTATGTCAAGTTCCACGGCGACGCCAATGGCGCGAGCGCCCCGGATTTCGACGGCGCCGAGACCATGTCGGAGGAGGAGCGCTCGGTCACCTTTCTGGGCCAGGTGGTGTGGAAGCGCGCGCTGACGGTCGCCGCCGGTCCGGTCGCCAATTTCCTGCTGGCGCTGGCGATTTTCACCGGCCTGTTCTATTTCGAGGGCCGCGACATTCTGACGCCGCGCGTCGATACCGTGGTCGAGGGCGGGCGCGCCGCCGCCGCCGGCTTCCAGAAGGGCGATCTGGTGCTGTCGATCGACGGCGCGGCGGTCGAAATCCTTCGCGGACATGCAGCGCATCGTCTCCACCCATGGCGACCAGGCGTTGAAATTCACGGTGCGGCGCGACGGCAAGCCCGTCGAGCTGACCGCCACGCCCGAGCGCAAGACGATCAAGACGCCGCTGGGCGAGGAGCGCGTCGGCGTGCTCGGCGTCGCCTCGGGCGGCGCGGCGGAAGACTGGAGCAAGCACAGCTACAGCCTGCCCGACGCCGCCTATCAGGCGGGCGTCGAGACCTGGGACGTGATCGCGCGCACCGGCGGCTATCTCGGCGGACTGTTCATCGGCCAGGAATCGCCCAAGCAATTGTCGGGCGTGATCGGCATCGCCCAGGTGTCGGGCGAAGTGGCCAAGGCCGAAGTCTGGCCGCTGATCAATCTGGCGGCGATCCTGTCGATCTCCATCGGCCTGCTCAACCTGCTGCCGGTGCCCTTGCTCGATGGCGGCCATCTGCTCTATTTCGCCATAGAGGCCCTGCGCGGCCGGGCGCTGCCGGCCCGCGCCCAGGAGATGGGCTTCCGCGTCGGCCTGGCCTTTGTCGCGGCGCTGTTCCTGATCGGCGCCTATAACGATCTGGCCCGTTTGACCCGGCAATGGCTCAATCTTGGCTAAATCTTGACGAAATCTTAACTTAATCCCTGGTTAACCCTGTTTAACGATCCGTCGGAGTCGCTCCGGCGGATCGCATTGCGTTTTCCAGGCTAAAAGCCCCGAAAAACGTGGCTCTTCGGCCACGGCGCCGCAAAAAAAACGAGGGCGTGAGGTTTGCCGTTTGCAGGAAAGCGTAAACCTTGTAGAAGCAGAGTCGCGATGCCTAGGCGGGGTCATGTTATTCCACCGGGCGGAGATTTTTACGCCGGCCGATGCGCCGGCGGCCGCGCCGGCAAACGGGGAAACCCGCAAGAAGGGGCGGTCTGGTAATAGGGCCGGGTATCTATGAAGTTTCGCCAAGCTCTTTTGGGCCGTTCCGCCTTGACCGCCATCCTGGTCGCCGGCGCACTGGCTTTTCCCGTCGCCGCAAGCGCGGAAACAGTGGTGGTCGAGGGCAATCACCGCGTCGACGCCGACACGATCCGCTCCTATTTCTCCGGCCGCGACGCCAATGACGGCGTCAAGAAGCTTTACGAGACCGGAAATTTCTCCGATGTGAAGATCAGCCGCTCCGGCGGGACGCTGGTCGTGCGCGTCGTCGAGATCAAGACCCAGATCAACCATGTGGTCTTCGCCGGCAACAGCAAGGTCAAATCCGAGGATCTGGAAAAGGAAATCCGGCTGCATTCGGGCGGCGGCTACGATCCCGATCTCGCCCAGGCCGATCTGCGCCGCATCGAGGACGTCTATCGCCGCTCCGGTCGCAACGCCGCCAAGGTCTCGGTGCGCACCGTGAACGTGCCCAATGGCACGGTCGACGTGGTCTATGACGTCGTCGAAGGCGAAAAGACCGGCGTCAAGGAAATCCGCTTCGTCGGCAACAACGCCTATTCGACCTCGAAACTGGTCGGCATGATGGAAACCACGGAGATGAACTATCTCTCGTGGATCAAGAGCTCCGACGTCTACGACCCCGACCGCATCGCCAAGGACGCCGAAGGCATCCGCCGCTATTATCTGAAGAACGGCTACGCCGATTTCCATATTGTCGGCGTGGACCCGGTCTACGATCCGGCGCAGGGCGGCTATATCGTCACCATCACCGTCGAGGAGGGCCAGCCCTACACGATCGGTTCGGTCACGGTGGAATCGCATTTGCGCAGCGTCAGCAGCGAATCGCTGGAAAAGGTGCTGCGCATTCACAGCGGCGATCTCTATAATGGCGACAAGGTCGACAAGACCGTCGAGGCCATGACCCGCGAGGTCGGCCGCCGCGGCTACGCCTTCACCACGGTCCGTCCGCGCGGCGACCGCGATCCGGCCAATCATACCGTCAATCTGGCCTTCGTCGCCGAGGATGGCCCGCGCGTCTATATCGAGCGCATCAACATCCACGGCAATGGCGTCACCCGCGATTATGTGGTGCGCCGCGAATTTGATATCGGCGAGGGCGACGCCTATAACAAGACGCTGATCGACAAGGCGGAGAAGCGCCTGAACGGCCTCGGCTATTTCAAGAAGGTCAAGATCACCAACCAGGCGGGCTCCACGCCCGACCGCGTCGTGGTCGACGTCGATCTCGAAGAGCAGAGCACCGGTTCCTTCTCGGTGTCGGGCGGCTATTCGACCGTCCAGGGCTGGCTCGCCGAAGTCTCGGTGTCGCAGAGCAACCTGTTGGGCCGCGGCGACTATATCCGCACCGCCGTCACCTATGGCCAATACGCCAGGGGCGTCGAAGTCAATTATACCGAGCCCTTCTTCCTCGACCAGCGCCTCGCCGCCGGCATCGACGCCTATACCAAGCAGTCCGAGGCTTCGCCCTGGGCCTATTACAACAATTGGGTCTCCGGCGGCACCTTGCGCCTGGGCATTCCGATCACCGACGAAATCACCTTCGCGCCGCGCTACACCGGCACCTATTCGCTGCTGACAATCCCGAGCAACTCCAACCAGCCTTATAACGATTGCGGCAACAGTTCGCTCTTTAACCCGGGCAACAACTATATCGCGGGTGTCGCGGCGAGCAACACGCAATATACGTGCTTGACCAATGGCGAGGCGTCGCTGGCGCTGAAACAGGCCCAGGGCGGCTGGGTCACGTCGATGATCGGCTATACCATGACCTATACCGATCTCGACAATTTCCGCGATCCGCATCAGGGCATCCGCGCCGAGTGGAAAGAGGATCTGGCCGGTCTCGGCGGCGACGCCAAATATATTCGCTCGACTGGCGATGTGCGCCTGTTCCATGAACTCTATCTCGACAATGTCGTCGGCATCTTCCACGCGCAGGGCGGCAATATCACCGCCTGGGGCGACGGCAAGCTGCGCGTGATCGACGATTTCAACCTCGGACCGACGCTGGTGCGCGGCTTCGCGCCGGGCGGCATCGGCCCGCGCGACGTCACCAACGCTCAATATTTCTCCGACATCGGCAATGGCCTCGGCGGCACCAATTATTATGGCGCCTCGCTGGAAATTCAGTCGCCGATTTGGGGCATTCCCAAGGATCTCGGCCTGAAACTGGCGCTGTTCTCCGACGCCGGCACCGTGTTGGGCTACCATGGTCAGACCAATTTCAGTTCCTACACCGGAAGTACGATTGGCTGTCCCGGTGGGGCGAAGGTGCCGACGGGGTCCGTCAATGGCGGCAGTCCTCAACCGACGACCCAGTCTTCTTGCATGACTGTCGGCGGCGACGGCGGGCAGATTCGCTCCTCGGTCGGCGTGGGTCTGATTTGGGCCTCGCCCATGGGGCCAATCCGCTTCAACTATGCTTTCGCCACCTCCAAGAACAGCGCGGACGTATTGCAGCAGTTCAGCTTCTCCGGCGGCACGACCTTCTGATCGCCGCTTCATCCTTCGAAAAGGCGCGGCTTGGTCCGCGCCTTTTTCTTTAGGGCTATGCAAATGGATCAACTCTCCTTTTTCGCGCGCGAAAAAACGCCGACCCTGGCGGAAATCGTCGAATGGACCGGGGCCAAGGCGCCCGAGGGCGCCGATCTCGGCCTGAAAATTCTCGATGTCGCGCCGCTCGATCAGGCCCGGCCCGGCGACCTGACCTTTCTCGACAATCCCAAATATGTCGGCCAATTGCAGGCGACCCGCGCCACCGCCGTGCTGATCGGCGAGCGTTACGCGGACAAGACGCCGGCGGGCGTGATCCCGCTGCTGGCGCGCGAGCCCTATCGCGCCTGCGCCCTTGTTACGGCGCGGCTTTATCCCGGCGCCGCGCGGCCCGGCTCTCTGTTTGACGCCTCCGGCGTCTCGCCCGGCGCCAATGTCCACCCGACCGCGCGGCTGGAGGAGAACGTCACCGTCGATCCCGGCGCGGTGATCGGGCCCCGCGCCGAAATCGGCGCCGGCGCGGTGATCGGCCCCAATGCCGTCATCGGGCCGGATGTGCGCATCGGCCGCGACAGCGCCATTGGCGCCGGCGCCACCGTGGTCGCCGCGCTGATCGGCGACCGGGTCATTATTCATCCCGGCGTGCGCATCGGCCAGGACGGTTTTGGTTTCGCCATGAGCCCGCGCGGCCATCTCAAGGTGCCGCAGATCGGCCGGGTGGTGATTCAGGACAATGTCGAAATCGGCGCCAACAGCACGATCGATCGCGGCGCCAACCGCGACACGATCATTGGCGAGGGAACCAAGATCGATAATCTCGTGCAGATCGCCCATAATGTGACGATCGGCCGGCATTGCGTCATCGTCAGCCAGGTCGGAATCTCCGGCTCGACGGAAATCGCCGATTTCGTGGTGATCGCGGGGCAGGCGGGTCTGACCGGCCATTTGAAGATCGGCATGGGCGCGCAGATCGGCGCGCAGGCCGGGGTGATGGCCGATGTGCCCGCCGGGGCGAAAATGGGCGGCTCGCCGGCGCGCAACGCCCGCGACTGGCTGCGCTCCGTCGCCTGGGTCGACAAGATGATGAAGCGCGGCGGGGAAAAATAATTTCGCGCTGGTCATGTCGTAAAACTGACGTTAAAGCCTGAAACTTCTTTGAAGGACACGGAAAAGGTTCAAATGACGACGGTCACTTTCGAAACCATCGACATTCAGCGCCTGATGCAATTGCTGCCGCATCGCTATCCCTTTTTGCTGGTGGATCGCATTGTCGAGGTGCGTGGCGACGGCTTCGGCATAGGCATCAAGAATGTCACCATCAACGAGCCGCAATTCACCGGCCATTTCCCGGAAAAGCCGGTGTTCCCCGGCGTGCTGCTGATCGAGGGCATGGCGCAGACGGCGGGCGCGCTCTGCGTCCACGGCAGTCTCGGCGGGGAAAAGCCGCCGCTGGTCTATTTCATGACCATAGACAAGGCCAAGTTCCGCAAGCCCGTCGTGCCGGGCGACCGCGTCGAATTCCACATGACCAAGGTCAATCAGCGCCGCAATATCTGGTGGTACAAGGGCGAGGCCAAGGTGGACGGCGTGCTGGTCGCGGAAGCCGAGATTTCCGCCATGATCATCTCCGAACCCACGGAAAAGAAAGATTAACATGGCCATTCACGCCACGGCGGTCGTCGAGGACGGCGCCAAGCTCGGCGCCGATGTCGAAATCGGCCCGTTCTGCCACATCGGCCCGCAGGTCGAGCTGGGCGACGGGGTCAAGCTGAAGTCCCACGTGGTCGTGGCCGGGCGCACCAGGATCGGCGCGCGCACCCGCATCTTTCCCTTCGCCTCCATCGGCCACGAGCCGCAGGATCTGAAATATCGCGGCGAGGAGTCGAGCCTGAGCGTCGGCGCGGATTGTCTGATCCGCGAGGGCGTCACCATAAATCCGGGCACGGCCGGCAGCGGCCGCATGGAGACGCGGATCGGCGACCGCTGCGCCTTTCTCGCCAATTCCCATGTCGGCCACGACAGTTTCATCGGCAGCGATTGCATCCTCTCCAACAATGTCATGATCGCCGGCCATGTCACCGCCGGCGATTTCGTCATTTTCGGCGGGGGCTCGGCGGTGCTGCAATTCTGCCGCGTCGGCGCCCACGCCTTCGTCAGCGGCCTCACCGGCATAGGCGCGGATTTGATCCCCTTCGGCCAGGCTTTCGGCAATCGCGGCTTTCTGACCGGCCTCAATCTGATCGGGCTGAAGCGCCGCAATTTTACCCGCGAGCAAATCCATGAGCTGCGTCGCGCCTACAGAGCCCTGTTCGCGCCCGAGGGCACGCTGAAAGAGCGCGTCGAGGACGTCGCCGAGGAATTCGCGGGCAATCTGGAAGTCGAGGAAATCCTCGCCTTCATCCGCGAAGGCGGCGACAAGCAGATTTGCGTGCCGCAATTCGGCAAGGATTTATGAGCGGCGGCGTCGCGCTGATTTGTGGCGGCGGCGCCTTCCCTCCGGTCGCCGCCCGCGCGGTTTTGGCACGCGACGAGCCGGTGTTTTTGCTCGGCTTGCGCGGCGTGGCTTCGCCGGAGATCGAGCAATTTCCCCATGTCTGGCTGGGCATTGGCCAATTGGGCCGCGCCTTCGACGAAATTTCCCGGCGCAACATCGAAAGTGTCTGTTTCATCGGCGGGCTCAAGCGCCCGGAATTTTCCGATCTGCGGCTGGACTGGGGCGGGGTCAAGCGCATTCCCGAAATCGTCAGGTTTCTGGCGGGCGGCGACGATCATGCGCTCAAGGGCGTCATCAAACTGTTCGAGGCCGAGGGGTTGCGTGTGGTCGGCGTCGATGCTTTCGCGCCGGAACTGCTGGCCGCGCCGGGCGACATGAGCCGCGCGGCTTTCCCCGCCGATCTGGCCGAGGATCTCGCCTTCGCCCAGAAATTCCTCGCCGATCTCTCGGCCTATGATTGCGGCCAGGCGGTTGTGGTCGCCAATCGCCGGGTGATCGCGGTCGAGGCGGTGGAGGGCACCGACGCGCTGCTCGCCCGCGTCGCGCAGTTGCGCGAAATCGGCCGCTGGCGGGCCAAAAGCCCGGCGGGCCTGCTGGTCAAGGCCCCCAAGCGCGGCCAGGATTTAAGGGTCGATCTCCCCGCCATAGGCCCCGACACCATCGCCGGCGCCGCCAAGGCCGGCTTGCGTGGCATAGCCCTGGCGGCGGGCGGCGTGCTGATGCTCGACCGCGCCGCGCTGGCCGAGCAGGCGGGGCGGGCAGGGCTGTTTCTCCACGGTTTCGCCTGGGAGGCCGCATGAAATATTTCATCGTCACCGGCGAGCCCTCGGGCGACAATCTCGGCGCCAAATTTTTGGCGGCTCTGAAACGGCGCGACGCAAAAGCCGAATTTTTCGGCGTCGGCGGCGAGGCCATGGCGCGCGAGGGCTTTGTCAGCCTGTTCCCGCTCGCCGATATTTCCGTCATGGGCATTCTGCCGGTGCTGGCGCGGCTGCCGCTGCTGCTGCGCCGCATCGACGAGACCGCGCGGGCGGTGGTGGCGCATAGGCCGGATGTGCTCCTGCTGATCGACAGCCCGGATTTCACCCATCGCGTCGCCAGAAAGGCGCGCCAGGCGCTGCCCGGCCTCAAGGTGGTCGATTATGTCAGCCCCACCGTCTGGGCCTGGCGTCCCGGCCGCGCCAGAAAGATGAAAGAGATCATCGATCTGGTGCTGGCGCTGCTGCCCTTCGAGCCGGAGGCGCATCAAAGGCTGGGCGGGCCCCGCTGCCTCTATGTCGGCCATCCCCTGATCGAGCGTTATGCCGAACTCCACGGCGAGGAGACTATGCGCGCGAAAGGTCCGGTGCTGGTGCTGCCGGGCTCGCGGCGCTCGGTCGTGGCGCGCATGGGGCCGGTTTTTCGCGACGCTTTGGTTCGCCTCAAGGCGGCGCATCCCGAACTGGAGTTCGTCCTGCCGGCGGCGGGGCCGGTCGAGGCGATTTTGCGCGCGGAGATCGAGGCCTGGCCGGTCAAGCCGCGCATTGTCGTCGGCGAAGCCGAGAAATTCGCCGCCTTCCGCTCCGCGCGGGCGGCGCTGGCGGCCTCGGGCACGGTGACGCTGGAGCTGGCGCTGTCCGGCGTGCCCACGGTGGTCGCCTATAAGGTGCCGAAACTGGAGGAATTCATCGCCCGGCGGTTGATCCAGGTTCCGACCATCGTCCTGCCCAATCTCATCCTGGGCGAAAACGCCTTTCCCGAATATTTGCAGGACCAGGCCGAGGGCGCGCCTTTGGCCGAGGCGGTGGCGGCGCTGCTCGACGACGGCCCGGCGCGGCGCAAGCAGCTCGAAGCCCTGGCCCAACTGGCCGGCAAAATGCTGCTGCCGGGAGGACAGGCGCCGAGCGACGCGGCGGCGGCGGCGGTTGTGGAGGAAATCGCGACCGTTTGAGGCGCGGTTTCGCCGGTCCCGACGGTTTTGACGCTCCGGTCGCGGACTGCTATCGCTGGCTGCGGGCGGCGTGGCGCTTGGGCAGGGCATGATCCTCAATCCTCAGGACAGAGCGAAGAAAATCCGCATCGGCGACCGCGAGTTTCTGGCGCGCGGCTTGAAGCCGACCCTGTTCGGCGATCTCTTCCACAATTCCATGCGCGTCAGCTGGCCGGTGTTCTTCGCCGGTTTCGCCGTCTATTTCCTCACAATAGATCTGGTGTTCGCCAGCCTGTTCCAGCTTGGCGGCGATTGCATCGCCAACGCCCGGCCCGGCGCCTTCCTCGATAAATTCTTCTTTTCCGTGGAGACCCTGGCCACCGTCGGCTATGGCGACATGCACCCCGGCGACGCCTACGCCCATGTCGTGGTCACCCTGGAAATTTTTCTCGGCCTGTCGACGCTGGCGGTGTTCACCGGCCTGATCTTCGCCCGTTTTTCCCGGCCCCGCGCCCGGGTCATCTTCGCCGACAGCCTGACGCTCGGCGCGCATGACGGTAGGACCATGCTGATGGCGCGGCTCGCCAACGCCCGCTACAGCGCGGTCAGCGAGGCGCAGGCGGAAATCTGGTTCCTGTTCGCCGAACAGACGGCGGAAGGCCGGCGTTTCGTGCGCTTCCGCCCATTGCCGCTGGTGCAGAAGCGCAATCCGATTTTCGCTTTGTCCTGGACCCTGTTCCATGAGGTCGACGAGGCCAGCCCGCTCAATGGGCTGAGCGTCGAGGATCTGGAGGCGATGGAGGCGCGCTTTCTGGTGATTTTCGACGGCCTCGACGATGTCTCCGGGCAAAAACTCAATGTCCGCCACGGCTATAGCTGGTCCGACCTGCGCATCGGCCATGTCTTCGCCGATATTTTGACGCCCGGCGAGGAACAAGGGCCGCCGGAGATCGACTACCGCCGGATTCACCTGACCGAGGAGGCGGAGGGCTAGACGCAAATCACAGGCTGGGCGGCCTCATGCGATGACCGCGCTCGGCTCGAAGCGGTAATACAACATAAAGTCCACGCCGGCGGCTACCACCCACTTACCGGACGTTCGGATAGCGAAACGACCCGGTGCTTATTTCGTCAGAAATTGGATTTGTGAACGCTTAATATATCTATGCAAACCTATATCGAGACGTCCCCTTAACGCTGTTGCGACGCCTGTATAAAACGATATAAATCGAATAACAGAAATTTTATCCAATAATTCTGAACGGGAGCGGCTTTGGTGGTCATGAAAGAGTTTGGCCGAAGGAACCCGAGGATCGATAAGGGCGAGCTTGCCGAGACGCCAGATGCGCCCTTCCTCTCAATCGCCAATGAGGACGGGCGCGTCTCCCGCCCCTCGCGAGGACTATTAGAAATAGTTGCCGCAGCACAAATGTTTTTATTCTTTATTGCGGCCGGAATTGGATATTTATATTTACTATTGTACGTTGGATATGCCGCATTAGTTTATTTTTCCGCAATGACATTTTGCGTAATATTTATGATGTTAATTTTTTATTTACGCACCCGCGTGGCTACAGACAATCATAAAATAATAAAACTCGTTGCAAATGAGGCGTTTGTATTTATCTTAATTGCAGTTTCTGTTTTAGCAATGAATATTGTTGGTGATCGGTCACGAGCGGTCTCGATTGAGACACCAATCCACAGGATTGGCCGCTGCCTGAAAAATCAATGGGGGGTGGCTTGCGCCATTGCTATTGTGCCCGAAGCATATCGCTCACCGATAAATAGCGGGACAAAAAGCTGTCCTTTGACAGGCCCGCAACTAAGAAAAGTTTCTATCGGGTCAAGTTCCGATACGATACAATGGCACCCCGGCTTATTTGGGCTAAGCTGGCTTGAGGAAGGATGCATCCTCAAATTCTAATGAATTCGGCCGTGAAGCATGCCCGCCACTCCATTTTGGAGCGCTTTCAAAAATATCGGCTCATGCAAAAATATCGGCTCATGCAATGGGCTCCATGGTCCTGATTTAAAATATATTCTTGACGGAACGTCGGAATACGGCGCCAACTTCTGGAATTGGCGCCTCCTTACCGTTAACCCTCAACTCTTTCGCTCGTCTGTTATCCGCCGTTTTGCGTCCTTCGCTGTCAGCATCAAATGCCGGATTTTCTCCACCCGCTCCCCCTCAATGCAGAATCCGCTGCAAGAACGCCTTGGCGCGCTCATGTTTCGGCGCGCCAAAAAACTCTTGGGGCGGGGCGATTTCGACGATCTGGCCCTGATCGAGGAAAACCACGCGGTCGGCGACCTCGCGCGCAAAACCCATTTCATGGGTCACCGCCAGCATGGTCATGCCGTCGCCGGCCAGTTCGACCATGCAATCCAGCACTTCCTGCACCATTTCAGGGTCGAGCGCGGAGGTCGGCTCGTCGAACAGCATGATCTTCGGCCTCATGCACAGCGCCCGGGCTATGGCGACCCGCTGCTGCTGGCCGCCTGAGAGCTGGCTGGGATATTTATCGGCCTGGGCGGCGATGCGCACCCGCTCCAGATAGGACAGGGCGAGATCGCGCGCCTCGGCTTTGGGCGTCTTGCGCGCCTCGACAGGCGCCAGCATGCAATTTTCCAGCACGGTCAGATGGGGAAACAGGTTGAACTGCTGGAAGACCATGCCGACCTCGCGGCGCACGCCCTCAATCGCCCTGGCGTCGTCGGTCAATTCCACGCCATCGACGAGGATTTGCCCGGCCTGATGGCTCTCCAGCCGGTTGATGCAGCGGATCAGCGTCGATTTGCCCGAGCCGGAAGGGCCGCACAGCACCAGCCTTTCGCCGGGCGCCACATCAAGATCTATGTCGCGCAACGCATGATAGGCGCCGTACCATTTGTTGACGCCGATCATCCAAATCGCCTTTCGCGGCGGGGACTCGCTCATGCCGAACTCCAGATTTCGCCCCAAGCTAAAGCAATTTCGCCGCCGCACCAATCGGGGCGGGCAGGTTGAATTGTCATTCGTCCCAACGATCCGTCCCCGTCATGGCCGGGCGTCGTCCCGGCCCTCCACGCCGGCCTGGAGGGCTGGGCGTTTCAAAAATGGCTTCCGGATTGGTCCAGTTCCGCGCGGCGGGAGCAAGGTCTCGGCGTGGATGCCCGGCGCAAGGCCGTGCATGACGCGCGTCCTTGCGCGCCGCACCAATCGGGGGGCGGCGCGATGAGCGCGACCATCGTCCTCGCCTCAGGCCAGTCGCGCGCGGAAATCGCCCTGCGCGGCGCCGAGCTGAAAAGCTGGCGCGTCGGCGGCGACGATCTGCTCTGGCCCGGTGACGCCAAGAGCTGGCCGGACTCGGCGCCGCTGCTGTTCCCCGTCGTCGGCTGGACCCGCGACGGCATAAGCGTCGAAGGGCGGAAATACCCGCTGGGCCTGCATGGCTTCGCCCGCAGCCAGGATTTCGTCGTGATCGCGCAAAGCCAAAGCGCGGCCTGGCTCACTTTGCGCGCCAATGAGGCGACCCGCGCGCTCTACCCCTTTGGATTCCGTTTTGAAGTCATATATTCGCTGCAAGACAATATATTGAAGATGAAACTTAATGTGATAAATGAGGGAAGCGGCCCCATGCCCTATGCGCTGGGCCTGCATCCCGGCTTTCGCTGGCCGCTGCCGGGCGCGCGGGGTCCGCATGAAATCCTGTTCGACGCGCCCGAAAACGCCGAGGTTCCGGTCATCGCGCCGGGCGGGCTGTTCTCGCCGGAAAAGCGCGTCCTTCCCCTTGAAGGCCGCCGTCTGCCGCTCGATCCGGCGCTGTTCACGGAGGCCCTGTGCTTCCTTGACGCCAACAGCCGGGGCCTGGACTATCGCGCCAGCGCCAGATGCCTGCGGATGGAGCTGGACAATTTCCCGCATATCGCCCTCTGGACAATGCCGGGCGAGAAGTTCCTCTGCCTGGAAGCCTGGACCGGCCATGGCGATCCCGTCGGTTTCGATGGCGATATTTCCGAAAAACCCTCCATGCGTCTGCTGGCGCCAGGCGAAAAGGCGCTTCATGGGGCGACATTTTCTTGGCTGTCAGGCTGAATCTCTGTAGGAAGCCCCGATGGGCCTCAAATTCTCCCCAGGGCGCAATGTCGTCCTGTTCCTGCTGACGCGGGGCGTGACCGCCTTTGCCGCGCAAATGCTCGACGTCGCCATGGGCTGGCATGTCTATGCCGCGACCGGCAGCGCCCTCAGCCTCGGCTTCGTCGGCCTGGCGCAATTCGCGCCGCTGGTGCTGCTGCTGCGCTGGAGCGGTCCGGCGGCGGATCGCTTCGACCGGCGGATCATTTCCGCACTCGCCGCCACGGGGCAGGCCTGCGCCTCTTTTTCTCTGTTCCTGGTCGCCTTTTTCCATGCGCCGATCTGGATGATCTATCCGGCCCTGTTCGCCTTGGGCTCGGCGCGGGCCTTTTCCGGCCCGGCCAACAGTTCGCTGCTGGCGGAAATCGTCGACCGCGCGCATTTTTCCAGCGCTGTGGCGCTGTCGGCCACGGTGTTTCAGGCGGCGACCATCGCCGGCCCGGCGCTGGGCGGCTTGCTGTATGCCGTCCTGGGCGAAAAAATCTTCCTGCTCTGCGCCGGCCTTGCGCTCGCCGCGGCGCCGTTGGTGCTGGCCATTCCCCGCCCGCCATCGGCAGCCGAGCGCGACATGGCGCCGGAGGACGAGAAAAACGCTTTGGCGGGTTTAAGCTATATCTGGTCGAACAAGGTGCTGCTCGGCTCGATCTCGCTCGATCTGTTCGCGGTGCTGTTTGGCGGCGCCACGGCGCTGCTGCCGATCTACTGCCGGGACATTCTCCATGTCGGGCCGCAGGGACTTGGGTTTTTGCGCGCCGCGCCGGCGCTGGGCGCCATAGGCGTCGGCATGCTGCTTTCGGTCTATCCCCTGCGCCGCCGCGTCGGCGCCAAAATGTTCGCCGCCGTCGCCGCTTACGGGCTGGCGACCGTGGTTTTCGCCCTGTCGCAAAATTTCCTGCTGTCCATGGCGGCCATGGCGGCCTTGGGCGCTTTCGACGTGGTCAGCATGGTGGTGCGCCAGACCCTGGTGCAGATCGCCACGCCCAATGAGATGCGCGGCCGGGTGTCCTCGGTGAACTTCCTGTTCATCGGCGCCTCCAACCAATTGGGCGAATTCGAATCCGGCGTCGCCGCCGCCCTGCTTGGCGCGGTGGGGGCCGCCTTGTTCGGCGGCGTCGCCGCCATAATTGTCGTGGCCGTCTGGGCGATCAAATTCCCGGAATTGCGCCGCGCCGACACATTATCCTGAGGAGTTGGTTCATGAGCGAGATCGTCAAAGCCTCCGGCAAAAAGGCGCTGCTGATCGACGGCAAGGCGGCCTCGGCCAAAGTCCTCGCCCGCGTCGCCGCGGAAGCGGCGATGCTCAAGCAAAAGCCGGGACTGGCGGTGATCCTGGTCGGATCGGACCCGGCGAGCCAGGTCTATGTCAAATCCAAGGGCAGGGCGGCGCATGACTGCGGCTTCCACTCGCTCCAGCACGACCTGCCGCCGACCACCGGCGAGGCCGAGCTGATCGGGCTGGTGCGCCAGCTCAACGCCGATCCCGCCATTCACGGCATTCTCGTACAATTGCCGCTGCCCCAGGGCATAAACTCGACAAAGGTTCTGGAGACCATCGCCCCCGAAAAGGACGTGGACGGCTTTCACCCCGTCAATGTCGGCCTGCTCGCCACCGGACTGACCGAGCGCGCTCTGGTGCCCTGCACGCCGGCCGGCGCCATGCTGCTGATCGAGGAGGCCGCGAAAGCGCTGGGCCGCGACATTTCCGGCGCGGAAGCGGTGATCGTCGGGCGCTCCAACATTGTCGGCAAGCCCATGGCGCAATTGCTGCTGGCCAAAAACGCCACCGTCACCATCGCTCATTCGCGCACCAAAGACCTGCCGGCGGTGGCGCGCCGCGCCGATATTCTCGTCGCCGCCGTGGGCCGCCCCGAAATGATCCGGGGCGACTGGATCAAGCCGGGCGCCCTGGTGATCGACGTCGGCATCAACCGCATCCCCGCCGAGGGCGTCAACGCGGCGGGTCAGCCGAAAACCAGGCTGGTGGGCGATGTGGCGCTGGCCGAGGCGCTCGATGTCGCCGGCGCCATCACCCCGGTTCCCGGCGGCGTCGGCCCCATGACCATCGCGCTGCTGATGTCCAACACGTTAAGGGCGGCCAGGCTCGCGGCGCGCTGAGCGCCCCGCGCCTCAGGCCGCCTGGCCCTTGAACCACAAATCCTCGCGCGCCCGCACGAAGGAGGCGCGCAGGGCCGCGAGATCGAGCGGCTTGAGGAAGACATCGTGGATGTACAGGCCATTGGCTTCGGCGACCTTGCGTGTCGCCTCGACGGGCGGGCCGCTCGCCCCGGTGACCAGCATGATCCGCGCCGCCGGGCATTTCTCCGCGACAATATGGAGCACATCCGCGCCATTGCCGTCGCTCAGGCCGAGATCGACGGTGACGCAGTCGAATTTCTGCGATTCCAGCAAATGCTCCACGGTCGAAACGGTGGCGGCCTCGACCACCTCATGGCCGGCCTGACCCGCCAGCCGGCCGATCACCCGGCGCTGGATCGGATCGTCGTCCACCACCAGCAGCCGGGTGACCGCCGGTTTCAGCCGGGCGAGGGAATCGGAATGGTCCAGGGGAGAAAAATCGGTCATTGCGGCGGTCCTGAAGTTCAAGCGGCCGAGAGGATTTCGGCGACAAAGGGGCGGGCGTCGTCAAAGGCGGCGCGCGCGGCGGTTTTGAGATCTTCGGCGTCGACGGCGTCGGCGCGCAGGGCCGCGGCCTCCAGCTCGCGGGCGATGGCGGCGAGCCGGGCGAGGCCCATCATGGCGGCGGAGCTTTTCAGCGCATGGGCCTCCCGGCCCACGGCCTCCAAAGCGCTGCCGCCGCCCGCGCCTTCGAGCAGGTCCAGCCGCGCCGAGGCGTTTTCCATGAAATCGCGCAGCAGCAGGCGGGCGTCCTCGGCCCCGACTTCGGCGCCGAGCAGCGCGAAGGATTCATATTCGAAAGCGGGATCGTCGTGATGCGGCGCGGTCGCGGCGCCGAGCCTGGGGCTCGCCGGCGGGGCCGGGGCCCTGGCGCTCATCGCCTTGGCGGCGATTTCGCGCAAGGGCCCGCCGCGATAGGGCTTGGCGAGAAAATCGTCCATGCCGGCGGCGCGGCATTGGTCGCGGTCGTCCTGGAAGGCGCTGGCGGTCAGCGCCACGATCGGCGCCTTGCCATAGGGCGGGGGCAGGGCGCGAATGGCGCGGGTCGCCTCGAGACCGGTCATGATGGGCATATGCACATCCATCAGGATGAGGTCGAACACTTCGCGCGACGCGGCGGTCAGGGCCTCGGCGCCGTCATGGGCCTCGACGATCCGCGCCCCGGTGCGCGCCAGAATGGTCTGGGCTATGGCGCGGTTGGTCGGATTGTCCTCGGCGATCAGGATCGAGCGCCCGGCGAAATCCTGGGTCGCCGCCGTATCGGGCGCCGGCGCGGGAATTTCCAGGCGCACCGGCGGCGGCAGGCTTTCCGGCTCTTCCACCGTCTCTTGCGGGAACTCCGACGCCTCCATCGGCAGGCGCAAGGTGAAAGCGCTGCCCAGGCCTTCGGCGCTGACCACGGAAATCGAACCGCCCATCTGCTCGGCCAGCCGTTTCGAAATGGCCAGCCCAAGCCCGGTGCCGCCGAAGCGCCGGGAGATGGAGGTGTCGGCCTGCCAGAATTCGGTGAACAATTGTGCGCGTGTTTCCTCGCTCATGCCCGCCCCCGTGTCGCGAATGGTGAAAGTGAAGGACCGCCGCCCGTCGGACTCCGGCGCCTCGGCGGCGACATCGACCTCGATGCGCCCCCGATCGGTGAATTTGACCGCATTGGCGATCAGATTGAGCAAAATCTGGCCGAGACGGGCGGGATCGCCGAGCGCCTGGTCCGGCAGTCCCGGCGCGAGCCGCAACTCCAGCGCCACGCCCTTGGCTTGCGCCTGCGGCGCGAACAGGGCCACGGGGCCGCTCAAGACCTTTTTCAGCGCGAAGGGCCGGGTTTCGATCTCCAGCTTGCGCGCCTCGAGCTTGGAATAGTCGAGAATGTCATTGATGACATGCAGCAAATGGTCGCCGGAGCGCGCGATGATCTTCATGGAGTCGCGAAATTCTTCAGGCATGTCCTGATCCAGCAGATGGTCGGCCAGCGCCACGACGCCATTGAGCGGCGTGCGAATCTCATGGCTCATGGTCGCCAGGAAATCGGATTTGGCGCGATTGGCGTCGCGCGCCTCGTCGCGGGCCTGGCGCATTTCGGCGGTGCGGGCGACCACTTCGGCTTCGACGGCGTAGCGGCGGTCGACCAGCCAGGCGATATTGCCGAACAGGAACAGCCAGGCGACCATCAGGGCCTGGGGCAGCCAGCCGCCGGCGCGCTGGACGAAGGCGGGGGTGGCCACGGCCTCGACCCTCCAGGGCCGCCCGCCGATCTGCAGTGTGCGCGCCGTGGCGATGGCGGTGGCGGGACGTCCCTGGCCCGCCGCGCCGGACGGATACATCTGGGCTTGCTTCGCATCGGCGGCGAGATCGCGGATCGTCAGGGTCAAGTCGCCGTCTTCGCCCTGGGCCAGGGCGGCGCGGGCGACGACATCGCCGACCCTGAACACGCCGAGCACCAGGCCGCGCAATTTTTCGCCGGCGTCGACGACCGGAAAGAACACCAGAAAGCCGAATTGGTCGCCGGTTTCCTGCACCAGCGTGATCCGCGCCGTCGCCTGGGGCTCCCGGGTCTCGATCGCCGCGTCGATGGCCGCGCGGCGGGCCGGGTTGGAATAGAGGTCGAAGCCGACGGCTTTTTCATTGCCATGCACCGGCTCGACCATGGCGACGGGAAAATAGAGGTCGCGGGCCGGCGCCGCGACCATGGCGCCCCTGGCGTCGCGCTGGCGAATGGCGAAGCCGGGGAAGCGGCGCGCGGCTTCCGCCTCGACCTGGGCGCGATTCTTGGCCTCCACCGCCGGGACCCACTCAAAAGCCTGAACGCCGGGATAGGCGTCGAGCAGCGGCCGGACGAAACGCTGAAATTTTTCGGCGGTGGGCTCGTTGATCGCATTGAAGAAGGAGGCGAGCGAGTGCAGCGAGCCGATGGTGGCCAGCAGCCGCGCCTCGACGGCGGCGATGCGTTCGCCGGCGACGCGCTCGAACGCCGCCTGTATGCGGGCGTTTTCGGCGCTCTCGCCGGTCCGATAGGCGAACAGGCCGGAGACCAGGCCGAGCAGCACGACCGCAATCAAGGCCGGCGCGCGCCGCCCCGGCGGCGCCCGGCGGTCGCGTCGATCCTTGCCGTCAGTCCGTTCGGTCCGCATTGGGCCGATTCCGTGTCAGCGTGTCCCCGCCTTGATGGCGGTTTCGGCCTTTTGGGCGCCGTTCCGGCGCGCTGACGCCGGGCTGGCCTGATGCCAGCATCGCCAAATTTGTGCGCCGCGCCTTAATACAACCTTGACGTGTGCAGAGGATCGCGCTCGGCGCCGGCGCAAAAGCGTTCTAGGGTAAAGCTTCTCTTGCCTGGAACGAGGTTTTCGTCATGGTTGAATTTACCGGCGCTTCAACAGAGCGGCGCGTCCACGCGGTCGCGCCGCCGCAGGAGTGCCTGGCGCGGCTGCCCGGCTGCGATTTCGCCGATTGCTATGAAATCGCCGTTCCCGAGGGTCTGGACGCGCCGGAAGCCGTGCGCCGCGCCTTCGCCAATGGCCCGCGCTGGGCGAAGGCCTTGATGGAGACGCGCGATGTCCTCGTCGGCCTGGTCGGCTTGAAGCCGGCCCCTTCGACCGGTTTTCCGGTCATTTCCGAAACGCCCGATGAAGTCGTGCTCGGCTTCGACGACAGGCATCTCGATTTCCGCATTGTCGTTGGCGTCGCGCAGGGCAGGGCGAGGCTGACCACGTTGGTCCGCCGCCATAATCTCTTTGGCCGGCTTTATCTGGCGGCGATCCTGCCCTTCCACCGCAGAATCGCCCCGGCTTTCGCCACGAAAATGTTGGGCTGATGACCGGCTGGGCGGCCGGGCCGCGTGTTGCGCGTCGCGTCTCTTTGCGTTAATCGGTTTTCCCTTGATGCCGCCCTGGGTATTTCCGGAAATTGTTTTTCGAGGCGTTTCGCAATGTTTTCGATGAATTGGTCGTTGATCCGTCGCATGCCCTTCGGTCGGATTGCAGGGGGCATGCTGTTTGCCGCGCTCGCGGGCTGCGTCTCGGACGATGCGCCCAAATTATCGCTGGAGTCGCAGCAAACGTTGAAATTGACCGCCGCGACCGTTGATTTTGCGCCCGACGCCCGCATTCACATCTCGGCGGTCGAGGATGAGGTCGTTGCGCGCGGCGGATCGAAGGAACAGGTCGCCGAATCCGAGCGGGCGCAGATCGGCCGCGTCCTGCCCGAGGAATTCATTGCGACGGTCGGCCCGAAACTCGCGGGGTCGCGACCGGTCACCGCGCGGGTCCATGTCAAATATTTCAATATTCCCGGTCCGGTGCAGACAGTGGTCGTCAATGGCGGGCTGGAACTTTCGGCGGGCGTCGATCTCGTCGACGCCAAAACCGGCGAAATTCTCAATTCGATTCCGCCGGGGAAGATTTCAAGCGCGGTCTATCGCCCAAGCGGCATCATCGGTCTCGCCTTTCAGGCGGCCGAGTTCCTCCGACCCCTCCGAGAAGAAGACGCGGGAAATGTCGCACGCCTTCGCCGTCGAATACCGCAACTGGCTGACGCCGAAATAGGCTTTTCGTTGCGCCCCGGCTTTCGCCAAAAAAATCGTCACCACTTGAACATGGGCAGCGGCTTGCGCCAATGACCGGGGAGCCAGGCCAGCGTCATCACGACCAGCCGGCGATGGAATCCGGCGCCGGGGAATAGCCGGTAGGCCGCGCGGATATCGGCGTGCGAAAGGCCCGGCGCGATCAGGCCGAAGCTGAGGTCGGCCCAGTCCGCGCGTCGAAAACTTTCGGCGAAATCCAGTCCCGGCGGGCAGGGGGTGAGCTTGTGATGCTGAGCGATGGCGGCGTCGGTCGACCTCTTCGGCCCAGCCGGCGCGGTTGCTGGCGGCGATCCATTCGGCGGCGCGCCGTCGCGAGCCCGGCAGATAGTCGAAGGTGCGGTCGCTCCAAATCGCCAGATCGTGAAAGGCGCAGGTCGCCGCGAGTTTTTCCTCGTCATCCGCGCCAAGCGCGCGCGCAAAAAGGAAAACCCGGTGGCAATGATGGCGATAGGCGTCAAAGTCGCGGCCGAGATTTTCCCGCTCCGCCTCCAGCAAGTCATCGAGCAAGGCGGGGGCGGGCGAAAGTTCCATGGGTGTCACGCCGGCGGCTGGAAACTCAGCACCCGGTCCTGCGGAAAATCGTAGATCTTGCCGGTCTCGCTCCAGCCGGGCGCGCAGAGATCGGCGAGTTTCGGCGCGAAATCCTCCGGCGTGCGCAGGCTCAACGGGTCTTCGCCGGGCATGGCCGAGGCGCGCATTTTGGTCCGGAGCGGCCCCGGGTTGACCAGCATGGCTTTGACCGCCGAAACATTCTCGGTCTCCGCCGCATAGGCGCGCACCAAAACCTCGAGCGCGGCCTTGGAGGCGGCGTAGGGGCCCCAGAAGGCGCGCACGCGCTGGGCGACGCTGGAGGAGACGAACACCGCGCGTCCCGCGTCCGACGCCCGCAGCAGCGGGTCGAGCGAGCGCAGCAACCGCTGGTTGGCGGCGACGTTGATGGCGAACACCTGCTCCCATTTTTCCGGGTCGCAATGGGCGATGGGCGTCAGCGGCCCGAGAATGCCGGCATTGCCCACCAAAATGTCGAGTTTGCCCCAGCGCTCATGCAAGGCGCCGCCGAGCCGGTCGAGCGCGGCGAAATCCTTGAGGTCGCATGGAACCAGCGTCGCCTCGCCGCCCAGCTGGCGAATCTCGTCGTCGAGCGACTCCAGCGCACCTTGCGTGCGCGCCAGCGCGACCACATGGGCGCCGCGCCGCGCCAGCTCAAGAGCCACCGCTCGGCCAATGCCTCTGGAAGCGCCGGTGACCACCGCGAGACGGCCGGCGAGCGGCATGGAACTAGACATCGAAAACTCCAGGAAAAACTCAGCCGGTTTCGGCCAGCAGCGACAATTGCGTCTTGATGTCCGAGCCCTTGAGGTCGGTCAGGCTGGTGGGATAGTCGCCGGTGAAGCAATGGTCGGTGAATTGCGGGCGCAGCGGATTGCGCGGGCCCACGCCCATGGCCTTGTAGATGCCGTCGATCGACAGGAAGGCGAGAGAATCCGCGCCGATCAGCGCGCGCATCTCCTCCAGCGTATGGGTGGCGGCGAGCAGCTTTTCCCGCACCGGCGTGTCGATGCCATAATAGTCGGGATGGGTGATCGGCGGCGAGGAAATGCGGAAATGCACCTCTTTCGCCCCGGCGTCGCGCATCATCTGCACGATTTTCACCGAGGTCGTGCCGCGCACGATGGAATTGTCGAGCAGCACGATGCGCTTGCCCTCGACCACGGCGCGATTGGCCGAATGTTTCATGCGCACGCCCAATTCGCGAATGGATTGGGTCGGCTGAATGAAGGTGCGCCCGACATAATGGTTGCGGATAATGCCGAGCTCGAAGGGAATGCCCGAGGCCTGGGAATAGCCGATCGCCGCGGGCACGCCGGAATCCGGCACGGGCACGATGACATCGGCTTCGACCGGCGTCTCCCGGGCGAGCTGCCCGCCCATGGCCTTGCGCACATCGTAGACGGAGCGGCCATAGACCACGGAATCGGGCCGGGCGAAGTAGATATATTCGAAGATGCAGGGCCGCGCCGGCTGGGGCGGGAAGGGTTTGATGCTCTCGACGCCGTCTTCGGTGATGACGACGATCTCGCCATTTTCGACGTCGCGAACGAAACTCGCGCCGATAATGTCGAGCGCGCAGGTTTCGGAGGCCAGAATATAATGGCCGTCGAGCTGGCCGAGCACCAGCGGGCGGATGCCGAGCGGATCGCGGGCGCCCATCATGCGCCGGTTGCTCATGGCGACGAAGGCATAGGCGCCCTCGATCTGGCGCAGCGCCTCGATGAAGCGCTCGGTGCTGGAATGCTTGCGGCTGCGCGCCACCAGATGCAGCACCACTTCGGTGTCGGAGGTGGATTGATAGATCGCCCCGGAGCGGATCAGCTCGCGGCGAATGGTCAGGGCGTTGGTCAGATTGCCATTATGCGCCACGGCGAAGCCGCCGGAATCCAGCTCGGCGAACAGCGGCTGGACATTGCGCAATATGGTTTCGCCGGTGGTGGAATAGCGCACATGGCCGATGGCGCGGTCGCCGGGCAGGCGCTGGATGGTCGAGGCCTTGGAAAAGGCGTCGCCGACCATGCCCATGCGCCGTTCGGAATTGAAGCGCTGGCCGTCATAGGAGACGATGCCCGCCGCCTCCTGGCCGCGATGCTGGAGCGCATGAAGCCCCAGAGCGGTGACGGCGGCGGCTTCCGGATGGCCGAAAATGCCGAAAACGCCGCATTCCTCGCGCAACCGGTCGGCGTAAGGATCGAATGCGGCGTCGCCCCCGGAAAACGAATCAAGCTCAGAGGATTCACGCATGGCGGAACTCCCGATGCGCGCGCCGGGCCCAACGGCGCGCGAAATGGGTTCGAAACGAGCCCGGTTGAGTTGGCAAGCTGAATAGACCGCAATCGCGCAAATAGGAAGGGGTCACAAAAAATTCATCCCCAGATGGATGAAGAAAACGCCCGCGCGTCAATTCACTGGCGATTGTCGGTCAATGCGCGCCGCCCATCAGCGAGTCCAGCTTCTGCTTGTCCGAGTTGTTTTCCGCCTTGCCCGCCCCCGGTTTGGCCGCGGGTTTTGCGGGCGCCGGCTTGGACGGCGCGGCGGGCGCCGGTTTGGACGGCGCGGCGGGAGACGGCGTCGGCGGGGCCGCCTTGGAGTCGGAATCCGTATCCGCGGGCGCCTCTTCCGCCGGCCCGGCCGCGGGCTTGATCTTCTTGAAGCGGCCGATCAAGCCTTCGGGGTCGTCGGGCAGCAGGTTGAGCAGCGCGTCGCCGGTGGTTTTCAGCAGCGGCAGGCTCTTGGAATGCGCCAGCCAGTCCTTTCGCGCGCCCGAGGCCGAGTTCGCGCTCTCCAGCGCGTCGGGCGCCAGCCAGTTGAGGAAGATGAAGGCGATGGCGCAAAGCAGCAGGCCGCGCGCCAGGCCGAACAGGAAGCCGAGCGAGCGGTCGAGCGCGCCGATCTTGGAATTGAGAATGGCGTCGGAAATGCGGATGGTGACGATGGACACCAGGATGAGCACGACGAAGAACACCGCCGCGCCGGCGATATAGGGCCGCAGCGTCTCCTTGGAAACGAACACCGCCGAATTGGCGTCGGCCAGGAACGGAACGACCTTGCCGTAAAGCGCCACGGCCGCCCCAGCCGCCAGGCCCCAGGACACAATGGCCATGACCTCGCGGGTAAAGCCGCGCAGCATGGCCAGCAGCGCCGAAACCACGATGACGGCCAGGACGATAAGGTCGAGATAGGACGGCATTCGGGCCTCGGGCTGAGAATTTGGGCGAATCCGCGCGCAAAGGCGCGTCCGCGCTTATAACCAAAGCGCCGCGCGGCGTCGATGGGGAAGGGCGCGGTTTCGGCGGCAGGCGCCGGATCGTCTCGCGCCGGCGGCCTGGCCCGCCGGGCGCTTTCAGCGCGGGTTGAACACCGCCAGGGTCACCTTGCCGAAGGTTTTCAACACGATCACCCGCGCCAGACGTCCGGCGACCGGAACATTGTAGCGCAGATAGGGCGTATTGGGGTTCTCGTTGCTGGCATAGGCCTGCATGGCCTCGCCCAGGCAGGAGTCCACGGTCGCCTTGATGTCGGCGAGATCGAGGCTCGAAGCCTGACAGGAATAGGAAATTTCGCCGACCTTCTTCTTGTCGAGAATTTCACAGGCGCCAAACAAAGGCTGGGCCGCCGCATAGACCGCCGCCGTCTCCTCGTCGCGGCTCGCGGCGCCGCGCAAACTGGCAAATCCGTCGGGCGCGGCGGCGATCACCGTCTTGAAAGCCGGGCAGTCGAAAGCCTTGTCGTTGACCGGGGAAGGCGCCGGGCCGCGCTCCAGCGCGCCGCTCTCCTCGACCGGGTTTTGCCGCTGCTGGGCGGAAACGGGACCGCCCCCGGCCAAATTCAGGCCGAGGGCGGCAAGCGCGATGAGGGCGAGGCGCATGTCAGCGCGACGCGATCTTCACATAGTCGCGGGCGGGGGCGCCAGTGTAGAGCTGACGCGGACGGCCGATCTTCTGATGCGGATCCTCGATCATTTCCTTCCACTGGGCGATCCAGCCGACGGTGCGGGCCACCGCGAACAGCACGGTGAACATCGACACCGGGAAGCCCATCGCCTTGAGGGTGATGCCCGAGTAGAAGTCGATGTTGGGATAGAGCTTCTTCTCGATGAAATATTCATCGTGCAGCGCGATGCGCTCCAGCTCCACCGCGACGTCGAGCAGCGGATCGTCCTTGATGCCCAGTTCGGTCAACACTTCATGGCAGGTCTTGGCCATGATTTTCGCCCGCGGGTCGTAGTTCTTGTAGACGCGATGGCCAAAACCCATCAGGCGGAAGGGATCGTTCTTGTCCTTGGCCTTTTCGATGAATTTGGGGATATTGTCGACATGGCCGATTTCGGTCAGCATCTTCAGCGCCGCTTCATTGGCGCCGCCATGGGCGGGGCCCCACAGGCAGGCGATGCCGGCGGCGATGCAGGCGAAGGGATTTGCGCCCGAGGAGCCGGCGAGACGAACCGTGGAGGTCGAGGCGTTCTGCTCATGATCGGCGTGCAGGATGAAAATCCGGTCCAGCGCCCGCGACAGCACCGGATTGACCTTGTAATCCTCGCAGGGGACGCTGAAGCACATGCGCAGGAAGTTCGAGGTGTAATCCAGGTCGTTCTTCGGGAAAATGAAGGGCTGGCCGATGTTGTACTTATAGGCCATGGCCGCGATGGTCGGGATTTTCGCGATGATCCGCACCGTGGCCACCTGGCGCTGCCAGGGATCGGTGATGTCGATGGAATCGTGATAGAAGGCCGAGAGCGCGCCGATGCAGGCGACCATCACCGCCATCGGATGGGCGTCGCGGCGGAAGCCCTGGTAGAAGCGGGCCATCTGCTCATGGACCATGGTGTGGCGCGAAATGCGATAGTCGAACTCCGCCTTCTGCGCCGCGTTCGGCAGTTCGCCGTTGAGCAGCAGATCGCAGGTCTCGAGGAAGTCGCCGCCTTCGGCCAGCTGCTCGATCGGATAGCCGCGGTAAAGCAGCACGCCGGCGTCGCCGTCGATATAGGTGATCTTCGATTCGCAGGAGGCCGTGGAGGTGAAGCCCGGATCGTAGGTGAACATGCCCGTCTGGGCGTAGAGCTTGCCGATATCGGCCACCGCCGGCCCGATCGAGCCTTGCTTGACCGGCATGTCCACTGCCTTGTCGCCTATATTGAATTTCGCCGTATCGCCCATGATCTACGCCCCTTCAAAAGCGGTCCAAGATCGCGTCTGCCGTTCGGGGAGCGCCCCGGGCGAGCCTGTTACCGCAAACAAACGGGAGGGCCGGACGGTAGAGTCGCGTCAAATTGTGCGTCGCACTGAGTAGCCCAGTTAAGGGACCGGGGCAAGATGACGCAGCTTAAACCAATGGGGCGCCGCAGCCGATTTACGCGGCGGCGTCGGCGATGCGCCCCAGCGCCTCTTCGCGCCCGAGAACCTCGACGACATCGAAGATTCCCGGCGAGGTCGCGCGCCCGGTGAGCGCCGCGCGCAGCGGCTGCGCCACCTGGCCGAGCTTGGCGCCGGTCTCCGCGACATAGGCGCGCACGGCCGCCTCGGCGCCGGCCGCCGTCCAGTCCGGCAAGGCCTTGAGCATCGGCAGAATCGCCGCCAGATGCGCCTTGCCCTCGGGCTTGAGCAATTCCGCCGCCTTGGCGTCCATCGGCAAGGGGCGCTGGGCGAACAGGAATTGCGCGCCGTCGAGCAATTCGACCAGGGTTTTGGCGCGCTCCTTGAGCCCGGCCATGGCGCGCAGCAATTGCGCCTTCTTGCCCGGGTCGAGCCGCGCCGCCACGTCCTCGCCGCCCGGCAGATAGGGCAGGGTTTCGACAAAAATGGTCAATAATTTCTCATCGTCCATCGCGCGCATGAAATGGCCGTTCATGTTTTCCAGCTTGGCATAGTCGAAACGCGCGGGCGAGCGATGCACCTGGTCGAGCGAAAAGGCCTCGATCAGTTCCGGCGTGGAGAAAAACTCGCGGTCGCCCTGGCTCCAGCCGAGCCGCGCCAGATAATTGCGCAGCGCCTCGGGCAGATAGCCCAGCGCGCGATAGGCGTCGACGCCCAGCGCCCCGTGGCGTTTCGACAATTTGGCGCCGTCAGCCCCGTGGATCAGCGGGATATGCGCAAAGCTCGGAATGTCCCAGCCCATGGCTTGATAAATATGGGTCTGGCGCGCGGCGTTGGTCAGGTGGTCGTCGCCGCGAATGATCTGGGTGACGCCCATGTCGTGATCGTCGACCACCACGGCGAGCATATAGGTCGGCGTTCCATCCGAGCGCAGCAGGATGAGATCGTCGAGATCCTTGTTGGGGAAGGTGACTTCGCCCTGGACGCGATCCTGAATCACGGTCTCGCCCTCGCGCGGCGCCTTGAGCCGCACCACGGGCTTGCGGCCCTCGGCGATGGCCTCGGCCTCGGCGGGCGCGCCGCCCAAGTCCCGCCAGCGGCCGTCATAGCGCGGCGGACGCCCCTCGGCCCGGGCTTTTTCGCGCATGGCCTCGAGTTCAGCCGGCGAGGCGTAGCATCTATAGGCGGCGCCCTTGGCCAGCATTTGCTCGGCAACCTCGCGGTGGCGTTCGGCGCGGGCGAATTGATAGATCGTTTCTTCGTCCCAGGTCAGGCCAAGCCAGGACAGACCGTCGAGAATCGCGGCGATGGCCGGCTCCGTCGAGCGCTCGCGGTCGGTGTCCTCAATGCGCAACAGCATCTTGCCGCCCTGCTGGCGCGCCAAAAGCCAGTTGAACAAGGCGGTGCGCGCGCCGCCGATATGCAGATAGCCGGTGGGCGAGGGGGCGAAACGCGTGACGAGCTGGGACATGAATGGCGAGACCTTCGGAGGTTTTTCGCGCGCCAGGTTGGTTTTGCGGCGCGCGCGTCCGTGTAACATGGCGGGCGCCAGCAAAAAAAGAGGCAATCGACGAGGCGAGTTTTGGCGGCGGCGCCCAGGAACTGACCGAGCGGGCCGGCGGGCTTTCGCCGGAGCGTTTTTTTGCGCGCGCGACGCTCGCCTTGGCCGGCGCACGAGCGAAACTGATCGAGGCGCTGGAGGAGGAATGGAGCCAGAGGCGGTTTTTCCTCTGGCTGCCGGTCTGCGCCGGCGCCGGCGTCTGCCTCTATCTGCTGGCGCCGACCGAGCCGGCCCTGGCGTTAACCGCGCTTCTGGCGGTTTTTTTCGCCGCTCTGGCCGTTTTCGCCGCCGACCGCCGCGCGCTGATGCTGCCCTTGGCCGCCGTGGCGGCGTTTTTCGCCGGCGAGGCGCTGGGCGGCTTGCGCGCCTTGCGGGTCGCGGCGCCGGTGCTCGAGCGCATTTATGTCGGCGAGATCGACGGTTTCGTCGAGGAGGTCGATTACCGCCCGCAAGGCGCGCGCGTCCTGCTGCGGCTGAGCGGCGCCGAAAAGCTCGACCCGGCCGCGCGGCCCTATCGCCTGCGCGTCACCACGCGCGGCTTTCCCGGTTTCGTCGCCGGCGATTTCATCCAGGCCAAGGCGCGGCTGCTGCCCCCCGCCCATGCGCCGCTGCCGGGCGGCTATGATTTCGCCCGCGACGCCTTTTTCGCCCGCATCGGCGCCGTCGGCAGCCTTTTGGGGACCGCGCGGCTCGCCGAACCGCCGGGGCCCGCCCCTGGGGCTTAAAAGTCTTCGCAGCCATCGATCGCGCCCGCAACGCTTTGGCCCTGCGGGTCTATCGGGCGATAGGCGGCGACAATGGCGCCATAGGCGCCGCCATGGTGACGGGCAAGCGCGATTTTCTTTCCGACAAGGCCCGCGAGACGATCCGCCAGGCCGGCATTTTTCACATCGTCACCATATCCGGCGTGCAGATGACCCTGGTGGCCGGGATTTTCTTTGTCGGCCTGCGCGGCCTGCTGGCGCAATTTCCCCGGCTCGCGCTGAACTATCCGATCAAGAAATGGGCGGCGGGCCTGGCTATGGTCGCGGCCTGCGCCTATGCGCTGTTCACCGGTTCGCGGGTCGGCTCCGAGCGCGCGCTTTACATGACGCTGATCCTGCTCGGCGCCGTGCTGGCGCGACGCCAGGCGCTGACCATGCGCAATCTCGCCTTCGCGGCGCTGGCCGTGGAGATCTTCGAGCCCGAGGCTTTGCTCGGCGCCAGTTTCCAGCTGTCCTTCGCCGCCGTGGCCGCCCTGGTCGCGGTTTACGAGCGCCGCATGGCCGCGCGGGCGCGGCCCGAGGCCGACAGGCCCGGCGGCTGGCGCGGCTGGCTCGCGGAAAAGACCGGCTCGGGGATTGGCGGCGCGCTGTTCGCCACCTTTTGCGCCACATCGGCCACCGCCTCCTTCATGGCCTATGATTTTCACGAGCTCAGCCCTTACGTGCTGATCGGCAATCCCTTGACGCTGCTGGTGATCGAGCTTTTCGCCGTGCCCGCCGCGCTGCTCGGCTCGGCGCTTTACCTCATCGGCCTCGACGGTCCGGTCTGGACCTATCTCGGCGGCGGCATCGAGGCGATCATGACGCTGGCGCGCTGGATCGGCGCGGCGCCGGGCGCCAATGTGGCGCTGCCGGCCTTCGCCCCCTGGTCCATCGCGAGTTTAAGCCTCGCGGTGCTGTCACTGCTGCTGTGGCGGACCAAGCTGTTGCGGCTGACCGCGGCGCCGCTGCTGGCGCTGGGGCTGCTGGGCGCCGCCGGCGGGCAGAAATTCGATCTGGCGGTCGCCCCGAGCGGCGACAGCGCCGCCGTCCGCGAAAGCTCCGGCGAACTGGCGGTGCTCGGCCGCCGCAAGAACGCTTTCGCCGCCGAGCAATGGCTGCGCGCCGACGCCGATTCGCGCGGCGGCGCCGAGGCCGCCGGACAATGCGACAAATTGGGCTGCACGGCTTTGACCGTTCAGGGCGAGCCGGTGGCGCTGGTGCTGGAGAGCGAGGCGTTCCATCAGGACTGCGCCCGCGCCAAAATCGTGGTGTCGCCACTCTACGCGCCGCGCTCCTGCGCCGCGCCCATCGTCCTGGACCGGGCGAAACTGGCGGAAACCGGCGCGGTGACGCTGGCTTTCGACGGCGAGCGGATCGATTGGCGCGCCGCCCGCGCGCCCGGCGAGGACCGCCCCTGGTCGAAAGCCCCAAAACTCCGCGCCCCGCCGCTCAGGCCGGTCGAAACGCCGAAGCCGGATCGAGACGCGCGCGGCGAAGAGCTGGCGCCGGAAGAGGCCGAGGACGGGGCGGGGGGCTGAGGGGGGGCCGAGCAGACTTTCTCTAACGAATGGGAAAGCCGGCCGTGCGACACTGGCGGCGGTTCGATTGATGAACCCGGATCTTCGCCATGTTTCTTTCCGCGCCCATCGCCATTCTGCTCGCCATTTTTGTCCTGGTTCTGGCGACCCAGCAACGCGAACGCATCGACCGGCTGGAGCGCGCGGTCCGCAAATTGGAGGACAGGCTCGCGGAACTGCTGGCCTTGCAGAGTTTTACGGCGCCCGCGTCCAAGCCGCCGGTTCAGCCGGCGGCCGCGCTTGAATCGCAACCCGAACCGGAACCGGCGCCCGAGCCGGCGCCGGCATGGAAGATCGAAGCCGCGCCGACGCCGGAAAGCTTCGCCCCTTGGGACGGGGCGACATCGCCGCCGCAGGAAAAGCAGGCGCAGGCGCCAAAATCGCTGGAGCGGGAGCTTGGCACGCGCTGGGTGGTTTATCTTGGCGGGCTGGCGTTGGCGCTGGGTGGCGTGCTGCTGGTGCGCTACGCCGTCGAACAGGGCTATTTCGGTCCTGCGGCGCGCGTCGCCCTCGGCCTGCTGCTCGCCGTCGCCCTCTCCGCCGCCGGCGAATTTCTGCGCCGGCGCGAAACCGCCGGCGCCGCCACGCCGACGCCGGCGGTGCTGACGGCCGCAGGCGCGGTGGCCGGTTTCGGCGCGATTTACGCCGCCCATGCGCTTTACGGTTTTATCGGTCCGGCGCTGGCCTTTGTCGCACTGGGCGCAGCCGGTCTGGCCACACTGGCCGCCGCCCTGCTGCATGGCCGCGCCATCGCCGGGCTCGGCCTCGCCGGCGCCCTGGCCGCGCCGCTGCTGGTGGTCTCGCCGCAGCCCGATCCCTGGCCCTTGTTGCTCTATGTCGGCGTGGTCGTGGCGGCGGCGCAGGCGCTGGCGCTGTTGCGGCAATGGGCCTGGCTGTCGGTCGCGGCGACGGTTGGCGCGGCGCTCTGGGCCTTTGCCCTGGCTTCCGGCCCGAAGCCCGATTTCGTCACGGCGGCGCCGCTGCATGTGCTGCTCCAGCTCGGCCTTGCGCTTTATGCTTTCGTCCTCGACCGGCGCGGTCCCGCTTCTGAACCCGCAGCGCGCCGGATGCTGGCTCATGCCGGGCCGCTGGGGTTCGCCGCCGTGGGCGCGCTCGGCTTCAGCCTTTGCGCCGAACGCGGCGGTTTCGGCGACGGCTGGGCGTTCGAGGCCGGCCTTTTCCTGGCGCTCCTGGCGCTGGCGGGCGCGCGGCGTCCGCTGCTGGCCTCGGGCCTGCCGCTCGGCGCCGGCGCCGCGCTGGCGTTCCTGCTACTGGTCTGGCCGGCGGAAGATCGGCGGCTGCCTTTCGATCTGGCGCAGCCGGCCTCCTACGGTCTGTTCGTCGCTTTCGCCGCGCTCGCCGCCGCCGGCGTGGCGGGATTGGCGGGCCGCGCCTTGTGGACGCTCGCGCGTCCGCCGCGCGCCGTGGCGCTCGGCCTCGCCGGGGCCGCGGCGCTGACGCCTCTGGCGGCGCTGGTCGCCGCCTATGTCCGGCTCGACTGGGCGCGCAGCAGCGATCCCCTGGCGCTTGCCGCCGCCGCCGTCGCAGTGGCGCTGCTCGGCTTCGCCCGCGCGCTGCGCCAGCGCGACGATGAGACGCGCCATGACCGGCTGGCGCTGGGCTTGAGCGCGGCGGCCTGCCTCGCGGCTTTGGCCCTGGGCCTGAGTTTCGCGCTCGACCGGGACGCGCTGACCGTCGCCCTGGCGCTGGCGGCGCTGGGCGCGGCGTTTGTCGACGCGCGGCTCGACATTCCCGCGCTGCGCGCCTGCGTGACGGCGCTAGGCGCGGTCATCGCGCTCAGGCTGTTGTTGGACCCCTCGATCGAAGGCGACCGGCTCGGAACCACGCCAATCTTCAACGGACTGCTGTTGGGCTATGGCGTTCCGGCGGCCAGCTTTGCGCTCGCCGCGCGCCAGCTCGGCCGGCGCGGCGACGATTTGCCTCGGCAAATAGCCGAAATTCTGGCGGTGATCTTTTCCGGCCTGCTGGCGTTTTTCGAAATCCGCCACGCGATGAACCATGGCGATCCCTTCGCGCCGCAATCCAGCCTGAATGAAATCGGCCTGCACACGCTGGCGGCGCTGGGGTTCTCCGCCGTGCTGACCCGGCTCGACGCGTTGCGCGCGCGCCCTGTCCTGCGCTTCTTCTCGCTGGCTTTCGCTGCGATTTCGGCGGCGCTGGCGGCCGGCGCGCTCGGCCTGCGCCACAACCCCCTGCTGGTCTATCGTCCCGTCGAGGGCGGCGTCTGGCTCAACGCCTTGCTGCTCGGCTACGCCCTGCCGGCGGCGGCGGCGGCCCTGCTCGCCAATTTCAGCCTGGGCAGCCGCCCGGCCTGGTTCGTCCGCCTGCTGCGCGTCGAGGCGCTGGGCCTGGGCTTTCTCTATGTCACGCTCCAGACGCGTCGCCTGTTCCATGATTCCGTCGTCAGCCTGGGAATGCCGACCGGACCGGCGGAGACCTACGCCTATTCGGCGGTCTGGCTGGCTTTTGGCGTGGCTTTGCTGGTTTACGGCCTGTTGCGGCGCTCGCTGGAGGCGCGGGTCGCCTCGGCGGCTGTGATCCTGCTGGCGATCCTGAAAGTGTTTGTCTTCGATCTCGCCATTCTCGGCGGGGCCTTGCGCGCCCTGTCCTTCATCGGCCTTGGCGCGGTGCTGATCGGCATAGGGCTGGTCTATCAGAAATTCATATTCGGCCGCGACGAAACGCCCGGCGCGTCGAATCAATGAGACTCCGGCGACTCCTCCTGCGACGGCGCGTCGAAACGCCGCGCCAGCTTTTGCAGACTTGCCTTGGCGCGTCGAACATGTTCGAGCGCGGCTTTCAATTCGGCGGATTGGTAGCCATGGGCGAGGATTTCGGCTTCGGCGAAGAGCAAATCGATCAAAGCGTTTTCTGCTTCATATTCGGAACTGACGGCCACGATCGCCCCATGCGCATTTCCAGGCGAGCCTAGCTTGGGCGCGGCAGGGTGTAAATTGTTAAGCTGCTGAAAAGCACGAAAAATATTTGTTCGCGCCGCCGTCGCGGCCTCAGGCCGCCCCGTCCACGGTTTCGTCGGAGGCCTCGCGCACGCTCATGCTGTTGCCGAGCCAGACGAAATCGTCGCCGAGCCAGCCGTCGATCCAGACCACGGCGAAGACCCAGTCGCGGGCTATATAGGCCAGCGGCGACAGCCAGTGGATCGGCCAGCGCAAGGCGAGATTGGCCAGGGTTTCCGGAAGCGCGAAGCCGCAGGCGACCAGGGCGGCGGCGGTCCAGGGCTCGAAACCGAAATCGCGCGCCGCATAGGCGCCGGCGAGCATGGGCAGCACGGCGCCGACCAGAATTTCCGGCGCGTACATTTGCGGGAAGGAGGCGCGGCGCAAGCGCGCCCAGCGGGTCTGGCGCTGATAAACGGCGCGCAGCGTCCGGGGACCGAGCGGCTGGCCGAAGGGCCGGTCGACCAGCGCCACTTTCATGCCCGCCGCGCGCACCAGCTTGGTGGCGGCGGCGTCCTCGGCGATTTCCGAGGCCAGAGCGGCGATGCCGCCGGCCTGTTCGACGATGTCGCGGCGCCACATCATGCTCTTGCCTTGGGCGAAGCCCATGCCGAAAGCATCCGCGCAAAATTGCCAGCGCGCCTGAAAGCTGTTCAAAAAGGCGCATTCCAGCTCGGCGATGGCGCCTTGCGGCATGATGCCCAACGGCGGCGAACAGACCAGCCCGATCTCCGGGGTGAAGCGCACCAGCATCTGCTGCAAATAGTCCTTGGGCGCCAGCACGTTGGAATCGGCCAGCACGACAAGGCCGTGTTTCGCCGCCTGCCAGCCCTTGAAACAATTGTTGAGCTTGGGATTGGGGCTGATCGGGTCGTCGCCGATCAGCACGCGGCCGCGCCCCTCGGACTGCTCCGCGACCAGGCGCTGGACCAGCGGAAGAATGGGATCGTTCTTTTTCTGCACGCAGAACAGAACTTCATATTCGGGGTAATCCAGCGCGAAGGTCGAGCGCAGGGTAGCCTCCGAAAAGGTTTCGAGGCCGCAGACCGGGCGGACGATGGAGACCGGGGGCAGGGCGGGCGCAAATCCCGTCGACGCCAGCCGCCGGTCGAGCCGCGTCTGGCGAATGCGGCAGCGCCACAGGGTCACGGCCAGCGAAAACAGATTGAACGCAACCAGAGCGAGGCAAACTCCCGCGGCGATATATCCGGTCATCGAGAAAAATCTTTCCTTTGGCGGCGCGACTCGGCTGTTGCGCTTATGCGGATTTTTTTTCACGTTTCTATGACAGCGCCTTGAGCGCGCGCCCTGGCGGATGACGCGGGCGCGCAAAAGCGCTAAACAACCGCCATGACTGACATGCCCCAGACGACTGAAACGGCCAAAAAGCAGGATTTTGTCGCGCCCGTGGTGCGCTTCGCGCCTTCGCCCACCGGTCGCATTCATATTGGCAACGCCCGCACCGCGCTGCTGAACTATTTCTTCGCCCGCCAGCATGGCGGACAGTTCATCCTGCGCTTCGACGACACCGATTCCGAACGCTCGACCGAAGAATTCGCCGCGGCCATCGAGGTCGATCTGGCCTGGCTGGGGGTGACGCCCGACCATAAATTCCGCCAGTCCGAGCGTTTCGCCCTCTATGACGCGGCGGCGCAAAAACTCAAACAGGCGGGCCTGCTCTATCCCTGCTACGAGACCCAGGACGAGCTGGAGCGCCGCCGCCGCCTGCAGATCGCCCGGGGCGCGCCGCCGGTCTACGATCGCGCCGCGCTGGCTTTGACGGCCGAGCAGCGCGCCGCGCTGGAGGCCGACGGCCGCAAGCCGCATTGGCGCTTCAAGCTGGCGCCGGAAAACATCGTCTGGCGCGATCTCATTCGCGGCGACAGCCATATCGATTGCGCCTCGCTCTCCGATCCCGTGCTGATCCGCGAGGACGGCTCCTATCTCTACACTCTGCCCTCGGTGGTGGATGACATCAACTCCGGCGTGACCCATATCGTCAGGGGCGAGGACCATGTCACCAATACGGCGGTGCAGATCCAATTGTTCCGCGCGCTCGGCGCCGCCAAAGCCCCGCATTTCGCTCATCACAATCTCCTGATCGGCGCCGATGGCCAAGGCCTGTCAAAACGGACCGGCGCCCTCTCCATCGCCGGTCTGCGCGACTCCGGGGTCGAGACCCTGGCCGTGGCCGCGATGGCGGTGCTGACCGGCTCCTCGGTCGCGGTGCGCCCTGTGCACAGCCTGCCGGAACTGGCGGGCCTGTTCGATCTCGAGGCCATTTCGCGCAACAGCGCCCGTTTCGACGAGGAGGAGCTGCAAAGCCTGTCGCAGCGCGTGCTGCACGGCCTTGGCTACGACGCGGTGCGAAAAAGGCTGGAGGCGCTGGATATTGTCGGCCACAAGGCCGAGCCGCTGTGGTTTTGCGCTCGCGGCAATCTGGAAAGATTTGCCGATATCGCCTTGTGGTGGCGCGTGATCGAGGGCGAAATCGTTCCGCATCCGCTCGACGCGCCGCTGGCCGAAGCCGCCGCCGCGACGCTGCCTGAAGAACCCTGGGACGAGACCGCCTGGGGCGCCTGGACCGGCGCGGTCAAACAGGCGACGGGTCTCAAGGGCAAGGCTTTGTTCCACCCGCTGCGCCTCGCCCTGACGGGCCAGGAACTCCGGCCCGGAACTGGCGAAACTGCTGCCGCTGATCGGCCGCGCCAAGGTTTTGGCGCGCTTGGGCGCATGAGGGCTTTTGGGCGTGAGGGCTCTTGGGCGCGTGAGGGTTCGCGCGGCGGCTAAAAGCCGTCGCCGGGATCGAGCGGCGACAACATCGGCTTGAGTTTCAGCTTTTTCGCCTTGGCCGGCGGCGACTTGCCCTGGTCCTGCTGCGCGACTTTGGCGGCTTGCGCGTGGGAGCGTTCGTCGGCCTGTTTCTCGGTCAACGGCCCCTCTCCGGGACGCTCTCCTTCAATATCCGTCAAAATCCCTTCGGCGCGGCCCAGAACCTCGGCCCAGCCCTGTTGCGGCTTTTTGCAGCTACAGGCCGGATCGAATTTTTTTGTATATTTCAGCGCATTGGGCAAATCGTCGTAACGGTCGCCGGACTCTGCCGATACAGCTGTGGAAATATCCGCATGGGCCGCGCGCGAATAAAGGCCGATTTCGGCGTCGGGGCAGGAGGCCTGGCAGAGATCGCGCAGCAACTCCGCGCGGTCGCTGCGCATCGCCGGCGTCAGCGGAAAAAAATAGCCGTCGCATTTGCGCACGCAGAGCGCCTCGCCGCCGCCATGCGCGGCGCGCTCCTCGACCGGGCCGCCAGCGGGGTCGCGCGGCAGCTCGCCGTCGCAGGCGGCGGCATATTGCGCCACCAGCTCCTGGCGCCGGTCGGGATCGACGCCGGCGCGGGCGCGCAGAGCCTCGTAGCGCGCCCGCATCGCCGCCAGCTTCTGCGTGACGCCGCCGCATTCCGGCGGCGGGGCCGAGCCGAAGAACAGGAATTGCCGGTTGTTGCAGCCGATGGCCTCGGCATGGGCGGAGAGCCGGTCGATGTCGTCGCGCAAGCGATAGGCCTGCTGGGCGGCGCCGGGATCGCCGGAAGGGCGGTCCAGCGCGGCGCGCAACCTTTCGCAATCGACAGGCTGCGCCCGCGCCGGCGCGCTGGCCAGAGCCAAGGCCAGAGCGGAGACCAAAGCCAGACCGATCCGCGATAAAACCGGCTTCGCCATGGCTCGAACCCGCATCAGGCGCAAAAGATCATTCCGCGGCGTCGGCGGCGGCCGAGGCGAGACGGTCCTTTTTCAGCTTTTCCGCCACCAGGAAGGCGACCTCTATGGCCTGTTCGGCGTTGAGGCGCGGATCGCAATAGGTCATGTAGCGCGAACGCAGGTCCAATTCCGACAAGGCGCGGGCGCCGCCGGTGCATTCGGTGACATTATTGCCGGTCATTTCCAGATGGATGCCGCCGGCATAGGAGCCTTCGGCGCGATGCACGTCGAAGAAGGAGCGGATCTCCTGCATGACCTTGTCGAAGGGCCGGGTCTTATAGGCGCCGGCTTTGACCGTATTGCCATGCATGGGGTCGCAGGACCAGACAACCTGCCGGCCCTCGCGCTGCACCGCGCGGATCAGGGCGGGGAGGTGGTCGCCGACCTTTTCCGCGCCGAAGCGGGAAATCAGCGTCAGCCGGCCCGGCTCATTGGCGGGGTTGAGCAGGTCGATCAGGCGCAACAGCCCGTCCGGCGTGGTCGAGGGCCCGCATTTGAGTCCGATGGGGTTTTTCACGCCTCGCATATATTCGACATGGGCGTGATCGGGCTGGCGGGTGCGGTCGCCGATCCACAGGAAATGGCCGGAGGTCGCGTAAAAATCGCCGCTGGTGGAATCGACGCGGGTCAGCGCCTGCTCATAGCCGAGCAGCAGCGCCTCATGCGAGGTGTAGATGTCGGTCTGGCGCAATTCCTGATGATGCTCGGGATCGAGCCCGATGGCGCGCATGAAGCCCAGCGTTTCCGTGATGTGGTCGGCGAGCTTGCTGTAGCGCTCGGATTGCGGACTGTCGTTGACGAAGCCGAGCATCCAGCGATGGGTGTTCTCCAGATTGGCGTAGCCGCCCGTCGCGAAGGCGCGCAACAGATTGAGCGTCGCCGCCGACTGGCGATAGGACATCAACTGGCGGCGCGGATCGGGCTCGCGCGCCTCCGGCGTGAAGTCGATGTCATTGATGATGTCGCCGCGATAGGAGGGCAGTTCGACGCCATCGATGGTCTCGGTGTCGGCCGAGCGCGGCTTGGCGAACTGGCCGGCGATGCGGCCGAGTTTCACCACCGGCATGGCCGCGCCAAATGTCATGACCACGGCCATTTGCAGGAAGACGCGGAAGAAGTCGCGGATATTGTCGGCGGAATGTTCGGCGAAGCTTTCGGCGCAATCGCCGCCCTGCAACAAAAACGCCTCGCCGGCGCAAACCTTGGCCAGCTCGCGTTTCAGCTTGCGCGCCTCGCCGGCGAAAACCAGCGGCGGGAAGCCGGCGATCTGCTTTTCGACATCGGCCAGCGCGGCTTTGTCCTTATAGGTCGGGACCTGGACGATCGGCTTGGATCTCCAGCTCTCGGGCGACCAGCGTTCCATCTTGCTCACTCCACGCGGTTTTTCGCGTTCATATTTGGGAAAGGGGCCTATACACCAAGCCGACGTCCGCGCCAAATTCTTGCCGCCCCGCCCTGGAAAATCCACCATGAACGCGGCTCTGGCCCTTTTTGTGGCGAAGCTGCTAAGTTATCGAGAAGCAGCGAAGGGGCCGCGATGGACGGGGACGAGGCGCCAGAACGCAAATATTTCGCGCGACAGCCGCCGCCGCGCCGGCTCGCCTGGCCGTGGCGCGCCGCGCTGATCGCGCTGGCGCTCGCCGCGACCCTGGCCTCCGCCGCGCTGGCCATGCGCGCCGGACGCGCCTTGATCAACGCCGAGGAGCATCTCTCCTTCTGCGTTCCGCGCGCCGGGGTCGAGGCGGATTTCGCCGGGCGTCTGGCCAGGGTCGCCGCCGCCCACGCCGCTTTGCTGCGCGTCGTGCTCCATCCCGTTGAGGATCCGATCGCCGGTTTCGGCAGGCGCGAATGCGATCTGGCGGTGATCCGCAGCGACGTCAAGCCGCCGAGCTGGGCGCGGAGTTTGGCGATTCTCGAGACCGATCTGGTGCTGCTGGTGGCGCACAAAGGCTCCGAACCGGACAAGCCCGCCGATCTGCGCAAGGGCGCCATCGTCCTCGCCATGCCCGGTCCGCGCGACGAGGCGCTGCTGCGCGCCATTCTCGCGGCCTATGGCTTCTCGGCGAACGACCGCCATATCGTGCTGCCCGGCGACGCGGCGGGCGTGGCAAAGCAATTCGCCGCCAGCAAGGCCAATGTGATCTTCGCCGTGGCGCCGCGGTCGAGAATGGTGCAGGGCGATCTTCTGCATTTCCTGGGTCCGCTGAATGGAATTGCCTTCGCCGATCTGCCCGAGGCCGCCGCCCTGGCCAAGCGGCTGCGCGGGCTGGCTGAGGAAACCGCCGAAAAAGGGTTGTTTTCCTCGGCGCCGCCGCTGCCCGCCGACGATCTGAGCACGGTTTCGCTCGATGTGCGGCTGGCGGCGCGCTCGTCGCTGCGCGAATCCGCCGCAGCCCAGCTGACGCGCTTGATTTTCGAGAACAAGGAGGATCTGGCCATCCCCGGCCAGTTCGCCGAAGCCATCGCGCCGCCGGACACCGACAAGGACGCGCAAATGCTCGCCCATCCCGGCGCGGCGCAATATGTCAATGACGACGAAAAGAGCTTTTTCGACCGCTATGGCGACTATTTCTATCTCGGCGCGCCGGCCGCCAGCGTGGTCGGCTCGGTTTTCCTCTGGATGCTGAGTCGGTTGATCCGCTCCGCGCCGCCGCGTCCGGCGGGAGAACTGGCCGAGGACATTCTTCTTGTCGCCGAGGAGGCGCGCGCCGCCGCCGATCTGCCGCAACTCGAAGCGGCGGACGAAAGGCTCGACCAGATTCTCCGCGACGCGCTGCGCGATCTGCGCGACGGCAGGCTCAGCTCCGAAGGGCTGGAAGTGTTTCGCCTCGCCTATGAGCAGACCCGCGAATGGATCAGGAACCGCCGCCATGCGCTGGAGGCGGGCGCGCCCAAGGGCGGAACTTTGCTGTGAATCGATCGGCCCGCGCGGGTTTGCGCCGGGCGCGCGCGGTGCTACCACCTCCGCTCTCTCTTTTCGCCCTTGGCCGCGAGTCGTCGCGGGCAAGCAAAAGTCCCGCCCTGGACGAGGATTTATGGCGCGCAACATTGACATTGGGGTGGCGGCGCATGGCTCGCAGAGTCTCGGCGCGCCGGCGGGGATCGACCTTGAGGAATTGCTGGCCACGCGCCTGCTGGTGCAGGGCAATTCCGGCTCGGGGAAATCGCATCTGTTGCGCCGGCTGCTGGAGCAGAGCGCCGGCGCGGTGCAGCAGATCGTCATCGATCCCGAAGGCGATTTCACCTCGCTCGCCGGGCGCTACGGCCATCTGGCGCTGGACGCCGCCGCCTGCGAACGCGATCTGCCGGCCATAGCCGCGCGGGTGCGGACCCATCGCGTCTCCGTGGTGCTCAACCTCGAAGAGCTGGAAGTGGACAATCAGCTGCGCGCCGCCGCGCAGTTTTTGAGCGCTCTGTTCGACGCCGAGCGCGAAAACTGGTTTCCGGCGCTGGTGGTGGTCGACGAGGCCCAATTGTTCGCTCCGGCGGCGGCGTCCGACGGCTCCGACGAGGCCCGGCGCATGAGCCTCGCCGCCATGACCAATCTGATGTGCCGGGGCCGCAAGCGCGGCCTCGCCGGCGTCATCGCCACCCAGCGCCTGGCCAAGCTGGCGAAAAACGTCGCCGCCGAAGCCTCGAATTTTCTGATGGGCCGCACCTTTCTCGACATAGACATGGCCCGCGCCGCCGATCTTCTGGGCATGGAGCGCCGCCAGGCCGAGGTTTTCCGCGATCTCGACCGCGGCAGTTTCATCGGTCTTGGTCCCGCCATTTCGCGCCGCCCTTTACGCGTGAAAATCGGCGAGGTCGAAACCGCCGACCGGGGCGCTGCGCCAAAACTTCTGCCGCTGCCCGAGGCCCACGGCGCAGAAGCCCTGCAAAACCTGATTTTTTCATCGCCCGAAGCAGCGCCGCCGCGTCACAAAAGGGAGAAGCCTGCGCCGATCGAGGAGATTTTCGCCCGGATCGAGGCGCCGCCGCCCGATATTATGGCCGCGCCGCCGCCGGAATTGTCCGAAGACGAGCGCGAGGCGGCGCTTGAGGAGATGATTGGGCAGATACTGGCCGAAGCCCGGGCGGCGCAGCAGTCGGCGGATGTGTTGTTTCGCGATTTTCAACTGCGCTGCCGCATCCGCCGGCTCGGCGCCGAATACGCCCGATCTTCAGGAGTTCCGCCGCCGTCTGACGATCTTCCGCGCCAAAAAGGCTTTTCCCGAAGGCGCGGACGAGGAGGCCTGGGGCAGGGCGGTCGATCTGGCGGCCCGGCTTGCCGGCGACATGCAGAGCGTTTTCCTCTATCTCAGCCGCGCGGCGGTGGCCGGCCAGTCCTGTCCCAGCGACGAGGAAATCGCCCAATTCTTCGGCAGCGCCTCGCCCAGCCGCGCCCGCAGAATGCTCGGCCAATTGGAACAGACCGAACTGATCGTCGCCCGCACCGATTTCGATCAGCGCCGCATCATCGCCTTCCCCGAACTGGGATTTGAAACGGCGGCTTGAGCTCCCGAGGACATCTCCCGGCGCGAAACCGGATCGCGCGCCGGCTCATCGGAAAATCGCCCGGCCCACAGGCGACATCGGCCTGGCGCCCGAAAAAAAACCAGCGCCGCGCCAAAACCTCAATATTTGCGCAGCAGGCTGATCAGCTTGCCCTGGATATGCACGCGGTCGGGACCGAAAATGCGGGTCTCATAGGCGGGATTGGCGGCCTCCAGCGCCAGCGCGCCGCCTTTCTTGCGCAGACGCTTCAGCGTCGCTTCCTCGTCGTCGATCAGGGCGACGATGATGTCGCCGGTGTCGGCGGTGTCCTGCTTCTTGATGATCACCGTATCGCCGTCGAGAATGCCGGCCTCGATCATCGAATCGCCGCGCACCTCAAGGGCGTAATGCTCGCCGGAGCCCAGCATGTCCGGCGGCAGGGAAATCGAGTGGGACCGTGTTTGCAGCGCCGAGATCGGCGTGCCCGCGGCGATGCGGCCCATCACGGGAATGGCGACATTGCGATTGTCATTGTCCTCGCCCGGCGCGATGGGGCGCACCTTGCCGAGATTGCCGGGAATCACCGAGGGCTCGAATTTTCCACGCGGAGTCGCATTTGGCGTGGAGGATTCCGGCAGCCGCAGAACTTCCAGCGCCCGGGCGCGATTGGGCAGGCGACGGATGAAGCCGCGCTCCTCCAGCGCCATGATCAGCCGGTGGATGCCGGATTTGGAGCGCAGGTCGAGCGCGTCCTTCATCTCGTCGAAAGACGGCGGCACGCCGCTTTCCTTGAGGCGCTGATGAATGAAGCGCAACAATTCACTTTGCTTTTTGGTGAGCATGGCCGGCCTTCCCGCACTTGCGCCCTTCGATCTTCCTCCAAGACGTTCCCCAAGACGTCCACCCAAACGTCTCCGTCCCGGCTTGGCCTATTCGGCTTGCGCTCCTGAAAAGCCGCCGAAGGAATCACTCAGACAAATCATGAACGGACCATATCTGTTCTCCCTTGGTTCCGCAACCCCATTTGCAGCCAAGAGCAGTGAAGCGGGAAACGAAATTTGCAAATCCCGGAAATCG
>CAWDOR010000045.1:0-127701 GCA_963804045.1 uncultured Alphaproteobacteria bacterium | reverse complement strand
CGGCGGTGAAGATCGACTGTTTCGAATGCCATGCCTCGACGCCGGAGACGCCGGCGAAATCCGCCGCCGCCGCCGCGCGCGACCCGGATGCGGACAAGCTCGAGGCCTATCTGCGGGAGGTCAAACAATGAGTTCCTGCGATTGCAAATCTGGATGCGGTTCCGTCGGTCGGCGCGATTTTCTACTCGGCGCGGCGGCGGCTGCGACGACGGTCGCGCCTGGCGTCACCCTCACGGTTTTCGGCGGCGCGGCGCAGGCCAAACCGGCGGGCGAACCGGTCTCGGCCAAAACCCGCTGGGGCATGCTGGTCGATCTCAACAAATGCTCCAGCGGCTGCGACGCCTGCGTGACCGCCTGCGCCGATGAGAACGGCTTGTCGAAAACCGGGCGCGCGGATACCGATCCGCAATGGATTCGCAAGGTGGCGCTGCGCGACCGCGAAACCGGCGCGACGCGCTCGGCGGTCGCCATGTGCCAGCATTGCGCCAATCCGCCCTGCGTCGACGTCTGTCCGACCGGCGCCTCGTTCAAGCGCGACGACGGCATCGTGCTGGTGGACAAGCACATTTGCATCGGCTGCCGCTATTGCATGATGGCCTGTCCCTACAAGGCGCGCTCCTTTGTTCATGAAGAGCACGAGGACCAGAAGACCGCCGCGCCGCGCGGCAAGGGCGTGGTCGAGGGCTGCACGCTCTGCGTCGATCGGGTCGACGCCGGCAAGAAGCCGGCTTGCGTCGAGGCCTGCGCCAGCCATGGCGGCGCGCTGATGTTCGGCGACGTCAACGATCCCGACAGCGAGATATCCAGGGCGTTGCGCAACATGCCCACGGCAAGGTTGCGCGACGATCTCGAACTCGATCCCGGCGTGCGCTACGCCAATCTGAAATAGGGGGCGCCGCGATGGCTGAAGTGAAATATCGCCGGCTGACCGAACATAGCCTGCCGTTCTGGACGCTGATTCTGCTGCATCTGATCGTCGTCGGCGCGGGCCTTGCCGCCGCGCTCTACATGGAGACCAACGGCCATTCGGTCACCGGCATGAACAACCAGATCGTTTGGGGCCTGCCGCATGTCTTTGCCGTGTTCCTGATCGTCTCGGCCTCGGGCGCGCTCAATGTCGCCTCGGTCTCCTCGGTATTCCACCGGCTCGCCTATAAGCCCTTCGCCCGGCTGTCGGGCATTCTCGCCATCGCTTTGCTGGCGGGCGGGCTGGCGGTGCTGGTGCTCGATCTCGGCCGTCCCGAACGGGTGTTCGTCACTTTGTTCAACCGCAATCTGAAATCGATCTTCGCCTGGAACATCTATCTCTATTCGGGCTTCGTCGTGATCGTCGCCGGCTATCTGTTCTCGATGATGGATCGCGCCGTGTCGCGCATGCCCAAGGTCAACAAGGCTTTTGGCTGGGCGGCCTTCTGCTGGCGGCTGATCCTGACCATGGGCACCGGCTCGATCTTCGGATTCCTGATCGCGCGTGACGCTGTGTCGGGCGGGCTGATGGCGCCCTTGTTCATCGCCTCCTCGCTGGTCTATGGCCTGGCCTTTACCGTGCTGGTGCTGCTGACCATATCCGCCGAGACCACAGAAATTCTCTGCGCGCCGGAGGTGATCGGCAAATTCCGGGGTCTCCTGGCGATTTTCGCGTTGACGACGCTGTTCCTGACCCTGATCGGTCATGTCGCCAAGCTTTACGCGGCGCCGACGCAGGGCGTGGAACTCTTCCTGCTCCGCGACGGCGGCGTCTTTCCCATCGTCTTCTGGCTCGGTCAGGTCGGTCTTGGCCTGCTGGCGCCCCTGGCGCTGCTGGCGGTGATGAAGCCTGACGCCGAGGGCTCTTCCGAACTCATTGGCGCCTCCATCCTGCTGCTGTTCGGCGGTCTCGCGCAAATTTATGTAATCATCATCGGCGCCCAGGCCTATCCGCTGAATATTTTCCCCGGCTTCGAGGTTTCGAGTTCGTTTGCCGACGGCGCGGTCAACGCCTATGCGCCGACGGCCCCCGAACTGCTGCTTGGCCTCGCAGGCGTCTCCATCGCCATGCTGATCGTCACATTGGCCTTCCGGCTGCTGCCCTTCCTGCCGCAAGGGACGAAAAAGGAGGCGAGGGCATGAGCCGTATTTTCGTCTCCGCCACATCCAAATCCTGCGGCAAGACCACGATGTCCATCGGCCTGGTCGCGGCGTTGACGGCGCGGGGCCTAAGGGTGCAGCCGTTCAAGAAGGGGCCTGACTATATCGACCCGATGTGGCTGAGCCGCGCAGCCGGGCGGGCGTGTTACAATCTCGATTTCAACACCCAGGCGCCTGATGAAATCCTTTCGCTCTACGCCGGCGCCGCGCGGGACGCCGACCTGGCGCTGATCGAGGGCAATAAGGGGCTGCATGACGGCGTCGATACGCTGGGAAGCGATTCCAGCGCGGCGCTGGCCAAATTGCTCGGGGCGCCTGTAGTTCTGGTCGTCGATACGCTGGGCATGGCGCGCGGCGTGGCGCCGCTGCTGCTTGGCTTCCAGAATTTCGATCCGGAAGTCGGGATCGCCGGCGTCATTCTCAATAAAGTCGGTGGCGCGCGGCAGGAAGCCAAGCTGCGGCAGGCCATAGAGACCTATACGGACCTCAAAATTCTCGGCGCGGTCGGGCGCGACCGGGGGCTGGCGGTGGACGAGCGGCATCTCGGCCTGACCACGCCGGAGGAGGCGGTCAACGCCGCGCCGGTCATCGCCCGCGCCCGAGACGCGGTTCTCGCCGGCGTGGATCTCGACGCCTTCTTGCACGAGGCCGGGCGGGCGCAAAAACTGCGGGCGCCGCCGCTGCTGCAAGTCCATCGCGCTGCTGACGTCGCCATCGCCGTTGCGCGCGACGCCGCCTTCGGTTTTTACTATGCCGACGATCTCGAAGCTCTGGCTCAGGCCGGCGCAAAACTGGCGTTTTTCGACGCCTTGCGCGACGCGAAACTGCCAGACTGCGACGGGTTGTTGATCGGCGGCGGTTTCCCCGAGACGCAAGCCGCCGCGCTTTCCGCCAATCGACCCTTGCGCGAAAATATTCGCGCGGCATTGGCTGCGGGATTGCCGTGTTACGCCGAATGCGGCGGCATGATGTATCTGTCTCGCTCGATTTCCTATCGCGACCAGAGCCATGAAATGGTCGGCGCGCTGCCGGCCGACGCGGTGATGGGCGAGCGGCCGCAGGGCAGAGGGCTGGTGCGCGTCGAGGCGACGGGCGATTTTCCCTGGCCGGGAATTTCGGTGGGCGAAACCGTCGCAGCGCATGAATTTCATTACGCCCGCATGGAGGATGTCGCGCCCGGCCTGCGCTATGCGTGGAAGGTGCGGCGCGGCCATGGGATCGACGGCGCGCGCGATGGCGTGATCGTCGGCAATTGCCTCGCCAGCTTCACCCATTTGCGCGACACGTCGCGGCTGCGCTGGGCCGAAAGTTTCGTCGGTTTCGTCCGCGCGCAAAAGCAAGCTTCGTCGCTGTCGCGGTCAGATGTTCCGGCGTTTCGCCGCGCTGTAAACTGAGGGGAGTGTCTTTCCGTGAACTATCAATTCGAAGGCCGTGAAATCGCAACCACCGCCTCGGGCTATCTTGTCGATCCCGAGGACTGGAGCCGTGAACTGGCCCAGCATATCGCCAGCCTCGATGGCGTCGAGCTGACCGAAAAACATTGGGATGTGATCGACTATCTGCGCGAGGAGTTTTTCGAGAATAACGAGAGCACGCCCAATACCCGTGCGATCATCAAGGCCATGTCGGACAAATGGGGCGAGCGTGTCGATCAGAAAACGCTGTACGACCTGTTCCCGCTCGATCCTTCGAAACAAGGCGGCCGCATCGCCGGGGTCGCCGAGAGCCGACGCAAGGGCGGCTATTGAGGAGCGCCGCCGCCGCATCGCCGCTGATTTCTTGTTAGATGACCCCATTCGAATATGTTACAAGCCGCCAAAATTCACGGCGGAAGGGAATTTCCATGTTCGGATGGTTGTTTGGCGGCGGCGGCGATTTCAAGACGCTCAATCCCGGCGAATTGCGCGATCTCCTGCGCGAAAAAAACTCGCCCTATGTGCTGGTCGACGTCCGCGAGGACAATGAATGGGCGGGTGGGCGCATCCCCGGGGCGATTCACGCGCCATTGTCGCGATTCGATCAGGCGGCGGCGAAAATTCCTGGCGACAAGCAGATCATTTTCTACTGCCATTCCGGCATGCGCTCGAAAAGCGCGCTGCGGCGCGCCAAGCAATTGGGGTTGAACGCCGAGGGGCATCTCGGCGGCGGCATCTCCCATTGGCGGCGTTTCGACTATCCGATCACACGCTGAGCGGCGTCGCGGGCCGCGCCTATTGGCCGGCTTTGCCCGCTGTCGGCTGCGCCGCGCGCACTTGCGCGACGACTTTCTTGAAATCGGCATAATCCATCGCCTGCGCGATCTTGAACGGGCCGATCAAAAACACGGGCGTGCCTTGCAGACCGATTGATTCCGCCTGTTCGAGATTGCGTTTCAGCAGTGCGGTGATTTCGGCGTCATGAGCGTCGAGATCGCTTTGCAGACGTTTCATGTCGATGCCAGCCCCGGCGACGGCCTCGGTCATTTTTTCCGATGGATTGCGCCGGCCGGGAATCGCCATCAGCGCGGCATGGGCGCGCTCATATTTGCCCTGATAGCGCGCCGCCAGAGCCAATTTCGCGCCAAAAACCGACGACGGCGTGAGAATTGGCCAATCCTTGTAGACGATGCGGATATGGCCGTCGTCGCGGCCCAGGCGCTCGAGGTCCGGCGAGGATTTTTTGCAGAACGGGCAATTATAATCGAAGAAGGCGACTATGGTGACATCGCCCCGGGGATTGCCGCCCACCGGCGTCTGGGGATCGTTGAGAATGGCCTCGATATTGACTTCTGCGCGGGCGCCGCCGGCCAGCGCGCCAAGGGCGAGAGCGGCGAGGCCGAAAAACAGGCGGCGGTTCATGGCTTTCTCCGTGTCGATGCGGGCAAACTCAGCGGGCGTCGCAACCTATATAGTCATCCGAAAAAACGCCATAAGGTTTTCGCGAGCCGGGATCGGGTCGCAAACAGCGCTCGCGCCACGAGCCCGCGTCGGACAAAGCCGGGCCCTTGGCGATTTGCGAAACCTCCGCCTTCATGCGATCAAATGTGGGCAGTGTCGCCAAATCCGGAGTCTCCCTTGATCGGTCAGCAGTGCGCTGCGCCTGAGACGCAGCTGGTCCGCCTGAAACAGAAAGACGCCGATCGCTATGGCGATCATCTGCTGCGCCTTGACGAGGAGGACCGCAGGTTCCGCTTTTTCGACGACGCCCCGGAATTCCTGATCGTCATGCACGCCGGCGCGGCGGCCGGCGACGGTCGGATCGCCCTGGTCTATGAAGAGGACGGCGAGATTCGCGCCGCCGGGGAATTGCTCGCCGATCCCCAACGGCCCGAGGTCGGCGAACTCGCCTTCAGCGTCGAAAAGCCCTGGCGGCGGCGTGGTCTGGGCGCGGCGCTGATGCGCGGGCTGATCGCCGAAGGCGCGCGCGCCGGTTTTGCCCGGCTGGAGCTGGAGATCCTGGCGGACAATGAGGCCATGCAGGCCTTGGCGCGCCGCTTTGCCGGGAGCGTCGAGCGCCGCGACGATCGCGTCGCGGCGATCATCGCGGCGCCGGAAACCGTCAATCCTGCGTGACGTTTTTCAACTTGCCGATGCCGAGCATGTTGAGCGCCGCCGATTCATAGAAGGGTTCACTCTCGCCCTTGCGCATCTTGCGGATGAAATATTTCTCGAAGCCGATTTTCGCCGCATGAACCCAGCGTCCCGAGGACGACCAGTTGACATTGCGTGGCGGTATCTGCGGCTGGGCGACGAAAGCAATGCCGGAATCGCCGAAATCGGCGAGGCAGACCGCGTTCCAGGTGCCCTGGAACTTCGCCGGACGGCCGCGCAGGATCTCGCCGATGTTCTTGGCTGTCGCGGTGACCATGGATTCGATCATGAAGCCGGTCTTGGGCACGCCGCAGGGCACCGGGGTCGGGCCCATCGGCGGAATGGCGACGCAGACACCGACCGAGAATACATTCTTGTATTTCGGATTCTGCTGGTGTTTGTCGACAATGACGAAGCCGCGCGGATTGACCAGCCCGTCGATGCCGCGCAGCGGCTTGATGCCGCGGAAGGCCGGCAGCATCATCGAGAAGCCGAACGGCAGTTCATGCGTTCCCTTGACCGAGCCGTCGTTCGCGACTTCCTCGAAACTGATCTTGCCCGCCTCGACTTTGGTCACGCGCGAATTGGTGAACCACTTGATGTGTTTCTCCCGCATTTCGCTTTCGAGCAGCCCCTTGGTGTCGCCAACGCCGTCGAGGCCGATATGGCCAATATAGGGCTCGGAGGTCACAAAGGTCATCGGCACCTTGTCGCGGATCTTGCGGCGACGCAGTTCCGTTTCAAGGATGAATGTGAACTCGTAGGCGGGACCGTAGCACGACGCTCCTTGCACCGCGCCAGTGACGATCGGGCCGGGATTTTTGCAGAACTCCTCGAAAGTGACCCCGGCTTTCTCGGCGTGATCGATATGGCAGATGGATTCCGTGAAGCCGCCGTGCGGACCCAAACCAGGAATTTCGTCGAACGCCAGTTCGGGCCCGGTGGCGATGACCAAATAATCGTATTTCAGCTTCGAGCCGTCCTCCAGCTCCAGCTCGGTGGCTTCGGGATCGAGTCTCGTCACCGGCACAGCCTTGAAATTGATGCCACGCCTGGCGAAGGTCGGGGCGAGATCGACCTCAATCGACTCGCGCGTGCGCCATCCCACGGGAATCCAGGGATTTGACGGCACGAAGTGATAGATGGGATCGCGGGTGACGACCGTGAGATTGTCCTCCGGCCGCATCTGGTCCTTCATTTCATAGGCCATGATGACGCCGCCGAGGCCGGCGCCCATAATGACGATTTCAGCCATTGTTTCCTCCCCCATACGGCGTTGGCCGCCATATTCTATAATATTATATTATTCGAATTTAATGCATTGTCGAGCCCGGATCGATCAAGTTTCGCGCACAGCATCTTTCCTCGCCCCAGCCTTCAAAGAAACCAGCCGCGCCTGGCCCGCGCATGAAGGAGATTATGCGATATCCGTACGCCCAGGGCATTGAACGCCAAAAGCAAGGCGGCAATCTAACGCATTATTTCGAACATTATGTTCGAATGTATCGATGGGTGTGCTCAGGCGACGCCCTGGTCGGCGGTCCAGCGCAGGATCGACCTCGCGTCGAGCGCGCCGGCCTGCCGCGCGACCTCCCGGCCGTCGCGGATCAGTATCAGGGTCGGGATCGATTTGATGGCGAATCGCGCCGCCGTCGCGCGCAGCTTCTCGGTATCGACCTTGAGAAAGCGCACGCGGGTTTCAAAATTTGTCGCGGCGGCGGCGAATTGCGGCGCCATCATCTTGCATGGTCCACACCAGTCCGCCCAGAAATCGATCAGCAGGGGCAAACTCGTTCGCGCGACATGGCGGTCGAAATCGGCGTCGTCGCGCAGGTCGATGGGACCGGCGAACAAGGGCGCGCCGCAGGCGCCGCAATCCGGCTTTCCACCTCCGGCCATTCGTTCCGACGAGGCGCGATTGACGCCGCCGCAGCGCGGACAAACCACTCTGATTTCCGAGTCCATGCCTTGTCTCCCGATCTGCCGCTGAAATGGGAAGGGCCGCGCCGGAGCGCAAGAAAAGCAACAAAAAAATCGAATTTATTGATGTGTGACAAAACTTATACGTACAATATATGTTTATTAGGGTCTCCACTGGAGAGACTCGTCATGAAAGCTGTCGCCACCCTCATCTGGATCATCCTGGGAACCACACTGGCCGGAGTCGGCTTGACCATCGTCCTCGCCACGCCACAATTCTCGGGACAGGCGATGAAATATATTCCCTGGGCGGCGTTGGCCGGCTTTGTCCTGGCCCTGCCGCTGTCCGCGATCCTGGCGGCCAAATTGAAAGGGCGCGGCCGGAACGCCTGATCCGCCCGCACGACACGAAGTCAGGTTCATGGGGATTTGCCGGCAAGCAGGGGCATGGCCTATGTTGAGCCCCTGTTTTCGCCGGACCCCGTCATGACCCTGGAGCAATTGCGGATTTTCATCGCCGTCGCCGAGCGGGAGCATGTCACCCAGGCCGCGCAGGCGCTGCATCTGACTCAGTCGGCGGTGTCTTCGGCGATCGGCGCGCTGGAGGCGCGCCATGACGTCATTCTGTTCAAGCGCATCGGCCGCCGGGTCGCGCTGACCGAAGCCGGCAAATTTTTTCTCGCGGAGGCCCGCCTGCTGTTGCACGCCAGCCAGCGGGCGGAAAAAGTCCTGGCCGATCTCGGCGGCGTCAAGCTCGGCGCCGTGGTGGTGGCGGCCAGCCAGACCATCGGCAATTACTGGCTTCCAGAGCGGCTGGCGCGATTCAAGGCGGCGCACCCCGGGGTTTCAGTACATTTGACCATCGGCAATACCGAAGAAGTCGCGGCGCTGACCTTGAGCGGCGAAATCGACTTCGGTCTCGTCGAAGGCGAGACTCACCATGAATTGATCGAGGTCGAACCCATCGACGAGGACGAACTGGTCGCGGTCGCCGCGCCGGAGGTCGCCGAAAAGCTGGAATGGGGGCAGGGCGATTTGACGCAAGTCTCCTGGGTGGCGCGGGAAAAGGGGTCTGGCACCCGCGCCGCCTTTGAACTGGCGTTGCGCCTGTTGGCGCCAGAGGTCGCGCAAATTCCGCCAGCGCTGGAATTGCCGTCCAATGAGGCGGTGCTTTCCGCAGTGGCGGCGGGAGCGGGCGTCACCGTCGTGTCGCGTCTGGTCGCGGGTCCCTATCTGCGTTCCGGCGCCCTCAGGCAATTGCCGCAAGCCTTGCCGAGACGGCCGTTTTTTCTGCTGCGTCACAAGCAGATTTATCAATCGCGGGCCGCCTGGGCCTTGCTGGAGGTCTGCCGGCCGCCGGACGCGACTCAATCGTGCTTTTCTTCCGGCCTCAGGCCGAAAGACACGGCATAGGCGCTGCGCTGTGGCTCGCCCGATGCGCGCCATGGGCCTGCACGGCGTCATCCTTGGCAAGCTGGCGCGCACGACGATTCAAAACGAGGCCGCGCCTTGCCATTGGATTGTGTCACTCGGCGGTTCAGGGCGCCGGCCCCTACCGGCTCCGGTTGTCTGACCCGACCTATGTCTCGACGTGGGACGGCATGGTCTGTGTCGCCATTGTCATGGACGCTTGGGTCGCCGGGGATTGTCACAGCCAGACACTAATCTTCTGCAGTTTCGGACCATCTTGCAACGCATTCTTTCAGAAGTCGCGGTTGGTCAATTCGGACGAGATCAACATTTGATTTCAGTAAATCCGCGTGAGCGTGGCTCCCGAGGCGAAGCCAGTTTTCGCGAGAAGGAGGCTTGGTTCGCCGCCGAGACGCAACGAGCCGACATTTATGGTTTTATGTCTCCTCTCAGGTCGCGTTGATGCGTTTCGCTTTCCGAATCCTTTGCAGCGGAAACGGGCGCACCCGGTTTTACCGCCAGCGCGCCGCGTATACGCCGCCGGCGGGGATTTACAACGAAGGAAACGCTTCGGAAAGGGGCGACGATCGGCGGCGATCTTTGCGTTTGCGCCTGCCGCCCGCTGCGGCGCAGTAAGCTATAAAATTCCATAAAAGCAATAAGCTGTGCGTTGGATTCGTCTCGATTCAAGTGGGTTGCGTTTCCCTTTTATTCTGCTACTTTTCAGATATAGCGCCAAGTTTATTAGACTGTGAGTTTCATGTTTGAAATTTTTGATTGGCGCTCGATCGCCGGCCCCCAGAGCATCCCTGACGCAAAGTTAAAGTGGGCCTATCCTGTGGAAGGGCTTGGCGGTCAAGCGCGGCGCGCAGTCGAGCCCTCGTCCCGGCGAGGTCGGAAAGCAGCCGAGTCGCCCGGACGCCGTCATCAAACCTATCAGCTCTAAGATCTCGCCAAGGATACGCGCATGTCCGCCATAACCGTCATTTCCAATAGCTATCAATGGACCTCCCCGACTGGCGGCGCTTGGGCGAGCGCTGGATTATGGGCCGATCAAACCACGGGTCAGACGCCGTCGCCGAATGCGCCTGGCGCCGCCGACACGGCCTGGCTCGAGTCTTTCGCCAGCACGCTGACCACGGCGATTTCGGGCGACGGCGCGGCCGGCGCTGTCTATGTTGACGGCGCGGGAACCGGCGTCGAACTGGCCGGCCAGTTCGAGTTCGGGTCGCTCTCGGTCCTGTCATCACAGGCCTTGGCGCTGGACAGCTACAGCGGCGGCTATTTGGGCCTCAGCTCTCTCGGCGTGACCGGAGCTGTCGACCTCGGTTCCGGTTCGCTGTTCATCGGGGGCGGGACCATGACGGTCGGCGGCGCGCTGACCGGCGCCGGCGCGAACGCCCTTACGGTCAATTATGGCGACGACATTGGCGCCGCCTCATCCTTCAGCATCGCGCTCGGCGTCTTGGACGCCGGCAGCCTTAGCCTGCCCGGCGGCGCTATTGTTCTCAATGGCGGATCCTTGGCGGTGTCCGGAAACGCCTCGCTGGGCGGCGCCACGGTGACGCTAGAAGGCCCCGCGTCCTTCACCGTTGGCGGAGCGACGGATTCTGGAAGCGGCTTCAGCGTTACGGCGACAGGCGATGGCGGCTCCAGCGCGACGCTCGGCGGCGGCAGCGTAGCGGACACGAGCATTGTCCAGCTCGGCGGATCGCAATTCACCGTCACCGGCCTGGCGGCGGACGCCTATTCGTCGATCGAGCTGGGTTCTGTCGGCGGCGCCGCTCTCGGCGCGATCACCGTCGATCCCGGCGTCACCCTTGCCGCCAGCGGCAGTTTGAATGCGAACTATATCGTCGATAACGGCGTCATCCTGGTCGCGGCCGGCCAAAGCCTGACTCTCGGCGGCGATGCCGCGAGCTATGCCTCCTATGGTCGCTTTGGGCCGCGCGTCGCCAATTTCATCGACGGGCTAACCGGCGACGGCCAGGTGAGCATTGGCGCCGACGCGATCCTGACCGTCGATTCCGCCGCGACCAATTCCGCCAATACGATCGCTTTCGCGGGGGCTGGCGGAACTCTGGCGATCTATGACACGCAGGCCTCCCCGGTGGTTTTCGCCGCGACGATTTCCGGGTTTCAGGCCGGCGACGCCATCGATATTTCGCGGGCCATCGACACGGCGTCTTTCGCCAATGGCGTCCTGACTCTGTCGGATGCGGGGGCGATTGTCGCCAAACTCAATCTTTCTGGCAGTTATGCCGGCGCGACCTTCACCCTTGCGGCAGGGCCGGTGAATTCCGCCGCCGCAAGCGTGCTCGGCAGCACCGCCATTCGCATCGCCGTCCCAACCACTTACACGGTGGCGCAATTCCTCGCCGCTCAACCCGCGCTCGACGCCGCAGGCGACATCCTGATTTCCGATGCGGCGGCGAATGTTGCGGCCAATCTCGCCGCATTGAACGCGGATGGCAATATTGCCTCGATCGCCCTGACGGATTTGACGACGCCGAGCCTCGCCCTGACGGCGGCGCAGGCGCTGGCCAACTCCAAGGCTTTGGGTGAGATCACGACGCCTTATACGCTCGTCATCGCCGATGCCGCCGCGCAAATTCAGGCGCTGACGCCTGGGCAAATCGCCACGCTCGCTGCGGAAAAGACTGTAGAAATCGAGACGAGCGACGTCGCCCCGAGCCTGACGGTGGCGCAGAAGGCGGCGCTGGGCGCGGCGGCGATCGTGCTGCAACAGCCCTATGCCGCCGGCAGCTTTGAGAACGTGACCTTCAACGCCGACGGCACGCTCAAGGAGATCGATTGTTATGGCGTGACCGGGCAGCCTTTCACCCGCTTCGATCTGGTCTATGGCGCCAGTAACAGACTGGCGAGCGAGACCTTGCTCAATGGCGCGACGCTCTATGAGACCGAAAGCTGGGGTGCGGACGGCAGCTACGACCAGCGCGTCTATGCCGCCGGATCCGCCTGGGGCTTGAGCTACGCCTCCTATGAAAATGGCTATGCCGCGTCGGGTGTTCGCGATCTCCAGGCCTGGTATGACGCCAGCGGCAATCTGCTGGGCAGCGAGACCCTTCAGGCCAATGGCGCTTACAGCCTGACGCTGAACGGCGCGCTTTATCAGGTGAAGACGGTCAATGCCGACGGCAGTTACGATATTCGCGCCTATGTCGCTGGATCGGCCTGGGGCGAAAGCTACGCCTCTTATGACAACGCCTATACGGCCGCGGGCGCTCTCTCCGCGCAAAGCTGGTCGGACGCCAGCGGCAATGTGCTGGCGTCAAAAAGCCTCGGGGCGAATGGCGGCTATACGCTGATGCTCAATGGCGCGCTCTCCCAGGTGAAGACGGTGGACGCCGACGGCGCCTATCAGCTGGACAATTACGGCATCACCGGCCAGCCTTACACGTCCGACGAGATCGTCTATCGTTCCTCTGGCGTGGTCGCCGCCTTAGCTGCCGACAACAGCGCGGGCGCCGGCCGGCTTACGCTTTACGGCGCGAATGACGCAGTTTCGGTCGGGCCGGCGCAATTGAGCGTCGCCGTCGGCGCCGACATCTTCGCCGTCAATCCGCACGCCACCGAAGTCATCGCGGCCTCGGCAAGCAGCGGCGACACATTCGTTTTCGCTCCGGCCTCCGGCCCGAACCAGACGGCCTGGCAGGATACGCTGTCCGGCTTTGTCGCGACGGGCGCCTCGGCGGATACGCTCCAGTTCAGCGCCTCGGCCTTCAGCGCCGGCCCGACGGCCGCCAATCAGATCGCGGACTGGCAGACCGTGCTCGCCCATACGACGCAGAACACGGCGGGGTCGGCTGTCATCACCGATATTTACGGCGATGCGCTGACGCTCACCGGGGTGACCAAGGCGATGCTGACGCCCCCGCCCAGTCTCTGAACTTTCAGTTTCATCCGATGACGGACGGTGGGCGCGCTGTGCGGTGACAGGGGCGCTGTCCGGCCTCGGTCGCGCTCATGCGCCCTTTCGCGTCGCCAGATAGTCCCGGAGGCTTTGCGCATCGCGTTCTTCCGACGCCTGAGCGGCGGCCGCTGCGGCGAGAGCCGGCGCGCGCCGCGCCTGTTGGCGGACCAGCGCGGCGCTGAGGCGGGAATCGCCGGAGACCGCGCTGACGATCCGTGCGGCGTCGCGGCGCGGCAGCGACTGGTAAAGCGCCAGATTGCGTTTGAAGCCGTCGGCGTCCAACGCCACTTTCGGGAAGGCGATCAGGAAAATCCGCGCCGCGACATCCTTGGGCAGACCCATGGCGATGAAGGCGAGGGTCAGAGCGTCGCCGCTGTCCTCTTCGACGATGCGGCGGGCGCAGAGTGGGTCGCAGCCAATGATTTCCGCCAGAGCTAAAGCGAAGGCGGCGCGCTTTTGCCGCAAGGCCGCCGCCTCGAGCCGCGAACAGACTTCCGCGTCCAGTTCGGGCGTCGTTTCCGGCCGCCCCAATTGCGTCAATCCGGCCTGGCGGGCGATGTGGAGCAGCTTCTTGCGCTGTTCGCCTTCCGCGGAGAGATAGAGCGGCAGATGGTCGAGGCCGAGCGCGCTGCGCGCGAGCAAGGCCTTGGCCAGCGTCTGGTCCTCGCGGCCACGGGAAATCAGCAGCCGCATGTCCTCCACCGCTAGCGGCGCCTGGCTATTGGCGGCGAGCGCGCGGGCCACTTCGCGTTCCGGGCGTCCCGCGAGAATGGAGGAGATCTCGCGGTCGAGATCGGTGCGGCCGGCGACGGCGCAGGCATGGTCGCAGGCGCCGCTGGCGGCGATCTGACGCAGGTCGGTCCAGCCGATCTGGCGGTCGCTCAACAACAGTTCGTGCGCGGCGGCGCCGCCGCGCAACCTCAACCGGCGCAGCACTTCTCCCGGCGCATCGGCGCAACCGGCGAGCTTTCGCGCCACATGACTTCGCGTCGCCTCGTCTAAATCGTCGATCAACCGGCAGGCCATTTCCTCGAACAGGTGAATTTCCTGGGGGGTATGGCTGTCGTGAAGGACGAATAGATCGGTGGTCACGCGCAAAAGCACCGGACGCATCTCGGCGGGCTTGCTCTCGGCGGATGCGGCGAGGTCGCGCAGACGTGAATACATGTCGGCAGGCATGGGCGGTTCCGAAAATTTCGTTCTCGGCCATGCTAGGGCGCGTTTATTGACACATCATTAACCATAGCGAACTTTAATGGGGTCGCGACCGGGAGAACAGCGATTCATTAACTTCTACGCCTCTTCCTGATCGTCGGGCGCCGATTCGAAAAAAACATCCGGCGCCGGAATTGCTTCCGCCATCGGTTACGAAAGGGTCGATGGCGCCGATGGTTTCGCGGTCGCCAGCGCAGGCCGCCGAATGAGGGCGAGAGCCATGGGTGAAGTTGTTCGAATGCCGATTGAGGGGCGCCGCCGCGCCGCTACGCCGCCGCCGGAAGGCTCGGCGCAAATCCTGTTTTTTCTGGGCGTGCGCTATTGCCGCGACGCGGACGACGAGAAAACCGCCAAAAAGGGCCGCAAGGCCTCAGCCCCGCGTTCGCGCCGCAAGAAACGCGCCTGAAGATTTTCCTGATTTTTTCTTACGCCGCCATCACGGCGACGCCTGCTCGATTTTGCATGTGAATTTGTCCCGCCGCGCCGCCGCCGATTCATAATCGCCGTCGCGCAGCGCCATTTGCCGGAAAATGGCAAATCCCTTCAGACGCGGCGAGATCAGCCGCAATTCGTCCAGTTCCGCTGGCTTGGCCGCGCCATCGCCGACATCGGCATTGTCATGCGCCTCGTCGATCGCATCGGCCTGCGGCTGGGTGACGATCAAAATATTGAAGCGGCCCTCGGGCGCCTGCCGGTCGGAGCCGGAATAGAAGGTCGAGCCGTCGGCGAGGCGCAAGGAGACCGACAGCGGATGCTCGCCATCGCTTTCGGCGCGTAGCCGCAACGGGCCTTGACTCAGATCGAACCGGCAGACCGCGAGGGCGGCGAAAGGGTCGCTGAAACCAGGCCCGGCGGCGCCTGGTCCGGCGCGCGGCATCAGCCGCGCCTCGCCAAGCGGCATTTCCGCCGCCGTGCGACGATAGGCTGTGGTTGGCGTCAAGGCCGGGGTGGCGAGCAGCGTCAGCAAATGAATCGTGGCGGCCCCGAACAGGACGCCGAGCAGCCAGGGGAGAAGATCGAGCGCCCTGTCGAGAGGATCGCGCCTGTCGCTCATGAACAGCCGCCTCTTTTGATCTTGGGCAGAACCAGCCCGTCATAGGCGTCGGACAGCGCGCCGGAACTGGCCTGATAGAGACGCAGGACGAGGATGAAGGCGCCGCTTTCGCCAAGCGGCAGCCAGTTGCCGGGTCGCGCGCCGCGTGCGGCGGCGATGGCGAATTCGCCCTCTGCGCCGCGCAGCAGCCCGGCGGAACTCAGGGCGAAGCGCCCCGGCTCGGTGGAGGCCGGCTGGCCGCTGGGCCGATAGGAGGCCAGGGTCCACAGCCGCGCGGGCAGGGCCGGGCCCGAAATCTCATAAGCGCAATGCGTGTCGAGCGGCGCGCCATCGTCGTCTTCGGTGGCGACAAAGGCCAGCCCCTCATTGGCGCCCAGCGGCAGTACGCCCTCGACGGCGATGACGGCGCGGGCATAGGGGTCGATGTCCGGCGCGCCGAGATGCGGCCAGGAGCTCCAGGCTCCGATCCGCACCCCGCCGAAGGCAGGGTCGCCGCGCAAGGCGAGCGCGGTCGCGCCCAAGCCCAGCGCAAGGGCGACGACGACGACGAGGGCGAGACGGTAGAAGGATTTCACGATCGATCCCGAGAGGCCGCCGGAGGGCGGCGGCGGGAGAATCGCAGATTCGTCGAAAAGCGCAAATCCTTCTGCGCGGACATTCGCGGTCGAGCCAGAGAATGTCCGCTTAACGTCGTTTGTTTGAGCGGGTTTTGTCCGAAAACCGGCCGTCTCTTGTCGGAAGCTCCGCTTAGCGCCAGAGTGTGGCGATCCTGTCGCCAAGCGCGGCGGCTTTGTCCTTCAGGCCGACCGCGGCGCCGCGAACCTGCTCGGCGGGCTGGCGCAGAGCCTCGCCGTTGGGCCAGGCTGGCGCGGGAACGCGCAACCCGAAAATCTTCCATTCGGACCTGGGCGCCGGCTCGACCGTGGCTTCAGTCGGGGAAGAGCTCGGCTGGAGCGGCTGAATCGGCGCGCCGCGCGACGCAGGCGCGACGCGCCGCGACGGCTTGGCCGCCTCGCGCGCGGGATTGGGGGCGAAGTCTTTCTCCGGCGCGGCGAGCGCGAGCCTTTGCGACGCGAGACCGGGGTCCGCCGCCGGGTGGAAGGAGTTCAGGCTGGCGAGCGCCGCCAGTTGTTCGGGATAATACGCGAAGGAGCGTAGCCCCGACGCGGGCGTGGCGACGGGCGCGGGGGCGGCGATCCCGGCGCCAACGCGCGGCGCGGAGGATAGTGGAGGCGGCGCGTCGATCAGCAGCCAGCCCAGAGCGGCGGCGGCAAGCGCCAGAGGCGCGGCGGCATGGGTCGGAAGGCGCAAGATCATCCGTCGGCTCCGGCAGGGGGCTTCTTCGAACAATCAAGCGGAACCAATGCGGCTAAATCACGACCGAAAAATGCGCTTCTCAAGTCGCTCGCGCGACGGCATGATGGGTGGGAGTTCACGCATCGTTCAGACTCGCGCAGTCATTGTCGGGCATGGTCCGAAACAAGTCTCTCTTCCTGTTCCCGCTGCTGTGCGGCCTGGCGGCCAGCGCTGCCGCGCCGGCTTGGGCGCAGGGATTTCGTTTCGGCGGCGGCTTCGGTGGCGGCTTTGGCGGGCCGCGTTTCGACGGTCCGCGCTTTGACGGCCCGCGTTTCAATGGCCCGGGCTACAATGGCCCGGGCTTCAATGGGCCAGCCTATGACGGTTCGGGCCCGGATATTCCCGTCGGTCCGCCGCCGCCGCTGGCCGAGCGCGGGTTGGCGGGACCGGGCGCCAAAAAATGCTTCAACGCCGCCGAAACCCGGGAGCGCGTCGGCGCACAGGGTTTGCTTGCGCCCTTCCAGGCCATGCGGCGGGCGGCGTTGATTGGCAATGGCGAAGTCCTGGCGGGCAAGCTCTGCCGCTGGGAGAATAGCGACATTTACGATATCAGTCTGCTGCGCCCGAACGGGCGGGTCGTGCATCTGTTCATGGACGCGGTCACCGGTCGGGTGGTCGGTTCGCTCAACGCACATTGAAGGGATTGAGCTTTGCGCCTGCTCGTGGTCGAAGACGACAAGGATTTGAACCGTCAGCTCGTCGATGCGCTGGACGCCGCCGGCTATGCCGTCGATTCCGCCCGCGACGGCGAGGAAGGGCATTTTCTCGGGGATACCGAACCCTATGACGCCGTGGTTCTGGACATAGGCCTGCCCAAGCTCGATGGCGTTTCCGTGTTGTCCGCCTGGCGCAAGGCCGGACGGACCATGCCGGTGCTGATCCTCACCGCTCGCGACGGCTGGAGCGAAAAGGTCCAGGGCTTCGACGCGGGCGCCGACGATTATGTCGCCAAGCCCTTTCACATGGAGGAGGTTCTGGCGCGGCTGCGGGCCCTGGTGCGCCGCGCCGCGGGCCACGCCAGCAGCGAATTGGTCTGCGGCCCGGTGCGCCTCGACACCAAATCCAGTCGAGTGCTTGTCGATGGCGCGCCGATCAAGCTCACCTCGCATGAATTCCGCCTGTTGTCCTATCTCATGCATCACACGGGCCGGGTGGTGTCGAGAAGCGAGATTGTCGAACATCTCTACGATCAGGATTTCGACCGCGATTCCAATACGATCGAGGTTTTCATCGGTCGTCTCAGGAAAAAGCTCGGCGTCGATGTGCTGCAGACCGTTCGCGGTCTCGGCTATGTGATGGAGCCGGGCGCCGCCCCGCCGCCGCCAGCTGGCTGACATGCGCGCACTGTTCGTCCGCTCCATCGCCGCGCGGCTGTTCTGGTCGGCGGCGCTCGCCTGCGTTGTGGTGTTGACGCTCGCCGGCTTGGGGCTCAGCGCGCTCTATCGTCAGACGGCGCAGGCGGCGCTCGACGAACAACTTAACGTCTATCTCACGGCGCTGGTCGCCAATCTGGTCAATCCGCACGAAGAGTCGGGCGGCGAGCCCGGCCAGCTCGGCGCGCCGCAATTCGAACTGGCGCTGTCCGGCTGGTACTGGCAGGTCACGCGACTGGAGACCGATCCGCCAGAGGTTCACACCTCGCGGTCGCTGTTCGCCTCGCACCTGCGAAGACTTCCCGATTCGCTCCCCGCCGACGCCCGAGGCCGCAAAAGCGGTGAAGTGGAGGGGCCGGAAGGCGTTCCGCTGCGCATGTTGCAGCGCGAAATCGACGCCGGGGATCAGGGGCGCTATCTGGTGCAGGTGGCGGCGACGCTGGCCAGCGTCGAGGATCAGGTGACGCGCTTCGACCTCACCCTGGGCGTGACTTTCGCTTTGTTGGCCCTGCTGTTGATGGCGGCCATGGCCATTCAGGCGCGTTTCGGCCTGCGGCCTTTGCGCGATTTGCGACGCGGCGTGATCGCGGTGCGCCGCGGCCAGGCCGATCGCATTTCCGGAGAATTTCCGACTGAAATCGCGCCGCTGGCCGACGAATTGAATTTGCTGATTTTCGCCAATCGCGACATTGTCGAACGCGCCCGCACCCAGGTCGGCAATCTCGCCCATGCGTTGAAGACGCCTCTGTCGGTTTTGCTCAACGAGGCCGAAGGCGAGGATACGGCCCTGGCCCAGAAGGTCAGCCAGCAGGCGCTGGTGATGCGCGATCAGGTCACATTTTATCTCGACCGGGCAAGGGCGGCGGCGCGCGCCGGGGCGATCGGCGTCGCCACTGACGCCGCGCCTTCGCTCGCCGCCATGGCGCGCGCCTTCGACCGCATTTATCCGCGCGTCGATCTGGCGGTGGATTGTCCTGACAACCTGCGCTTTCTCGGAGAGAAACAGGATTTTGACGACATGCTCGGCAATTTGATCGACAATGCCTGCAAATGGTCGCGGGGCGAAGTTGCGGCGCGACTTGAACCTATACCTGCAGCGAGCGGCGAACGCGCTTTTTTCCGGGCGCTGATCGACGACGATGGGCCGGGCCTGGCCGCCGAATTGCGCGCTGAGGCCCTTCGGCGCGGACGGAGGCTTGACGAAAGCAAGCCCGGCTCCGGCCTCGGCCTGTCCATCGTCAGCGATCTCGCCGCGGCCTATGGCGGCGGTCTGGAGCTGGCCGATTCGCCTATGGGGGGCTTGCGCGCCATTCTGACCCTGCCAGCGGCGGAATAGCGTCGACCAGCGTCGCGTTTGATCAAGTTTTTGCGCTTTCGCCCGCGTTGAAGCGCGGCTATGATGCAGCCCAGGCTGTGGCGGAACGCGGCCATTCTGTTTTTTCTGGAGGGTTTGTCGTGCATTTCGTCGCGCGCGCCGGTTTCATCGTCGCAATCTTGGCTTCGCTTTCGGCCTGCAACTCCACGGCTTCGACGCCGCCGGTCGCCAGCGCCCCGGCGGCGCTGCCGCCCTATGCTGGCCTCGCCAGCGGTTCGTTCGGCCAGAATTTGGACGCCGCGGGCAAAACCGCCGCCAATAAGGCGGAAGCGGAAGCCTTGGCCTCGGGCGATCGCAAGACCTGGCGCGGCGACGACGGCGCCTATGGCTATGTGGCTCCTGGGCCGGCCAATGGCGATTGCCGCGAGATCACGCATACCGTTTACATCAATGGCCGGCCGACGGTCGGCAAGGGAACCGCCTGCAAGAGCGGCGAAGGCTGGAAGCTCAACGGCTGATTATTTCGCGGTGCGATGGCGAGGGCGCTGTCGTTCCGCTGGTCTTGTGGTCAGTGCGGCGCCGTGCTTCGAGCGTGATTTTTCATGGGTCGGGGGCGCAAATGCTGTTTCGCCATCACCGTCGTCGGTTTTATGCGCCGCTGGTTTGCCGCGCTCTGAACTTCAGCCTGTTTGCGGGCTTGTGTTTGTTGGCGGGTTGTTCCGAATCGCCGCCGCGCCCGCGGCCGGCGCCGGCGCATCACGCCGACGAGATGGCGCGAGGGGGAGCTCCCCGGCAGACTCCTTCGGAGGTCGCGCCCGCGTCGCCGGCCGACGCCGCCGCGCAGATTGACGCCGCCGGCGCCTTGTTGGCCAAACTGCCCCTCGCCAAGCTCGTGTTCGATGCGCCGAAGACCTTGAACGTCGGCGATAAGGCTCCGGTGGAGTTGCGGGTTGGCGTCGACGTCGACACTGACGCGCTGCTGCGCGCCGACGAACCCCAAAACCAGCAGGTTCAGGGCCAGGCCCATGTCTCGCAAAATGTCGTGGCCGAACTGGATGCGCCCGGCTTCGCCATCGAGGCGAAAACGCCAGCCCAGCAGGCTCTTGCCGCAGGTTTTCCAACGATTTGGCGTTGGGATGCGACGGCGCAATCGGCCGGGCGACAGACCATGACGGCGACGCTTTACGCCTTGGTCGCAAATGGCGGCGCGCAGCAAAGGCAATTGGTCAAGAGCTATAGCCAGCCGGTGACAATCGGGGTCACTTTCTTGGGATGGCTCGACGCCATTTCCGGCGATACGGATAGGATCTGGCATATTGTCGAAACACTTGGTCTGATCGCAGCCGCGGTCGCCGGCTGGTTTGGCTTCAAGCGCGGGAAGAAACACGGCGAGAGTTGGTCAAAGAGCGAGTGAAGTCCGGATCTCCTGCAATTCGGCCCTGCGCGCGTCGCTCACTTCGGGAAAGGCCAGTTTCAGGCTTTCGAGCTTGTCGAGCACGATCTGCGAGACGATGAGCCGCGCGTCATATTTGTCGTCGGCGGGCACGACGAACCAGGGCGAGGCCTCGCTGCTGGTCTCCTCCAGCGCCGTCTCATAGGCGCGGCGGTAATCGTCCCAGAAACCGCGCTCGACAATGTCGGCCTGCGAAAATTTCCAGTTCTTCTCCGGTTCGTCGATCCGCGCGAGAAAGCGTTTTCGTTGCTCTTCCTTCGACAGATGCAGGAAAAATTTCACCACGTGGACGCGGTTGGCGGCCAAATGCCGCTCCAGCGCGCGGATCGAATGATAGCGTTCCTTCCAAAATGCCGCGTCGGGCTTGACGCCGCCAAATCCCTCGTCGTCGAGCAGTTCGGGATGGACGCGCAGGATCAGCACTTCTTCGTAATAGGAGCGGTTGAAAATGCCGATCTGGCCCCGCTCCGGCAGATGCTGGGTCGCGCGCCAAAGGAAATCGTGCCGCAATTCGGCGCCGCCGGGATGTTTGAAACTGGTGACCTGACAGCCCTGCGGATTGACCCCGGACATGACATGGCGGATCGCGCCATCCTTTCCGGCTGCATCCATGGCCTGAAAAATCAGCAGCAGCGAATCCTGGTCTCGCGCGTAAAGTTTTTGCTGCTGTTCGCTGAGTTTGACGACATGCTCGGCGAGGCGCTGCTTGTAATCCTCCTTGGAGGCATAAAAGGGTTTTATGCGTGTCGGCCACGCGCTGAGATCGACCTTGTGGTCTGGCGTCACGCGGAAGGGCTTTGTCGAAAAATCGTGGTTTCCCATGTGCGGCTCACGGCAAGAGCACGGCGGCGCCGTCGAAAGCCCCGGCGCGTAAATCGGCCAGGGCGCGATTGGCCTCGCGCAGCGGATAAAGCGTCACTTCGGTCTTAATGCCCAATTCCGGGGCGAGGCGCAGGAATTCGACGCCGTCGCGCCGGGTGAGATTGGCGACCGAGGCGATCTGCCGTTCCTCCCAGAGCAAGGAATAGGGAAAGGCGGGAATATCGCTCATATGGATGCCGGCGCAGACCACGGCGCCACCTTTGCGCACGGCTTTGAGCGCGATGGGAACGAGATCCCCGACAGGTGCGAAAACAATGGCGGCGTCGAGTTTTTCCGGCGGCGGCTCCTCCGAACCGCCGGCCCAAGCGGCGCCTAATTTTTTTGCAAATTCCTGCCCACGGATGTCGCCGCCCTTGGTGAAAGCAAAAACCCTGTGGCCTTGTTTTACAGCGATCTGCGCGAGAATATGCGCCGCGGCGCCAAAGCCGTAGAGGCCTAGATTTTCGACACGACCGGCGCAGCGCAGGGCGATTTTGAAGGAGCGCCAGCCGATCAGTCCAGCGCAAAGCAGCGGCGCCAGAGCAGCGGATTCGCCCTTTTCGCCCAGTGGGAAGGCGAAACGCGCATCGGCCAGGCAATGCGAGGCGTAGCCGCCGTCGCGGGTAAAGCCTGTGAATTCTGGATGGTCGCAGAGATTCTCATGGCCCGAAAGGCAAGGGCCGCAGGCCTGGCAGGAATGGCCGAGCCAGGGAACGCCGACGCGTTCGCCGAGCGCCAGGCCGGAGACGCCGGCGCCAAGCGCATCGACCCTGCCGACGATTTCATGGCCGGGAATGATCGGCAGGCGCGGATCGGGCAATTCGCCATCGAGAACATGGAGATCGGTGCGACATACGCCGCAGGCCTCGACTTTTACCCCGATTTCGCCGGGGCCGGGCAGCGGATCAGGCCGTTCGACATATTCAAGAGGCCCGCCGATGCGGTTCAAAACCATTGCATACATGGACAACCTCACGGCGCCAGTCTCGGCGCGGCGAGCGTGTCTGTCAAAGGATCAGATCAAAATCCAGCCAAATACGGCGGTGGCGGCCAGGCCGAGCGCAGCCAGGCCCCATTCGAGCTTGCCCCAGTCGCGCACCAGTTCGCGCGAATCGGCCTGGGGCTGGCTCTGCGCCAAAAGGCGATTGTTGATCGGCACGATGACGAAAAACGTATAGGGCCAGCTGGTCAGCGCGATCAGCGCGCCAATCAGCCAGCGCACATCGGCGCTGCGGCCATAGGCGGAGAGGCCGGCGACGGCGGCGATCAGCGCCAGGCCGCCCAACAGGGCGAAGCCGCGGCGGTCGCTGGGCGCCCATTCGCGCACCATGGCGGAATCGTCCAACGCCAGCCGCGCCGGCTGTTCGACCAGATTGAGATAGAGGGCCGCGCCGGAAAAACCGGCGGCGAAAGCAAAGGCGAGCAGTCCGGCAAGCATGGAAGACCTTTTTGGGCGCAGCGGATCAGGCCTCATAGCCTGTTTGTCGGCGGATCGGAAGGTTTTTCGCGCGCAAGAGTTCGCCGCCGCCGCCAACAGCTTTCGCGCCGATGCTACAGATTGGCATTTCGCACGTAATTTCAGTGACGCAGGGTAGCGAAATTCCTCGGTTTTCGTGAAAGATCCGGGTTTTCGTGAAAGATTTTTGACGAAAGCCCGATCATGCGGTTTTCGTTAACCATTCAGTCACGAAGGCTTTGGCATGATCTCTGCTTGTACGGAAGTGTAAATCCGCTGGTCTGACCGGGCCGTGGAATAGCCCGGCCGGCGCGCTCAACACGAGAAGGAGTTGACGATGCCGCTTACCCGTTGCGTTTATTGCAGTCTGCCGACAAGAATCCACTTCGCCTGGTGCCAGGAAAGCGGCGCCAAGGGCAATATGCCGCCCGAGGCCCTGCGTCCCGGCGCCATTGTCATCGAGGCGCGCGAGTTGCGCTTCTGCAAGCCCGTCGCGACGGTCAAATCCCGCCGCTGACCCTTCAAATCTTCACGGCTTCGAGACGCACGCCCTGCGGAAGCGGCGTGTCCTCGGGCACGAAGAAATCCGGCGCCAGCGGCGAAGTCGGATCGACGCGATAGGAATCGAACTCCGTCACGCCACGACTTCGCCAGCAGCACGTCGTCGATGAAGAACTGACCCGTCGTCTCGCGGCTGGGCGAGACGAAAATGGCGTGAGCCGCGTCGGCCATGATCTCCGGCTTGCGCGAGGCGCGCATGAGTTGCTCGCCGCCGAGCAGATTATTGACCGCCGCCGTGGCGATTGTGGTGCGCGGCCACAGCGCATTGACCGCGATCCCCTTGCTCCGCAATTCCCCCGCCAGACCGAGAACCGCCAAACTCATGCCGAATTTGGCCATGGAATAGGCGGTGTGCCCGGCGAACCATTTTTCCTTCATGTCGAGCGGCGGCGACAGCATCAGAATATGCGGATTGGCGGCTTTTTCCAGATAGGGAACGGCGAGTTTCGCCACCATATAGGAGCCGCGCGCATTGATCTGATGCATCAAATCGAAGCGCTTCATGTCGATCTGCTGGCTGGTTCCCAGCGCGATGGCCGAGGCATTGTTGACGACAATATCGACGCCGCCGAATTTCTCCACCGTGCGCGCCAAGGCGTCGGCGACCTGCGCCTCGTCGCGGACATCGACGACCAGGGGCAGAGCCTTGCCGCCTGCCGCCTCGATTTCCTGCGCGGCGGTATAGATCGTCCCGGACAGTTTAGGATGCGGCTCGGCGGTCTTGGCGGCGATGGCGATGTTGGCGCCATCGCGCGCCGCGCGCAAGGCGATGGCGAGGCCAATGCCGCGCGAGGCGCCGGTGACGAACAGGGTTCTGCCCGCGAGTGACGACATGAAAAGCTCCTATTTGCCCTTGGCGAGGAAGGCGGCGAAAGCGGCCTGGGCCTGCGGCGAGCGCAGGGCGGCCATGAAGGCGTGAAACTCCTGCTCCATGCGCGCGACAATCTCGCCCTGGTCGCCGCGCAGCAGACGGCGCGATTCGAGCAGGGCGGCGCGCGGCTTGGCGACGAGTTTTTGGGCTTTTTCCCGAGCTGTCGTGACCAGAATTTCGGCAGGAACGATGGCGTTGACCAAGCCGGCCTCCCTGGCCTCTTCAGCGCCAAAAGGCTCGGCGAGTAGCAGCCATGCGCTGGCGCGGGCGGCGCCGACGCGGCGCGGCAGCAGAAGCGAGGAGCCCGCTTCCGGCGGCAGGCCGAGATCGACGAAAGGCAGAGAAAACCTAGCGGAAGGCGTGGCGTAAACCAGGTCGCAATGCAGCAGCAGCGTGGTTCCGACGCCAACGGCCAGGCCGTCGACCGCCGCGACCAGCGGTTTATTGAAAACCGCGAGTTTGCGGATGAAATCCGCCGCCGCGAGCCCATGGCCCTTCTGCACAGCGGCGACGAAATCGGCGATGTCATTGCCCGCGGAAAATACGCCGCCCTCGGCCTTGAGCAGAACGGCGGCGATGCTGTCGTCGCTTTCCGCGCGATTCAGTCCCTCCAACAGAGCCAGATACATGGCCTCGGTGAGGGCGTTTTTCTTGGCCGGGCGATTGAGAGTCAGCTCCAGCACGCCGTTAGAAACGGCTGTTTCGATTTCCGCCATATCCTCCCCCTGCTTGCCAGCAGCCCGGCTCAATGTAATTTGCCAAACGGATTTTGTCGCCGGGATTATAGTTTATATCTGAACTAAATATTTCGGCGCTGTCAAGGAAGGAAAAATGACCCGGCAAACAAGCGCGACCCGACTTCTGGCCGCCGACGCCGAGGGCATCGCCGCGGCGGTGGAAATTCTCCGCGCCGGCGGCCTGGTCGCTTTCCCCACCGAGACCGTCTATGGACTGGGCGCCGACGCCGCCAATCCGCGCGCCGTGGCGGCGATTTATGAGGCCAAGGGACGTCCGAGTTTCAATCCGCTGATCGCCCATGTCGCCGACATGGCGCAGGCGCGGCGCGAGGGCGTTTTTTCGCCGCAGGCGGAGAAACTGGCGAAAAAATTCTGGCCGGGCCCGCTGACCCTGGTGCTGCCGCTCGCGCCGGGCTCAACCGTTTGCGATCTCGCCCGCGCGGGACTGCCGAGCCTTGGCCTGCGCATGCCTTCGCATCCGGTGGCCCGGCAAATCATCGCCGCCGCCGGACGACCGGTCGCCGCGCCCTCGGCAAATCGCTCCGGTCATGTCAGCCCTGCGACCGCCGCCCATGTGCTCTCCGATCTCGACGGGCAAATCGACGCGGTGGTCGATGGCGGCGCCTGCGCGGTTGGTGTGGAATCGACCATTGTCGCTCTGCTCGACAACCGGCCGAGATTGCTGCGTCCCGGCGGCGTGGCGCGCGAAGCCATCGAATCCCTGCTCGGCGTCGAATTATTAGGCGCGGACGAAAGCGAGAATAAAATTCTGGCGCCGGGCCTGCTGGCCTCGCATTATGCGCCGGGCGCCGCCGTTCGCCTGAACGCCCTGACCTTGGAGCCCGACGAGGCCGGGCTGGATTTCGCCGGGCGATTTTCCGGTTCCAGGCAAGAGATTGTCGACCTGTCGCCATCGGGCGATCTGGCCGAAGCGGCGGCCAATCTGTTCACGGCCTTGCGCAAGCTCGACGCATCCGGGGCGAAGCGCATCGCCGTGGCGCCAATTCCCGGCCACGGATTGGGCGAGGCTATAGCCGATCGTCTGCGTCGCGCTGCCGCGCCGCGCGCTTGAAAAGCGCAGAAAATACCTTAACCTTGGGACAATGAATCAAATTTCATGGGATGATTTTCGCCTGGTGAGAGGCATTGCCGAATCCGGCTCCCTGGTGGGGGCCGCCGCGGCGTTGAATCTCAATCATTCCACCGTGTTTCGCCGCCTCGGCGCGTTGGAGACGGCGATCGGCGCGAAATTGTTCGAGCGGTCGCGAAACGGCTATGCCGCCACCGCGGCGGGCCAGGAGATGATCGCGCTGGCCGAGCGCATGGGCCGCGACGTCACCGATTTCGAGCGGCGCATCGCCGGGCGCGATGAAAAACCGTCGGGCCTGTTGCGCGTCACCACCAATGACGCCCTGTTCAACTATCTGCTGGCCCCGGTGCTCGCCTCGTTTCGCAAGGCTTTTCCCGACATTCAACTGGACGTGCTGGTGATGAACCAGCCGCTCAACCTGTCGCGCCGCGACGCCGACATCGCCGTGCGCTCGACCTATGCGCCGCCGGAAACTCTGGTGGGCCGCCGCATTGGCGGCTCGACCTGGGGCCGCTATATCGCCCGCGCGCTCCACAAGCCCGACGCCGATCCGCAGGACGAGACCCAGGGCTATATCGGTTTCAACGAGCATTTCGGCGGCGTCGAGGTTCTGGACTGGATCGAGAAAAGCATACCCCGCCATCGCATCGTCATGCGCGCCAATACTGTGGTCGGCCTGGCCAAATGCATAGGCGAGGGTTTGGGAATCGGTTTTTTGCCGCGCTATGTCGGCGACCAGCATCCCGAACTGGTTTGCGTGGACGAACCGGTCGAGGCGCGCGGAGCCGATCTCTGGTTGCTCACCCATCCCGACCTGCGCCACGCCGCGCGCGTGCGCGCCTTCATGGATCACGCCGGCGCGCAATTGAGCAAGAAAAAGGCGCTGCTGAGCGGCGAGAAGGGTGAATGATCCGTTTCCGCGGATTGCGAAGCAATCTCGCGGAAACCGTTGATTAGTCGATCTCGACGATCAGCCGCCCGCGCACCTTGCCGGCCAGAATTTTTTCCGCCGTTTCGATCACTTGATCATATTTGATCGTCGTGCTCAGCGCCGCGAGTTTCGCGGGGTCGAGATCGCGGGCCAGCCGCGCCCAGGCGGCGAGCCGCGCCGCCTTGGGCTTCATCACGCTGTCGATGCCGAGCAAGGAAACGCCGCGCAAAATGAAGGGCGCGACGCTGGTCGGCAGATCCATGCCCTGCGCCAGGCCGCAGGCGGCCACGGCGCCTTCATATTTGGTCTGGGCCAGCACATTGGCCAGAGTATGCGAGCCGACGCTGTCCACCGCCGCCGCCCAGCGCTCCTTGCCCAGGGGACGCCCGGGCGCGGACAATTCGGCGCGGTCGATGATCTCGGCGGCGCCAAGGTTTTTCAAAAACTCCGCTTCTTCGGGACGCCCGGTCGAGGCGATCACATGCCAACCCGCCTTGGCCAGCAGCGTCACGGCGACAGAGCCGACGCCGCCCGCCGCGCCGGTTACCAGAGCCGGGCCGCGATCGGGCGTAAGCCCGTGTTTTTCCAGCGCCAACACCGCGAGCATGGCGGTATAGCCGGCGGTGCCAATGGCCATGGCCTGCGCTGGCGAAAATTCTTTCGGCAGTGGCACGAGCCAGTCGCCCTTGACGCGGGCCTTTTGCGCATAGGCCCCCAAATGGGTCTCGCCGAGGCCCCAGCCATTGAGCACCACAGCGTCGCCCGGTTTGAATTCGGGATTCTGCGAGCTGTCGACCACGCCGGCGAAATCGACGCCGGGAATCATGGGAAAGCGCCGCACGACCGGGCTTTTGCCTGTTATGGCGAGGCCATCCTTGTAATTGACGGTGGAATGGCTGATGCGCACGGTGACATCGCCATCCATCAATTCGGAGTCGTCGAATTCCGAATAGGACGCGGCGTAAGCCGGCTCCTTGACGATCCTGATGGCCTTGAATTTCGACATGAGCGCCTCCCTTGTCCTCAAATCAGAGCTTGGGCCGGGCGGCGCGTCAAGTTCGACTTAAAGCACCTTCCCCGGATTCAACGTCCCCTTCGGGTCCAGCGCCGTCTTGAAACGCCGCATGACCTCCATCGCCACCGCGTCCTTCACCGTCGGCAGCAACTCGCGCTTCAGCACGCCAATGCCATGTTCGGCGGAGATCGAGCCGTTCATGCGCTTGACCACTTCGTGTACGGCTTCGTTCAACTCCTCCCAGCGGGCTAGATAGGCTTCCTTGTCGGCGCCGAGCGGCTGGCTGACGTTGAAATGTATATTGCCGTCGCCCATGTGGCCGAAGGGCACGGGACGCGCGCCGGGAATGGTCTTTTCCACCACCGGCGTTGCCTCGGCGAGAAAGGCCGGGACCAGGGCCACGGGCACGCAGACGTCGTGCTTGATCGAACCGCCCTCGAATTTCTGCATTTCGGACAGGTTTTCGCGCAAGCCCCAAAAAGCCTTGCGCTGATCGAGCGAGGCGGCCACCGCCGCATCCTCAATGATTTCCTTCTCGAAGGCCGCTTCGAGCAAAGCCATCAGCGCATCGTTCAGACCGGATTCGTTCTGCGAGGCCAGTTCCAGCAGCACATACCAATTATGCGCGCCTTCCAGCGGCTCGCGCGCGCCGGACGCGTGTTTGACGACGATTTCGACGCCAAAGCGCGACATGAATTCAAAAGTTTTCAGGTCCGGCCCGGCCATGCTCTGCGCCAGGACCAGCAGCTCCAGGCATTTTTCCGGGCTGTCCAGGCCGATCAGCGCCGTCTCGACCGCGCGCGGGCGCGGATAAAGCTTGACCACCGCCGCGGTGATCACGCCCAGCGTGCCTTCCGAGCCCATAAAAATATGTTTGAGATCGTAGCCGGTATTGTCCTTGCGCAATTTCGACAGATTGTTCAGCAGTTTGCCGTCGGCCAGCGCCACTTCCAAGCCGGTGACGAGATCGCGGGCGTTGCCATAGGCGAGCACGGCCGTGCCGCCGGCGTTGGAGGCGAGATTGCCGCCAATGGTGCAAGAGCCCTCGGAAGCCAGCGACAGCGGAAACAGCCGGTCGACGCTTTCGGCGGCTTCCTGGACTTTTTGCAGGGTGACGCCGGCCTCGACAACCATGGTGTTGGATTCGGGGTCGATCTCGCGGATCTTGTCGAGCCGGTTGAGCGACAGCAGGATTTCGCTTCCCGATGTGTCGGGGGTCTGGCCGCCGACCAGCCCGGTATTGCCGCCCTGCGGCACGATTTTCAGACCGTTGGCGTCGGCGAAGCCGAGCACGGCGGCGACTTCTCCCGAGCTTCCGGGGCGCACGACGCAGGCGGCCTTGCCGTGCCAGAGATCGCGCGGCTCGCTCATATAGCCGGCCATGTCCCGGTCGCCGACCAGCACATATTTTTCGCCGACGATTTGAACCAGAGCCTTGGCGATCTCTTCTTTGGCCATCTTTTCCTGGGCCATGCCTAAGTCCTTCAAGCTTCAGCCGAGCAGGCGGCGCTTCTTCGCCGTCCCAGCTCGATTTTTCGTGAAAATTCCGATCAGCTCCACATGGGGCGAATAGAGGAATTGGTCAACTGGCGTGACGCTTTCCAGCGTATAGCCGCCCGCGATCAGGATCCCGGCGTCGCGCGCAAAAGTCTGCGGATTGCAGGATACAGCGGCGATTTTCGCCACGGAGCTTTTCGCCAATTCGCGGGCTTGCGCTTCTGCCCCGGCGCGCGGCGGGTCAAAGACGACAGCGTCGAATTTTTCCAGCTCCGCTGGCAACAGCGGGCGGGTGAACAGGTCGCGCGCCTCGCCCTTGAAGGTTCGCAGCCCCCTGGTGTTGTGCGCGGCGCGCAGGCTGGCGTTCAGCGCCGCCGGATCGCCCTCGGCGCAATGAACCTCGGCCTGTTCGGCCAGCCTCAGGGCGAATGTGCCTATGCCCGAGAACAGGTCGGCGCATTTTTTCGCGCCGGCCAGCGCCTCGCTGACTAGCGCGGTCAAAATCTCTTCGCCCGCCGCCGTCGCCTGCAAGAAGCCTCCGGGCGGCGGCGAGACGCGGGCGCGGCCACAGGCGATTTCAGGAGCGCGGCGTTCGATGAGGATAATGCCGTGGTTGGACAGCCGGGAGAGGTCGAGGCTTTGGGCGGCTTCGATCAGCGCCTGTTGAAGGGAGAACTCCAGCTTGCCGCTGCCGCGAATGTCAATGTCGAGCCCGGTTTCGCTGCCGGTGACGATTATATCCAGTGGCTTTTCCAGCACCCGGAGACCATGCGCCAATTGCCGCGCGGCGGGCAGCGCGCCGGCCATTTCCGGCGCGAGAATCGGGCAGGAATCCAGTTCGAAAATCTTGTGGCTGCGGGCCTCCATGAAGCCGACATGAGCCTTGGCCCGCGCATCGTAACGGGCGTGAAACGTGGCGCGACGGCGGCCCGCGCCCCAGGCGGCGCGCAAGGGGGCGACCGCCGCCGCGACCTTCGCATGGCGCAGCGCTTCGACGACAATATTGCGCTTCCAGGCCTCATATGCTGGCGCGGTCAGGGTCTGAATCGCGCATCCCCCGCAGGCGGAAAAATGCGGGCAGGGCGCCAGGACGCGATCGGGCGAAGGTTTCAACACCTCCACCAGCCTGGCGCGGTCGCCATCGACTTCGGCCAGCACATCCTCTCCGGGCAGGGCGTAGGGGACGAAGATCGGGCCCTTGGCCATGCCTTCGCCGCGCGTCGAGAGTTTTTCAATTGTCAGGCGAGCGTTGAGGTCGATCACGCGCGGCGCGCTCCCAGTAAAAATTCTTGATTGCCGTCGCCGCCGGAAATGGGCGAGGGAATGACGCCGAGAACCGTCCAGCCCAAGTCCGCGACCAGCTTTTTGATCTTGTCGCAAACCTCTTCGCGGATTTTCGCGTCGCGCACAAAGCCTTTTTTCACATGATCCGGCCCGGCCTCGAATTGCGGCTTGATGAGAAAGGCCGCTTCGGCCTGCGGCGCGGCCAGCGCCAGAACCGGCGGCAGGATCAGGCTCAGGGAGATGAAGCTGACGTCGCCGACGATCATCGTCGGGGGCAGGGGCAGATCGGTCGCGGTCAGCCTGCGGGCGTCAAAATGCTCGAGGGAGGCGACGCGGGGATCCGAGGCGATTTTTTCGTGCAATTGCCCGTGGCCGACATCGACGCAGGTGACATGAGCGGCGCCGCGCGTCAGCAGCACATCGGCGAAACCTCCGGTGGAGGCGCCAATGTCCAGCGCGCTCTTGCCGGAGGGGTCGAATCCGAAGGCCTCAAGCGCCGCAGCCAGCTTGACGCCGCCGCGCGACACCCAGGGGTAGGGCGCCTCGGCTTCCAGATGTGCAGCCTCGCCAACGGGTTCGGAAGCTTTACGCAAAATCTCGCCGTCGAGACGGACCAATCCCGCGTCAATGGCCTCGCGGGCCTTGGCGCGGCTCGCAAAAAAGCCGCGTGCGACGAGAGCCAGATCGGCGCGCTGTTTCTCGCTCACGCCGTCTTGGCGGCCTGGTTCTTGCCCAGCGCCTCAAAAACCTTGGCGACGATGCCCTTGGCGTCAAGACCGGCCTTGGCGTAGAGCGCTTCAGGCTTGTCATGGTCGAGATAGACGTCGGGCAGGACCATGGCGCGGACCTTCAAGCCCTTGTCGAGGAATCCGTCCTCGGCGAGCTGATGAAGCACGAAACTGCCGAAACCGCCGATCGAGCCTTCCTCGACGGTGATCAAAGCCTCGTGATCGCGGGCGAGCTGGCGCAGCAATTCGACATCGAGCGGCTTGGCGAAACGGGCGTCGGCCACGGTCGCGGAAACGCCTTGGGAAGCGAGCTGGTCGGCGGCCTCCAAAGCCTCGTGGAGGCGGGCGCCAAGCGACAGGATGGCCACCTTGTCGCCCTTGCGCATCACGCGGCCCTTGCCGATTTCCAGCGGAACGCCCTCCAAGGGCATTTCCACGCCGAAACCGTCGCCGCGCGGATAGCGGAAGGCGATAGGACCGTCGTCATGAGCGACGGCGGTGGCGACCATATGCACCAGCTCCGCCTCGTCGGCGGCGGCCATGATCACCATATTGGGGAGAATGCCCAGAAAGGCGACATCGAAGGCGCCGGCGTGTGTGGCGCCGTCGGCGCCAACCAGGCCGGCGCGGTCGAGGGCGAAACGCACAGGGAGATTCTGCAGCGACACGTCATGCATGACCTGATCGTAGCCGCGCTGCAAAAAGGTCGAATAAATCGCGCAGAACGGCTTGTAGCCTTCCGTCGCCAGGCCCGCCGCGAAAGTCACCGCATGCTGTTCGGCGATGCCGACGTCAAAGGTTCGGCGCGGAAACACATGCTGGAACAGATCGACGCCGGTGCCGCTGGGCATGGCGGCGGTAATGGCCACGACCTTATTGTCCTTCTCGGCCTCCTTGACCAGCGACTGGCCGAAAACCTTGGTGAAGGATGGGGCATTGGCCTTGGGCTTGACCTGGGCGCCGGTGACCACGTCGAATTTGTTGACGCCGTGATATTTGTCGTCGGCGGCTTCGGCGGGGGCGTAGCCCTTGCCCTTCTGGGTGACGACATGGATCAGCACGGGGCCGCCGACATCGGCGTCGCGGACATTTTTCAGAATCGGCAGCAAATGGTCGAGATTATGGCCGTCGATCGGGCCGACATAAAAGAAGCCCAGCTCCTCGAACAATGTGCCGCCGGTGACATAGGTGCGGGCGTGTTCCACGGCGCGAGTGATGGCGCGATCGACGCTTTTCGGCAGATGGGCGGCCAAGGCCTTGCCGACGTCGCGCAGCTTGAGATAGGCGCGGCCTGAGGATAGCCGGGCGAGATAGGCCGACATGGCGCCGACCGGCGGAGCGATCGACATGTCATTGTCGTTGAGAATGACGATTAGCCGCGATCCCAGCGCGCCGGCGTTGTTCATCGCCTCATAGGCCATGCCGGCGGACATCGACCCGTCGCCGATCACCGATATCACATTGTTTTTGCCGCCGGACAGGTCGCGCGCCACCGCCATGCCCAGGCCGGCGGAAATCGACGTCGAGGAATGGGCGGCGCCGAAAGGGTCATATTCGCTTTCGGCGCGCTTGGTGAAGCCGGAGAGCCCGCCGCCCTGGCGCAAGGTCTTGATTCGGTCCCGGCGTCCGGTGAGAATCTTGTGCGGATAGGCTTGATGACCGACGTCCCAGATCACCCGATCGCGGGGCGTATCGAAGACATAATGCAAGGCCACGGTGAGTTCGACCACGCCCAGGCTCGAGCCAAGATGGCCGCCGGTTACGGAAACCGCATCGATCGTCGCGCGCCGGACTTCCTCGGCGAGGGCCTTGAGGTCGGTTTCCGGCAGGCGGCGAAGATCGGCGGGGATTTTGACCCTGTCGAGCAGGGAATATGGGGTCACATCACTCACAGCGCGCTCAATTTTCCGCATCCCGGTCGTTTCGGGACGAAAGGCTGCTTTACACGGATCGGGCGGCGGGGGCAATCAAAGCGTGACAAGTTTGTCCAATCGGCGGGCGGGTGTGGTTTTTGCGCCCGGAATAGGTCTTTTGTATAGGAAATCCTTGACGCGGGGGTCTCCGGTGGGTTTGATCCGCGCCTTGATGGGAGTCGCCGATGAGCGAAAATCCGGGCGGCGCGCCGGCGCCGCATTCCTTGGGGCAGGCGATAGAGAAGCTGCGGCCGCGCTGGCGGCGCTTTGTCGGATTCGGCGTGCTTTGCTGCCTGTTTGGCCTGCTCGCGCTGGGAATGGTGGTCGCCTCGACCCTGGCGTTGGTGTTTTTTCTGGCGGTAATGCTGGTGGTCGCCGGCGGCAGCGAAATGATCCTCGGCTTCAATTCCCGCGACTGGCCGACTTTCCTGCTCTGGGTGGTCAGCGGCTTGTTCTATGTGATCTGCGGCGCCTATGCCCTTGCGCGGCCGGAGATCGCGGCGGCGGTCTTTACGGTTTTCGCCGGTTTTGGCTTCCTCGTCGCCGGCGCCGCGCGCATCTGGCTCGGTCTCAAACTGCCTGGAGACCATAGGGCATTCGTGGTTCTGGCCGGCGTTGTCACTTTGCTGCTCGGCGCCATGATCCTGGTCGGTTGGCCCGGAGATAGCTGGATCATCCTGGGAACCCTGTTTGGCGTCGATCTCGTGTTTTACGGCGCGAGCTGGATCGCCCTCGGTTTGAAACTGCGAGCTTGAACCTCATCGCCATCCATTCGGATCGGCGCAAATCTTCACTTTCGGGATCATCAAGGAAAAACAAAATGGCGAAATGGGTCTATTCTTTCGGCGACGGCAAGGCCGAAGGCGCCAGCGCGATGAAGAACCTGCTCGGCGGCAAGGGCGCCAATCTGGCGGAAATGGCCAATCTCGGCCTGCCGGTTCCTCCCGGCTTCACCATTTCCACCGAAGTTTGCACCTATTATTACGCCAATGGCCAGACCTATCCGGCCGATCTTCAGGCTCAGGTCGAGGCCGCGCTCGCCCACGTCGGAACCTTGACCGGCCGCACCTTCGCCGACGCCGCCAATCCGCTGCTGGTGTCGGTGCGTTCGGGCGCCCGCGCCTCCATGCCCGGCATGATGGACACTGTGCTCAATCTTGGCCTCAACGATGTCGCCGTCGAGGCCATCGCCTTGTCCTCCGGCGATCCGCGTTTCGCCTGGGACAGCTATCGCCGCTTCATCCAGATGTATTCCAATGTGGTGCTCGACATCGACCACCATAATTTCGAAGAGATTCTTGAGCTCTACAAGGATCGCAAGGGTTTTCACCAGGACACCGACCTTTCCGCCAACGATTGGAAGCAGATCGTCGCCGGCTATAAGGAGGCGGTCGAGCGCGAGACCGGCAAACCCTTCCCGCAAGACGCCCGCGAACAATTGTGGGGCGCGGTCGGCGCGGTGTTTTCCTCCTGGATGAACCAGCGCGCCATCACCTATCGCCGGCTGCACGACATACCCGAAAGCTGGGGCACGGCGGTCAATGTCCAGGCCATGGTGTTCGGAAATATGGGTGAAACCTCCGCCACCGGCGTCGCCTTCACCCGCAATCCCTCGACCGGCGAAAACGCGCTTTACGGCGAATTCCTGATCAACGCCCAGGGCGAGGACGTCGTCGCGGGCATTCGCACCCCGCAGAACATCACGGAAGCCGCGCGCATCGGCGCCAAATCCGACAAGCCGTCGCTGGAAACGGCGCTTCCCGAGGTCTATGCCGAATTCGTCCGCGCCACGCAATTGCTGGAAAAGCATTATCGCGACATGCAGGACATGGAATTCACTGTCGAGCGCGGCAAGTTCTGGATGCTGCAAACCCGCAATGGCAAGCGCACCGGCAAGGCGGCGCTGCGCATCGCCGTGGAAATGGCCAATGACGGTCTGATCTCCAAGGAGGAGGCGATCGGCCGCATCGAGCCGGCCTCGCTCGACCAATTGCTGCACCCGACCCTCGACCCCAAGGCGCCGCGCAAGATCGTCGCCACGGGCCTGCCGGCCTCGCCCGGCGCCGCCTGTGGTGAAGTCGTGTTCAATTCCGACGAGGCCGAGGCGCTGAGGGCGGCAGGGAAAAAAGTTATTCTGGTGCGGGTCGAAACATCGCCGGAAGACATTTCCGGCATGCATGCCGCCGAAGGCATTCTCACCACGCGCGGCGGCATGACCTCGCACGCGGCGGTGGTGGCGCGCGGCATGGGCAAGCCCTGCGTCTCCGGGGCCGGAACCATCCGCGTCGATTACGTCGCCGGGACTTTCACCGCCGCCGGCCAGACTTTTAGAAAAGGCGACATCATCACCATCGACGGCGCCGCCGGCCAAGTGATGGCCGGCGAAGTCCCCATGCTGCAACCCGAGCTGTCCGGCGAATTCGCGGTGCTGATGGGCTGGGCCGACGCCGCCCGCAAGTTGAAGGTGCGCACCAACGCCGACACGCCCGCCGACGCCCGCGTCGCCAGGAAATTTGGCGCCGAAGGCATTGGCCTGTGCCGCACCGAACATATGTTCTTCGATGAATCGCGCATTATCGCGGTGCGCGAAATGATCCTGGCGGAAGACGAGCAGGGCCGCCGCGCCGCTTTGGCCAAACTGCTGCCGATGCAGCGCTCCGATTTCGCCGCTCTGTTCGAGATCATGCATGGCCTGCCGGTGACCATCCGCCTGCTCGACCCGCCGCTGCATGAATTCTTGCCGCATACGCCGGAGGAAATCGCTCAGGTTTCGGCCGCGACCGGGGCCAGCCCGGAAAAGCTCAAGCGCCGCGCCGACGAATTGCACGAATTCAACCCCATGCTGGGCTTCCGTGGCGTGCGCCTGGCCATAGCTTTCCCGGAAATCGCCGAAATGCAGGCCCGCGCCATTTTCGAAGGCGCCGTCGAGGCGCAAAAGAAGTCGGGAACCCCGATCACGCCGGAAATCATGGTTCCCCTGGTGTTTTCCAAGCGCGAACTCGATCTCGTCAAGGCGCGCATCGACGCCATGGCCGAGGCCGTGTTCAAGGAAACCGGGGTCACCTTGCCTTATAGTGTCGGCACGATGATCGAATTGCCGCGCGCCGCGCTACGCGCTGGGGAAATCGCCGAAACTGCGGAGTTCTTCTCCTTCGGCACCAATGATCTCACCCAGACGACGCTCGGCATTTCGCGCGATGACGCCGGCTCCTTCCTCGGCGCTTATGTGCAGAAGGGCATTCTGCCGCAGGACCCGTTCGTCACCCTGGATCGTGACGGCGTCGGCGAATTGGTTGCGCTGGCCGCCGAGCGCGGCAGGAAGACCAGGGAAAAAATCAAGCTTGGCATTTGCGGCGAGCATGGCGGCGATCCCGCTTCCATCGCTTTTTGCGATGGCGTCGGACTCGATTATGTCTCCTGCTCGCCCTATCGCGTGCCGATCGCCCGACTTGCCGCCGCGCAGGCGGCGATCGGCAATGGCGGCGCCACAACGGCCTGACCGGTCGTCTGTTTTCCTTCGCTTTCGCCCCCCTCCTCGCAAGGGGAGGGGGATGTTTGCGTTCAAGAGTTCAAAATGACCGATGAATGAATTGCTTCGCGCCCGCACCGAACTGGAACAAGGCCGCTCGCTGATCCTGTCGCGGGCGCCGGAAGGATTTGACGCCTTTGTCGCCGCCGATTTGCTGCGCGCTCTGGCCAGATCGGGGGAGGGCCGCTCCTGCGCGTTGGTCCATGTGGCGCGCGACGCGCAGCGCCAACGCGCCTTCGCCGAAAGCTTCGCCTTCGCTGCGCCGGAAGCGGAGATTCTGGATTTTCCCGCCTGGGATTGCCAGCCCTATGATAGGGTGTCGCCGACGGCGGTCGTGGCGGCGCAGCGCATGACGGCGCTGGCGCGGCTGGCGCGGACGCGCTCCTCGCTGGAAAGGCCCCGGTTGCTGTTGACTTCGGCCGCCGCGCTGGTCCAGCGCGCGCCGCCGCGCCGCGATGTCGCCGCCAAAAGCTTTTCCGCCGCGCCCGGCGCTGCGGTCGATCTGCATGAGCTCTCGGCCTGGCTGGAATCCAACGGTTTTTCGCGCGCCTCCACCGTGCGCGATCCTGGCGAATACGCCCAGCGCGGCGGCATTGTCGATCTCTATCCGCCAAGCCTGCCTGGCCCGGTGCGGCTCGATTTTTTCGGCGACGTGCTCGAGACCATTCGCGCTTTCGATCCCGAAAGCCAGCGCACCACCGCCCAGCTTCGCGCCCTCGATCTCGTGCCCGTCAATGAGGCGCCGATCACCTCTGAAACCATCAAGAGATTCCGTCAGGGCTATATCGCTCATTTCGGCGCGCAAACGCGCGGCGACGCGCTCTATGAGGCGGTAAGCGAAGGCCGCAGGCCCGGAGGGCTGGAGCATTGGCTGCCGCTGCTGTACGGCCAGATGGACTCTCTGTTCGATTATATTGACGAGGCGCCGATCCTGCTCGACCATCAGGCCGACGCCTCCGCGCATGAGCGTTTCGAGCAGATCGACGACTATTATCAGGCCCGCCGCGAAGTTTTTGCGCGCGATCCGGCGACCGCCAATTACAAGCCCCTGCCGCCAGACGAACTTTATCTGACGCCCGATGAGTACAAGACGCGGCTCGGCAAGGCGGCGGTCGGAAGTTTTTCTCCTTTCGCCGTTCCCGATGGCGGCGCCAAGGTCGTGGATTGTGGCGGCGTTCCCGGCCGCAATTTTTCGCCTGAACGGCAGGACGAAAACACCAATGTTTTCGAAGTCGCCATCGACCACATTCGCGCGCTGCAAGGCCAAGGCAAAAAAATCGTGGTCGCCGGCTGGACCGACGGTTCGCGCGAACGGCTGGGCGCGGTGCTGGCCGAACATGGGCTGAAGAAGCAGGAGAATGTGTCGTCGCTGACGCAAGCGCTTGGCGTGAGCGACGCGCGTGCGGCTTTTGCCGTGATCGGCCTCGAAGCTGGCTTTGTCGCCGGCGATCTCGCCGTGATCGGCGAGCAGGATATTTTAGGCGACCGCATCGCGCCGCAGCGCCGCCGCAAAAAGCGCGCCGAAAACTTTCTCGCCGAGGTCTCCGCGCTTTCCGCCGGCGACCTCGTCGTCCATGTCGATCACGGCATTGGCCGTTTTATCGGGTTGAAACATATCGAAGCGGCGGGCGCGCCGCATGATTGTCTGGAAATCCATTATCACGGCGGCGACAAGCTTTTCGTTCCGGTCGAGAATATTGAATTGCTGTCGCGTTACGGCTCGGAAGACACCGAAGTCGCGCTGGATCGTCTCGGCCACAGCGCCTGGCGCGAGCGCAAGGCGCGGCTGAAACTGCGCATCCGCCAGATGGCGCAGGGCCTGATCAAGATCGCAGCCGCGCGCATGCTGCACGCTGCGCCGAAATTGCCGCCGCCGGAAGGACTTTACGAGGAATTTTGCGCCCGCTTCCCCTATGACGAGACCGAGGACCAGCTTTCGGCGATCGAGGCGGCGCTGACCGACATGAGTTCGGGCCGTCCGATGGATCGGCTGGTCTGCGGCGATGTCGGTTTCGGCAAGACCGAAGTCGCCTTGCGCGCCGCTTTCGCCGCCGCGCTGAATGGCGTGCAGGTGGCGGTGGTCGTGCCGACCACTTTGCTTGCCCGCCAGCATTACAGGAACTTTTCCGCGCGTTTCGCCGGCCTGCCGGTGCGCGTCGCGCAAATGTCGCGCATGGTCCCGGCCGCCGAACAGCGCGAGGCCAAAAAGGGCATCGCCGAGGGATCGGTCGATATTGTCATCGGCACCCACGCGGTGTTGGGCAAGACCGTCAGCTTCAAAAATCTCGGCTTGGTCATCATCGACGAGGAGCAGCATTTCGGCGTCGGCCACAAGGAGCGCCTAAAGGAAATGCGCGCGGAAGTTCATGTGCTGACGCTATCGGCGACGCCGATTCCGCGCACCTTGCAACTGGCGCTGACGGGGGTGCGCGAATTGTCGATCATCGCCACGCCGCCAGTGGACCGTCTCGCCGTGCGCACCTATGTCACGCCTTTCGACGATCTCATCGTCCGCGAGGCGTTGTTACGCGAGCGCTTTCGCGGCGGTCAGAGCTTTTTTGTCTGTCCGCGTCTGGAAGATTTGGAAGAAGTCTCCACCTGGTTGCGGCAAAACGCGCCCGAGGCCAAATTCACCATCGCCCATGGCCAATTGGCGGCGACCGAGTTGGAAGAGCGCATCGGCGCCTTCTATGACGGCAAATACGACATTCTCGTCTCGACCAATATTGTCGAATCCGGCCTCGACATTCCCACCGCCAATACGATGGTGGTTTGGCGCGCAGACATGTTCGGCCTGGCGCAGCTCTATCAATTGCGCGGCCGCGTCGGGCGTTCGAAGACCCGCGCCTATGCGCTGTTCACCACACCGGTCAATCGCACCATCACGCCGCAGGCGCAGAAGCGGCTGGAAGTGCTGCAATCGCTCGACACGCTCGGGGCCGGCTTCCAACTCGCCAGCCACGACCTCGATCTGCGCGGGGCCGGCAATTTGCTCGGCGACGAACAGTCCGGCCATATCAAGGAAGTTGGCTACGAGCTTTATCAGCAAATGCTGAACGAGACCATCGCGGCGCTTAAGGCGGGCGGCGGGCAAGCGGCGGAAGAGGCTTGGTCGCCACTGATCACGCTGGGCACGCCGGTCACCATCCCCGAACATTATGTCGAGGATCTCGACCTGCGCCTTAGCCTCTATCGTCGTCTCGCCACGCTCGACGACGATCGGGAAATCGAGACTTTCGCCGCCGAAATGATCGACCGCTTCGGCCCCATGCCGGAAGAGGTGAAGCAGCTGATGGCGCTGGTCGGCGTCAAGGCGCTTTGCCGTCACGCCCATGTCGACAAGCTCGACGCCGGGCCGAAAGGGATCATTATCGGCTTCCGCAACAATTCTTTTGCGAATCCGACGGGGCTGGTGCGCTATATCGCCAAGCAGGGCTCGGACGCCAAGGTGCGGCCGGACATGAAGGTCGTCTTTATCGGCGAATTCGCACGGGCCGAGGAGCGCCTGAAAGCGGCGAGGGACATTCTACGCGAATTGGTGCAGATCGCCGGGAAGAAAAATTAGCGGTCGTCAGTGGAAATCGCGCGATTTGGGGATAAGCCGCACATTGCGCGGGTGGCGAGCGCGCTCTGCCGGCGCCTGCAAGCCGGTCGCGAGCCGCGCCAATTCTTCGGAGCGGTCATAAACCCGCCGCGCCAGCAGATGGACCACGCCGGCCCAGCTTTTTTGCAGCCGGCCCTCCACGGCCATCAACCGCGCGGCCATGGTCTCCTTGCGGAATTGCTCGAACAGGCTCCCATAAAGCGCGACATTGATGACGCCGGTTTCATCCTCCAGCGTGACGAACACCATTTTGCCATTGCCGGGTCGCTGGCGCACCAGAACCAGGCCCGCCGATTTCACCCAGTCGCCATCGCGACGCGCGGGAAAATCGCAGGCGCGGGAAAATTTTTCGCGGGCGAAAACCGGCCGCAGCAATTGCAGGGGATGAGCGGAAAGCGTCAGCCGCAGGCTCTGGTAATCGGCGACCACCTGTTCGCCAATGGAGAGCGAGGGAAGTTCAGGGTCGGGCTCAGGCGCCAATTCCTCCAATCCGGCGGTGGCGAACAGCGGCAAGGGTTTGGCGTCCAACAAGCGTTGTGACGCCCAGAGCGCCGAGCGTCGATCAAAGCGCTCGCGCGGCGAAAAGGTCATGGCGCGGCAGGAGCGGAAGGCGTCGGCGTCGGCCAGAAGTTTAATGGTTCGCGTTCCAAGTCCGGCGCGCGCGGCGCAGGATTCCAAGGTCTCATAGCCGCTTTTCCGCGCGGCGATCAGAGCTGCGATTTCATCTTCACGCAAACCGCCGATCTGGCGAAAACCCAGCCGCAAGGCGAGACCGTTTTCGCCGGTTTCGAGCCTGTTGTCCCATGAGGAAGCGTTGACATCGACGGGACGGATTTCGACGCCATGTTCGCGCGCGTCGCGGACGATTTGCGCCGGCGCGTAAAAACCCATGGGCTGGGAATTGAGCAAAGCGCAGGCGAAGATCGCGGGATGACGGCATTTCAGCCAGGCGGAAATATAGACGAGAATGGCGAAAGAGGCGGCATGGCTTTCGGGGAAGCCATAGGAGCCAAAGCCCTTGATCTGCTCGAAACAGCGCTGGGCGAAGTCGCGCGTATAGCCGCGCGCGCACATGCGCTCGACCATCATGGTCTCGAAACCGCCAATCGTGCCGAGATGGCGGAAGGTGGCCATGGCGCGGCGCAGGCGATTGGCCTCTTCCTCGGAGAACCTCGCCGCGACCATGGCAAGGCTCATCGCCTGTTCCTGAAACAAGGGGACGCCGAGAGTTTTGCCCAGCACCCGATGCAATTCATCCACCGGGCCATGGTCCGGCGCTGGAGAGGGAAAGGAAATTTTTTCCAGATTGGCGCGGCGGCGTAGATAGGGATGGACCATATCGCCCTGAATTGGCCCTGGCCGGACAATGGCGACCTCGATCACCAGGTCATAAAATTCTCGCGGCCGCAGATGCGGCAGCATGTTCATCTGCGCGCGGCTTTCCACCTGGAACACGCCTATGGAATCGCCGGCGCAGAGCATGTCATAGACCGCGTCGTCCTCGCGCGGCACATCGGCGAGACCGATGCGCGGTCCTCCATGCCGGTCGAGGAGATCGAAAGCCTTGCGGATGCAGGTGAGCATGCCCAGCGCGAGCACATCGATCTTCATCAATCCGAGCGCGGCAATATCGTCCTTGTCCCATTCGAGAAAGGTGCGGTCTGCCATGGCGGCATTGCCGATGGGGCAAAGCTCGTCGAGCCGACCGCGCGTCAGCACGAAACCGCCGACATGCTGCGAAAGATGGCGGGGAAAGCCCAGAATTTTTTGCGCGAAAAATAGCACCTGCCGGATGAGGGGATTGTCGGGATCGAGGCCGGTTTTGGCGATGTCGCCTTTGCGCAGGCGCGGCGGGCCATAGGCGCCCCATTGCAGCGCCGACAGCGCGCCGATCATGTCCTCCGACAGGCCAAAGACTTTCGCAACGTCGCGCAGAGCGCTGCGCGAGCGGTAGGAAATTACCGCCGCCGTCAGCCCGGCGCGTTCCCGGCCATATTTTTTGTAGATATGCTGGATGACCTCCTCGCGCCGTTCATGTTCAAAATCGACGTCAATATCCGGCGGCTCGCGCCGCGCCGAGGAAATGAAACGGGCGAAGAGGAGGTCGTTTTCCGCCGGATCGACGGAGGTAATGCCGAGTACGTAGCAGATGGCGGAATTGGCCGCTGAGCCGCGCCCCTGACAGAGGATTTTTTGCTCGCGCGCGAAAGAGACGATGTTGTGGATGGTGAGAAAATAGGGCGCGTAATCGAGCTTGCCGATCAGCGCCAATTCATGGGCGAGCAGATCGCGCACTTTTTGCGGCGCGCCTTGCGGATAGCGCAGAGGCAAGGCGCGGCTTACCAACTCTTCCAGCCAGGCTTGCGGCGACCAGTTTTGCGGAACCGGCTCGTCGGGATATTCATAGGCCAGTTCGCGCAAATGGAATTTTATGCGGGCGAGAAAGTTCTGGGTTTCCTCGATCGCCTCGGGCGCATCGGCAAACAGCCGCGCCATTTCGCGCGGTGGCTTCAAATGCCGCTCGGCATTGCTTCCTAGCCGCCGACCGGCCTGCGCCAGAGTCACATGTTCGCGCACGCAGGTCAGCACATCCTGCAAGGGGCGGTCTTCCGGCGTGGCGTAGAGCACATCGTTCTGCGCCAGAATTTTGACGCCCTGCTGTTGAGCGATATGGCGCAGGACCTGCAGCCGGCGCCGATCGCCGCCGCCGCGTGGCATGTTGACGCCCAGCCAAAGTCCGGCGCAGGCGTCGCGGGCCTGCGTCAGAGAATTTTCGAAATTTTGCTGCGGATGCGGCGGCAGCAGAATGAGCAGCAAATCGCGCGCATCGGCGAGCAGATCGTCGAAAGCGAGCAGACATTTGCCTTTTTTGGCACGACGTTTTCCTAGTGTCAGCAGGCGGCATAACTGCCCCCAGCCAGCGCGGTTTTGCGGATAGACGGCGACCTCGGGCGCGCCGTCGGAAAAAACGAGACGCGCTCCGGCGACGAATTTGAATTTTTGCGCCCGCGCAGCAAGCGTCGTGTCGTCTCGCGCGAAATCTTCCAGCGCGCTGAGGGCGCGGACCACGCCGGCGACGGAATTGCGGTCGCAGAGACCCAGGCCGGAATAGTCCAGTTCCAGCGCCGTGCGGACGAGTTCGCCGGGCTGCGAGGCCCCGCGCAAAAAGGAATAGTTTGAGGCGCAAACCAGCTCGGCGTAAGTCACGCGAACAGCCCATGGATGAACCAGCGCGGAGTCTCGTCGCCGCGCTCGTAAAGCCCGCGCCGGAATAGCCAGAAACGTCGGCCATCGACATCCTCTACGCGGTAATAGTCGCGCTCCGGCGCTTCCAATCCAGTCTCGCGCCAATCCAGAGCGATTCGCTCCGGTCCCTCCGCGCGCAGCACATCGTGCATTTTGCGCCGCCAGCGAAAGCGCGCTGGTGGCCCGTCCGGCGCCAGGGCAAGCACATCGACAGGTTGCGGCGGATCGAACAGGGTCAAGGGCCGCGCCGGAGGTTCGCCAGAGATGGGCGCAGGCCAAGAGCCAAGCGGCTCCGAGGTGGGAACGGCGCGGCCCTCACGCTCCGGCGCGTAAGAGTCCTCGCGCACAAAACGCAGTACGCGCGCGCGGCCGAAACGTGTGGTGAGACGGTCGAGCAATGCGCTCAATTCGCGTTCATCCTCGCGTTCCTCGGCGCCGTTGAAACTCTCCTGCGTCGCGGCGCATTTTTCCGCGCGCGGCACAGCGAGGCGCAGGGCGTCGAAACCGAAGCCGGGGTCGAGCGGGTCGGCGAGGGAATCGAGTTTTTCATGGAACAGCAGCGCAAGAAACTTCTTGTCGCGCGTCGGCCGCAAGGTTTCTATGTCGAGACGACGCACATGACCATCGGCGCGGAAGAAGGAAAGCTCGAAGAGATGACCGCCCTCGCCACGCTGTTCAAGCAAGAAGGCGGCTTCACGCAGCAAATCATCCAGTACAGATTTCGATCGCCTCGCGCTGCGCCAAAGGTTCGAGAAAGTGACGTTCGACCATGCGGTCGGGCGGAGGGCGCAGCGGCGTGATGCGCCGATCCACATGGCCGAACAGACGTTCGAGTTTTTGAGGAAAATCGGCGTCGAAGCGCGCGGCAAAACTCCGCGTCGGGCGCGCGGCCAGATCGCCGAGATTTTTGAAGCCAGCGCGTCCCAGCGCAAAATGCGAGTTTTCATCCGTTTCCAGCGCGGTGAGCGGCAGGCGCGCGACAGCGCCGGCGGCTTCCTGCGGGGCGGTAAAAATTCCTCCGGAAGAAAAACGCGCCAGAGCCCGGGCGCAATCTGGCGTCGGCGCCAGAGCGGCGGCGGCGGTAAAACCTAGCGCGGCGAAATCGGCGATGATGCGGGCGCGCATTTCGGTCTCGCCGCCGAACAAATGGGCGCAGCCGGCGACATCGAGGACCAGGCCATGCGGCTCGTCAAGCGCGGTAAGCGGTGTATAGCGCTCGCAACGCGCCGCGAGCCGTAACAGCAAGGCGCGATCCGCCTCATGGTTTGCCGGCGCCGCGAGCAGATGCGGCAGGCGCGCGCGCGCATCGGCCAGCGACAGGCCGGGCGTCAAGCCCTGACGCAGAGCGGCGGGATTGAGCGCGAAAAGTCTTTGCGTATTTGTGCGCTTTTCCACCAGGACAAAAGGGGTCTCGTCATCCGGCGCGTCGCCGGAACGGCGCAACCGTTCCGTCGGCAGCAAGGGCAGGAAGAGAGCAAGGTAAAGCCGCATGGTCCGGCTCGGCGATCTTGTGAAACAGGCCCTGGTCACGCAGCCACTCCAAACGCCACAGACGATCTGCCGCGCCGCCGCGATGGCGCAGCAAGGTTACGCAAAAGCCGGGCGCGCCCGGCGCATTGGCGGCCAGGGCGCGAGAAGGATGCGCCCGCGCTCAGCCAACGGGAGAGAGCCGCACTGGTTGGTGGACCGGTTTGTGTTTGCGTCGGCTCGATGCGCAGCAGGAACAAGGTGACGCCAGATTTTTCCGCCGCCCGCGCCAGACGCAATGTAGCGGTGAGGTCAAGCGCGCGCGGGTCGCCGTAAATTTCGATCAACGCCGCGCCAAGGCTTTTACAGCGGGCAGCTTCGACTCCGGCGCGGAGGACCGCCTCGGCGTCGCGGCCCAGCACCAGCGTCAGTAGCGCCGGATCGACGCCATATTCCGCGAGGCCGACGCCATTCAGTCGCCCGGCCTCGCCATCGAGGAAATCGGGACGCGCCCAAAACAGAGGCCGCCTCGGCGCGGCGCGTAGCGCCAAAGCCAGGCCGAAGCCAACCGCGGCGGACCAGTCGCCGCCTTGCGGCGCGTGGATTTCATGCAGAGCAGCGCGGCTGAGTCCGCCGCCGAGAAAATCATCCAAGTCCGCCACGCCGAGCGCGAAAATCGCGGCGCTCCCCACGGGTGCGCCCTGGCCATGAGCCGAGGCTATCCGGGCAAGAGCCAGCCGCAGGCCAGCCAAGGTTTTGGCGTGCGACGAGACCCCGCCGCTTTGCAGAATATGCATGGCGTTTCACGAAAATGTTCATGTTGTGTTCTTAACAAAAAGCCGAAACGCGACGAGAGTCAAGAGGTCTTTTCAAAGCGCCAAAACGCAAAAAAGCCCCACCCGGCGTGAGCCGGGCGGGGCAGGGATTTTGTTATCCCCCGAGGGGCAGAAAATCAGGCGCCGAAGCCGCTCTGATAATGCGCTTCGGCGAGGGCGCGGCGGAGGTTGACGACCTCTTCGCGCAGGCAATGGACTTCGAGCATCAGGTCGTCGACCCGTCTCTCATAACCATCGATCAGGGTTTGTAGTTTCGCGTCGAGCGCCGTCTGCATGGCCGGGCCGCGATTGACCAAAGCCAAAACGAAACCGCCGACAGCGGTCACGGCGCTGGCGCCAAGCGTCACCAGCCAATTGGGAAATTCACCGCTCATCATATCCGCCGCCATGGCCGAGTTTTCCATCATGCGTATAAAAGGTCGCGGCTTCGGCGGGCCGAAGTCGGAGGTCGGTTTTCAATTGGCGACTGAACCGCCAAGCTGCGCGCAAATCGCCGAACTGGCCGTATAGACGATGGCCTCGGCATTGCTCACACGGGTGATGAGCGCCGCCTGTTTAGCGTTTGCCAGGGGCTTGATGGCCGCATTCAAGGTCATTGCCTGCGCAGCCTGTCCGGCTATATCGCAGGCAATGACCATGCCCAGCGCCTTGGCGTTGGCGACGGCTTGCTGCGCGGCGGGCGACGTCAGGGCCGCATTGATTGTGTCGATGTCCGTAGCGATCTGGGTGGCGACGGATGATGCGCCAGAGCCAGTCGAATTGCAGCCGGAGACCGAGACAAGAAGGGCGCAAGCAAAAGCGCCCCCAAAAGCCTTGCGGATCATGAGATTTTTCCTAGATTTAGGAGAGTTTTAGGGGGCCGGCGTAAAGCCGAAGATGGATTCCGGCCCGCAGTCGCCGCCAAAAATCGGCTTGAGCGGGCCATGGTTCACAGCGAACAACGCAGGGATGTGGATTCCGACTTTTGCAAGTCGGGCGCCGAAATCCGGGGCGAGCGGCGCGGCTTTGACCGCCTCGTCGAGAAGCGCAAGGCCGGTCGCCGCCAGTTGCAGTTCCGCGGCAATGCCTTGGGCGCCGGGGATTAATCCGGCGACAGCGGCGGCGTCCGAGGTTCCTTCCTCCAGCGCCTCGATGGCGCCTGCGGCAGAAGGATGTTGAACAGCAGTGGAAATGTTCGCCAGCAGTCTTGAGAGGTCAAGTTTTTCCAGCTTGGCCGTCAGCGAACCGATCGCCTGGATGCGGGAGGCGGCGGAAGTGGTCATTGGGCGTTCTTCGCATTGCCGAAGTTGCAAGCCAGAACATTGATGATCTGGCGTCCAACGGCCCAAAAAGTACCTGGCTTCGCGGGTGGAAGGGCGGCGGCGGCGGCGGCGCAGGCGGCGATCACCACCGGGCCATAGGTTTTTACCATTGTGACGAAATTCAGCATTTTGCTCTCATCGGCTTCAGGAAACGGGGGTTTTGCGAAAATAACTCGCCCAGTTCTCCGCGATGACGCCGCGTTTGGCGTATTGCGCGACGGAGGCCGGGCGCTCCCAGAAGCGGCAGGCGGCATAACCGGCGTCATAAGCGGTCTTCGCCGCCTTGATTTGGGTGAACGCCGCCTTTTCGGTGTACTGCAACTCCCACAACGCCGCCTTCAATTGCTCGGCCAGCGGCGGCAGTTTACTGAGATCGACCCCACAGCCGTTGCGAATGGCCTCGATGCGCGAACTGTGCCACTGATCGAGTCCAAACGCTTGGTCATGATCGCCGACCGCTTCGGGATTCAGTGAGGATTCCGCGTCGGCTTGGGCGAGTAATCCGCAAGCCTGCGCGTCGGCGAGTCCCGCAGCTTTCCAGAATTTGAAAATGGCGACGGCGGTGGCGTAATAGGCCTTCATGTCAATCATCGTTGACTCATTGTTAATTGGACCTTCAGGCGTGCGATCAAATCCGCCTTGTCGATATTCTTGCCCGGACAGTCGTGATGGTCGCGAATGCATTCCTTATGGAAATGCAAGCTCGCGGGATCGAACCTGAGCGCATGGCACAGCGTGGCGATGACGGCGACGGCGTTATCGCGGACTTGGGCGCCAGGGCCAGTGGCGAAATCCTCGGTCGCATAGTCGCCAACCATTTCGACTCCGATCGAGGTTCGATTGTAACAGGAGGCGTGGACGCCATCGGCTTCCAGATCGCAGGCTACCCAAATCAGATCCGGCGCGACAAAAATATGGGGACCGCTGTGCCAGCCCTCCTCGTGGCGATAATAGGCGTTGAGGTTCTTGACGCGCTGAGCGCCCGCCGTTTTACCGAGGCCAAAATGGCGCCACTGCGCTAGATTCGGCTCTGCAGTATTATGCAAGGTTACGAATTGCGGTCGCCAGCCTTCGCTCCATTTCAGGCCTTGAACATAAGTCTTGAATTCCTCCGGCGTGAAGCCAAGAGGAGTCGCCATGAAACTCATCGCTCGTCCTTTCTGGTGTTTGCAGCGCGGCCGAGTTCGACGCGCCAAATTTCTTTGGCGTTTAGATCGAACAGGGCTCGATCAAGAAATACGGAGGTTTCTCGCCAGGCGGGACGTCTTCACGAGCGCATGGTCCCTGGTCCTTCAGCCACCGTTCAGCTTAGATCGTCGCCATAGACGTAAACGTCACATGTCGAGCCCGCGCCTTGAGCCGTCGAAAGCGAGAGATAAAGCGCAGTCGAGGTGAAACGCGTTCCCGCGCCTGCCGAGGTTACGGTCGGCAGAACGATCGCGGACGACGTGGTTGCGCCCGAATAGGCCTGCGAGGCGGAGACAATCGTCGTGCCGCCTTTGCTTGCCGCGCTGTAGAAGCCGCCAAGCGCCGTCGTCATCGACGCCGAGCAATTTGTCACCTCGATTTTGGTGATGTCGTAAGCGCGAATATTCGGGGAGATCTGGATGATCTGATCCGCTGTCGAATTGAAGTTCGCCGAACGAATTTGTCCTAGCAAGCGCGGTCCGAGATAGCCGCCCGCGTAGATGGCGTTCTGTCCGCCGCATCCCCAGGAAACAGTTACGCCGCCAGACTTCGACACGTCGTAATTATTGTTGCCCAGGTTGATTTCGTTGTTGCACTGGACAGACACGTTGAATGAGGTTTGCTGCAAGAAGGAATTGCCGTCCACGGTCGTCTTGGCGACACCACCGTTGGCGATCAATCCTATGCGGCAACCGTTGATCGTGTTTCCAGAAACTGTCGTCTGGGTGACGGAATGCACGCCGTCATTGACGCCCAGTTCGATACAATATGTTCCGCTTTCACCGACGAAATTATTGCCGCTGATCGTCAAATTAGTCGCTTGAGTGAATATCAGGCTATTTGTGTTGTGATACCCGAAGCGATTTCCCGTCAAACGCACGTCATTGGCGTAGGTCCAAATCATCGCCGTTGGCGTGCTGTCGAAATCGGTTTCCAAGAACCACCAGCTATCGAGGACATGCGACGTGTTTGTCGAAGTCTGGATAAAATTGGCCGTCGATTGACCATAGAAAACCGAGCCGACGGAGTTGACGCCTTGGACCCAATCACCGGCGGATATGGCATATGTCCCGCCATCGCATTCGGAGTGACCTTCAAGATAGACACCGCTCGAATAAAGGCCCACGGAAGCGACCGGAATTGAAAACCCGGCGACCCCACCGATACTGGCGCTCGCAGCGGACAGAACGTCTCCAACCAGATAGGTATTGCTCGTCGGAGTCAAAAGCGTGACTGCAGTCACAGCACCGCCTGAAACCGCAATATTGGCCGTGGCGCCATAGCCGGAGCCTCCAGTCAAAGTCACGTTGTAATAGGTTCCGCTTGTGCCGCCAGAACCGCCGGTGACAGCGCCGAAACTGTTGATGAAGCCTTGGGCGCCTGATGTCGATGATGTCGCGCCAGAAAACGTCCAGCAGTTGCCGATCGGGCTTTCGATCCAAACATCATGAGCCTTGTAGCCGAAGAACGACGTCAAATTGACGCCACCTCCCAACTTGCTGTTTCCCCACATATAAATGCGGTTCATTGTCAGCGCGCTGACATTGTTCGCGTTGACTCCATAGGCTGCGGCATCCGTCGAGTTGCGCACAAAGACACAACCATCGACTAGAATATTGTTGATTTGCGACGATTGAAAACCAATGTCGAGAATATCAACGCCCGTTCCGGTCGAATTCTGCTGAAAGCCTGAACCCTCGCCGACACAGAGCAGCGACACATTGCTGGCGGTGACACGAAGTGGCGAAGAAATAACGCAGGTGTTGACGATCTTGACCGTTTTCGGAGACGCGCCGGAAGCCGCATTGATTGCGGCTTGGATCGCCGCCGTGCTGTCCGCGTTTCCGCCGCAAGAGGCGCCCCACCATTCAGGGTAAAGCGCATCGTTGACGGGCCCGATCGTCGGCGTGCAACCTGATGCGAAAATCTGCGAACGCGGCGCCGTCAGAACGCCGGTGAAGGCCACATCCGAGCCAGAGCATGTCAGCACCGCGCCAGGTTCAAAAACCACAGGGGCAGAAACCGTCAACGGCGTGCCGGCGGCATAGCTATAGGAACCTGCGGGAAGCCGGAGGGATCTTCCGGTCGCTGACGCCTGGGCTGCGGCTGCGGAGAGCGATGTATAATCCAACGCATTGATTGCGTCGCCGGCGCGCGCGCCTTCCGTGCGCGGAACGTTTGATCCTGGAGAGCTGACGGTCATTCCGGATACGTCGCTCAGCGGCGCCGCCTGGCCGATTGGGGTGGCGAAACATTCTCCGACATTGAGCAGGATAAGCAGAAGGGCGGCAAGAATCCGGCCAAGGAATTGCGGCATTTCAGAGCCTCACTTCAGATTGAAATAATTCGCCGTTGCTGTGGTTCCTGCGGCAACGACCTGGGTGATGGCGAAAGGAAAAGTCTGCCATCCGACGCCGGCGGGTAAGATCAAGGTCGACCCATCGCCAAACTGCATCTGTACATTGCCAGCGCTGGTGCATAAGACGCCAAGCGAGCGTTGCGAGGCATAGGTCACGCCAACGGTCATCGCTACCGCACCAGCGAACGGCGCGCTTTGCGAATCTGATACCGCCTGGGTTGCGGGGAAATTCGCGATATTGACCGCGCCGATCGTATTTGAGCCGGCGGGGAGCGGCTGATTGGGATCTAGGCCGACTGTGACAAGCGAAACGTCTGGCGCCGAAGAAACGATACAGACGAGCCCCACGGTTCCCGATCCAGAAATCGCCGTCGAAAGCCGTGCGCGGGTTTGAGGATAGCCAGCAACCGGAAGCTGCCAGGAATGCGTCCCCGGAGAACCGGACAGCGAAAAGGTCGAGTCCGTGTAATAACTGTCCGTGCGAGGCGCCTTGATCGCGACCCAATTCGTGCCGTCGAAAGCCTCGAAGCTTATTGAGCCGGCCGTCAGCCCGGCCGCAGGGGAAACAGTGAAAATGACTGTGTCATAGCCGGCGGTATTGACAGTCAGAGCGGTATTGGCCGCGGTGGCGTTGCTCCAGTTGGCGGCGGTCGCCGCTTGGTAGGCGTCGTAAATGGGGACAGGATTGGACGATGAGGCCGCCGCGCCGCCGACATAGAGATTGGTTTCGAGCACCGTTTGCAAAGCGGACAGGATGGAGTTTTGCAGGGTGGCGGTCGCAGCGCCCGATGGCAATGGGAGCGATGAAGCGCTGACAGCTTGCGTTGCCGGAAAATTGGCGACAGCGACGTTCGGCGTCCCATTGATCGAGACCGACCAGGCTCCGCTCTGAGTTGTCGCGAATATCGTATTGCTGATCGCGCCAATGGTCGCGGTCCCGGTCCCCAGCACAACGCTATCGGACTCGCTCGACAATGCCCAGGCGCGACCGAAAGACGTGGGCCAATTGGTCACATGGGCCATGGCGCCGCCATCGGCGTTCAATGTTGGCTGATTAGCCGACGTGGCTGCGCCGGCGGGCAACGGCAACGCGGCAACGCTGACCGCCTGGGTGGGAGGAAGATTAGTGACCGAGACGGCGCCGGATATGGATTGGCTTGCCGGAAAATTGGCGACCGAAATGGAGCCGCTGACATTCAATGTTCCAGCGAGCTTTGCCCAAATTGACGACAGCCAGCCTGTGACCCCGATGCCGCCGGCCGGCAGGGAGGCGCCGGTGATAGCGGCGCCGCCGTCGTTGGTCGTCACCGTGCCGGAGATCGGTTGTGTCGCCGGGAAATTGGTGACATGCGTCAACGCGCCGCCATCCGCGTTCAGCGACGGTTGCGCGGAGGCGACAGCAGGGATTTGCCCGTCGTCGTAAAATGCGATCAGTCGATCGGTCGATGACTGGCCCGAGACATTGGTTTGCAACGTCGCGAGACCGTTCGCGAAGGCGGCCAGACCCATTCCACTCGTCACAGGGTCATAGAGAACAGCGCGTGAGGTCGTGTTGATGATCGCAAGCAAATGCCCGGGATCGAAACCGGCGACATTGGAAAAATCGACCGTCTTCGCCGCAGGATCGAAAGCGGCGGGAATGACAAGCTGTTTCATGACCGGTCAACCGTAAATGAGAGCAGTGATCAGGCTCGACGTGGAGGACGCGGACGCGGAAGCTTGCTCGGCCGCCGCCTGCGCAGTAGTCGCAGCGTTCTGCGCATTGATGAGGGCTGCGGAGAGTGAAAGTGGAAGCGGCGTAGGCGCCGCAGCGGGCTCGCCATCAATGGTGACAGTGTCTGCCAATGCGCCTGTGACCAGGGCGTCGGACTCCGAGCCGGTTCGTGTGACGCCGGGGCTGAATATCAGGCGTCCAGCGAAGAGCGGAATGATGGCGCCATCGCTCAGTTCCAGGCGACAGTCGTAGACCAGATTGAGCGGCAGACGGGCCATGTCGGGTTCCGGGGCGGAAATGACGCAAAGGTTCGTCGTCGGATCGAAAGTGATTGATCCGCCGCTCGTCGCTGCCGTGAGCCATTGGTAGGCAGGAGGGTCCGGGGCGAAAGGCGTCGTCCGCGCCTGGAGGCGGATGACCGATGACGGAATATTGTACGTTTCCGCTACGTTTGAAAAATCGCGCGTCAGACGGAAGGTGGCGTTGTTCGACGCGCGCAAATTGAGGATTTGAGTCATTAAGGCGCCTGTATGGTTCGACCCCGCTGCAGTCGTGCGGTTGCGGAAAACGAGTTTCCGGGAGCTGAAGCGGCGTGGGAGAAAATTTGAAACGAAACAGCCTCTATCCCGTCGGCGGTCACAACTGGCCGGCGTCACGCGGAGATCGAAAGTTGAAAGGCCCACAGCTTTAAGGCGGTCGATTGGCGCAATTCTGGCCGGGCGCCAGTCGTCGTGATCCCGTCAGTTCGTCACTTTCCAAATCCGCGCCGGGCCAGCCATGACCGTGCCGGTGAACGAAGACGTGGCGTTGCCGTTCATATAAATCTGGATCGCGTAGGCCGTGGCGTTCGACTGGGTCTTGATCGGCGGCATGTAACAAGGAAAAGAGAACGATCCCACGCCTGTGCGCTGCCAATCGGGGAGCGCGGTCGCTTCCGGATAAGTCGCCAATTGCGCGCTGGTCGGCAAAGTTGTGGTCGAACTGAAGGCGCCTCCAAACAATCCATTCGACGACTGATTTACAGTTGCTGTTTCAACAATTTGGCAGCCGATGTATTCGACATTGGCTGCATTCGATATGTCGATCTTGACGACGCCTGCGATCGTGTCGGTTCCAAGCGTCAAATTCGTCGTGGGAATGCTCCAACGCGCCAGATATATATAATCGTTCGCCCCCCCGCTGCTTTCGCTGAAGACGACTTTCTGCCTCTGGCCTGGATAACCGTCGGTTCGAGGATTATCGAATGAACAGACAACCGAAATCGTAGGCGATCCGGTGACGGATTTCCCGACGTTCCAATCCGTCGCGACGGAGCCGCTCGTGCATCCGCTAGCGCTGCCGCCCGTGCCGATGAATTGCCCGTCGGTTCCGATCAAATTGCAATTTGGGCAGGTCGTGGCGTTGTAAACGTCGTTCTGACTCCAGGTCTCGTAATGGAACGGGATCCACAGGTTTCTCAGCTCATAATTCGCCGCCATCGCCCATAGGAACGCGCCATAGGGCGACGGATGAAGATAATCCTGCGTCGCCTGGGTTACGACCGTTCCGGCGGAAGTTCCCGTCGCGGCAGCGTTGGACCAATATTTGTCAACGTCGAAAGTGTAGATGCTCGGAAGGCCGGAATTCGCGGAAGACGAAAGGGCGGCTTGCGTGCGAAACCATTGATTGATGCGCAGGCGTTGCTGGTCCATCGCTTGCGTCCAGCCATTCTGCCCAATGCCGCGTGGCGTGATAGGCGCGAAGAGGATGCGATAGATGCCGCAGGCCTGCGCCTCCTGGATCATCGCCGTGTAATTGGCAACCATCTGCGAGAACGAGACACCCTGCGTAATGTCATTTGTCCCAAGCGCGACGATCAGCATATCCGGCTTGGCCGCACACACGTCGTCGGTCAGGCGATAGACGCCGCCTGTTGTCGTGTCGCCGGGAACGCCGAAGCCGATCGTGCCGGTGATCGCATAAGCGAAGGTCGGCATCGTCGAGCACGATCCGCCGCTGGCGATGCTGATGGTCGGAGTTGAAACATAACCGGAGCCGAGATTGCTTGGGACATATTTGACATTGGTCGGAACCTGGCCCGAAGCGTTGGTCGCGACCGTGATGTTGCTCGGCGTATTGGCTGGCGTTCCGGTTGGCGCCGAGAAAGAAAAAACAATATTGGCGTTTGGTGTGCAACTTCCCGTCGTTAGAAACGCCACATAAGCCAAGCCGCCGGTTGAGCCGGGATAACCGGTTTGCATCAGTGTGAAACCGCCACCCGACAGCGCCCAGAGCCAGCCAAGTTCCGAATGGCTGGCGAAGCCCGTAACATAGCCGCCGGCGGCGGAGTAGGGGGACAATGTCGGCGGTTGGTAATAGGTCCCGGTCTGTAAAGTGCTGTCGCTCAGATTGGTGACATTGAGTCCGGTGCTCATGCGTACGATGGCGCCGGGATTGACCGGCGGCAGCCGGCTCTGCGCCGCCGCCGCGCCCGCGACGACAAGAGCCGCCAGGCCGAGGATCAGGTATTTGATATTCATGGCGTCATCCTCAGTCGATAAAGATGGAAACCTGCGCGGAAGACGAGGGCGCATAGATTTGCAACCGCCCCTTGAATGTCTGGCTCGACCATGACCCGCCTTGGGCTCCAGGCGGTGAGTTGCCGCCGAGGGAGAAGACGCAGGCATTGTTCGGGGCCGATCCGCTTGCCGCGGCGCCATCGTCGCGAAGAATTGCGATCGGAGCGCCGGATGTGTTTTCAATGTCCACGTTGTTGCGCGTCGGAGACGCCGGCACTGTCGAGATCAGGACATAATTCGCGTAGGGACCGCTTGAACCGAAGGCGGAACCGACATTCGGCAATATCGGCTTGTTTGCCGAATAATCCGTTCCGACCGTCCCAGTCTGCGCGACTGAGCCAAGGGCATTCGCTCCTGCCGGAAGCGGTTGGTTCGGATCGAGACCGACGGTGACAAGCGAAACGTCCGGAGCCGAGGAAACGATGCAGACAAGCCCAACTGTTCCCGTGCCGGCGATCGCCGTGGAAAGGCGCGCGCGGGCTTGCGGATAGCCGGCGACTGGAAGCTGCCAAGAATGCGTCCCCGCGCCAGCAAGCGCGAAGGTCGTGTCCGTGTAATAGCTGTCCGTTCGCGGGGCTTTGATCGTTACCCAGTTCGTGCCGTCAAAGGCTTCGAAGATGATCGCGCCCGCCGTGACCGCGCCGCCGCTTGGGGCAATCGTGAATATAACCGTGTCATAACCGGCAGTATTGGCGGTTAGAGCTGTGTTGGCCGTGGTGGCGCTGGTCCAATTGGCGGCGATTGCCGCCTGATAGGCGTCGTAAATCGGGACGGCATTGGCCGCCGAAGCAATGGAGCCGCCGACGTAAATGTTGGCTTCCAGCAGCCCTTGAACGGCCGATAGGATTGAGCTTTGCAACGTGGCGTTCGCTGCGCCCGACGGGAGCGGCAGGGAGGTTGCCGAGATTGGTTGGGTCGCCTGATAGAACGTCCCCGTGACGGCAAGCGAACTGTTTGCCACCGTGACATTCGGAGAACCAGACCACGCAACGGAAATCGTTCCCGAAAGCCTCGACCAAATCGCTGAAAGCCAGCCGATGAGACCAGACCCGCCCGACGGGATGGTCGCGCCGGTGATAGCAACGCCGCCGTCATTCGTGGTCAGGCTGGATTTGGCGGTGATCGCGACTGGCAACGGATTTGAGGCGCTCGCCGCAGTCAGATTGCCGAGGGCGTTGACATAGCCGATTTCCGTTGAGCTGCCTGGCGCTGCAGAGCCGTTGGCGCCGACGCTTGCGTTTGATCCACCGGCCCCTCCGCTGAAGCTGGTGACCTTATTTCCGGCGCCATCTTCGACAATTACGCCATTGGTGATTGATCCGTCTGGGTTTTTCCATTCCATGAGAGACTCCGAATTCTATTGTCGCCGCTCGATTTGCGAGAGGTTTCAAAGCGTGGCGGCAAGTGTGAACAGTGCGTCGATTTGCGACGAGGTCTGTCCCATGGCCGCGCCGAGAGCGGCAATGAAAGGATCGGCGCGCGAAAAAATCGGGTCTCCAAGGATCGCCATTTGCGCGGCAAATTGTTCCGACTCAGGCAGCGAAAAAATCGCCGCCGTTAACGAGGCTGGGATCGTTCCGGTCGCGAGCAGCGCCAGGGCGGCAGACTGAGGTATAAGGCCTTGCTGTGCTGCAGCCTGGAAAAACTGACGGCGCGTAATCTCGACCGGAACTCCGACAGGGGCGTTTGGTGCGGGCGTTGGTTTGTTGCCGACGGAAAGCCAAGTAAGGTAAGCCTGCCAATCGATATTGTTTGGATCGTCGGGGATTGTCGCTCTGTCCGCGTCGCGGACTACCCCAGCGAAGCCCGATATGAGCGTATAGGTCATGATCAAATCTCCGCTGAAGCGGTGTAGTCGCAATTGGCGGATGTTGTCGTCACACCGGAGATCGACCACCAGAATGCGGCGTCGGAACAGACGACGAGGAGCGCGACCGCGCCATTGGCCCAGGCTGTCCCGTTCCAATAAGAAACTTTTCCAGCGTTCCCGGCATTGTCGTAGAGAACGACCGTGGGGCTGGCCCTCATCCGACCCTGAAACATCGCGGAGGTTCCCGGATATGAGGCCGCCCCCGTGCTGTAGAGGCCACCTAGCCCAGAGACGATGGCCGAACCGGGCGCAGTGCTCGTCCCCATGGATTTTTGATAATATCTCTGGCAAAGCAAAAGTTCGACGCTTAGCGGGCGACGTTCGAAAACCGTCGCGACCGTTCCGGGCTCGATTTGTGGACGAAGAATTGTTCCGGCCGAAAATTCGACATTGGTTTGTGTTGCCGCCGCCAGGCCTGTGATCGTCTGAGTCCCACTCGTGTAAGAGCCCGAGCCAGACGAACCAGTTCCCTGCCAAACGCGGGCCTGGGCGGTCCCGGCCTGCGAAAGCACGTAGGCGCCGCCTTCGATCAATGCGGGTTCAATTGGTAGGATCAGGGAGCCGGCAGTGATCGTCAGGATCATGTCGACCCCGGAAGTCGCGAAAATATAGGTCGCGCCGCTCGCTCCGGCTTTCACTCCGTCGTGGCCATAGGCGGCGGCGGCCAACGTCACCGTGCCGGAAACAGCGCGTTGATTGATCGTAAAGCTGGCGTTGCGCAGGCGGTTGCGGAAGCTGATTGGGGCGCCTGACGACAGGCCTTGCGGGAAGCTCGCCTGGCCGGTGGCGCTGTTGATGATCAGCGCGTCGGTCCAGTTGGAGCCGTTGGCGGAAGTTCGGAAGTGAAGGTTGTCGTCGCCGGTCAAGCCGACTTGCGCGCGTCCAGAAAAGCCATCCTCGAATATGATCGAAGCGGTATTGGACGCCGAGGATTTGTTGACGGAAATGTTGAAATTGGCGCCGTTGAATAGGGCGGACGCGCCGTAGACGGAAAGCGGATTGTTCGGATCGGCGGCGGTCCCGACGCCAAGCTCGGGGACACCGGAAAGCGCCTGATCAACAATTGTCCATTTGCCATTGGGGCTCGCGGCGCCATTGCTCTGCAACACGACAAAGCCATAAGCCGAGGAAATGACCGTGCTGCTCGCGCCATTGATCAAGTCGGAGCCATCGGCGCTTAGCGTGATGGTTGCTGTCGTGGATGCATTGCCGCTTTCGTCCATGACGCACAGCGAAACGCCGGTCGGGTAGGCGGAGGCTGTCGGCAGGGAGATCGCTCGCGCCGCAGTGATCGCGGTATAGGCGATGGTGCGATCGCTTGTGAGTACGGAATAATTGGCGTCGGAAACTGACGTGCGCGTGCTGGTGTTGACTTCCGAAAGTTTTGCCGCCGGCCAGCCGCCCGGCGTGACGCCGTCGTGAACGGTGACGCGGTTATTGGTCAGGTCGACGATCAACTCGCCTTGCACGCCGGTATAGGCCGCGACATTCGCAGCCGTGTCGCGCCGGCGTTTCAATTGAACGGACATGCTTAGTCCTCAGGGAATGGCGATGGAGGGAGAGAGTGGCGATCAGCTGGACAAGGTTCCAAGATCGATGATCGTGGTGATCGGCGAGGACAGATTGCCGAAATCGTCGCTTTCCGACACGGGCTGATTGACCAGACCAAATTCCATGGGAATGCCGAGCGCCAAAGTCGCCGCGACCGGGCCAATGGCGCCGAGACCCTGGAACGTGTGCGTATAGGCGACGCAGGTGGAGAGCTCTTCAACGCCCCCGCCGAAAATATTGTAGCTTTGGAATTTTAGATAGACAGTCTGACCAATCTGCGCGGTGGAGACGTCATAAGGCAGGATCGCGGAATCGAGCCGGCAGAAAACGCTTCCCGCGGCGTGCGTATTTGCCGAGGAGGAGCCGAGACCGCGATAGAGGCCCGTGAGGCTGTATTGATCGGCGGCGGTCAGGGTTGCCGTCGTATAGCTGATATATTCGCCATCCACATAGCAAAGCGTTACGGCGGCGGCGGCTGCGGACGCCGAGGTCGAGGTCAGGTCGCCGCCACTTCGCGTCAGATTGACGCTCAGCGTGTCGGTCGCGTCGGGACTCGCTCCCGAAAAGGCCGGCAAGGCCGAAAGCAGAACGCCCTGTTTGGCGGGCGCAGAGAGACGCGCGATCTGCGAATAGGATGTTCCGTCGAGCGACGCCCAGACAATGCAGCCGCCCCAATTGGGATCGCCGTTCTGGCCGCTGGCGCCGATCCAGATTTGAGCGACGTTGCCGGTGAAGCTCGGCGGCGGCTCGATGATCAGCGGCACATTGACCGGCTGCGCCGCGACATTGGCGTTGGGCGCGCCGTTGGATTTGGGCTGGGTCGGATATTGCGTCGCCGTTGCGACGCCTTGCGGAAATTCCTCCGCCGTCACCGTCAGGGCGCCTTCGGAATCTTCCTCGATTTCGACGATGCGCACCACAGTTTTGTTGAGCCCCAGAGCCGGATCAGTCAGCGTGATCAGATCCATTGGGTCAAGCAGGCAGAACTCCATCGACAGTTTGAAACTGTAAGTGTTGCGGATGTAAAGGCCGCGCTGCAGGATCAATTGCGCGGAAGTCTGAGCCACCGTCAGGTCGGTAATTTCATGCGCGGTGATGGTCGAGCCAATGCGTCGACCAAAACGATTGATGGCTGCCTGGTCGAAGGCGACAATCGGCCCTGTATTGTAGGCGTCGGCGCGCGCCTGAATTTCGATGGCTTGTTGATTATAGGCGGAATAGGGGTCGGACCGGGTGATCTTGACGGGATCCTCGCCTTCCACGTGAAGAAAATCTTCGTCGGTCAGATCGTAGATCGGCGTCAGATTTGGCGTCCAGTTTTTTTGCGACGTGGCGGAACCGCCGGAGACGGAGCTGTCTCCGTAGGGAATGATCTTCAAAAGTCCGGCCGACCAAACCGCGGTCGAATTGGTCAACTGCAGCCAACGCGACAGGATTGAGGAGGCCGTTTCCTGCATGTTGAGCGCCGGGCTGATGGCGAGATAATTGGCCCAGCAATAGGTCTGGTAGGACGAGTTGCCAGAATTGGCGTAGAGCGAGGTCGCATCGATCGAGGCTGCGGGAAAGCCGACGCCATACTGCGGATTGGTGAGAAAGTCGGAAATCACTTGCGCCGGATCGGCATCAAGTCCGTTGACCCCAGTGCCGTAGAGAATGCCCTGTATTTCGAAATTATTGTCGCCGACACTGGCCGATGAGCCGAGATTGTAATTGGGGCTGGCGACATAGGCGACGCCCGGATAGGTCAGCGCTTGTGCGGGAAACGCGGATTCAAGATAGGACCAGACCGTCTGCGGCGAGGTTCCCTCGAACAGGCTGAGGGCGAGATCGATCAGCGTGGTCGTGGTGTTGGAGGTCTGCCAAATCTGGCCTATGCCGCTGATCGGGCCTTCGCTGACGCCCATCATGATCGAGCAGGAATAATTATAGCTGTCTGGCGAGCCGCTCTTGCCACCGCCCTTTCCGCCGCCCTTGGCGCCGGCATATTGCGGGCTGGCATTGAAATTGGCGTACCAGAAACAGTTCGGCGCCAGAACATTGCAGCCATAGACAATTGGCACCGGCACGCAGCTCGATGTGGTCTGCACCTGCAGGCCGGAATATTTGGTGATCTGGGTGTTGACGTTCCCAGCGCCGAGAAAACCCATTTTTTCGCCTTCAGTTCTTGGTTCCGGCCCAGATCGAGAAATAGGCGAGCTTGCGCCGGGGATCGGTCAAGGCGGGGTTCCGCGTCAAATGTTCCTCAATGACGCAGCCCGCGTCGTGATAAGCGTGGATGAGCGCGATCGGATCGCTTTGCGTGACAATTCCGCCGTGGGAATAGCTGCGGCCGTAGCGGAACAGAACGATATCTCCCGGCTGAGGCTGTCTGACCGGCGCGCAGCGCCGCGTGAAAAAGCCGAGATATTTTTCGTCGTCGCGATGGATCATCCAGTCGGGATCATAGGGGCGGGGATCGAAAGGCGGCGTCAGGCCGAGATCGACGAAAACGCGGACGATCAACATGCCGCAGTCGACGCCGACGCCGCGAATGTCGGCGCAATGGCGGTAGGGCGTGAGCATCCATTTGCGCGCCTCGGCGACCACGGCGGCGCGTTGCGCCGCCTCTTCCGCGCGCTGATCGATTGGTTCATCGACCAAGCTCCTACTTGCCGCCCTTGGCGCTTCCGGACGCGACCGAGGACAGTGGGCCGGTCATGATCTGCGGCGGCGGCACGAAGGGGAAGCCGCGGAACTGGCTCAGGTTATTGAAGCGGCTCTGGCACGTGCTCATGGTGCGGTCGCAGCCATAAGCAGCGACGAACGTGTCGCCCGTCGCGGGCGCGTTAGGCAGCGGATAGGCCAGGATCAACGCGCCATTGCTAACGGTCTTGATCGTTGCGTCGACACCGGTATTGGCGCCGGAAGTGAAGGCAATCGTGCCTTGCTGATAATCGGTGGTCGCAGCGCTCCATTCGATCACGCTCTGAGTTCGAACCGGCGCCGACCGTTCCGGCGGTGGAATAGGTTCCCGCGGCCAGGCCGCATTGATTGTCAAACAGCACATGCTGGCAGTCGGCCTGATAGACGTTGCGCGGCATGTCCATGTCGAGCAGCACCAGATCGGAGGCGACCGTGATCTGGGCGCTGGTGCGGCCGATGGCGTCGATCTGCGCCACGCGGCCCTTGAACAGGATGACCGAGCCGACCGGCGCGCTCCAATTGCTGAAGAAAACTTTCTCGCGCTGGATTTCCGCGCCGTCGAGAACGCCCTGCTGCACCGCCTGGAGGAAGGGGATGCCGCCGATTGTGTCGGTTGTTCGGGCGAAAAGCGTGACCTGTTGGCTATCGACATTGACGCCGCAGCTGGCGCGATATTTCAGGCCCGAGATCAACACGGAATTGGCGAGGTAGGTGAAGCCGTTCAGCGATACGGGAATGTCGAGATCGGTGTAGGTCAATACGGTTCCCGTCGCCAGCCAGATGGTGAAACATTCGGCGGCGAGCAGCGGCGCGTCCAAGGTTGGACGCAGGGCGTTCAGGTAAGAGATGAGCGCGGCGGGAGCGGATTTCATTCAGCGCACCTGACGGAATTTCAGACTGGCGATCTTCCACAGACCCGACATGAAGTTTTCGAATTCAGCGTCGTCGTTGAGGAATCGGCATTGGAAGCCGTAGGAGAAGGTCGCTGAAATGGGGGCGCCGTTCGCAGGCGCCGCGGCGAAGACGATGATGTTGGGCGCGGTAAGCGTATAGGCCGTCGTCGCGACGTCGGCGACGGTGACGCTGGCGATTGTGGTGACATAGCTGACCGGCTCGTAATAGCCGCCGATGGCGCGGCCAAGCACGAAATTTGTGGTTGCGCCGTCGCCCGTTGCGATGGTCTGGGCGGTGGCCGTGTTGTCGGTGGGATCGACGTAGAGAAACGTTTCGAGCTGTCCGTTGCAAGACATCCAGAAGCCCATCAGGCTCTGCAGCGACTGGGCTTGCAGGCCGACGTTGACGCCGGAGGAATCCAGAGCGTCGAAAGTCAGTTCGAAAGCGTAGAGCGCATGGGCGTAAAGCGGCGAGCGCACCTCGCGGCCCGAGGAATGGGAGGCGACGCGGGTGGAGAAACACGGGGTCTTCTTGATGCTCCATCCCTGGCCGGGAAGGGTCGGAAAAGTAGCGAGAGTCACTGGCGCACCGTTTCGAGTTTGAGGCTTTTCAGGTCCCAGAAATCCGCCATGAATTGCTCCAAATCGGCGTCGTCGTCACTGAGCCGGGCGAGATGGGCGGCGGAAAAATCCGCGGTTATGATTGCGCCCGCGGCCGGCGCCGTTGCAAAAGTCACCGTCGCCGGCAGGATCGACAGGGCATAGCTGGATGGCGACAGAGCTACGCCGTTGAGATAGACGGTTGGCGCGCCGAGGAGCGCCTGGACGTTTTCGCCATAGCCGCCGATCTCGCGCGTCAGGACAAAACTGGTCGTCGCGCCGTCGCCAATCCCGACCGGCGCGCCAACGTATTGACCGAGCGAATCCGGCGGCGCGAACAGGAAGGGTTGCGCCTGCCCGGCGTGCGAGGCGATGAAGGCGATGACGGTTTGAAATTCGGCGAAAGCCGCGTCGCCGCGCAGCAGGTCGAAATTCAGCTCGATGTCATAGAGCGGATTGAGGCGACGGGCGGCGCGCAATTCGCGGCCGGAGACATAGGTGTGAACGCTGGTGAGGAAATGCGGCCGGTATTTGACGCTCCACCCCTGGCCGATCAGAGTCGGAAAAGCGACATAGGCTCCGACGCCGGGCGGCGCGTCCGGCGCCGGCGGCGCAACCGCGGGGCCCTTGCCGCCGATCCATGTGCCGTTCGCCCAGTCGCCGCCGTCGCCCCAGACATTGGAGTCGAGCGGAAACACTGGGAAAGGACGCGCGTCCCAGTTCCAGGCGCAGCAGAACGGCGTGAAGATCATGGGAACGCCTGAAGCCGAAACCGGGTTGTTGGCGCTCCAATAATCGTGCGTGGCTTGCAGGGCGAGATCGGCGAGCACGTCGTCGCGCTGGGGTAGCCAGCCCATGCCGTCCGAACCTGTCCACAAGGACCAGAAGGGCGTGGCGCTCTCGCTTGACCTTACATCATAGAAGACATTGGGCTGATTGGTGCAGCGATCGACAGTGGCGAAGCCATATTCGACGAATACGATCGGCTTGGACTGCTGCGTCCAGGCCGTCGCTGGGCCATGGGGGCTCCAGCCGGTTCCGTCGCCATTGTCATAGACGGCGCGATGCGAATTGTTCCACCACCAGCGCAAGCCCTTGCGCATCAGCAATTGCTGATTGGCGGAGAAGGCGTGGCGGGTTTGCGTCACGCGGTCGCCGAGCGGTAGTGTGCAGCGCTGGGCGGTGCCCAGCGGATCGAGGCCCATGCCGCCGCTGGAACTGTCGTTATAGAACCAATTGAAGCCTTCGCCGCCCTCGATATTGGCTTTCAGATAGGCGGCGCTGTGCAGCGTCGGCTGGCCGGAAAGGCCAAGCCCGCTCATTGTGTCGGCCGACGGAGGCCAGCTCTGCGGCGCAGGCGTGTTCCAGTTCTGGCAGTCGAGGCCGCCGTCGCCGAGCGTCCAGTCGGAGAGCGGCAGATAATTGTCGAAAGAGACCACATCCACATTCGGCGAGGCGAATAGCGAGTCGAGATGCGGCCATTGGCCGTTGGCGCCGGGGTGCTGCCAGCCGTTCCAGCTCGACCAGTCGGGCGAATAGGCGATCAGGTTCTTGTAATGGGTCATATCGCGCGTGAGCCCGGCGGCGTCGAATGTGGCGCGCACATCGGCGGCGAGCTGCGTGAGTCCGGCGACGAAAGGATAGTCCCATTGCGCATGGCCATTGGCGTCTGTGGTTCCCGCCGGCGTCCAGTTCGGGCCGCGCAGGACTTCCAGCCCGCGCAATTCCGAGCCGAGCAGGAAAAGGTCGACGCCGCCGGCGACCGCGCAGAGATTGGCGTAATGCAGGATGAAACGGCGATAACTGAAATCCGAGGGAGAGCCGGAATAGGCGACGGTGAGATTGACGTCGTCCTGGGCGAATTGCGAGGTCGTCGCGGCGCCGAGGAAGCTGTTGACAGTTTGTGTCGTCGTCGCGCTGAGATCGCTGCTTAGGCAGATTTCGCCGCGCCAAGGTTCTCCGGTCGCGTCCATCAGGATGAAGGGATAGAAAATGACGCGAAAACCGCGTGCGCGGAGGTCGCGGATGCAGCGGACGACGCTTTGATCGGAGGGCGTGCCGCCATAGGTCGCGGCGCCATTGCGCGTCGAGATCGGGATCAGGCCGGGCGAGGTCTGCGTCAGGCCGGAGACTTGCCAATTTGCCGCCGACCAGGCGCCGCTCGCATAGGTTTGGAACTTGCCGCCGATGTAATTGGTCGAGGGATAGATTTGGCAGGTTGCGGCGTTTGTTGAATTGCCGAACCAGGCGCAAACCAGAGCTACGCTCTGACATTCCGGGTGCGCGGCCTGGAGCTGATCCAGCGCATAGGAATAATCGGTCTTGGCGCCGCCCGGCGCCATGTAGCAATTGATCGGCGAGAAAGACGAAGCCGTGGACTTTTCGCCTTGCGCCGGCAATGTGTCATAGGTGAATTCGCCGGTCGCCGGCAACAGGCAGACGCCGAACAGCTGCGCCATCGTTCAAACCCCTAGTCGACGCAGGCCGAGATGATCGCCGTTGCGCACGGCCTGGGTCATGGCTTTCATGATCTGCCGCGAATTGGAGCCCAGCCAGTTTTTCACCGACGCGGAATCCATGGCCGAAACATTGAGATGGACATGGGTGTCGCCGCCGCCCTGCGCCTGCTGTCCGCCGCCATTGGCCTGGCCGCTCAGCATGGAGCGGAAGGCGCCGGCCTCGGCGGCGGGCATGACGAGTTCGTTCTGGTGCACCATGGCGAGCTGATCCTGGGGGATCGACCAGGCGCCGATGTCGAAGGCGGCGACCGACATGACCGCGCCCTGCGCCGCGGCGGCGGGGCCGGCGGCGGCAGGGCCCATCACCGGCGACAGAAAGCCGAATACGCCGGCGAAAGTCTCGGAGGCCGAGGCGGTGATGCTGTGCAGCACCGAGGAGAAGATGGAGGCCTGGCTGGCGGCGGCTTCGCCGGCGGAAATGTCCGTGCGCGCCGCCGCGCCGGCGGTCGCGGCGGCGGTTTTCTGGCCTTCGCCGGTCACCGACAGCGCCGCAAGGGCGATCTGCTTTTTCGCCCAGTCGGCGACGATGTCGACGCCCATCTTGACGAATTGCGAGACGACCGCCTGGGTGAGCGATTGCAGCATCTGCCGAAGGTTTTTCGTCCCCATGATCATGCCGGTCAGCGAGGACGAAAAGGACGAGGACATCGCGTCGATCATGTGATTCATCGGCGCGACCATTTGCTCGACCGATTGCAGCATGACGCGCTGGCTGTCCATCGCATATTTCTGATCGAGCTGAAGCATGCGGTTCAGCACCATCTGGCGCTGGGGCAGCCGCAGGCCGTCGATCTGCAATTCCTTGTCCAGCAGGCCGCGCTCGGAGGCATAGTCGGCGTCGAGCGCGGCCTGGGTGGCGGCAAGGCGCTGGCCGGCGCTCATCACCTTGAGTTTGGTCAGCTCATCATAGAGCGCCTTTTTCTGCTGCAGCGCGCCGCGCTCGGCGGCGATCTCGCCGCTGATCGCGGCTATGCTGGCGCGGGCGACCTCTTGCTGCGAGGCGCCCGAGGCGCGGGCCATATCGCTGATCTTGGCCAGCGCCGCCGTCGCGCCGGCGCCGAAGCTGGCGAAGCTCTGCTGCGATTTATCCACCGCCGCCGCGGCTTGCGAAACGCCGGTGGGCAATTGCTGTAGTGCGGCGGAGACACGGGCGACGCCATCGAGAAAACCCGAGGCGTCGGCGCCGAAGGAAACCGAAACATTGGAATCCGCCATGCTCATCCCTTTGTCCGCCTTGCTGGCGTTTGTTGATTTTCAGAAACGGCCCGAGGGGAACAGGGCGCGCAGCGCATTGGTGGAGTCGGACTCGGTCTTTTTCTTCGGCGCCCAGACGCCCATGCCGGTGGCCATGGCGGTCAGCAGGGCGGCCGGCGGCGGATTTTCCCGCCAATAGGCGTTGCGGGAAAAAATGCGTGCGAAAGTGAGTTCGGCTTCCAGGGCGTCGGTCCAGGCTTCGCCGGACATCTGGCAATAATGGGCGACGATCCGGTCGAAATCCGGAGCGTCGGCGCCTACTCCCCCGGCGAAGATGTCTCGTTGGGAGAAGAGGTCTCGCCCGGCGTGAACAGACCGGTCTGCTTGGCGATCACCGCCAGAGCGCCGGCCAGCTCGGCGAAGCCGGCCTCGAGATCGAGCAGATCGTCGCGGCTGAAGTCCGGATAGGCCCGGTTCAGGCCGGCATGGACGACGTCGATCATCAGTTCGATGTCGCCGCCTTCGAGCAGGGCCGCGCCAAGCGGGTCGCCCGAGCCGATCCGCGTCTGGATGGCGTTGAGGCGCGGCAGCAGTTTGAGCAGGCCGGGCACGACGATGCGCGCCTGGCGCAGCGACAGGACCGGGACGAAATATTCGCGCTGGCCGAGCGCCACAACCGGCGCATGGGCGCAGTCCACTTTCGGATCGATCCGCATGTCAAACCGCCGTGTTGATTTCGCCGATATTATTTGCCGTATTGGCGAAGGCTTCAAAATCCAATTCGGGAATGGTGAAGTCCTGGTTCTTGGAGGCGATGCTCAATTTGGTCGAGACGCAGTTGTAAAGACGCAGCGACCATTGCGCGCCGGCGATATTGGGATTGGTCTGATAGAAATCGATCTGGAAGGTCGGCGCCGAACCCATCACCTTGTTGGCGAGCAGGGCGCGCGAGCCGCTGCCCGAGCTGGTTTGCGTGTAGGAATAGGAAACCAGCAGCGCCTTGCCGGCGTCGCCGGAACTGAAGGTGTAGACGCCGGCCGAAACGGTGTATTGGCCGGTCGAAGGCGTCGAGGCGACTTCGGCGAGCGGCAGGCCGCTGGAGGCGTAGACCACGCCGAGGTTTTCGTCGAAGGCCGAGGCGTTGACCACGGTATAGGCATAGGGCGAGGACGAGGAGACGGCGCCGGCCTCGTTATAGGCCCAGAGCTTTTGTCCCGAATTCAGCGTTTGGCCGAAGAAACAGTCATTGTAGAGCGGGCCGTCGATATTGGCGAATTTGGCCTTGCCGGTGATCTTGCCCTCGCCGCGGGCGAAGGCGATCGGAAACTGGTACTGGCCGAAAAGCTGTTTCGACGAAAAGCTGAAATCGAGCGTGACGTCCTGAAGCGCGCCGAACTGCACCGGCGTCGCATTGGCGCCCGACGGCGTGGCGATGAGAACGCCCGAGCCGAAAGCGACGGAAGTAGTGTTCGACATGGATCAAAGCTCCTTCAACGGGGATGTTGCGATAGAGATTTTTGCTGTGTTCCAGCGCGTCAGGGCGCGAGGATTTTCACCGGCACGAGGGCGAGGCCCTGGCCGTCGAGATCGCCGGGGTCTTTGACAATGCGGCCGTCGATGCGGCAGTGATAGACAAGGTCGCCGAGGGTCTGGCGGTCCGATCCCGGCGCCGGCGCCAGGCAGGCGGCGAGCGCGTCCAGCGCCAGGTTGAGATCGCGCGCCGGAATGCAATCTGGATCGCGGCCCGCCGAAATGTAGACGAACAGATCGACATTGAGCGTTGTCTTGCCCGGAAGGCTTTCCGAGGCATAGGCGATGTTTTCGGCATGTTCGGTGACGAACAGGGCGGGCTGGTCGGCGCTGGCGACGTCGCTCCACAGTTTCAGCCGGCGCGACAGGGTCGCCCAGCTGTCGCAACCGTTGATCGGCGAGGAGAAATTCGCCTGCGCCAATTGGGCGCAGAGCGCCTCCATGATAGTCTCGCGGGCGCTGATCATTCCGTGTCCTTTGCTTGCTGGACGAGGGTCGTCAGCATGTCGCTCAGCGCCTGTTCAATGTCGTGGCTCTGTTCGTCGAGGGCCGAGCGCATGTAGGAGCGCTCCGGAATTTGCGATCCCGGATGCTGAACGCGGCGGGCGAAGACCTGTTTGCCGTCGAGCATGAAGGCAAGGATACTGGCCTTGTCGGGAATGATCTCATGCGCGGCGGTCTTGCCGCCATATTCCTGAATGGCGGCATAGGGGGCGCCGCCATCGGCGTAAATTTCGACGCCCTGGGTTGCGTCCTGGTCGTCCGCGCGCAATTGGATGGAGTCGCGTAAACGCCCGCTGCGGGCGTTGAGCACGCCGCCGCTCAGGTTCACGCCAACGATTTGGGTCAGAAGGTTTTGCGCCAACGCGTCGATTTTTTCGGCAAGCGCGGCGCGCAGGTCGTCGGGCATGGCGGCTAGGCTCGCCGCTAGCTCGGCCTGGCCTTCAAGGCTGAGGTCGAGCATGTCAGTTGGAAATAATGCGGACGAAACTGCGCAGGCTCTGCTGCACATAGTCCGGCATGGCGGCGATGCGGAAGGCGGCGGTTTCCTGGCCGCCGAGGCTTTTGGAGGTCATGCCGACGCGCTCGCGATAACGATAGCGGTCGGCGGCCCATTCAAGCGCGCAAGCCGCGAGATCCTGAGGCACATAGCCATAGTTCAGCACCACCGCTGCGCCCGCGTCAGCGGTTGAGAAAGTGTAATCGCCGTAAGCGTCGATCATATATTGGCCCTGCGTGGGATTGGCGGCGACAGGGGTCAGCGTGACGCCGTTCGCATAAGCTACGCCGCAATCCACGGCGAAGACGCCATAAGGCTGCTGCGCCGTGAAGATGGCCGGGCCGGAGGCCGGAATCGTCGCCGCTTCGCCGAGGATCTGATAACCGGCGCGATAGGCGATGGCGATATTCTGCCAGCCGCGCGGAAAGACGCCGCCGCGCAGCATGATCATCTGCATGGCGCCCGGCGGCTCGTTGTCGCTGGGTTCGAGCAGCCAGCCGTGGCTTTGACAGTCGGCAGCCTGGGGGATGGGCTGGCCGTCGATCGACACCGAAGAGACCGAGACGACCGGCCAGTTGCGCAGTTGAATGCGATTGCGGCCATTGCCGTCAAACAGATCGACGACGTCGCGCGGCAGGACGAAGGAACGGTTGAGATAGGTGCAGATCGCCCGGCTGATCTGGCCGATCATGCTGCCGAGCAAAATATCGTCGGCGCTGGATTGGACGCCGAGATAGGCTTTCAACTGCGCCAGTGAAACGAGATCGCCTCGCGCCATGTTCAGCTCGCTTTCTCCGCGCGTCCGCGATTTTGGGCGCGCGGAGTCTCGGCGGGTTTTTCAGTCCGAGGCTCGGGCGCCGGGAGACAGCCATGCGCCTGCAATTCGGACGCGAATTTCTCCGCCGCTTCGAAACAGCCGAGGGCGTCGGGAACAATCTCCTCGCCTGCGCAGGACAGCGCGGTGACGCCGAGGGGAGCCTGAAATTTCATCGGTCGATCCATTTCTCAAATGAGACGGCGAATGAACGCCGCCCCGAAGGATTCCGGGACGACGCGTTGCGGCGTTCAGGATCAGCCGTTGCCGATATTGGTGATGACCGACATGGACGGCGGGAAATAATGCTGCAGCACTTCGTCGGCATAGACGCCGTATTCGTAACGGCGGGCGCGCAGCGGCCATTCGATCTGATAGTAATCCTGGCGGGTGCGGACCTGGATGACATTGCCGACATTGGCCAGCGGATAGGGGAGCTGGCGGGTCAGGAACAGCATGGCGCCGGCGGGCATGTTGGGGTGGATTTTGATATCCAGCGATTTGGCGCCGGCCATCGAATATTTGTTCTTGTAGGTGGTGGCCATGACGCCGCCGGCGAAGGCGTCGTTGCGCGCGTCGAAAATGAAGCGCTGCGCGGCGCTGGAGCCGGCGGACAGAATCTTCTTGGAAATATTCAGCGCTTCCTGCGAGGACACCCAGACTTCGTCGGGCGACAGGCGGTAATTGTCCCAGTTGGCCTTGAGCACGTTTTCGATTTCGACAATGCCGCCGGCGCCGTCGGCGGTCAGCGGCGTGCCGGTTCCGGCGACGCCATTGGCCTGGGTGACGATCATCGAGCCGGAGGCCGGATTCAGGGCCTGGGTCAGCAAGCCATCGAAGGCTAGGCCGTTCGACGACCAGTCGGCGGCGGGCAGCGAGGCGGCGGTCTGCATCCCCGAGGCATTGGCGGAAATGACCACGGAATTGATGGTGGTGATGGCGCCCAGGACTTCCGAACCGGCGGCGCCCCAGAACCAGGCGTAGCCGAAGGCGCCGGTCTTGGTGGCGACGCTGGCGGTGACCAGGCCCGACGGGCCGGTGACGGCGACGGTGGCGTTGGCGGATTTCTGCGCCGCGCCGCCGCCGAAAGTGTCGACGGACAAATCCGCGTTGGTGCGGGTGATCTGCGCCTGGATGCCGCCGGCCACGGAAGCGTTCATCAGGCCGTCGAGGGTCAGGGCGACGACGATCACCGACAGCGCGCCCGTGGCGAGCGAACCGCCGCTGCTGGAGGCGGCGAGTGTCGGCGTGGCGGTGGCGCCGAGGCCCAGCGAAGTATTGCCGCCGAGGATCATCGCTTCCTCGCCGATCATCAGGGCTTCAAGGCCGGTCTGAGCGGCCAGCGCGCGGATGTCGTCAAAACCCTGGCCGGCGTATTGCGCCTCGAAATCGACGCTGGTTTCGATGCCGAGGCCCTTGTAGGTGGCGACGTAATCCTTGGTGGTCATGGCGGCGACGCCGCCGCGATTGCCGCCGGAGACGCCGATGCGCAGTCCCGAGGAATTGATCGCGGTGATGGCGCGCCAGGCGGCCTGGACGCCGCCCTTGCCGGAAACGCGCGGGATCGAATTGCGCAGCGGCGTCAGCACCGGGAACAGCAGTTTGGCGCCGGCGTCGAGGTCATAATAGGTGAGGCCGGAGGTCGCCGACGCGCTCTGCGCGAAGGAGGACTTTTCCAGGCTGGCGAAACGCGGATCGGCAAGCGGATTCATCTGCGACTTGCGGATCGCTTCATTCAATTCCAGCGCGTTCTGAAGTGCGGTCATGGGCATGCTTTCTCGGTTGCAAATTTTTTGGGGATCAGCCGAAACGCTTCGGCTGGGTTTGGGCGGCCTTGATGAGAACCAGCGAGGCTTTTTCGGGCGACAGTCGCGCCAACTGGGCGGCGAGATCGTCGATCGCGGTTTCCGCCGATTTGGATACGGCGGCGGCGCCGGGCGCCCATGGCGGCGGTGCCGGGCTGCGTTCGAGCGCCTCGACGCGCGCCGTCAGCTTCGCCAGTTTCGGCGCCAGTTCGGCATTCGCCTTGCGCAGGGCCTCAGCCTCGGCGGCGAGTTTCTCGATGCGCGGGTCGGAGACGAATTTTTGCGTGGCGCGCGGCTGAAGCGCCGCGACGCATTGGCTCTTCAGTCGGTTCAGCAGCGTGCTCAAGCCTTCGTCATGGATGGGATCGGCGTTGAGATCGTGCTCGATGGCGTCGAAGAAATCGGCGATGGCGTCGGCGGCCGGCGTGTCGCTTTCGACATTGCCGACCAGCCAGTCGCGCAGGCCCGCGCCCAGGCCGGTGGAAGGTTTCTCGGGCTCCTGCCTTTTGACGAAGGCGCGGGTCTCGCTGACGCCATCGGCCTTGATGAGTTCAAAATTGGCGTCGGGCAGGCAGGGCAGATCGACCAGCGAGATTTCGCTTGGCGCGGCGGTATATCGAGTCAGGTCCGGGTTCTGCGGATCGGGCCAGCGCTTCACATAGGCGCCGCCCTGGGAGAAGCCGGTATAGACGCCTTCCTCGACCTTGCGCCATTCGTCGTCGTCGACGATCTTGGCGGCGATTTCGATGCGCTTTTCGGCGTCGTTGAAGGCGATCGAGGCGATCTTGCCGGCGGCCACCGCGCCATGCATGGCGCGGATGTTGCCGAAGCTTTTGCCGTCGGTGGCCTTGGCGAAATTCGCCGACCATTGCTGGTAATAGGGTTTGGTGCTGGCGTAATCGCAGATTTCGCCGGAACGGTCCGGGGATTCCGCGGTCGCATAGCCATAGACGAGACGCTGGGCGGCGTCGGCCTTGCGCAGGGGAATGAACAATTGCAATCGATCCGTCACGCTGGCGCGCTCCTGTGCTGCGCCGGCCCTTTTGACGGGGCCGGCCAATTTTTCTAAAGGGTAGGGACAGGTCGCCGCTTTCAGGCGGCGGGTGGGATGCCGATATGGATTTCTGGAGCGACAAGGCCAGGGCTTTGAGCCCCTATACGCCTGGCGAACAGCCGCGCATCGACGGGCTGGTGAAGCTCAACACCAATAAATCGCCGCTGGCGCCCTCGCCGCGGGCCTTGGAGGCCATGCGCGCGGCCGCGGGAGAGGGCTTGCGGCTCTATCCCGATCCGGAGTCGCTGGCGCTGCGTGGCGTGCTGGCCAGATATCATGGCGTGGCGGTCGAGAATGTGTTTGTCGGCAACAGTTCCGACGAAGTGCTCGCTCATGTGTTCGTCGCGCTGCTCAAGCACGACCGGCCCCTGCTCGCGCCCGACGTGACCTATAGTTTCTATCCGGTCTGGGCCAAGCTTTACGACATCGCCTATGAGACCGCGCCGCTCGACGAGACCATGCGCATCCGGCTCGGCGATTTCTGTCGCAATTCCGCCGGCGCGATCGTCTTCGCCAATCCCAATGCGCCCACGGGCATTGCGCTCCCGCGCGCCGAAATCGCCCGGCTCGTCGGCGCCAATGGCGCTGTTCCCGTTGTGGTGGACGAGGCTTATGTCGATTTCGGCGGCGAGACCGCCATTCCGCTGATCGCGGACTTCAAGAAAATCTTCTGGTGGTCAGGACGTTTTCCAAGTCGCGGGCGCTGGCGGGCCTGCGGGTCGGCTACGCGATTGGCGACGCCGGCCTGATCGAGGCTTTGTCGCGAGTGAAAAACTGTTTCAACAGCTATCCGGTCGGGCGCATCGCCCAAGCCGGGGCCATCGCCTCGATCGAGGACGAGGATTATTTTCAGGCCGGCCTCAAAACCATCATCGGCGAGCGCGAGCGGATGAGCGCGCAATTGGCGGCGCTGAATTTTGAGGTGCTGCCGTCGAGCGCCAATTTTGTTTTTGCGCGACATGCTTCCGTTGGCGGCCCGGAACTGGCCAAGGCGCTGCGCGACAAGGCCGTGTTGGTGCGCCATTTCACTGCGCCGCGCATCGAGGATTTCTTGCGGATTACCGTGGGGACGGCGGAGCAGACCGACAGGCTGATCGCGGCGTTAGCCATCATCCTCGGCTGACAAGCCGGTATTCGACGGCGACGGATTTGCAGTTCTTCGATCGTCAACTGCGATCCATTTTCAGTCAAAAGTCTTTTTTTCGACGCCGCTCTGAGCCGGACTCGCGCCCAGCCGCGCCACGCCGGTCGCCGTGGTCACCGTCAGCACATCGGCCAGGGGATCGCTGGGAAGGATCTCGCCCATGATTTCGGCGGCGCGGCGGCGGGTCATCATGCCGGCGCCGACCAGGGCGACCAGGTTTTCGCGCTGCACAGTGGGATCGACCACGGCGTCGGCGCGCCAGGAAAATTCGAGATTTTCAACGCCGAGCAGGTCGTGGATGACATGGTCGCAGAGCCGCTTGATCCAGGCGAGGATCGGCAGCAGGCCCTCCTCGTTGGACATTTCCTGCTGGGTCTCGCTGGTCGAGCGGTTGATCTGATTGATGAAGGGCTGGGGCGAGATGGAAAAGGCGAAGCAGACGACGCGGGCGATCCATTCGTCGAAAGCGTTTTTCAGCTCCGGCTCCTTGGTCTGGATGAAGGTGCGGGCGACGCCGCCGGGGACGAATTTGGCGCGGCGGCGCCGCGCCAGATCGCCGTCGAAATAGAGATCCCAATAGTCCTGGAAATTCTTGATCTGGTCCGGCGTCCAGCTGTCGGGCACGCCGATCAGGCTCTCGGGAATATTGCCTTCGGTGTAGTAATTGATCTGATGAAGCTGGCGCTTCAGGCCGATGCTGACGGTGGCGATCACCTGTTCGACCGGGGAAAAGCCATAGGCGCGGGCGCTGCGCGGATTGCGCGGGCGATAGAGCAGGTCGCGCTCGGTGTAATCGACGGCCGGCAGTCCCTTGAGAATCTGCTGATAGGCGACGGGATAGATTCTCTGGCCGTTCTGGGCGAAGGGGCGCGGGGTGCGGCCCCAGAAATCGAGCACCGGTTTGATGGTCGCGCCGTCGAGCGGATGCAGGGCGAGCAGATTGCCGGCGCGGTCGCGCTCGCACCACAGTGCGGGGGCGTCGATGACGAAGAGGTCTTCGAGCACCATGCGCAGCCAGGCGCTCCAGTCATGCGACTGGTCGGGGCTGAAGAAAAATTTTTCGACGCGCGCAATGGCGCCCGCGTCGGCCTTCTGGCCGGGCCTGGCGCGAATGCTCCAGTTCATCCGCTCGACCTGATCTTTGCGCGTCTCGATGACCAGTCGCAAAAGATCGTAGGAATTGGCCAGCGCGCGGAGATCGCCGAAGGAAATCGCCTCGAAACCGCGAGCGCGGGTGACGAGATTGTAGCCGGCGGGAAAGTCCCATTGGCGCCCCGCGACATCGTCGGGCGCGCCGGGCGACATGGGCGTGGAAGGTCCGAACCAATCGGCGCCGGCTTTTGTGCTGGCGCCGAACTGGGCGGAAATTTCCGCAGGCGAAAGGGACCAGCGAGGCAGACCCGCGCCGCGATCGGTCATGAGAGACTCCAATTTTCGGGAACAGGATCAATCGCGCTTTTGCGCGGCGGACATAGTCCGATAAAATTCGAACACGCCGCCGCCGGCCTCCTGGCCCAGAGCCAGCGCCGTCACCGCCCAGACCAGGGCGTCGACGCGGTCGGGGGAATAGCCGGCGCGGGCCCGGTCGAAATCCGGGGTCATCAGGCACATCTGGTCTTCGAGCCGTGCAAAAACGCCGCAGTGGCGGACGCGACCTTGTTCGTAGAGCGCGGCGACCGGTTCGGCCCGGGCGAATTTGCCTCGGCTGGCGCGCACCGCGCGATAGGGGACATTGGCGTCGATCTGGCGGATCAGGGTTTCGATCATCTCGCCACCATTGTTGACTTCGGCGACGATGCAATCGGCCTTGAAGTTCTTGTAGGCCTCGACGGCGCGCGAGGCCCAGCGCAGCGGCGTTTCGCCCTGGCGCGAGAGGTCGGCGAGAATGCGGACGCATCGGTCCTCGGCGAGGCCGGCGACAATCATGCCGCATTCGTCGGCGTTTTGGCCGGAGGTCGCCGGCGGATCGACGGCGACGACGATGCGCGTCAGTTTGGGCGTGGCGTCGTGGCCGGCTTGGGCCTGTTCCAGGCTTTCGCGGGTCCAGAGCGCGCCGGGGGCGTCGAGCAGCATGTGGGCGTGCAATTCCTGCCGTCCGAGCCGCGTGCCCTCATATTTGCGCACCACGCGGTCGAGAAAGTTTTCGGCGAGATTGCCGATGTTTTCGAAAGTGGAATGTTGCGTCGAATGGGTCAGAGGATCGGCGAGCAGCTCGCGCATCAATTTGCTCGGGCGCGGCGTGGTGGTGATGATCGCCTGCGGTTTTTTGCCCAGACGCAGGCCGAAAATCGCCTGGTCCCAGGCTTCGGGATAGCGCCAGGCCGCGAGTTCGTCGGCCCACAATTTCATGTGCTGCTTGCCGCGTAGCCTTTCGGGTTCTTCCGCCGAAAACAGCAGGCTTTTGGCGCCGTTGGGCCATTCGAGGCGACGTCTGTGCGCGACGTAGCGAGGGCGTTCGTCGCGCGGGCACACCGCCAGCACGCCGGATTCGCCTTCTACCATTACGTCGCGCACATCGTCGGCGGTCGCGCCGATCAAGTTGACCAGGGGAAAATCGCGCGCCCATTGGCGCAGCGTTTCCGCTCCGGTCCTCGTCTTGCCCCAGCCGCGACCGGCGAGAGGAAGCCAGTAAATCCAGTCGCCCGGGGGGATGAGCTGGTCGGGCCGGGCCCAGAAGGGCCACAGGCTTTTGAGAGTTTCCAGCTCATCCGCGTCCAGGCGGGAAAAAAAGCTGGCGCGATCCTGGGGAGACAGGCGCGCCAGCTCTCGCGCATGCGTGGGGAGGCGACGCATGGCGAAAGCTCACTTTTGGTTGGCGGTCTTTTCGGCGTCTTTTTTCTGGCCGCGCGCCAGTTGATCGAGCTTTCTCAACAGCGACTGGCGGGCTTCGTCGAGCGAGGCGCAGGCTTCCGTATTGGCTTCGAGGCCCAACAGCCTGGCGCGGCGGTCCATGATCGAGAGAACGCGCAGGGCGGCGGCGGTGTTGCCCTTCATCGCCGCCTTGTAATGGGCGCTCTGCAACTGGTCGAGGCGCATCAATTCGAGCTGGCGCAGGTCGCGCGCCGGTTGATCCTGGCAGGAGCGCAGGGATTTGACGACAATGGCGAAGATGCGGCTGACCGAGACAGGTTCGAAGCCGGCCTCCGGCAATTGCCGGGCGATTTCGTGGAAGGTCAGGCCATGCAGCCGCATGTTGAGAATGGCGAGATCGCGGCTGACGAGATCGAGCGGCTTTTTCCGGTTTTGGCGCCCTTCGTTTTCGACTTTGGCCCTTACGCCGGGTTTGTTCCTGAGTTTTGCGCGAGGAGCCAATGCCATAAGCCATCCGTGGGGTGATCCGCCCTTGGGCGGCCGGATAAAACAAAACCCGGGGCTCTCAACTCCTGGGGGAGCGAAGGGCCGCCGGGCGCAAATCTTCAACATGGATATTTCTAGCGGAAGTCGGTCGACCGGTCAATGGGCAAAATGGGATTTTGGCAATTTTTTTGGGATTTTTCCCATTTTCATCGACCGCGAGCCTAGCGGGCTCCGGTGGGATGAGGCTCAGTTGACGGTGAAACGGCCGGCGAAGCGGCCGACAATCTGCACTTCATCGGCGCCGACCTCGTAGGGCGCATAGGAGGCGTTGACGGAGATGATGCGGATGCGCATCGGATCGGAGCCCATGACGATCTGCAGGCGCTTGACCACCAGGCCGTAGCCGTCCCAGAGGGCGAAAATGCCTTCGGGGCTTGGCGTGGTGTAGCGCAGGTCGATGAAGACGCGGTCGCCTTCATAGAGGCGCGGCTCCATGGAATCGCCGATCACCTCGAAGACGCGGATGTGGCGCGGCGCGGCGTGGAGCACGCCCTGCATGATGGTTTCGGGCAGGGTCCATTCGGCGGCAATGGCGTGGGCGGCATAGGCATTGCCGTATTCGTCATGGACGAAAGCCTCGACCGGGACGCCGCCGCCGCCGGCGCCGGCGCGGACATCGACTTCGAAAATCGTCGAAGCGCCCGCCTCCTTATTGTCGACGATGGAGCGATCGACGCCGGTGTCGAAGCGGCGGGTGGTCGGCGGCTCATGCGCGAAAGCCGCGCCTTTCGGTGGGTTGGGAGCGAAGCCGGCGGTCCTGTCCTTGCCGGAAATCAGCCAGTCGAGCGAGCGGTCCAGCGCCATGGCGAGTTTGTTGAGGGCCGGCAGCGAACCGCCGCGCCCGCGTTTCAGCGCGTCGCGCACATAGGTCTCGCCCAGGCCGGCGCGCACGGACAGGGCTTTCATGTCGAGCCCCTGTCGCGCCATCTCGGCTTCGAGGCGGATTTTCCACTGGTCGTCCATGATGGGATTATGCCCATATTTACGTTAATGCGTCCACTGGGCAATATCCCATTGACGCCGCAATATCGTTCCTATTATGTTCTAGTCGCCGTTGCAAGGCGCCCTTCACCAGAAGCATCCCGCAAGAGCATTCCCCCATGACGAATATTGTCCCGTTCAGCACGTTTACGCCTTTTTCCTCGACGACGATCATCACGCCGCGCGCCGGCGCCCGACCGCTCAAGGTCGAAAAGGCCAAGCCGCGTCCCGCCGCGCCCAAGACCGGGCGTTTCGGGCTTGCCGCCGAGCCGCGCGACGTCGCCCGGCGCGTCGAGGTCAAGGCGCCGCCGCCGCCCGCCGCCGCGCAGCTCTATGTCCACAATGGCCAGGCCTATGTGCGCTCGGAAATCTACGAGCATTGGCTGGACGAGGCTGCGCGCCGCGTCATTGGCCAGAAGCCGGGACGCATGTCCTCATCCTATGCGCTGGAGATCGTCGCGCCGCGCACCACGCGCACAAAGCATTTCGGCGTGATGGAGCGGCCGTTGATCGAATTGCTGACCCGCTGCCGGGTCATCAATGGCGCGTCGCCTGACCGGTTTTCGGTCTCCTATGGCGGGTTGGGCGGCGAGCTGACCCTGACCCTCATCGAATTTTCCGCTCCCTGAAAACTGGACGCAATGAAATGGCGAGAAAGCGCAAAAGCAAGGTTTCGCTGCCGAAACTGACTTGTCTCGAACAGGCCGGCCCGGCGGGCGCGGCGCGCAAGATGCTGAAAGAGTTCCACGCCTCCGGTTATCGCGCGCCGGAGGGGCCGAGCGTCGAACGGCTGCTACGCGCTGGCGAGGCTGTTCATGTCGAGACTTTTTCCGAAGTGGTGGAAGTGGCGAAGGGCGATAAGATTCGAGGCGGTGGCGGTGGATTTTGTCCGCATGCGCATCGACGACGGGCCGCTGGCGCGCTTGCGCGACCGCAACCAGCTCGACCGCGACGACAAGGCGCGCAATCTGGCGCTGGCCCAGGCGGGGGAAAAATTCCGTCAGGCGTTTTTTCGCGCCGGGCTGGACCCGCTGCATTCGCTGGACCCGACCCGCGAGGTTGCGACCGCCTATTCGCCGCATGGGATGTGGCGCAGTGAGTCGCAGATGGAGGCGCTGCAAAATTATCGCGCGGCGCGCGACGCCATCCCCGAGGATTTCCGTGAGCCGCTGGCGGCCATCGTGCTCGATGATCGCGAGATCGTCGATGTCGGGCGCAAGATTGGCGCTTACAAGGACGCCAAAATGGCCGGCGCGGTGGCCCTGTTCATCCTGCGCCGCGGGCTGGCCGCATTGGCGCGGCACTACAGGATGATCGCCGCGCACGAGGCCGCGTAATCCAAGCCGCGCCGCCTCGGGCGGCGCGGCGCTTTAACCGAGCCGTCGGCTTAATTCCTTGGCAATAGCCAGTTCCTGCGCAAAAGGCCCGGCGCCGCTGGCCGAAATTGCGTTCGCGCGCCAAAAGCCTTCGGAGCCGAAACGGGTGCGGATCGACTCTTCCACCCAGGCTTTTTGTTGGGCGACGCGGCGTTTTTGCAGCGCGCCGGTTTTTTCTGCCCAGGTGCGATGGGCGGCCAGCGCCTGATGCAAATCCGCCATGCCCGCGCCTTGGGTGGCGGAGGCCAGGATCACAGGAACGCGCCAATCGTCGTCGCGCTCGAACAGGGTCAGGGCGCCCTCCACTTCGCTTTTGGCGCGTGTGGCGGCGTCGCCCATGTCGGCCTTGGTGACCACGACAATGTCGGGCAGCTCCATCACGCCGGCTTTCATGAATTGCAGGGAATCGCCGGAGCCGGGCTGGACGCAGAGAATGACGCTGTCCACAGCGAAGGAAATATCGGCTTCGGACTGGCCGATGCCGACGCTTTCGATCAGCACCCGGTCGAACAAAGCGCGCATCAGAACGGCGGCGGCGATGGTCTGGTCGGACAGGCCGCCGAGCCGGTCGCGCGCCGCCATGGAGCGGACGAAGACGCCCTGGTCTTCCGGGTCGGTGGCCATGCGGGCGCGGTCGCCGAGCAGGGCGCCGCCGGTGCGGCGCGACGAAGGATCGACGGCGATGACGCCGACGGTTTCCTTGCGCCCGCGCCAGTCGCGCAACAGGGCGTTGGTGAGCGTGGATTTGCCGACGCCGGGCGGGCCGGTCAAGCCGGCGGCATGAGCGCGGGTCTGCGCCAGCGCGGCGTCGAGCAGTTCGGCCAATTGGGCTGTGCCTTCATGGGTCTCGATCAGCGCCAGCGCGCGCGACAGGCCGCGCTTGCCGCCTGAGGCTATGGTGGGCAGATCGGGGAAGGGCGGCACGGCGAAACCTCGACGTTGTTCATGCGCCGTCTCGGTAAAGCGAAATGGCCCGGATGAAAAGCCGTCTTTCGCTCAGGCCTATTCGCCCGTTGCGAGCAGCACGACTTCGCGCCGATGGGCGGCGCGGCGGTGTTCGAACAGATAAAGCCCCTGCCAGCTCCCCAAAACCAGTTCGCCGTTTATGAAGGGGATGGTCAGGCTGGTCTGGGTCAGGGCGGCGCGAATATGGGCGGGCATGTCGTCGGGGCCTTCGCTCTCGTGGCTATAAAGGCCCCGGCCTTCCGGCGCGATCTGGCTGAAGAAGGTTTTGAGGTCGTCCACCACCGAAGGGTCGGCGTTTTCCTGGATCAGCAGCGACGCGGAGGTGTGGCGGCAAAACAGGGTCATTTGCCCGAGACGCAGCCCACTGGCGCATAAAAACCCGCGCGCTTCATCGGTGAATTCATAGAGACCGGCGCCGCCCGTGGCGAGGGAAAGGGTTTTGTGCGCCTGACGCATGGAGCCTCCTGTTTGGTGGCGATCATGGCGCGGGCGCGGTCAGCCGGCAAGTTTGCGGGCGATGGAATCCAGAGCTGCGTTGACCCGCGCCAGTTTTTGCGTCGCCGCGCCGCGCGCTTCCGGCGGCGCCCGGTCGGGATGATGCTTGGCGGCGTAGCGGCGTCGCGCCAGGCGCAAGGCCTCGTCCGTCAGTTTCTCCGGCAGGCCGAGAATGCGGGCGACTTCCGTTTCGTCGGGGCTGAGTTCAGGGCGGGCTTTTCCGGCTCGGCCTCGGGTTCGGGCGGTGCATTGGCGATTTTATCGGCATGATCAAGCCGCTCGTCGAGAAGGCGGCTTTCGACGCCGCGCAAGTCCAGCCGCGCGCCTTCCGGCGAGGTCAGCGTGACGAAAACCTCCGGGGCCCGGCGGACCATGGAAAGGAGCTTGCGGAACACGTCTATGCTGCGTTGCGTGCCGTTTTCATAGACGAATCCGGCGTCGCGCTTTTCCTGCGCGAGCACGCAGCGCAGGGCGTTGGAGAGTTGTTCGGCGATTTCCAACTCGTGCAGGGTCAGCCTGTGGATGAAGGCGTCGAGCTCGCGCAGATGCCGGGCATGGGCGCCGTCGAGGCAGGCCTGGGCGAAATGCTCGTGGAGATTGGCGCAGATGACTGGATTTTTCGCCAGCCTTGTCGCGGCGGCGAAAGCCTCGGCGCCGGCGGCGGCGTCGGCGTAAAGCTCGCCGCCAGCGGTGAGAAAGCCGCAAAAATAGCCCAGCGCCTGGATTTTTTCGCGATCCGGGCCGAAATCGGGCTCTGGCGGCGGCGCGGGAGCGGGGTCAACCGGGCGTGCGACGGGCGCGGCGCGGCGACCGAAAGGCAGAATCCGCCTTACGCCCGCAAGAAACGAAACGGGGCCGGGCGTCTCACGCATTTTGACCGAACCGAACAAACTCAACCCCATCATTACCAAGGGAATGCGGACAATCTAGGGTTGAATTGGTTATCGACCGGTGTGGATTGGCGAAGGCTTTTCCCTATGGCTAAGGATTGCTGAATCCGGCGCGCTTGCCCCGCTTGAGCGCGCCCGCTAGTAATTCCCCATGCGGCCATCGCTTCTCGATCCTCTTTTCGCCAGCGCCTCGTCTCTGCCGGGGATCGGGCCGAAAACGGGCAAATTGCTCGACCGGCTGCTTGGCGGGGCCGAGCAGCCGGCGCGGGCGCTCGATGTGTTGATGCACCTGCCCCATGATTGCATCGATCGCCGCAATCGCCCGACCATAGCCCAGGCGCCCGTCGGCGCGGTTTCGACCATCGAGGCGCGCGTCGTCGAGCATCGCCCGCCGCGTGGCAAAGGGCCCTATCGGGTGCTGGTCGAGGATGGTACGGGCGACCTGACGCTGGTGTTTTTCCGGGCCAATGGCGGCTGGGTGGAAAAGGCGCTGCCGATCGGCGCGACCCGCTGGGTTTCCGGGCTTGTCGAAATTTTCGACTATTACAAGCAGATGGTTCATCCCGACCGCATTCTCGACGAGGAGGGCCTGAAAAGCCTGCCGCCGGTCGAGCCGGTCTATGGCCTGACCGAGGGGCTGTTTCCACGGGTGATGGCCAAGGCGGCGGCGGGCGCCGTGGCGCGCCTGCCGGAATTGCCGGAATGGCTCGATGAAAATTTCGTGCGCGCCAATGGCTGGACGAGTTTCGCCGAGTCGCTCAAGCGGCTGCATGCGCCGCAGACGCCCGCCGATCTCAAGCCCGAGGCCAAGTTTTTCGCCCGGCTCGCCTATGACGAATTGCTGTCGCATCAATTGGCGCTGCGCATGGTGCGCAGCAAGATGCAGATTGTGCGCGGCCGGCCGCAGCAGGGCGATGGCGTCTTGCGCGCAAAAATCCTCGCCGCCCTGCCTTTCGCGTTGACAGGCGACCAGCAGACGGCGCTGGCGGAAATTTCCGCCGATCTCGCCAGCGAAAAGCGCATGTTGCGATTGTTGCAGGGCGATGTCGGCTCGGGAAAGACCGTGGTGGCGCTGCTGGCCATGGCGCAGGCGGTCGAGGCTGGACGGCAGGCGGCCTTGATGGCGCCCACCGAAATTCTGGCGCGCCAGCATTTCGAGACGATCAAGCCGCTGGCCGAAGCCGCCGGTCTCTCGGTGGCGCTGGCCACCGGGCGCGACAGGCCGCCGGAGCGCCGCGCCACGCTGGCCGCGCTTGCCGGGGGCGAGCTGAATATTGTCGTCGGCACCCATGCGCTGGTGCAGGAAGATTTCGTTTTTCGCAATCTTGGCCTCGCCGTGATCGACGAGCAGCATCGTTTTGGCGTGCAGCAGCGTCTGATGCTTGGCGAGAAAGGCGAAGGCGTTGACGTGCTCGCCATGACGGCCACGCCGATTCCGCGCACATTGGCGCTGGCCTATTTCGGCGACATGGATTTTTCCGCTCTGCGCGAAAAGCCGCCGGGCCGGCAGAAAATCGACACGCGGGCCATCAGCGTCGAGCGTATCGACGAAGTGGTCGCTGGCCTCGGGCGCGCGCTCAACAATGGCGCGCGAGTTTATTGGGTCTGCCCGCTGGTCGCCGGCAGCGAGGAGAGCGATCTCGCGGCGGCGCAGGATCGCGCCGAGGATTTGCGCAAATTTTTCGGCGACCGGGTCGGGCTGGTTCACGGCCAGATGAAGGGCCGCGACAAGGACACGGCCATGGAGGCCTTCGCCTCCGGCGCGACGCAAATTCTGGTGGCGACCACGGTGATCGAGGTGGGCGTCAACGTCCCCGAAGCGACGATCATGGTGATCGAACATGCCGAGCGTTTCGGTCTGGCGCAATTGCACCAGTTGCGCGGCCGGGTCGGGCGCGGGGATCGAAAATCCTCGTGCATCCTGCTCTATGCCGGGCCGCTCGGCGAGACGGCCAAGGCGCGTCTCGAAATCCTGCGCCAGACCGAAGACGGTTTCCGCATCGCCGAGGAGGATTTGAAGCTGCGCGGCGAGGGGGAGATTCTGGGCGTCCGCCAATCCGGCGCGCCCGGCTTCAAGATCGCCCGGCTGGACATTCACGCCGACCTTTTGCGCGCGGCGCGCGACGATGCGGAAAAACTGCTGGCGACCGACGCGCAATTGCGAAGCGCGCGCGGCGAAAAAATCCGGCTGCTGCTCTATCTGTTCGAACGCGAAACGGCGCTGAAAATGCTGCGGGCGGGGTGATTGACCGGCGTGGCGCGGCGGGCGAGCCTGTCGCAAATCCGAATCGGGGAAGAGAACATGCGGTTCACGCTCGTCGCGCTTCTGGCTCTGGCGCTCGCCGGCTGCCACGCCAATCCGCCGCCGCCCGTCGCCCAGCCCGCGCCGTCAGCGGCGCCGCAATCCGCGCAATTGCCTCGGGGTTCCGGCTGTTCCGGCGAGATCGCCCGTTATCGCGCCGTGCAGGAAAACGACCGCGCCACCGGCAATATTGGCGCGGGGGTTTACGCCGCCATTCAAGGCGAGATCACCGAGGCCGAACGCGCCTGTTCGTCGGGCGATGGCGGCAAGGCCTCGGCCTTGCTGCGCGCCAGCAAGGCGCGACATGGTTATCCCTTGAGCTGAGCGCGCCTCGGCTGACAAAGCCGTCTGGCGCGCCTATAAGACCCGTTGCGGAAATTGGCGGCGTCAGGGAGGTTCCATGTCCGGCACACAGAGATCGAGCGAGGGGCTGGACCCGCGCCGCAAGCGCATCCTGCTGCGCTGCTGGCGCCGCGGCATGAGGGAGGTCGATCTGCTGCTCGGTCAATTCGCCGACGCCCGCATCGCCGAGCTCAGCGAGGCCCAACTCGATCAGCTCGAACATTTCATGGAAGCCCAGGACGCCGATATTTTTTCCTGGTTCGCCGGCTCCAAGCCGGTTGATCCCGCCTTTGCCCAGCCGATTTTCGAGACAATCAAGGCCTTTCACACCCATAACGGCCCGGTCAACGTCTGACGAATTCGGCGCCGCCCAATCTTGCGGCTTGACCCTTTCGAGCGGATCGCCTCTCCTGCTTTCCTGTCGCCGGAGGGACTCTGATCCGCATTGCCGCCTTTCTTTGTCTGTGGCTGGCGCAAAGCCTCGCCGCATCGGCCGAAAAAGTGACTTTCGCCGCCAATTGGCTGGCCGAGGCCGAACATGGCGGCTTTTATCAGGCGGTCGCCGACGGGACCTATGCCCAATACGGGCTCGACGTCGAAATCGTCTCCGGCGGGCCGCAGAAGAACAACCGTCTGCTGCTGGCGGCCGGCAAGATCGATTTCTACATGGGCGACAACATCATCGGCGAATTTTCCGCCCTGGCCGAAAATATCCCCATCGTCACCGTCGCCGCGATCTTCCAGAAGGATCCGCTGGTGTTCATGTCCCATCCCGGCGCCGGTTTCGACCGTTTCGAGGATCTGCCGAAAGCCAAGGCCTTCGTCGGCCTGGCGACGCTGACCACGCTCTGGCCCTGGATGGAGAAAAAATGGGGTTTTCGGCGTCAAAACGCCGCGCCCTATAATTTCAACTCGGCGCCGTTTATTGCCGACAAGAACTCGATCCAGCAGGGCTATGCGACCTCGGAGCCCTTCGCCATCGCCCGCGAAGGCGGGTTCACGCCCAATGTGTTTCTCCTCGCCGATCACGGCTACGAGACCTATGCGACCACCATCGAGACGCGCCGCGACTTGCTCGACCAAAATCCAGATCTTGTCAGGCGCTTCGTCGAAGCCTCTGTTATCGGCTGGGTCCATTATCTCCATGGCGACAACGCCAAGGCCAATGCGGCGATCAAACGCGCCAATCCCGATATGGATGACGCCCAGATCGATTTTTCCATCGCGCAAATGAAGGCCTTTGGCATTGTCGAATCCGGCGACGCCCTGACCAAGGGGATTGGCGCCATGGACATGGCGCGCATCCAGCGCCATTACGCCGAAATGGCCGAGGTGGGGGCCGTGGCCAAGGGGCTGGACCTGAGCAAGGGGTTTGACCTGCGCTTGGTCAATCGCGGCCTCGGGCTGGACGGCAAGAATTGACCGCGCCACTGCTTGCCTTGCGCAATCTCGGCCTGACTTTCGCCGGCCAGCCGACGCCCGCGCTCGACGGCGTCGATCTCGAAATTTGCGCCGGAGAAACCCTGTGTCTGCTCGGCCCCTCCGGCTGCGGCAAGAGCACGTTGCTGCGGCTGATCGCCGGGTTGGAGGCGCCCTCCGTCGGTGAAATCGTCCGGGCGGGCGAAAAAACCCGGATCGGCTTTGTCTTTCAGGAGCCCAATCTCATGCCCTGGGCCGATGTCGCCGCCAATGTCGCGGTGCCCCTGCGGCTGGCGGGCCTGAGCCGCGCGGCGGCGGCGCCGGCGGTCGAAGAGGCGCTGGCGCGGGTCGGACTCGTGGGGCAGGGCGCCTCGCTGCCCCGGCAATTGTCCGGCGGCATGAAAATGCGCGCCTCGCTGGCGCGGGCGCTGGTGGACAAGCCCGACCTGCTGCTGCTCGACGAGCCCTTCGCCGCGCTGGACGAAATCACCCGCTGGCAATTGAACGATCTGCTGCGCGGGTTGTGCGGCGCCGCGACCATCGTCTTTGTCACCCATTCGATTTTCGAGGCCGCCTATTTGGCCGATCGCGTCGCGGTAATGCGGGTGCATCCCGGCAGGATTTTTTCACAGACGGTTTTGGCGCCAGGGAGAGGCCCCGATTGGCGCGCCAGCCCGGCCTATGCGGAAAAATGCGCCGAGTTGAGCGCAAGTCTGCGGCAGGCGATGGAGGCCTCATGCTGAACCGTTTCGCGCCTTTCCTCGCCTTATTCGCGATTTTCGGCCTGTGGGAGGCCGTGGTCGCTCTCGCCGGCATTCCGCCGGCGCGATTGCCGGCGCCGAGTTTGATTTTTTCCACGCTGATCGCACAGGGGCCGACGCTTTTCGCGGCCATGGCGACCACGCTGAACGAGGCGTTGCAGGCGCTGGCGCTGGCCGCCTTCGCCGGCGTGGCGCTGGCTTTGCTGTTCGCCTGGTCGCCGCTGGCGGAGCGCGCCTTCCTGCCTTTCGCCGTGGCGTTGCAGGTGACGCCGCTGATCGCCGTGGCGCCGCTGCTGCTGATCTATCTGGCGCCGCGACCGGCGGTGCTGGCCTGCGCGGCGCTGGTGGCGTTTTTCCCGATTCTCTCCAATGCCTCAGCCGGGCTTGCGGCGACGGAGCGCGGGCTGGTGGAGCTGTTTCGCCTCAAGGGCGCCTCGCGCGCGGCGATTCTGTTCCGGCTGCGGCTGCCCTCGGCGTTGCCGTCGATCTTCACGGGATTGCGAATCGGTTCGGGACTGTCGCTGATCGGCGCGGTGGCGGCGGAACTGGCGGCCGGCGCGGCGGGGCAAGGCGAAGGCCTGGCTTTCCGCATCGTCGAAGCGGGCTATCGCCTGAAAATTCCGATGATGTTCGCGGCTGTGGCTTTGCTGTGTCTGTGTGGCCTGACGTTCTATGCGATTTTTGCCGCACTCGACCGGATTCTATTGCGTCGATGGCGCGATCAGGCTTTTTGATCTGGGTCATTGTTTGCTGTTGTTTCTGTGCAACTGTCAAATAAATTTATCGTGATCCTCATTTTCGCCTTTTTTTGCGGCTTTTCTCCAGACGGCTCGGGGCGGGAGGTTCATGTCGCCGCCCGCGAGGCGAGAGAGGTTTGCTCTTGGCTGCGGCGCTTGGAGGCGTCGCGGGAGTGAAATCGTTGTTCTGTTGAAAGTTGTCCCGAAAGGCCGGGTGCTTTTTGGGACAGGGAAGATTTGCGCCCGACCGCGACCCGCCGGTCAACCAACAGCGCAAAGGGGGGCATCCGGCGGGAGAAACAGGCAGGAATAATGCGAAAAAACCTGGAAAACCTTAACTTAATTTTAGGCATATTTCGGTTCAATGACAGGACGGATTGCGTCCGCCCGATGTTTTCGGGCGGTGTTGGCTCCCGCCCCGCGCTGCTGAACCATCGCGACGACAGGGCAGGTTCCGGGCGCGCTCCGGCGACTTGTGTTTCGCGTTGTTTGTGAGTGTGCGCGTATGACCGAATTTAGCTTTGACTCCTACGAGCTGGACTCCATGGATCACGCCAGCCTGCCGCGCAAGATTTTCACGCGCGCCGCACCGGTTCTCGCGGCCATGTCCTTCTCGACCCTCGTGGCCTTGCGGGTCGCCGGCGGCATGTCTGGCGACGCTCCCGCCCCCAAACCCCAAACCGCCAAGGCCGCGCCCACAGTCGCGCCGAAACTGGCTGAAGCCCTGCCGGCGACGCAGCCGCAGGCTCCCCGCCAACAGCAGGCGGCCGCTAATCCCTACGGCGAATTGTTCGACCCCGATGGCATGAAGGTCGGAGAAAAGCCGATTTTCGCCGAGGCCAAGCCCGTCGGCGCGAATTTTTCGCTGTTCGACGCCGAGCCGGTCTACAAGCCCGAACCGCTCGAAGAGCAGCAGCAGGTGGCCCAAGCCGAGCCCGAGCCCGAGCCCGAGCCGGAGCCGGCGGCTCCGCTGTCCGCTTCGGCGCAGAACGCCGCCGAGCTTGGCCTGCGCCTTGCCGAACAGCAGAGCGTCGCGCCGCTGCCGCCGGCGCGTCCCGCCGATCTGACGCCGCGCGTCGCCGAGGTTGAAGAAGAGGCGGCCCCGCGTCCGCCGGAACGTCCCGCCCGCGTCCTGGCCCCGCGCCTCGCCGCCCGCCAGCAGCGCCTGCAACGTCAGCAGACGGCGCAGCAGAGCGAAGACAGCGGCAATCCTTTCTCGCTGTTCGACAAATTGCTCGGCGGCGGCAAGCCGGACAAGGGTCCGCAACTGGCTTACGCCGCCCCCGAAACCGGCGGCGCGTTAAAGCTGTCGCGCGGCCTGTTCGCCGCCGCGCGTCCGGCCGAGGTCGAAGGCGGCACCGCCGTTTACAATATCGCCGCACATACAGTGACGCTGCCGAGCGGCGAGACGCTGGAGGCCCATTCCGGTCTCGGGCCCTATTTCGACGATCCCGACCATGTGCATCTGCGCATGCGCGGCGCCACGCCGCCGGCGACCTACAAGCTCACCCTTCGTGAAAGCCTGTTCCACGGCGTCCAGGCGCTGCGCCTGACCCCACTGGACAGCAGTGTCCATGGCCGCAGCGGTTTGCTCGCCCATACCTTCATGCTCGGCCAGCGCGGCGATTCCAACGGCTGCGTGTCCTTCCGCAACTACCGCGCCTTTCTTGAGGCCTTCCGCAATGGTGAAGTCCGCAAGCTGAAGGTCGTGCGCGGCGACGGCTGATCGCCGCAAATCTCTCCCGGGAACAATGCCGCCTCGTGCAAAAAAAGCCGGGGCGGCGTTTTTTTGCGGCCAAGGCGGTTGGAGACACTCAGACCTTGGCGTCGATCTGGTCCAGCGCCTGCACGACAGCGTCGAAAATCAGCAGGATTGAGGCGTGGCGCGCCTTGTAGCCGCGCGCGGCTTCGAGAATGCCGGCGTCGGCGAATTTGCCCTGGGGCGGCGGTCCGTTTTCTTTCAGCATTTTGCGCATGGTTTCGCGCAATGCGCGCAATTCCTGGGCGTGGCGCCGATGACATGGCGGCCCAGGCTGGCGCAGGCGGCCTGACCCAGAGCGCAGGCTTTGACGTCCTGGGCGAATTCGGAAACCTTGCCCTCGCTGAGCGAGAGATCGGCGGTGACGCTCGATCCGCACAGCCGCGAATGCGCCGAGGCGCTGGCCTGGGGCGCGGCCAGCCGGCCGAGATGCGGAATATTCGCCGCCAGTTCGAGGATTTTGCCGGAATAGATTGTGTCGATCATGTCTGCGCCCCGCCCCTCAGATAGAGAGGCGAGGCGCGGCTTGCAATATTTTGCTGTCGGGGACAGATCAATAGCGGGCGCTGACCACCGGGAAAGAGGGAGCCATCGCGGGCGCGTCGAGCTTGAGATCGAAGCCGGCGCGAATGAAATCCAGCGTCGGCCGAATGCCGAAATTCAAGGCGACGCCATTGGACGTTCCGGTCACCAGGGTTTGTTTGCCCAATTCGGCGTGCAAATATTCGGCGCGCAAAATCACATTGGTGGTAACCGCATATTGCGCGCCGGCGCCCGCCGCCCAGCCGCTCGACGAAGCGTCGCTGACGACCGAATTCGTGACGCCGGACAGGCCATAAGTGTTGGTTTCGCCATTGGCGTAGCCGGCGGTGGCGTAAACCAGCGTGCGGTCGAACAGGGCGTAGCCCAGGCGAAGGCGCGCCGTGATCAATTGCTTGAATTGCGAACCGGCGGTGGGACTGACGCGGACTTCGGCATTGCCGTAATCGTAATCCGCTTCGGCACCGACCACTATGCGATTTTCCAGCTCGTAGAGGGCGCCGATCTGCGCGCCGCCGAGCCAGCCGGTCGCCGATTGAGTGCCGACCGCGCTGAGGCTCGCGCCGCCGGCGCTCGCGGAAAAGGGATAGGAAAACTGGCCCATGGCGAAGCCGCCATTGCCGCCGGCGTAAATCGCGGTCCAAGTGAAGCCGGACGCGGCCGCCGGCGCCGCCTTGGTCGAGGCGATGTCGCCATAGGGGCTTCGCGCATAGGAATCCGGCGTATTGTAACCAAGATCTCCGGCGAAAGCCGCCGCGGACAGGCCGAAATACGCCAAGGCCACGGGAACAAAATAAAAGGTCTTCATGGAACGTCTCCAAACAACTTTTCATAACGTAAAGTTGTTTGGTTAACCGACGGTTTCCGTTACGCGGCCTTTATGTTTTCTCCACGCCGGCCAGCCGCAGCCAGGCGTCCTCGTCTATGGTCTCAACGCCCAGTTCGCGCGCTTTGGCGAGTTTCGAGCCGGCGTCTGCGCCGGCGACCAGCAGGTCGGTTTTTTTTGAAATAGACCCCGCCACCTTCGCTCCAAGTCTTTCGGCAAGGGCCTTGGCCTCGTCGCGGGTCATTTTTTGCAGCGAACCGGTGAAGACCATGGTCTTGCCGGCGACCGGGGAATCGCTCCTGACCGCCTCCATAGGCTTCGGGGTCACCTCGTGGAGCAGGGCGTCCAGCGCCGCCTCATTATGCGGCTCGATGAAGAAATCGGCGACGGCTTCGCAGACCACATCGCCAATGCCGTCGATGGCGTTCAATTGCTCGCGTTCGGGCGTTCCCGGCGCCGCCTTGCGCGCGCAGTCGCGGAAGGCGGCGAAAGTCTCGAAGGCGCGGGCGAAGCGAATGGCGGTGGTCTCGCCGACATGCCTTATGCCCAGGGCATAGATGAAACGGTTGAGGGCGATGCTGCGCCGCGCCTCGACGGCGTCGAAAAGCTTGCGCGTCGAGACTTTGCCGAAGCCCTCGAAATTTTCGATCTTTTTCAGATTGTTCGGGTCGCTGTCGCGCTTCGCCAGGGTGAAAATATCGGCGGGGGTTTCGATCAGCCGCTTCTCGAAGAAAAAGGCGATCTGCTTGTCGCCGAGCCCCTCAATGTCAAAGGCGTTGCGCGAACAGAAATGCCGCAGCTTTTCCACCGCCTGCGCCTGACAGGCCAGGCCGCCGACGCAGCGGCGCACCGCGTCGGGCTCGCCCGTCCTGGCGTCGATTTCGCGTAAGGCCGCCGAGCCGCAGACTGGGCAGATCTCCGGAAACTTGTAGGGCTGCGCGCCTTCCTTGTGGCTGACCACGGCGACGATCTGCGGAATGACGTCGCCGGCGCGCTGCACCGTGACGATATCGCCGATGCGAATATCCTTGCGCGCGATTTCGTCCTCATTGTGCAGCGTGGCGTTGGACACGACGACGCCGCCGACGGTCACGGGTTTCAGCCGCGCCACCGGGGTCAGCGCCCCCGTGCGTCCCACCTGGATTTCAATGTCGAGCAGTTCTGTCGTGGCCTTTTCCGCCGGGAATTTATGGGCGACGGCCCAGCGCGGCGCGCGGGCGACAAAGCCGAGCCGCGCCTGGAGCGCGAGATCGTCCACCTTGTAGACGACGCCGTCTATGTCATAGCCGAGCGTGGCCCGCCGACTCTCGATCAGCCGGAAATGCGCCAGCATTTTTTCAGGCGAATCGCACAGGATGGTGAGCGGATTGACCGGAAAGCCCAGGGCCTTGAAGGCGGCGATCATGCCGCTTTGTGTGGCCGCCGGCATGGCCGGCAAAACTTCGCCCCAGGCATAGGCGAAAAATTTCAGCGGCCTTTGCGCGGTGACGCCGGCGTCCAACTGGCGCAGCGAGCCTGCGGCGGCGTTGCGCGGATTGGCGAAAAGCTTTTCGCCCGCCTCGGCCTGCCGGGCGTTGAGCGCGGCGAAATCCGCGTGGCTCATATAGATTTCGCCGCGCACCTCCAGCGCCTCCGGAGCGTCTTCGAGCCTTTTCGGGATTTCCCCGATGGTGCGGACGTTTGCGGTGACATCCTCGCCGGTCGCGCCGTCGCCGCGGGTCGCGGCGCTGACCAGCAGGCCGCCCTCATAACGCAGTGAACAGGACAGGCCGTCGATTTTCGGCTCCGCGGTGAAGGCGACGTCCTCAGCGGTCCCCAGAAATCTTTTGACGCGGGCGACGAAGTCGAACAGTTCGTCGTCGGCGAAAATATTGCCCAGCGACAGCATGGGGACGACATGCGCGATCTTGGCGAATTTCTCCGCCGGCGCCGCGCCGACCTTTTGCGTCAGCGACTGCGCGCTCGCCAGTTCGGGAAATTCCGTCTCCAGCGTCTCGTAGCGCCGGCGCAGGGCGTCATAATCCGCGTCGGAAATTTTGGGCGCGTCGTCCTGATAATAAGCGCGGTCATGGCCGGCGATTTCCTCGGCCAGTCTTTGGTGTTCCGCGCGGGCGGCGTCGAGATCGAGTTTTGGCGTCATGGCGGGAAATTAGCGAAATTCGGCGGCGAAGGCGAGACGTCGAGCGGTTTTGCTCGCCAAAGCTCCAAGGCGTCGGTCGTGTCGCGCTATTCCGCCCCGTCCATCAGCTTCGCCGCCGCCGCGCGCGCCTCGTCGGTGATTTTCGCGCCGGAGAGCATGCGGGCGATTTCTTCCAGGCGGTGGCGGTCTTCCAGCGGCGCGACGCTGGTCGCCGCGCGCGCGCCCTTGTCGGCGATGTCCTTGGAAATGCGCAAATGCTTTCCGGCCCGCGCCGCGACCTGCGGGGCGTGGGTGACGGTGAGCACCTGCACCTTTTCCGCAAGTCGCGCCAGCCTCTGGCCGATGGCGTCGGCCACCGCGCCGCCGGCGCCGGAATCGATCTCGTCGAACACCAGGGTCGGCGCCGAGCCGCGATCCGCCAGCACCACTTTCAGCGCCAGCATGAAACGCGACAATTCGCCGCCCGAGGCGACTTTCATCATCGGGCCGGGGCGCGCGCCGGGATTGGTTTGCACCCAGAATTCGATTTTTTCGGCGCCGTCGGCGTTGGCGCCCGATTCGTCCGAGGCGATCTCCGTGGAAAACCGCGCGCGCTCCAGCTTCAGCGGCGGCAATTCGGCGTTGACCGCCTTGTCGAGTTCGGCGGCGGCCTTTTTGCGCGCCTTGCTCAAACGCGCGCAGCAGGCGCGGAACTGGTCCTGCGCCGCGTCGCGCTCTTGCGCCAGAAGTTTCAGCCGGTCCTCGCTGGCGTCCAGCGCCGCGAGATCGTCGGAGATTTTTCGCGCCAGCGCGGCGAGGCTTTCCACCGGGGCGCCATATTTGCGCGCGGCGGCGCGCAGCGCGAACAGGCGCTCCTCGACCCGCTCCAGATCACGCGGATCGAAGCGGGCGTCGCGCAGGGCCTGATCTAGCGCCTGCTGGGCGTTGTCCAGGGCGTTGAGCGCGGCGTCGAGCGCCTTGAGGCAGGGATCGATGAGGGCGGGCGCCTGCGGCTGCCGGCGGTCGAGGCGGCGCAGCGTCGCCGACAGCGTGGCCAGCGGCGAGCCGTCGCCGGAGACGCTGTCCTGCGCGTCGCGCAGATCGCCGAAGACTTTTTCGGCCTGCATCATCGCGGCGCGCTCGCCGGCGAGCCGCTCCTCCTCGCCCGGTTCGGGTCCGAGTTTCGACAGTTCTGCGAAGGCATGGCGCAGATAATCGCCTTCCTTGCGGGCCAGTTCGACCTTGTCCTGCTCCTCGCGCAGCGATTTTTCCGCATGGCGCCATTGCATATGGGCCGAGCGGGTCTGCTCGGCGAGCGGCTCCAGCCCGCCGAACGCATCCACCAGCGTGCGATGCAGGGCTGGGTCGGCCAGGGCGCGGTCGTCGTGCTGGCCGTGAATCTCGACCAGTTCCCGCCCTATCGCGCGCAGGACCTGGATGCTCACCGGCTGGTCGTTGACATAGGCGCGGCTGCGGCCGTCGGCCATTTGCACGCGGCGCAGGATCAGATCGCCGTCGATTTCCAGCTCCTGATCGGCGGCGGCCTGGCGGGCGGGATGGTCGAGCGGCGGATCGAAGACGGCGATGACCTGGCCCTGGCTCTGGCCGGCGCGCACCAGCGCCCCATCGCCGCGCCCGCCGAGCGCCAGCGAGAACGCGTCGAGCAAAATGCTTTTGCCGGCGCCGGTCTCGCCGGTGAGGACCGTCATGCCCGAGGCGAAATCCAGCTCCAGCCGGTCAATCAGGACGATGTCGCGGATCGAAAGCTGGACGAGCATTCGCGACTTTCCAAAGCGGGGTGCGAAAAAGGATGAACTTCAGTTTTTCGCAAAAACCCCGGGCAAAGGCAAGAAAGGTCTCAGCTCATGCCGACCTTGTGAAAAGCCTTGGAAATCCAGGAGTCCGCATGGTCTTGCGGCGAAAGCCCCTCGCCCTTCAATCGATCCAGGGCTTCGCGGTACCAGGGCGAGTTGGGGAAATTATGCCCAAGCACCGCGGCCGCGGTCTGCGCTTCCTGGTTCACGCCGATCGCCAGATAGGCCTCGGTCAGACGCTCCAGCGCCTCTTCGGATTCGCGGGTGTCCTGATATTTGAACAGGACCTCGCGGAAGCGGTTGATCGCTGCGGCGAAATTCTGCTTTTTCATGTAATAGCGGCCGACGGTCAGTTCGTAGCCGGCGAGCTGGTCGCGCGCCACCAGCACCTTGTAGCGCGAATCGGCGGCATATTCCGAATTCGGGTATTTCTCCACGACGGTCTGGAAATATTTGATCGCCTTGAGAACATGGCTCTGGTCACGGTTGACGTCAGGCATGTTTTCATAAAGCGCCTGTCCCGCGAGATAGGTGGCGTAGGGCGTTTCCGGCGTGCCCGGATAGAGCGAGATATAGCGGTCTGCGGCGCTGACGGTTTCCGTGGATTTGCCGTCCTTGTAATAGGCGTAGACCTCCATCAGCAGGGCTTTGCGCGCCCAGGGCGTGAATGGATATTTCTTCTGCAGATCGCCGAATCTTTTCGCCGAGTTTTCATAGTCGCTCTTTTCGAGCTTGCTCAGGCCATCATTATAGAAATGGTCCGGCGGCACGGCCGGATCGACCTTTTGCTCATATTTGCTGGGGCCAAAGGGATTGATGTCGTCCCAGGAAAAGGCCAGGGCGGGCGCCGAGGGAAGACAGAGCGCGCCAGCCAGCGCGCAAAGGAATGTCAGGCCGATCTCACGCTTCAATATCATTGCCAGGCTCATCTTGGCGGGCGGTCTAGCGCCGCGCGCGGAAGGTTTAACGCAAAAAGCGCCACGGCGCCATAGCGGCGCCGGTGCGATAAAAACCAGGGCGGCTCCGGATCAGCAAAGCCCGGCTTTTGCGGCAATTTTAAGGTTGGCTCAGTTGCGTTCCGGCAGGAAGGCCGGGGCGACCGCCAGGCTGAGGTCGGCGCGGGCGCCTTCGCGGCTGGCGGGAGCCTCGACCCAGCGCCAAGCCGAGCGGTCGGCGAACAGCGCGTCGAGCACGGCGACATTCATCTTGTGGCCGCCGCAATAGGATTGATAGGCGCCGATCAAGGGCGCGCCGGCCAGAGCCAGATCGCCCACGGCGTCGAGCATCTTGTGGCGGACGAATTCGTCGGTGTAGCGCAGGCCCTCGGGATTGAGGATGCGGTCGCCATCGATGCCGACCGAGTTTTCCAGCGAGGCGCCAAGAGCGAAGCCCATCTTGGTCAGTTTTTCCACATCGGCGAGGAAGCCGAAGGTGCGGGCGCGGGCGAGTTCGCGGCGGAAAGCCTGGGGGTCGAGATCGAGAATCTTGCGCTGGCGACCGATGACGGGATTGTTGAAATCAATCTCGACATCGAGGCGAAAGCCGCCTTCGGCCGGACGCAGTTCGGAATAGCCGCGACCCTGCTCGATGCGTACGGTCTTGAGAATCTTTATATAGCGGCGCGGCGCGGCGAGCTGGCGAACGCCGACGCGGTCAATGGCTTCGACGAAGGCCTCCGCCGAACCATCCATGATCGGGGTTTCCGGACCATCGACCTCAATCAGGCAATTGTCGACATTGAGACCGCGCAAGGCGGCGACCAGATGCTCGATGGTGGCGACGAGATTCTTGCCGTCTTCGCCGATCACCGTGCACAGATCGGTCATGGTGACCTTGGAATGGCGCGCCTCGATGCGGCGGCTGGCGCCATCGGCGAGGCCGGTGCGCTGGAACACCAGACCGTGATCGGCTTCGGCGGGATTGAGAACGAGACGTACAGGCTTGCCGGAGTGCACCCCAATGCCTCCCGAGACGATTGCGCGATCCCGGAGGGTGGTCTGATGGCTCGGCTTCATTCTTGTCCCGATCTTCTTGGCCCCGCTGTTCGACCTTGGGTCGAAACGGTGGCGCCGTTATATTTTCGCCTCGCTTACGCCGCATTGGAATGGGAGGCCCAAAGCCGCAGTCCATAAGCGAAAGGCGCTTTTGAGAGCGCCACGTGAAGAAGGTAAACTTGACCGGGCGTCAAACCAAATCAAACTTTCTTACGCGGCTGTTACAAATTAACCGTCTTTTCGCCACAGCCCGCAACTGGCGGCGCGCAGGCGATTCGACGGTTAATCAGGTCGCCTTAAAGAATTGTTGGCGAAATGTCGAATGGCGCGCGCGAATCGATTGTTGACTGTGGGGAAGGTTAACCAGTTATGACTTCCTTGATCTGAATCAAAACTCGAGCACAAAAAAACCCGCCTTGCGGCGGGCTTTTTCGGAAGCCTTTACAGGCTCAGCGCGACTGGCGGCGCAGGAAGGCCGGAATCTCCAGTTGATCTTCCTCGGCGCGCGGCATGGCGCGGCCGTGGGTGTCGATCGGGCCGGCGGGGCGGGGCGCCATCGTCGGGCGCTTGGCGTATTCCGCATGGACCGGCGAGGGTTGCGCCTGTTGCGGCGCGACCGGCGCGGAAAGCTGTGGCTGCGCGGCGCGCATTTCCTCGGCGCGGCTCATGCCGAAATTGGCAAGGCGCTCGAGAAGCGTGCGGCGGCGCGATTCGGGTTCGGGGGCGCCGGCCATGCCCTGAGCGCGCACCAATTGCTGGCCCGGCAGCGGCAGGTCGTCGACCGTGGGCATGCGGCGCGGCTGGGCCGGCTGTTCGGCGGCCGGCGGAATGAACACGGCCGGCGCCTGAGCGGGGGCTTCCTGGCGCATTTGCGGCGCCGGCGCCGGTTCGCGATAGGGCTGCGGCTGAACGCGGGTGAGCTGCACGTCGGCGTGATGCGGCGCATAGGCCGGGGCGTAAGCCTGCGCGGGCTGGGGCTGGGGGGCGTAAGCCTGCGGCGCGTAGCTCTGCGGCGCTTGCGCCTGGGGGGCGTGGGCCTGCGGGGCATAGGCCTGCTGCGCCTGCGGCTGCGCCGGGGCGAAGGCCGGCTGCTGGATCGGGGCGGCTTCGACCGGGGCCGCGGTTTCGGCGACCGGCGCGGGTTCGGGCGCATAGGCCTGCGGGGCGACGGGCGCCTGCTCCTGGGCGGCGCTCTGCGCCTGCTGGGCGCGGGCGGCGGCCAGGGCCTGTTCGGCGGCGCGGGCGGCGGCCTGGGCGCGCAGCCGCTCTCCGGCTTCGGCCAGGCGCTGTTCGCTGAGATCGAGCGCGCCGGCGGGCTTGTCGATGCCGGTGGCGACCACGGAAACGCGGATGATGCCGTCGAGGCTGGAGTCGAAGGTCGCGCCGAGGATGATATTGGCGTCCTCGTCCACTTCCTGGCGGATGCGGCTGGCGGCTTCGTCGACTTCATAGAGGGTGAGGTCGTTGCCGCCGGTGATCGAGATCAGCAGGCCGCGGGCGCCCTTCATCGAGACTTCGTCGAGCAGCGGATTGGCGATCGCCGCCTCGGCGGCGAGAATGGCGCGGCGGTCGCCGGAGGCTTCGCCCGTGCCCATCATCGCCTTGCCCATGTCGCGCATGATGGCGCGCACGTCGGCGAAATCGAGATTGATCAGGCCTTCGCGCACCATCAGATCGGTGATGCAGGCGACGCCGGAATAGAGCACCTGGTCGGCCATGGAAAAGGCGTCGGCGAAAGTGGTTTTTTCGTTGGCGACGCGGAACAGGTTCTGATTGGGAATGACGATCAGCGTATCGACCGCCTTGTGCAATTCCTCAATGCCGAAATCGGCGATGCGCATGCGGCGGGCGCCTTCGAACTGGAACGGCTTGGTGACGACGCCGACCGTGAGAATGCCCATGTCGCGCGCGGTGCGGGCGATGACCGGGGCGGCGCCGGTGCCGGTGCCGCCGCCCATGCCGGCGGTGACGAAGCACATATGCGCGCCGGTGAGATGGTCGCGGATCTCCTCCATGGCCTCTTCGGCCGAGGCGCGGCCGATTTCAGGCTGCGAGCCGGCGCCGAGGCCTTCGGTGACCTGGAGACCCATCTGGATGATGCGTTCCGCCCTGCTGCTGGTCAGCGCCTGGGCGTCGGTGTTGGCGACGATGAAATCCACGCCGGCGAGGCCGGAGGCGATCATGTTGTTGACGGCGTTGCCGCCGGCGCCGCCGACGCCGCAAACCATGATTCTGGGCTTGAGTTCGCGCAACTGCGGCGCTTGCAGATTGATGGTCATCGTCACCCTCTTGATCCTCGTCCGGTTCCCGGCGCATCTGTTTCAGTTCGCCCAAACTGCCTTCGATCCAGCCTGAATATCGTTAATTTTTCGTTGACGTGACGCGAGTTTTCCTAAGAAAACCTTAGCGGGACGGTCAAAAACTCTCTTTCAACCAGCGGCCGACGCGGCCCAAATAGCCGGCCTGGACGGCGACCGGCCGGCCATGGCGTCCCGGCTCGAAATATTCGGAGCCGGCGAATTGCGGATAGATCAGCAAGCCAACTGCGGCGGCGAAGCCGGGGTTTTTGGCGGAGTCCGGCAGGCCCTGGGCGCCGAGCGGCCGCCCCACGCGGATCTGACCGCCGATAATGCGCCGGGCCGCCTCGGGCAGGCCGGTGAGCTGGCTGGCGCCTCCGGTCAGCACCACGCGCCGCCCTGACAATACCGGGTGTCCCGAGGCGTTGAGCCGGTCGCGGACCAGCTCGAGAATTTCTTCGACGCGCGGCGCGATGATGCGGTTGAGATGGGCGCGCGGAATATGCGCGGGATGGGAGCGGTCCTCGGCGACCTGGACGACGGCGAGCGTCTCATGATCGTCGGAAGGCGAGCAGATGGCGCTGCCATGCAGGGTTTTGAGGCGCTCGGCGTCGCGCAGCGGAATGTTGAGCACGCGGGCGATGTCCATGGTGACATGGCGTCCGCCCAGCGCAAAAGCGTCGGCGTGAACCAGGCGGCTGTCCTCGAACACGCCGATGCTCACGGAGCCCCCGCCAATGTCGAGCACAACGGCGCCGAGCGTCGCCTCGTCATCGACCAGCACCGAAAGGCCGGAGGCATAGGGCGTCGCCACCACGGCCTCCACCTGGAGATGGCAGCGCTCGATGGCCAGCATCAAATTGCGCAGCGCGGCGGAATCGGCGCTGACGATGTGGAGATTGGCGCCGAGGCTTTCGCCCATCATGCCGCGCGGATCGCGTATGCCGGCGGCGCCGTCGAGCGAAAAGCCGCTGGGCAGGCTGTGCAGCACCGAGCGACCGCGCTGCGCCGTGCGCAGCGCGGTGGCTTCGAGCACGCGATGCAGGTCGCCGTCGCTCACGCCGGGGCCATGGATCGGCACATTGGCGTTATAGCCGACCGAGCCGAGCCGCCCGCCGCTATTGGCGACGATCACGCTCTCGACCTGGACCTTGGCCATGCGTTCGGCGGCGTCCACGGCCAGACGAATCGAGGCCTCCGCCTCTTCCATATTGATGACGACGCCGGCCTTGACGCCGCGCGAGCGCTGATGGCCGATGCCGAGAAATCTTGGCGCGATGGGTCCGCCCGCGCAGCATGTCGGAATTTTCCACCGGCGTCAGCCGCGCGATAAGGCAGACGACCTTCGAGCAGCCGATGTCGAGCACGCAGAGCGTTGTCGCCTTGCGCGCCGCGATGGGCTTTATGCGCGGCAGGATCAGCGGGGCGTGCATCAATGGCCTCCCTTATGCCCGGCGTGCGCGGCCTCGCGGGCGCTGGCGGCCTCTTCGGTCAGCCGCAGATAAAGACGGTTGGGGGTGCGGAAATCCAGCAAGACAATATCCTTTTCGAGAATCCGGCCGTCGCTCTCCATCCGCGCCAATTTGCGCAGCGCGCCCGCCGGGTCCGCTTCGGGCAGCATGATTTCGACGCCATTGTCCATTTTCAGCGTCCAGCGGCGCTGCGACGCGAGAATGCCCGCGCGCACCCGCGATTTCAGCTCGCCGGCGGCCTCAAGCAGCGTGTTATATTCATCGACCCGGGTGTTGGCGCCCTCGCCGACGACAAAGGGCAGGCGCGCGAACTTCTCGTCGCGGAACTGGTCGATCGGCGCGCCGTCCGCGGCGACAATGCTGACGACGCCGTCTTTCTGCCAAACGGCGTAGGGGGTGCGCTCGGTGATCTCGATCGACAGGCGATTGGGCAAAAATTTGCGCACATTGGCGTTTTTCACGAGCGGCTGTTGCAGCAGCCGCTGGCGCATCTGTTCGGGGTCGAGGAACAGCAGCGACTGGCGCGTGTCGACGCCGGCGGCCTTGAGAATCTGCGCCTCGCTCAATTCGATCTGGCCGGTCATGGTCACGGCGTCGACGCGGAAGCCGAGAGCGCGGGCGAGCAAGTCGGCGGGCGCGCCATTGGTCTTGACGAAGGCGTCATATTCGCCGCCGCGATGCGCGCCATAAAGCAGGACGGCGGCGAGAAAGGCCAGGGTCAGGGCCGCGCCCAGGCCGGGAATACGCGCGATGCGCGCCAGACCGCCGAGCGGATCGCGGCGCCGGCGTTGACGGGCGCGGGGAAAGAAACGGGGAGCCGATGGGGCGAAGGCGGGCCTTGACGCATAGCCGACGGACGGCGCGGCGAGGCCATATTGGGCCGTCGCCGGACCGAAACGGTTTAACGATCGCAGGAAGCGTCCCGCACCATCCATTGCACCAACTCGCCGAAAGTGAGGCCCGCATGGGCCGCCATTTCAGGCGCGAGAGAGGTCTCGGTCATGCCGGGCTGGGTGTTGACTTCCAATACGACGAGTTCGCCCGTGCCTTCGGGACGGTCGTCGTATCGGAAGTCGGTCCGGCTGATGCCGCGACACCCGAGAGCCCTATGCGCCTTAAGCGCCAACTCTTGAAATCTTTAAGTAAATATTTTCTTTAATTTTCGCAGGAAGTTCATGAACAGAGCCGCCCGGCGCATATTTTGAGTCGAAATCGTACCATTCGCTGGAGACGGACTTTATTTCCGTTACGCCAAGAGCTTTGTCGCCGAGCACGGCGCAGGTCAGTTCGCGTCCCGCAACATAATGTTCGGCGAGCATCTGGTCGCCATAGGACCAGTCGGGCCGCAGCAATTCCTGCGGCGGATGCGAACAGCCTTCCTTGACGATGAACACGCCATAAGACGACCCCTCGGCGACTGGCTTGAGCACATAGGGGGGCGGCAGCACATGGGCCTTGGCCGCCTCGAAACGCGACACGGTCTTGCCGCGCGGCACCGGGACGCCGGAGGCCGCGAGCACCATTTTGGCCTTTTCCTTATGCGCGGCCAGAGCCGAGGCCAGCACGCCGGAATGGGTGTAGGGGATGCGCAGGATTTCCAGCAGGCCCTGGATCTTGCCGTCCTCCCCGCCAGGTCCATGCAGGGCGTTGAGCGCGACATCGGGCTTGAGCCGGGTCAGAACTTCGGCGACATCGGCGCCGACATCGACGCGCGTAACGGTAAAATCCTGGCTCTCCAGCGCCTTGGCGCAGGCTTCGCCGGAGCGCAGGCTGACGCTGCGCTCGCTCGACAGCCCGCCCATCAGCACCGCGACATGTTGGCTCATGACGAATCTCTTCAAAAAAGCAAAATCCGCCGATCAGTGAAGGCGGCCGGGCGAAAATGGCAAGGGTATTTTGTCCGGAGCAGGGCAAAAATGCGTCATCGCGAAAAATGCGCCGCGCGACGGGGCCGCTATCGGGCGTCCGGCGCGATGAATTGCCCAAAGGCGCGCGGGCTTTGCGCGACGATGACTTTGCCGGAGATTTCGAGCGATTTCACGTCGATGCGGAGCAAAACATCGTCCATCCAGCAGGCGACCCAAAGGCTCGTCCGATCCGGCGCGACCAGCGCGCCTTCCGGATAGCCGCAGGCGGCGATCACCTTCAATTCCGCGTAATTTTTGCCGTCGAAGACGGAGACGCTGTCGTCGTGCTGATTGGTGACGAAAATTCTGGAGCCGTCGGGCGTACCGGCGACCGCGTAGGGAAAGCTCCGCACCTTCAAACGCCGCGTTTCCCGGCGGGTCGCGGGATCGATCACCGAGACGTCGCCGGATTGCACATTGGCCACCAAAATGCGCGGGCCGCTGGCGTCGTAAGTCACGCCAAAGGGCGCCTTGCCCGTCGGTATCTCCGCGACGGCTCTTAATGTCGCCAGATCGACCACAGAGAGCGTGTCGCTTTCGCGATTGGCGACATACAGAAACTGTCCCGCCGGGTCGCTCGTCATGCCCGCCGGAGACTTGCCGACGGTGACGACGCCGATTTCCTTCAATGTCGCGGCGTCGAACACATGGACGCGATCGGAATACCAGTCGGCGACGAATATTTTCGCCCCCTGAGCATCGAGGGCGACGCCCAGCGGCCCGTCGCCGGCCGCAATTTCCGCGATGACGCGATGCGCGCCCTTGTCGCCGCGTTCGATCACGGAAAATGATTTGCCCTCGGGATTGGTCGCGTAAATGCGTTTTCCGCCGGGCGCGACGGCGACGCCGGCAGGCTTTCTGCCGACTTTCACCGTCTCGACGACCCGCGCCGAGGCCAGGTCGACGATGGAGATCGCATCGGCGCCCTGCGCCGTGACATAAGCCAGCGGCTCCGCCCGCGCCGCCGCGCCTGAGGCCAGCAACGCGAGCACGGCGCCCAAAAGCTTCACGGCGCCGCTTCGAGCATTTTTTTCAGATTGTCGAGGCCGGCGCGATAGACGCCGCGCACCGCCGCCACCGAGGCCTCGTCGTTGAGTTCGGGCGGGGGATCGTTGAGCATGTAGCCGCGATAGAAGGCGCCCTTCCATTCCACGGTCGAGCCGCCCTTGCCATTGTCGGTCACAGAAATGGTCGCGGTGTAATTATTGACCGGCAGCACCTTGGGATCGACCTTGGGAATCTCGTATTTGTAGCTGTGGCCGTCGGCGTCATATTTGTCGAGCACCTCATCGAAAGCAGGATCGCCGGGCGCCTTGAGCACGAGATGGCGTATGGAGCCGATCTCGTTACCCTTGTCGGCGACGCTGGAGGCGATGACCGGATGCCATTTGGCCAGCGCGTCGAAATTGCCGACCACCGCCCAGACTTTCGCCACGGGGCGGTCGATGTCCACGGTCTCGACGATTTTCTGCCGGGTTGGCCCATGCGCCAGCGCCGGGGCCGCGAGCGCCGCGCAAAACAATGTCGCCAGAGCCAGAGATTTCATCGCCGTCCTCCCAAAATTCCCGCCGTTTTTCGGCTTGAGAGGATCATGGCAGAGGGCGCCGGCGCCGGGAAGCCGCCTGTGGAATTTCTAAGACCGGGAGATCTTCACCTTGCGGAGGGGGCAGGGGACTCGGCGGGCGTTTGGACCGCCGGCGTCATGGGCGCGGGATCGGGCTGCGGCGCCGACGCCGGCTGGGGCGCGGCGCCATTGAGCTGCTGCTGTTGTTGCAGGCGCTGCTCGCGCTCCAATTGCTTTTGCTTCTCGCGCGCCTCGCGTTGCTGCCGCTCGGCTTCGAGCTTGCGCTGGCGGTCCTCTTCGCGTTGGCGGGCGATGCGAATGCGTTCGCGCTCCAGCGCTCTGGTCGCCGCCAGGGTGACGAACGCCGTGGCGTCAAGCTTGCGCTGCGGCGCGGTCCAGGGGCCGCTCCAGGCGATTTCCGCATTGACGCCGCCGCGTCCGGGCTTGGCGACGACGGAGGTCGTCAAAGCGAAAGAGAGATCGTTGAGATCATAGGTGAAGGCCGCCGGGTCGCGCGCCGCTTTCAGCTTGCCCTCCGCCAGATGCAGCGGAGCATCGCCTTCGGCTATGGGCGCGTCGCCCTTGGCCAGCGCCGCGTCGAGGTCTTTTTCCGTTTGCGCCGTGTCGAAGAGCGCTTCGCTGGCGGCCTGCGCCACCAGCACCTGCGCCGGGGCTTCGGGCGCCGCGCCGGCAATGGAGAAATCGGCGACATGGGCGGCGCCGGCGCCTGACAGCGAGCCGATCAGAGCGGCCATATTGCCGCCCGAAGCGGCGAATTTCAGCTTGCCGGTGAGCGTGGCGGCCAAGGCCGAGTTTTTCACCGCCAGTTTTTCCGTGGCGATTTCGCCCGACAGCGTCGCCTGTCCTGCCTGACGCCGCAGCTCAAAACCGCCGCGCACAAAGCCCGCGCCGATGGGCGACTCGATTTTGGCCACGCCGAGCAGATTGGGGCCAAGCGTCAGCTCGAAACGCGCTGGGGCGCCGAAGGGCGCCACATCGGCTGCGTCCATGCTCAGTTTGGCATGGGGCGGATCGACCAGCACGGGCGCGAAGGACAGGCTGGACCATTGCGCGCCTGATTTCACCGGCTCGGGCGCGCCCAGCACCAGAGCGACAAAGGCTGGGGCGGAGAAACGCTCGACCTTGAGCGCGCCGGAAACGCCTTCCGACGATAGCGCGAGATCGCCGCTGAACTTGTTGTCGCCGCGCGCGCCCTCGATGGCGCGCAATTGCAGCGCGCCGCCGCTCGCTTCGACCCGCGCCTTGAGCTGGCCTTCGCCCGTGGGGCCGCCGATCAGACTGGCGGGATCGCCTGCCAGCGTCAGATCGCCCTTGACCGCGCCCTCGCGCCAGGCGCCGGAGAAATCGCCGTGGATCGTCCCGAGTTCGGCCTTGCCGGTTACGCCGAGGTCGGGCGCCTCGCCGGATGTGTCGAGCGTGACATGCGCGGGACCGAACCTTTGCGGCGTGAAAAGCGGCGGCGCGCCCAATTGGGTCAGCAACGTCGTGGCCTCTGGCGCGGAAATGTCGAGCTTGACGCCGTCCCGATTGTCGAGCGCGGCGGAAATTCTGGTCGCCGCCACCATGCCGTCGAGCGCATAGGCGCGGTTGTCGGCGCGAAGAGTTCAGCGTCGCGGGCGACAGCAATTTGGCGCGGGCGAGAATCTGGCGGGTGAGCTCGCCGGGGACGAGACGCGCCAGCAGCGCGGCAAATTCGCCGGCGTCGGCCGCCTTGAGCCGCGCCACAGCCTTGAGCCCGTCGAGCGCGCCGGTCCATTCGCCGGAAGCGGAGACTTCGGCGCCGGCAACATTCTGCGCCTCGAATTTCTCCAGCCGCGTCGCGCCATTGGCGCGCAGCAGGCGCAGGGCGACATGGCCATCGGATTTGCCGGCGATCTGGCCGTTCAGGGTCAGGTCGAGATCGTGCTCGCCGCCGAGCGCGGCGATGAAATCCTTGGCGTCATTGGGGTCGAGCGCGGTCGCGGCGAGCAGGGCGGCGAATTTGCCGCGCGCCGGCGGCGCTGGCGGCGTCCAGGCGAGATCGCCGGTCAGACGGGCGTGGTCGAGCGCGCCATGGGCGGTGGTCAGCGTCAGCGCGCCACGATCGAAGGTGAAGTCTCCTCCCGCCGCGACCTGATGGAAGGGCAGTGACGGGGCGCCGCTGGCGCCGGCGAAGGCGGGATAGTCGCTGGCGGCGAATTCGCCCTTGCCGCGCCAGATCGCGTGACTGTCGGGCGCGGCGGTCGCGTCGATCCTGGCGCCGCCGTCGCTTTCGGCGTGCAGACGGGCCGGGGCGCCAAAATCGCGGCTGAACTGCACATGGCGCCAGGCGCCGCGCCAGTCGAGCGCCTCGATCGCCAGATGCAGCGCGACCGGCGCCGGCTTGGCGCTGGCGCGGGTCAGCGCCGCAGCCGCTTCGTCGGCCCAGGGGCCGCCGAATTGCGGCGCCGTCAGATCGAACGCATAGCTCTGTTTTTTCGCGTCATAATGGGCGGCGCCGGCGATTTTTGGGGCCTTGGCGCCTTCGCCGAGCTGCAGGCTGAGTTTTTCGGCGGCGAGTTCGTTGAAATCCGCCCGGATTTCGCCCTGCGCCGTCCAGGGGCCGGGGCCAGCGTGGCCGCTGGCGTTGGCCTTGCCGGAAAATCCGGGGGGCGAAGCCAGATCGAGCATGCCGTCGAGACCGAGGCGTCCCTTGTCGTTCGCCGCGGTGAGCAAGAGTTTGACCGGGAGGGCGGTCTTGGCGAAAATCTCGCCGGCCAGAGAAAATGCGAGTTTTTCGCCATTGAGCGCGAAGCTGCCCCGGCCCTCGTACGGGCCTTCGTAAGACTGGATGTTCGCGGTGAAATCGAGAGCGTCGAGGGTGAAAACCGGCGCGGCCTCATGCAGCAGCCGCAAGGCGCCGCCATGGACCTGCAAATCCTCGAATTGCGCCCCGGCGGTCGGTCGCCGGAGCCGGTCGCCGTCGAGATCGATGCGGGCGTTGAATAATTCGGTGTGAGCGAAATTCACCCGGCCTTGAAGCAGCGAGGGCAGCGACAGTTCGAATATGGCCTTGTCGGCCTTGAGCGCGCCCAGCGCGCCCTTGAGCGTGATATTTTGCGCGGAGAACACCGGCGTCGGCAGGAAGCGCAGGGCGATCGGCCCGTCGAGATTGGCGTCGGCGCCGGTGACCCGGTAGATTTCCTCGGCGAAGCGGCCGCGATGCGAGTCGAAATCGACCACATAGGGCGCGCCCAGCAGGGCGGTCAGCACCAGGATCAGGCCAATGCCGATATAGGTCAGAATGTCGCGCATGGGCGCTTCTTACCTCAATTCTTTTTCTCGACAAAGGAGTCCAGCACCAATTTGCGCCCGGCCTTGTCAAAATCGATGGTCAATTTCGAACCGTCGACACTCGCCACCGAGCCCGGGCCGAATTTGAGATGAAAAATGCGGTCGCCGGGCGCAAATCCGCTCGCCGGGGCGCTTCTTGCCGTCACTTCGCCCTCTATGGTCAAGGGTGACCTCGCGGAAGAATTCTGCTGGGCGCGTTTCCAGCCGGGCGTATCGTAGCGCGAGCCGTAGGCATCCATATTGGCGAAACGCGATTGCGCATAGGCGCCATAGCCCGAGCCGCTGGCGCGGCTTTCGGCGATCTGGACGTGATCGGCGGGCAGATTGTCGAGAAAACGCGAGGGTGTCGTGGTCTGCCACAAGCCATGAATGCGGCGGTTGGTGGCGAAATAAATTTTGGCCCGGCGCCGCGCCCGGGTGACGCCGACATAGGCGAGGCGGCGTTCTTCCTCCAGCCCGGCGCGACCGCTTTCGTCCAGCGCGCGCTGATGGGGAAACAGGCCTTCCTCCCAGCCGGGCAGGAAAACCGTCTCGAATTCCAGGCCCTTGGCGCCATGCAGGGTCATGATCGACACGCGCGGCCCGGATTCGGCGTTGTCGACTTCCATCACCAGCGAGACATGTTCGAGGAAAGCGTGGAGATCTGGGAATTCCTCCATGGAGCGCACGAGCTCCTTGAGGTTTTCCAGCCTTCCCTCGGCCTCGGCGCTTTTTTCCTGCTTCCAGAACTCAGTATAGCCGGATTCGTCGAGAATTTGCTCGGCCAACTCGCTATGCGGCTTGGCGCCGATCTCCGCCGCCCAGCGCTCGAAATCTTTTAAGAGCGCGCGCAGAGTGGCGCGTTGTTTAGGCTTGAGCTCTTCAGTCTCGACCAGGACGCGCGCCGCCTGCATCAGCGGAATCTGCTGGCGGCGGGCATATTCATGCACGACTTGCAGGCTGGCCTCGCCCAGGCCTCGTTTGGGGGTGTTGACGATGCGCTCGAAGGCCAGATCGTCGGCGGCTTGCGCCGTGCAGCGCAGATAGGCGAGGGCGTCGCGGATTTCGAGACGCTCGTAAAAGCGCGGGCCGCCGATCACCTTGTAGGGCAGGCCGAGCGTAATGAAACGCTCTTCGAATTCGCGCATCTGGAAGGAGGCGCGCACCAGAATGGCGATTTCATCGAGCGAATGGCCCTGGCGCTGCAATTGCTCGATCTCCTCGCCAATGGCGCGGGCCTCCTCTTCGGAGTCCCAGACGCCTTGGACATCGGGCTTTTCACCGGCTTCGCCGTCGGTGAACAGGGTTTTTCCCAGGCGGTCGCGATTATGGGCGATGAGATGGGCGGCGGCGGCGAGAATATGGCCGGTCGAGCGGTAATTGCGCTCCAGGCGGATCACCTTGGCGCCGGGAAAATCCTTTTCAAACCGTAGGATATTGTCGACATCGGCGCCGCGCCAGCCATAGATCGACTGGTCGTCGTCACCCACACAGCACAGGTTGGGTTTTTGCGCTGGGTCGGTTCTCTGGGCGAGCAAGCGCAGCCAGAGATATTGCACGGCGTTGGTGTCCTGATATTCGTCGACCAGGATATATTTGAATCTCTGCTGATATTCGCGCAGCACATCCGGATTTTCGCGCAACACCCGCAGGGCTTCGAGCAGCAGATCGCCGAAATCGGCGGCGTTGAGGATTTTCAGGCGCTGCTGATAGAGCGCATAGAGTTCGCCGCCCTTGCCATTGGCGAAGGCGGCGCCCTCGCCGACGGGGACGTTTTTGGGCGACAGGCCGCGATTTTTCCAGTTATCGATGAGATGGGCGAGGGCGCGCGCCGTCCAGCGCTTGTCGTCGATATTTTCCGCCTTGAGCACCTGTTTGAGCAGGCGAATCTGGTCGTCGGTGTCGAGAATGGTGAAATTGCTTTTGAGGCCGGCGAGTTCGGCGTGACGCCGTAAAATCTTGGTGGAAATGGCGTGGAAGGTGCCGAGCCAGCCCATGCCCTCGGCGGAGGGGCCGATCAACCCGCCGATGCGCAGTTTCATCTCCCGCGCCGCCTTGTTGGTGAAGGTCACCGCGAGAATTTGGTGGGGGCGGGCGAGGCCCTGGGCGAGAATATGGGCAATGCGCGCGGTCAGCACCCGGGTTTTGCCGGTGCCGGCGCCAGCCAGCACCAGCACCGGGCCTTCCACGGTTTCCACCGCTTCGCGCTGTTCGGGATTGAGCGCGCTCAGGAAGTCGGGCGCGCCATGCAGGGCGGCCAGCGCCCGCGCGGCGACGCCGCCAGGCGCGGCGCGAGCGTAATCGTCGTAATCGTCGAAAGGGTCGGACAAGGCGGCCTGATTTTTTTGCGAATCGTCGCCGCCAATGTGGGAACTCAGCGAAGCTTGTCGAATCCGTTTCGACCCGGAGGTTGTGGGTTTGACTTACGCCTTCTTCAAAAAGCAGGTTTTCAGCACGAGGCCCTTGACCTTGTCGGTGCGGCCCTCGATTTCCTCGGGATCGTCGGTGAGGTGGATGCCGCGGATCACCGTGCCGCGCTTGAGCACGGTGGAGGAGCCCTTGACCTTCAGATCCTTGATGACTGTGACATTGTCGCCCTCGTTGAGAAGGGCCCCGTTGGAATCGCGCGTTTCGGACATGAAAATCTCCCTATTCGCGCCGGGTTAGGCCGGCGCGCGGCGGAAGTCCAGCGCGATCCGAAGAAAATCACGCGGCAAGTGCGAAATGCGTGACAACATCCTCGCGTTTGACGGGCGTCTCGCGCCGCCAATGGCATTCGAGCCGCCCGGTCACGGCGCTGCGCCGCCAATGGCAGGCCATCGACAGGGTTTTTTCGTTCGGGATTTTGGCTTCCATGGCTGTCTCCCCCAGGTCTTGTGCAACTGTCTTGTGCAACTTTAGCGGGAAAGTCTTTTCGTCGGGTTGAGGTTCTTGCTTAAGCAATAATAAGCGCTGCAATTCCGCCGCCGCGCCGCCCGCGCTAGGCGCGCAAAACATTTGGGGCTAAACAGGGCCATGTTTTACGCTGTGCTGGTCGCCCCTTTCGCCGATTATGAATTCATGCGCCGCGCTTTGGTTGGCGCCTGCGCTCTGGCGGTCGCCGGGGCGCCGCTTGGCGTGTTTCTGCTGCTGCGGCGCATGGCGCTGTCGGGCGACGCCATGGCCCACGCCATATTGCCTGGCGCGGCGCTGGGCTATCTGGTGGCGGGCCTGTCGCTGCCGGCCATGACGATTGGCGGCGTGCTCGCCGGTTTCGCTGTCGCGCTCGGCTCCGGCGCCATCGCCCGGGCGACGACCCTGCGCGAGGACGCCTCGCTCGCCGCTTTCTATCTGCTATCGCTGGCGCTCGGCGTCACCCTGGTCTCCGTGCGCGGCTCCAATGTCGATCTGCTCCATGTTCTCTTCGGCAGTGTGCTGGCGCTAGACAATTCCACGCTGATCCTGCTGGCGAGCATAGCCAGCGTCACCCTGCTGGGTCTGGCGGCGATCTATCGTCCGCTGGTGCTCGAAACGCTCGATCCCGGCTTTCTCGCTTCCGTTAGCGGCGTCGGCGCGTCGGTCCAGGGCGCTTTTCTAATGCTGGTGGCGCTCAATCTGGTTGGCGGGTTTCAGGCGCTGGGCACGCTTCTGGCGGTGGGCCTGATGATGGTGCCGGCGATTTCGGCGCGGCTGTGGACGCAGAATATGACCGGCATGATCCTGCTGGCGGCGGCTTTCGGTCTTGTCGGCGCCTATGGCGGCTTGCTCGCCTCTTATTTCCTGGGCCTGCCCTCGGGGCCGCTGATCATCCTCGCCTGCGGCGTGCTCTATGTGCTGTCGCTGCTTGCCGGGCCTGTCGGGGGGCTTGCGCGAAAACTCACGCCGCGCTCGCATCTGGAGGGGTGAGGTTTTGGCAGTTGGCGCAGAGCCCCTGAGCTTCCAAGGCGATGGTCTCAGCGACAAAACCGTTTTTGCGCGCGATCTGTCCCAAAAGACTTTCCAGCGCCGCGCCGGAAAATTCACGCGTCGCGCCGCAGGCGCGGCAGATCATGAAGCCGGCGTAATGGGCGGGGCCGTGATGGCGGCAGGCGATATAGGCGTTCTGCGACTCCAGCCGGTGGACCAGGCCCTCGTCCATCAGCCTTTGCAGGGCGCGATAAACGGTCGGCGGCGCCAGGCGCTTTTCCCCGCTCAGCGCGTCGATCACATCATAGGCCGACAGAGGTTTCTGGACGCCGCCAAGCAGATCGAGAATTCGCCTCTCGCTCGGATTGAGGCGCGACGTGGAGTTGGGGCTGGACATGTCGCTCATTCTGTTATGTTATAACATAAGGCCGCCGCGAGGCGAGGCCTCTCGACATTAGGATGTCAGGATGCGTGTGAAAAGCCTGCTATGTTTGGCCCTGGCCCTGTTTTCGCCGCTGGCGGCGCGAGCGCAAACGCCGGAAAAGCTGCGGGTCATCGCCAGCTTCTCGATTCTCGACGATTTCGTCCGCGAGATTGGCGGCGACAAGGTCGATGTCCGCTCGCTGGTTGGCGCCAATGGCGACGTCCACGTCTATCAGCCCAGTCCCGCCGCCGCACAGGCGCTGCGCAAGGCGCAGTTGATCGTCGTCAACGGCCTGTCGCTCGAAGGCTGGATGGCCAGGCTGATTTCTGCTTCGGGGGCCAAGGCGCCGGTGGTGGTGGCGAGCAAGGGCGTGACGCCGCGTGAGGGAGAAGAGGACGGCAAGAAGGGGATCGACCCCCATGCCTGGCAGAGCATCGCCAATGCCAGAATTTACGCCGCCAATATTCGCGACGGACTGATCGCGGTCGAGCCCGCCGACGCCGACTATTTTCGCAGGCGGAGCGAAAAATTTTTGGCGCGACTGGATGAGACCGAAGTGAAAGTTCGCGCGGCCATCGCCGAAATTCCGGAGAAAAATCGGCGCATCGTCACCACCCATGACGCTTTCGGCTATTTCGGCGCCGCTTATGGCTTTGAATTCATCGCGCCCGTGGGGCTTTCCACCGAAGCCGAGCCCTCGGCGAAGGATATCGCGGCGCTGATCGAGCAGATCAAGCGCGAAAAGGTTCCGGCGGTGTTTCTGGAAAATATTTCCGATCCCCGGCTGATGAAGCGCATCGCCGAGGAAAGCGGCGCCAAGATCGGCGGCGACTTGTTTTCCGATTCGCTCTCGCCTGGCGAAGGGCCGGCGCCGACCTATATTGATATGATGAACCACAATATCGACGAGCTGAAAAAGGCGCTTGTTCCCCATGGCTGAACGGAGACTGCATGTCTGAGGATAAAATTCCCGTCACCGTGCTCACCGGCTATCTCGGCGCCGGCAAGACCACTTTGCTGAACCGCATTCTCACCGAGGACCACGGCAAGAAATTCGCCGTGATCGTCAATGAATTCGGCGAGATCGGCATTGACAACGAGCTGGTCGTGGACGCCGACGAGGAAGTGTTCGAGATGAACAACGGCTGTATCTGCTGCACCGTGCGCGGCGATCTCATCCGCATCATCGAGGGGCTGATGCGGCGAAAAGGCAAGTTCGACGCCATTCTGGTGGAGACCACAGGTCTCGCCGATCCCGCGCCGGTCGCACAAACCTTTTTCGTCGACGCCGACGTGCAGAAGGAAACCCGGCTCGACGCCATCGTCACTGTCGCCGACGCCAAGTTTTTGTCCGCGCGCCTGAAAGACGCGCCGGAGGCCAAGAACCAGATCGTCTTCGCCGATGTCATCCTGCTCAACAAGACCGATCTGGTCAGCCGCGCCGAGCTGGAAGAGGTCGAGGCGCGCATTCGCGGTCTCAACCCCTATGCCCAGCTGCATCGCACGAAAAAATGCGACATCGCGCTCGACGCCGTGCTCGACCGCAAGGCTTTTGAGTTGGACCGCATCCTCGAGCTGGAGCCGGCCTTTTTGATGGTCGAGGAACATGACCATGATCATCATGATCACGGCCATCATCATCACGACCATGATCATCATCATCATGATCATGGTCACAAGCATCACGACCACGATCACGCCTGCGCGCCCGACTGCGACCACGAGGACCATCATCACGCGCCCAAAGTGCTGCATGACGACGAAGTGCGCTCGGTGGCCATCGAACTCGACGGCCCCGTCGATCCCGATCTCTTCCTGCCCTGGATCAACGAAGTCGTGCAAAAGGACGGCCCGGACATATTGCGCTCCAAGGGCATCCTGGCCTTCCCCAATGAGCCCAAGCGCTATGTGTTCCAGGGCGTGCACATGATCCTCGACGGCGATCTGCAACGCGACTGGAAGCCCGAGGAAAAACGAGCCAGCCGCCTGGTCTTCATCGGCCGCAAGCTGAAGGAGCAGGAACTGCGCGAAGGGTTCAAGGCTTGCGCGGCTTTCCAGCCCGCGTAACGCCTCACCGGTTCCGTCATGCCCGGGCTTGTCCCGGGCGCCCATGCCGGTTGCGCTGGCGCGGATGGCCGTGACACGCAGGGTCATGACGCTGGATTATGCGCGCGAAATCCTATTCTTCCGGAGCGTCCAAAATCGGGTCATATTGCCCCGCGTCGAAGCCAAACAGCTCCCATGAGCGCTTCATATGCGGCGGCAGCGGCGCGGTGACGTCGAGCACGCCGCCGCGCGGATGCGGCAGGATCAGCCGGCGCGCCAGCAGATGCAGTTTTTTGTCGACGCCGTCGGGAACATTGCGGTTGGGGTCGGCGCGGCGGCGGCGGTCCTCGTCGCTATGGCCATATTTGGGGTCGCCGACGATCGGACAGCCGATCGCCTCGGCATGGGCGCGCAATTGATGGGTGCGGCCGGTCAAGGGTTTCATCGACAGCCAGGCGCAACGCGGCGCCAGTTTGTCGACAATGGCGTAATAGGTGAGGGAATGCTGGGCGTCGTCGTCGCCATGCTTGGCGACGCGCATTTTCTCGATGTCGCGACGTTCTTCGACGCCGTGGCGACCCTTTGCCGGCGCACGATTGTCGCCCATCGCCTCGCCTTTGGCGAGATAGAGGGAGATGCGGCCCTGCGAGGGTTTGGGGATGCCCTCGACCAAGGCCCAGTAGATTTTCTGCGCCGAGCGACTCCTGAAAACCTCGCCGAGATCGGCGGCCATTTTGCGGGTTTTGGCGATCAGCAGGACGCCGGAGGTGTCGCGGTCGAGGCGATGCACCAGCACCGGACGGTCGCCGCGCTCATTGGCCAGCGAGGCCAGCATGCCGTCGAGATGCACTTTCGTACCCGAGCCTCCTTGCACCGCAAGCCCAAATGGCTTGTTGAGCACCATCAGCTCGCGATCCTCGAACAGGATCATGTCCTTGACGGCGCGCTGGTCGGCCTGCGAGGCCGCCGGGGCTTTCACCGCCGGGGCCTTGGGCGCCTCGACATTGAGCGGGGGCACGCGGACATTGGCGCCGGCGACGACGCGCGAAGAGGTCTCGACCCTTTTTCCGCTGAGGCGGACCTCGCCCTTGCGGCAGATTTTCGCCAGATGCGACAGCGACAAGGTCGGAATGCGCCGCTTGAACCAGCGGTCGAGGCGCATGCCTTCCTCGTCCTCGGTGACGATGAGGATTTGCACCTTGCTGGTCTCGACATTGGGCGCGGGGGCAGGGGGCTCATTGACCTCGGCGACCGGGCGCGCGGGTTTTTTCTCTTCGAAAGCCTCGGTCTCCGCGCGGGCTTTTTTCGGCCGCGCGGCGAAGAAGCGCTTGGTTTTGGGCGCGACGGCGCGCGCCTTGCCCTCGCCTGAGGATTTTGACGTTCCCTTGGGGCCGCCCGTGCGCTGTCGTGTCAAAGCCATGCCCTCATGAGCGCCAGTCCGCTGAACACCCCGACCAGCGCCAGGCCGACGGAGCCGCCGACATAGGCGGCCATCAGGCCGAGTTCGCCGCGCTCATAGAGCAGGGCGGCGTCAAGCGAAAAAGCGGAAAAAGTCGTGTAGCCGCCCAGAATCCCGGTGAGCAGGAACAGGCGCAAATGCTGCGAACCATGCGGACCGGCCCGGAAAGCCAGGAAACCGGCGATCAGCCCCATCACCAGCGAGCCGCTGATATTGATCAGGAAAGTGCCCCAGGGAAAATCGGTCCCCAGGGACCGCGCCGCGAGGATATTGATGGTGTGACGAAGACAGCCGCCAAGACCGGCGCCGAAAAAGACGAGAAGATAGGCCTGCATGCCTCTTCCTTAGCCCAGACGGGGGGCGGCGTCATCCTGTCGTTGCATCCGCGCTTTCGCGCCGCAGAAAATTGCGCGCCAGCGCGTGGTAAAAACCCTCGCGGCTCAACTGTCGCGACACGCCCCTCGCGATCAGCGCCGCCAGCATCAGCGGCACGACCATGGCGTGATCATTGGTCATTTCGGCGACGATGACGAAAGCGGTGATCGGCGCCTGGGTGACGCCGGTGAGATAGGAGACCATGCCGATCAGCGCCAGGGCGGACAGCGCGGCATGCGGGAACAGCAGATGCAGGGCGGAAGCCTCGCCGGCGCCGATCGCCAGCGAAGGCGAGAACACCCCGCCGGGAATGCCGCTGAGCGCCGACAGCGTGGTGGCGACGAATTTCAGCGGCCCGAACATATAATCTATGTCGCCGCCCGCATGGACGACGCTGCGCGCCTGGGCGTAGCCCGTGCCGAAGATCGAGAGATCGCCGTTCAGCCCGCACAGGGCGACGCCCAGGCCGCAGAACATGGCGAAGGCGACCGGACGGCGCCGCGAAATCGCGCCGATGCGGCCAGTCCAGCCGGTCTTGCCGGGCGCGACCGAAAAGACGATCCGGATGAACAGGCCGCCGGTCAGGCCTCCGAGCACGGCGCAGACCAGCAGCGGCAGCCAGGCGGCGCCAAGCGGCAGCCTGGCCGAGGTCGCGCCGAAATAGGAGTAATCGCCGAGCAGGGTCATGGCGGTCAGGCCGGCGGCGATCACCGCGCCGATGATCAGGCCGCTGGTGCGCTGCTCGAAGGAGCGGCTCAGCTCCTCTATGCCGAAGACAATGCCGGCTAGCGGCGTATTGAAGGCGGCGGCAACTCCGGCGGAAGCGCCGGCGAGCAGAAAACCGGCCTGACGATAGGGCGAATGGCGGCCCATGGCGTGCATGATGGCGGCGCCGACCTGCACCGTGGGGCCCTCGCGGCCCGTCGAGGCGCCAAACAACAGGCCGAGGCACATGATGAAGATCTTGCCGATGGCGACGCGCATCGACACCAGTTTTTCGCGCGCCGCGGGCGTGTCGAACTCAAGCGCGGCTATGGTCTGGGGAATGCCGCTGCCCTGCGAATTGGGAAAGAAATTGCGCGCCAGCCATACCGCCAGGCCGAAGCCGAGCGGCGTCACGGCCAGAGCCGCGTGGGGATAGGCGCGATGCAGGGAGGCGAAACCGGCCTGGGCGCCGTCCGCCAATTGCGCCATGGCCACAGCCGCGCCGCCCACCGCCAAGCCGCCGAGCAGGAACATCGAGCGCCGGCTCCAGCGCCGCGCCGCGAGTCGCGAACGCAGGACGTAATGGTTGAGAAGGCGATTTTGCTCGGGGCGCATGGCAAATCTGTCGCGGTGTCGGAAGTGATTCGGGAAGAAAAGCAAGCTTATACCACCATGCGGCGGCGTCACCCCGTACGGGCCTAATCGTTGAAGAGATCGGCGTGGGTTCCGGCGCGGACAAAGACGATGAGCGGCGGCTTGGCGCTGTCGTCGATCTTGTAGATCAGCAGGAAGTCGCCGCCGACATGGCATTCCCGATAATCTTGCCATTGTCCCTTGAGCGGGTGGTCGAGCCATTCGGCGCCAAGCGACGCGTCATTGGCGATCAACAGCAGCATGACGTGTTTCAACCTGCCCATGTCGGAACGGCCGGCGCGCGACAGTTTCTCCCAATCCTTCAGAAAGGTCCGGGCGTAATCCGAGGCGCGCGGCGGGCCGGCGCGTTTAGTCGTCGTGGGCTTTTTCAAGATCGGCGAACAGCTTTTCGGCCTTGCTGAAACGGGCGCGGCAAGTTGCAAAATTTCTTCCGCCTCGGTCATGGCCTTGCGGGTCTCGGCATTGGGCGCCTTGATGTCGAACGGAATGGCGCGATCAGCGACGACACGGCGCAGGAACAGGCGCACGGCGTCGGAAACCGACAGACCCATGCTTTCCAGCGCCTCGGCGGCTTCCTTCTTGGTCTTGTCGTCCACGCGGACGTGGAGCATGGAGGTGTGATTGGTCATGACGGGCTCTCTCGAAGGAATGAATTGTATCTCAATTGAGATACATTGTCATCCGCCTTCATGTCTCACCGCGTTCGCGGCGACGCCGCCGCCATCGAAGGTCTATCCCCTAAGTCCGCGTCCCGTCAGGGATAGTTGCAGAGAAATCGAGTTGTCGGCTGTTGTTCGCCGTGATGAGGCTCGAAATTGAGACGCTCGACTGCTTGGGCGTTCGGGTCGGTTTGTTCATAAAAACTGAAACGGCCGAGGTGATCGAGCGCCATATCCTGATCGGGCTGGCAAAATCCGCTGATTTCGAATTTGTCGAGGTCGATGATCTGCGGCGACATCCTGATGGCCAGATAGAAAATTTTTCTGTTTTCACGCGATTGGTAGAGGTCGGAGGTCACGCCGTCATAGTTCTTGTAGACTGCGAAACTTGAGCCCGATGCGCGTCGAAGGAAGCTGTTTGGGTCGCGCATAGACAGTTGCACATCGCCCGGGGAAGCAAGTTTTGGTATGAATGTAAAGGTCAGCACGACCGGCGAATCGGGAAGCGGCACATCCACCGACCTTCTTCCGAAAATTTCGATGGAAACGACGAGCCCGAATAACAGCACTGCGATGATGAGAAAGGGACTCAGAAGCAGTGCTATGGCGAGCCACAATTTTTTCGGCATTGAAAATCCTTTTTCGGCAAGCGATCTAAGCGGCGGTCAGGTCTCGCCTCGCTCTTTCCGCAGCTTTTCCCAATATTCCAGCCGCCTGGAAATCTCCCTCTCAAAACCCCGCTCGACCGGCTGATAAATCTTCTGCCGTCCCAAATCGTCCGGCCAATAATTCTGTCCTGAAAAAGCGTCGGGCTCGTCGTGGTCATAAGCATAACCGGAGCCATAGCCCTCCGATTTCATCAGCTTGGTCGGGGCGTTCAAAATCACCTTGGGCGGCATGAGCGAGCCTTTTTCGCGCGCGAGGCGCATGGCGCTTTTATAGGCCAGATAGGCGGCGTTGGATTTGGGCGCGGTGGCGCAATAGATCACGGCTTGCGCAATGGCCAGTTCGCCTTCGGGGGAGCCGAGAAAATCGAAGGCTTCCTTGGCGGCGTTGGCGATGACCAGGGCCTGGGGGTCGGCGAGGCCTATGTCCTCCACGGCCATGCGCACCACGCGGCGCGCCAGGAACAAAGGGTCTTCGCCGGCGTCGAACATGCGCGCGAGATAATAGAGGGCGGCGTCGGGGTCGGAGCCGCGCACGCATTTGTGCAGGGCGGAGATCAGATTGTAATGGCCCTCCTGGCCCTTGTCGTAGATCGGCGCACGGCGCTGCACCACTTCGGCCAGTTCGGCGGAGCCGAAAACCTCGCCGGGACGCGCCGCGCGAAAAATTTCCTCGACCAGGGTCAGGGCGGCGCGGCCGTCGCCATCGGCCATGCCGATCAGCGTTTTTCGCGCTTCGTCGTCGAGCGGCAGTTTTTTCCCCTCGATCGTTTCCGCGCGGGCTAAAAGCTTTTCCAGCGCATCTTCGTCGAGAACTCCTGAAAGTCATGACGCGGGCGCGGGATAAAAGCGCGGCGTTGAGTTCGAAAGAGGGGTTTTCGGTGGTGGCGCCGATCAGGGTGATCGTGCCGTCCTCCATGACCGGAAGGAAGGAATCCTGCTGCGCCCGATTGAAGCGGTGGATTTCGTCGATGAACAGCAGCGTCGCCTGTCCGGCATGGCGGCGGGCGCGGGCTTCCTCGAAAATTTTCTTGAGATCGTTGACCCCGGAGAAGATCGCCGAGGCCTGGACGAAATGCAGCTTGGTGTCCTGAGCCAGCAGCCGGGCAACCGTGGTTTTTCCCGTACCCGGCGGCCCCCAAAAAATCAGGCTGCCCAGCGAACCCGCTTCGATCAGCCGGGTCAACGCGCCATTGGGGCCAAGCAGATGGTCCTGTCCGGCGACTTCGCCGAGGTCATGCGGGCGCAGCCGTTCAGCGAGGGGACGCGGCGTGTCCCGTTCCAATCCAGCGGCGGAAAATAGATCGCTCATGCCCTGCGCCTTGCCTAACGTTATTTTACTTACGATAAGTTACTCTATCTTGCGTAAACCTTGACGAGACTGTTTCCAGACACGGTTTTTGCATCGATTGCACTGGATGCGAATCGGGCTTTCTGTTTCATTGCTCCGCAACGGCCTTGAGCGCCGTCGTCGAGTCTCGGGGTGAAACGATGCAGCGCATTGCATTTGTAACGCAAAAAGGCGGGTCGGGGAAAAGCACGCTCGCCGCCTGTCTGGCGGTGGCCGCGATGGAGGCCGGTGAAAAGGTTTTTCTGATCGACCTCGATCCCCTGCGTTCGCTGACGCTCTGGGCGGAAACGCGCGACTGCGAAGATATTCGCGTGGTCGCCGCGCCCGCAAGCAAGCTGGACAAGGTGCTTGAGCTGCTCGAAGAAAATGGCGTCACTCTGGCGATCGTCGATTCGCCCGGCGGCGACAGTCTGGCGGCGGATATGGCGATGCGCGCGGCGGATCTTTGCCTGGTGCCGGCGCGGCCCAACGCCTTCGATCTCGCCGCCAGCGTCAAGACGCTGAAGAAACTGAAAATGCGCCAGCGCGATTACGCCTTCGTGCTCAATCAATGCCCGCCCGCGCAACAAAGCGCCCGAATCGACGAGGGCGTCGAGGCCCTGGAAGCGATGGGCGGGCTGATCTCGCCGCTGCTCACCAGCCGCGTCGATTATCAGGAGGCGGCGCGCTGCGGGCTCGGCGTGACCGAACTCAATCCCGCCGGCGCGGCCGCCGAGGAAATCCGCGCGCTCTGGGCCTCGCTGCGCAAGCGGCTGCGCAAGACCCAGGCGCGGAGCAAAAGAAGGCTGGCCGCCTGATTGACGGCGCGGGCGGATGAGTCTTATTGGTCGGGCAGCAAAGGAGCGCCCATGTCCGACCTCTCGCCCGCCGCGCTGGAAAAGCAGCTGATCGCCCAGGAAACAGCGAAAATGCTGCTGGAAGTCGGCGCCGTGCTGTTCAACGCTGAAAAGCCGTTCATTTTCACCTCGGGCTGGGCCAGTCCCGTCTATACCGACATGCGCAAGCTCATCGCCTTTCCGCGCTTGCGCAATGTGCTGATGGATTTCGCGGTGAAAACCATCCAGCGCGAAATTGGCTATGAGTCGCTCGACATCATCGCCGGCGGCGAGACCGCGGGCATTCCCTTCGCCGCCTGGATTTCCGACCGGCTGGCGCTGCCGATGCAATATGTGCGCAAGAAGCCCAAGGGTTTTGGCCGCAACGCCCGCATCGAGGGCGATGTGGTCGAAGGCGCCCGCACGCTGCTGGTCGAGGATCTCGCCACCGACGGCGGCTCCAAGGTCAATTTCATGACCGCGATCCGCGACGCCGGGCAGAAATGCGACCATACCTTCGTGTTCTTCTATTACGATATTTTCCCCGGAGCGCGCGAGGAGCTGGCCAAGGATAATATTTCCCTGCACCAGCTCACAACCTGGTGGGATGTGCTGAAAGTCGCGCGCCAGACCAAATATCTGCCCGACGCGACGCTCGATGAAGTCGAAAAATTCCTGCACGCCCCCGCCGAATGGTCGGCGGCCCATGGCGGCGCCTCGGAGTTTGGCAAGAAGGCTTAAACGCGCGGCGCCCGGAAATGGCGTAGCGCCGCGACACGCAGCGCCGAGGAAAGATTGGCGGCGCCCCGCGCGGAATCGACTTCGGCGACCAGGGCGGCGACGGAAACTCCGCGCTCCCTGGCCATTTCGCGCAGCGCGTCCCAAAACGCGTTTTCCAGCGAAATGGACGTGCCATGTCCCGCGATGACCAGCGAGCGCTTGCGGAGTTTGCCGGCGTCAGTCGCGCTCATGCTCGGCGTCTCCGTCCGGCTCCAGACGGTGGCCTTCGAGTTTTTTCGCCTCCAGCTCCCGTCGGGTCGCGCCTAAAACCTTCTCGGCCTTGCTCAGCCCGTGCTTGACCCGATTGGCGTCGGCCGTCTTGTCCCGCGCGTCGCGGTCGCGGCGCTTGCGCGCCTGACGGAGATTGACGATCTCGCCCATTATTTCTTGCGGAAGGCGTCGATGGAAACCACTTTGGAGGTTTCGCCAGCCGATTTTTCCGCCGCTGCGTCGGCGGGCTTTTCGGTGGCCTTTTCCGTCAATTTGGCGGCTTTCTCCACCGCCGGGGCCAGTTTCGGCTCGGAGCCGGCGCCGCGCGGCTTCTTCTCGGGCTCGCGCGCGGTCGGACGCGGCGAATTGGCGACCGGGCCGAGTTCGATGGTCTCCCCGTCCAGTTCGATCTCGTCGTCCTCGTCGCCTTCTTCGCTGTCGCCTTCGTCTCCCTGGGCCTCGAATTTCAGGCCGAATTGCACCGAGGGGTCGTAGAAGCCGGATATGGCGTCGAAAGGCACCTGCAACCGCTCGGGCACATTCTTGAAATGCAGGCCAACCTCGAAGCCGGCTTCGTCCACGCGCAGATCCCAGAACTGATATTGGAGGATGATGGTCATTTCCTCCGGATATTGCTCCAGCAGGCGCTGGGACAATTTCACGCCCGGCGCATGGGTGCGGAAGGTGATGTAGAAATGATGCTCACCGGGCAGGCCGTCGCGGGCGGCGTCCGCCAGAACCTTGCGCACCACGCTACGCAGGGCTTCCTGCACCTGAAGATCGTATCGGATTAAGTCTGTCGCCATCACCGCGCCCGGAAAACAAGGAAGTGGAGGCTTCTGTTGCCAGGCGCCTCCGGACCCCGCCTGAAACGGCTAAGCCTCAGGACTTTGATTTCGGTACTATTACCGCATTACGCGGCAACGGCCACCGGAGCATAGTTGTCGTTGGCAACTATAGGTTTGACCCGATAACGGCGGTATCATGCCGAGCAAAAGAACACCCTTTACACCCTCGTCAATCCTATTTCGCCCCCGCCGCAGCCCAGGTCTTTCAAACTGGGCTGGGGTGGAGGCGCCGGGTACCGCCCCCGGGTCCGATAGGCTTATTCCGATGACCATTTATCGCCATAGCCGTCCGAGGACGGCGAATTGAATATAGTGAAGCGCTCCGTCCGGCGAAAGGGGAAAATCAGGGCAGTTGCAAATCGGGGTGGTGGACCCTCTTGCGCGGCAAGGATTTCGCCTTCACTCTGGCCTGCGGGACAAGATCCGGAAAACCGGGCGGGCCCCAAAACCTTGCGGGGTTCAAGGGAGTGAAACATGGAGACGTCGGCCGGTACGGGGGCGCTGGCGCGCGGCGCCGCGCTTGAAATCAAATCATTGAGCATGGACGATATTTTTTCCTGCCTGGCCGCAGGCTGGCGCGATTTCCTCGCCGCGCCCTCCTATGGCCTTGTCATTGGCGCGCTTCATGCGGTGGGCGGCTGGATCGCCATTCTCCTGGTCCGTTACGCCGGCCTCTATTATTTCACTTATCCGCTGCTCACCGGCTTCGCCCTGGTCGCGCCCTTCATGGCCTCGGCGCTTTATGAGGTCAGCCGTCGGCAGGAACAGGGCGAGGCTTTGAGTTGGGGCGCGGTGCTGGGCGGCGTCAAGGCCGGCGGCGGGCGCGACCTCGGCTGGATGTGTCTGGTGACGCTGTTCGCCTTCATCATCTGGATCGACTTCGCCATTTTCCTCTATCTGATGTTCTATGGCGCCCATATGCCCGACCCCCAGCGCTTGGCGCAGGACATTTTCACCACGCCGCAGGGACTGGCCTTCCTGCTGACCAGCAATCTGGTCGGCGCCGGCATAGCCTTTTTCGTGTTTTCGATCACCGTGGTCTCGATTCCGCTGCTGCTCGACCGCGACGTCGATTTCGTCACGGCCATGCTGACTTCGATGAAATCGGTGCGGAAAAACCCGCTGCCCTTGGCGCTCTGGGCCTTGGTCATCGCCGTCCTGCTGTTCCTTGGTCTGGCGACGGGACTGCTCGGCCTGGTTGTGGTTCTGCCATTGCTCGGCCACGCCTCCTGGCATATTTATCGCCATCTGGTTGCGGCTTGAGCGGGGCCGGTTGGCGTCGTCAAGCCGTCAACCGCCTCCTGTAGCTTGAGCGCAGGATTGGCGAGAAGGCGGCAGGACGATGAAAATTGAAAAAATCGGCGTAATCGGCGCGGGAACCATGGGCGCGGGCATAGCCCAGGCCTTCGCGACCTCGGGCTATCCGGTGGTCCTGCGCGAAATCGCCCAGGGCGCCCTCGATCATGGCGTGGCGGCGATCAAGACCAGCCTGGCGCGCCTGGTCGCCAAGGAAAAAATGACCCAGGCCGAGGCCGACGCCGCTGTGGCGCGCATAGTTCCGACCTTGAATCTGGAGGATTTCCACGACCGCGATCTGGTGATCGAGGCCGTCGTCGAAAAATTCGAGGTCAAAAAGGCCATTATCGCTGATCTCGACCGCATCTGCGGCGCGGAAACGATTTTCGCCACCAACACTTCCTCGCTTTCGGTGACCAAGATCGCCGCCACGTCGAAGACTCCAAGCCGCGTGATCGGCATGCATTTCTTCAATCCGGTGGCGATGATGCAGCTGGTCGAGGTGATCCGCGCCATCCAGACCAGCGACGCGGTCAATGCGGCTGTGGTCGACACCTGCGCCAAACTCGGCAAACAGGCTAAGGTCGCCAAGGATTCCTATGGCTTCGTCGTCAACCGGGTGCTGATCCCCATGATCAACGAGGCGATCAATTGCGTCTATGAAAATGTCGCGGCGCCGGAAGACGTCGACGCCATGATGAAGCTCGGCGCCGCCCATCCCATGGGGCCGCTGGCGCTGGCCGATCTGATCGGCCTCGACATTGTCCTCGATGTGATGGAAGTGCTCTACGCCGGTTTTTCCGATTCCAAATATCGGCCGAGCCCGCTGCTCAAGCAATTGGTCGACGCCGGCTATCTCGGCCGCAAGACCGGGCGGGGCTTTTTCAGCTATTGAGAGCGGCGCGGACGCATCGACTGTGGACGGCGGCCCGTGGGGCCGCCGTTTCTGTTTCATGCGCGGTGAAATCGACTAGAATGCGCGCCTTGTCTTCCGGAGTTTTCCATGCGGTCCTATCTCGATTTTCTCCAGCGCGTGCTCAATGAGGGCGTGAGCAAGAGCGACCGCACCGGCACTGGCGTGACCTCGATCTTCGGCGCGCAATTGCGTTTCGATCTCTCCGCCGGTTTTCCGCTGCTGACCACGAAGAAGCTGCACACCAAAAGCATCGTTCACGAATTGCTGTGGTTTCTGAAGGGCGAGACCAATATCGCCTATCTCAAGCACAATGGCGTCAGCATCTGGGACGAATGGGCCGACGAACACGGCGAACTCGGGCCGGTCTATGGCAAGCAATGGCGCAGCTGGGCCGGCGCCGATGGCAAGACCTATGATCAGATCGCCTGGCTGGTGAAGGAGATCAAGCAGAACCCCTTTTCGCGCCGGCTCGTCGTCTCCGCGTGGAATCCGGCGGAGATCGAGCAAATGGCGCTCGCCCCCTGCCATTGCCTGTTTCAGTTCTATGTCGCGGAAGTCGAGGGCAAAAAGCGGCTGTCCTGCCAGCTCTACCAACGCTCCGCCGATATTTTCCTCGGCGTGCCCTTCAACATCGCCTCCTATGCGCTGCTGACCCATATGGTCGCCCAGGCCTGCGACATGGAGGCCGGCGATTTCGTCCACACATTCGGCGACGCCCATCTTTATTCGAATCACTATGAGCAGGCGAAACTGCAACTGAGCCGGACGCCGGGACCGCCGCCGCGGCTAAACTCAATCCGGCGGTGAAGGACCTGTTCGGCTTCGCCTTTGAAGACATTGTCTTCGAGGATTATCATCCTCAGGCGGCGATCAAGGCGCCCGTGGCGGTATGAGCGGCCTGCCGATCACTCTGGTCGCTGGCGTCGCCCGCAATGGCGCGCTGGGCTTTCAAAACACCATCCCCTGGCGCGCGCCGAGCGACCTCAAAAGATTCAAGGAGATCACCTGGGGCCGCCCGCTGATCATGGGCCGCAAGACCTATGAATCCATCGGCAAGCCGCTGCCCGGCCGCGAAACCATTGTCGTCAGCCATGCGCAAAATCCTTTTGGCGGGACAACTCCGGATCATGTCCATCTCGCCCATGATTTCGCCGGCGCCGTGGACCTGGCCAATGAGGTCGCGCAATCCCTGCATTGCGCCGAAATCGTGCTGGCCGGCGGCGCCGAGCTCTATCGGCAGGGCTTGCCGCTCTGCGCCTATATGCGATTGACGGTGGTCGATTGCGCGCCGCAGGCCGACGCCTTTTTTCCCGAGGTCGATTGGGCGGATTGGCGCGAATTGCGCCGCGAAAAGCCACTTCGGGGGCCGCGCGACGAGGTCGATCTCGAATATGTCGACTACCAGCGGGCGTAAATTCAGGCCACCAGTCCGCGCAAGGGTTTGACGGCCGCGCTGTCGGGAAACACCGTACGATCCAGCAGCGCCGCCGGCGCGTCGAAATGCTCCGTCAGCACGCCCTTGAACACCGCGCGCAGATCGGTGGTCGGGGCGAGATCGCGGTTCTGGTATAGTTTTGAATCCGCGAGGCCCGGCCAGTCGTAAAAGCCGCGTCCGCCCTTGACCGCGCCGCCGGCGAGCAGGGCGACGGTCGCCGTGCCGTGATCGGCGCCCGCCGTGCCGTTGATGCGCACCGTGCGGCCAAATTCGGTGACGGCGATCACCACCGTCTGGCCCCAGATGTCGCCAAGGCCGTCGCGCAGATCGCCGAAGGCGGCGTCGAGCCCGCCGAGGCGGTTCGACAATTGACCGCCAATCGGGCCTTCATTGGCGTGGGTGTCCCAGCCCTCGAAGGACAGCACGGCGATGCGCGGCCCGTCGGCGGCGCGCATCAGCCGCGCCGCGCCCTGCGCCGCCTGCCTCATGCCATTGGGCGAGTCGGCGCCGCCCTTGAGTTCCGTCGGCGCCGACGCCCTGAGCCTTGGCGATGGACTCGACCCGCAAACCGTCGGCGAGCGCCTGTTGCAGGGCGGGATCGCGTTGCCGGTAGAGGTCGAGAACGCGGGCGGCGAGCGCCTCGGAGGCCGGGGCGATATTGTCGGGCGACCAGCCGAGCACCGGCGCGGCGCCGCGCAGGATCAAGGGCGCGGTGGCCCCGACCCCGAGACCCTTTCCAGAGGCCCTCTGGCCAGCCGAAGGCAGGCCGGCGATGAAGCGGTTGAGCCAGCCGTCGCGGACCAGCCCGGCGCCGGGCTGCCCGCTTTCCAGCACATCCTGGCCGTCGAAATGCGAACGGTCGCGATAGGGGGTGGCGACCGCCTGGACGAAGCTCGCCTGTCTGGCGTCATAGAGCGTCTTGAACGTCGTCAGCGCCGGATTGGCGCAAAACAGCGGGTCGAGCGCCGGGGCGGCGGCGGGCAGGGCGAGGCCGCCGCGCTGGCGGGCGTAATCGGGATCCTTGACCGGCGCGATGGTGGCGAGGCCGTCGAGCGCGCCGCGCAGCACAATGACGATCAGCCGGGGATCGCGCGTTCCCGCGCTGGCGGGGCGGGGCAGGGCGGCGGCGACGAACAGGCTCGCCGAACCGGCGAAAAATGCGCGGCGTGTCGTGCGAAATCATCGTTTTTGCGCCTCCGGCGCCATCAAAAGCAGAGCGAGGCCCTGCGGTCGGGTTTCGGCATGGGCCACGGCCTCCCGTGTCTCGGGAGACGCCGCCGCGCCAAAAGCGGCGTCCAGCAACTCGCGCGGATCGGGCGGATCGCGCCATTTCGCCGCCCAGTTGGCGGCGAGATCGAGGCGGATCTTCATGCCTTCGGACGAGGCCCAGGCGCCGGTGTCGTCGGCGAAGCCATTGGGACCCGGCGGGCGCCACAGCGGCTGGCCCAGCAGATTGAGCGCGTTGAGAATTTGACCGGGATCGCTGGGCGCCATGTTGAACAGGCGCGCGGCGCCGAGACAGAACTCCCAGGGCGTCCTGATCTTGGCCGGCGGCCCAAAAGCTTCGGGCGCGTCAATCATGGCCAAAGTCACGGCGCGCAGATCGCCGTCGCTTTTCAGATAGCTCTGGGCGAGACGCTCGACCAGGGTGTACGGCGGCTGGTCGGCGAAGAAATGTCTGGCCAGTTTGCGCGCCAGATGGCGAGCGGTTTCCGGGCGGCGCGCCAGGGCCAGCAGCGCGGCTTTCGCCTGATCCGGGCCGTTTTGCGGGTAAGAGGCGCCGAGCAGCATTTGTCCGCCGGGCTCATGGGCGTTGGCCT
>CAWDOR010000044.1:0-19125 GCA_963804045.1 uncultured Alphaproteobacteria bacterium | reverse complement strand
GCGGCTGTTCGGCGCCGGCGTCGAAAGACCCGGAGGAGGCGCGGGTCAATCTCGGCAAGATGCGTTTCCGCTCCTTCGCCGCCCAGGGCATGGCCGAGGCCCAGGCGATGATCCGCCATCCCAATTATTCGGGCATGCAGATGGACCAGATCACCCGCATGTACACGCCGGCCTGGTATGTCACGGAGCTGCGGGTGACACAGGGCGGCGCGACGCTGTTCTCCATGGAAAACGGCATTTCCCTGAGCGAGGACCCGACCGTCCGTTTCAGCTACAGGCCCAATGGCCAACCGGTGAGGCTGGAGGCCAAGGACTTGCGCGGAACCGTGTTTTCACAAGTCTTCGCGCCGGATGGCGGGGTGTTGTAGCCCCGTCAATAAAAACACCTGATCTCGCCTTCGGCCTGCGCCCGGCGCAGATCGGCCACCGCCTCCTCGAAATTGGCGGCGCGGAACATGGTCGCCTGCCGGCCCACGCCCTGGCGCATCGACAGAATGGTCTCGGCCTCGACATAGCGGTCGAAGGGCAGGATCGAGGCGACCACGTCCACGGAACAGGCGCATTTGCGCATGTAATCGCTGGTCTGGCCATTGGCGGCCATGCAGGCGAAGACATAATCGGCGCGCGTCTCGGTTGGATAATCATTGGCCGGCGTCTGCGCCGCCGCGCCGCCGCCCCAGACAAGGGCCAAAGCGGCAAAAATCCTAAGGCTTCTTGCCGACATAGCGGGTGGTCTCCTCGAACAGCACGGCGCCCGAAGCGTCGCGCGCGGCAATGTCGATCTCGGCGATTTCTCCCGGCGCCGCCGTGGACACCCGGAACGTATAGGTCAGCGCGTCCAGCCCATGCATGCGCGCCTTGTTCGGATCGTTCCTGAAGGGTGCGACCTCGACCTTCCAGGCCGGCGCGGCGGCGTCGAAGCCCTCGACTCTGTCCGGCGCGGCCTTGGCGTTGCGCAGGGCCATGCGGATCGCCGTCTTCATATAGCGCGGATTGGCCTGGAAAATCGTCTGGAGACGCTGGAGATTTTCCTCCAGCATCAGGCTGAGCAGCGGATTGCCGCTCATGTCGTCGAAGGGACCGGCGGCGCGGCGGCGCTCGGCGGAGAATAATTCGACATCGACCGATCGCTTGTCCGGCGCGTCGCCCGAGGCGATTTTCAGCGCGACGTGATCGGTGACGTCGGGACCGAAAAACTTCGGGTCCGCCGACTTGAATTGATAACTGTAATCGAGAGCGTCGCCGGTATGCAGCGCCCTCAATTGCGGGCGCTCGAACAAGATGTCGGCGGCGAGAATCTGGGCGGTTTCCTGCGCCGGCTCCTGCGCGCCCGAGGCGGCGCCGGCCAGCAGCGTCAGGCCGAACGCGGCGGCGCCCAAACCAAGGGACAAGGGACGTTTTTGACGCATGACTCTTCCTTCCCGCGCCGTTTGACCGGCGAAAGCATCAGATCCGCTGCGCCCGCGTCAAAGCGGCGGGCGGCGGAGGGCTAAGGGGCAAAAAACACGCGGCGCTTCAGCGCGCCGCGCATTTGTATCCATTCATGTCCAGCATGAAGCCGCGGCCGCGCACCGTGCTGATGAAGGGCCCGCCGATGCGGGTGATCTCCGTGAATTTGGTGCGCAGATAGCCGAGATAGACATCGACGACATTGAGAGAGGTGCAGCCCTGGTCGCCCCAGAGCTGGTCGTAAATATCGCCCCGGCAGACCGGATGATTGGCGTTCTCCATGAGAATGCCAAGCAGTTCCGCCTCGCGCTGCGTGAGGCGGATATGGGCCTTGCCGAAATGCGCTTGTCGCGTGTGCATGTCGAGGATCAGCTGGCCGACCTTGCGCCGCTCGCGCGAGTCGTCGGAAATGGCGCGGTGCATCAGATGCGCCCGCAGCCTTTCGATCAATTCGTCATAGACGAAGGGTTTGGCGATGAAATCGTCGGCCCCGGCGCTCAAGCCGCTGGCGCGGCGGGCGGGATCGTGCCGGTCGCTCAGGAAGAGGATCGGCTCGGTGCGGCCATTGCGCCGCATGGCGCGGCAGGCCTCGAGATCGCTGCCATCGGGCGACGATGTGTCGAACAAGACCGCGCAAGGGTTGAGCGCCCTCGCGGTCTCCACGGGATCGTCCGTCTCCTGAACGAAAGTGACGTCGAACCCTTCCGCCTCCAACACTTTCGCCAGCGCGCCGCCGGCGGAAAGGTCATTTTCCACGATCAGAACATTCATGTTTCATGCCCTGCATTGCGCTTCCCTGCCGCCTGCCCAGTTTGAGTTTGACGCTCGGGCTTGACGGTCGAATAGAGCTTAGGTGCTCTTTCACGGTCTAACAACGAAATAAATTACTCCCCGTTCCCGCTGGGGCGCCGTTTCTTATTATTTTATTCTTAGCCCTGCCGAACGGCGCGGAATAACCGACATAAGTCAATGAGTTCCACGGCGAAGCGCAAGCCCGCCGCGGCCGCGCCGCCTGCGCTCACAGCCTCTGCTGCAAGGCCTTGGCTATGGCGAAGGCGCGCTTTTCCAGGAGCACCGGCGTTTCGCAGACATAGGTCAGGGCGCGGGCGCGATCGTCGAAAATCCTTTTGTCCCATTTCAATTCCGGATGGGCCTTTTCCAATTCGTCCGGCGCGATCGGTCCCTTGCTCTCCTGCTCGTCGCCGACCTTGTCGGCCTCCTCGCGCAATTTCGCCGCCAGCGCCTTCTGTCCCCGGGCATAGCGGACAATGCCGGCCATCACTTTGTCGCGCTCGGCGTTGATCAGCTCCAGCGCGCCGTCGAAGGCGCGGGTCAGCGCCCTGTCCTTGTCGGCGCCCGCGTCCCGAGCGAAGGCCTCGACCAACTGATCCGCCTCCTCCAGCGAAACGCGCCGCGAGGCCAGCTTGCGCGCCAGGCGCGCGGCGCCCTCGTCATCGTCCCACCGACCCTCCGGGCTATCCGGCCCCGACCAGACGGCGGCCCGGCTGATGGCGCCGGTGCGCCGCTGGGCGCAGGGCCAGTCCTCGTCGGCGGGCGGCGGTCCGCCGGCGAAAGCCGGGGCGGCGAAGAGAAGGCAGGCGAGAAAAGCGAAACGGCGCATGATCTGACTCAATCCGGAGAAATCGCGGCTTTAATTCGGAGAAATCGCGACGCCCAGGGGCGCCGCGCCTGCGGCTATGCTCTTGATGACGCGCAAGGCCGCGACGTCCACAACCGAAACATCGTTGGAATTGCCATTGGCGGCGAACAGATATTTTTCGTCCGGAGTCAGCGCCAGATGCCAGACCCGCTGGCCCACCAGAAGATATTTGCGCAGCTCGAAAGTCTGGGCGTCGACCACGGCGATGCGATTGGCCGGGCCGAGCGCGACAAAGGCGGTCTTGCCGTCGGCGGTGAGGCGAATGCCCACCGGCTGGACCTCCTCGCCGGTCAGGCCGGGCACCTCGAAGCGAATTTTTTTCAGGATTTTATGGCTTTGCGCGTCGATCACAGCGACGCTGCCGCCGACCTCGGAACTCACCCAGAGCTTTGCGCCGTCATGGCTGAAAATGGCGAAGCGCGGGCGCTTGTCGACCAGCACATTGTCGATGGGCTTGAAGGTGCGGGCGTCGATGAAATGCGCCATATTGGTGGTCTCCGAGGTATTGACCAGCACGGCGCCGTCCGGGCTGAGCGCCATGCCCTCGGGCTCGACGCCAACCGGCACATGGGCGAGAATCTGGTTCTTCTCGACATCGACCACGGTGATTTCGGAATCGTCCTCGTTGGAAATATAGAGCGGGTTGCCGCTGGCGCTGAGCGCGAATTGCTCGGGATCTGGGCCCGATTGCAGGGTGCGCAGCAGTTTCATCGTCGCCGTGTCATAGACCTGCACGCCGTCCTCGTCGCTGGCGCAGACATAGAGGAACTTGCCGTTCGGGCTGACTAGCACGCCGCGCGGCCGCCGCCCCGCCTTGACGGTCTGGACCACACTCATCGTCTCGCTGTCGATCACGGTGATGGTGTTGGACTTTTCATTGGTGACATAGACCCGGTAGGCGCCCGCCGGACTTGCGGCGAGGCAAAGCGCGAGACAAGCAAGGGCGGCGGCTTTCATCGCGTCTCCTGTTTCGCCTGGCAGGCGCTTTCGCTGCGATCCACGCCCAGCGTGTCCAGCGTGTTGGTCTGGTGCAGAAAGCCGGGCTGCGGCGCCATGCCGATCAGGCTTTTGGGCTGCGCCAGCAGAATGGCCTGGCGCAATTGCCGGTCCCAGGGGCGGAAGCTCGCCGCCGCCCCCTTGAAAATGGCGAGGTTGAAATCCGGGCCTTGCAGGAAGGCGGCGATCCTCGCGGGATCGGCGCTGCGCACATCGGTGACCGCCTCGCCAATGGCGCGCACCGCCACCCAGGCCTGATAGTCGATGGGCCGCATCCGCCGCCCGCTCAGACGAATGAACCGGTTCTGCAATTGCTCGGAGCCCCAGGCGGTATGGGTCTGATGCCAGGAGGTCGCGATCAGTCCCTGGGTGCCCGCGACCAGCCTGGGCTCCGAGGTGCGATAGGAAATATAGTCGCCGAAATCCTCGGCTTCATCGGCCACCACAATCAGATCGGCCTCGATTCCCCGCCCAAAAGTCAGAGCCTCGGCCTCGGTCACCGCGTCGGAGCGGGCGCGGGCCAGCGGCCCATAGGTCCAGGGCTTTTCCGCGACGATTTTTATGCCGAATTTTCTCGCCGAGGCGCGAAAGGCTTGCGCATAGGCCTGATCGTCGGCGCCCGGGCCAGGAACCAGCAGAACCTTGCCCCAGCGCCGCACCGCCAGATATTGGCTCAGCGCGTCGGTCTGCATGGCGCGGCTCGGCCCCGTGTGGAACAGATTGGCGCGACAATCGGCGCCGCGCAGCCGGTCGTCCGGGGCGGCGGCGTTGAACGCCAGCCCGCCCGAGCCCTTCAGCGCATCGGCGACGGCGAGCGTCTCCTCCGCCGGCAGAGCGGTGACGAAGAGACGCACGCCCTTTTCCAGCAAGGGCTTGATCGCCTCGACCGGCGACTCGCCTTCGCCCAGTTCGACATCGGTCAGCGCGAAGGACTCGCCGAGAAATGCGCCGGTGGTCTGGTTTTCCTTCACCGCCAGTCGCGCGCCGGCGAAACCTTCGCCCGGCGGCGGCGGATCGAGCGCATAGGGCGGCGAGGGCGCACGCGCATGAGCGACGAAGCCGATCTCGACCGCAAGTTTCGGCTCCGGCTCGGCAGCGCGGGCCAGTCCCGCGACGGCGAGACTCGCCGCTCCAACCATTGCCGCAACGCAGCACAGGCGCCGCAAAGCAAAAAGGCTGGCGTTCACGTGCATCATGGCAAGAATTTTTCCGATTATTTCTAAGCCGTCAATGTGAAAATCATAAGGGAGAACTAAGACCGCCCCCAATGCGGGACTGAAGCCGTCGTGCCATAATCATCCTGCGGAGATTTTGACGCAAGTCTTTCACTTTGCCGTGAAAGACTTGCCTGAAATCGCAGGTTTACATTCACCTTTGCTTGCGCTCGTCGCGAGCTGAAGAACCGGCGGTGTGCCCGGCGGGAAACAAAAAGCCGGTTTCTGCGGTCGCGCCGCTGATCCGGAGGGGGAGGCTTCCGCGATGCTGCGACATCTCATGAAACTTTTCGGCAAGAATTCCGGAGCCGGGGCAGGTCCGGAGTGTTCAAACACATCGACAAAGCCCAAGGAGGAAGCCATGGCGCTCAAACTTCACCCATCGATCGACAATGGATTCAAAAAGGGAAACCCCAATTTCGCCGGTGGCGTGCTGACCTGCAAATGCGCGACCAATCCGGTCAAGGTGCAGATCATCGGCAATACCGCGCATAATCACGCCTGCGGCTGCAGCAAATGCTGGAAGCCGTCCGGCGCGGTGTTCTCGGTCGTCGCCGTCGTCGGCCGCGACAATCTCAAGGTGATCTCCGGCGCGGAAAAGCTGCATGTCGTCGACGCCAGCGCCACCATCCAGCGCCACGCCTGCAAGGATTGCGGCGTGCATATGTATGGCCGCATCGAAAACACCGGACATCCCTTCTACGGGCTGGATTTCGTCCACACCGAACTGTCCGGCGAAGAGGGCTGGAGCGAACCGCAATTCGCCGCCTTCGTCTCCTCGATCATCGAACAGGGCTTCCCGCCGGCGCAAATGGGCGAAGTGCGCGCCAAGCTCCGCTCGGTCGGGCTGGAGCCCTACGACTGCCTGTCGCCGCCGCTGATGGACGCCATCGCCACCCATATCGCCAAGGCCAACGGCAAGCTGGCCGCGTAAAACCTCTCCCAAGCAAGATGGGGCGTCGGCGCTTGCGCCGGCGCTCTCTTTTCGACAGTTTGCAAGTGAGAATGACCGGAGCCTGAGATGGAAACCGTATCGACCGCTAAATCTCACGGAGGCGTACAGGGCGTCTATCGCCACGACTCGGCCGAGACCAAAACCCAGATGACCTTCTCGGTTTTCGTCCCGCCGCAAGCCGAGAGCGGAAAAGTCCCGGTGCTCTGGTATCTCTCCGGCCTGACCTGCACCCACGTCAATGTCACGGAAAAGGGCGAGTTCCGCGCCGCCGCCGCCCGGCATGGCCTGATGATCGTCTGCCCCGACACCTCTCCGCGCGGCGCCGATGTTCCCGACGAACCCGACAATTGGCAGTTCGGCTCCGGCGCCGGTTTCTATCTCGACGCCAGCCAGGCGCCCTATGACCGGAATTACCGGATGTATTCCTATGTGGCCAGGGAATTGCCTGCGCTGATCGCCGCGCATTTTCCCGCCGATTTGTCGCGACAGGGCGTGTTTGGCCATTCCATGGGCGGGCATGGCGCGCTGACCCTGGCGCTTAAACATCCCGAGCGTTTCAAGAGCTGCTCGGCCTTCGCCCCCATCGTCCAACCCTCGACCAGCGACTGGTCGGTCCCGGCGCTGACCAAATTTTTGGGGGCGGATGAAACAGTCTGGCGCGACTACGACGCCACCCTGCTGATCGCCGACGGCAAGAAGTTTCCGGAATTCCTGGTCGACCAGGGCGCCGCCGACGCCTTCCTGCAAAAAGGCCTCAAGCCCTGGCTGCTGGAGGCGGCCTGCAAGGCCGCGGGCATTCCGCTAGAGCTGAACATGCGCGACGGCTACGATCATTCCTATTATTTCATCTCCAGCTTCATGGCCGATCACATCGCCTGGCACGCCGCGCGTTTGTAAAACTCAGACCTGAGCCAGCCGCCGGCGCAGGTCCGCGCAGAGCACGGGAAGATCGGGAAGATATTTGTCGGCGCTGGCGTCGCTTTCGTCATTGGTGTCGTGGAGAGCGAATAATTTATCGCTATATTTGTCGAATTTCGCGGGATCGTCGGCGCCGCGATGCACATCGCCGCGCGCTTTCTTGATCCGATATTCGGCGCTGCTCTTGCAGAAATAGTGATTGACCTGTGCGACCGACCAATCGACCGTTGTCGCCACGCCCTGCGGCTCCATGTCCAGCGGCGCGCCATTGGCCAGAATCGCCCTGCCCTGCTTGAGAAAGGGCGCATGCATGTGCACGGTTTCGACCGCCGAAGGGCGAAACAGGCTTTTGACATGGCGGTTGATCCCGCAGCTTTCCGGCGCGGCGCGGCGGAAACGCTCCATCACCGGGCGCGGCGAGAAGTTTCTCTCGCCGGATGAGCCGAACAACCGCCAGTTCACCCCGATACAGGCGACATCGGGCGAAAAGCCGGCGAGAAAATCGTTCACCCGCTGATGGCGTTTCAGCATCAAAAACTCATCGGCGTCGAGGAACATCAGCCAATCGGTCTGGCAACGGCGCACGGCGTCCCAATAAGCGGACAATTGCGGCGAAGCGTTGCGGCTCGGCCAGGCGACATGGGCGTCGATCGCCTGGGCGCGCCGCATGCGATCGAGCAGTTCCGGCGTGGCGTCAGTGGAATCGTTCTCGTAAAGCGCGATCCGGTCGAAGCCGATCAGCCGGTGATAGGCCACCCATTCGACCAGATAAGGCGCTTCATTCTTGACGATGGCGCAAAGCGTGCCGGTCATCGGGCGGTCCATGGAAAAGCCATGCCGCCTGATTAACCCGGCCGCCCCCGGCCGGCAAAGCTATTTCAACAGAACGAAATAATTCTGGGTCTCGTCCGGCCGCGACGCCACGAGCCGGCTTTGTCGGATGTAGCGGAGGATGCGCAGCTTGTCGCCCTTCTGGAAGCGTATGCATTGGCCGGCCTTTTCCTGTTCGGTGAGATAGGCCTCGGCCACTTCCCGGCTCTCGTCGACGAAAAGCTCGACCCAATGGCCCAGCGGCGCCTCATCCTTGCAGCCAAACAGCGGAAAGGTGAGTTCGCAGACATCGCCGACATTGCAGCGATGTCCCGGTTCGGCGCGGCCCGGCGCGGGGGCGGCGAGCACGAGCGTCAGGGCGAGCGGCAGGAGAATGGGACTCTTGACCATGGCGTTTCATCCGCGATTTTATCGGGAGCTTACACGGCGAAACTCGCGCGAAACCTGCGCTCAGCCGACGAGCTTGGCCATGATTTCCTTGCGGCGGGCGCGGCTGACGCCGTCGAAATAGCGCAGGCCGAGCTCGCCCGGCTCGACGCGGCGCACCTCGCATTCCACCACGCGGTCGTCTTCCTTGACCGCGATTTCGACATGGCTGCCGACAACGAGGGAATGCGGCAGGGGATGTTCTTCGGCATCCTCTATGGTCACCCGCAACCCGTCGTCCGAGACATCGGCGATGCGGGCGCGAATCAGCCTCTCGCCGTAGAAGATCACCGCCTCGACGTGATCGAAGATTTTCTGGCGCGGCGAAGACCGGCGTTCGATATACATCGGCCCTCCCAACCTCGCTCTATCGGCCGTCGAAACGGATTCCCGTCTGCTTGTCCGTTGACCAGACCGTCATGCCCTGCCTGGCGCCGTCGCCGCAGTCCAGGGTGACGCGCTGGCCAGTCGGTTCGGCGCCAGCGCCGCTGACGCGCGCGCCGCCTTCGGAAAAATCCTCGACGATGACGCTGCGGACGCCCGTCTCGGTGGCGAGCGTGCCGATGCGCCCGTGACGGCGACGTTCATAGGCGCGGCGATTGACGCCGCTCTGCTGGTCCTCGATGGCCGTGGACAATCGATCGAGCACGTCGAGAACCTCGAGACTGGCGCCGTTGAGATCGTCCAGAAGCGCTATGGCCTCGTCGAGTTCCTGCGCCTCATGTTTCCTCAGGATCGCCCTGGCCACGGCATGGACGCGCTCGTGGGGCGCGACCAGGGCGCCGAAGGACGGCAATTCGCGCAATTTCGGAATCTGGATGGAATCATACCATTTTCCCAGGCGGCAGGCGTGGTGATCGGGAACCTCCGCCGCCTTCCACTGCGCGCGGCCAAGCAATGTGTCGACGACGCGCTTCTTGAACAGCACATGGTCGATCTTCGCCATTTCGCACATGGCCCGGGGCGAACCCGCCTTGAACCAGGTCGTGGCGTTTCCGGAGAACTGATCGTTCATCTTCTGCAGATTCGCCGCCATATTTCCCAGCAGAGTCTCGTTGTCGGTCGCGCGTTTGGCGCTGGACTCGATATTGCCGGCGATCTCCTCGCTGGCGAGCTTTTGCTGCTCCAGGACCTGGGCGATGGATTCCATCCGCTCGGCCACCGCGCCGACGGCGGTCTCCAATCCCGCCATATTCGCCGAGGCCGCGCCGATCGCCTCGCCGCCCCGCGCCACCGCGCCTTCGGTCCGGGCGATGGCGCCGGCCATGCCGCCGATCGCCCGGCGCATGTCGTCGATACGGGCGCCGATTTCGATCGTGGCTTTGGCGGTCTGGCCCGCCAGCGTCTTGACCTCGCTGGCGACGACGGCGAAGCCCTTGCCGATTTCGCCGGCGCGGGCCGCCTCGATCGTGGCGTTGAGCGCCAGCAGATTGGTTTGCCGGGCTATGGCCTCGATCGCCTGCAGCGAGCCGGCGATCTGATCGAAAGCCTGCTCCAGAGCGCCGACCTGACCGTTGGTCTCCGCGGCGGCGGCCGAGACATTGGCCATGGCGCCGGTCAGCGCCTCCATGGCGCCGACGCCGGCCTGAGAGCTTGTCGCCGCCTCGCGCGCCAGCCCCTGCGCATCGCGGCCCGAACGCGAAATTTCCTCGATCGAACAGACCAGCTGATGAGTCGCCGAGGCGATGGAATGGGCGCTTTGGGTGGCGATCGCGGTATTATGCGACAGATGCGCGATTTCGATGGCGACGACATTCACATCCGCCACGGTGCGCGCCAGGTTTTTCAGATTGAGCAGGTCGGATTCGCGGGCCAGATCCTCGGCGATATCGTTCAGCGACGCATCCATGACCTGATTGTGGACCATGCCCAGCAAAGCGGCGAAACGGAGAATCAGCGTGTTCATGACGCCTGTCGAACCCGAGCCGAAGGCCGACCGGCGCCCCAGACCGCGGGCCGTCGCGCTCATGACCGCGTCGAGCGCGTCGATCAGCGCGGGGGCCGGCACACCCCGCGCCAGCAAGGCCTGCACGTCGGCGCCGCTGGCGTCGGCGGAAAACAGCCGGCGCATCGCCGTTTCGAGATCGCCGCCGGCCGCCGCCAGCCCCGGAAACCGCCGGAGCAGATCCGCGGTTTCGACGACCAGCGGCAACGAACGAGCGTCGAGCACATGCGGCGCTTTGGCCGATTGGGCGGTGAACGGCACGGCGGATGATCTCCAAAACCCGGCCGGCGGCGCTTCACGAAATTCATTCTCGCCGGCAGTCCTCGCCTGCCAGCTTCCCTCCTGGACCTTGCGCGAGACTGCCCGCGGCAAGGCGCCGGCTTCCAGTCAATGCCCCTCGAAGGCCAACAGCGCCCGCACGGGCACGCCGAGCGCGCGGATTTTGTCGGCGCCGCCCAGCTCGGGCAGATCGATGACGAAACAGGCGGCGATCACATCGGCGCCCAATTGCCGCAGCAATTGCACCGCGCCGGTCGCCGTGCCGCCGGTGGCGATGAGGTCGTCGATCAGCAGCACTTTTTCGCCCGGCTTGATGGCGTCCTCATGCATTTCCATCTCATCGACGCCATATTCGAGACTATAGGCGACCGACACGGTCGTGTGCGGCAGCTTGCCCTTCTTGCGGATCGGAATGAAGCCGGCGGAAAGCTGATGCGCCACGGCGCCGCCGAGAATGAAGCCGCGCGCCTCCATGCCCGCCACCGCGTCGATCTTTTGGCCAGCGAAAGGCTGCACCAGCTCGTCCACCGCGCGCCTGAACGCGCGGGCGTCGCCGAGCAGCGTGGTGATGTCGCGGAACATGATCCCCGGCTTGGGATAATCGGGGATCGTGCGAATGGCCGATTTAAGATCGTTTTCGAAGGTCATTTTGCGGGTCCATGCGGCGAGCTGAAACGTCGCCGCACCATAGCCAGCTTGCGCGGCTTTGGGGAGAGGAAAGGTTTTTTGGGCCACAAGGCGCGCGCCGCGTGGCCCTCGCAAACGCCCGGGCCGCGCCAAACCTCAGTTGAACAGACTCGACACGCTCTCTTCCCTGGCGGTGCGGGCGATGGCTTCGCCGATCAGCTCCGAGGTCGAGACCACGCGAATATTCTCCGCCACGCGCACCGCTTCGGTCGGCTGGATGGAATCGGTGATGACCAATTCCTTCAACTTGGAGGCGGCGATGCGGGCCACGGCGCCGCCTGAGAGCACGCCATGGGTGATATAGGCGCGCACATCCGCCGCGCCTTCCTTGAGCAGCGCCTCGGCGGCGTTGCACAGCGTGCCGCCGGAATCGACGATATCGTCGACGAGGATGCAGCTCTTGCCCTTCACGTCGCCGATGATGTTCATCACTTCCGATTCGCCGGCGCGTTCGCGGCGCTTGTCGACAATGGCCAGCGGCGCGTTGATGCGCTTGGCCAGGGCGCGGGCGCGGACCACGCCGCCGACGTCGGGCGACACCACCATGACATTGGAGAGGTCGAGCTTTTGCTGAATGTCGCGCACCAGAACCGGCGCGGCGAACAGATTGTCGGTGGGAATGTCGAAAAAGCCCTGGATCTGCCCGGCGTGGAGATCGACGGTGAGCACGCGGTCGGCGCCGGCGCGGGTGATGAGATTGGCCACCAGCTTGGCGGAAATCGGCGTGCGCGGCCCCGGCTTGCGGTCCTGGCGGGCATAGCCGAAATAGGGCATGACCGCCGTGATGCGGCGCGCCGAGGCGCGACGCAGGGCGTCGATCATGATCAGCGATTCCATCAGATTGTCATTGGTGGGGAAGGAGGTCGACTGGATGACGAACGTATCCTGTCCCCGCACATTTTCCTGAATTTCGACGAAGACTTCCATATCGGCGAAACGCCGCACCTGACATTTGGTCAGGGGGACGCCGAGATAGGCGGCGATCGCCTCGCTCAAGGGCCGGTTGGAATTGCCCGCCAGAATTTTCATCGCGCTCGACATGCCGCCGCCTTTGATTGAACCCGTTGGGGCGCCTCTTAGCAGCCGGTTCGGCGATGAACAATAAAAATGGCGGCGTCTGTCGTCATTTCGTTAAAAAGGACGAGGATGACGGCCTGTCAGCGCGCTGGCGCGTAGGACAGCGCGGCCGTGGGCGCGGAGGCCGGCTGCGGCGCGGCGGCGAGCGCCTCGGGCGTATTGGAGAGATAGGCGGCGAGATCGCCGGCGCTGCGCCGGGCCAGCTCGGCCAGCGCGCCGGCGTCGACCATCGACCAGGGATCGGCGGCGGCGCCCTTCAGCGCGATCTCGTCGTTAAGGCGCTGGGCGCGATGAGCGGCGCGGTCGTAAATGTCCCAGACATAGGACAGCCGCGCGCCGCCATCGACCGGATAGGCGGAAATATAGCCGCGCGCCAGATAGCGGGCGCCATTGGCGTCGGTGAGCGTCACCTCGCGCTGGGCGACATCGGCGTCGAAATAAGCCATGAACTGGTTTTTCAACGGCTCCGGCGCGCCCTCCATCTGGGTCACCGCCAAGGCGGCGGGACGCGGGCTGAAACCGGAGGGGCGAATCGCGTTCTCCGCGACGGGCTGGGCCACAGGCGCCGCCACCATGGTTTCGGCGCAAGCCGAGAGAAAAAAGGCGGAAATCAAGGCGGCGCCGCGACAGCACAGGCGGAGAGTCGCAGGAATCGCGGCCATGAATAAACTCCCAGCTTGCATCGTTGACGATTTGTTAACCGCAGTGCTAGCCGTATTTTTTCCAAAGGTCCAGCATCTGGATCAAATTCGACGGCCCCAGGGTGAGGGCGCGGACGAAGGGAAGCCATGACCGCCAGGCCTGACGACGATCTCCCGGATGAGCCGGACGGACCGGAGGACGAGGACGACACCGAACTCGAAGCCGAATCCGGCGTCGAGCTGGATTTCGACGCCAACGCCGCCGCCGATTCCCTGCGGCGCGGCGCGCGGGCGATCCGCGCCTTCTGGCGACACGCCCCCGCCGGTCCCGGCGTCTACCGCATGCTCGCCGAGGACGGCGCCGTGCTCTATGTCGGCAAGGCCAAGAGCCTCAAGAAGCGGGTCGCCTCCTATACCCGCGCCGCCGGCCATTCCACCCGCATCGCCCGGATGATCGCGCTGACGGCGAGCATGGTGTTCGTCTCCACCGAGACCGAAGTCGAGGCCCTGCTGCTCGAAGCCAATCTGATCAAGCAGCTGAAGCCGCGCTTCAACGTCTTGATGCGCGACGACAAGAGTTTTCCCTATATTCTGCTGACCAAGGACGAACGCGGCGCGCAACTGACAAAACATCGCGGCGCGCGCTCGAGAAAGGGCGACTATTTCGGCCCCTTCGCCGGGGTCTGGGCGGTCAACCGCACTTTAAACGTGCTGCAAAAGGCCTTTTTGCTGCGCTCTTGCGAAAACGCCTATTACGACGGGCGCACGCGGCCCTGCCTGCTGTTCCAGATCAAGCGCTGCGCCGGCCCCTGCACCGGCGAAATCTCGCAGGAGGATTACGCCGAACTGGTGAGCGAGGCCCGCGATTTCCTCACCGGCAAATCGCGCGCCGTGCGCGAAAGGCTGGCCGGCGAGATGAACGCCGCAGCGGAACAGCTGGAATTCGAACGCGCCGCGCGATTGCGCGACCGCATCTCCGCGCTGGCCGCCATTCAAGGCCAGCAGGGAATCAACACCCATGGCGTCGCCGAGGCCGATGTCTTCGCCCTGCATGAGGAGGCCGGACAGTTCTGCATCGAGGCGGTGTTCTTCCGCGCCTTCCAGAACTGGGGCAATCGCGCCTATTTTCCGCGCGCCGACAAGAGTTTGAGCGCCGCGGAGGTTTTGGGGCCGTTTATCGGGCAATTCTACGCCGACCGTCCCGCGCCGAAATTGGTGCTGCTGTCGCATGAAATCGAGGAAAGCGCCTGGCTGGCCGAGGCGCTGTCCACCCGCGCCGGCCACAAGATCGAGCTTTTGGCGCCCAAGCGCGGCGAAAAGGCCGAAATGGTCGAGCACGCGCGCAAAAACGCCCGCGAGGCCCTGGGACGCAAACTGGCCGATGTCGCCAGCCAGCAAAAATTGCTGGAGGCGCTGGCCGCCGCCTTCGGCCTGGAAAAACCGCCGCGCCGGGTCGAGATCTACGACAATTCCCACATCATGGGCTCGGCGGCCATCGGCGCCATGGTGGTCGCGGGCCCCCAGGGTTTCGTCAAGAACCAGTACCGCACCTTCAACATCAAGACCGACGTGGCGCCGGGCGACGATTACGGGATGATGCGCGAAGTCCTGGGGCGGCGTTTTTCCCGGCTGGCCAAGGAGGCCGAGGCGCCCGAAAACCCGGATCCGGAGGCCTTTCCACAAAAACCCGACCTGATCCTGATCGACGGCGGGCGCGGCCAGTTCGACGCGACTTTGCAAGTGATGAGGGAGATTGGCGTCGAGGGGGTGACGGTGGCCTCCATCGCCAAGGGCGCCGACCGCAACGCCGGCCGCGAAACCTTCTTTGTCGAGGGGCGCGAGCCATTCCGCCTGGCGCCGCGCGATCCCGCGCTTTATTTCGTCCAGCGGCTGCGCGACGAGGCGCATCGCTTCGCCATTGGCACGCACAGGGCGAAACGCAAGAAGGAATTCGTCAAGAATCCGCTGGACGAGATCGCCGGCATCGGCCCGGCGCGCAAACGCGCCCTGCTCCAGGCTTTCGGCACCGCCAAGGCGGTGGCCGGCGCGGCTTTGGCCGATCTGGAAAAGACCGCCGGCCTGTCCCAGGCCACCGCCAAACTTGTCTACGATCATTTTCACGAAAAGGGATAATTTTATTGACGGCGGGCGCTGAAAAAGCTTCCTTCACAGGATGACTTTCAGCCCGTCGCGCCCCGGCTCGCGCACCTTCAACCTGCCGAATTCTGCTCACTTTTGGCCGGGTGCTGATCGTGCCGATGGTCGTCGCCTGCCTGTTCTGGCCCGACGAATACGCGCTGCGCTGGACGGCGCTGGGCCTGTTCACCCTCGCGGCGATCACCGATTTCTTCGACGGCTATCTCGCCCGCGCCTGGGGCCAGCAATCCGCCCTGGGCCGCATGCTCGACCCCATCGCCGACAAGCTGCTGGTTTCCGCGCTGCTGCTGATTTCTGGTCGCCGACGGCACCATCAAGAGCTGGTCGCTCTGGGCCGCCATCGTCATTCTTTGCCGGGAAATCCTGGTTTCCGGCCTGCGCGAATTTTTGGCCGAGCTGAAAGTCTCGGTGCCCGTCAGCGCTGTGGGCCATGCCGCCTGCTGCGTGAGCGTATCGATTTGAGTTGCGGCGCGGCGCGAAGAACGCCGCATCGGCGCCGAACGGATCGGCTGGCGGCACCGGCACGCCCCGGGCGCCGATCCGGGCCCGGTGAAGCGCGGACTCGGCATGGCGCAATCGCTGTGGGGCGCCAATGTGCAGATCAATTCGTCCTGCGAGGTGCGCGTGCTGCGCGATGGCGCGGTCGAGGTGCTGTCGAGTGTGCAGGACATCGGCACCGGCATCGGCACGGTATTGGCGCAGACCGTCGCCGAAGAGCTTCGGGATTCGTCCCGAAGATATTACGGTGCGCATCGGCGACACCGATTTTCCGCCCGGCCCGCCGTCCTATGGCAGCCGAACCACGGCCTCGATCACGCCGCCAGCGCGGACCGCCGCCTGGCGAGTCGCGCGCGAACTGTTCCGCGAAGCAGCGCTCAAGCTCAATGCCGGAAGCGATGACCTCGTCGCCCGCGGCGGCAAAATCTTCGTCCGCGACAACTCAAGCCGCGGCATGGCGTTTAAGGAGGCTGCAGCCCTCCTGCGCACCGATCGTATTAGCGCGGTGGCATCGCGCAGCGACGACTATGCGGGTTTCCGCCGCCGCATGGGCGATGCCGCAATGGCGCAGCAGGATCTGGGCGGCGTGCAATTCGCGCAAGTCGCGGTCGATACCGAGACCGGCATCGTGCGCGTTGAGCGCATTGTCGCGGTGCAGGATTGCGGCCGGCCGATGAACCCGCGGCAGATCGAGAGCCAGGTACATGGCGGTGTGTTGATGGGGTTGTCCTATGCGCTGTTCGAGGACCGCATCCTCGATCGTCATACCGGGCGCATGGTCAATCCTAATCTGGAGCAATACAAGCTTGCCGGCCCGCGCGAAACGCCGGACATCGATGTCGTGGTTCTCGAGAATTATCAGGGACAGAGCGCGACCGACGCCTACGGCATCGCCGAACCAGCCAACATCGCCACCGCTCCGGCCATCGCCAATGCGATCTACAACGCCATCGGCCTGCGCATCCGCAGCCTGCCGATGACGCCGGCCGCGGTCCTCGCCGCGCTTGGCAAATTCCCGCTCAGGAGCTGAACCATGAACCGCTTCGCCATGTCGCGGGCGCAAACGATCGTAGAAGCCGCAATGGTGGCGTCGGCGACAGTAGCGAGTGCAATGACTGCCGCTCCGGACGCCGGCGAACCGAGCGATATCGCAATCATTAAGGCGAACGGCATCGACCTCCTCGACCTCTTGAAAGAAGGCCTGCTGCGACCGTCGAACATCATCAGTCTTGGCGCCGTGCCGGGACTGGACGACATCGCCGAAGAAGAAGACGGCGCGTTGCGGATCGGCCCAATGATAACGCTGGCGAAGCTCGCCGACCACCCCATCGTGCGGCAACGCTATCCGGCGCTCGCTGACGCGCTGCGGGGCGCCGCAAGCCCGCAAATTCGCAACGTTGCGACGCTCGGCGGCAATCTGTTGCAGCGCCCGCGCTGCTGGTACTTCCGCTCGCATGCCTTCCGCTGTCTGCGCAAAGGCGGCGGCCACTGCTTTGCGATCTCGGGCGATAACCGATACCACGCCATCTTCGACAATATGCCTTGCGCCATGGTGCATCCGTCGACGGCGGCGCACGGTGTTGGTGGCTCTTGGACGCGCACGGTCGAAATCACCAACCAGCACGGCGCCACAGCGCGTCGTCGTCGCTCGAGGATTTCTTTGTTCCGCCCGACCGCGATCTGCAGCGCGAGAACGATCTGCAGCCGCACGAAATCCTGACCGCCGTCCGCGTGCCGAAGCCGCCGCCGAACCTGCGCATGGCGCATCTCAAGCAAGGCGAAAAAGATTCCTTCGACTGGCCGCTCGCCGATGTCGCCGTGGTGCTCGATCTCGATCGCGGATGGAATCTGCGAGAGCGCGGCGATCGTCCTCGGCGCGGCGGCACCGGTGCCCCACCGGGCCAAGGCCGCCGAGCCGCGCGATCGGCAAGCGCATCGATGAAAACATGCCGCGGCAGCGGACGCGCCGCGCTCGACGCGCTTCGCCGCTGTCCAGGAACGCCTACAACCTGCCGCTGTTCGAGACCCTCGTCCGCGGCGCGATTCTCACCGCTGTGGCCTGACAATGATCCGCGACACGCGCGGATCGCCGCGCGCGACTTCAGCTTTGCAAACAGGAGCAGGACATGCAAACGCCGCCTGAGATCGAGTTTCAAGGCGTGGCCAGAACGCCGGCAATCGAAGATGCCATCGAGAAGCACGTGGCACAGCTCGAGTAGCGCTGGGGCCGCATAACCGCGTGCCGGGTGGTGCTGAAAGGCCCCGGGGAGCATCACCGCACCAGCGGCATTTACGAGGTCCACGTTCGTCTCGCACTGCCTTCGACGGCCGTGAGGTGAATGTGGAAAGAACGCCGCCGGCTGATGAGCGGCATGCAGATCTCACATTCGCCATTGACGATGCCTTCAAACACGCCCGCAGGCAACTCCAGGATCAAGTCCGCCGCGCGCAGGGCCAGGTGAAACACCATGAGGGCTTGCCCACGGGAACGGTCGTGCGTATCGATCCGTCCGGTGAGTTCGGCTTCCTCGAGACCGGTGATGGCCAGGAAGTTTACTTCCACCGCAACAGCGTTCTCGACGGTGCATTTTCCCGGTTGCACGTGGGCTCGCGCGTGACCTTTGCCGAGGAGCTCGGCGAAAAGGGTGCGCAGGCAACGACCGTAAAGCTTCTGGGGAAACATGGGCTCCGCGTGCTGTTGCGCCGTCGGTCACAGAGCCGCGCAGCATGGGAGCATTTTCCCCATGACGCCGATGTCGGGGTGCGCGGCTTTGGCACAACGCCCGCGGGAGGCGTTTGCGCAGGCGGCGCTGGCGTTGACGGCGGTGGTCACCGCAGCGCGAGTTGAGCCGCGCCGTATCGTTGATATTGGGACGCGAGGCGCCGGACCTTGAGCTGTTGTTTGTCGATTGGCTGAACACGATCATCTATGAGATGGTCCGCTTGCTGGATGTGTCATCCGCTCGCTTTGACGTGAAGATCGAGGGCACTCGGCTGGAAGCGACGTTATGGGGCGAACCCGTCGATGTCGCACGGCACGCGCCCGCCTGTGAGCCGAAGGGCGCAACCTACACGGCATTGCGGTCTGAAAAGGACGCCGAAGGCCTGTGGTCGGCCGCCTGCGTCGTGGACGTATAAACGAGCCGGCAATGGATACCAACCGCCTCACGCGCGTCGATGCAACGACCTGGCGCATTGAACCTCAGGGCGCGATGCGAGTGCCGGCCATCATCTACGCCGACGAAGAGCTGATCCGCGACATGGACGACAAGGTCTACGAACAGACAGCCAACGTCGCGACGCTGCCCGGAATTGTCCAGGCCTCCTATGCGATGCCGGACGCGCACTGGGGTTACGGTTTTCCCATTGGCGGTGTGGCTGCTTTCGATCCC
>CAWDOR010000043.1:0-16599 GCA_963804045.1 uncultured Alphaproteobacteria bacterium | reverse complement strand
GTGTTATGTACGCGTTTCCTTTGACCAGTTCGTTGCTAGCGCCGGGGCGTTGGCGACGGCCCGAGCGATGGCGACGCGCTGTTGTTCGCCGCCCGACAATTCGGAGGGTCGATGGCTGGAGCGGGCCGCCAGGCCGAGATAGTCGAGCAGTTCCAGGGCGCGGCGTTGCGCTTCGATTTTGTTCAATCCGGCGATCAATTGCGGGGTCATGACATTTTCCACCGCGGTGAACTCCGGCAGAAGATGATGGAACTGATAGACGAAGCCGATCCGGTCGGGCGATTGGCCGTTCGCGCGGCGTCGTCGAGCCCCGAGGTCGCCACGCCCTCTATGGCGATTTCGCCGGCGTCGGGCCGCTCCAGCAACCCGGCGATATGCAGCAGGGTCGATTCGCCCGCGCCCGACGGCGCGACCAAAGCCACTGCCTGTCCCGGCCAGAGCGCGCCATCGACGCCGCTAAGGATTTCCAGCGCGCCATCGCCTTCGCGATAGCGGCGGACCACGCCTTTGAGCTCCAGGACCGGAACCACCTCACTCATGACGCAGGGCCTCCACCGGGTCGAGGCGCGCGGCGCGCCAGGCGGGATAGATGGTGGCGGCGAAAGACAGGCCGAGCGTCAGGCAGGCGACCGCCGCCACTTCGCGCGGTTCGACCACGGTCGGCAATTGCGACAGGCCGAAATAATATTGCGCCGGAAACAGATTGAGGCTGAAGGCGCGGTTGAGGAACTGGCGCACCGCGTCGAGATAGAGCGCCAGAGGCACGCCCAGCGCCACGCCGAGCGAGGTGCCAACCAGGCCGATAGCGACGCCCGTGAGGATGAAAATGCGCAGCACCGAGCCGCGCGTCGCGCCCATGGTGCGAAGGATCGCGATATCCCGGGTCTTGTCCTTGACCAACAGAATGAGCCCCTGGACGATCAGCAAGGAGGCCACGGCGACGATGATCGCCAGGATCATGAAAATCGCCTCGCTCTCGACCTTGAGCACGTCGAAAAAGCCCTTGTTGCGCTGGCGCCAGTCGGTGAGGATGTTGGGGCGCTCGATATCGGCTTCGATCTTGAGGCGCAATTCGTCCATATCGTCGGGATTTTTGACGAAGCCCTCGATGACGCTGACCTCGTACGGCTTGTTGAAAAAGGCCTGAGCCTCCTCAAGCGGCAGATAGACGAACAGCTTGTCGAAATCCTGGAGGCCGAACTGGAAGATCGCCTTGACCGGATAGGCTTTTATGCGCGGCGTCACGCCAAACGGGGTTTGCGCGCCTTTGGCGGTGAGAATGGAGACCGTGTCGCCGACGCGCACGCCGAGATCGTCGGCCAGGTGCTGGCCAATGGCTATGCCGCCAGAGCTGTCGAAACCTTCAAGCGTGCCCGATTTGATATTGCCTTCAATGCCCGGCAGGCGCTTCAAATCCTCGCCGGAAACGCCGCGCACAAGGGCGCCGGTCTGCTGGGTGGGCGACGAGATGCCGGCGGCGCTTTCCACCATGGGAATGGCCCTGATAACGCCGGGAATTTTTTCCAGTTGCGCCGCGACCTCCTTGTAATCGGTCATGGGCGTGTCGATCGGCTGCAGGAAGAAATGGCCGTTGACGCCCATGATCTTGCCGATCAGTTCTGCGCGCATGCCGTTCATCACCGCCATGACCACGATCAGCGACATGACGCCGACGGTGATGCCGGTCACCGACAGGCCGGCGATGGCCGAGGGCAAATAGCGCCTGCGCCGCGCGCGCATGTAACGCAAGGCCAGCATGCGCTCGAAAACGCCAAAGGGCGCCGCCGCGCCGCCGCCGAATAATTTCTTCACCAGACGAATCATTGCGCCCCGGATTGTCGCCCCTCGCGCGGCGCGAGTTAGGCCTGAATTGCGGGCAAAACAAGACCGCCCGCCGCTCCGCTGACGAACATGGCCTGAAAAATGACCGGATTTAAACCGGCATTTTAGGCTTTTCCCCAACCGGACGGCAATGCGGCCGCGCCAAGACTGCGCGGACCGAATGGAGTCCGAACGTGAACGAGCGCCTGTTGAGTGAAATCGCCGCCCTGCCGACGGAGCGCCGCGCCGCGCGCCTCGCCGAAATTTTCGCCCGCGAATCCCAGGAGCCGGGGACGCCGAGCCGCGCCGAGCGCCAGAAAGCTCTTCGCCGCCCCACCCTGCGCGAAAACTTCCACCGGCTGCGCGCGCTCGCCTTCTGGGCCGCGCGTCCGAACTCTGGCCTGCCGCGCCCTCAAACAATTCTGGGGCGAACGCCTTTTCGGCCGCGACCCCTTCACCGCACGCAAGCCGATCGACGCCGACAGCGGCTTTTGCCGGCTGATCGTCACGCCAAATGCGGAAGCTGCGCTCGACCTCTACGCCAGCGGGCTGCAACGGCGCGATTTCCCTGGCCTCACGGCGCTGTGGTCGCCGGCGCGGCGCGCCATTCTGCGCCCCAGCGAGCCGCTGCGGCTGCCGTCTTCCACGCCCGGCGCGGGCGAGGCCCTGCGCCTCGACGCCGATTTCGACCGGCTGCTTGCGCTCTGCGCCGCCGGCGCGTCCCCGCGCAATTCGCGTGACGACGGGCTGCTCAGCGAGTTGTTCGATCTCGGCGCCGCCCATGTGCTGGAATTGCGCCAGGGCGAGCGCACCGTCGCGGCGCTGATTGGCGTCGCCAGCGGCGGCGTTTTCACCGTGGAACATGTCTATGCCGCCAATGCCCACGCCTTGGGCCGCGCCGTCGCCGCCCTGGCGCGGCAACTGGCGCGCTGGCGCTTCCTCGCCATCGATTTCGGCGTCTGGTCGCCGGCGCTCTCCGGACTGCCGATCGAATTCGTCAGCCGCGAAATGTTCGACGCGCTTCTCCGCGACGCCGCAGGTCTGGGTCGCCACGGCCGCTGGCGCTTCGATCCCCCGGCGCCCGTCGCGGCGGAGCAAAGACGCGCCGCCTGAGGTCAGCCGTTTCTGCGCAACACCACCACGTAAAACCCATCGACATCATGTTGCCCGGGCGTCAGGCGCAGGCCGGGCCCATGGGGCGAGGCCGTCGCGTCCAGCCCTTCGACGCCCGCCGCCGCAAGGCTTTGCGCCGCCGTTTCTGGCGAAAACTCAGGGTTGAGCGACAGAAAGCCGGCGATGCGATCCTCGTTTTCCTCGCAGAGCAGCGAACAGGTGACGTAGACCAGCCGTCCGCCCGGTTTCACATATTTTTCCGCGCGGGCCAGGACCTCGTCCTGGGCTTTCAACCGCTGCTCCAGCGCGCCGGGGCGGATGCGCCATTTGGCGTCGGGATTGCGGCGCCAGACGCCGGTCCCGGTGCAGGGCGCGTCGACCACCACCAGATCGCAGCGCCCGGCCAGATCGGCGACCGGATCAGCCTTGCCTTTTGGCGCGCGCACGACAATGTTTTTCGCTCCCGCGCGCTCCAGCCTGGCGAAAATCGGCGTCAAACGTCTTCCATCGCTGTCGGTGGCGTAAATTTCGCCCCGATTGTCCATCATCCCCGCCAGAGCCAGGGCCTTGCCGCCGCCGCCGGCGCAGAGGTCGAGGACGGTTTCGCCGGGCGCCGCGCGGCTGAGGGCGGCGGCGAGTTGCGAGCCTTCATCCTGAATCTCCACCATGCCCCTGACATAGGCCGGTTCGGCGTCGAGCGCCGCGCCGCGTCCGCTCGCCCCCTGCGCGATACGCAGGCCGAGCGGGGCGAATCGGCAGCATTCCGCCTGGAGATGCGCGAGTTCGGCGAGCATTTCCGGCCTGGTCGCCTTGAGCGCGTTGACGCGCAGGTCGAGCGGCGCGCGGGCGGCGAGCGCCCTGCCCTCGGCGCTGGCGCGCGGTCCAAAGGCGCGGGCGAAATTTTCGGCCAGCCATTCGGGATAATCGCCCAAGACCCAATCCGGCGCGCCATCGAGGTTTCCCGCCGCGGCGGCTTCCCGCTCGGCTTCGCTGAGTGGCGCCGGCGCATGACCGATTCCGGAAAACTCCCTTTCCACATCCGCCAGCGAAAACTCCCGCGCCAGCATCAGCGCGCCGATCATTTCGGCGCGGGGCGTGTCGGCTTTCATCAGATAGCGCGCCGAGGCGCGGCGGCGCAGCGCGTCATAGACCAGCGAGGCTATGGCCGCGCGGTCCTTCGAGCCGGCGAAGCGATGCGCCAGGCCCCAATCCTTGAGAGCGTCGGCGGCAGGGCGCCGACGGCTTTCCAGCTCGTCGAGGACTTCGATGGCGGCGGCGATTCGGGCGGATGAATGCATTTTTAAACCGTTGGACCTTGCCTAAAGCGCGACGGCGCGCTCTAAATGTTAACGTCGCGCGCCTAGCGCCGCGGGCCTGCCTCTTTGCCGCCGAATATTCGGAAGCAAAGGCCGAGTGTTAGAGCCATAGGGCAATCGCCTTCACGGAGAAAGCATGAAAACTCTCGCCAAATTCGTCGCCATCGCCGTTGTCCTGTCGCTGGGCGCTTGCGCCACCGCGCCGCAGCCCGACCTCAACCCGCCGCCGCGCGCCAAGGCCGACCCCAAGACCAGCCTGGAGACCGGTGCGCAAACCCGCTGACGCCAAAGCCTTTTCGCCGACGCAAGCCCGGAAAACCCGGACTTGCCACCGGTTCGACGAAGGGGCAGACTGCGAAGCGGGACGGCGATCCTCGCCGCCCCGCATCATGTATTGAGGAGCAGCCGTTATGCGTCTCATTCGTTTCCTCCTGCTCGCCGTGCTGTTCGGGGTCGCCGCCCCGGCGCTGACGCCAAAGGCCCAGGCCGCGCCGATCGCCGCCTCGCCGCTCGCCCATCAGACCGCCGCGCCCGACCTGACCGAACAAGCGCGTCTCTACTGCTACGACCGCTACACCGGGCGCTTCCTGCACTGGGGCCCCTGCTATCGGCGGCATTATGTCTATCGCCGCTATTATTACCGGCCGCATTATTACCATCGCTACCACTATTGGCATCGCCGCCACTGGCGTCGCTGGTAATCCGCGCAGCCACAGGAAGAAAACCTGCGCCGCCGGCCGTCCGGCGGCGTTTTTTTGTCGCCGATAGCGTCAACGGTTGATGTAATCGAAATTGCAATTTTGGCGCACACGCCAGGAGAGCGCCTGCGGCGGCCCCAGAGCAAGCAGTCGCCGCAGCAGTTTCCGCTGCCGACGGCGGAATGGCGCGCGCAACGCATAGGACAGCAGCTTCGCCAAAACGAGGAGCCGCCAGGCCCAGTAGCCGCGATTCTTGCGCATCACATAGAGCAGCGACAAATCGGACTCGGACTTGGTGTCGGCCTGCCCGTCGAAACTGGCTTGTCCAATATGGCGGAAGCCCGCATTGGGGAAAAACACGACCCGCCATCCGGCGGCGCGGACGCGATGGCAGATGTCCATCTCCTCATAAAACAGGAAAATGGTCGGGTCGAAGCCGCCGCATTCCGCGAGAGCCTCGCGCCGGAACATCATGAAGGCGCCAAAGACGTAATCGACGTCAATGGGCGCCGTCGGGAGGGTCGCGGCGTCGAATTTGCGCCGTTTTCCCAACCGCGAAGCCAGCGTTTCATTGAATCCATAGGAGCGTTCGGCGACGCCGGATTCGGAGAAATGCTGCGGGCCGATGACGCCAATGTCGGGATGGGCTTCGAGCCAGGCGATCAGCGGAGAGAAGCAATCGCTGTCGAATTGAGTGTCGCTGTTGACGAAGGCGATGAAGCGCCCGGCGGAAAAATTCAGCGCCGTCATGCAGCCCAGCCCGAAACCGGCGTTGATGCAATTGCGCACGAGGAGGATTTCCGGCGCCGCCAGAGCTTCGACGGCCGCCTTTAGCCTCTCGAAATTTGCAACTTCGGAGCGATTATCGACGACAACGATGCGAAAGCCGCAGGGCCGTGCGGCGCGAAGCACCGGCAGCATTGAGGACAAGCAGAGCGCGGTCGCCGCAGGGGTGTTGAAATGGACCAAGGCGACGGTGATATCCTCCCAAGGATTGGCGACGACCGGCATTTCAAATCCTTCCAGGGAATTAAGCGATGTCAGGCGTCCGCAAGGAATTGCGCGAACTTTTCCCGGTTGCGGCGCACATATTCGGGCATTTCCGCGAGCGGAACCTGTTCGGTGGTGGTTTCCACGGTTTCCATGAAACGGCTTTCATCGAGATAGGCGGCCTTGCCCTTCTCCTCCTCGTGGGCGAAGGCGTCCAGCTTCCGCTTGTAGTCCATCCAGGCCCCAAGCGAGGAAAAATGCCAGCCGGCGTCGTCAACTGCGCGGATTGCGCAATCTATGCCGCAGCGCCGACGGTTGCGCCGTCGCACATGAGCCCGCCACAGGCCGATTTTTTTGAGGAGCGACGAAGCATAATGGGCGATATTGCGGACGTCCTGCGCCGTGTTGAAATGCCGGAACTCAAGCATGCGCGGGCCGATATCCCAGATTTCGTCTTTCACGCGGCGATTGAGCGCATAGCGGTAGAAAGCCATTGGAAACACTGTGAGATCGCCTGGGCGGCGTTCGCGAACCGCCGTCTGAAGTCGCTCCGCGGCGATGACCTCATCGACGTCGGAGACGATGATCAGATCATCCGGCCGGGCGTTTTTCAGTCCCTGTGCGATCTGATCGCGCTGGAAATACTCCCGCGCCCAGGCCGGCGAGGCGGCATGGGGATATAGCGCCACGACTTCCGACGGAAAGTCACAAACCACATGGATGATCTTTTCGGCGAACTTGGCGTAGCGCGCCTTGTTTTCCTGGAAATAAAGCGGTTTATCGCGGCCCTGAAAACTCTGGCGCGCTTCGACGAGGACGAAGAAATCGACAGCGGCGGCCATTTCATGGAGCCTAATGTCGAGAATATCCAGTTCGTTGAAGAAGGTGAAGCAATCGTAGATCATGGCCGGCTCTTGGCTGACGGGCGCGGCACGTTAGCCGCTCCGCCCGAGCATGACCAGCGCCTCCTCGGGATTTCGCCGCGCCCTTGAGGACATGACGTGCGCCAGAAACTTTGCGCGCCCCAAGCCCTGCCGACGACCCAAGGCGGCGCGGGCTTTGCCGCGCGATAACCTTCGGCGGCCAGCGCCGCCGCAATGGCGCGGTTAAACCAGCCGTGTCCGACCAGCAGGCTTGGCGCGGCGTCGCTCAGCTGGCGCGCGGCCGTTTCGGCGCGCTCGCCCAACGCCTGCCGCTGGGGCCCGGCGTCGGCCGCCCAGCTCTCGCGGCCCCGCGCCAGCGCGAACCAGACTGGAATAGGCCAGCGCCCAAAACATTCGGGCGCAACCATGGGTTCTTCGGCGAAGATCGCATCGAAACGCCAGTCGCCCCGCGGCGCCAGACGCAACGCGGTTTCCCTGGCGCGCGGCGCCGTGCTGGCGAACAGGCGGACGCCCTTGCAAATTTTGGCCAGCTCGTCCGGCGGCCGACCCGGCGCCAACGGCGCGGCTTCGTAGGCGGCGCAATAGTCGAGAAAGGCGGCGCGATCCGGCAAAAATGGCCGGTCGCAGGCGACCGGCCCATGGCGAAGCAAAACGATCCGGCTCACAGCCCCGTCGGATAGTTCGGACTTTCACGTGTGATGGCCACGTCATGCACATGGCTTTCGCGCAGGCCCGCATTGGTGATGCGGACAAACCGCGCCTTCTGCTGGAATTCGGCGATGGTGGCCGCGCCGACATAGCCCATGGCGGCGCGCAACCCGCCGGAGAGCTGATGCAGAATCGGACCGACCGGTCCACGATAGGGCACTTGGCCCTCGATGCCCTCGGGCACCAGTTTCAAGGCGTCGCGGACATCCTGCTGGAAATAGCGATCGGCCGAGCCGCGCGCCATGGCGCCGACCGAGCCCATGCCGCGATAGCTCTTGAATGAGCGGCCCTGGTAGAGGAAAACCTCGCCGGGCGCTTCTTCCGTGCCCGCGAGCAGCGAGCCTATCATCACCACATCGGCGCCGGCGGCGATCGCCTTGGCCAGATCGCCGGAATATTTGATGCCGCCATCCGCGATCACGGGAACGCCGGCCTTGCGCGCCTCGCTGGCGGCCTCCATCACCGCGGTGAGCTGCGGCACGCCGACGCCGGCGACAATGCGGGTGGTGCAGATCGAACCAGGGCCGATGCCGACCTTGATGGCGTCGGCGCCGGCGTCGATCAGCGCGCGGGCGCCTTCGGCGGTGGCGATATTGCCGGCGATCACGCCGACGCTGTTGGAAATTTTCTTGATGCGCGCCACCTGGTCGAGCACCTGTTGCGAATGGCCATGGGCGGTGTCGATGACGATGCAATCCACCCCCGCATCAATCAGGGCTTCGGCGCGAGCGAATCCCTTGTCGCCGACCGTAGAGGCGGCCGCGACGCGCAGACGGCCGGCATCGTCCTTGCAAGCTTCCGGATGCTGGGTGGCTTTCTCGATATCCTTGACCGTCACCAGGCCCACGCAGCGGTAATCGCCGTCGACCACCAGCAGCTTTTCGATGCGATGCTGATGCAGCAGCCGCCGCGCCTCGTCCTTGTTGAAACCTTCGGTGGTGGTGACGACCAGTTTTTTCGTCATCAGCTCCGACACCGGCTGCGCGCGGTTTTCGGCAAAGCGGACGTCGCGATTGGTGAGAATGCCGACCAGTTTGCCAGGGCGTCCCTCCGGCCCGCGCTCGATCACGGGAATGCCGGAGATCGAGTGGCGGCTCATCAGCGCCAGCGCATCGGCCAAGGTTTCGTCGGGGAAAATGGTGATCGGATTGACCACCATGCCGCTTTCGTAGCGCTTCACCCGGCGAACTTCCTCCGCCTGCTGTTCCGGCTCGAGATTGCGGTGGATGACGCCGATTCCGCCGGCCTGGGCCATGGCGATGGCGAGACGCGCCTCGGTCACGGTGTCCATGGCCGAGGACATGATTGGCAGATTGAGGGAAATGGCCCGCGTCAAGCGCGTGCCGACATTCACGCCGGTGGGCATGACTTCCGAATGGCCTGGACGCAGAAGGACGTCGTCGAACGTCAACGCTTCGGTCAGAACGGGAATTTGGGTCCGATCTGGGCGGTCGATCATTGGCCAGCTCCGGTTAATGGCGGGATTCGCGCCTGGCCCGTGCGGGCGGCGCATCGCAGGTGAGTTGGCGGGCGCTTCTAGCACCTTTTTACCTTGTTTCAAACTCTATCCGCGCCGTTAACACCTTTTGCCTGTTGAAGGCGTATTTATCTTGAAGAATGAGGCTCCCGACATGATCGCCGATCGTCAAGACTTTTCCGTCGCCATCGTCGGAGCCGGCGCCGCCGGCGCCGCCATGGCCCGCGTTCTCGCGCAAAAAGGCGTCGACGTCGCGCTGATCGACCCGCGCCCGCCGCACGTCCAGGATTTTCGCGCCGAAAAGCTCACTCCAGCGCAATGGGGACAGGTCCGGACCATCGATCTCGACTCTGTGCTGGCGCCGGTCATGACCCTGGAGCCGGAAGTCTGGGTGGCGCGGCGGGGCCAGATTGTCGAACGCGCAGGCAGCGGCAACCGCAATTACCGCTACCCCGCCCTCGTGGAGGCTTTGCGCGGCGCCGCCCACGCCGAGCCTAAAGTTCATTTCGTCGAGTCCCGGGTCGCCGAGATCGACGCCAGCGACGATGTACAGCGCTTGCGACTTGCCGATGGCACGGTTCTGACCGCCCGGCTGGTTGTGATCGCGACCGGCCCCGGCGCCGCCATGGCGGAAAAGCTTGGCTACAGCCGCGAAACCATTTTCGCCGGACATTCCCTCTCGGTCGGATTCGACGCGCGCCCGGTCTCCGGCGCTTTCCCCTTCCCGGCCCTGACCTGGTTCGCCGAAAGACCCAGCGATCGCTACGCCTATCTCTCCTTGTTCCCGATTGGCGAGGCGATGCGCGCCAATCTGTTCCTTTATCGCGACATCGGCGATCCCGTCGCAACGGCGTTCCGCGCCGATCCGCAAACCGCGCTGCGGGCGCTCATTCCAGGCCTGGAGCGCATGTTCGGCCCGGTCGCGGTCGATCAGGCCGCCGCCATGCGCCCGGTCGATCTCTATCGCATGCGCAATGTCGAGAGGTCCGGCGTGGCGCTCATCGGCGACGCCTTTGGCACAGCCTGTCCGGCCTCCGGGTCCGGTCTCGACAAAGTCTTTTCCGACGTCGAGCGCCTCGCCGTCCATGCGCCGCTCTGGCTGCAAACGCCGGGCATGGGCGCGGAAAAACTCGCGCAATTCTATGGCGACCGGCTCAAGATCGCGGCGGACGCGCAGTCCCTGGCGCGCAGCCGAAAATTGCGGGAAATGTCCACCGGCGAGGCCCTGCCCTGGAAGATGCGCCGCACCCTCGGCTTTTTCGCCCAGGCGGCGCGCGGCAAGTTGCGCGAGACCCGCGCCCATTTCGCGTTAAGCTAAACGGCTTACCATTTCTTAAGGCTTTTCTCCTTTTCCCGAGGTTTTCGGGCAGAATGCCTCCGCCCCTAAAAGGAGGCCTTCATGACCCAGAATTTGCTCGAATGGCGCGACGGCGACGCCGAGGCCTTTGGCCGCCAGCCGCGCGGCATGCGCCATAATCTGCACCATTCGCCCCTGTTTTCCGATGCCGCGCTGATCCGCCTGATCGACGCCACGCCGCGCGAAAACATCCATGTCAACACCATGGCGCGCGACGCGGTCGATCCCCATCTTTGGCGCGAAGGCGATCTTGGCGATCTGTCCGGCGCCAAAATTTTCGAGGCGGTGGCCAAGGGCAATATCTGGCTGCATCTGCGTCGCGTCCATGAGACCGATCCGGCCTATGGCGACATGCTCGACCGCATCTTCGGCGAAATCGACGCCTATATTCCCAGCCACAAATCCTACCGCCGGTCGATGAGCGTGCTGGTTTCCTCCCCCAACATGGCCGTGGCCTGCCACAGCGACATGCCCGGCCAGAGCCTTTGGCACATTCGCGGCCAAAAGCGCGCCTATGTCTATCCCGCCCGCGCCCCCTTCCTGCCGCAGGAGGCGCTGGAAAACATCGTCCTCAAGCGCGACCGCGACACCGGACTGCCCTTCGACCCGAGTTTTGACCGCGACGCCGCCGTGCTCGACATGGTCCCCGGCGACTGGGCGCATTGGCCGCGCGCCTGCCCGCATCGCGTGGTCAATGGCGACTGCCTGAACATTTCCTTCACAACCGAGCATTGGACCGACGCCTTGCGCGCCGGCTATGCCGTGGACTACGCCAATGGCCTGCTGCGGCCCTGGACCCGCCGCGACCTGCCGCGCGATACGCGCGGCGCGGGGGCCCTGGCCAAATTCGCTTTGGCGGGCGCCCACAAGGCGCTGACCGGACAATTGGCGCGGCGGCGCCCCGCGCGGCTCGATCTGACCGTGGATTTCCGCGTCGACCCTCGCGCCGAAAACGGCTTTGTCGATATCGAGCCCTATCGCGTGGCGCGATGAAGACGTCGGGCCTTAAAGTCCGCACGCTGGATTCGCTGGCGGCGATCGAAAGCCTGGTCCCCGACTGGCGCGCGCTGGAGCGCGCCACGCCGGAGCGAACCGGCTTTCAGACGCCGGCCTGGCGCGGGACCGTCGGCCCCGATGCGGCGCCCAGGCTGGTCGCGGTCCGGGAAAACGGTCGCCTGGTGCTGCTGCTGCCCTTGCAGATCCATCGCCTGCTGGGCGCCCGCGTGGTCTGCTGGCTCGGCGAGCCCCTGGCGCAATATGGCGACGCCCTGGCCCTGCCCGATCCGCGCCGGCCCGACTGGCTCGCAGCTGCGCTGGAGGAAATGCGCGGCTGGACCGATGTCGATCTGATCGCGCTGGGGCGGCTGCGCGCCGACAGCGCGCTCGCCGCTTGCGGCCTGGCTTTGAACGGCCCGCGCGCCGCCGACGGCGCGGCGCCCTATGTCGATCTGGGCGTGGCGCCGCGCCGCCGGCGCAGCATTGAACGGCGGATGAAAAAACTCAGCGCTTTGGGCCCGCTTCGGCTTGAATGCGCCGATCATGCCGCCGGCCGGCGGGAAGCCGTGCGTCAGGCGCTGGAGTTCAAGCGTGTCTGGCTGAAACGCCGTCGCCGCTACAGCGCCGCCCTGTCGGCGCCGGGTTCGGTCGAGGGTCTGCTGGCCCTTGCCGAAAGCGGCGCCCTGGTCGCGCATCGGCTATGGGCCGGAGAAAGACTGGTTTCGGTGGAAGTCGGCCTGCGCGCCGGCACGGTCTATCGCTCGCTGATCGGCGCCTACGATCCCGAGATCGCCGAAGCCGCGCCAGGCCATGCGCTGACGGTCAAACTGTTCGAAACGCTGGCCGCCTCCGGTGTGACCCGTTTCGACTTCCTGCCGCCGGGCGACGCCTATAAGCTGGTTTTCGCCGACGGCGCCGTGGCCATGGGCGGACATTTCCTCGCGCTCGGCTGGCGCGGCGCCTTGGCCGGCCTTTTTCTGGCGCGGCTGCGCCCCGCAGCCAAGATTTTCGTCTACGGGCTCATCGACAGACTGGCCAAACTGGGCGGGTTGCGCGGAAAAATCCGCCGTTCAAGCAAAAGCCGGCATTTTGGCAAAGCCGCGCAGCAAGTCTAAGAAGAGCGCTCCCGATTCCTCCGGATTGCCCTGTTGCGCCCCTTCGCCCTTACGCCGCTGATCGTCGCCTGCGCCCTGTTCATGGAGAATCTGGACTCGACCATCGTGTCCACCTCCCTGCCGGCCATAGCCGCCGATCTGCATCAGGACCCGATTGCGCTCAAACTGTCGATGACCTCTTATCTGCTCGCCCAGGCGCTGTTCATTCCCGCCTCAGGTTGGGCCGCCGACCGGTTTGGCGCGCGCACCGTGTTCCGCACGGCGATTTTCGTCTTCACCCTGGGTTCGATTCTTTGCGGCCTGTCCAGCAGCCTGCCACAATTCGTCGCGGCCCGAATCGTCCAGGGCAGCGGCGCCGCGATGATGGCGCCGGTCGGCCGGCTGGCGCTGATGCGCACAGTGGAGCGCAGCGAATTGGTGCGGGCGCTGGCCTATCTGACTATTCCCGCTCTGGTCGGCCCCATGCTCGGCCCGCCGGTCGGCGGCTTCATCTCCACCTTTCTGCACTGGCGCTGGAACTTTTGGATCAATGTGCCGATCGGCGTTTTGGGGATGATCCTTGTCAGCCTCTATATTGGCGAGTTCCGTGAGGAAACGCCGCCGAAATTCGACGCGGGCGGCTTCGTGCTTTCCGGTCTCGGCCTGTCGAGCCTGATTTTTGGCCTGACGATTTTGGGGCGCGGCTTTTTGCCTCTGGACGGGACGCTGGCGCTGATCCTGTTCGGCGCTTGTTGCGTGGCGCTGTATTGGCGACACGCCCGCGCGACCAGCAACCCTATTCTCGACCTGAGCCTGTTTCGCTTGCCGACTTTCGCCGCCAGCGTGATTGGCGGCTCGCTGTTCCGCATTGGCGTCGGCGCCACGCCCTTCCTGCTGCCGCTGCTGTTGCAACTGGGCTTCGGCATGTCGCCATTCCAGTCGGGACTCACCACTTTCGTTTCCACTGCCGGAGCGCTGGTGATGAAGGGCGCGGCTTCCTCTGTGCTGCAACGCTTTGGCTTCCGCCGCGTGCTGATCGCCAATGCCCTGCTCTCCTCGGCTTTTCTCGCCGGCGCGGGGTTTTTCAGCGCCGCGACGCCGCAAATGCTGATCATGGCCGTGCTGTTCGCCGGCGGCTTTTTCCGTTCCCTGCAATTCACCGCCGTTAATGCGCTGGCCTATGCCGAAGTGCCGCAAGACAAGCTAAGCAAGGCCACCAGCCTTTACGCGGTCGCCCAGCAATTGGCGCTCTCCACCGGGGTCTCCACCGCCGCTGGCGCTCTGGAGGCCAGCCGGGCGTACTCCGGCGGCGCGCTGGGCGCGGGTCAGTTCCCGTGGGCCTTTTTCGCCGTGGCCGCGATATCCGCCCTGTCGGCGCTGGTTTTCCTGAAACTGCGTCCCGATGCCGGCGCGGCGCTCAGCGGCCATTCTCACCCCGCCGATCCCGCATGACGCACTGCGACATTTTGGTCACGGCGTAGAAAAAACTGGCTTTCCCGGCGTTAATCTTGTTGGCGGCGCCGGTCCGCCAACCTAGGCTTCGGTCTTGAGTATTATGGCGTTGTCCGAGTTGACGCGCCTTTCCGCCCTCCAGACCCGGAAGATGCACATGCTGAAACGTCTCGTTCCCGCCTTCGCCGCTTTGGCCCTCGCCGCTCCCGCGCTCGCCGCCGACCTGCCGAGCACCAAATCCGCGCCCTATCTGCCGGTCGCCGCGACCTATGACTGGACTGGCCTCTATCTCGGCTTCGATGGCGGCGTGATCTGGGGGACGGGTAGCCTGAACACAGCCGGCGGCGTCGTCAGGGACCGCTTCTCCAACGGTTTTTACGGCGGCTACGCCGGCTATAACAAGCAGTTCGGCAATCTGGTGATCGGCCTTGAAGGCAATGTCAACGGCGTCGGCATCAAGTCGTCCGCAGGCATCCCCGCCACCGGCGGCGTCCTGACGACCCGCGAAGGTCTGCTCGCCTCGGTCGACGGCCGTCTCGGCTACGCCTTCGACCGGACTTTGATTTACGCCATCGGCGGCGTCGCCTTCACCGACACCAGTCATTCGATCGGCGCCGGCTATCTCAGCGACAACACCACCGGCTTCGACGTTGGCGGCGGCGTCGAATATGCGATCTTCCCGAACTGGCTGCTGCGCGCCGAATATCGCTATTACGACTTCGGCTCGAAGAGCTTCCCGGGTCCGCTCGTCAATGTCGCCGTCGTTCCCGGCACGAGCTTCTCCAAGAGCGACAACACCTTCCGCCTCGGCTTGGCTTACAAGTTCGGCGGAGAGCCGGCTCCGGTCGTCGCCAAATATTGATCCTTCCCGGATCGGAAAACAAAACCCAGCCTATGCAAACCCGGCCCACTTGGCCGGGTTTTTTATTGCGTATTGTCCCTCCGATTTGCTCGCCTTCCGCGTCGCAGTCCTGCGTTTGCGCGCCGCGCCGACGAAACACTCAGCGGCCACGGCCATGCGCCCGATCCGTCTTGACGCTGCGACATTTTGGTCACGGCGCCAAAAAACTCAATCGACGGACCATCGAGCCAGTTGGCGGCGCCTTCGTTTCCCCATATGTTAGCTATTGAATTTTATCGGGGTTGGTCGAATTCACCGGCCCTGACTTTTCTGAAGGCGAAGGAAAACCCCCATGTTGAAACATCTTGTCCCGGCTCTTGCCGCTCTCATCCTCGCCGCTCCGGCGCTGGCGGCCGACCTGCCGAGCACCAAATCGGCCCCGGCCCTGCCGATCATCGCCGCTTATGACTGGACCGGCTTCTATGTCGGCGCCGATCTCGGCGGCGTCTGGGGTTCGAGCAAGTTCTCGACTTCCCGCAGCCTCCACCACGCTGAACGGCAGCTCCATCCTCGGCGGCGGTTTCGTCGGCTATAACAAGCAGTTCAACAGCTTCGTGCTGGGCCTCGAAGGCGACGTGCAAGGCCTTGGCGTCAGCCAGACCAACGGCGCCCTGAAGTTCCAGCAGAACCTGCTGGCCTCGATCAATGGCCGCCTGGGCTTCGCCCTCGACAAGGTTCTGATTTACGCCATCGGCGGCGTCGCTTTCACCGACACCCGCAACTATATCGGCGGCGTCGGTTTCGACGGCAATAGCACCGGCTATGACATCGGCGGCGGCGTCGAATATGCCTTCCTGCCGAACTGGACCCTGCGCGCCGAGTATCGTTATTACGACTTTGGCAAAGTCAACAAGAGCATCGTCTCGACCAACTTCAACGCTTTGGTTGTCGCCACCAATTACGGCGTGGCCAAGACCGACAATACCTTCCGCGTCGGCGTCGCCTACAAGTTCGGCGTCCCGGAAGCGGCTCCGGTCGTCGCTAAATATTGATCCTTTCCGGATCGGATATCCAAACCCCGCCCATAAAAACCCGGCCCACTTGGCCGGGTTTTTTTATTTCGCCCCACGAAAACCGGTGGCCAACACGTAAAGCTCGGAAGAATTGGCCCGGCTGGCCTGCGGCTTGACATGGCGCACCAGTGCAAAGTCACGCTTAAGCTGGGTGACCAGTTCGCCGGTCTCGCCGCCCTGGAACAATTTGCACAGGAAATACCCCCCGGGGGCCAAGACCTCGCCGGCGAAAGCCGCTGCGAGCTCGCCGAGATGGACAATGCGCAGGTGATCGGTGGCCTTGTGCCCGGTGGTATTGGCCGCCATGTCGGAAATCACGCCATCGGCCTCGCCGCCAAGCATGGTTTTCAACAATTCCGGCGCGTCCTCCGCGAGAAAATCCTGGACGGCGAATGCGACGCCCGGAATAGGCTCAATGTCAAGAAGGTCGATGCCGACCACCTTGCCCCTGCCCTCGGCGGATTTGACCTTTTTCGCCGCGACCTGCGACCAGCCGCCCGGCGCTGCGCCAAGATCGACGATGCGCTGGCCGGGCTTCAACAGGTTATATTTTTCATCGATCTCCACCAGCTTGAACGCCGCGCGGGAGCGAAAGCCCTCGCGCTTGGCGCGGGCGACATAGGGATCGTTGAGCTGGCGCGAGAGCCAGAGCGTCGAGGACAGCGTGCGCTTGCGCGCTGTTTTCACGCGGGTCTTGAGGCCGCGACCGCCTTCGCCGCCCGACCCGCCGGAAGATTTGGTCACGTTTGCATTAATCAAGCGAAGGACTTGTCCTCGCA
>CAWDOR010000042.1:0-6021 GCA_963804045.1 uncultured Alphaproteobacteria bacterium | reverse complement strand
CTGTCGTGCCGTTTGCTGATCCCCGGCTTCGGCCAGATTGGCGCGGCCAGCGCCGTGGCCCTGGCTTTCGCGCTTACCAATATTCTGCGTTTCGCCTATGTCTCCAGGGTTCTGGGCTTCATTCCCGGGCGCTTGAGCGACATCGCGCCGGCTTTCGTCGCCCTGGCCGCCGCCTATGCGGCGAAAACGCTCGGCAATCTGCTGGGACCGCCGACGTTAATCACGACCTTTGTTTCCTGCGTGGTTTACGCTGCGGGATTTGGCGGCTTATGCTATTGGCTGTTTTTGAGCGCTGAGGGCAAGGCGCGTCTCGCCATTGCCGCCAAGGAACGATTTTGCAAGCAGGCATGACCGCGCGCCCGGCGCCCCGACCGACAAACTCGTTGTCTTTGCGCCGCATTTTGCCGAATATGCGATGCGTCTGGCCATCGCCCTGTCGGCAAGCCGGGAGGTTCTGCTGATCGTCAACCGCGACAATCGGCGCAAGGAATGCGACGAATGGCTCACGGCGACCGCGCGCGCCAGCCTGCGCATGTTCGAATTTTCGGCGCGCAGCCGCCTGGAGGAGCTGCGTGCGACAATCGCGATTGTCTGGCGCATCCTGCTGTTTCGTCCAACGCTGCTTAGCGTGCAGGAACAAATCGACAATGTCACCGCCTGGGTCGTTCGCCTGCTGCGCCGGGTCATGCCCATCGCGCTCACCGTGCACGATCCCAAGCCGCATTCGGGCGCCGACACCGACTGGGTGATCGCCAATGCGCGCAACCGCCGCGACATTCGCGCGGCGGCCAGCCTGTTCCACGTCCACGGGCGTTTTTGCCGCGGCCAGTTGATCGCCGAACTGGGCGCCGACCGACCCATCGTCGTCACCGTCCATGGCGAGATTCTGGCGCCCCGGCCCGAACAGAAACGGCAATGCGAAACCCGCAGCCTGCTGATGTTCGGACGGATGGAGGCGTATAAGGGGCTGGAGATCCTGCTCGACGCCGTCGATCTGCTCAATGCGCGCCAGACCGCGTTCACTTTGATCCTGGCTGGCGACGGACCGGAACTGAGCCGGCTCGGCGAGCGCATCGCGGCGACGCGCGGCGTCGAAACGCGGCGGGAATTTTTGACGCCCGCCGCGGCGATCGCGGAACTCCAGCGCGCGCAGATCGTGGTTCTTCCCTATACCGACGCGACGCAGAGCGGCGTGGCCTCGGCGGCTTTCGCCAACGCCCGCCCGGTCGTGGCCTCGCGCGCCGGCGGTTTGATCGACGTGGTTCGCGATGGCGTCGATGGGATCCTGGTCCCGCCGGGCGATGCGCGGGCTTTGGCCGATGCGATCGAGTCCATGCTCGCCGAGGCGGAAAAATTTCGCGCCGGCGCCGAGACCGCCGCCGCGCCTCTGGCCTGGAGCCGGATCGCCGCGCAACTGCTGGACGCCTGGAATTTTCGCGGACAGGGGCGGATGCTGAGCGATGGCGTTCCCCATGGCTGACAGCGCCGCCAAGATCATGTTTTTCGGCTCGGGCCTGGAAATCGGCGGCGCCGAGCTCCACGCTACGCGGCTGCGGGCCGAACTCGCGGCGCGCGGACTGGCCTCCGATCTGGTGCTGCATGGCTCGGCCCGCTCCGAAGCGCTTTTGCGCACGCCCGGCGCCCAGGGCGCGCGCTTCTTGAACATCCGGGGCCTGTCGCAACTCGGCGGCTGGCTCGCCGTCTGGCGACTGTTTCGCCGAAAAAAACCCGAGGTCATCGTCGCCATCAACCAGACGCCGATGATCGTCGCCGTGGTCGTCCGGCTGCTTCTCGGCACGCGCGCCAAAATCGTCTGCATATTTCATTCGACGGATATGCAGGATTTCGAGCGCCATCTGGAGCGGCTGTTCAAGCTCGCGGCGCGCTCATGCGACATGCTGGTCTATGTCAGCGAAAACCAGAGCCGCATCTGGACCGCGCGCGGCGTGGCGCCTCGCGCGGCGGAGATCATCCGGAACGGCGTCGATGCGCCGGACCAGCCGCTCGGCGCGGCGGCGCGTAAAGACCTGCGGCATCGTTTCGGCATTGGCGACGACGATGTTCTGCTCGGCCATGTCGCCGCCTTTCGCGAAGAAAAGAATCATGTCGAGCTGGTCGACGCCGTCGCGGCGGCCCGGGCGCGCGGGCTTGCCGTCAAGGCGCTGCTGGTCGGCGACGGGCCGACGCTGCCGCTGGTCCAGGCGCGGGTCGCGGCGACCGGCATGACCGATCATGTGCGTTTCGCCGGCGAACAGGGGGATGCGCTGAGCTTCATGCGCGCTTGCGACGTCGGCGTCATGTGCAGCACCATCGAGACCTTTCCGCTCGCCGTGCTGGAGTTCCTCGCCTGCGGCGTCCCCGTCGTCAGCTCCGACGTCGGCGGCGTCTCCGAGATCGTCGGGAGCGGCTCCAATGGCCTGCTCTACAGGTCCGGGGATATTGGCGATTTCGTCGATTGCCTCGCGCAAATGGCGCGCCCGGATCGCCGCGCCGAACTGGCCGCCCAGGCGCGTCCATCGGTCGAAGGTTTTTCCTTCAGCCGCATGGCGGATCGCTATGAGGCCTTGATCGCGCGGCTGACGGCGCGCGTCCCGTTGCGCGGCGGCCAAGCCGCCGCTGTCGAATGAACCCATTTTGCGGGACGAGACGATGGATCGCCAAAGCTTGACGCCGGATCGTTCGAACCTGCTCGGCATGCTCGCCGAAGAGGAAATCGTCAGACGCTATCGGGACATCTGGGGCGACGGGGTCGGCCTCGCCGAAGCCAAGGCTCACGCCGCGCTCGAAGGCGAGCTGACCGATCTCTTGCTGCGTTCCGCGCCGGAGGCGCGCGCCAGCCTGTTCGAACAGGCCTATGGACGGCTTTACCGGGAATTGCCCTGGCTCAACGCCGCGGAACCGCCCGCCGCCGACGCCGCCGACTTGCAGGCCTGGAGCCGGCTGGTCGGGCGCGGCCACAGAATTCTGGAAATCGGCAGCGGCCACGGCTTTCTGATCCGCCATCTGGCGCGCCAGGGCAATGAATGTTTCGCCTCCGAAGTCACGGACCAGCGTGGCGAAAAGCCTGAATCCAGCGAGGAGGGCGTCCGCTGGATTCAGGCCGATGCGGTGCATCTGTCGCGAACCGTGGCGCCCGAGTCGGTCGATGTCGTGATTTCCGATCAGGTTTTCGAACATCTCCATCCCGACGATCACGCCCGCCATCTCCAGGAAATTCGCGCCGTGCTGGCGCCCGGCGGACGCTATATTCTGCGCGCGCCGCACCGCTCGGCGGGGCCCGCCGACGTCTCCAGCGTTTTCGGCTTCGACCGCGCCGTGTTCATGCATCTGTGCGAACCGGACCATCTGTCGATCCATGCGCTGGCGCGCGACGCCGGCTTTCGCGACATCGCCGCCGTTTTCAATCGCAAGGGCGTGACTTTCGCCTCCAAAACCTTCCTGCGCTACCAGATGTCGATCGATGCGGCTGAACGGAAGTTGATCCGCCGCCAGACGACGCGCCGCCACTTCCGCAAACTGTGCAAAAAATTGCTCGTCAATGATTTCGTATGGGTGGCCGCGCGTAAATAAGGCTGATAAATCAAAAGCTGAAACGCAGTTCGTCGGCCGGGTCCGGCCACGCCATTCCCACCAGTTTTTTTCAGTCGCCTAAACAATTTCCGCTCCTTCGCCGACGTCAGGCGGCAAGACCGATCACGAGGAGAAACGATGCAGCCCTTGAAGTGGTATTTCCACCGACTGCGAAACATGAATGCGCCCGAACTCGTCCATCGCGTCGCCGAACTCGGCAAGAAATCCATCTCGCGGCGCCGCCGTCATGGCTGGGAGGATTTTTCCTCGGCCGGAGCGGCGCCGGCCCTGCCCTTCCTGAAACAAGCCGTCCTGGCGAATGCGACGCCCGAGATGCAGGCGGCGGTCCGGGAGGCGACACGGCGCCTGCTCGACGGCCATCTCGAAATTCATGGCCTGGCCTGGCCGAAGCGGGCGCCCGACGATTTGTTTCCCCTCGACTTCTGGCGTCTCGATCCGGTCAGCGGAGGCCTGTGGTCAGACGCCTATTGTTTCGACATTTCCTATCGCCACGAACGCCATTTGGGCGACGTCAAATATGTCTGGGACGCCAACCGGCTGCAATTTCTGCAACCGCTGGCCATTTCCGTGGCGCTGTGGTCCGACGCCGACGCGCTCCGCGCCATTGAGACGGCGATCGAAAGCTGGAGCGCGGCGAATCCGCCTTTCCGGGGCGTCGGCTGGAACAGCGGCATCGAGCTGGCGCTGCGCGCGATTTCGCTGATCTTCGCGGCCTCGCTCTGCGCCGACAAGCTGACGCCCGCCGCCGGCCAAAGGCTGCGCGCCATCCTCGCCGCCCATCTCTATTGGCTGCGCCGCTATCCCTCGCGCTTCAGCTCCGCCAACAACCACCTGATTCTCGAACTTCTGGGCGTTTATCTGATCGCCAGGGCGCTGCCCGACCTGCCCTCGGCCCGGCCCATCGCCGAAGCCGCGCAAAAAGCGCTGGAACGGGAGACGCTGGCGCAAATCCTGCCCGACGGCGCCAGCGCCGAACAATCGCCGACCTATGGGGCCTTCGCCGCCGAGGCGCTGCTGCTCGCCGTGCTCGCCGCGCGCGCCGGCGGTCTGGAGTTTTCAGCGCCCGCGCGCGACCGCCTCGCGAGCTTCGCCGATTGCATCGCCTGGCTGGCCGACGGCTCAGGCGTCACGCCGGCCATTGGCGATGACGACGAGGGCCGCTGCCTCACCGTCCCCGGCCTGGACGAGCCTCGTTTTCCCGCATCGGTCGCGGCGGGCGTCGCCGGCGCGCTCGACGCGTCCAGCGGCCTTCCCGACCCGCTGGAGCGCAGCCAGATCCGCGAGGCCGTGTTCGGCGCGCCAAGCCTTCGCCGCGAGCCGCCTCTGGGCTTGCGAACATTTTCGGACGGCGGCTTTTCCGTCGTGCGGGAGCGCCGCGCCGGCAAAAATCTTTTCCTGGTCATGGACCATGGCCCGCTCGGCTATCTCTCCATCGCCGCTCATGGCCACGCCGACGCCAATGCGCTCATCCTGTCGCTCGACGACCAGCCGATTCTGGTCGATCCCGGCACCTATCTCTATCATTCCGGCGAAAGCTGGCGCGACTGGTTTCGCGGCACGCGCGCCCACAACACCTTGAACATCGCCGGCGTCGATCAAAGCTTGATTTCCGGCCCCTTCAACTGGTCGCACAAGGCCAAGGCGCGGCTGGAGACGGTCCGTCCCCTGCCCGACTGGTCGCTCGTCGCCCGCCATGACGGCTATGTCGCGCGCTTCGGCGTCGAGCACCAGCGCGCCGTGACGGCCACGCCCAACGGCGTCGAAATCCTCGACCGGCTGCTGCCCGCGCCCATCGACAGCCCCTGCGAACTGGTTTTCCAATTCGCCGCCGGCCTGAGCGTCACGCCCGACGAGAGGGGCTTCGCCATCGCCCGGGAGGGCGCAGCGCTCGCCCATTTGCGTTTCGACACGCCGGGAGAGGTCGAAATCCGTTGCGGCCTCGCCACGCTCGACGGCGGCTGGGTGTCGCCGCGCTTCGGCGAGAAGATCGCCGCGCCGCGCCTGTCCTGGCAAGGAAAGCTCGCCGCCTCGGGATTGCGAAGCTTCATCTCCTGGTCGGACGGAGGCGCGTCATGACGCCCCGTGCGCCCGCGACCCAGGACTCGCCTCCGAACATGAAAATCGTGTTCGTCATCAATGCGCCGATCATCGGCGGGGCCGAGAAGCACACATTCGCGCTCGCCGCCGGTCTGGCCGCGCGCGGCGCGGACGTCGGCGTTTTCGCCATCAAGGACGGCGATTTGCCGGCGCCGGAGACCGTCGCGCTGGATCGCCCGCGCGGCGGCGGCGGGGGCAAATATCTCCGCCCGCTGACCCGCGCCCTCGACCTGGCGCGTCTGATCCGCCGCGAAAACCCCGACATTGTCGTCGGCGTCAACGGCCGCCCCCTGCTCATCGCCTCGATCGCGCGCGCGCTGTCCCTGCGGTCCG
>CAWDOR010000041.1:0-56727 GCA_963804045.1 uncultured Alphaproteobacteria bacterium | reverse complement strand
TGAGTTTTTTCGCGTCGCCAAGGCGGACGACCAGGGCAAATGGCGCGGCGGCATAGATTTTCCCGGCGTCGCCTGCCCCGATTACCCTGATTTCCTGTATTTTTCCTATGTCATCGGCGTCGCCTGCGCCACCGCCGACGCCTCGATCACCGGCCGCTCGCTGCGCCGGCTTGCCACCCTGCATAGTATATTGTCCTTTCTTTACAACAATGCCGTGCTGGCCATGACCATCAATATCGGGTCAGGGTTCATCGGTGGGTGAGTCGCGACTCGCGGAGACCGGCCGGAAAGGCGTCATGATCGAAACGCAGGATACGAGGAGGGACGCCGCCGGGCCTGGCTCCATTCCCGGCATAGACGGCGCCTTCGGCCTGTTCCGCCCGGAACGGCAGGCGCGGAGCGGCGGCTGGCGACGGCGCGCCAGCCTCATGCTCGCCGTGCTCGGCCCCGGCCTGATCGTGATGATCGGCGACAATGACGCCGGCGCCTATGGCGTCTACGCCGAGGCCGGGCAAAATCACGGCACGGCCCTGCTTTGGCTGCTGCCGCTGGTCGTTCCCATTCTCTATCTCAATCTGGAAATGGCGCTGCGGCTTGGCGCGGTCACCGGCGTGGGCCACGCCCGGCTGATCCTGGCGCGTTTCGGCAGTTTCTGGGCGCCTTTTCCATTGTCGATCTTTTCGTGCTCAATTCCCTGACCATCGTCACCGAGTTTTTCGGCATTTCCCTGGCGCTGAACTATCTGGGCGCGCCGGGGCCGCTCGGCGTCGGCCTGGCGGCGCTGCTGCTGCTGGGCGCCGCCAGCGGCGATTTCCGTCGTTTCGAGCGCTTCGCCCTGGCCCTGGTCGTCGGCAGCCTGTTGCTCGTCCCGATTCTGGTCGCGGTTCATCCGCCCATCGGGCGGATCGCCCATGACCTGTTCACGCCGGACCTGCCCGACGCGTCGAAATTCGACGAAGTCATGCTGCTGATCGTCGCCATCGTCGGCGCGGTCATCGCCCCCTGGCAATTGTTCTTCCAGCAAAGCTATGTCATCGACAAGGGCATTACCGCCGCCGTGCTGCGCTACGCCCGCGCCGATCTCTGGTTCGGCATCGTTCTCGCCTTGGCCGGCGCCGGCGCGATCATGGCCATCGCCGCCGCGACTTTCGCCGGCCGGCCGGAATTCGGCCATTTCACCGACGCCGGCGCGCTGGCGGCGGCGCTCGGCCGCACTGCCGGCCCGGCTGTGGGCGTGATGTTCGCGCTGGCCTTGATCGACGCCTGCCTGATCGGCGCCGCCGCCGTGACCCTGTCCACCGCCTATGCCATCGGCGATATTCTGGCGCGGCGGCATTCGTTGCGCGCGGCCCCCGGCGAGGCCAGGATTTTCTATCTGGTCTATGTCGGCCTGATCGTCTTCGCCGCTGGCGTGGTGACGATCCCCAACGCGCCGATCGGCGCCTTCATCAACGCCGTCCAGGCGCTGGCCGGCGTGCTGCTGCCCAGTTCCACCGTGTTCCTGCTGCTGCTGTGCAACGACCGCGCGGTGATCGGCCCCTGGATCAACCGTCGCGGCCGCAACGCCGTGACCGGCCTGGCCCTGGGCGGGCAAATGCTGATTTCGGCGCTGATGACGGTGGCGGTGGTCTTCCCCCATGCCGAGGACCGGCGGGGCGTCGCCATCGTCCTGCTGGTCGGCGCGATGATCGGCCTGATCCTGGGCGTGCCCTTGTTTCTGCTGCCCCGGCCGGGGGGCAAGGCTGCCGGCGAAAACGACCGGGAAACCCGCGCGGGCTGGCGCATGCCCGCGCTCGACACGCTGCCGCCGGCGCCCATGCCGCTGGCCTCGCGCAACTGGCTGGCCGCCCTGCGGCTCTATCTGCTGTTCGCCTGCGGCCTGGTGGCGTTGCGCCTGTTTCGCCAGGTCATGGCGGGGGGGTGATTTTCCCGCCTATTCCGCCGCCGTATCCTGCGATTTGCCGCCAAACCTTTGCGCGACATAATCGTTGACGAGCTTTTCAAATTCCTGGGCTATGCCCTCGCCGCGCAGGGTTTTCACCTTCTTGCCGTCGATGAACACCGGGGCCGCCGGGCTCTCGCCGGTTCCCGGCAGGGAAATGCCGATGTCCGCGTGTTTGGACTTGCCGGGGCCATTGACGATGCAGCCCATGACCGCGACATTCAGGGTCTCGACCCCCGCATAAGTCTTTTTCCATTCGGGCATGCGCTCGCGGATCATCGCCTGGATGTCGCGGGCCAGTTCCTGGAACACCGTCGAAGTGGTGCGGCCGCAACCGGGGCAAGCGGCGACCAGCGGCACGAAGGTTCTAAAACCCATGGTTTGCAGGATTTCCTGCGCCACCTGCACTTCCAGGGTGCGGTCGCCTAGGGGTTCCGGCGTCAGCGAGACGCGAATGGTGTCGCCAATGCCTTCCTGCAACAGCACGCCCAGCGCGGCGGAAGAGGCGACGATGCCTTTCGAGCCCATGCCGGCCTCGGTCAGGCCGAGATGCAGGGCGTAATCCGAGCGGCGCGCCACCATGCGATAGACCGAGACGAGGTCCTGCACATTGGAGACTTTGGCCGACAAGACGATGCGGTCGCGCGCGAGACCGATTTCCTCGGCGCGTTCGGCCGACAGCAGCGCCGAGCGGGTCATGGCCTCGCGCATCACCGCGCGGGCGTCGACGGGATTGGCGGCTTTGGAATTCTCGTCCATCAGCGCGGTCAGCATCTCCTGATCGAGCGAGCCCCAATTGGCGCCGATGCGCACCGCCTTGTCATGCTTGATCGCCAGTTCGACGATCGCGCCGAATTGGCCGTCCTTCTTTTCCTTGAAGCCGACATTGCCGGGATTGATGCGATATTTGGCCAGGGCTTCGGCGCAGGCGGGATGATCGGTCAGCAGCTTGTGGCCAATATAGTGGAAATCGCCGACCAGCGGGACATTTATGCCCATGCGGTCCAGCTTTTCCCGGATTTTCGGCGTGGCGGCTGCGGCCTCGTCGCGATCCACGGTGATGCGCACCAGCTCCGATCCGGCCTGCGCCAGCGCCGCGACCTGCTTGACGGTGGCGTCGATGTCGGCAGTGTCGGTGTTGGTCATGCTCTGCACGACGATGGGCGCGCCGCCGCCAACCTGTATGGCCCCGCGCCCCTCTCCGACGCGCACGGCGACGCTTTTGCGGCGCGGCGTCGGCTCGGCGGCGATTTCGGTTTCGCAAAGCGGCGGAAAGCGATGTTCGGTCATTTGAGCGGCGTCCTGTCGGCGGATTTTGCGCTCTCTATACCAGAGGATTTTTTGCGACGCGAATATAACGCGGCGCGAGCCGCCTTGGCGCCGGCGCAAACATATTAGGCTAACGGCAGGGCTGTTTATCGCGGCGCAAAAATTATAGTCTGCCGCCCATTGTCGCATCTGGAGAGATTCTCATGTCGCTTAAAGGCAAGACCGCCGTCGTCACCGGCTCCACCTCGGGCATCGGTCTGGCGATTGCCCGCGCCTTCGCCGCCGAAGGCTGCAATGTCGTCATCAACGGCTTCGGCGACTCCGCCGCCATCGAGACCGAGCGCTCCGGCATCGAAAAGGAGTTTGGCGTCAAGGCGCTCTATGACGCCGCCGACATGTCCAAGCCCGCCGAAATCGCCGCCATGATCGCCAATGGCGAAAAGGCTTTCGGCTCCGTCGATATTCTCGTCAACAACGCCGGCATCCAGTTCGTTTCGCCCATCGAGGATTTTCCCCCGGAGAAATGGGACCAGATCATCGCCATCAACCTGTCCTCGGCCTTCCACGCCATTCGCGCCGCCATTCCCGGCATGAAGGCGCGCAAATGGGGCCGCATCATCAGCACGGCTTCCGCCCATTCGCTGGTCGCCTCGCCGTTCAAATCGGCTTACGTTTCGGCCAAGCACGGCATCGCCGGCCTGACCAAGACGGCGGCGCTGGAGCTTGCGACCTTTGGGGTGACGGTCAATTGCATCTCGCCCGGCTATGTCTGGACGCCCCTGGTGGAAAAGCAAATTCCCGACACGATGAAGGCGCGCAACATGACCAAGGAACAGGTCATGAATGACGTGCTGCTGGCGGCGCAGCCGACCAAGCAATTCGTCACCGTCGATCAGGTCGCCGCGCTCGCGGTGTTCCTGTCCTCCGACGCGGCCTCGCAGATCACCGGCGCCAATATTTCCATGGATGGCGGCTGGACCGCCGCCTGATCGAAGGGACATGAAGCCAGGGGCCATGGGGCCCCCGGCGTCCGCGCCGAACGGCGTCGCGGCGTCCGAGGTCGCCGGGAAAACCAAAAGGAAAATCATGAACGCCGCTCCGAAGCGCAAAAAAATCAATCTGGCGCTTCAGGGCGGCGGCGCCCATGGCGCCTTCACCTGGGGCGTGCTCGACGCGCTGATGGAGGATGGGCGGCTTGAGGTCTGCGGCCTCAGCGGCGCCAGCGCCGGCGCGATGAACGCTGTCAATTTCGCCGAAGGCTTTCGCAAGGGCGGCGCCAAGGGCGCGCAAAAACAGCTCGCCGACTTCTGGAAAGCGGCCAGTTTCGATGGGGCGCTGCCGGAATTCGGCCGGCTGGCGCTCGACGGTCTCATGAGCTTTTGGGGGGCGACGCCGGCGGGGGCGCTGTTGCAGCAGGCGGCGGGCCTGTTCGCGCCGGCCGAGCTCAATCCCATGGACATCAACCCGCTGCGCGACGTGCTCAAGGACACGGTGGATTTCTCCGTGCTGCGCGCCACCGATCATTTGAAACTGTTCATCGCCGCCACCAATGTCGAGACCGGCAAGGTCAGGGTGTTCCATCGCGAGGAATTGACGCTGGACATGGTCATGGCCTCGGCCTGCCTGCCCACCGTGTTCCGCGCCGTGGAGATCGAGGGAACGCCCTATTGGGATGGCGGCTATATGGGCAATCCCGCGCTGTTTCCCTTTTTCACCGAGACCGATTGCGCCGATATCGTGCTGGTGCAGATCAATCCGATCACGCGCAAGGGCGCGCCGGACACGGCGGCGGAGATCATGAGCCGCATGGACGAGATCACCTTCAACGCGCCGCTGTTGCAGGAATTCCGCGCCATAGACTTTGTCGCCCGGCTGATCGCCGAGGGGCGGCTCAAAGGCACGCATTACAAGACGATCCGCATGCATGTGATCGAGGCGCAGGACGAGCTGAACAAATTCGGCGCCGCCAGCAAGATGAAGGCCGATTACGATTTCTTCGTGCAATTGCGCGACATCGGGCGCAAGGCGGGCAAGGCGTTTCTCGCCGATCATTTCGACGATCTGGGCGTCAAGGCGACGCTGGATCTGAAGGAACAACTGGTTTGAATCGCCAGACTTCGGCGCGCTTGATCTCGCAATCCTCCAGCGCCCGGGTCACCGGCACGCGATAACAGGCGATGGATTCCAGCCTGTCGCGCGCCAGATAGCTGCGGCCGGGGTCGCCGATCAGCACTTTCGCCCCGCGCCGGTGCAGTTTTTCCAGCCAGTCGGTGACCGCCCGCGCCATGTCGCGCTCATAGGAGACGTCGCCGGCCAGCACCACATCCCAGCCCTCGTCGGCGCCGATTGCGACGTCGTCGCGGGGAACGAGCGTCACGCCATTGGCCTGCGCGTTCAGGCGCATGGCGTCCAGGGCGAAGGCGTCGATGTCGCAGGCCTCGACCCGCGCGGCGCCGGCCTTGGCGGCGGCTATGGCGACCAGGCCGGAGCCGGAGGCGAAATCCAGCACTTTTGTTCCCGCGACCAATTCGGGACGGTCGAGAATATAGCGCGCCAAAGCCTGGCCGCCCGCCCAGGCGAAGGCCCAGAAGGGCGGCGGCAGGCCGATTTCGCCCAGCTCATCCTCGGTTTTCTGCCAGAGCTCGGTGGCCTCGTCGGCGAGGTGCAAAACGATTTCCGGCGCATGAGGCGTCGGCAGCAGGCGGGTTTGGGCGCGGATGAAGGCGGAGCGGTTGGCGATGACGCTCAAAGCAGCTCTTTCAGATTGCGCCGCAAAACCTTGCCGACATTGGACTTGGGCAGTTCCGACTGGAAGATGAAGGCGCGCGGAATCTTGTAGCCGGTCAGCCGCTCGCGGCAGAAATGGCGCAGCTCCTCCTCGTCGATCCGCTCATTGCCACGCGGCGCGATGAAGGCGACCACTTCCTCGCCGGTGGCCGCGCTCGGCCGCCCGACCACCGCGGCTTCGCTGACGCCGGGATGTTCGACCAGCACCTCCTCGACCTCATTGGGATAGACGTTGAAGCCGGAGACGATGATCATGTCCTTGAGGCGGTCGACGATCTTGATCTGGCCGTCGGGCAGGAGCACGCCGCCATCGCCGGTGCGGAAAAAGCCGTCCTTGGTCATGGCGGTGTCGGTCGCCATCGGCCGGTCCCAATAGCCGGCCATGACCTGCGGGCCGCGCGCGCAGATTTCGCCCGGCTCGCCCTGCGGGACTTCTTCGCCCTCGGCGTCGCGGATCGAGATTTCCGTCGAGGGCAGGGGATAGCCGACCGTTCCGGAAAAATCGTGAATATCCGGGCGGTTGCAGGTCAGCACCGGCGAGGTCTCCGACAGGCCGTAGCCTTCGACGATGGGCTTGCCGGTCAGGCCGAGCCATTTGCGCGCCACGGCGGGCTGCATGGCCATGCCCCCGGCGATGCAGAAGGCGACGCCGCTAAAATCGACTTTTCCGATGTCGGGATGATCGGCGAGAGCGTTGTAGAGCGTGTTGACGCCGGCGAAAATATGGAACCGGCGGCTGCGCAGCACCTTGATGAAGCCCTTGATGTCCCTGGGATTGGCGATCAGCAGGCAGGCGCCGCCCATGCGGATCTGGAACCAGAAGCAGGCGGTCAGCGCGAAGATGTGATAGAGCGGCAGGGCGGTCACCATGACCGGGATGAGGTCCGCCGGAAATTCCGGTTTGAACCAGTCCAGGCTCTGCTCGACATTGGCGACGATGTTGCGATGGAGCAGCATGGCCCCCTTGGCCGTGCCTGTGGTGCCGCCGGTATATTGCAGCACCGCCAGATCGTCGCCCGTCAGCGGCGCCGCGCGCGGAGCCAGGCCGCGCGCCTCCGCGAGAAGCTGCTTGAAGGTCAGCGTTCCCGCCATCGGGGCGGGCGGCGCGGCTTTCTTCACATGGCGGGAGACGAAATTGACCAATTGGCCCTTGAGGCCGATGAGGTCGCCGGGCGCGAGCAGGATGACGCGCTCGACCGGCAATTTGTCGCGCACGGCGGCCGCAGTGGCGGCGAAATTCTCCAGCACGAAGAGAAAGCGCGGGGTCGCGTCGACAAGCTGGAACTCCAGCTCGCGCGACGTGTAGAGCGGATTGACATTGACCACCACGCCGCCGGCCTGCAGCACGCCGAGCATGACGGCCGGATAGGCCATGACATTGGGCGACATGATCGCGGCGCCCTCGCCCTTTTTAAATCCCTGGGCCTGAAGCCAGGCGGTCACTTTGTCGGCGGCCTGGCCCAGCTGCTCATAGCTCAGGCTGGCGCCAAAACTCTCGGCCGCCACGCGCGCGCCATGGGCGGCGCGGCTCGCCCGCCATAAATCCACGAGGGTTTGCTGCGGCGGTGGCGACATTTCCGCCGGTCGTCCCGGCGGGTAATTGGCGATCCAGGGCCTTTTGGCGGCGATTTCGTCGGACGGCGGCATTTCACTCTCCCCGAATTTTCTTTATTGGTTCATATATGAACAAATATGCCGCCCCTTTGCAAGCCCGCGCGCTTGACTTTTACGGGCCAACGCGCAGCTTCGGTTCGGGTTCCCGAAAGCGCATCGATCCTGTCGAGGTCAAGCCATGTTTTATTACACCGCCCTGGTCAGTTTGGCTTCCGTTCTTTTCTATGGCTATGCCGGTTTCAGTGTCGGACGCGCGCGCGTCCAATATGGCGTCAAGGCCCCGGCGGTCACGGGCGACCCCATGTTCGAGCGGCTCTACCGCATCCAGATGAACATGCTGGAATGGCTGCCGATCCAGCTTGTCAGCCTGTGGCTGTTTTCCTTCTACATCAGCGACCTCGGCGCCGCCGCGCTGGGTCTGGCGTGGATCGCCGGACGGGTGATTTACGGCCGCGCCTATCTCGCCGATCCCGCCTCGCGCTCAAAAGGATTCTTCATCCAGATGGCGGCGACCTGCCTGCTGGGTTTCGGCGCGCTCGGCGATATTTTGGCGCGCATCCTGCTTGGCGATTAGGCCTGTTCAGCTGTTGGGAAAACAGGCCGAGGCGCGGAGCGTGACCCCTGAAGCCAGCGAGGGGATGAGGCTGGGCAGGAAGGTGACGAAGGAATAGGAAATCGTCGCCTGCGAAAAACCGGAGACGCCGGCGCAACTGGCGCTGGCGTTCAGCGTGATATTGGCGGCCGTCAGGGTCAGGCCCCATTTGGCGGCGTTGCTCTCGGCGAAACTGACCGTCGCCGCGGAATTATAGACGCCGGAGACCGAACAGGAACTCAGCAGCAGCCCCATGCAGCGCGCCACGGCTATGGCCGTCTGGTTGAGGGCCTCCGAAGTCCAGCGCGACCGGGCGAATTCGATCGCGCCAAAGGTGAGCAACAGGAAGGGCAGGAAAATAATGGCGAATTCCAGCGCCGCCGCGCCGCGTTCGCTCGTCCAGAAGCGCCGCATCACTGCACCTGCGCCATGCTGGAGACGGTGAAGGAGGAGGCGATCAGGCTGGCGGGCAGGATCATCGGCGTGAAGGCGCGGCTCGCCGAGATCGACACGAATTTGCCGGCGTAGCCCCCGGAGCCGCAGGCGGCGCCGCAAGCGGTCGCCGCGCCCCAGACGATATTGGTCTTGCTTCCTGTCGGGCAATAGCAGGAATTGGCGTTTGACGCGGTTCCGCCCGTCGTCGAGACTCCGCCGGAGATCGTTACGGAGGGGCCGTTGTTGACGCTCACCGAGACATTGGCCCAATTGGCCGCATGGCTCGACGCGGCGATCGCCGCGAGATTGCCGGCCAGCGCCGCGCCCCCCGACGAGGAGGCCTGGCCGGAATTGAGCAAGGCGAAATTGGCGGCGGCGGAGACCGAGGCGGTGAGATTGAATTTGACATAAAGCGCGCCGCCGTAATCGACGGCGCCGCCGAGCAGCAGCAGATAAACAGGCGAAAGCATGGCCATTTCCACCGCCGCCATGGCCCGGCGGTCGCGCCGCAACCTTCGGCGAAAAAATCGGCAACGCCGTCCGAACGTCATCCTTTCCTCCAGATGTCTCCCGCGAGGCTAGGAAGTCTTGCTTGCCGCAAGCTTTCGTCCGCTATTGAACGGTCGCGACCGTGGTCGAGCCGCCCAGCGTCGAGACGCAACTGGCGCCATTGGCGACATTGTAATTGAAGGCGATGGAGGCCGCGACCACCTGAAGGCATTGGCTGGAGGCATTGGCGATGATCGCGCCGCCGGAGGTGGTGAAGGCCCCCGTGGGCATGTAGACGGTTCCCGAAAGCGTGGTCGCGCTGGCGCCGCCGGTGAACAGCGCCCCCGCGGGGCCGCCGCTCGCCGGGCCGACCACCAGCAGATTGGCGGTGGTTCCGCTGGTCGGCGCCGAGAGCGCGAATGGGGTGTAGCCATTGCCGACGCAAAAAGCGTAATTGCCGCAATTCGCGTCGGTCGTCATCGCCGCATTGACCGAAAGGGTCACACCATTGCCGAGAACGCCTGTCAGCACTGAATTGCACGTCACCGAGCCGCCATAATCGGCCCCGGCGGCGAAATAGCCGTTGATCGTATAGACGCCGGCGCCGAGCGTGGTGCCGCCGGTGGTGTTGAAATAGCCGTTGATGTCATGCTGGGCGGCGGCGCCAATGCTCACGCAGGCGCCGCCGACGAGGATGTTGATATTGCCATTGGCCTGGAAAACGCTGGAGCCGCCGGTGGCGTCGGCGAAGCTGGCATTGGCGCCGCCGCCGGTCCATATGGCGTTGCCGTCGGAACTGGCGCCGAACTGGAAACTATTGTTGCTTCCCGATCCCATGGACAGAGTGGCGCCGCCGCCGACATAGACGCCGTTGGACAGGATGAAGCTTCCCGCGCCGTTGAAGGCGAGCGCGCTCAAATCGCAGATCGAATAGGTTCCGCCGCCGTTGCAGGACGAGCCGGTGGAGCCGAATTTGAAGGTTCCCCCGGAGTTGAAGGTCGTCGTGCTGCCGAACCCGGCGATCAGGCCGCCGGCGAAATTGTAATTGCCCGGCCCGAAGGTCACCGCCGTGCCGTCATTGTTGACGGTCGAGACGAAATTATAGGTGTTGGACGCCGACCCGGACGTATTGAAATTCACCGACATGCCGCCGCCGATGCTCATTGACGATATGGTGTGCGTTCCCGCCGGGCAGGTGAAAGTCCAGGTGGTCAGGAAGAGGGTCGCCGTGCAGCCCATTGACGGCGCCTGCACGAGGGCCAGCAAGGTCCAGTCGAAATTCAGCGCCGTCCCGCCGCTCGCCGTCGGCGCCGCCGGCGAGCTCAGCGCCGCCACGGTGGTCTGGCGCGCCCGCGCGGCGGTCACGCCCGCATTGGCGGCCAGCGGATCGGTCACGGTCACCTGCGCCAGCGAGGACGCCGAAATGCCCGAACAGGGCTGGCTGGGCGCGGTCGCGCCATAGGTCACGCTTTTCACCGTCATGCTTGTGCCGCAGGGGACCGAAAAACTGGCGTTGGCGGCGACGCCGCAATTGGCCGAGGTGAAGGTGGTCCCGCCGTTGAGGGTGAAATTGACGCTTGCCGACAGCGAGATGAAACAGGCCGCTTGCGCCGAAAACTGCGTGGTCGAGAGCGCCGCGACATTCATCGTCGTCGATCCCCCGACGATTTGCGCCACATAGAGCGACCGGCTGCCGGCGACCTGCACCTTGATCGCCTGTTGCGAAGCATTGGCCGGCGAGGTCACCAGGCTGACCGCGACATTGGCGGCGGCGAGGCCGTTGAGCGCGGCGATATTCTGCGCGACCGATGTCGCGCCGGTAAGCGCCGCCGAGGAGCCCAGGCTGGAGGAATTGGCCGCGTAATAGACGGCGGCCTGATGGCCGGCGAGATCGGCGATCAGCTGGTTTTGCGTTTGCGTCGCCAGGCCCGCGCCATATTCGGCGGCCAGGGCGATGAAACCGATGACCACCGGCAAGGTGAAAGCCGAGAGAATCGAGACCGCGCCCCGCGCATCGCGCGGCAGGCGGCGCAAGGCGGAGAGAGAATAAGAAACAATCCTGCTTTTCATTTTTTGAGAAAACCGGCCTGTGGTCATCTGTCGAAATCGCCATCTGCGATTATTTCAGCGTGATTTTGATAACACATGCTTTCCTAAGCACTTGTTTATTTCAGACTATCCATATTAAGTCGGTATATTACGTTAGTAATATATCTAACGTACGTAATTATGCTTGAATTCTCTTTGCGGTTGCGGCCAAAATCAGGGCGGCCCGCCTGAAAATTGACAGAACGGCCCCAGGGCGCTAAAAGCCCGGCTCTCTCGCAAGAGATGAATGCAGATCAAGCCGCCCCGCGCCCGACGCGGGAGGTCAACGCCCGGCAGCGCCAAGCGCCCCCGGGCGCGTTTTGCTTTGCAGCTTCTTTTGGCGTGAGCGCACAGGGGTTATGCCATGTTTGAAGGCCTGTCGGAAAAACTCTCCGGCATATTCGACAGTCTCACGCGGCGCGGCGCCCTCTCCGAGGAGGACGTCAACGCCGCCATGCGCGAAGTGCGCCGCGCGCTTCTGGAAGCCGACGTGGCGCTCGACGTCGTCCGCGGCTTCATCGACAAGGCCAAGGCGCGCGCCATTGGCGCGGAAGTGGTCAAATCCATCAGCCCCGGGCAGATGGTGGTCAAGATCGTCAATGACGTCCTGATCGAGACCCTGGGCTCCGACGCCGAGCCCATCGACCTCAACGCCGCCCCGCCGGTGGCGATCATGATGGTCGGCCTCCAGGGCGCCGGCAAGACCACCACCACCGCCAAGATCGCCAAGCGCCTCACCGACCGCTTCAAGAAGCGGGTGCTGATGGCCTCGCTCGACGTCAAGCGCCCGGCGGCGCAGGAACAGCTCGCCGTGCTCGGCCGCCAGATCGGCGTGGAGACCCTGCCGATCGTCGCCGGACAGACGCCGGTGCAGATCGCCCGGCGCGCCGAGGAGGCCGCGCGCCTGCAAGGCTTCGACGTGGTGATGTTCGACACGGCGGGCCGCACCCATATCGACGAGCCCTTGATGGCGGAGATGGCGGAGATCAAGACCGCCGCCAAACCCCATGAAATCCTGCTGGTCGCCGATGCGCTCACCGGCCAGGACGCCGTCAATCTCGCCAAGAATTTCGACGAGCGCGTTGGCATCACCGGCATTGTCCTGACCCGCGTCGATGGCGACGGGCGCGGCGGCGCGGCTTTGTCGATGCGCGCCGTCACCGGCAAGCCGATCAAGCTGATCGGCCTCGGCGAAAAAATGGACGCGCTGGACGATTTTCATCCGCAGCGCATCGCCAACAGAATTTTGGGCATGGGCGATATCGTCGCCCTGGTCGAAAAGGCCGCTGAAAACATCGACGCGGAAAAGGCCCTGCGCGTCGCCGAGAAGATGCGCAAGGGCAAGTTCGATCTTCAGGACATGGCGGACCAGCTCGCCATGGCCGAGAATATGGGCGGTCTCGGCGGCATCATGGGTCTGCTGCCGGGCATGGGCAAGATGAAAGAGGCCATCGCCAATGTCGATCCCAAGCTGCTGAAGCGCCAGCGCGCCATCATCCTGTCGATGACCCCCGGGGAGCGCCGCAACCCCGACATTCTCAAGGCCTCGCGCAAAAAACGCATCGCCAGCGGCGCCGGAACCAAGGTCGAAGAGGTCAACAAGCTGCTCAAGCAGCACCGCACCACCGCCGACATGATGAAGGCCATGGGCGGCGGCGCCAAGCGCGGGCCGATGGCGCAAATGGCGCAAATGTTCGGCATGGGTCCGGGCGCGGCCATGCCGTCGCAGGCCGAGATCGAGGAAATGCAGAAGAAATTCGGCGGCGGCGCCGGCATGGGCCTGGGAATCCCGCAAGGCATCCCAAAAGAGCCGCCGCCCGGCGCCTTCGCGCCCAAGCCGGCGCTTCCAGGCAATCTGCTGGGAAGCGGCGCCAAGCCAAGCCTGCCGGGCCTGGGCGGACTGCCCGGCCTCGGGGGGCTGAACCCGTTTGGCAAGAAAAAATGAGTTTTCCCCGCTTCGCGCGGGGACCGGAACTGCCGGGTGAGGGGCCGGCGGTTTGCACACTATGGAAATCGCTCGCCCCTCGGCGAAATCACCCGCAAGGGTCTAGAAAAAGGTAAGAAAACATGTCGTTGAAAATTCGCCTGTCGCGCGGCGGCGCCAAGAAGCGCCCCTTCTATCGCGTCGTCGTCGCCGATTCCCGTTCGCCGCGCGACGGCCGCTTCATCGAGCGTCTCGGCACTTTCGATCCGCTGGCCGCCAAGGATTCGGCGACCCGCCTGGTGCTTGACGCCGACAAGGCCAAGGAATGGCTCGCCAAGGGCGCCCAGCCGACCGACCGCGTCGCCCGTCTGCTCGACAGCGTCGGCGCGCTGAAGCGCGAGCCGCGCAACAATCCGCAAAAGGCCCAGCCGAAGAAGAAGGCCCAGGAGCGCGCCGCCGCCGAAGCCGCCGCCGCGGAAAAGGCCGCCGCCGCCGAAGCCGCCGCGGAATAATTTTTGGTCTCAGGCGTCGCGCCTTTTTTTCGGGCGCGGCGTCCTTGCTTGAGGGGAGACGGCTGTGAGCGACGAGGTTCTGGTCGGCGTCTTTGGCGCGCCCCATGGCGTACGCGGCGAAATCCGCATCAAATCCTATACCCAGGACCCGCTCGCCCTCGCCGATTACGATGGGCTGCATGGCGAGGCCGGGGCCACATTCAAAATCCTGTCGGCGCGCCCGGTGAAGGACGATCTGCTGGTCGCCCGCGTCAAGGGCGTGGACAGCCGCGAGGCCGCGCAAGCCCTCACCCACGCCAAACTCTTCATCGCGCGCGAAAACCTGCCGCCGCCGGAAGAGGATGAGTTCTATTGCCGCGACCTGATCGGATTGCGCGCCGAAACCGCCGAAGGCGAAGTGCTGGGCACGATCGTCGCGGTGCCCAATTACGGCGCCGGCGATATTCTGGAGGTCGCGCCGCCCGCCGGCGAGACCCTGCTGTTTCCTTTTACCCGCGCCGTGGTTCCCGAGGTCGATCTCAAGGCGGGCCGCGTCATCGTCGTTCCGCCGCTTGAGACCGACGCGAGCGCCTGATGTGGAGCGCCAGCGTCTTCACGCTCTATCCCGATTTCTTTCCCGGCCCGCTCGGCCTGTCCATGTCGGGAACGGCGCTGGAAAAAGGCCTTTGGGGACTTGAGGCCATCGACATCCGCGACCATGGCCTCGGCCGTCATCGCGCCGTGGACGATTCTCCGGCCGGCGGCGGCCCCGGCATGGTTTTAAGGGCCGATGTCTTGGCGGCGAGCCTGGATTTACGGCTTGGGGCCGACGATCCGCGGCCGCGCCTGCTGCTGTCGCCGCGCGGAAAACCGCTGACCCAGCGGCTCGCCAGGACTTTCGCGGAAGGGCCAGGGCTGATCCTGGTCTGCGGCCGTTTCGAGGGTGTGGACGAGCGGGTCATCGAGGGGCGGGCCTTAACCGAAATCTCCATCGGCGATTATATTCTGTCTGGCGGCGAAATCGCCGCGCTGACCCTGCTCGACGCCTGCGTGCGCCTGCTGCCGGGCGTGATGGGCAAGCAGGAATCCGGCGAGGACGAGAGTTTTGAGGGCGGCTTGCTGGAATATCCGCATTACACCCGCCCGCGCGACTGGGAAGGCCGGGAAATCCCGGAAATCCTGCTGTCCGGCGACCATGCCAAAATCGCCCGCTGGCGCCGCGAACAGGCCGAAGCCCTGACCGCGAGCCGCCGTCCGGATTTATGGAAAGCGCGTGAAGGGCGTTAGGCAAAACGCGAACAGCGGAACTGGACCGGCGCAGAACTGGACCGGTGAAAGAAGCGAAAGGAAATCGGGCGCTTTTTCCTGAAAATTATGCGCTGTTGTCAAAAGCGCCCCAACGGACCCGCCTTGCCAAGCGCCGCCAATCTGGTTATGACGACGGCGCCTCTTGGCGGAAGCCGCAATAGCTCAGCTGGTAGAGCACCTCATTCGTAATGAGGGGGTCGGGGGTTCGAATCCCTCTTGCGGCACCATTTTCATAAATTCAAGGACCTTTATCGGCGGTCGCGCGCAGCCCTGGGGTTGGCCGCTGTGACGAGTCCTTCAGCGTTGGCGCGCTTGACCTGATCTGGTTTGGCCAGAGGGAATCGCCGTTCTTAGCTTGGGTCAGAGGCATCGCGGATGGGGCGCAGCCGCTCGTCGTAATCTTCCATCTTTGGGAAGGTCAAGGACGGGCGCTGTGCGAGCGTTCCCAGCGCTTGATCGAACCGGTCCATGATTTCCGCGCGCGCGGGGGCGTCGAGATAGGGGATGTGGAAGGCGAAAAACGGCTCCAGCACTTCAAAGCCGACATAGGCCAGCGCGCCGCGCAGCAAGGGCCGCAACATGTCCTTCAATTCGCCATGGATCGCGTCGGGGCCGAACATATGTTCACGCCCGCCCAGGGTCGCCGTGACCAGAGCCTTCTTGCCGGCCATGCCGCCCCGGTCGTAAATCCGCTTGCCGCCGTAAAACACGCCCGAGACAAAGACGCGATCGATCCAGCCTTTCAGGAGCGCCGGGGTGGAAAACCAGTAGATGGGGAAGTTGAGGATCAGCAGGTCGCAGCGCCGGACTTTCTCGATTTCGGCGGCGATGTCGGGCGCAAGCGACGCCGTCTCGACGCCGTGGCGCTGCTCCAGCGCATAAACCAGGTAATCCCCGTTTTTGCGGTCGGTGAAATCGGCGCCGCTCGCTGCCGGATTGAATCTCATGGCGTAGAGATCGGAAACGTCCACCTCGTGGCCGGCGGCGCGCAACCTGGTTTCGGCGAGGCGCGCCATGGAGGCGCAAAAGGACGCCGGCTCGGGATGGGCGTGAACGATCAGGATTCGCAAGACAAGCTCCGATTTGGAAAATGCGACGCGGCCCCGCGCGTCGTCCGGCGGAAGCCAGCATCTGGCGGCGTCACAGCCTCTTGAACAGCGGACTTTTGGGCTTGGCGGCCCCGTCCTTGGCGGTGAAGAACTTTTCCGTGAATATGTGCTTCTCGAACAGCCGGCCCTGCATCAAGGCGCCGATACAGGCCTCGATCATGACCGGCGGGCCGCAGAGATAAGCGGTTTGGCCCTCAAAGGTTCCGCCGAACGCGCGCTTGGCGACGTCATGGACGAAACCGCGCTCGCCCGTCCAGTCCGAGCCTTCCGGTTCGTCCGACAGAGCGGGGATATAGCGGAAGTTCGGGTGCTTCGCCGCCCGCGCCTCGAATTCCTCGCGGCCGTAGAGATCGGCTGTTCCGCGCACGCCATGGATCAGCGCGATCGGCTCGCCATAGCCCTGTTCCAGCAGATCGAGGATCATCGAACGCGGGCTGGACACGCCGGTGCCGCCGGCCAGGAACAGCAGCGGCCCGCCGCGCGACTTGCGCACCAGGAAACGGCCATAGGGTCCGCTGATTTTGAGCCTGTCGCCGAGTTTCAGCTTGTCATGCACATAGCCGGTGCCGGCGCCGCCGGGCACGCGGCGGATTTGCAGCTCGACATGGCCGCTGTCGGAGGGCGGATTGGCGATGGAGAAGGCGCGGCTCGCCTCGACGCCGGGGAAGTTCAGATTGACATATTGCCCGGCCTGGAAATCGATGGCGCGGTCGAGTTTGAGCCTGACGCCCTTGACGTCATGGGTGAGATTTTCCAGCCCGACGACTTCGGCGTCGAAATCCTCGACCGCGATGCGGCGGGCGTCGGGGTCCTCGTCGACATCGGCCTCGATGGTGACGTCGCCGCGCAGGGTGCAGGTGCAGGCCAGCACATAGCCGTCCTGGCGCTCGAATTCCATCAGGGCGAAATCGGAGGCCGCGCCGTGATCGTAGTCGCCATCGACCACTTGCGTCTTGCAGGTGCCGCACAGGCCATGGCCGCAGGCGTGCGGCAGATAGACGCCGGCGCGCAGGCAGGCGTCGAGTATCGTCTGGTTCTCTTCGACGTCAATCGTGTCGCCCAGGGGTTCGATGGTCAGTTGATGCGCGCTCAACGTCTATCCACTCGCCGTCAGTTTTTCGTGCCGTCGACGCCGTCGAGGCCGGGGGTCCAGAAGCGGATCAGCGATTTATGGCCAATGCCGTGGTCTACGATGGATTTCTCGAAATCCGGCGTGACCTGATTGCCGTCGATCTTCCAGATCACCTTGGACCAGTCGATCTTTTCCCAGTCGGGGTGCGGCGCGTAAATGCCGCCGATCGCCTCCTTGACGACGCCGAACGGCGTCTGCGGCGGCAGCGGCAGGGCAATGGCGGCGACAAAGGACATGTGATGCTCCCAATGCGCGTAAACCATCAGATTGCCGTGATAGAGTTCCGGCAGGTCGCGGTTCTCGGTGTATTTTTCATAATCCGGGGTGATTGCTTTCAGGGCCATGGTCATCCTCCTGTTTTTTTTGGGGCGTCCGGCGCGGGGCCGGACGCGGTTTCCGTTCGCCGCGTTCAGCTCGCTTCGCTGACCGCCATTTTTTCCTTCCAGGAGTCCCACAGCTGATGGTCCTGCGAACCGACATATTCGCCGCCATCGACGCCCAGGTTGATCATGTACCATTTGAGCACGTCGGGGACCGTCGGACCGCCGCAATTGCCCTGGAAAATCTGCTGGATCGGCAGCCAGGACTGGACATATTTCTCCGGCTCGTCGTCGAAGATGTCTTTGCAGCCGTCCGAGCAGAAATGATAGCGGTTGCCCTTGTATTGCGTCTCGCGGAAGCAGCGCGTGCTGGCGTCGCCCGGCTCGGTAAAGGTCATCGGCAACTGGCAGGTGTGGCAGAGCTGGAGCAGGCCGTTATAGAAGAAGCGCTTGCCCTCCTTCTCCTGCTTGGCCCACATCTCCCAGCGCGGCCGGTAATATTTGTCGAAGGTGTTGGGATATTTCTCGCTGAGCCAGTCGAGATGCTCCTTGCTCGGCATCCACGATTGCAGCGCCGCGACATGCGAGAGCTGGTAGAGCAGCGCATAGAGCTGGTGGCCGACATGTTCGGCGGCCTCGGTGGCGACATCGGCGTATTTAGGCGTTTTCAGCCCGTAGCGGGCGAGATCCTGGAACAGCGCGCCGCCGGCCTCGACGAAATAAATCTCCCAGGCCTCCTTCCAGCTCATCACCGGCTTGGGCAGCATATAGTCCATCATCATCGCGACCAGGCCGAGCAGGCGAAAACCGCGCCAGAACCATTTGTCCACCCATTTCTGCACGATCGGCAGATTGTCGGGATGCTGTTCGAGCAGGAATTTGATGACCTCGATGCCGAGCGTCATGTGCCGGCTTTCGTCGGATTGCGCCGAGAAGCCGAAGGTCACCGTGGACATATCGCCATTGTAGGCCGCGCCCGACATGAAGGGCACGAACAGCAGATTGGTCAGCAGATATTCGAAGGCGAAGCCGATGGCCGTCATGAATTCGAACGGGCCTGAGGTTCTGGCGTCGTCGAAGAAGCTCTTGGGCACCGAGAGATAGAACACCCGATCGTGCATGGTCGGAAATTCCGACAGTCCCGTGAAGAACTTGTTGTAGTGGCTCATCGTGTAAATCTGCGTCTGGACGTGACGCAATTCATCCAGGGACTGCTGCTGCGAGGCGACGCGCGGGCCGACGCCGCGCAAATGCCGGCCGGTGAAGGCGAAGCCGCGATGCGCCTGATATTCTTCCGGCGAAATGCCGGTCAGGAACAATTTCAGCACGTTCACATAGCGCGCGTCGCTCAAGCCCGCCTGGCCATTGTTCAGAGCGAAGGCCTCGAGCACCGCATAGAGCTTGCGCTCCTTTTCCGCCTGGAATTTCCAGTAGGAATCCATGGTCAGGCGGAAGGGGTCCTCCCACTGCGACCAATCCTTGATCTTGATCCCCTCGAACGTGTCATAGGGGAACACCTTGTCCATCGGCTGGTAGCTGGTTTCCCAGTCCAGGCCCCGGGTCATATGCGCATAGCGCTGTTTCAGGCCGAGTTTCTTGGCGCTCATTGTCAATCCTCCCAGATTTCTTCAGTGTTTCCAGCTCACCGAGAACGTGTCGTCGTCCTCGTCGAGATGGCCGGCCATCGAGACCAGCACCAGATGGATTTCCTGCACGTCCCATTCGCGGCCCAGGCGTTCCTCGACCGAGGCGCGGTTGACGGTCAGCTTGCCTTCGCAGTCGAGTTTGACCACCCCGGGCATGTTGAGAACGCGGACGCCGGGATTGTCGGCGATGATCGCCTCGATCACCGGGCGCGCCTCGTCATTGTGATAAAGTGTCAGTGAAGCCAGTTGCGACATGGTTCTTGTTCCTTGTTCAGATCGACAGACCGAGCGAACGAGCCTTGGCGAAGGCGGCGTGGCCGGCGGCATGCGCCGCAGATTCGTCGCCGACCAGCGCGACCGAAAGCGGCTTGGCCGCCTCGATGGCGCGATCGATCCAATGCTTGGCCCATTGCGAAACCAGCGCCTTGTTGTGCTCGCTCTCGGCGGCGACAACCTTGACGACGCTGTCGCTCCACTTGGACTCGTCGGCGCGCCAGTCGGCCTCGAAGCCGGTCAGCAGGGCCACGGCCATCGCGCCATCCTTCCAGGCGGCGTCGAAATGCTTGTAGACCATGTCGAACAGCACGCCGTTCACCGCCAGCGTCTGGGCGACATAAAGCTGGAAGAAGTCGCGCTCGACGAATGTGTCCTCGATCAGCTGGCGAACGCCTTGCCAGGCCGGATCGCTCATCCAGGCTTCCTTGGCCTTGTCGAGCGAAGCGCCGCTCTGGCCGTCGAGCTCCAGGCCAATGCGCGACACGATCTGCGCCAGGCCGAGCTGGTCGCCGGCGGAGAAGATGCAGGGCGCGGTGACCGCCGTGCCATAGCCGCGCTGGGTGATCTCCGCCATGTTCATGTTGGAGCCCCAATGCAGGTGGCGGATCGGCAGCAGGCCCCGCTCAATATTGGCGCGGGCTTCGGTCGACAGCTTTTCGATCAGGCCGCGCTCCTCGACGAAGGCGAAATTGCTCTCCACCGACTGGTTCATGTTGGCGCGGGCGATATTATAGGTGGCGTAGTAATATTGCCGGGGATCGAGCGGCTTGTACCAGTCTTCCATGACGACGGCGGTCTTGCGCACGTCATAGTGCCAGTATTCCGGCTCGTAGAGCGGCTTGTAGTGGAAATTGGCGGTGGCCTGAACGTCGAGCGTGGCCTCCTGATAGCGCGTCGCCGGCTTCCCCTCGCCAATGCGCCGCGCGACATGACCAAAGGTCTGCCGCTTCGGCTCAAAGTCGATCGTCTTGATCTGTACGCTCATGTCGTCCCTCCCAGGATGTTTTTCGGGCGCGCATCTTCTGTCGCGTCACCCGAGTCCGTCTTTGCCGTCGTCCTCCGCCGCGTTCTTGACCCGGCGCAGCAGGCCCGGCTGGCGCGTGCGCCAGGCCAGTTTTTCCAGTTCTTCTCCGGCCGCGGGCGCCGGGGGCAAAACGACGGCGTTCTGCTGGATGCAGAATTCATCGAAGGCCTTGAAGGGCAGGATCAGCTCGACGGTCAGATCGGCGTCGTTCACGGTGAATTCGAATTCGACGAATTTGCCGCCGCGCACGCCTGTGACCCGGACGAATTTTTTGAGCTCGAATTTTGTGCGCGCGCCCTCGTCGCCCGCATCGCCTTGGCTCATTGTTCCTGCCCTATGGTGTTTGTTTTTGTTTTATTTAAGCGGCGGTGTTTTAGATCCGCCAATACTTTTTATGGGTCTTGTTCATACCTGACGGGTATAGCAACAGGGTCAAGCCTTGACCTTTTCGCGCGCGGAAAGCTCCTGCGCCCGGCTGACGCTGGCGGGTACGCCGCCAATGCCCCATAGCGCGGGATCGACCGAGGAAACATGCACACGAATCCGCTCCTTCCGCACGCCGAGCGCGGCATGGAGAATCTCGGTGATCTCGGCGATCACCCGCTGTTTCTGTTCGAGCGGGCGGTTTTCCATCAAGGCCATTTGCACGAAGGGCATTTCGATCTCTTCGCGCGCGGCGCCCATCAGGGCTTCGTCGGCGGGAACGCCGGCAATGCCCCAGAGCGCGGGATCGATCTCGCTGATCCACACGAGCAGCCGCTCTTTCGGCGAGTCCAGAATGCGCCCCATGACGGCAGAAACTTCGGCGATGATGGTCTTGAGCGTCTGGCGCGAATGGCCCTTGAGCAGATTGATATGGGCGACCGGCATGTTTCCCCCCTTTGTTATGGCAATCCTTTTCGCCGTCCCGAATCGAGCATGAAGGTCGAGCCGGTCATGGCGTCGGCTTCCGGGTCGAGCAGGACGGAGACCGCCCAGGCGACCTGCGCGGGCGTGGTGAAGGCGTCGAGCGAGGACTCGGCGCGCATCTCCGCCAGAACCCGGTCGACGCTTTGTCCGGCCTTTTCCGCCCGCGCGGCGGCGACCTTGCGCAACCGCTCGGTGTCGGCCGGTCCCGGCGCGACGACATGGCTGGTGATTCCGCGCGGCCCATAGGCCAGGCTCAATTGCCGGGACAAAGCGATCAGCGCGGCGTTGCCGACGCCGGCGGTGGCGGCGTAGGCGGTCGGCTCCAGCCCGTAATGGCCGCCAATGCCGATCAGCCGGGAATGGCGGACCAGCCGGTCGTCCACGGCGCGGGCGAGACGCATAAAGCCGCCGGCCTTGATATTGACGGCCTCGGCCAGCGCCGCCGGCGGGGCTTCGAGCACGCCGCCCGCCACGGGCAGACCGGGCGCATGGACCACCGCCCGCACCGCGCCGTCGAGCGCGGCGGAAATCAGCGCGATCAATTCATCGGCGCCAATATCGGCGGCGCAGGGGGTCAGCGCCGGAATTGTCTTGGCGAGCGCCCGCAATTCCTCCAGCCGGCGGCCGACGCCGAGAATTTTCAGGCCGCGCTCGGCCAGGCGCGCGCAAATGATCTGGCCGAAGGCGCCGCTGGCGCCGGTCACGACAGCCCATTCGCCGTGGAAATTCTGGCTCATTTGAACCTCACCGCGACCGAGCCGAGACTTTGCGTGCGCAATTGCACATGGTCGCCGGCGACCACAGGCGTAGCCTCCGTCGCGCCGCCGGTGAGGATCAGCGCGCCCGCCGGCAGGCCTTCGCCCCGGCGCGCCAGAAGATTGACCACCATGGCGACCGCCGCCGCCGGATGACCGAGAACGGCGGCGCCGGCGCCAAAGGCGACGGGCGCGCCATTCTTCTCCAGCACCAGGCCTATGGTGCGCAGATCGAGGTCTTCCAGCGGGCGGCAGCGCCCGCCGAGCGCGAAGCGGGCGGAGGAGGAATTGTCCGCGACCACGCTCGGCAGATCGAATTTGAAATTCTCGTAGCGGCTGTCGATGACCTCCAGCGCCGGCATGACGAAATCGGTGGCCGCCAGCACCGCGCCAATGTGGCAGCCCGGCCCTTCCAGCGGTTTTTTGAGCATGAAGGCGATTTCCGGTTCGACGCGCGGGTGGATCAATTCGCCGATCGCGATTTGATCGCCGTCATTGACCGCGAAATAATCGGCGAGAAAGCCATAGGAGGGCTGATCGACGCCGACCTGTTTCATTTTCGCCCGCGAGGTCAGTCCGGCCTTGACGCCGACGATTTTTGTCCCCCGCGCCTGTTTGCGGCGGCGGATTTCATGCTGGATGGCGTAGCCGTCGGCCTCCGTGATTCCCGGATGGGCGTTGGAAATCTGCGCGACGGCGTGCGCTTCCAGCTCGGCCTGTTCGAGATATTCCGCCAGTTCGGCGATGGTTTTTGCGTCGAGAGCCATTTTCAAGACCTTAGCCGAAACGGACCGAGCATTCGCCCAGGCCCCCGATGGAAACGCGCAGATGGTCGCCGGCGGCGACGGGAATCAAGGTGGCGAGCGAGCCGGACAGCACCACCTCGCCGGCCAGCAGCGGAATGCCCAGACGGCCCAGCCTGTTGGCGAGCCAGGCGACGGCGCTGGCGGGATGGCCGAGCGCGGCGGCGCCGGCCCCCGTGGCGACGACATCGCCATTCTTCTCCAGCAGCATGCCGCACAGGTCGAGATCGACCTTTTGCGGCGAGCGCGCCGCGCCGCCGAGCGCGAAAACCCCACAGGAGGCGTTGTCGGCGACCGTATCGACAATGCCGATCTTCCAATCGTCGATGCGGCTGTCGACGATTTCGAAACAGGGCATCACGCATTCGGTCGCCGAGAGCACATCGGCGATGGTGACGCCGGGGCCGCGCAGAATCTCGCTTGAGGATGAAGGCGATCTCGCCCTCGGCCTTGGGCTGGATCAGGCGGGACATGGGGATGGTCTCGCCCTCGTTGTAGATCATGCCCGAGAGCAGCAGGCCGAAATCCGGCTGGTCGACTTTTAGAAGGTTCTGCACCGCCGCCGAGGTGGCGCCGACCTTCTTGCCGACGACTTTTTCGCCCGCCGACAGCCGATGCGACAGCATGCGCTCCTGGATGCGATAGGCGTCCTCGATGGTCAGGCCCAGCCCGCGCCCCGACAGCGGCGGCACGGTTTTGCGCGCGACCAGCGCCTGGTGCAATTCGTCGCCCAGCGACGCGATGGTTTCAGAGCTTGACGCAGACATTTTTCAACTCGGTGTAGAATTCGAGGGAATGGACGCCGCCTTCGCGGCCAATGCCGGAATTTTTCGCGCCGCCAAAGGCGGTGCGCAGGTCGCGCACAAACCAGCTGTTGACCCAGACCACGCCGGCCTCGACTTCCGCCGCGACGCGATGGGCGCGGGCGAGATCGCGGGTCCAGATGGCGCTGGACAGGCCATATTGGGTGGAATTGGCGCGCTCGATCGCCTCGTCCTCGCTGTCGAAAGGCGAGACATGGCAGCAGGGCCCGAAAATCTCGTCGGTGCAGACGGACGCCGTGTCCGGCAGGCCGGTCCAGATGGTTGGCTGCACCCAGGCGCCCTGGCCGAGTTCGCCGGGCATGTCCGGGACGCCGCCGCCGGCGACCACGGTCGCGCCTTCCGCGACCGCCTTGCGGTAATAGGACAGCACTTTTTCGCGATGTTCGAGCGAGATCAGCGGCCCCATCGCGGCTTCGGGGTCGTCGGGCGTTCCGATTTTCAGCGCCTCGACCGATTTTTTCAGCGCGGCGACAAAACTGTCGAACAGGGGACGCTCGACCAGCACCCGCTCCGTGCCGAGACACACCTGCCCGGTGTTCATGAAACAGGAGCGCATGGTTCCTTCGACGGCCTTGTCGAGATCGGCGTCGGCGAAGATGATGGCGGCGTTCTTGCCGCCCATTTCCAGCGACACCGGCCGGGCGCCGTCGGCGGCGGCCTTCATGATCGCCGCGCCGGTGCGGGTTTCCCCGGTAAAGGTGATGGCGGAAATATCGGGATGGGTGGTGAGGAATTCGCCGGCCGATCCCGGTCCAAAACCGTTGACGACATTATAGACGCCGGTGGGAATGCCAACCGCGTTCATCACTTCGCCCAGCAGGGCTGCGGTTTGCGGCGTCTCTTCCGAGGGCTTGACCACCACCGCATTGCCGCAGGCCAGGGCGGGGCCGACCTTCCAGGTCATCAGCAGCAGCGGCGCGTTCCAGGGGCAGATGACCCCGACCACGCCGACCGGACGGCGCAAGCCGTAATTGATGGCGCCGAGCCCGTCGGGCGTCGCCATTTCAAAAAATTCCGAGGGAACGTTTTTGATGATATCGGCGAAAATCTTGAAATTGGCGGCGCCGCGCGCGCACATGTGGCGGGCGGTGACAAGGGGCATGCCGGTGTCGGCGCTTTCGGCGGCGACGAAATCGTCGAAGCGCCGGGTCATTTCATTGGCGAGCGCATAGAGCAGATCGACGCGCTGCTCGACGGTGAATTTTTTCCACGGTCCCTTGAGCGCGCGACGTCCCGCCTGCACGGCGCGATCGACGTCGGCGCGGCTGGCCTCGGCGATCTCGGCGATCGCCTGGTTGTCGAGCGGCGAGCGTTTGGGAAAGAGTTTCCCTTCGGAGCCTTCGACAAAGGCGCCGTCGATGAAATTGGCGATGCGCGGCATGAGAATTCCAGGAAATGGCGTCCGGCGGAGCCGCGCCGGACGCGTGGGGGAGGAGAAAGCCGGAAGGCCGAAGCCTTCCGGCGCAAGCGTCAGGAGAACACGGTGAGGAAGGTTTCGTGCAGCTTGCGCTGCGCGTAATCCAGGCCTTCCGGCAGATGCTGGACCGGCCAGTTCAGCACATGCATGTCCGGGTAGGAAATATAGCCGCCCGAAAAGGTCTCGAAGCGATTGCCGGAACGGTCGAAGGCATAGATGGTCGCGCCGCGGGTGATGCCGTGGCGGGTCGGACCTATGTCCACGGGGACGTCGTTCATCGACATGATGTCGGCGGCGCGCAGCACCCTTTCCCAAGTCTCGATCCAGAACGAGCAATGATGCAGCTTGCCGTCTTCCGGGGCGCGGACGAAGGCGATGTCATGGGTCTTGTTGGAGCAGGACAGCCAGACGGCGATCTGGGTCTTGCCGTCCTCGGCGATCACATCCTCGGTCAGGTAGAAGCCGAGCACATTGACGAAAATGTCGCGGGCGCCGTCGAGATCTATGCCGCCGAGCAGCGCATGGTCCAGCCGGGTCGGGGCGATGCCGGTTTCCGCCTGCTTGTTCCAGGGCGCCGGATTGCTATAGCCGAGCCCGTTGCCGACGTCCTTTTTCTCGGCGTAAAGCTCGATATTATGGCCGTTGGGGATCATGAAGCTGACGCGCTCGCCGGTATTGAGCATTTCGCCGGCGGGGATGCGCTTGGTCGGAACGCCATAGGCGTTGAGATCCTTTTCGAGCTTGTCGAGCGTGGCGACGCTGTCGACCTTGAAGGCGAACAGATCGAGGCCGGCACGGTCCGCCTGGCGCAGCACGACGCTGTGATGGTCGCGCTCGTCCCAGGCCTTGAGATAGACGCGACCGTAGGAATCGCGGCCCATTTCGACGAGGCCGAGCACGTCGCGGTAGAATTTCACATCCTCTTCGAGGTTCAGCACGCGGATCTGGGCGTGGCCAGGCCGCATCACACCGGTAATCGCCATTTTTTCTCTCCCTAGTCTTGAACTGTTTTCTGGCAGGCGCGCGTCACAGCCTTGCGCATCTTGCCGATCACGCGCAGCGTCACATCCTCGGTGGGCGTGACGCAGCAGGCGAGGACGCGGCCAGCGGCCAGATCCTCGTCATCCACATATTCCCGGCTCATCGGGCGGCATTGCCGCCAGCCGCCCGCGACAATCTCGACCTTGCAGACCGAGCAGCCGCCGGAGCGGCAGCCGACGGGAATCCCGCTCTTGCCCAGGCGGCGCAGGCTTTCGAGAATGCTGGCGTTGGCTGAATTCAGGAACGTCTCGCCGGTCTCGGCGAGCGTCACCCTGACCGGCGCGCTTTTTGGCGCGGCGGCGGCCTCATTGCTGGTTTCCATCCCAATTCCGCCTTTTCGGCTTCGAATTGCCCGGACAATGGATGATTTTCCTTTTGCGAAAAAATACTTTTATTATGGCGGCTCCATACCCAAACGGTATGGAGCCGCCCAGCCAGTCCGGGCCGAAGAAAAGCCACGAGGACACGCCCATGGAACTGCGCCATTTGCGCTACTTCTGCGTCGTCGCCAAAGAGTTGAACATTGGCCGCGCCGCCCAGGCGCTCAACATTTCCCAGCCGCCGCTGACCCGGCAGATCCAGCAATTGGAGGAGGCGCTGGGCGCGCAATTGTTCAAGCGTTCGGTCAAGGGCGTCGAGCTGACCGAGGCCGGGCGCACGCTCTACGCCGAGGCGAAGAATATTCTGGGGCTGGTCGATCTCGCCGCCGAGCGGGCGCGCCGCGCCGCGCAGGGGCTGATCGGCCGGCTCGACATCGGCATTTTCGGCTCGGGCATGTTCGATGTGGTGCCGCGCGTGCTGCTGCGCTTCCGCCAAGCCTTCCCCGATGTGAAAATCGTGCTGCACACGCTGGACAAGAGCGAACAGGTCGAGGCCCTGCGCGAGCGCCGCATCAACATTGGCTTCAATCGCGTCGTCGCCACTTATCCGGGCATAGCCTCGCAAGTGGTGATGTGGGAGCGGCTGCTGGTCGGCCTGCACGAGTCCAATCCGCTGGCGGCCCGCGAGTTGCTGGCGCTGCGCGACCTCGCCGATCAGCCCTTCGTGCTGTTTCCCGCGGTGGCCCGACCCAATTTCACCGATTTCATCTTCAACCAGTGCCAGTTGCACGGCTTCACGCCCCAGGTCGAACAGGTGGTCGGCGACGCCGTGACCGGCGTGGCCCTGGTCGCCTCGGGCTTTGGCGCCTGCATCGTGCCGGAATTGGTGCGCGCCTTCCAGGCCTCCGGCGTGGTCTATCTGCCGCTGAAGGAATCGCCGCCGATCATGCTCGACGTCTCCTGCCTCTATCGCGAGGATGACGATTCCCTCATTCTCATGGAGCTGCTCAAGGTGATCGCCGCCTGCCGCGCCGAGAACAGCGTCGATTAATACCCAACGGGTATGGAGCGCCGCAAAAAACGGTATTGGATCGCCTGAACGCTCTTTCCTAATCTGCCCTGGGAAACGCTAGCGAAAGGGCAAAAATGAGCAAGGTCAAATGCGCCTTGATCGGCTCCGGCAATATCGGAACCGATCTGATCTACAAACTTCGCCGCAGCGCGGTTCTGGAGCCGGTGTGGATGGTCGGCATCGACCCCGCCTCGGAAGGCCTGGCGCGCGCGAAAGACATGGGGCTGAAGACCACCGCCGAGGGCGTGGACGGGCTGTTGCCGCATGTGCTCGAGGATGGCGTGCAGATCGCCTTCGACGCCACCAGCGCCTATGTCCATGCCGAGAACAGCCGCAAGCTCAATGAACTGGGCGTGCTGATGATCGACCTGACGCCGGCCGCCATCGGGCCGCTCTGCGTGCCCCCGGTCAATCTTTCCGAACATGCCGCCAGGCTGGAGATGAATGTCAACATGATCTCCTGCGCCGGGCAGGCGACCATTCCGATCGTCAACGCCGTGTCGCGCGTCCAGGCGGTGGAATACGCCGAGATCATCGCCAGCCTGTCGTCAAAATCCATAGGCCCTGGCACCCGCGCCAATCTCGACGAATTCACTTTTACGACCTCCAACGCCATCGAAAAGGTCGGCGGCGCGAAAAAGGGCAAGGCCATCGCCATCATCAACCCGGCGGAGCCGCCGATGATCATGCGCAACACCATTTACTGCCTGACCGAGGACGCGCCCGATCACGCGAAAATCACCGCCAGCATCCTGGCGATGATCGCCGAGGTGCAGAAATATGTGCCCGGCTATCAATTGGTGAACGGGCCGATCTTCGACGACAACAAGGTCGCGGTGTTCCTGGAAGTGGCGGGCCTGGGCGATTATCTGCCCAAATATGCCGGCAATCTCGACATCATGACGGCGGCGGCCACCCGCACCGCCGAAATGTTCGCCGAGGAAATCCTGTCCGGCAAGATCAAGCTCGAACCGCAGAGGGCCGCGTGATGACCGAGTCACTCAAGGGGCGAAAAATCGTCATTCACGACATGACGCTCAGGGATGGCATGCACGCCAAGCGCGAGCAGATTTCCATCGAGCAGATGGTCAAGGTCGCCACCGCGCTCGACGCCGCCGGCGTGCCGCTGCTGCAGGTCACCCATGGCGCCGGCGTCGGCGGCAATTCGCTCCAGCACGGCCGCGCCCCGCACAGCAACGAGGCCTATATTTCCGCCGTCGCGCCCAGGCTGAAACAGGCCAGGGTTTCGGTGCTGCTGATCCCCGGTCTCGGCACCATGCCCGAGCTGCAATCGGCCTATGACTGCGGCGCCCGCGCCGTGCATTGCGCCACCCATTGCACCGAGGCCGACACCGCCCGCCAGCATATCGGCTTCGCGCGAAAACTCGGCATGGACACGGCGGGCTTCATGATGATGGCCCATCTCAATTCGCCCGAGGGCATTGTCGCGCAGGGCCTGCTGATGGAATCCTACGGGGCGCAGACCGTCTATGTCACGGATTTCGCCGGCTATATGCTGCCCGACGACGTCAGGGCGCGCATCGGCGGCTTGCGGGCGGCGTTGAAGCCGGAAACCGAGATCGGTTTTCATGGCCATCACAATCTTGGCATGGGCATAGCCAATTCGCTGGCCGCCATTGAAGAGGGGGCGACGCGCATCGACGTCTCCTCGGCGGGCCTGGGCGCCGGCGCCGGCAATACGCCGCTGGAAGTGTTCATCGCGGTCTGCGACCGCATGGGGATCGTGACCGGCTGCGACCTGTTCAAGCTGATGGACGTCGCCGAAGACGTGGTCACGCCGATGATGGACCATCCGGTGCGCATCGACCGGGATTCGCTGACGCTGGGCTATGCCGGGGTCTATTCGACCTTCCTGCTGCACGCCAAGCGCGCGGCGGAGCGCACCGGCGTGCCCGCCCGCGACATTCTGGTCGAGCTCGGCCGCAAGAAAATGATCGGCGGCCAGGAGGACATGATTGTCGACACCGCGCTGACCATGGCCAAGCAGCGCGGCCTGGAGCCGGCCGCCGCCGCCAGCCGATAGCCCGCCCAAGGCGAAAGCCCCGCGACATTTGAGCGTCGCGGGGCTTTTCGCGCCTGAACAGGGCGCCGGGCCTTGGCGCCCTCCTTCCCGCCGAGCGGCATTGGCCTATGCTGAGCCGGGACGGCCTTCGCGGCCGCAATAAATTCGACGTCTTCTTCATTTATCAGCGATGCGTTGCGCCCGAACCGGCAGGCTGAAAATGACTCGACAGGATCGACCGTGTTTCGCGCGCCTCCAGCGGGCTGGCCTGCGCACGCTCTTTTGTCTGGCGTTGGCCTGGGCGGGGGGCGCGACGGTCGCGCGGGCCGAGGACGCGCCGACGACGGCGAGCGCAGCGCCCGCCGCCGCGAGCGGCAAGGAGGCTCACGCCAAAGCGGCGAAGGCGCCCTTGCCGCCGCCCGCCATCACCGAACACAGTGTCGATCTCGGCGGGCGGGCGCTCAAATTCAAGGCCAGCATCGGGGCCATGCCGATCAAGGATGAGGCCTCGGGCGAGCTTCTGGCCGAGGTCGTGACCACGGCCTTCGTCCTGAGCGCCGACGGCGGCAAGCCGGAGCCCGGCGCCTGCCGCCCCATCGTCTTCGCCTTCAATGGCGGGCCGGGGGCGGGCTCGGCCTGGCTCGATCTCGGCGCGCTCGGTCCGTGGCGGCTGCCGATGGCCGGCGCGGCGCACGCGCCCTCGGCGGCGCCGCTGGTCTCCGACAATCGCGAGAGCTGGCTGGATTTCGCCGATCTGGTCTTCATCGATCCGCCGGGAACCGGTTTTTCCCGCCTTGGCGACAGCGACGCCGCGCGCAAGAAATTCTGGTCCGTCGAGGGCGACGTCGACTTGCTCGCCAGCGTCGTGCGCCGCTGGCTGCTCCAGGCGAAAAAGCTCGATTGCCCCAAATATCTGGTCGGCGAAAGCTATGGCGGCTTCCGCGCCCCCAAAGTGGCGCGCGCCCTGCAGGAAAAGGAGAATATCGGCGTCGCCGGGCTCATCCTGCTGTCTCCGGCGCTGGATTTCGGCTGGTTCGAGGGCCACAACAATCCCTTGGTCGACGCCGCGCGCCTGCCCTCGCTCGCCGCCAGCCACGCCCAGGCGCAAAGCCGCGCGGAGCTGGCGGAGGCCGAAAGCTACGCCGGCGGCGCTTATCTGGCCGATCTGCTGCGCGGGCCGCGCGACGAAGCGGCGCAGGCGCGCATCGCCGGCCGGATCGCCGAACTGACCGGGCTGTCGCCGGAGCGCGTGCGCCGCCTGCAAGGCCGCATCGGCCTGGAGGACTGGGCCTTCGAGGCCGACGCCAGCGGCCGCGCCATCGCCAGCTATTACGACGGCGCGACCCAGGAAGCCAATGCGGCGCCGGGCCGGCGGCCGCGCGAATGGTCCGACCCCGTGCTCGACGGCTTGCGCGCGCCCATGGCGACCGCCATGACCGAACTCTGCGTCGACAAGCTGAAATGGCCGGTGGAGGCGCGCTACGAAATTCTCGCCGATGGCGTGGCGGAAAGCTGGAATTGGGGCTCGCGGCGGCGAAGCCTGGAGGCCGTCGGCGATCTGCGTCGGGCGCAGGCGCTCGACCCGCGCCTCAAAGTCCTGGTGGCGCAAGGGCTTTACGATCTGGTGACGCCCTATTACGCCAACCGGCTGCTGCTCGACCTGACGCCGCCGATCGGCGCGCCGGATCGCATCGGCTTCCTCGCCTTGCCCGGCGGCCACATGTTCTACGCGGCCGATTTTTCCCGCGCCGCCTTGCGCGACGCGGCGCGGAAAACGATTTCCGGCGAATAGCGCCGATCCTCTCAGGTCAAAGCGGGTTCGCCGGCTATGGCGCGGTCGATGGCGTCGATCAAGACCTGCATCTCGATGAATTTCAACCGCGCCCGTTCCGCCTTGTCCCGGTCGAATGGCGCGGCCAGGGTCTTGGCGAAGGGGTCGCGGTCTTCGATCATGCGCGCGCGCGCCTTTTTCAAGGTCTCAAGTCGTTCGGTCATGGATTTCGCTTTCGGTCGGAGGAACGGTTTTCACGGCTTGGTGCGGGCGACCACGACCTTGCGCAAATGCAGCCAGGCGAAGCCTACGCCTTCGCCGGCCTGGCGGGCCAGCACATAAAGCGTCGTGCAGGGACCGAAGTCTTCGACATCTAGGGTGAAGACCGCATGGGGGCGCTCGTCGCCCTTGAGGCGAACCCAATCGGTCGCGATCCCGCGCCAGCCGGAGGCCTTGTCGAGCGCGCGCAACCGCTCCGTCGAGACCAGAGGCTCCGGCGTCGCCACCACGCGCACCTCGGTCGGCGCCGCCTGCTCATGTTCGAGGCGAAGCAGCAATTCGTAGCGAACCGGGCCATAGAGGCCGAGGCCGGCGAGTTCGGCGACGACCAGCGCCTGGGGGTCGGGATGGATCAAATAGGATCCGTCCTTCTTGCCCGACACCTGCCCGTGTTCCATGCGCGTCTGGCCCTCGGCCAGAACCGACCGGTCGGTCACCGCCAGACGGTCCTTCATGGCGATCGACAGGCGATCGCCATTGGCCCTCGCGGCTTTGGCGAGCCGGCGCTCCTGATCGGAGAGCAGGCTTCTTTCGATATTGGAGTCCATGACCCGCCTGAGCAGCTTTTCGTCGAAACCGAACAGGCCGGCGAGATAGACCAGCGTCGCCGAAAGACTCAGCTCGATCTCGCGCGAGTCCACCGTCCACAGGCGGTCGCAGAACAGCCGGGCGAGCAGCCGCGCGGAGACCTCGCGGGCGGCGATCGGATTGGTTTCGGCCAGCAGCACGGAATGGACCAGGCTCGCCACCATCGCCACCTCGAGCATGCGCGGACTCGACAAATGCGAAATCCGCGCGCCGCGGTCGATCCTGTGCCAATAGAGCGGGCGGCTGACGAAGCTCACCCGCTCCTGCCTCAACATCAGCGCGTAATGGACGGGATTGTCTTCGTAAAGCAGACCGCGCGGGAAGTGCGTCCGTTCGAACAGCCGCGTGCGAAACAGCTTGTTCCAGGCGCTGGGAAACAGGCGGCTGACAAGTTCGGGAGTCATGGGCTCGCAGTGTCCCGCCCGCCCGCCGGCGAAAGCCTTGTCCTCGTGGATGGTCGAGACGAAACGGCTGCCGAATTCGTGAAATTCGATGATCTCGCAAATGGCGATGTCGGTCCCGTCCGCCAGGCATTGCCCGTGAAGCGCCGACAGGAAGCCGCGTTCGAGATAGTCGTCGCTGTCGATGAAGCAGACGAATTCGCCGCGCGCGTGGAGCAGGCCGGTGTTGCGCGCCTCGGACAGCCCGGCGTTGGCCTGGCGGATCGCGCGGAGACGGTCGGCCCCGGCGTAGCTCTCGAGAATGCCCGCCGAGCCGTCGGTCGAGCCGTCGTCGACGACGATGATTTCGAAGGAGGGATGGTCCTGGGCGAGAATGCTGTCCAGGCATTGGGCCAGATAGGCCTCGACATTGAACACCGGGACAATGACCGAGATTTCCACGGCGGGCCGGTCCGGCGCGCGCGAGCCGGGCGGCTTGACGGCGAGATCGGCTTCGATGCGCCCGATCAGCTCGACATAGCGCCGGCCGAAATCCTCGAGGCGGAATTCGGACTCGTAGAGCCGCCGGTTGTCCTCGCCCATTCGGCTGCGCGCGTCGGGCGACAGCGCGCGAAGCGCCTCGAATTTCTCGACGAAATCCTGCTCGTCGTCGAACAGCACGACGCCCGCGCCGCGTCCGGCGAAATAGCGGTTGCCGCCATTGTTGGCCGCCAGAACGATCTTGCCGGCCGCCAGCGCCTCAATCAGCACGAGGTCGAAAAACGTCAGGCGGTTGGGAAGCACGAACACGTCGGAGGCCTCGAGCACGTCCTCCGGCGTTTGCGTCCAGCCATGCTCGATCCAGCCTTCGCGCTCGAGCGGCGCGATCGGCCCCGGGCTTCCGGCGATGAGAAAGGCGATGTCGTCATGGCGGTCGAGCAGCCGGTTCGCGGCGCGCTTGAGCAGGTCATAGCCCTTGATCGCATTGTGGCGCCCGAGATAGCAGGCGACGAAACGCGCGCCGAGGCCGAAACGCCCCTTGGGGTCGGCCAGCGCGCTTTTCCGCAGCGGCGCGGCGGAGGTCGGCAGGAAGTAGAAGGGCTTGTGCCTGAAGTCGTTCCGGAAACCGGGAATCGTCGCTTCATAGGGCTCCACCGCCTCGGGGCAGGGAAACAGCAGGGCGTCGGCGAAAACAAAGGCGAGGCGGTCGATCAGGCGGTAATTGGCGTAAACCGCCTCGGCCGATCTGGCGTCGCCGGATTTGCCGAAGGACACATCGGCCCATTCCCGCGCCGGACTTTCCGGGCAATGCGAGGTGAGGACGATTTTCGCCTCATGGCGGCGGCCCTCGACGGTCAATTGATTGTGCAGCCTGATGCAATCCATCGTCGTATGGACGTGAAACACCCTGGCGGCCGAGCGCGCCACGCGCGCGGCGATCTCCGCCGAGAAGGCGATGGCTTCGGGCTGCTCGAGGAAAGCCGCCAGAGCCTCCTCGTCTCTCCGGGCGGCGGCGCAGCTCTCCGGATCCTGGCCGAACTCGACGAGATCGGGAAGGCCGGGCGTGCCGATTTCGAGCCGATCCGGCGCTTCGGTCGCGCCGAGCGGCGTGGTTTCGCGTTGAACGGCGCCCGAACGGGTGATGAAGTCGATCCCGCCCAGGCCGGCGCCGGCGATGGCCAATTCCAGATTCGCCAGATAGCCCGTCGGCCCCCCGGAACGGATATCGGTGGTCCAGTCATAGACTATGGCCGCGGGGGCTGCGGGCGCCATTGAGCTTCTCCAGCAAGAATCGAATGCGCGGCCTCGATCTGGTCAGGTCGCCTGCAAAGGTTGTCGCGCCGCAAGCGGTTGAGCGCCAGAGGCTTGAGCACAAAGGCTTGAGGACAAAGACTCCGCATCGCGTTTCCAGCGATTGTCCTTCCAGACAAACCGGAAGTTTTACAAACCCTTCCTCGGGCCATGGCCGGCGTCCGGAGGCTTTGCCATTTGAGCTATTGCTTGTCAACGCGGCCAGGCGGAGGCCGCGCTACACTTGGCGGTTTTGCGCCTGCGGGCGGCGGCGAACCAGGGGCGTCAGTCGAATTTCGGCGGGCGTTTTTCAATGAAGGCGCGCACGGCCTCCTCGTGTTGCGGGGTTTTATGCGCCAGCGCCTGATAGGCGGCGGAGAGCTCCAGCAGGCTGTCGAGGCGCAGGTGCTGGCCCTCGCGCAAAAGTTTCTTGGTCAGGCGCAGGGCGGGGCCGGGATTTGCGGCGATGCGCCTGGCCAGCGCGCGGGCTGTCGTCAGCAGTTCGCCCGGCGCGGAAATCTGGCTGACGAGGCCGATGCGCAAAGCCTCATCGGCGTCGATGGCCTCGCCGGTGAACGCCAGTTCAGCGGCCTTGGACTGGCCGACCACGCGCGGCAGCAGCCAGGCGCCGCCATCGCCGGGGACGATGCCGACGCGGACGAAACTCTCGGCGAATTTGGCTTCGGGCGCGGCGATGCGGATGTCGCACATGCAGGCGAGGTCGCAGCCCGCGCCGATGGCCGCGCCATTGACGGCGGCGATGGTGGGGACTGGGAGATTGTAGAGCGCCAGCGGCAGGCGCTGGATGCCCCGGCGATATTCCTCGCGGATTTTTTCCGGGGCGATGTCCTGCTCGAAGAAACGGGCCATGTCCTTGACATTGCCGCCGGAGGAAAAGGCGGTTCCCGCGCCGGTGACGATGACCGCCTTGACGCTCGCGTCGGCCTCGATTTGCTCGCAGGCGGCGACGAATTCGGCGACGGCGCTGTTGCCGGTCAGCGGATTGCGCGTCTCCGGCTGGTTCATGGTCAAGGTGACGACCGCGCCGTCGCGGTCGAATTTGAGGAAATCGCTCATGGGACTCGCCATTGTGAAAAGCCGGGGGCGGGAAATGTTAGCCGCGCCGCCGCCGGATGCAAAGCCGCCCTCAGTCGATCTCGATCTTGTATTTGCGCAGGCGATAGGCGAGCGTCGGGCGGCTGATGCTCAGCAGGCGCGCGGCGTGTGACAGATTGCCCTTGGCCTCGGCGAGCGCCATGCGCAACATGCGCGCCTCGGTGTCAGCCAGCGCCGGCAGGGCGCCGCTCTCGTCCTCGGGCTCGACGCGTTCCGCCCGGCGCAACAGCGCGCCGTCGCGCTGGACGACGAAACTGCGGGCGTCGAATTCCTCGCCTGTGGTGAAGAGGTGGGAAATGTCCAGCGCGGCGCCGTCGTCAGCGAGGATCACCGCGCGTTCGATCAGGTTTTCCATCTCGCGGACATTGCCCGGCCAGTCGTAATCGATCAGCGCGTCCACGGCGCGCTCGCGAAAACCGGTGATGGTCTTGCCGTGTTTCTTGGCGGCGCGCTGCATGAACCAGTTCATCAGCAGGGGAATGTCGTCGCGACGGTCGCGCAGCGCCGGCACATGGATGGGGAAGACGTTGAGGCGGAAGAACAGGTCCTCGCGAAAAGTCCCGGCGCGCACGGCGTCGCGCAAATTGACATTGGTGGCGGCGACGACGCGGACATCGACCTTGCGCACGCGGGTGTCGCCGACGCGCTCGATCTCGCCTTCCTGCAGCGCGCGCAACAGCTTGCCCTGGGCGGTGTAGCTCAGCGTGGCGATCTCGTCGAGGAACAGCGTGCCGCCATGGGCGCGCTCGAAGCGGCCGGGGCGCGAGGTGGTGGCCCCGGTGTAGCCGCCTTTTTCCACGCCGAACAATTCGGATTCCATCAGCGCTTCGGGAATGGTGGCGCAATTGACGGCGACGAAGGCCTGTTTGGCGCGGGTGCTGAGGCGGTGCAGGTTATGCGAGAAAATCTCCTTGCCGACGCCGCTTTCGCCGGTGAACAGCACGGTGGCCTCGGTCGGCGCGGCCTTTTTGACGAGATGGCAGACCTTGTTGAAGCCGGTGGAGATGCCGACCATGCCGAAATCGTTCTCCTCGCGGCGTTTCGGGCTGGCGCAAGGGGTCGCGGCGGCGGCGCAGAGCGGCGGCGAGGGGGCCCATTTGACGAAATCGCCGATTTGCAGGAAGCGCAGGTCGTCGCGCGCCTCCACGCCCCATTCCTCGACGGGGCGGCCGATGACGCGGCAGCGGTCATTGCCCATGGCGCGGCATTCGACCTCGCGCCACAGGATCGGGCGGCCCATGAAACTGCTGGTGTAGCCGCAGGCGTAGCCGGTCAGCATCCAGCAGGAGGGCTCGTCGCCAATGCCATAGCTGGAGACATGGGCCTCGGCCTCGGCGCAGTCGATCAGGGCGAAATCGCCGTAATAATGGCCGCTGGCGACGTCGATCTCCAGCGCCAGCGGCTCGCAATGGACCAGCCCCTCCAGCGACACCAGTTGCGGACCCGCGAGAAAATGATCATAGGCGCCGGAGGCGGAGCGCAATTTCTTCGCCATGGCGGCGTCGCGCGCCCCGGCCTGATAGCCGATGCGCGTCAGCAGGCCGCGCGCGGTCTCGAGCGTCAGACTCTCGATCAATTCCTGCCGCAGCGCGCCCAGCGACGACACATGCATCAGCATCATGCGCTGGTCGTCGAGCCAGATTCGCCCATGCTGCGGGGCAAAGCGCAGACGCTTGGCCAGATCGTGAATTTCCGGAACGCGTAAAGCGCAGGCTTCCAAGTTCGACGCAGCGTCGCGCGGCGGCGCGAGTTTGATCGCAGGCCGACCCGCAAGATTGCCATGCATGGCGCATCCTCCACCCTCAACAGGCCGGGGGGCGGCATGACGCCGATGCTTGGGCTTGGGCCCCGCACTTGATCCTCCCCGGCGCGCCGCTTTTTTTACAAGCGCGGCTCTGCCGAGGAGGATGCTAGGAGCGGGCCCTCTTCAGGTCAAGTGGATTATCGATATTTTATATTTTCAACGAAATTTCATGATGCTCACTGGCGCCTCAAAAGAACTTGTCGGTGTGGATTTGCGTCAGCGGCGCCTTCCAGCGCATGACCAGCAGGTCGTTCATGGCGTCCACCATCGGCGGCGGGCCGGCGAAATAATAATCCCGGCTTTCGGCCGCGCCGGTCAGGCCGCTTTCGACATACGCATGGACGAAACCCCGAGCGCCGTCCCAGGCGCTGTCCTCCGGCTCGGACGACAGCACCGGGCGGTAGTCGAGCGCCGCCAGTTCCGCCGCGCTCACCAGAGCGGCGAAGCACAGGTCGGCCTTTGTCCGAGCGCCCTCGAACACGATCGGCCGCCGCCCCGCCGCCAGGCCTGCGCGGGCGATGGAGACGATGGGTCCGATCCCTGAACCGCCGGCGACGCAGACGATTTCGCGCGGCGTATCTGCGCGGAGAAAAGCATGGCCATAGGGCGCGTCGAGCGCGATGCTCCCGCCTTCGGGCAGAGCGTCGAACATGGCGTTGCTGCCGACGCCGGTCGGCGTGCGGCGGATGACGAAGCGCCATTCGCCCTCGGCATTGGGCAGGTTGGACATGGAATAGGCGCGCGGACCTTTCGCGCCCGGGGGGTGGAAGACGGCGTATTGACCTGGCAGGAATTGCGCCGGCGCTTCCGTCTTGAAGGTGAATTCACCCATGCCGGGCGCGATCTCGCGTCGGGCGACAAGCACGGCCCGATGGCGGCGGGTCGGGACGGGCGGGCGATGCTCGTCGGAGGGCCGCAGCTTTATGGTGCAATCCGAGCGGGGGCGCGACTGGCAAGCGAGGCGGCGGCCGCGCCGCCTTTCGCGCTCCGAAAGCCCGGGGGCTTCGGGCCAGAGCTCCTCCATCTCGCCGGACACCAGTTCGAAGCGGCAGCCGCCGCATCCGCCGACATTGCAATCATAGGGGAAACCGACTCCGGCGCGCAAAGCGCCCCGGAGCAGATTTTCCTCGTCGGCGGAGACTTCAAAGGAGTCGCCGCCTTCGATCTGGACGCGATAGCTCATCGCCGGATCACAGGCCGTAATGGCTGCGCAAGGCGACCGTCGCGTCCTTGGCCGCTTGCGCGGCGCCGGGGCTGTCGGGAAGCTGGGCGCAATAGGCGTCGATGGCGGCATCGGCCAGCGGCGTCCATTTGGCGAGCCAAGCTTGCAACACGGCGCGGTTGCCCTCTTCCTGGAGCGCCAGTTTCACCAGGGCGCCGGTCCAGCGGCGGTGGCGTTCGGCGTCGGCGAGCTGGGCGTCGGTGAGCAGACCGAGCAGCGTGTCGCCATTGTGGCGGCCCGCCTGGCCCAGAGCGCGCAAGATCGTCTCTTCGTATGCCGGGCGCAGGACGAGATTCAAGGCGACGAAACCTTCCGCCCAGTCATAGGCGACCAACGCCTTTTCCGCCAATTCGCGGAATCCCTGCCAGGCCGGATCGGTCTCCCAGACGCCGCGCTCCTTGTCGCCGAAGCCGAGATCGCCGAAGGTTTTCGACAATTCCTTGGTGCGATAGGCGGTATGGGTGAGCCAGCGCAGCGAGTCCGCGGTCTGGTAGGTGTAGCAGTTGGAAATGGTCGAAGCCGGCGCGATCTGGCAGAGATAGGCCGCGCCCATTTGCAGCGTATGGGTCAGATAGCGGCTCGGCGTATAGAGCCGCGCCAGTTGCTGCGCCCAGGCGCGCTCCAGCATGGCGTCATGGCCGCGCGCGGAAAACTGGTCGAACAGGCCGTAGACGTAGTTTTCGTGCCCGTCCTGCAACATGTTGTAGGTGCGGTAGATCATCTCGTCCGGGTCGCGGAAGGCGTTCCAGTCGGCATGTTTCAGCGGGCTGGCGTTGCGGTATTTCTTGAACCACAGCGCCAGGGGCATGTTCGGATCGAGCTCGAAGGGCGCGTCCGGACGGTCGGTGGTGTAATGGAGATTGGCCGAAACGATCTCATATTCCGAGGGTTTGCGGCGGCGGGCGGCGAGGTGGCTCCAGGTCTTCAACGGCTGGAGAACGGCGGGTTGGGTCACTGTATCTCTCCCTGAATTTGCTTTTTCTGTTCGTTTTTCAAAGCTTCTTTTCGTAGTAGAAGCGCACGAAATCCTCGGTGGTCTCGATGCGGCCGGCGAAGGAGCCGAGATTGACCTCGAGTTCGGCCATCTTGAAGGGACGGCCGAGCGCCCGCTCGACGGTCTCGCGGCGCAGGATCAGCTCGCCGTCGGTGTCGATGCGCACATAGGCGATCTTGTCGTCGACGCGGATGTCCTTGCCCGGATTATCCTCCTCGGCGGCCTCGATGATTCCCGCAGTGATCGGGCTGGCGCGCAAAATGGGGCCGACGCGATTGTTGCGGTAGCTTTCCGCGACTGAATTGGTTGACATGCGTTTCTCTCCCGGAGTTTTTTTCAGGTATGGGCGAACAGGGGCGTCACCCCTTCGACCTCGATGAGGATGTCGTCGCCCTCGAGCTTGATCGGATATTCCGCCAGCCGGCAGTCGGAGGGATTGACGCCCTCCCCGGTGGCGGCGCTGAAGGTCCATTGATGGGCGCGGCACATGATGACGCGGCCGTCGAACTTGCCCTCGGACAAGGGGATGTCCTGGTGGGGGCAGATGCCCTGGAAGGCCCGGATGTCGCCGCCTTCGGGCCAGACCAGCAGAATGGTCTGGCCGCCGACTTCGACTTCGGTCATGTCGCCTTCCCACAGGTCGTCGAGCGTGCAGGCTTTCACGAAGCTCATGGCGCCTCACGCATCGCAGAAGATGAATTCAAGCGATTCCATCGGCTTGATGTCCGTCTGCGAGAGACGGGCGTCGCGCGGATAGAAGGTTTCGCCGCCCTGGCGGCGGACGCGGACCACCTTGTCCGGCCGCGGCGCGACGCGGCGTCCGACCGAATGATGCGCGGCGGCGGCGGCGATCTCGTCCATGGTGTTTTCGGTGTCGACCGGGACGAGTTGCAGCACGAAGTCATATTGGAAGTTGGAAATGATGGGGAACAGGGCCATTTTCGGGTCCTCGTGAAGTTGGAATGGGGGAAAAGCGCGCGCCGCGAAGGCGGCGCGCCAGAGCCTTATTCGGCCGCCTGTTTGACCGGACGGAAGGCTTCGACCCAGGCGTAGCCATGGGCGTCGTCGCCCATCTCGCCGGGCGCGAGATTCATGTACATCAGCGCGCCCATCAGGTCCGGCGGCTGAATCTGGCCCGCGAGGAAGCGATCGACCAGCGTCATGTGATCGCGATAGCGCGCCGGATCCTGTTCGAAAATCCAGCGGTCGATCTCGGAATTGAAGTGATAGGTCCGCCCCTCGTGTTCGAGCGGGTAATCCTTCACATTCCAGCCGTCGCCGGGCACGGCGCAGATCGGAATCTGGCTCATGTTGCAGACGATCGGCAGGGTTTCCGGCCCGGTCAACTCGGGACGGCCATTGAGCAGATTGTCGGTGATGACGTCCCAGCACTTGCCGAAACTGGCGTTCCAGCCGGGATATTTCTCCTCCAGCCATGCGCGGCATTCCGGGGTGACGCCGGCGGCGGGATTCCACCACAGGGTCGGACGCCAGAACCACAGGCCCATTTGATAGGCGTGGTGCTGATAGTCGAATTCGGCGATCATCTTGTCCCAGTACCAGGGCAGGTCGAGGCCGAGATCGATCAGCGAGCGCTCGAACTGGCCGACGATCCACTCGGTCATGAATTCCTTGAACGACTGGTTCCGGTGCTCCAGCGGCGTATTGTAGTCCATGGAGGGGCCGGTCAGGATGCAGAAGATTCTCCAGGCGCGGGCGATGGCGATGTCGACCAGTTTCTGCGCCTCGGCCTTGCGGCCATTGTTGATCAGCACCTGCAAGGCCGGGCCGCCGATCTGGGCGTGGCGCGACTCGTCGGTCTGGATCGAGGAGATCAGGCTGGCGAAGGTGAAATCGCCGGCTTCCGCCGCATCGGCCGCGAGGCCGAGGAACTGCATGTTGGTGAAGCCGGTTTCGAAGGCGAAAGTCAGCATCACCGCGATTTCGGTGGCCGAGCGCGCCATGAACAGGTCATCGAAAGTGTGGCGCGCGGCGATCGCCGCCCATTCATTGGTGTGATAGGCCTTGTGCGCCCAGTCGAACTGGCGATCCTTCGGGCAATATTCATGCGGGAAGAACAGCTGGATCTGGGCGTGGCGGTTTTCGTCCATCATGCCATAGGTCGCCATGTTGCGCATGCCCGGCGCCTGGCCGAAGCGGCACATGCGGGCTTCCGCCGACATCGCGGCATATTCGCCCAGCGCAATCGCGCCGTAATGCGATTTCAGGATCGAGCGCCAGCCGGGATCGGCGTTTTCAAAGATCTGGCTGCGCTCCAGCGCCGCCTTGACCGAATAGGCGCCGGCGTCCTTTTCGCGCTGGATGCGGACATATTCCGGATAGGAGACTTTATAGGGCTCGTCATAGACTTCCCATTTTTCCATCGGCACGCCCTGCGCGCCGGTCATGACGTCGGGGAAGAGTTCGGACTGCGAAACATATTTCGGAGTCCAGTTCGTCGAGCGCGCGATATCGTACCACTCGTGACGTTCAAGCAAAGCCATGGCGTTTCCCTGCTGCTGTTTTTCTCTCCGCATTCAGACGCGGAGCGCGGGGCAGGGGCAGCAAGACAGGCGCCAGGCGCATGGCTGCATTGCGCTCAGTGCAATGCAGCATCGCGCTGACGGCGCGTTTGCCAGAGTTGCGACGGTATAAAAAATCCAGAACCGCGTCGAAGCTCCAGGCGATGCGGATCGTGTTTTGATCTTTTGGTGAAACCGGCCAAGTCCTCGCCGAGAGGTCAACTTCATCAAATGATCAAATCGGGGCGGAAGCTTTGAAAAACCGCCGATCCGCGCATTCGCGCTCGAATTTCAGCCAATAGTCAGGAGCATGTTGACAGGCTAAAATAATATCGATATTTCGCCATTTATCGATAAAAGCCTTGCCGTCGATCTCCTCGATCGCTCAGGAAGCACGTGTTCGCTTCCTTGGCGCGCGCCGTTCCGCCGTCTGCAAAAAAACAATTGCGAATAGTCCGATTGGGAGGCTTCATGGCGGTCGGGAATGATGACGGAGGCAGGGGGCGAACGCCGGCCGCGTCGCGCGAGTCCTGGGGAGAGCGGAGCGTCTACAGCCTCCTGAGACGCGAGATTCTCGACGGCGTCCTCAAGCCGGGCGCGCGGCTGAAAACCGGCGATCTCCGCGCGCGGCACGGCGCCAGCGCGGCGGCGGTGCGCGAAGCCTTGTTGCGCCTGCGGGGCGAGGCGCTGGTCGCCGCCGAAGGCCGTCGCGGGTTTCGTGTCGCGGCGGCCTCGATCGAAGATTTCCGCGACTTGATCCAGGCGCGGATGCTGCTCGAAACGGAAGCCCTTCGCCAGGCCATCGCGCTCGGCGGCGAGGCCTGGGAAAGCGAGATTGTCGCCGCTTATTACCGATTGTCCAAAGCTGAACAGCGGTTGGCCGAGCAGCCCGATTGCGCGCTGGACGAGTTTGAAGCGCGCAACCGCGATTTTCACCTGGCGCTTCTGGCCGCCTGCCCTTCCCGTTGGCTTCGCCGGACGGTGGGAGTCCTGTCCCAGCATTGCGAGCGCTATCGCCGGGGGATCGTGACCGTTCCCCGCGCTTCCGATCGCGACCGGCGGGGCGAGCACAAGGCGATTCTCGAAGCCGTTCTCGCGCGCAATGCCGAGCTTGCGTGTCGCCTCCTCCGCGAACATGCGCGCGGCGCCCTCGTCTGGCTCCAAAAGACATTGGATGAGACGGGGGACCGGACGCCAGGCGCGGGGGCGTGAGGCGATTTACGCCTTCGTTTTTTTCCTTGCCGCGGCTTTCGTCGCGCAGCGCGGGGGCTCATGGCTGGGATCGAGAACCTTGCGCAAAACCATGACGGTCCGGTCGATATGATCGGCCAGCAGCCCGCAGGCCAGGTCGGCGTCGCGCCGAAGCACGGCGTCGAAAATCGCCTTGTGCTCGGCATGCACGTCGCGCTTGCCGGCGCCCCAGGTGGGGGTCTGGGTGATGGACATGCGGCGATAGCGCTCGGAATGCTGGAACAGCAGCCCCACCATGAAATGCAGCCAGCGCGAGGGGCAGGCGGCGATCAGCGCATTGTGGAATTCGCGGTTGTGCCGTTCGAATTCCGGGCTGGCGCCGACGGGGTCGCCGGCGAGACGCTCCTCGACCTTGGACAGGCGGTAAAAGCTCGCGACGATCTGGCTTTCCCAGTTTTCGTCGCCCGCTTCTATGCTCTGCCGCAAGGCTTCGAGTTCGATCAGCTTGCGCACGCCGGTGAGGTCCTCGAAATCGTCCATTGAGGCCGGGGCGACGCGAAAGCCCCTCTGGCCCTCCGAGGTCACCAGAGCCTCGCCGAGCAGCCGCGTGAGCGCCTCTCGCATCGTGCTGCCGCTGATATTATAGCGCGTGCGCAATTCCTCGGTGCGCAGCTTGGCGCCTGGGGCGAAGGCGCCGGCGACGATTTCGCTGCGCAGCGTCGCATAGGCGTTCTCGACCAGCGTCTTGCCGGTGTCGGGGAGCGTTTCGCGTTCAATATCCATCGGATCGTGCAGTCCAGTCATTTTGCGATCCCCCCGAATCTCGTCTTTTGGCGATTGAATTTTTCAAGACGCCTATTTTTGAGAAAAGCTAGCACAGGCGAAGCAATCCGAAAATATCGATAAAGCGAAAGAGCACAGCAAAAAAAAATATCGATATTTATGTTGACTGTCGATTTATGGGCGCGTAAAAAATCCAAACCGAGCGAGCGGAACAAAAAATACCGCCCTCGGGAAAAAGAACGGCGCCATCTGGGGAGGGGTGTCATGGCGGACCAAGGGTCTGACGCTGGGCGCGTGCGAGTGCGCGCCGATCCGTCGATGAAGAAATTCGTCCGGGTCATTGGCGTGCGCGGCGGCAAATTCGTCGAATTCGAATTCACCGTGAACGACGCCGACCTGACCGTCGAGCTGATCCTGCCTTTCAAGGCCTTCGACGAATTTTGCGAATACCAGAATGTGACGGTGCTCCCGCCCGAAGCCGATGTGGCCGAAAGCCTCGAACGGCAAGCATGGCGGTTGAAGCAGCCAGGGCTTTTGCGGCGCGTGAAAGACGTCGTCGAAGAGAAAAAATCCGATGGAGAGGATAGCGCGGAAAAACGCGCATAATCAGTCGGATTTTTATTGTCGGGAGGAGGAAAGCAATGTCCGTACAGATCAAGACGATCGACTTTGAGCCGAAGCGGCAGACCTTTGGTCATGTCGCGCGGCGCATTGGCGAGGGGAAGCCGGCGACGCGCTATCAGGAGGCCACGCTCGACGTTCAGGCCACCGCCAATTTCCACTACAAGCCGCTCTACGAGCCGGAATACTGGCACTATGACGTGCGCAAGACCGCCGTCGTCATGGAAGACTGGTACAAGCCGCTCGATCCCCGGCAATATTACTACGCCACCTATAATATCGCCCGCGCCAACATGAACCAGTCGGTGGAGAGCAATTTCGCCTTCGTCGAGGAGCGCGGCCTGATCGAAAAGCTGTCGACCGAAGCCCGCGCCAATATTGAGCGGGGCCTGCTGCCGATCCGCCACCTGCATTGGGGCTCCAACATGAACATGGCGGAGATCACCCAGCGCGGCTATGGCACGGCGGTCACCGCGCCCTGCATCTTCTCCGCCGGCGACCAGCTCGGCCTGGCGCAGATCGTGTCGCGCATTGGCCTGGAGCTCGACGGCCAGAGCGGCGCTTCGCTCGACAAGGCCAAGGAAGCCTGGATGAGCGATCCGGCCTGGCAAGGCGTTCGCCAGCTGATCGAGGACACATTCGTCGAGCGCGACTTCTTCCAGCTTTATGTCGCCCAGACGCTGGCGGTGAACGGCGTGCTGTTCGACATGGTCTACAAGCATTTCGACGCCGCCTGGAAGGATGGCGCGATGGCCGTGGCCCTGCTGACCGGCTTCGAGGCCGACTGGCGCGCCGACGAGTCCAAGTGGAGCGACAGCGTCGTCAAGGTTGTCGCCGCCGAGAGCGAGCACAACAAGGCGCTGGTTTCGCAATGGGCCAAGCATTGGATCGATCGCGCCATCGAGGCGGCCAAGCCGCTTTCGGTCGCGCTGGTCGGCGACGAATCCGCGGCGCATGCCGCCGGCCACGCCGCCTTCGCCAAGGCTCGTTCGCTCGGTCTGTCGATCTGAACAAGGAACAAGAACCATGTCGCAACTGGCTTCACTGACACTTTATCACAATGACGAGGCGCGCCCGGTGATCGAGGCGATCATCGCCGACAATCCCGGCGTCCGCGTTCTCAACATGCCCGGGGTGGTCAAACTCGACTGCGAAGGCAAGCTGACCGTCAACCGCGCCTCGGTCGAGGAACGCCTGGGCCGCGAATGGGACGTGCAGGAAATCCATCTGGTGCTGGTCTCGATGGCCGGCCATCTCGACGAGGACGACGACACGTTCTCGGTGAGCTGGAAACACTGAAGAAATCTGGGAGGATTGACAATGAGCGCCAAGAAACTCGGCCTGAAACAGCGCTATGCGCATATGACCCGGGGCCTGGACTGGGAAACCAGCTACCAGCCGATGGACAAGGTGTTCCCCTATGACACCTTCGAGGGGATCAAGATCAAGGATTGGTCGCAGTGGGAGGACCCCTTCCGCCTGACCATGGATTCCTACTGGAAATTCCAGGCGGAAAAGGAGCGCAAGCTCTATGCGGTTCTCGAGGCCTTCGCTCTGAACAATGGCCAGGCGGGCATTTCGGACGCCCGTTACGCCAATGTGGTGAAGCTGTTCCTGACCGGCATTTCGCCGGAAGAATATCAGGCGCATCGCGGCTTCGCCTTCGCCGGCCGGCATTTGCGCGGCGTCGGACCGCGCGTCGCCTCGCAACAGCAATCCCTGGATGAATTGCGCCACATCCAGACGCAGATTCACACCATCAGCCAATATAACAAATATTTCGACGGCATCGGCGAGTTCCCCCACATGCACGACCGCGTGTGGTATCTCTCGGTGCCCAAGAGCTTCTTCGACGACGCCCGCACCGCCGGCCCGTTCGAATATATGATCGCCATCGGCTTCGCCTTCGAATATGTGCTGACCAACCTGCTGTTCGTGCCCTTCATGTCGGGCGCGGCCTATAATGGCGACATGGCCACGGTGACCTTCGGCTTCTCGGCGCAATCCGACGAAAGCCGGCACATGACGCTTGGCATCGAGGTCATCAAATTCCTGCTCGAACAGCATCCCGACAATCTGCCGATCGTGCAAAAATGGGTCGACAAATGGTTCTGGCGCGGCCATCGCGTGCTCGGCATTGTCGCCATGATGATGGACTATATGCTGCCCAAGCCGGTGATGAGCTGGAAGGAAGCCTGGGAGATCTACTTCTCCGAAGCCGGCGGCGCCCTGTTCCAGGATCTTGCCCGCTACGGGTTGAAGGTTCCCAAATATGCGGACATCGCCACGGCTGAAGCCGAGCATGTCTCGCATCAGAACTGGGCGATCTTCTATCAGTACACCCACGCCGCGGCCTTCCACACCTGGCGTCCGGATGCGCAGCATCTCGACTGGCTCAGCGAGAAATATCCCAACACCTTCGATAAATATTATCGTCCGCGCTGGGAAATGTGGGCGGAGCAGGACAAGGCCGGCAAGCGTTTCTACAATATGGCGCTGCCGCAGCTCTGCAATGTCTGCCAAATTCCCATGGGCTACACCGAGCCGGGCGATCCCACCACGATCTGCTTCCGTCGCACCGAATTCAAGGGTGAAATCCATCACTTCTGCTCGGACGGCTGCAAGGACATCTTCGACAATGAGCCGGAGAAATATGTCCAGTCCTGGCTGCCGGTTCAGCAGATTTTCCAAGGCAATTGCGGCGGCCCGACCGTGCCGGACGTTCTCGCCTGGTACAAGATGAACGTTGGCGTCGACAATATGGATTACGTCGGCTCGCCGGACGAAAAACTTTGGAACGAATGGAAGGCGGGCGACAGCGTCGCCAAGGCCGGCTGACCTGAACACCCAATCATAACCGGCGCGGGCGCCAAGCCCGCGCCTTCAAAAATCCTGGGAGAAAACCATGCCCGTCGTCGCCCTCGACCCCGATTACGGTTCGAAAATCGAATATCGCGATCTCGAAAAGAATTTCCATGGCAACCGGATCATCAACGTGCATTGGGAAGAGCATCTTTCCTTCTGCGCCGCGCTGGCCTTTCCGCTGCCGCCGCAAATGCCCTTCGGCGCCCTCGTCGATGCGGTGATCAAGCCGCATTACGCCTCCCATCCCGACATGGAAAAAGTCGACTGGTCCAAGGTGATCTGGGAGATCGACGGCAAGAAGGTGACCCCGGACATGGAAAAATCGCTCGACGAACATGGCTTGCGCCACAAGTCGCTGATCCGCTTCTGGACCCCTGGCCTGAACGGCTTCAAGGGCTCCGCGAGCTGAAGCCTGTGGACGCGCATCCGGGCTTCGCGTCCGGATGCGCTCACGCTGGAAGACCGCATGTCCGGCGCCGCCCGGAGATGCGCTGAACGAGGTAGGTATGAGCGCGCATCAACTGACCATCGAACCCCTGGGCGACACGATTGACGTCGAAGAGAACCAGACGATACTCGACGCCTGCCTGCGCGCCGGCGTCTATCTGCCGCACGCCTGCGGCCATGGCCTGTGCGGCACCTGCAAGACGCAAGTGGTCGATGGCGACTACGATCACGGCGCGGCCTCCGATTTCGCCCTGATGGAATTCGAGCGCCAGGACGGCTATGTGCTGGCCTGCACCTGCACCCTGCGCGGCGACGTCACCATCGAGGCCGATGTCGACGAGGACCCCGACGCCCGCCGCATCGCGGTCGAGGATTTCGACGCCGAAGTCGTCGGGCTGGAAAATCTCACCCATGACGTCAAGGGCGTCAGGCTCAAACTCGACCGCGCCATCGATTTCCAGGCCGGGCAATATGTCAATCTGAACTTCCCCGGCGTCGAGGCGAGCCGCGCCTTCTCCATCGCCAATCCGCCCTCCGACAGCGGCCATGTCGAGCTGCAAATCCGCCGCGTGCCCGGCGGCGCCGGCACCGGCTATGTGCATGACAAGCTGAAACTCGGCGACAGGCTCAAAATCAGCGGACCCTATGGCCGTTTCCTGGTGCGCAAGTCGCGCGGCGGGCCGCTGCTGTTCCTGGCCGGCGGCACCGGCGTGTCCAGCCCGCGTTCGATGATCCTCGATCTGCTGGAACAGGGCTATGGCGAGCCGATCGCGCTGATCCATGGCGTGCGCGGAACAGCCGATCTCTACGGCCGCGAGGAATTCGAGGCGCGGGCGGCGAAGCACCCGAACTTCCGCTATATCCCCGCTCTGTCGGACGAACCGGAAGGCTCGGACTGGACGGGCGAGCGCGGTTTCGTCCATGACGTCGCCAAGCGCGCGTTCGGCGGAACCTTTGAGGGCCAAACCGCTTATCTCTGCGGCCCGCCGGTCATGATCGAGGCCTGTATCGGCGCCTTGATGCAGGGCCGGCTGTTCGAGAAGCACATATTCACGGAAAAGTTCTTCACCGCCAAGGACGGGGCCGCCAAGCCCAAAAGTCCGCTGTTCAAGAGGCTGTGAACATGAGCGAAACGCCCGCGCCCAATCCGCGCTACGCCATCCACGTCGAAGGCAGCGGCACGGCCCATGGCTACGGCAGCGAGCGCGTGCTCGTCGCGCTGGAGCGCGCCCAGGGTTTTGGCCAGCTCAAAAACCTGCCTTGCAAATTGCCGGTCGGCTGCCGTCGCGGCGGCTGTGGCGTCTGCCGGGTGCGGGTCACCGAGGGTCAGTATCGTTCGGACCCGATGAGCCGCGCCCATATTTCAGCGGAGGATGAACAGGCTGGGCTCGTGCTCGCTTGCTGCATTTATCCGCTTTCCGAACTTTCACTGCGATTGGAGCCTGCGATCGCGGTCAAAGACAAAGGCCAAAAAGCCAAGCAACCCGCTTAAGGAGGAGAGTACCATGGCACATACCGGCATTCTGCGTCCGGCATTCGTCCAGCTTCGTGTTCTGGACATGCCCGCCGCCGTCGAGCACTACACCAAGCGCATTGGCATGCATCAGGTGACAGAGGGGCCGGATGGCCGCGTCTACTTGAAAACCGCCGATGAATTCGACCATCATTCGGTGGTGCTGCGCCGCGCGGATACGGCGGGCATCGATTTGATGGCCTTCAAGTGCCTGGAGGATTCCGATCTCGACCATTATGAAAAGAAGGTCCGGGATTACGGCGTCGCCGTCGATCACGTGCCGGCGGGCGAGCAGCCTGGCATTGGCCGCCGCATCGGCTTCACCATTCCGACCGGCCATCGCATCGAATTGGTCGCTCAATCCGATCAATCCGAGCCGAAGCCGCGCATCCACAATCCCGACGTCTGGGATCTCGAGCCGCATGGCATGGCCGCGCGCCGCTTCGACCACGCCCTGCTCTATGGTCCCGACATCGAAGGCGTGCTCGACTTCTTCGTCAAGGCGCTGGACTTCCGTCTCGCGGAGCGCGTGGACATGCCCGACGGCCTGCTGGCCATCTGGCTGACGACCGGCATGAAGGCCCATGACATCGCCTTCGTCAAATATCCGGAGCCGGGCAAGTTGCACCATATCTCCTATGATCTGGAAAACTGGCAGGCGGTCGGCCACGCCGCGGATATTCTGACCCGCTACGACATTTCCATCGATATCGGCCCGACCCGCCACGGCATCACCCGGGGTCAGACGATCTATTTCTTCGACCCCTCGGGCAATCGCAACGAGGTCTTCGCTGGCGGCTATACTTATTATCCGGACCAGCCGACCCGCACCTGGGACGAAACCCAGATCGGCAAAGGCATCTTCTACTATGAGCGGAAGATGAACGACGCCTTCCTGAGCGTCGTGACCTGACGCCAGCGGCCCGCGAAAGGCCCGTCGACGCTCGCGCCGACGGGCCGGCTCGGAGAAACAAGGCAAATGGAGAGCAAGGCGTGAAAATCGTCCGTTCGCAAAGCCAAATCACCGCCGAGGCCGCCCATGCGGCGGTCGCGGCGGCGGTCGCCGAAGGCGCCCGGCTGGGCAAGCCGGTTGTCGCCGCCATGACCGACGCCAGCGGCGATCTCATCGCTTTGCTGCGCGCCGACGGCGCCTTCAAGGCCTCAATCGGCATCGCCGGGGACAAGGCCTATACGGCGGCGGTGTTCGGCGTTCCCACGGATGCGCTCAGTCAGGCCTTGCAGGGCAATCCCGCCCTGCATCAGGGCATAGCGCTGCGGCCTCACGTCGTTTTGTTCGGCGGCGGTTTTCCGGCGGTCGCCGAAGGCGCGGTGATCGGCGGAATCGGAGTCTCCGGCGGATCGGAAGACGATGACCGCCAATGCGCGCGCGCCGGTCTGGCGGCCCTGGGCCTTGCCTGACCGCGCCGGAAGGTTTGCGTGCACGCAAACAATAAAATATCGATATTTTTGAAAATATCAATAATAAGGAAACGAACGCGCGCCGGGTGTTGCGCCGGCGTCGGCAAGATCGGGGAAGCAAAATGACGGTCCAGACTTTACCTCGGACGCTTGGCGTTGATGCGGCGCGGCGCGACGCGGCGCATTTCATCGATGGGGAATTCACGCAGGGTTCGACCGGCAAGAGCTGGGAGAATTTTTCGCCGCTGGACAATTCGCTGATCGGGCGTGTTCCGGAAGGCGGCGAGGCCGAAGTCGATGCGGCGGTGCGCGCGGCCAAGGCGGCGCTCGAGGGGCCCTGGGGCCAGATGAGCGTGGCGCAGCGTTGCGATCTGCTGGCCGCGGTGGCCGATGAGATCAACAATCGCTTCGACGATTTTCTCGCCGCGGAATGTCTCGACACCGGCAAGCCCTACAGCCTCGCCTCGCATATCGACATTCCCCGCGGCGCCGCCAATTTCAAGATGTTCATCGATACGGTGAAGACCTCGGCCAACGAGACTTTCGTGCTCGATACGCCCGATGGCAAGGGCGCGCTCAATTACGGACTGCGCCGCCCCAAGGGCGTGATCGCCGTGATTTCGCCATGGAACCTGCCGCTGCTGCTGATGACATGGAAGGTCGGTCCGGCCTTGGCCTGCGGCAATACCGTGATCGTCAAGCCTTCGGAAGAGACTCCGCTCACCGCGACCTTGCTTGGCGAGGTGATGAACAAGGTCGGCATGCCCAAGGGCGTCTATAATGTCGTCCATGGCCTCGGCCCGAACTCGGCCGGCGAATTTCTGACCAAGCATCCGCTGATCAATGGCATCACCTTTACCGGCGAGACCCGCACCGGCGAGGCCATCATGAAACAGGCGGCGCTGGGCGTGCGCCAGGTGTCCTTCGAACTCGGCGGCAAGAACGCCGGCATCGTCTTCGCCGACGCCGATCTCGACAAGGCCGTCGAAGGCACGCTGCGCTCGGCTTTCGCCAATTGCGGCCAGGTTTGTCTGGGCACCGAGCGGCTCTATGTCGAGCGCCCGATCTTCGACGCTTTTGTCGCGCGGCTGAAGGCGGGCGCGGAGGCGCTCAAGCACGGGCGCCCGGAAGATTCCTCGACGACGCTCGGCCCGCTGGTCAGCCAGGAGCATCGCTCCAAGGTTCTGTCCTATTACAAGCTGGCGATCGAGGAAGGCGCGAATTTGATCACCGGCGGCGGCGTTCCCGACATGCCCGGCGATCTCGCCAAGGGCGCCTGGGTGCAGCCGACCATCTGGACCGGGCTGAAGGATGACGCCCGCGTCGTCAATGAAGAGATTTTCGGCCCCTGCTGCCACATCCGCCCCTTCGACACGGAAGAGGAGGCGGTGAAACTGGCCAATGGCACGCCCTATGGCCTGGCCGCGGCGGTGTGGACGGAAAATCTCAGCAAGGCCCATCGCGTCGCCGCCAAAATGGAAGTCGGCATTTGCTGGGTGAACAGCTGGTTCCTGCGCGATCTGCGCACGGCTTTCGGCGGCGCCAAACAGTCTGGCATCGGCCGCGAGGGCGGCGTCCACTCGCTGGAATTTTACACCGAACTTTCCAACGTCTGCATCAAATTGTGAGGGTTTCTTCGTGACGGAACAAGCGGTTGAAAAGGTCGCGTCGGCTCTTCTTGGGGCGCATCGTTCTGGGGTCGCCTGTGCTCCGGTGCGTGAGTTTCTGCCTGAGGGCGCGCTCGATCTCGCCTATGCGGCGCAGGAGATCAACACGGGGCATTGGCTGGCGGAGGGGCGTCGCCTGGTTGGCCGCAAGATCGGCCTGACCTCGCTGGCGGTGCAGAAGCAGTTGGGCGTCGACCAGCCCGATTACGGCATGCTGTTTGACGACATGGCCATTCCCGACGGCTGGGAAATCGGCAGGAAGCAGCTGATCCAGCCCAAGGTCGAGGCGGAGGTGGCTTTCGTCCTCGACCGCGATCTCGACCAGGAGCGCATCACCATCGCCGATGTGTTGCGCGCGGTGGCCTTTGCCCTGCCGGCGATCGAAGTGGTGGATTCGCGCATCGCCGACTGGAAAATCGGCATTTTGGACACCATCGCCGACAACGCCTCGTCCGGCCTCTATGTGCTCGGCTCGACGCCGGTCAAGCTCGACAAGGTCGATCTGCGCGCGGCGGGCATGGTGATGGAAAGCGCGGGCGAACCGATTTCGGTCGGCGCCGGCGCGGCGTGCCTGGGCAATCCGCTGTCGGCGACGCTGTGGCTGGCGAAAACCATGGCCCGCGTCGGCCGTCCGCTGAAAGCGGGCGACACGGTGATGTCGGGCGCCTTGGGTCCGATGGCGCCGGTCAAATGGGGCGATGTCGTTGAGGCGCGGATCGAGGGCCTGGGCTCCGTGCGCGCCGCCTTTGCTCAGGCCTGATGGGCATCTGGCCTGAGAGTTATTGAAAACGCGGGATTTTTGCGAACAACCGCGTTTCCCTTTTTCGCATCCCGCTATGGGGAGTAATCATGTCCAAGATCAAATGCGCCATCATCGGCTCCGGCAATATCGGCACGGACCTGATGATCAAGATCATGCGCACCTCCAAAAACCTGGAAATGGGCGCCATGGTCGGCATAGACCCCAATTCCGACGGCCTGGCGCGCGCGGCGCGGCTGGGCGTTCCGACCACGCATGAGGGCATCGAGGGCCTGCGCAAGCTGCCTAATTACGGCGAGATCAAAATCGTCTTCGACGCCACTTCGGCGGGCGCGCATATCAAGAACAACGAGATCCTGCAGAAGGACGGCAAGAAGGTCATCGACCTCACGCCGGCGGCGATCGGCCCCTTCACCATTCCCGCGATCAATGGCGACGCCAATATAGACGAGCCCAACATCAACATGGTCACCTGCGGCGGCCAGGCGACCATCCCCATGGTCCATGCGGTGCGCCGCGTCACCGACCGTGTGATCTGGGGCGAGATTGTCGCCTCGATTTCGTCGAAATCGGCGGGACCCGGCACCCGCGCCAACATCGACGAGTTCACCGAGACCACGTCGAGCGCGATCAAGAAACTCGGCGGCGCCGAGAACGGCAAGGCGATCATCATCCTGAACCCGGCCGAGCCGCCGCTGATCATGCGCGACACGGTTTTTACCCTGTCGCAGGGCGGCTCGAAGGAAGCCATTGAAAAGTCGGTGCATGACATGGTCGCCACGGTGCAGAAATATGTGCCGGGTTACAGGCTGAAGCAGAAGGTGCAGTTCGAGAACATTGGCGACAATGCGCCGGTGCGCATTCCCGGCGTCGGCCTGTGCTCGGGCCTGAAAACCACGATCATGCTCGAGGTCGAGGGCGCCGCGCATTATCTGCCGGCTTACGCCGGCAATCTCGACATCATGACCTCGGCGGCGCTGGTCAGCGCCGATCATTGGGCGGCGAAACAAGTTGCGATGGAGGCGGCGTGATGGCTCGCATCAACAAGAACAAGCTCTACGTCCAGGACGTCACGCTGCGCGATGGCATGCATTCCATCCGTCACAGCTATAATCTCGACACGGTGCGCGCAATCGCCCGCGCGCTGGACCGCGCCCATGTCGACGCCATCGAAATCTCCCATGGCGACGGCATCACCGGCTCGACTTTTAATTACGGCTTTGGCGCGCATGACGATTCCGAGTGGATCGCCGCGGTGGCGGAAGAATGCACGTTTTCGCGCGTGACCGTGCTGCTGTTGCCGGGCATTGGCACCGTGCATGACCTCAAGCGCGTCTATGACGCCGGCGCGCGCAGCGTGCGGGTGGCCACCCATTGCACCGAGGCGGACGTCTCGCGGCAGCATATCGAGGCCGGCCGCAAGCTGGGCATGGACACGGTGGGCTTTCTGATGATGGCCCATATGATCGGGCCGGAAAAGCTGGTCGAGCAGGCGAAGCTGATGGAGTCCTATGGCGCGGAATGCGTCTATGTCACCGACAGCGCCGGCGCGTTGCTGCCCAACCAATATGCCGAGCGCGTCAAGGCGGTGCGCGATGCGCTGAAGCCGGAGACGGAAATCGGCGTGCACACCCATCACAATCTGACTTTGGGCGTGGCCAATGCGGTCGCGGGGATCGAGGCCGGGGCGGTGCGCGTCGACGCTTCGCTGGCCGGGATGGGCGCGGGCGCGGGCAATGCGCCGCTGGAAGCGCTGATCGCGGTGCTCGACCGCATGGGCGTGGAGACCGGCTGCAATCTGCACATGCTGATGGACGCCGCCGACGATCTCGTGCGTCCCTTGCAGGATCGCCCGGTGCGGGTCGATCGGGAATCGCTGTCGCTGGGCTATGCCGGGGTCTACTCCAGCTTCCTGCGCCATGCGGAAAACGCCTCGAAACTCTATGGCGTCGACACCCGCGACATTCTCACCGAGCTGGGCAAGCGCCGCATGGTCGGAGGCCAGGAGGACATGATCGTCGATGTCGCCCTGGATATTCTGAAATCGCGCGAAACGGAGGCGGCGCAATGACCAGTCTTTTGAAATGCGCGGAGATTGTTGACGAGGCCGCGCGCACGGCGGGAGCGATTCCGCAGTTCACGGAGACCATGACGCTGGGCGTGGAAGAGGCCTATGCGATCCAGGCCCTGTCGCTGGAGCGCCGATTCGGGCGCGGCGAACGGCTGGCCGGCGTCAAAATGGGTCTGACCTCTCGCGCCAAAATGGCGCAGGTCGGCGTCGATGAAGTGATTTGGGGGCGTCTGACCGACGCCATGCGTCTGGAAGAGGGCGGATCGCTGTCGAAGAAGAAATACGTCCATCCGCGCATCGAGCCGGAGCTGGCCTTTGTGATGAAGCGCGACCTCTGCGGCGAAGTTTCGGCGGCGGAAGCGCTGAGCGCGGTCGAGGCCATTGCCCCGGCGATGGAAGTGATCGATTCCCGCTATCGCAATTTCAAATTCGCGCTGCCCGATGTGATCGCCGACAACTCGTCCTCGTCGGGCTTCGTCGTCGGCAATTGGGGCCGTCCGGACCAGGACTTCGCCAATCTCGGCATTGTCGTCGAGGTCAATGGCAAGGCCGTGCAGATCGGCTCCACCGCCGCCATCCTCGGCCACCCCATCCGCTCGCTGGTCGCGGCCGCGCGCGCGGCGGCCCCCATTGGCGGACTGAAGGCCGGCTGGATTATCCTGGCCGGCGGCGCCACGGCGGCGCATAGTCTGAGCGTCGGCGAATATATCCGCACCACCATCCAGAACCTCGGTTCGGTCGCCATCAAGGTTGGGGAATAAAAATGCCCATCGTCGAAATCACGCTGATCGAAGGCCGCACGGACGAGGCCAAGGAAAAGCTGCACAAGAAGGTCGCCGAGGCCGTGTCGGACTCCATTGGCGCGCCGCTGGAGTCGATCCGGATCATCCTGCGGGAGGTCCCCGGCGCGCATTTTTCCGCCGGCGGGGTCGCCAAATCGAAGCCCAAGCCGAAAAGCTGATCGGCGCCCGGCATGTCTCCCAACCTCGCCCGCAATCTCGACGTCTCCATCGACATGGCCACGCTGTCGCGCAGCGTCGGCCGGATGGCGCGGGCCTTTGCCGCGACGCGGCGCAAGACCGGGCTGACGGCGGACGAAGTGTTGATTTCCTGGCGCTCGGCCATCTCGGCCAGACGCCGACGGCGGGCGGCGTGGCGATTCGGCCGGCGACCTGCATCGACCTCGCGGACGTCTTGCACATGCCCAAGGAGACCGTGCGGCGCAAGGCGGCCCGTCTGGTGGATCGCGAACTCGCCTCGTCCACCACGCGCGGACTAGCAATACGAGTCTGAACGAAGCGCGCCACATAACA
>CAWDOR010000040.1:0-242926 GCA_963804045.1 uncultured Alphaproteobacteria bacterium | reverse complement strand
GGTCTCGGCGGTGTTTTGCGCCCAGGGCGAGTTGCCGCGCGCCGAAACCGCGCCTTACGTCGTCGCGCAAGTGCTGGGCGGAATCCTCGGCGCCATGATCGCGCACGCCATGTTCGCGCTGCCGGCGGTGGCGTTTTCGACGAAAATCCGCACCGGCGGCCCGCAATGGTTTTCGGAGGCCGTCGCCACCTTCGGGCTCGTGGCCACCATCCTGGCCGGCGTTCGGTTCAACAAGACGGGCGTCCCCTGGCTGGTCGGTCTCTATATCACCGCCGCCTACTGGTTCACGGCCTCGACCTCCTTCGCCAATCCGGCGGTGGCGATCGCGCGCGCCTTCACCAACAGCTTTTCCGGCATCCGCCCCATCGACCTGCCGGGCTTCATCGCCGCCGATCTGGTCGGAGCCCTTGGCGCGCTGGCGCTGATGGGCTGGCTGCTCGACTCCCGACAGCCGGCTTCAGCGCCGGCCAGTTCCGAGGCGGAAACCGCATGAGCATCGCGATCCATGGCGACCCCGATGGCGACCTCGATTGCGGCGCGTCGCGCAATGCGCTGGCGACGATCTGGGCCGACGGCGAGGGGCGGTCGTAAGTCGGATTTTCTCCCAGCTCCGCGCTGGGCGCCTTGGTTTCGCCGGCTCACAATTTCTGTGAAATGCCGATGAAAAAGCCGCGGCGTGGCCCATATTGCGGGGCAAAGACGCCGATGCCGCTGCCGTCGCGGATGACATAGGTCGAATCCAGCAGGTTCACGACGTCGAAACGCAATGTCGTGGGCTTGTCGGCGCTCACCCATTTGAACTCGTGCGACAGGCCGAGATTGACCTGCGCATAGGCCGGCACGGTCGAAAGATTGGCGAAGCCGTTGCGCAAGCCGCTGCCGAAAATCAGATCCGTGCTGAAGCGCGTGCCGTTCCACAGATAGGAGGCGCCGGCCGAACCGGTCCAGGTCTGCGAATGATCGGTCGGAATCCAATGCGTCTGCGCGTAAGCATAGGTCGCCGCGTCGATCAGGAACTGGTTCGACACGAATTGCGTCGCCATCTGCCGGCCGAGCGCCACGTTGGCGTAGGCCTGGAAATCGCCGTCCACATATTTGAGCTTGGCTTCGACGCCGTCGTTCCAGCCCTTCGCGTAGTTGAACGCGGTCAACGTATAGGCCTGGCCGAACTGGCCGTCGTCGATCAGATCGGTCGCGGTCTTGTAATAGGCGTCGAGGCCGGCCGAGAATTTGCCGAATTTCTGGTCGACGCCGATGTCATAGACATTCGAGCGCTCCGGCTTGACGGGGCTGTCGAGATTGACGCTGGGCTGCGAACTCGTTCCCTGAAACAGCGCCAGATTGGTCGGCGCCGACAAAGCCATTTCCGGCGGCGTGAAATAACGGGCGTAACCGGCGTGGAAGGTCGTGTCCTCGAACGGCTTGTAGACCAGGCTGGCGCGCGGGCTGAGCTGATTGGCGTCGGTATATTCGGCCATCTGGTCGAAACGCAAACCGACGTTCAAGGTGAGCTGTTTGCTGATCTTCCACTCGTCCTGCGCATAGACGCCCAGCAGCCAGCCGATCTTGCTGGTGTTGTCGGGCGACGCGGCGAAAGGCGCGCCGGCGACATTGCCGCTCGCATCGACCGGAAACACGGTCGAGGCGTTGTTCGCCTGCGCGACCTCGCCGCTGCCGGTCAGGCCGAACCGCAGGGTGTGCTGCGCGTTGAGCCTGTAAGCCGTGTCCGCGGCGATCCCGTTGAGGAAAGAACTGCGGTAAACCGTCGATGAGACGCCATTAAACAGCAGATCGCCAACCGGATCGGGCGTGAAGGCGAGCGAACTGAACCGGGAGAAGGCGGAAATCTGATAGTCGATGGCGCCAATCGTCTGCTGGAACGCGGCGACATTGAAATAATTCTGCTCCAACTGATGTTCGTTGATTTGCGATGAGGCGTAGCCGCCGTAGCCGGGCAGGCTGTACTGCTGCGGCTGGCCTGGATTATTGGGAATCTGGTAATTTCCGACCGCCGTCCCGCTGATGATGCTCAAACGCCCGCCGTCGCCGAGCAGCGTCGAGGCATAGCCGAAGAATTTGCCCTGGTCGGTGTGGTCGTGAAGCGCCGTGACGTTCGGCGTTGGATTTTCAATGCCGATGTTGCTGGTCAGAAAGCGGCCGGTGACGAAATATTGCGCATCGCCGACCGTCCCGCCATATTCGAAGCTGGGCGTGAGATTGGCGAGGCTGCCGCCATAAAGGCCGATCTTGCCGCCGCCGTCGAAGGCGCCGCTTTTGGTGGTGATGTCGACGACGCCGGCGGTGTGCAAGCCATATTGAGCCGGAAGCGCGCCATCGATCACCGCTATATTGCCGATCAGGCCGCTGTCGAGCACCTGACCGAAGCCGGAAACGCCGTCTGGCAGCAGCACGCCATTGATCCGGTATTGCACATTGGCGTGTTCGTTGCGCAGGTGCAGCGCGCCGCTGGCCGCCGAATCCTGGGAAAATCCGGGCGACTGCAACAGAATCTTCTCAATCGGCGCATTTTCGCCCTGGGGCAGGGCGGCGATGGTTCCGCCGCTGAGATCATAGGCGTTGGCGCCGGCGCGCGGCAGGATGCGCTCGAGGGCCGCGTCGGCCGCCGGCGCCGGTTCGGTTCTGACCTCCGGCGCCGGTGCGGATGCGACCGCCGGCGTCGCCGCCGCTCTCGACGCGGAAACGTCTATGTCCGGCAAGACGGTCTGGGCGCGAGCGGCGCCGCCGGCGCCCAAAAGGCCGATTGAACAGCCCAACAGCAGAATTTTCCGCGATCGCATTTTTTGCTCCCCCAGGCTGACCGGCGCCCTGGCGCCCAAGTTCCATCTGTTATGTTATAACATAACATCCGCGCGCGGGAGCTTGTCAATGGGGCGGTCGAAGGGCGTCGTCGCGGCCGCAGCGAAGCGGCGGGGGCGGCGCGAAAAGCCGGGACGAAATTAGATAAATTCTAAAGAGCGGCATTTTCGTTGAAGACGCGCCCTGGTCCTTGTTTGAATCCCGGGCAGAAGCGCAATTGGGGCAAGGATCGAAATGGCCGCGGGGAAAAAAACGGATTCGGAACGGTCGAGGATTTTTGCGACTCTTGGGCCTCTTGGACCTCTTGGACCTCTTGGGATTTGCCTGGCGCTGGCGGCGCTGCTCGCCGCCGCCAGCGGCCTGGCCTTGCCGGCGCGCGCCGAAACCGCCGCGCCCCTGCGCGCCGAGGATGAAAAGGCGCTGTCCGACCTGCAATGGCTGGGGAAGAAGATTTTCGAGGACGCCAGCCTGTCCGAGCCGCAGGGCATGTCCTGCTCCACCTGCCACGACCCGCGCCGCGCCTTTCAGGGCAATAATGGCTCGCCGGTCGCCGCCGTCGCGCTGGGCAGCCGTCCGGGCCAGTTGGGGACGCGCAAGACGCCGACGATCATGTACAAGGCCTTTTCCCCGCCCTTCGGCTTCTACAAGGACGAGGACGACGGCAAGGTGAAGCTGGAGCCGCGCGGCGGGCAGTTCTGGGACGGCCGCGCCGCCGATCTCGCCGACCAGGCCTCCGGGCCGCTGCTCAATCCCGTGGAAATGAACAATCCCTCGGTCGAGGCCGTGGTGGCCAAGATCAAGGCCGCCGATTACGCCGCCCTGGCCCGCGCGGTCTATGGCGAGAAGATTTTCGAAGACGCCAGGACCGCCTGGCCGGCGCTGGCCAAGGCGCTGTCGGCCTATGAATCCTCGGAGCGTTTTGCGCCTTTCTCGTCGCGCTTCGACGATTTTCTGCGCGGCAAGGCGAAACTCACGGCGAGTGAAAAGCGCGGCTTCGCCATTTTCACCGACAGCAAGAAAAGCAATTGCTCGGATTGCCATGCGGGCAAGCCGGGCTCGAAAGACCCGACCGACTGGCTGTTCACCGATTTTTCCTACAGCGTGCTCGGCGTCCCCCGCAACAGCGCCATTCCCGCCAATGCCGACGCGCAAAATTACGATCTCGGCCTGTGCAGGCGCCCCGGCCTCGACAAGCTGCTGCCGCCGGGCGTGGCGCTGGACTCGCTGTGCGGCGCCTTCAAGGCCCCGACCCTGCGCAATATCGCGGCGACCGGCCCCTATTTCCACAATGGCGTGTTTTCCTCGCTGCGCGACGCCGTGGCTTTTTACGCTACGCGCGACACCGATCCCGGCCGCTGGTATCCGAAAAAGGACGGAGCCGTCGAGAAATTCAACGACCTCCCCGCGTCCGCGCGCGAAAAAAATCCGGATGTGGAAAAAGTGCCCTACGATCGCAAGCCGGGCCAGCGCCCGCATTTGAACGACAGGGACATAGACGATGTCGTCGCCTTCCTGAACACGCTGACCGACAGGGGCGTTCAATGAGGTTTTCGCGCGAAGGCGTTTTGGTCGCCGTTCTCGCCCTCACCGGCGCGGCGCGGGGTCAGGAGGCTCCGGTTCTGTCCATCGAATTCAAGGATGGCGTCATCGCGCCGCAAAGGCTGGAGGCGCCGGCGGGCGCGAAATTCCGGCTGGAGGTGCGCAATGCCGGCGCGGCGGCGGCCGAATTCGAAAGCAAGGAGCTGAAGGCGGAGAAACTGATCGCCGCCGGCGGCAAAATCGTGCTGAATTTCCGCGACCTGACGCCCGGCGACTATAAATTCTTCGACGATTTCCATCCGGACGCGCCGGGCGGCGTGTTGGTGGTCAAATGATCGGCGCGCTGGTCATCGTGTTTCGCGAGGTGATCGAGGCCGGACTGATCGTCGGCATCGTGCTGGCGGTGACCCGGGGGCTCCCCGGCCGGGCGCTCTGGGTCGGCGGCGGTCTCGCGGCGGGGCTTTTGGGCGCCGCTCTGGTGGCGGTTTTCGCCGGGGCGCTGTCCGACGCCTTTGAAGGCGCGGGACAGGAAGTGCTGAACGCCGGCGTGCTCGGCTTCGCCGCGCTGATGCTGGCCTGGCACAATGTCTGGATGGCCCGCCACGGCCGGGAAATGGCGGCGCAATTGAATCTGGTGGGCCGCGAGGTGGCGGAGGGGCGCAAATCGCTGTTCGCCCTCGCCGTGGTGATCGCCGTCGCCGTGCTGCGCGAAGGTTCGGAAGTCGCGCTGTTTCTCTATGGGCTGGTCGCCGGCGGCGGGACCGACGGCAAGAGCCTGTTTTTCGGCGGACTGCTCGGCCTTGTCGCTGGCGGCTGCCTGTCGGCGGCGATGTTTTACGGGCTGGTCGCCATCCCCATGCGCCATCTCTTCGCCGCGACCTCGGCGCTGATCGGCTTTCTCGCGGCGGGCATGGCGGCGCAGAGCGTCGCTTTTCTCCAGCAGGCCGATCTGATCGCGCTGGGACGCCGCCAGGTCTGGGACAGCTCCGGCCTGCTCGCCGAGGACAGTCTCGCCGGCCGCATCGCCCATACGCTGATCGGCTATACCGATCGGCCCTCGGCCCTGCAATTGGCGGTCTATCTGCTCGCGCTCCTGGCGATATTCGGCCTGACGAAAAGCCTGCGCCCGGCGCGCGCCAAGCCGGCGCCGGGGCGGGTCGCCGCGCGCTAATTCTTTGCAGGCGGTTCTTTCGCCGACGTCTCTTGCGTCTCCGGCAAAGGCGTCGGCTTGGGCGGCTTGATGCGCTTGCGGGTCTTGATCTTCTCGCGCGGCCCCTCGACCAGCCGCACCACCACGCCCCAGAGCGTGCGCACATCCTGCTGGGTCAGGTTCATGCGGTGGAACATGTTGCGCAGATTGCGCTGCATCACCGGGCGTTTCGACGCGGGACGGAAGAAATCCGAGCGGTCGAGATGGCCTTCGACAAAATCGAAAAAGGACAGGGTCATTTCGCGCTGCGCCGGGGGCGAACGCTCCTCCAGCGCGAAGGGTTGCCTGCCGCCCTCTCGCGCCTTGAAATATTCATAGCCGCAGAGCAGCACGGCTTGCGCCAGATTGAGCGAGCCATAGGCGGGATTGACGGGGAAGGTGAGGATGGCGCTGGCCAGGGCGATGTCGTCATTGTCGAGCCCGGTGCGCTCAGGGCCGAATATGACGCCATGCTTTTCCCCGGCCAAAGTGGCGGCGGCGCATTCCGGCATGGCCATGGCGGGGGTCTCGACGCGCTTCGACTGGCCGCGTTCGCGCGCCGTGGTCGCCCAGACGAAATTGAGATCGGCGATGGCGGCTTCCGTGGAGTCGAAAACCTTGGCGCCCTCCAGCAGATGCACGGCGCCGGCGGCGGCCGCATAGGCGCCCTTGCGCCGCGCCCCGGTGCGCGGCCAGCCCTCGCGCGGCGACACCAGCCGCAGGTCGGACAGGCCGAAATTGGCCATGGCGCGGGCGCACATGCCGATGTTCACCGCCAGTTGCGGGCGCACCAGGATGATCGCCGGCCCGCCTTCGAACAGTTTTTTTGTGCGATCCGTGCCCGCGCCGACCAATTTTGCTCTCCGATTTCGCGGCGGAAGCTAATCGCGCCGGGCCGCGAAGGCAAGGCGCGGAAAGGCTTTGCGCAATTGCAATCGCGCTCTTTCCCGCCGCCCCTCGATATTTTGCGCGGGAAGGACGAAGTTAGCTCAACGCCAGAGGGCGCGATGAGGGCATCATGTCGAGACAGGGCGCGTTTCCCTATAAAAAGGCGCTGATCGTCGGCGCCGGTTCGGGCATCAGCGCCTCGGTGGCGCGGGCCTTGGCGGGCGAGGGCGTGCAAGTCGCGCTGGCGGCGCGCAACCCCGCCAAGCTGGCGGCGCTCGCCGGGGAGATCGGCGCGAAATGTTTCGCCGCCGACGCGGCGTCGCCGGAGGCTGTGGCGCGGCTGTTCGCCGAGGCGGACGCCAGCCTCGGCCCGCCCGATCTCGTCGTCTATAACGCCAGCGGGAGGCTGCGCGGCCCGCTGGTCGATCTCGACCCGGCGCAGGTGCGCAAGGCCTTGGAGATCTCCGCCTTCGGCGGCTTTCTTGTGGTCCAGCAGGCGGCGCGCCGCATGCAGCCTGCGGGACATGGCGCCATCCTGCTCACCGGCGCCACGGCGAGCGTCAAGGGGTTCGCGCTGTCCTCGGCTTTCGCCATGGGCAAATTCGGCCTGCGCGGGCTGGCGCAAAGCGCGGCGCGCGAATTGGCGCCCAGGGGAATCCATGTCGCCCATTTCGTCATCGATGGCGCGGTGCGCGCCGCGGCGCGGCCCGATCCCGCCGAAAAACCCGACAGCACGCTCGATCCCGAGGCCATAGCGCAAAACTATCTCGCCGTGCTGCGCCAGCCGCGCAGCGCCTGGAGTTGGGAAGTCGAGCTGCGGCCCTGGGTGGAGAATTTTTGAGCGCGGCCCCAAGCGCCAGCCGGAAGAGAGGCTCCCCGATGACCACATCCGTCGCGACCGAAACGCTGCAAAAAATTTTCGCTCCGCTTGCCTATACCGCGCGCCGCGCGGAAAAACTTTATTTCTACCGCTATCCGCCGCCGCCGGGCGTCGCCGAGAGCAATGTGACCATAGAAATGCACGAGACGGTCCTCGCCAATGCGCGTCCGGCGGCGGAAAATTATTCGCTCGACCGCGAAGGCTTCGCCCTGGTCCGCCACCAAAGCGCGGTGCGCGATTTTTTCGACGAGGCGCAGGTTTTGGCGCTGGGTCATCCCGAGGTCGCGGAGATCGTCAAGGCGGCCACCGGCGCCGCGCGCGTGCTGGTTTTCGACCATACCCGGCGCCGCCGCAGCGGCGAGAGCGACCTGTCGCTCGATTCGCGCCAGCCGGTCGCCCGCGCCCATGTCGATCAGACCGTGAGTTCGGGACCGCAGAGGGTTCGCGACATCATGGGCGACGCGGCGGCGGAAAAACTGCTGTCGCGCCGCGCCGCGATCGTCAATCTCTGGCGTCCCGTCGGCCATGCGGCGCGCGACTGGCCGCTGGCGCTGGGCGACGGCCAGAAGGTCGATCCCGCCGATCTCATGCCGACCGACCTGATCTTCCGGCACAGGCGCGGCGAGACCTACAGTCTCGCCTATAATCCCGGGCAAAGCTGGTCCTACATCCCCGATCTCGGGCCGGATGAATGCCTGCTGATCAAATGCTGGGATTCCGAGGCGGCGGTGACCCGTTTCGCGCCCCATACCGGTTTTGAAGACCCGACCACGCCCAAGGGAACCCCGCCGCGGCAAAGCATCGAGTTTCGCACGCTGGCTTTCTTCGATTGAGGCGAGGGAGCAAAATCTGGAGCTTCGCTCAAACGGCGAAAGCGCCGACTCTCGCCGTCGCCTCGCGGCGCGAAGGAGGCGATTGCCTCCGTTACGACATGTCCCCCAAATATTTCTGCCCATAGAGCTGAACGCCGATCTGGCCGATCAGCACGATCTGGGTTTCGAGGAAGTCGATATGCTCTTCCTCGTCGGAGGTGAGCTGTTCGAACAGGTTCTGCGTGACCCGGTCGTTGATCGACAGGCAATAGGCCGCCGCTTCGAGATAGAGGGCGCGCGCGGAAAGTTCGGAATCGAGATCGGCCTTCAAAATCTCCTCGATGTTCTCGCCGATCTTGAGGGGATTCAGCTCCTGCATATTGGGAAAGCCTTCGAGGAACAGGATGCGCGCCGTGACCTTGTCGGCGTGCTCCATTTCCTCGATGGATTCCTTGCGCCATTTCTTGGCGAGATCCTTGTAGCCCCAATTGTCGAGGATGCGGAAATGCAGCCAATATTGGTTGATCGCCGTCAACTCGCTGCGCAGGGCCTTGTTCAGATAGTCCAGAACCTTGTCGTCCCCGCGCATAGCCAATCTCCATTCATGCAAATTCAGGGATCAACCGCTCAAGCGTAAGCGGGTTCCCGATTTCTTTTTCCTTGCGCGGACCTTCGCGCGTCGGAAGCGTTCAGCTCGTCCTGAATGGCGCGGATGCATTTGCCGCATTTGGGCGCGCGGCCGCAATGCTTGAACACCTCGCGGACCCGATCCGCCTTGGCGCCGCAGCTTTTGGTCGCCGCGCGCACGTCGCGGTCGGAAATCACATTGCATGAGCAAAGGATCATCGCCGTCAGGCCTCCGTCTCCAGGCGGGACGCGAGAAGAGTGCCAGCCTTCGCCGAAATGGCCAAGCGAAATAAGCTTGTTTGGAATTCTTCCAAACAACCGGCCCGGAGACGTGGCCTCCGGGCCGGCGGAAATCACTGGAAGATCGCCAGCGCCTTGACAAAAGTCTGCCACACGCCCCAGGCGAGCGGCGCGCCGACCGCGAACCAGGCCAGCGCCGTCTTCACGTCGAAGCTTCCCCCGCCAATGCCATAGGAGCCCAGCGGCCCCGAGGGCAGCGCCCGCGCCGCCGCGAGTTCGTCGGCGGATTTTTCCGGCATCAGATATTTGGGATCGACGGGCTTGACCAGCGCATTGCAGATCAGGCCGACGACCAGGAAAGCGGCGAGAATATACATGGTCGCGTCATAGAGCCGGTCGGCCGGCACGCCCGCCGCCTTGTTGAACTCGCGGATGTAATTGACCACGACCGGGCCGACGATGCCGGCGGTCGACCAGGCGGTGAGCAGCCGCCCGTGGATCGCGCCGACATAGGCCGTGCCAAAGATATCGGCGAGATAGGCCGGCACGGTGGCGAAGCCGCCGCCATACATGGACAGGATCACGCCGAAAGCCAGCACGAACAGCGCCCTGGCGCCGCTATGGGCGAGCGTCGGGGTCACCGCGTAGAGGATAATGCCCAGCACGAAGAAGATGAAAAACGTGTTCTTGCGGCCAAAGGCGTCGGATGCGCTCGCCCAGGCGATGCGGCCGACAATATTGAACAGCGACAGCAGACCGGCGAAACCGGCGGCGATCGCGGCGATGCTGGTCTTTTGCGCCGTATCGAGCGCGGCGAAGCCGAGCTCCGGCTTGCCGATCAGCGATCCGCCAAAAATTTCCTGCAACATAGGCGAGGCCATGCCGATCACGCCGATGCCCGCCGAGACATTCAGCGTCAGCACCGCCCAGATCAGCCAGAATTGCGGGGTTTTGAGCGCATCGTCGAGATGGACGTCGCGATGCGAGATCAGCTTGCTCGAAGCCGAAGCCGGGGTCCAGCCCTCCGGGCGCCAGCCATGCGGCGGCACACGATAGCCCAGCGCGCCGCCGAGCATATAGATGAAATAGATCGCGCCGAGCACGACAAAGGTCTGCCAGACGCCCACCGATGAGGCGGTCTTGAAATATTTCATCAGCATGGCCGCCAGCGGCGAGCCGATCATGGCGCCGCCGCCAAAGCCCATGATCGCCATGCCCGTCGCCAGGCCGCGCCGGTCGGGAAACCATTTGATCAGCGTCGAAACCGGGGAAATATAGCCCAAGCCGAGACCGATGCCGCCGATCACGCCGGGGCCGATCCAGAGCAGCCAGAGTTGATGCAGATAGACGCCGAGCGCGCCGATCAGCAGGCCCCCGGCCCAGCAGAAGGCGGCGACCAGGCCGGCCTTGCGCGGCCCGGCGCGCTCCAGCCAGCCGCCCCAGATCGCGGCGGAGGAGCCGAGCAGCACGAAGAACAGCGTGAACATCCAGCCGAGATCGGAAACCTTCCAGTCGCAGGCTGTGGTGAACAGCTTGCCGATCATGTCCATGTCGGCGGGGCAGGCGAGGGGCTTGGTCACGCCCAGCGCCTGGCTGAGCGGCAGCCAGAACACGGAGAAGCCATAGGCCATGCCGATGCACAGGTGGATGGCCAGCGCGGCGGGCGGAACCAGCCAGCGGTTGAAGCCGGGCTGGGCGACGGTCGCCTCGCGATCAAGCCAATGCGGCGCTCTTGCGGCGGCGCCGTCAACAATTGCAGTCATGTTTCACTCCCGTTTTCGGGCCGGAGTTTTTGTTTCTCCGGTCCCGCTTGCCATTTTTTTTAGAACGCTTCGGCCTTGCGCCGTCTCACTTGCGCGCGCGCGGCCTCCAGCGCCGGCGGCTCCAGTTTTTGCCCCTGCGCCGCGTTCAAAAAATCCTCGCGCATTCCAGGCGTCCAGAATTTGTTGATATGGCCAGCGATCTCGGTCGCCGCCTCATCCAGCGGATGGCTCTTGTAGAAATCGGCGATCTGTCCGGCCATAACCAGCAGCTTGGCGTCATTGTCGTGGTGAAAATCGCTCATGACGCCGTCCTGTCGCGGTTGCGCGCGCTGGCGCCGGCGAGTTCGCCGGCGAAAACCGTCAGCGCGTCGGCCCGGGCGATGGCCGCCAGGGTCAGGCCGAGCGCCTGAGCCCTTTCTATCGCCAGTCCGGTGGGGGCGGAAATGGCGGCGAGCAGCGGCGCGCCGAAAAATGCGGTTTTTTCCACCATTTCAAAGGAGGCGCGGCTGGTCACCAGCATGAAGCCGGCGCGCGGGTCGAGGCCCTGGCGAAGCGCCGCGCCGATGCATTTGTCCAGCGCATTGTGGCGGCCGACATCCTCGCGCGCGACCAGGATCGCCCCGTCGCGGGCGCAAAAAGCGGCGGCGTGGACCGAATGGGTCAGCGCGTTGAGCGGCTGATTGGCTTGCAGATGCGCCAAGGCGGCGAAAATCGCCCGCGCCGCGACCGGCGGGGCGGGCGCGATTTTGGCCGCCTCGGGCAGCATGTCGGCGCTTTCGACGCCGCACAGGCCGCAGGAGGTGCGCCCGGCGATCACCCGGCGCCGCGCCAGATGCGCGCGCATTTTTTCCGGCGCGAGGCGAATATCGACCACGACGCCCTTGCCCTGACGGCTGACGTCGACAGCGCGAATATCGGGCGCGCCGTCGATCAGCCCTTCGGTCAGCGAAAAGCCATAGGCGAAATCCTCCGCGTCGCCGGGGCTGGCCATCATCACCGCATAGGCGACGCCGCCATAAAGGAAGCTCACCGGGATTTCCTCGGCGACGGCGCGTTCGCTCGCATGGCTCAGCCCGCTGGCCTCGATCTTTTTCGCCGCGACGTTTTTCGCGGCGGGAGCCTCATTCCGCGGCATCGACCACCTCCACGCGGCGCAGGCTGACATCCTCCTCGGCATTGCGCCGCTGCCAGTCGGACAGCGCGTTGGTGCGCCGCACCTCCACCGCAGTCACCTTGTATTCCGGGCAATTTGTCGCCCAGTCGCTGTTCTCGGTGGTCACCACATTGGCGCCCGAGCCCGGATGATGGAAGGTCGTATAGACCACGCCCGGCTGCATGCGCTCGCTGATCCGGGCATGAAGCGCGACATCGCCGGCGCGGCTCGCCACCTGCACCAGATCGCCGTCCCTGACGCCGCGCTGCTCGGCGTCGAACGGGTGGATTTCCAGCACATCCTCGGGGTGCCAGGCGACATTCTCGGTGCGCCGCGTCTGCGCGCCGACATTATATTGCGACAGAATCCGCCCGGTGGTCAGGATCAGCGGGAAGCGCGGCCCGCTGCGCTCGCTGGTCGGCACATATTCGGTGAGCATGAACTTGCCCGCGCCATTGACGAAACGCGCGACATGCATCATCGGCGTGCCCTCGGGCGCCGCCTCGTTGCAGGGCCATTGCACCGAGCCGAGTTCGTCGAGTTTCTTGTAGCTGACGCCGGCGAAAGTCGGGGTCAGCGCCGCGATCTCGTCCATGATTTCGCTGGGGTGGTTGTAGCGCATGGGATAGCCGAGCGCGGTCGAAAGCTCGCAAATCGCCGCCCATTCGTCCTTGCCGCCCAGCGGCGACATCACTTTGCGCACCCGGTTGATGCGGCGTTCGGCGTTGGTGAACGTGCCGTCCTTTTCCAGGAAGGAGGCGCCGGGCAGGAAGACATGGGCGAATTTGGCGGTCTCGTTGAGGAAGAGATCCTGCACCACCACGCAGTCCATGGCGCGCAAGGCCGCCGAGACATGGTGGGTGTTGGGGTCGGACTGGGCGATATCCTCGCCATGGACGAACAGGCCCTTGAAGCCGCCGTTGAGCGCCTCGTCGAACATGTTGGGAATGCGCAGGCCCGGCTCGTCGTCCAGTTTCAACCCCCAGCGCGCCTCGAATGCGCCGCGTACAGAATCGCCGGAGACATGGCGATAGCCGGGGAATTCATGGGGGAAGGAGCCCATGTCGCAGGAGCCCTGGACATTGTTCTGGCCGCGCAGCGGATTCACCCCGGCGCCGTCATGGCCGATATTGCCGGTGGCCATGGCCAGATTGGCCAGCGCCATCACCGTGGTCGAGCCCTGGCTATGCTCGGTGACGCCAAGGCCGTAGTAGATCGCGGCGTTTTTCACGCTGGCGTAAAGCCGCGCGGCGGCGCGCACATCGGCGGCGGGCACGCCGGTATAGGCTTCCATTTTCTCCGGGGAATTTTCCTCAAGAGCGACGAAGCGCGCCCAGCTCTCAAAAGCGTCGCGGTCGCAGCGCGCCGCGACATAATCCTCGCGCACCAGGCCCTCGGCGACAATCACATGAGCGAGGGAATTGAGCAGGGCGACATTGGTCCCCGGCCGCAATTGCAGGAAATACTCGGCCTCGACATGAGGCGAGCGCACCAGATCGATGGCGCGGGGATCGGCGACAACAAGTTTCGCCCCCTGGCGCAGGCGCTTTTTCAGCCTTGAGGCGAAAACCGGATGGCCGTCGGTGGGATTGGCGCCGATCACCAGGATCACGTCGGCCTGATCGACCGATTTGAAATCCTGCGTGCCTGCGGACGTGCCCAGCGTCACCGACAGCCCAAAACCGGTCGGCGAATGGCAGACTCGGGCGCAAGTGTCGATGTTATTGTTGCGCAGGGCGGCCCGCACCATCTTTTGCAGGACATAAACCTCTTCATTGGTGCAGCGCGACGAGGAAATGGCGCCGACGGATTCGCGGCCATATTTGCCTTGCAGCCGCCTGAACTCGCTGGCGGTATGAGCAATGGCCTCGTCCCAGGAGACTTCGCGCCAGGGATCGTCGATTTTCTCGCGGATCATCGGCTTGGTCATGCGATCCCCATGGGTCGCATAGCCGTAAGCGAAACGGCCCTTGACGCAGCTATGGCCCTCATTGGCCTGGCCCTGCTTGTAGGGGACCATGCGGACCAGCTTTTCGCCACGCATTTCCGCCTTGAAGGAGCAGCCGACGCCGCAATAGGCGCAGGTGGTGACCAGCGAATGCTCCGGCTGTCCGTGGTCGATGACGCTTTTTTCGATCAGCGTCGCGGTCGGGCAGGCCTGCACGCAGGCGCCGCAGGACACGCATTCCGAGGAAAGAAAATCGGTGGGGCCGGGGGCAATGCGGGAGTCAAAGCCCCGGCCGCTCACCGTAAGCGCGAATGTGCCCTGCACCTCTTCGCAGGCGCGCACACAACGGTTGCAAACGATGCATTTCGACGGGTCATAGGAGAAATAGGGGTTGGATTGGTCCTTCGCATCCTTGAGATGATTGGCGCCCTCGCCATAGCGCACCTCGCGCAGGCCAACCTCGCCGGCGGTATCCTGCAATTCGCAATCGCCATTGGCCGCGCAGGTCAGGCAGTCCAGCGGATGATCGGAAATATAAAGCTCCATCACCCCGCGCCGCAATTTCGCCAGGCGTTCGCTCTGGGTTTTCACCACCATGCCTTCTTCGGCCGGCGTGGTGCAGGAGGCGGGCGTGCCGCGCCTTCCCTCGATCTCCACCAGGCACATGCGGCAGGAGCCGAAGGCTTCGAGCGAATCCGTGGCGCAGAGCTTTGGAATTTTGACGCCCCGGCTCATCGCCGCCGCCATGACCGAGGTCCCCTTGGGCGCGGTGACCTTTTCGCCGTCGATGGTCAGCGTCACGGTCTCGGCGGCAACGCGGATCGGCGTGCCAAAATCCAGTTCCTTGATCAGCGACATCGTCAGCTCCTATTCGGCCGCGTTTTTATGCGAAACGTGAGCGAAATCCTCGGGAAAACGATCCAACGCCGAAAGCACGGGATTGGGGATCAAGCCGCCATGGGCGCAGAGCGAGCCCGCCATCATCACGTCGCAGAGATCGCGCAGCAGCGCGATATTCTGCTCGACCCGCTCGCCGGCGACGATCTTGTCCAGCACCTCGCCGCCGCGCGTCGCGCCGAGCCGGCAGGGCGTGCATTTGCCGCAGCTTTCCTCGGCGCCGAAATGCATGGCGAAACGCGCCATATGCGCCATGTCCACGGTGTCGTCGAACACGACAATGCCGCCATGGCCGAGCATGGCGCCATGGGCGGCCAGCGCCTCGTAATCCATCTGCAAATCGAGCTGGCTTTCGGTAATATAGGCGCCGAGCGGTCCGCCGATCTGAATGGCGCGGATCGGACGCCCCGAAGCGGTTCCGCCGCCGAAGCCCTCGACGATCTCGCGCAAGCTAATGCCGAAGGCCAGCTCGATCAGCCCGCCGCGTTTGATATTGCCGCCAAGCTGCACGGGCAAAGTGCCGCGCGAGCGGCCCATGCCGAAATCGGCATAGGCCTTGCCGCCCTCGGCCAAAATATAGGGGACGGCGGCGAAGGACAGCACATTGTTGATCAGCGTAGGCTTGCCGAACAGGCCTGATAGCGCGGGGATCGGCGGCTTGGCGCGCACCAGCCCGCGCTTGCCCTCCAGGCTCTCCAGCAGCGAGGTCTCCTCGCCGCAAATATAGGCCCCGGCGCCGATGCGCAGCTCCAGATCGAAACTTTTGCCCGGTCCGAAAGCGTTGTCGCCGATCCATCCGGCCTTTTCGGCTAAAGCCAGAGCCGCCGCCATAGATTTCGCCGCGTGCGGATATTCCGAGCGCAGGTAAATAAACCCTTTCGACGCGCCCACCGCATAGGCGGCGATGGCCATGCCCTCGATCAGCATGAAGGGGTCGCCTTCAAACACCATGCGATCGGCGAAAGTGCCGCTGTCGCCCTCGTCAGCGTTGCAGACCACATATTTGCGCTGAGATTGCGCGTCATGCACGGTTTGCCATTTGATTCCCGTGGGAAAACCGGCGCCGCCGCGCCCGCGCAGGCCCGAAGCCTTGATTTCCGCCACGACTTCCGCCGGCGATTTTTCCAGCGCCTTGCGCAGGCCCTTGAGTCCGTCGCTGGCGGCATATTCGTCGAGCGAAAGCGGGTCGATGACGCCGATGCGGGCGAATGTCAGCCTTTGCTGGCGGACCATCCACATCATGTCCTCGACCTTGCCGAGCTTGAGCGGGTGATCGCCGCCCTCGAGCGCGCCGGAGGCGAACAGCGAGTCCACATCCTCGGGGCGGACAGGGCCAAAGCCGATCCGGCCCTGCGGCGTGTCGATTTCGACCAGCGGCTCCAGCCAGAACATGCCATGCGAGCCGGTGCGCCTGATCTCAAGTTCGAGTCCCCGCGCGGCGGCTTCGCGGATGAAGGCGGCGGCGACGCGCTCGGCGCCGACCGAAAGCGCGGCGGCGTCTTTTGCGATGGAGAGTTTCAGCGCCATGGCTAAGAGTCCTGTGCGGCGCGGGCGTAAAGCCGGGACAGTGAGTCCTGGGTCAGGGCGCCGAAAATCTCGCCGTCATAGAGGGCGTTGGGGCCGAGCGCGCAATTGCCCAGACAGAACACGGTCTCGAACTCGACGCCGTCGAAGAAGCCGCCGTCGATCTTCACACCCGTGCTCTCTTCGAAACGTCGCGCCAGAACTTCGGCGCCGCGCGCCTGACAGGCCTCCGCGCGGCACAGTTTTATGGTGCGCCCGAGCGGCTTCTGCCGCTTGAAATCCTTGTAGAAACTCAGCGTCCCAAAGACTTCGGCGCGGGAAATGTTCAGCGCCCCGGCGATCATCGCCACGGCGCGCGGATCGACATAGCCGAAACGCTCCTGCAATTCATGCAGAATGGGCAGCAGAGGTCCCTCAAGTCCGGTCTTGGCCTCGATAATGTCCCTGGCGAGCGTCTCATCCCAAGCAAGCGGCTTGTTCATCCCATTCCTCTGCTTTTTATTGTTGCAGATTGAACGCGGATGAGGCGCCAAAAGTTCATCGGGCGCAAATGATTTGTTTTGAACGATTGATAGGCCTGGACTATCAGGCCGGCTGCGCCGTCGGATTGCCGGGTTTTTGCGCCTTGGCCGCGCGCCGCCGCTCCAACCAAAGGCTGAAGCGGTCAAGGTAAAGATAGACTACCGGCGTGGTGTAGAGCGTCAGCGCCTGCGACACCAGCAAGCCGCCGACAATGGCGATTCCCAGGGGACGGCGAATCTCGCCGCCCTCGCCAAAGCCGATGGCCAGCGGCACGGCGCCGAGCACGGCGGCGAAAGTGGTCATCATGATCGGGCGGAAGCGCAGCAGGCAGGCTTCGGTAATGGCCTCGAGCGGCGCCAGTCCGCGCTCGCGCCGCGCGTCTATGGCGAAATCCACCATCATGATGGCGTTTTTCTTGACGATGCCGATCAGCAGCACCACGGCTATGGCCGAGACAATGGTGAATTCTATGCCGAAGGCCATTTGGCCGACCAGCGCGCCCAGGCCCGCCGAGGGCAGGGTGGAGATGATGGTCAAGGGATGAATGGCGCTCTCATAGAGCACGCCGAGCACAATATAGATCGAGACCAGCGCCGCCGCGAACAGCAAGGGCATGTTGCTGAAACTGTCGGCGAACATCTGGTTGCCGCCGCCGGGCACGGCGTGGACCGACGCGGGCATGTGGATTTCCGCTTCCGCCGCGCGGATCTCCGCCAGCCCGTCGGATTCGCTGGCGCCGAGGTCGAGATTATAGCTGATGGTGGTGGTGACGAAGGCGCCCTGGTGATTGACCGAGAGCGGCGCGTTGCCGCGCTGGTAATGGGCGATGGCGGAGAGCGGAACCATGGTCTCCTTGGCGGTGGAGACGGCGGCGCCCGAGGAGGCCGAACTCTTGCCCGAGGCCGCCAGCGCATTGGTGGCGGCGTTGCGCGCCGCGTCGAGACTGGCCGAGCCGGCGGCGGCGGCCGCCGCGCCGGGCTGGGTCACCGAGCCCGAGGGCAATTGCGTGGTCAATGTGCCATTGGCGGCGCCGCCGGCGGTGGAAATATAGATCTGGTCGAGCATGTCCGGGCGCTGGGTGTAGCGCGGATCGACCTCCATGATGACATGATACTGGTTGATGGCGGCGAAAATGGTGGAAACCTGTCGCTGGCCGAAGGCGTCATAGAGCGTGTTGTCGATCATCGCCGCATTAATGCCCAGGCGCGAGGCGGCGTCGCGGTCGATGACCAGATCGGTCTCCATCGCCTTGGTCTGCTGATCGGAGGTGACGTCCTTGAGCTTGCCGCGCTTTTGCAGCTCATCGACCAGTTTCTGCGCCCAGTCGTAGAGTTGCGAGGTGTCGTCCGCGCCCAGCGTATATTGAAATTGCGACGAGGAGCTGCGCGGTCCGCGCGAAAAATCCTGGGCGGCGAAAAACAGCAGGCGGCCGCCCGGCACATGGTTGAGCTTGGGCCGCAGCCGGGCGATGACCTGATCGGCGCTGGCGCCGCGCACGCCCAGCGGTTTCAGCGCGGCGAAAACCGTGGCGGTATTGGTCGAGCCATTGCCGCCGCCGCTGCCGGCGCCGGTGAAGCCGACCACCGTGTCAATGTCGGGATCGGCCTTCACCACGCGGATCATTTCCTCCAGTTTCTTGCTGACGCTCTGGAAGGAAATGCTCTGGTCGGCCTCGAGACGGCCGATCAGACGCCCGGTGTCCTCCTGCGGGAAAAGCCCCTTGGGGATGGCGCGATACATCACCACATTGAGCGCGATGACCACGATCAGGCTGAGCAGCATCAGCAACGGATGGCGCAGGGCGATCTTGAGGCTGGCGCCATATCCCGCCTGGGCGCGGGCGAAAACATGCCGCAAGCCGCGCGCGACAAAGCCCTCCTCGCCCTCGGGCCGGCGTTTGCGCAGCAAAAGCGCGCAGAGCATGGGCGTGGTGGTCAGCGAAATCGCCAGCGAAATCAGGATGGAGACCGTCAGCGTCACCGCGAATTCGCGGAAGAACAAGCCAACGATGCCGCCGAGAAACAGGATCGGCACGAAGACCGCGATCAGCGACAAGGTGATCGACAGAACGGTGAAGCCGACCTCGCGCGCGCCGAGCAGCGCCGCCTGGCGGTGGCCCATGCCGGCCTCGATATGGCGCTCGACATTCTCGACCACGACAATGGCGTCGTCGACGACGAAGCCGGTGGCGATGGTCAGCGCCATCAGCGACAGCAGGTCGAGGCTGTAGCCGAGCAGATACATGGCGCCGAAAGTGCCGACGATCGACACCGGCACGGCGATGCTGGGGATGATCGTGGCGCGCACATTCTGCAGGAACAGGAAGACCACCAGGGTCACCAGCAGCACCGAGATGACCAGGGTGATTTCCGTGTCCTTCAGCGAGGCGCGGATGGTCAGCGAGCGGTCCATGGCGGCGCGCAGCACCACATCGCCCGCCAGCGCCGCCTGAAGATGCGGGAGCTCCGCCTTCACCAGATCGACGGTGGAGATGATGTTGGCGCCGGGCTCGGCGGTGAGAATGGCGAGAATCGAGGGTACGCCATTGGCGAAGCCGGCGTTGCGCAGATCCTCGACGGAATCCTCGACATCGGCGACATCGGAGAGCCTGATCGCCCCGCCATTGCGATAGGCGATCACCAGCCCCCGGTAATCCGCCGCATGGGAGGCCTGGTCGTTGGTGTAGATCTGATAGGCGATGGGCCCGTGCTCGATGGCGCCCTTGGGGGCGTTGGCGTTGGCCGAGGCCAGCGCCGCGCGCACATCCTCCAGGCCTATGCCATATTTGAACAGGGCCTGGGGATTGAGTTCGACGCGCACAGCCGGAAGCGTCGAGCCGCCGATGATGACCTGGCCTATGCCGGGGATCTGCGAAATGCGCTGTTGCAGCACATTCGAGGCCATGTCGAACAATTGCCCGCGCGTCAAGGTTTTCGAGGTCAGGCTGAGGATCAGGATCGGCGCGTCGGCCGGATTGAGCTTGCGATAGGTCGGATTGGAGCGCAGCGCCGTGGGCAGGTCGGCGCGCGCGGCGTTGATGGCCGCCTGCACGTCGCGCGCCGCGCCGTCGGGGTCGCGCTTGATGTTGAATTGCAGCGACACGCGGGTCTGGCCGAGGCTGGATTGCGACACCATGTCGGTGACGTCGGCGATCTGGCCGAGATGGCGCTCCAGCGGCGCGGCGACGCTGTTGGCGACGGTTTCCGGGCTGGCGCCGGGCAAAGTGGCGTTGACCGTGATGGTGGGCACATTGACCTGGGGCAGCGGCGACACCGGCAGGATGGAAAAGGAGATCAGCCCCGACAGCGCGATGCCGACGGTGAGCAGGATCGTCGCCACCGGCCTGCGGATGAAGGGCGCGGAAATATTCATTATTCCGCGGCCTCCGGGGCGGTTCCCTCGATCCCGGTTCCGCGCAGCCGGCGCGCCAGCCGGTCGAAATAGAGATAGATCACCGGGGTGGTGAACAGGGTCAGCACCTGGCTGACCACGAGGCCGCCGACAATGGCGAAGCCCAGCGGCTGGCGCAATTCGTAACCGACGCCGGAGCCGAGCATCAGCGGCAGCGCGCCGAGAATCGCGGCGAAAGTGGTCATCAGGATCGGGCGGAAGCGCAGCAGGCAGGCCTGGCGGATCGCCGCGACCGGCTCCAGCCCGCCCTCGCGTTCGGCCTCGAGGGCGAAGTCGATCATCATGATCGCGTTTTTCTTGACGATGCCGATCAGCAGGATGACGCCGATAATGGCGATAATGTCGAGATCGTAGCCGAAAATCAGCAGCGTCAACAGCGCCCCGACGCTCGCCGTGGGCAGCGTGGACAAGATCGTCACCGGGTGAACGAAGCTCTCGTAGAGCACGCCGAGCACGATATACATGGTGGCGATGGCCGCGGCGATCAGCAGCAATTCATTGGTCAGCGACGATTGGAAGGCCGCGGCGGCGCCCTGCCAGGCGACGACGAAGGACTCGGGCAGGCCTATGTCCTGCATGGTCCGGTTCACCGCCGTCACGCCCTCGCCCAGCGAGATTTTCTTGGCCAGATTGAAGGAAATGGTAGTGGCCGGAAACTGGCCGAGATGGGTGACCACCAGCGGCCCGTTGCGGGTCTTGACGCCGACCAGCGCCGAAAGCGGAACCTGACCGTTGGTGGCGGAGGCGTTGGAGGGCAGGTAGATCGAGTCCAGCCCCTTCAATGAGGTGCGGATGCTGTCGTCGCCCTCGAGAATGACGCGATACTGGTTGGACTGGCTGTAGACCGTGGAGACGATGCGCTGGCCGAACAGGTCGTAGAGCACATTGTCAATGCTCGCCGTGGTCACGCCGAAGCGCGCCGCCGTTTCGCGATCGATGGTCAGATCGACCGCCGCGCCGCCCTGTTGCAGATCGCTGGCGACATCGGCCAGTTGCGGAACCTTGCGCAGGGCTTCGGTGAGCTTGGGCGCCCATTCGCCGAACAGGGTCGGATCGGCGTTCTCCAGCACGAATTTATATTGCGCCCGGGTGACGCTGGCGTCGATGGTCAGATCCTGCGCCGGCTGCATGTAGAGGCGGATATCCGGCAGATCGCGCGAGGCCTTGGTCAGGCGGCGGATGATCTCGCCAATATTGTCCGTGCGGCTGTCCTGGGGTTTGAGATTGATCAGCAGCCGTCCAGAATTCAACGTCAGATTGCCGCCGTCAATGCCGACGAAGGAGGTCAGCGACTCCACATCCTTGTCCTTGAGCACGATCTCGGCGATTTGGCTTTGCAGCTTGGCCATTTCCGGGAAGGAGACGTCCTGCGGCCCCTCGGTCATGGCCTGGATCACCCCGGTGTCCTGCGACGGGAAAAATCCTTTGGGAATCGCGATATAGAGCAGGGCGGTGAGGCCAAGCGTGGCGATCGCGGCCATTAGCGTGGCGAATTGATGGCGCAGCACCACATCGAGCAGCCGCCCATAGCCGGCGATCATCCTGTTGAAGAAATGTTCGGCCGCGAGATCGAAGCGGCCGCGCTCGGAATCGGGCTTGTGGCGGATCAGCCGGGCGCAGAGCATGGGGACGAGGGTCAGCGACACCACCGCGGAGATGACAATGGTGACCGCCAGCGTGATGGCGAATTCGTGGAACAGCCGTCCGACCACTTCCTGCATGAACAGCAGCGGAATCAGCACGGCGATCAGCGACACGGTCAGCGAGATGATGGTGAAGCCGATCTGCGCCGAGCCTTTCAGCGCCGCCTGCATCGGGTCTTCGCCATTTTCGACGTAGCGGGCGATGTTCTCGATCATGACGATGGCGTCGTCGACGACGAAGCCGGTGGAGATGGTCAGCGCCATCAGCGAGAGATTGTCGAGGCTGTAGCCGAGCAGATACATGACGCCGAAAGTGCCGACCAGCGACAGCGGCGCCGACAGCGAGGGGATCAGCGTCGCCGGCAGCGTGCGCAGGAAGACGAAGATCACCGCCACCACCAGCAGCACCGCCAGCACCAGCTCGAATTCGACATCGGCGACCGAAGCGCGAATCGTGGTGGTGCGGTCGGTGAGCACATCGACATCCATGCCCGCCGGCAGGTCGGCCAGCAGCTTGGGCAGCAATTTGCGCACGGAATCCACGGTGGCGATGACATTGGCGCCGGGCTGGCGCTGGATGTTCAGCAATATGGCCGGGGTGCGGTTGGCCCAGGCGGCGAGCCGGGTGTTTTCCGCGCCATCGACAATGGTGGCGACATCCTTGAGCCTGATGGCCGCGCCATTGCGATAGGCGATCACGACCTGCGCATATTGCGCGGCGCTGGCGATCTGATCGTTGGCGGCGATGGTCGAGCTCTGCGTCGGCCCGTCGAAACTGCCCTTGGGCACATTGACATTGGCGTTGCCGAGGATGGTGCGCATGTCGTCGACATTGAGCCCATGCGCCGCCAGCGCCGCCGGATCGAGTTTGACCCGCACGGCGGGGCGTTGCCCGCCGGCGATGGAGACCAGCCCGACGCCCGACTGCTGCGAGATTTTCTGCGCCAGCCGGGTTTCGCTGACATCCTCCATCGCGGTCAGCGGCAGGGTTTTGGAGGTGATCGACAGCGTCAGGATCGGCGCGTCGGCGGGATTGACCTTGGCGTAGATCGGCGGCGCCGGCAGATCGGCGGGCAGCAGATTATTGGCCGCGTTGATCGCCGCCTGCACTTCCTGCTCGGCGACGTCGAGCGACAGCGACAGGCCGAATTGCAGGGTGACGATCGAGGCGCCGGCGGAGCTCGCCGAGGTCATTTCCGACAGGCCGGGCATCTGGCCCAATTGCCGCTCCAGCGGCGCCGTCACGGCGGAGGTCATGACCTCCGGGCTGGCGCCGGGATAAAAGGTCTGCACCTGGATGGTCGGATAATCCACCGCCGGCAGGGTCGCCAGCGGCAGGAAGCGGAAGGCCGAAAAGCCCGCCAGCATGATGGCGATCATCAGCAGCGTCGTCGCCACCGGCCGCTGGATGAAGGGCGCGGAGACGTTCATCGCCGGGCCTTATTGTCCGCCGGCGGGCGGATTGGCCCCGCCGTTCTGCTGGCGCTCGCGCCATTTCTTGCGGCGTTCCTCGCGCGCCGGATCGCTCGCCGGGGCGGCGGCGCCTTCGGGCGCGACCGAAGGGGCGGTCGAAGGGGCGGGCGCGCCGGGCGCGGAACTGGCCGGCGGCGTCGCGTCGCCGGGCGCTCCCGTCGCGCCGCCCGCGACCACCCGCACATCGCCGCCGTCGCGCAGCCGGTCGGCGCCGTCGACGACAATGCGGTCGCCCTCGTTCAATCCGTCGAGAATCTGCACCCAGTCGCCATCGGCCTGGCCGAGCTTGACGACCTTCGCCGAAACCTTGTTGTCGGCGCCGACCGCCCAGGCGTAATCGCCGGGCGCGCCATGCTGGATTCCCCCGACCGGCGCGGCCAGGGTCTGCGGAATCGTGCTGGCGAGCAGCCGGACATTGACAAATTGATTGGGGAACAGCGCCTCGTCGTCATTAGCGAAAAAAGCGCGCAGCTTGACCATGCCGGTGGTGGTGTCCACCTGATTGTCGAGCGCTTTGGTCTCGCCCTCGGCCAGCTTTTTCACATTGGCGCGGTCATAGACGCGGGTGGACAAGGCCTTTCCGGCGCGCAATTGCGGCGCGACGGCGCTCAGCACGTCCTCGGGCACGGAATATTCCACCGACATGGGCTTGATTTCGGTGACCACCACCAGACCCGCGCTGGAGCCGGCGGCGACATAATTGCCGGGATCGACCAGGCGCAGGCCGACGCGGCCGTCGACCGGCGAGACGATATGGCAATAGGCGATGTTCAGCGTCTGGGCGTCGATCTGGGCCTGATCGGCCGCCACCGTGCCTTCGTATTGCTTGACGATATATTGCTGGTCGTCGGCGGTCTGGCTGGCGATGGAATTCTTCTTCAGCAGATCCTGATAGCGGATATTGTCCTTGCGCGCCTGGTCGAGCAGGCCCTGGTCATGGGCGAGCTGGCCCTCATATTGGCTTTTCAGGGCCTGATAGGGGCGGTCGTCGATCTGGGCGAGGAAATCGCCCTTCTTCACCGCCTGTCCTTCGGTGAAGCCAACCTCGCGCAGATAGCCGGAAATATTGCTGACCACGGTGACGGTGGCCAGAGGCGTCGCCGTGCCCAGGGCGTTGACGATGACGTGAATGTCGCGGCGGACAACGGTGGCCACGCCCACTGGCTGCGCCCCGGCGCGCAGCGACGCGTTGCGGCCCTGCGGCGCCGCGCCGGAACCGTTGGAGGCGTCGCCGAAAAAATGCCGCCCAAGCGCCAGCAGGACGAGCAGGACGACAAAACCGACCGTGAATTTCGCGACCCAGCCGCGCTTGGGCGGCGGCGGCGAGGGGCTTACGCGCCAATCGTAGTCGCCCGGCGTCTGGCCGGTTTCCTCGGGCGCGGGGGGCGTTGAAGGTTCGGAGGTCATGTCTCTCTCGCGGGCCGTTCAGGGCGCGGCAAAATTCATTGCGGCGGGATGGGCGACGAATTGGCGATGGCCTCGATCAAAGGCGGCGCCTGTTCGGCGGCCAGGGCCGCGGCGTCATAGCCGCCGCCCAGGGCCTCGACCAGGGTGACGCTGGCGGTGAACAGCGACTGGCGAATGGTCAGCACCGCCTGTTCGTCGGTCAGCAGCGTGGCTTCGGCGACCACCACCGTGGTGAAGGCCACGGTGCCCGCCTGATATTGATTGAGATAGACTTTTACGGCTTCGGCGGCCTCGTCGCGGGCCTTTTCCTGGGTCTTCAATTCCTGGGACAGGATGCGCAGCGCCGCCAGCTGGTCCTCGACCTGCTGGAAGGCGGTCAGCACGGTCTGGCGGTAATTGGCGATGGCCTGGTTGTAGCTGGCTTTGGCGGCGTCGAGTTCGGCGGCGCGCAAGCCGCCGTCGAACAGCGGATCGACCGCGGAGCCGCCCAGCGCCCAGATCTGATGCGCGGCGGTGAAAGGCAGGGCGTAGCCGCCTTCGAAGCCGCCGGAGGCGGAGAAGGACACTTGAGGATAATAGGCGGCGACGGCGACGCCGATCAGCGCGTTCTGCGCCTGCATGGTCCGTTCGGCGCTGGCGACGTCGGGCCGGCGCTCCAGCAGAGTTCGCGGGCAGGGCGACGCGCACGGCGGGCGGCAAATGGGGCAGGGCGCCCGTGGGCACGCTCAGGTCGGCGGGCGGGCGGCCCATCAAGGCGGCTATGGCGTGTTCATATTGGGCGCGGCTGACGGCGGCGGCCTCATATTGCGCCTGAACGCCGAGCACCTGGGTCTGCGCGGTGATCAGATCGGCCTTGGAGACCGTGCCGGCGTTATATTGATTCTGCGTGATCCGCTCGGTTTCCCGATAGGCCTTGATCGTGCGCTGGAGCAGAGCGCGCTGCGAATCCTGGCTGCGCAGGTTGAAATAGGCGATGGCGAGCTGCGCCTGGGCGGACAGCTTGGCGTTGGCCAGCGTCGCGGCGTCGGCCTGCACGGTCGCCTGATTGCTTTCGATCTGCCGGCGAATTTTGCCCCAGATGTCCAGCGTCCAGCTCACCGAGCCCTGCGGATAGGAATAGCCGGTGGCGACGGCGCGGCCGGTGGTGGTCAGCGTCGCGCCCTGGCCGCTGCGCTGACCGCTCCAGGTCGACGAGACGCCGGGCAGCAGGCTCGCCTGCGATTCGCGCACCAGCGCCCGGGCCTGCTCATAGGCGGCGAGCGAGGCGGCGACGGTCTGATTGTTGATTTCAACCTGCGAGACCAGCCGGTCGAGCTCGGGGTCGCGATAAATCGCCCACCAGCGGCCCTTGTCGAGCGAATTGCGCGGCTGGGCGGTTTTCCAGCCCTTCGCCTCGGCCCCCCTGGCTTCCTTGAATTTCCCGGGAACCGGAGCTTCGGCGCGCTGGTAATCGGGGCCGACCGTGCAGGCGGACAGAGCCAGCAGCCCCGCCAGAATGGCGGTCTGGCGCGTGATAGCCTTGCGATTCCGGTCGTTTCTGGCCATGCGCCAGCGGTCCCTCTCTATGTGTCGGCGCCGAGTGGCCCGCGGCAGCTTCCTTAGCCCGCCGACGAAGGAAAAGCCAGTCGCAAGGCTAAATACCGATAAAATCTATCGGATAAGAATACAATAGCTCGTTTTCCCTCGGCTTGTTTATCCCCGCCACAAAATGAATGGAAAATTAACGATGATCGCGGCGCGGGCATGCGGCTTGACGGCGTTGGGCCGCATGGACTAGGCGGTGACGCCAAACATCATGAAAGGCGCTGGCGAGCCATGCCCAAAAACACGCGAGAAATCCGCTATTGGCTTGAATATGCCGGGTTTCGCCTCATGAGCCTGTTTTTTTCCGCCTTGCCTGTGGAAATCGCGTCGCGGTTTGGCGGCTCCCTGGTCGCCTGGTTCGGCCCCAGATCGAAGAAACGCCATCCGCGCCTGCTGCGCAATCTCAAGACCGCCATGCCGGAATTGAGCGACGCCGAGGCCGAAAAACTGGCCATCGAAGTCTGGCGCAACCTGGGTTTCGTGCTCGGCGAATTCTTCCATCTCGAAGAGATCGCCCGCGACCGGGTCGAGGTCGAGGATCGCGAGTTCCTGCGGGCCTTGGCCGCGAGCGGCAAGGGGGTTGTGTTTTGCGGCGCGCATCAGGCCAATTGGGAAGGCGGCGGCGCCGTGCTGGTCAGCTATGGCTTCAAGCCGCTCGGCGTCTATCACCCGATGAGCAATCCGCTGGTCGACGCCCATATTCTCGCGCAAAGGCTGAAATATTATCCCGGCGGCCTCAAGGCCAAACGCGATCCCGAGACCCCCCTGGCGATGATGCGCTACGCCCGCCAGGGCGGCGCCGTCGCCTTTCTCGTCGATCAGCAGGTGCATATGGGCTTGCAGACGCCGTTTTTCGGCCGCCCGGCGCAGACCACGCCCTTTCCGGCCATGGTGGCCCGGCAGAGCGACATTCCCCTGGTGCTGATCACCACCGAGCGCCGGCCCGGCGTGCGCTTCCGCGTCAAGACCGAAACCATTGAAGTGCCGCGCACCGAGGACCGCAACGCTGACATCTTCGCGGCGACGACCACCATGCAGGCCGGCCTGGAGCAAACCATCCGCCAGCACCCCGAACAATGGATGTGGACCCACGACCGCTGGAAGTGACGGCGCCTTGGAGAGCGAGAGCGGTTCGGATTTGAGTTCCGCCGGAACCCTGCGGCGCGTCGACTCATTGCGATTTCCGACGCGAATGCAATGTCGTCCAACCTGTTCCCGTTCAGCCGCAGGTCTCGCCCGTAATGAGTTGCCTGGAGTTTTCGTGGAACGAAAGACCGGTTGGTCACAGGATGGTCCAGTCTCCAGGCCTTCGACATCGTAGTGGCGCCGCGGGGTGGGAACATGAGACGGCCCGAGGGTGGACGCGCTCGGAATTCCGCGCCGTTTCTGTCCCAAGACCTTTACTGTCCCAAGACCTTCACTGTCCCAAGACCTTCAGACGGGCGGCGAGAGCTGGCTCGCTTGCGCCAGGGGCCGCTTGCGCCAGCAAAAACGGTGCGCCGCCGCCGGACGTTTTCTGGCGCGCGTCGCCCGGACTGACGCCAAATGCGTCGCGAAAGGCGCGGTTGAAGGCGCTGACATTCTTGAAGCCGAGTTGATAGGCGATAATGCCGATCCTCTTGCCTCCGGTCTCGTCGACGACAAGCTCGCGATAAGCAAGCCGCAATCGCGCCAGTCGGATATAGGCCGCGATCCCGCCGATCGGCTCGAACAGCCGATAAAGCGCGGCGCGGGAAATTCCGAAAGTTTTGCTCAAGCTGTCGACGCTGAGCGCTGGCGAACGCAGATTGCGGTCGATGTGTCGGCGTATCGTGACGAAGGAGGCGTTTGTCGCGCCGCGCGCTGCGCGCACCGCCGGATTGGCCGGAGCGACCTTCGCCAGCAGCGCCAGAAAACCGTCGATCAGAAGCTCGAATTCATGCGACGGGGCGCTCACGGCCTGGCCCGCCAGCGCGTGCATCAAGGCGCCGATGGTCGCGCCGGCGGGCGAGGCGCCCGGCACAAACAGGCCATTCAGCGCCTGATCCGCGCCGATCGACCCAAGAATTCTAGTGCGCGAAAACCAGAGCGTAATGTCGGCCGCGGCCCCGCCCTCCGGCGCCAAGCTGAGATCGAGCGGCTCCAGAAAATCCAGAAACAGCAGATCGCCGGGACCGCAGGCGACGAATTTTTCGTCGGCGCGGCCGGAGACGCGGCCTTTCGTCGTCAGCCTCACGGCGAAGCCGTCGAAGCCGCCACGCCCGATGGTCTCCAGCGAGCGGGCCAGCCTGAGGCCCGGACTTTGCGCCTCGCTGAGCAGATAATGCGTCGTGGCGCGGGCGCGCAGAAAGCCGACGTCTTGCGGCGGAGGCGCGGCTTCGCCCGCGACATCGAACAGGTCGGCGTAATTCGCCGCCCAGAAAGCCAGCGGATGGTCCTGCGGCGCGGCAAGCCGCCCCGCCGCCCGGTCGCTTGCATCGAGCGCCAACTCGCTGCTTTCCATGAATGCTCCCTCGCCAATCGTATTGATCGGGACGAAAAATTAAATATGTGAGACAAATTATATAAGAGGTTTCCCGCGCGCAAGCCGCGCGGCTTTCCGGCCAAGCAAATGTTTCGTCTCGCGGAGCACCCGCCGACTTGAGGCCTGGGACGACGGCGCGCTTGACGGCGCGTGTTCAAAAAAACGTGAACGAAACCTTTTCCGCGGCCCCGAAACTCCGCGCCCTCTCGGGCGGCGGCGCCGCTTAATTTATTGAAAATAAAAATGCAACTGGAACGCGTGCGCATTGCGCGCCGTCATCGGTAAATACTTGAAGAAATCCGCACTCTTGTGCGTCAGCGACACAACCAAGAGTAGGTGTTTGTTGCTTTAATTCAAACAATATCAACGCCAGAGGGTTAATGCGGATTAACAAGTCCGGGAAAATATGGTTTATTTCCGGCAAGCAATAGCTATGAAATGTCTTTTTTCTGTTGGCGTTCGGACAGTTTGGGAGGCGTTATGTTTCGGTTTCTGAATGAGGTTGTGGCCGATGACGTACATTACTCTGCGACAATTATGTCCCTTACGTTAGGGTATCATTGGGTGCGCTCCCCTGGGGGCCGGCGTCCTCTCGATCAGTTCTTCGCCCAACCAGACTTCGCGGCGCCCAAAACGGCGCCCATCACCCTTCGATAAAGCCCAGCCAGAACCTTGGATCGGGCGCGTCGCGCGCCCGATCCGAGGCGCTTCCGCCCCATTCGATCTCATCAAGTCACCCCTGGGAGGGTATCCATGACCGCCTCGTCCAATCTTTCCATCACCTGGTCGCCAAGCAGCGAGTCGGGCGTCGTCGAAGGGGCCACGGTTTCGCTGCCGCCGATCGTGCTGAACAACATTTCCGGGTCGTTGCAGTCGCTGGTGATCGGCGGGCTTCCCATTGGCGCGATCATCACCGACGGCACGGCGGCGGACACGGTGACGATTTCGGCTTTGGCCCCCACGGTTGACGTCTCCAAATGGAATTACGCCAAGCTCAAGGTTACGCTTCCCAATGACGTCAATTTCACGCTGACGGCGACGGCGACCGACAGCGTCAAATCGGTGTCGGCCACGGAATCCCTGGTCATCAACCCGGCGGCGCCGACCCTGTCGGTGACCAATGTCTCCGGCGCCGAGAACGGCCCGATTCCGCTCGACATCGGCGTCACCGTCGCCAACGCCTCCGGAGATTCGAACACGCTGACTTCGCTGGTTATCAGCGGCATTCCCAGCGGCGTGACCCTGACCGACGGCGCGCATTCGTTTACCGCGACAGGGACGAACAATTTCATCGACGTCGCCAAGGCGGGTTGGACGATCGCCAATCTGGCGATCGTGCCGACCGGCGCCGGCGGCATCACGCTTGGCGTCACCGCACAGGAAACCGATGGCGACGGCAATAAGTCCTCCATCGCCAGCACGTCCCTGCCGATCACCGTCGACCCGGCGGCGCCGACGCTCGCCACCGACGGGCCCGCCGCGGTGGGCGTCGAAAACACCGCCATCGCCCTCAATCTCGCCTCGCCCACCGTCAATTCCCTGGATGGCGACAAAAACGCGCTGTCCAGCTTGGTGGTGAACGCCATTCCCGTGGGCGCGACCCTGAGCGATGGAACCGGGCTAACTGGACACAGCTTCACCGCCACCGCGACGCAAAATTCGGTCGATATCTCTGCCTGGACTCTGTCCCAACTGACGATCACCCCGACGGACGCGTCGAATTTCAATCTCGTGGTCACCGCCACCGAGCAGGATTCGGCGGGCGATCAATCGGCTCAGGCGCTGCTCGTCGTGCCCGTGACCGTCGATCCGGCCGCCCCGAGCCTGTCGCCGACGACCAATGGCGCGCCCACCAGCTTTGTCGAGAAGACCGCGATCGCGATCAACCCGGGCCTGACGATTTCTCAACTCGGATCGGATTCGAACGCGCTCGAACTCGTTGACCATCAGCGGCATGCCGAAAAATGCCATTCTGAGCGATGGCACAACGGCCAACAAGATCCAGGTCACTTCGCCCACCCAGACCGTCAACATCACCGGCTGGAATCTGTCCGATCTGACGATCACGCCGCCGAACGCCGCCAATTTCCTCCTGACCTTCACGGCCCAGGAACAGGATTCGGAAGGAAATCTTTCCACAAAGACCAGTTCATCGCTCGCCGTCACCGTCCTGCCGCAGGTGCTGACCATTGCGAATGTTACCGCCAGCGGCGTCGAAGGCTCGGCGATCGGCGTGGTTTTGAAACCGACGCTTCAGGACGATTCCGGAGACACCAACAAGCTGGCTTCGCTGGTCATCAGCGCCATTCCCGCCGGAGCGACCCTGACCCTGGGGGCCAACACCTTCACGGCGAATGCGCAAAACGGCTCTTCGATCGACCTGGTCGCGGCGGGCTGGATTCCGGCCGGATTGACCAGCAACACAACGATTCAAAACGACCTGAAAGCATTGACCTTCACCCCGGCCAATGACGGAACCGTCGTGCTTTCGGTCGCCGCGACCCAGGCGGACGCCGAAGGCGACCTTTCCGCCGCCGCCACCAGCACCGCGACCATCACCGTCGCGCCGCAGGCGCCGGTGGTGACCGCCCCGACAGAGGTCACCGTCGTCGAGGGCAACTCCATCAATCTCGGCTTGGGCGGCAAAGTCGTCATCGCCAATCCGACCGGCGACAGCAATAGCCTGACTCTCAAGCTCAGCGGCATTCCGACTGGCACGGTGCTGACCGACGGGACGACCGCGCATACCGTCACTGTCGGGTCGACTGCCCAGGTCATCGACGTTTCGAGCTGGACCCTTGCCAATATTGTGGTCAAGCCGATCAACGACACCAATTTCACCGTCAGCATCGCCGCGACCTCGACCGATGCGGCGGGCGTGTCATCGAAGGTCGCCACCGCGAACGAATATGTCGATGTGACGCCGAAAGCGCCGAGCGTGGCTTCGATCCTGAAAAGCGGCGTCGAGGGATCGCCGATCGGGATTCCCCTGGCGCCGCAGATCCAGCAACTCACGGGCGACGCCAGCAAGAACAGTCTCGCCTCGCTGGTCATCAGCGCCATTCCCGCCGGCGCGACATTGACGCTGGGGACCCATTCCACAACCTTCGGCGCCGGCCCGAATTCGATCGATCTCGTCGCGGCGGGCTGGCTTCCCGCCGCCGACCTGACAAACACCCAGGCGTTGAAGAACGACTTGGCGTCATTGGCGATCACCGCGCCGAATGACGCCAACTTCAAATTGACGGTCTCCTCGACCGAAGCGGACAGCGACAGCCCCGCGGATATTTCCGCGCCGACAACTTCTTATGTGACGGTCACGGTCGTCCCCTTGGCCCCGAGCGTCACCGTCCCCGCGTCCTTCCTGGCCTCCGGCGGCGAGACCGCCAACGCCACGGGAGCCGAAGGCGCCCCCATCGCCCTGGGGATCGCGGTCAACACGTTGAGCGAGGCTGGCGCCAATGGCGACCTCCCCGGTGACAACGCCATCAAATCCGTCTCGATCAGCGGCCTGCCCGCCGGCGCGACGCTGAGCGACGGGACCAGCACCAATACGGCGACCGTGCCGTCCAGTGGCGTGGTCAATGTCACCGGCTGGAATTATTCCGGCCTGCAGGTGACCACGACCGGCGACCAGAATTTCACGATTTCGATCACCGCGACCGAAGCCGATTCCGAAGGCAATCTGTCCAGCGTCACGACGACGCCGGAAGTGGTTGTCGTCAATCCCGCCCAGCCGACGGCGACCTGGGCCGACGGCGCCACAGGTGTGTCCGGCGTCGAAGGCGCCACGATTTCGCTCGGAAACCTCTCGGTGGCTCCTGGCGGAGCCAATTCGGGCAACAGCATTCAATCCGACGTGATCGCCGGCCTGGCGGCGGGCGACACGCTCGTCGACGACAAGGGCAATACCGAAACCGGCGCTTCGATCAATGTCACCGGCTGGGATCTGGCCAATCTTTCGGTTATCACCACCAATGACGCCGATTTCTCGCTGACCGCGACGGCGACCGAAGTCGACAGCGAAGGCGACAAGAGCGCGAACAGCGCGACCGAAGCGGTCGCCGTCGCCCCCGTGCCGCCGACGGTGGCCTGGACCAACGCCACATCGGGCGCGACCGGCGTCGAAGGAAGCACGATCGCGCTCGGCGCTCTGACCATCGCCCCCGCCGGCTCTGATACCCCGGCCAACGCGATCAAGTCCGAGGTGATCACCGGCCTGGCGGCGGACGACACGCTCGTCGACGACAAGGGCAATACCGGAACCGGCGCTTCGATCGATGTCACCGGCTGGGATCTGGCCAATCTTTCGGTTATCACCACCAATGACGCCGATTTCTCGCTGACCGCGACGGCGACCGAAACCGATGGGACCGAAGTCAGCGCCAGCGCTTCCTCCACCGAACAGGTCGTGGTCACCCCGGAAGCGCCCACCCTCACCTGGAATGCGACCGCCACCGGGACCGAGGGGAAACCGATCTCGCTCGGCGCGCTGACGGCGACGGCAAACGGCTTGTCTGGAGACAGTCCCGCCAACAGCATCCAGTCGCTGACCATCACCGGCATTCCGGCCGGCGCGACGCTGGCGAATTCGAGCGGCCTGCTCACGCAAAACGGCAGCGTCACGCTGACGGCCAGCGCGACCCAGACCGTGGCGCAGCAATTGGCCGGCCTGACGATCACCCCCGCCAGCGACGCCAATTTCACCCTGACCGCGACGGCGACCGAGATCGACGGCAATGGCGACCTCAGCCTCGCCAGCACGCCCGCCAGCGAAACTGTCGTGGTCGATCCGCTGGCGCCGACCGTGACGATCAGCGGAACCCCTGAGCAGGGCGATACGCTCACGGCCAATGTCGCCGGAACCGACGCCAACGTCACGCTGTCCTATCAGTGGCAGGAAAATAACGGACCGGACGGCGCGTTCCTGAACATCGCCAACGCCACTTCCTCCACCTACACCGCCCAGGAGGGCGACGAGGGCAACAACCTCCAGGTCGTGGTCACCGCGACGGCCCCGGCCTCCGACGGTGTCAACGGCGGCTCGACGACCGCGGTCAGCGCACCGACCTCCTATGTGCTCGACGCCCCGCCGGTGATCGACAGCCTCACCATCACCACCGGGACGATTCACGACGGCGAGACCGTCCAGGCCACGGCGACCACCGCGGATTCCGACAATACCGTCACCCTTCAGTGGTTCGAGGTCACCGTCGGCGCCCATGGCCAGGACACCTTCAAGCTCATCAAGGACGACGTGGTCGCCTCCGGCCAGGCCGACAATTTCATCATTCCCGACGGCTATGCCGGCCATGAGCTGGAAGTGGTCGCCACCGCGATCAACGAACAGGGCCAGGTCACCGATTCCGAGGTGATGACCGGCCTCATCGCCCTGGCGACGCCGACGATCGCCGCTGACAACGAGGGGAGCGGCCTTTTCGCCCCCAGCGCCGTCACCAAGGGCTCGGATGGCAATAATTACGTCAACGTGGCGCATGACACGACCAACCAGACCCTGACGGGCTTCGCCGAACCGGGCGCGACGGTCACCATTTCCCTCAGCTACAATGGCGGGGCCGCCACCGTGGTCGGGACAGCCCAGGCCGATCCGGTCCTGGGTGGCTGGTCCTTCCCCATCGATTCGACGACATCGGGACCGCTGGCCAGCGGGACCTATGCCTATACCGCCGTCGATTCCAAGACCGGCGATCCGAGCAGCGCGACCAGCACCCCGTTCACCTTCATTGTCGACGACGCCGATCCGACCGCGACGGTCGCGGCCGCCACCACCCCCAGCGGCCTGACCTGGCTCGACGCCGGCAAGACCATCACCTTCACGCTCACCACCAACGAGCCGGTCACGGTCGGCACAGGCCACCAGACGCCAACCTTGACGCTGAGCAATGGCGGAACGGCCACTTACAAGTCGGGTTCGGGCGGCGACACGCTGACCTTCGCCTACACGGTTCCCTCGGCCACGAAGTACAACACCTCCGACCTGCAGGTGACCGGTTACACCGGCTCCATCACCGATGTCGCGGGCAACCCGCTGGCGCCTGTCGCCGAAGACACCCAGCTCAAGATCGACACCGTCGCCCCGACGGTCTCGCTCGACAAGGTCGACAGCAATAATGTGATCAATCTGGCGGAGGCGACGAACGGCGTCACCATCACGGGCTCCGCGGGAGATAGTTTCTCCGGCGCGCTGGCCGGCCAGGAGCCGACGATCACCATCGTCAACAGCCAGGGCGCCACGGTCGACACCCTGACCGCCGCCACCGGGTCTCTGCCAGGAACCTGGTCGGCCGCGCTGACGCCAACGCAAGCCCTCGGCCTCACCGACGGAACCTACACCGTTGACGCCAACCTGACCGATCTCGCGGGGAATAAAGCAACGCAAGCGTCCGAGACGCTGACGGTTGATGAGACAACGCCGACGGCCTCGGTTTCGGTTAGCTCGAGCGACGTGAATGTTGCGGCGGGGACGGCGACGGTGACCTTCACCTTCAGCGAGGCTCCGACGGACTTCAGCCTGAACAATGTGACGGCGGTTGGCGGGAGCTTGTCGGGTCTGACGCCGAGTTCCGACGGACTGAGCTACACGGCGACGTTTACTGGGGCTGCGAACACCGACATTTCGAATGCGACGGTGAGCGTTGACAACAACTGGCACGAGGACAACGGCAACGCCGGGATCGGATCGTCGACCACGCCGTTCACGGTGGATACGGTGACGCCGACGGCCTCGGTTTGGGTTAGCTCGAGCGACGTGAATGTTGCGGCGGGGACGGCGACGGTGACCTTCACCTTCAGCGAGGCTCCGACGGACTTCAGCCTGAACAATGTGACGGCGGTTGGCGGGAGCTTGTCGGGTCTGACGCCGAGTTCCGACGGACTGAGCTACACGGCGACGTTTACTGGGGCCGCGAACACCGACATTTCGAATGCGACGGTGAGCGTTGACAACAACTGGCACGAGGACAACGGCAACGCCGGGATCGGATCGTCGACCACGCCGTTCACGGTGGATACGGTGACGCCGACGGCCTCGGTTTCGGTTAGCTCGAGCGACGTGAATGTTGCGGCGGGGACGGCGACGGTGACCTTCACCTTCAGCGAGGCTCCGACGGACTTCAGCCTGAACAATGTGACGGCGGTTGGCGGGAGCTTGTCGGGTCTGACGCCGAGTTCCGACGGACTGAGCTACACGGCGACGTTTACTGGGGCCGCGAACACCGACATTTCGAATGCGACGGTGAGCGTTGACAACAACTGGCACGAGGACAACGGCAACGCCGGGATCGGATCGTCGACCACGCCGTTCACGGTGGATACGGTGACGCCGACGGCCTCGGTCTCGGTTAGCTCGAGCGACGTGAATGTTGCGGCGGGGACGGCGACGGTGACCTTCACCTTCAGCGAGGCTCCGACGGACTTCAGCCTGAACAATGTGACGGCGGTTGGCGGGAGCTTGTCGGGTCTGACGCCGAGTTCCGACGGACTGAGCTACACGGCGACGTTTACTGGGGCTGCGAACACCGACATTTCGAATGCGACGGTGAGCGTTGACAACAACTGGCACGAGGACAACGGCAACGCCGGGATCGGATCGTCGACCACGCCGTTCACGGTGGATACCGTTCCGCCGACAGTCACCAGCCTCACCGACGTCGCCTCCAACTCGCTGCTGACGCCGAACTCGCCGGTGGACTGGGTCACGGGGCAGCAGGGCAGCACATCGACGGTGACTTTCACGCTCGACATGAGCGAGGCTGTGACGATCGAAAATCCCGCCAATACCTACCTCACACTCGACACCGGGACGCCGGGAGGAACATATTCGGGAACCGCCACCGCCGCCTATTCCGGCGGTTCGGGCACGGACGTGCTGACCTTTACCTATGACGTCGCCGCCGGCGACGGCAGCGGAACCCAAGGCTCGACCTTGTCGGTGACGGGTCTCGACGGCGCGGTCGAGGACGCCGCGGGCAATACTTTGGGCGCTGTCACCGCGACCACTGGCATTCATGTCGACAACCTCGTTCAGACATTGCAGGTCAACGGCGTCACCACCAATGGAACGGTGGCGACGGGCGCGTCGCTGGTCAATGCGGCCAACGACTCGACCGCCTACCTCAACGTCATCGGCGGCGACTTCAAGATCGGCGGCATGTCGGGGGTAACGCAGACCTATAGTCTCACGGCCGTTGGCCAGACATCGGGTTCGGGCGCGACCTCCGCGCTCTTCACGGAAACATCGGCGCTGACCGAATTTTACGAGAAGATCTCTGCGCTTGGCCTCGCCAATGGCGTCTATGCGGTTTCGGGTTCGGCCACCGACCTGGCCGGCCTCTATGCGACAACAGCCGCGCCCTTCGACATCACCATCGAAACGGCCACGCCGTCAATCACGGCGCCCAGTTCCGCCACCGTCGGCCTGGGTCAGCCCTGGGCGGTCTCGGGCGTGAGCATTGCAGAGACGGCCGGCAACCTGTCGGGCGAGACTTACACGGCCACGCTGACGGACGCCACCGGCCTGCTCTCGGCGACAGCCAGCGGCGCGGCGTCGGTCACCGGAAATTCGTCGAAAGATCTTGTGATCAGCGGCGACTTGACGGACGTGAACGCCACGCTGCAATCGCTGACCGACACCGACAGCACAAACGCGTCCGATACGATCAAGATCAACGCGACCGACAGCTTCAATAACGCAGCGACACAGCAGAAGATCGCGGTGACGGTCGCCGGAGCGCCGACGATCACAGTTCCGGGCGCGCAGACGGTGGGCGTGAATCAGCCCGCGTCCATCGCCCCGATCACGGTTGCGGAATCGAACGCCGCCAGCGGCGAAACCTTCACGGTGACGGTGAGCGACAATAACGGCTTCCTGTCGGCGAATACTTCGGCGCCCAATGGCGGCGGCTCGGTCACCCCGTCGAATGGCGGAGAGACCCTGACCATCCAGGGCTCGCTCTCACAAGTGAACGCCGATCTCGCCACGCTGACGGACACCGACAGCAAGATCGACGGGCTCAACTCGGACACGATCACGGTCACGGCGAAGGACAGCTTCGGCAATAGCGCGCCGCAGCAGACGATCGGCGTCACGGCCAATGGCTTGCCGTCGCTCACCGCGCCGGCGTCGCAGACCATCGGCCAGGGCAAGACCGCCGCCATTTCCGGCGTCAATATCTCGGAAAGCGGCAATCCCGGCGGCAATGGCGAGACCTTCTCGGCCACCGTGTCCGACGCCAATGGTTTGCTCAACGTGTCGAACGCCGACGGCGCCACGCTAACTCATGCGGGCACCAACGACATGACGATCGCCGGCACGCTGGCGGAGGTGCAGACCGCGCTCGGCAGCCTGACGGACACCGACAGCACGCTGGCGTCGGATACGATCACGGTCAACGCCAGCGACAGCTTCAATAACACCGCGATCCCGCAATATATCGACATCACGGTGCAAGCGCCGCCCGCGGCGCCGACCATCACCAACTCCTCGGTGGTGAACGGCTACGTCAACGCCGCCGCCGACACGTCGTCGCAGACCCTGTCGGGCACGGCGGCGCCGGGCACGACGATCACGATCTACAACAATGGCTCTTTGGTAAGCACGCCCACCATCACCACCAATTCGAGTGGCGCCTGGAGCTACAACATCGGCGTTCTCGGCAATGGCCCCTATAGCTATACAGCGACGGCGACCGACGCTTATGGCAACACCAGCCCGGCCAGCACCGCCGAGACGTTCACGGTGGACAAGACCGTCCCGACCATTACTGACAGCTCTGACGTCGGCGGCTATGTCAATGCGGCGAACGACACCTCCACGCAGGCGTTGACTGGCACGGCGGCGCCGAACACCCAGGTGAGCATCTATCTCAACGGCAGTTCGACGGCGGCGTTCACGCCGACGGCGAACAGCAGCGGCGTCTGGACGCAAACGATCGGTTCGCTGGCCAATGGCTCCTACAGCTATGTGGCGAAGGACGCGGCGGGCAATTCGAGCACGGCGCTGGCCTTCACGGTGGACAAGACCGTCCCGACCATTGCTGACAGCTCTGACGTCGGCGGCTATGTCAATGCGGCGAACGACACCTCCACGCAGGCGTTGACTGGCACGGCGGCGCCGAACACCCAGGTGAGCATCTATCTCAACGGCAGTTCGACGGCGGCGTTCACGCCGACGGCGAACAGCAGCGGCGTCTGGACGCAAACGATCGGTTCGCTGGCCAATGGCTCCTACAGCTATGTGGCGAAGGACGCGGCGGGCAATTCGAGCACGGCGCTGGCCTTCACGGTGGACAAGACCGTCCCGACCATTGCTGACAGCTCTGACGTCGGCGGCTATGTCAATGCGGCGAACGACACCTCCACGCAGGCGTTGACTGGCACGGCGGCGCCGAACACCCAGGTGAGCATCTATCTCAACGGCAGTTCGACGGCGGCGTTCACGCCGACGGCGAACAGCAGCGGCGTCTGGACGCAAACGATCGGTTCGCTGGCCAATGGCTCCTACAGCTATGTGGCGAAGGACGCAGCGGGCAATTCGAGCACGGCGCTGGCCTTCACGGTGGACAAGACCGTCCCGACGGTCGGGTTCACTTTGGACGCCAACAGCTCTGATCTGTCGGCCCTGACGAACAACGCAGTGCTCAATAAGAATGACGAGATCGGCACGTTTGCCGCGGCGAACGATCCGAACGGCGGCACGTTCTCCTATTCGCTCAGTGGTACCGCCGCTTCGCTGTTCTCGCTGAATTCATCGACGGGGGTGCTTTCCGTCGGCGCGGCAAACATCACCGCAACCTCGACGCTGGAGCAACTCACCGTTACGGCCACGGACAGCGCCGGAAACGCGACGGCGCATAACTTCCAGATCTACATCGGCAGTTCTGGGAACGACACAGTTACCCTCACGTCTGTGACGAATTTCAACGCGGCGACGCCAACGGTCGTTTATGATTACACAACAGGCAATGGGCAGAGCACCGACACGATCACCACGGGGGCGACCAGCGGCAATATCTGGATTGTCCCGGGCGCTGGCGGCACAATGCCGACTAATCTGACCGTGGACAGCTCCTTGGCGACCGGTGGCACGCCGACGGTCATCCTTCCCAATTTCGGTGCGGGATTAAATCTCAGCACATCGTTGCAGGCAATCGGCACACTCATTCTTGACGGACAAAACCAAACGTACGCGCTTGCCGGATTGAACAACTATCGTGGTTACGTGCTCGACAATACGGGTGATACGATTTCTTTCCCTGCGGGTTATTCCACGGCCACGATCAACGTGAACTCGGAAGCCAACACGACGATAAAGTACCAGGATGTCAGTGCATCGCCAGTTGGTTCCGGGGCGGATGTGATCAGCAATATCGTAACGGGAACCGGCGCCACCAAGATCGACTTCTCTGCTATCGGCGGCGGCGTCACGGCCTATCAGGGCTATATCACCTCCAGCACTAACGTGGCCGCGCATAGCGTGGCCGCCGTGGTGAGCGGCAGCAATACGCTGCTGTACGTCAACAACACGGGTTCACAGGTCGCCCAAAGCTCGGCGGCGATGGAAATCATCCTGTCGGGCGTTACGACGCTCAGCGGCGCCAGCATTACCACCGGCGGTGTTCTCACCCTGCCGGCGGGCGTCGCCGGCTCGGCGATCAATATGGCCCTGACCGATCCTTCGGGCGCGGTCGGCCCGGTGACCGTGACGGTGTCCGGCGTTCCTTCCGATTGGAAGATCAGCGGCGGCGCGCAAAACGCCGACGGCTCCTGGACGGTCACCACCAGCGATCCTTCCGCGCTCACCGTCACCACGCCCTCGTCCTTCACCGGCGCCGAGGTGCTGCAGGTCAGCGAGAGCTGGACCAATGCCGACGGTTCGACCGGCTTGGCGATTGTCGGCGACAATGTCGAGGCCTATGCCAAGGGCAGCCCGATCTTCGCGCTGTCGGGCGACGACAATCTCACGGGCTCCGGGGGCAATGACACCTTCGTCTTCGCCCAGCCGATCGGCAATGACGTGATCCACGACTTCAATGTCGCCTCGGACAAGATCGAACTGGCCGGCTTCAGCGGGGCGCAAAACTTCGCCGCCATTCAGGGCGACATTTCCAGCGTCAATGGCAATGCCGTGATCACCCTGGGCGCCGGCGAAACCATCACCCTGGACGGCGTCAGCGCCGCTTCGCTGACCGCGAGCGATTTCGCGGTCGGTTCGGCGGTCAGCCTCAAGAACGGCGGCGCGATGACCCTGGGCGACGGCGCCTCGCTGCCAATCGGCGGCGCGGTGCAGAACGGCGGATCGATCGATCTGAACTCGACCGGCGATCTGACCAACCTGCAAATACTCTCCAGTGGCGCGCAGCTCAGCGGGGCAGGGAAGGTGGTGCTGTCGGACAATTCCGAGAATCTCATCTCGGGAACGACCTCGACCGCGCTGCTGACCAATCTCAACAACACCATCTCCGGCGCCGGCGACATCGGCGGCGGCCAGATGAGCCTGATCAACGAGGGCGTGATCGACGCCACCGGAACGAACGGGCTGGTCATCGACACCGGCGCCAATTCGGCGATCAACACCGGCACGCTCGAAGCCACCGGCGCGGGCGGCCTGACCGTCGCCAGCGCGCTGGTCAGCACCGGCAAGATCCTTGCGAACGACGCCGACGTGACCCTCGAGGGCGCTGTCAGCGGCAAGGGAACGGCGACGATCTCGGGTTCGGGCGTGCTCGATTACGCCGCGGCTTCGAGCGAGGCGACCAGCTTCGCTTCGGGCGCGACGGGCGAGTTGCAGCTCGGCGCCCCAGCGCCTTCACCGGGACGATCTCCGGCTTCGGCGCGGGCGACAGCCTCGATCTGGCGGGCTTCGGCGCACAGACGACGCTTGGCTTCGCCGAGAACAGCGCCGGGACCGGCGGGGTTCTGACGGTGAGCGACGCGACCCACAGCATCAGCCTGACCCTGCTCGGCCAATATGCCGCGGCCGGGTTCGCGGCCAGCGCCGACCAGAATGGCGGCGCGATCGTCACCTTCAACCCGAACGCGATCAGCACGGCCGAGACCACGTTAACCAAGCCGGCCGTATGACCGCGCCTTGGTTGAAATAAAGCGTTAAAAAAGCTTGAACGATGCGGGCTCGGCAAGGGTCCGCATCGACCATTCCAAGCCGGGACGGGCGCCGCCCCGGTCGAGTTCGCGTGGGAGTTGCGTTGCATGACGGATGCGCAACAGCCGGTCAGGAACATGGAGCCGGGACTTTTCGCCCTGGCCCTGATGGTGCGTCTGCGCGGTCACGCCGGCACGGTCGAACAGGTTGTCGAATCCTGCGGCGGCGACACCGTCGACGTTCCCGCCATGCTCCGCAGCATCCAGGGGTTCGGGCTGAGCGGCTATTATACCGCGCTCGACTGGGAGGGGCTGCGGCATATTTCCCTGCCCGCCATCGCCGAATGCGTTGACGGCGATTTTTTGCTGTTGATCGAAGCGCGCGACGACAAGGCCATCGTCGCCCACCCGTCCTCTCCGCAGCGCAAGGAAATGACACGCGCCGATTTCGAAGCGCGCTGGCTGCGCCGCGTCGTTTTCATCGGCGCGCAGGGCATGGGCGCCGGCGGATGGCTTTCCGCGGTCGCCGGACGGGCGAAGGTCTGGGCGGCCAAGGCCGGCGACGGCTTGCGTCTGGCGGGGACGTCGGTCCGGGGCATGCTCAACCTGAACCCGGCGGGACACGAGGCTTTTCACGAAACGCGGAACGATCCTAAGGCGTCGGGCGGCGACAGCCAGGCGACGGACGACGAGGGCGCCCTGCTGGCTCTGGTCATGCTTCTGCGTTTCCACGGCATTGGCGCCGATCCGGCGCAGATCCGCCACAAGCTCGGCGTCCCGCGCATCCGCGTCCAGGAAATGTTGCGTTGCGCCAAGGATTTGGGACTGAAGGCGCAGGTCAAGCGGACCGATTGGGAGCGGTTGCCCAATACGCCGCTGCCCGGCATAGCCTGCCTGCGCGACGGCGGCTTTCTGATTCTGGGCAAGGTCGATGCGGAGTTGGCGATGTTTCAGCGGCCGGGCAAGCCGACGCCGGAAGTCATGAGCCGCGCCGAGTTCGGCGAAGTCTGGGACGGTCGGCTGCTGCTGATGGCGCGGCGCGCCTCGCTCACCGATCTCGGCCGGCGCTTCGACATCACCTGGTTCCTCGGGGCCATTCACAAATATCGCCGCCTGCTCGCCGAAGTCCTGCTGGCCTCCTTCTTCCTGCAACTGTTCGCCCTGGTCTCGCCGCTGTTCTTCCAGGTGGTGATCGACAAGGTGCTGGTCCATCGCAGCATGAGCACGCTCGACGTGCTGGTGTTCGGCCTGGTGGCGATCTCGCTGTTCGAGGCGGCGCTCGGCACGCTGCGCACCTATCTTTTCGCCCATACGACCAATCGCATCGACGTGGAGCTCGGCGCGCGGCTGTTCCGCCATTTGCTGGCGCTGCCGATCTCCTATTTCCAGGCCCGGCGCGTCGGCGATTCCGTGGCGCGCGTCCGCGAACTCGAAAACATCCGGCAATTCCTGACCAGTTCGGCGCTGACCATCGTTATCGACCTGTTCTTCACCTTCGTCTTCCTCGGGGTGATGTTCTATTATTCGTCGATGCTGACTTTCGTGGTCCTGGCGTCCTTTCCATTTTACATCGGCATTTCCGCCGGCGCGACGCCATTGTTTCGCAGGCTGCTCGACGAGAAATTCCGCCGTGGCTCGGAAAACCAGTCCTTTCTGGTCGAAACCGTCACCGGCGTCGAAACGCTCAAGGCGATGGCGGTCGAACCGCGCATGCAGCGCCGTTGGGAAGAACAGCTGGCGGGCTATGTCACCGCCAGTTTCAAGGTGGTCAGCCTGAACAACACCGCGAGCCAGGCGGTGCAACTCGTCAACAAGCTGGTGACGGCGGCGACCCTCTATTTCGGCGCGAAACTGGTGATATCAGGCGATCTCACCGTCGGCGAACTGGTGGCCTTCAACATGATGGCCGGCCGCGTCAGCCAGCCGGTGCTGCGCCTCGCCCAGATCTGGCAGGATTTCCACCAGGCGCGGCTGTCGGTCGAGCGCCTCGGCGACATTCTCAACACCCAGCCCGAGCCATCGATCAGCGCCTCGCGCGCCGCGTTGCCGCAAATCCGCGGACGCATCGAATTCGAGCATGTGACTTTCCGCTATCGGATCGACGCGCCGGCGGTGCTGCATGACGTCAGCTTCACCGTGACGCCGGGTCAGGTGATCGGCATTGTCGGCTCCTCGGGATCGGGCAAGAGCACGGTCACCAAGCTGATCCAGCGTTTGTATATCCCCGAGAGCGGCCGCGTCATGGTCGACGGCGTCGATCTGACCATGGTCGATGTCGCCTGGCTGCGCCGCCAGATCGGCGTGGTGCTTCAGGAAAACATCCTGTTCAACCAGTCGGTGCGCGAAAACATCGCGCTGGCCGATCCGACCGTGTCGATGGAAAAAGTCATCGCCGCGGCCGAGCTTGCGGGCGCGCATGATTTCATTCTCGAATTGCCCGAGGGCTATGACACCGTCATCGGCGAACGCGGCAACAGTCTGTCGGGCGGACAGAGGCAGCGCATCGCCATCGCGCGCGCGCTGATCACCGATCCGCGCGTCCTGATTTTCGATGAGGCCACCTCGGCGCTCGATTATGAAAGCGAGCGCGCGATCCAGCAGAACATGCAGAAGATCGCGGCGGGGCGCACCGTGTTCATCATCGCCCATCGGCTGTCGACGGTGCGTCGCGCCGACCGTATTTTGACCATTGAACGCGGTCGCATCGTCGAGGACGGCAGCCACGACGAATTGATGCGCGGCAACGGTCGCTATGCCAAACTCAATCTCCTGCAGTCGGGCATCCATGACATCGCCTAGAAAGATCATCGCCTTTCCCAAACAGCCGGTCCGGCGCAATTCCTATGAATTGGCCTTTCTGCCGGCGGCGCTGGAAATCGCCGAGACCCCGCCTTCGCCGACGGGCCGCGTTTTTGGCGCGATCCTGATCGCCTTGTTCTGCTTCGCCTTGCTCTGGGCCTCGATCGGCACGGTGGACATTGTCGCGACGGCGCGCGGCAAGATCGTGCCGAGCGGCCGCACCAAGCTGATCCAGCCCTTCGAGACCGGAGTGGTGCGCGCGATTCACATTCATGACGGCGACGTCGTGAAGGCCGGCGACGTGCTGATCGAACTCGATCCGACCATGGATACGGCGGAAGAGGATCATTTGCGCTCCGATCTGGTCGCGGCCGAACTCGACGCCGCCCGGCTGCGCGCCGCGCTTTCCGGCGCGAGCGATCCGCTGGCCGAATTCAAGCCGCCGCAGGGCGCGAGCCCGACGCAGATCGAGATGCACCGCCAGTTTCTGATCAGCCAGATGAAGGAACAAAGCGCCAAACTGGCCGAAATCTCGCGCGAGGCGGCGCAGAAAGAGGCGGAGCGCAAGACGGCGCTGGCGACGATCGACAAGATCAACGCCACGATTCCCGTGCTCAAGGAGCGCGTCGATGTCCGCAAATACCTGTTTGGCAAGGAACTTGGGTCTCGCCTGACCTATCTGCAGGAATATCAGGACTATGTTGCGATGCAGCAGGACCTGAGCGTGCAGACCAGCCATGTGCAGGAGCTCGAGGAGGCGGCGGGCGCCATCAAGGAGACGCGCGAGAAGACCGAGGCCGAATATCGCCGCGCGCTTTTCGACGATCTCGCCAAGGCCGAAGGCAAGGCGGCGGCGCTGAGCCATGACGTCGTCAAGGCGGAGCGGCGGACCAAATTGCAGCTTCTCACGGCCCCCGTCGATGGCGTGGTGCAGCAGCTCGCGATTCATACGATCGGCGGCGTCGTCCAGCCGGCGCAGGTTCTCGCCGTGGTGGTGCCGGCCGACTCCCGGCTCGAAATCGAGGCCATGGTGCCCAACAGCGAGATCGGTTTTGTCAGCGCCGGCCAGGGCGCCGAGATCAAGATCGACACTTTCTCCTTCACCCGCTACGGCCTGCTGCACGGCAAGGTGCTGAGCGTTTCGCTCGACGCCATCACGCGCGACAAGCCGCAGGACCCCAAAGGCGGCGCCGACCCCTCGGGGGCCGACAGCAGCAGCGAGCCCAAGGGCCAGGAATTGCTCTATGCGGCGCGCGTCTCGCTCGACGCCACGCAGATGAGGATCGACGACAAAAACGTCAATCTCGGCCCGGGCATGGCGACAACCGTGGAAATCAAGACGGGTTCGCGGCGCATCATCAGCTATCTGCTGTCGCCGGTGCTCAAATATCAGCAGGAAGTGCTGCGCGAGCGCTGAACGCGCTGGCGGTCGCCAATCCGGAAAAGCTCGCATGGATTCAAAAAGTCCCGCTCCCGGGCTGCTTCGCTTGGGGCGAATTCCGATCGGCGTCGGTAAAAACCGAATTGGCAATTTGTCTCAATACACGCGCAAAATATCGCAAGGCGCTTTAGCTGCACAAGGGACTCTGTAAGTTCATGGTTCACCTTACGTAGGGTAATGAAACCGTCGAGCCAGTTTTCCAAAGGGATATATCAAATGGGCGCACCCACCATAACCACCATCATCTGGACTGGCGCCGACGCCACGAATCCAAACGCATGGAGCGATCCGTCAAATTGGTCGACCAACAGTATTCCCGACAACACCACCGATGTGGTGATCGGCAACGGCGATCTGGTCAATTTTGACCCCTCGATCGCGTCGATCCACTCTCTCACCTTGACGGGCGACTCCACCCTGTCCCTGGCGGGCGGCCAGTTGGTGGTGCAAGGCCAGCAAGGCCAGGCGACGGATGCAGTCGGCGTCTCGGTGGCGTCGGGCTCCACGATCACTGGCTACGGCGATATCACCGCCACCGACGGCTTCGGCGGCGCGGGAACGATCCTGGCCTCCGGCGGCACGTTGGAGCTCGACGGCACGGTCAGCAGCGGCGTCCAGTTGACGATCGACACCCAGCCTGGCTCCGATCTGGATTTGACCGGCAAGGTGTCGGCGTCGGCCATCGACCTGAGCAACGTCAATCAGACGCTCGAAATCGGGACGGGTGGCGTCCTGACCATCGGCGCTGAGGAAGACGCGCTGAACGGCGCCATCCAGCTCGACCCCGGCTCCACGCTGATCGACAGTTCCGGCATTGTTGTCGGCGGCGAAGGCGCCAGTCAGGGCTCGGGCGCCATTACAGGCGCCGGCGTGATCGACGGCCCCTTGAACGGCCTCGGCACGGTGACCGCCGTGGGCGGCACGCTGACCATCAACGGTCCCGTCGATCAGGATGCTTCCGGCAGCGCGACGATCTTCAACATCGGCGGCGGCTTGGTTCCGGGCGGGACGCTGGCGTTCGCCAACACGCTCGTCGGATCGGCGACGGAAGCGCCGAGCATCACTTTCGAAGACAACGCCGGCACGCTCGACCTGAGCAAGGTCGGTCCCTCCGACGTCAGCAATGACCTTGGGACGATCAGCAATTTCTCTCAGGGCGACACGATCGAACTCATGGCCGAGGGCGCCAGCGACACCTATACTTGGGATGGCGCCAGCACGCTGACCGTCACCGGCGCGAATGGTTCGGAAACTCTGACCCTGGCGGGCGGTTCCTATAACGCCAACTCGGCGCAGCCGTTCAGTCTGTCCGATGCAAATGGCGTCGATACGATCACCATCTGCTTCATGGCCGGCACGATGATCCGTACGCCGGAGGGCGAGGTCGCGGTTGAAACGCTCAAGCGCGGCGATCTGGTCCTGACCTCGGCGGGCGTCGCCAAGCCGGTGTCCTGGCTCGGCGTCCAGACCGTTTCGGCCCGCTTCGCCGATCCGATGCGGTCGTGGCCGATCCGCGTCAAGGCCGGCGCGCTTGGCGACAACATGCCTTCGCGCGATCTGCTGCTGTCGCCCGATCACGCCTTGCTTGTCGAAGGCGCGCTGGTCCATGCCGGCGCCCTGGTCAACGGAAGCTCGGTGGTGCGTGAAACCACGGTTCCCGCGACCTTCGTCTATTACCACGTCGAACTTGACGATCATTCCCTGATCCTCGCCGAGAACACCCCGGCGGAAACCTTCGTGGACAATGTCGATCGGCTGAATTTCGACAATTGGGCCGAGCATCAGGCGCTTTATCCGGACGGCAAGATCGTCGAGGAATTGCCCTATCCGCGCGCCAAGTCGCGCCGGCAGGTTCCGGTCGGCGTGCGCGTCGCCCTGACCGCCCGCGCCGAACTCATCGGCGCGGTGGCCGGAGTCGGCGCCGAGGTCGCCTGATCCGAACCAAACCTAACTCCACGGCGGCGCTCAAGCGCCGCCGTTTTGTTTTGGCCGCCGAGGTTTGCACCGGTGCGGATCGGCTCTTAAATTTCGTCTCGGTCCACTCACTTTTCTCGGCCTGTCGTTCAAGCCCAATACAGACGACATGCGCGACGCGCCCTCGATCGCCCTGGTGACCGCGCTGGAGGATTCCGGCGCCCGCGTTCGCGCCTTCGATCCAGCGGCGATGGAGCAGGCTAGGCCGCTGGCGCCCAATGTGACCTTCTGCGACGATCCCTATTCCTCCACGGCGGGCGCGGAGGCCCTGGTGATCGTGACGGAATGGGACGCGTTCCGCGCCCTCGACCTTGATCGCCTCAAGCGCGAAATGGCGGCGCCGGTTCTGGTCGATCTGCGCAATGTCTATCGTCCCGACGAGTTCCGCCGCCGGGGTTTTACTTCTGTCAGCGTCGGTCGCCGCTGAACCGAAGCAAAAAGCGCGGCGCGGATCGCCCGCGCCGCGCTTTTGTTCTTCGGCCCGATCCGCCCGGGCCTTGTCGCCGATCCGGGCCTCGGCTGCGCCGCGCCGGCGTCAGACCGGATAGGCTTCGGCCACAATGCCGCAGTTTTCCAGGAACTTGCGGATATGCAGCACCTCGTCCTTGGCCAGGGTGTGATGGTTGCGATGGAACGAGGCCTTCTGGCCGTTGAGGGTCACTTCGATCTTGTTGCCGTTCCTGGTCTCGACTTCGGCGCCGAGCATGCTCATGACATGCTCGGCGTCCTTGAAGTCGATGTTCGTGCTCACGGGATGAGCGAAGAAAGCGTGCAGAACTTTGCGATGATGATGGTTCACTGCGGCCTCAGGTTTGCTTGTCGTTAGAGCCGCATTCGACTTTAGAACCCGGGGCGAAATCGTCCATGACTCATGTCAATGCTGGCCCCTGGCCGCTTTGCAGCCGGCTCAGCAGCAGCGCAGCCCGCCAGTGTTGCCCATGCCGAAACGGCTGTTCTCGCGGTTGCGGAAAAACTCCGTGCGCGTCATCGGCGCCTGGCCCGGATGGGTCAGGGCGACATGAGCGACATAGGCGTCGTAATCGGGCTGGCCGACCATCAGCGCCGCGGTCTGGCGCAGACCGCGGCCGATGCTTTTAAGCCTCGTTGGGCAGCAGAGCGGCATCGCCGACCTCCCTGGTGGTGACATCCGGGTTGCCTCGGGCCTTCAGCACCGTGGCCAGGCCGAAACCGATCATGGCGACCACCACGGCGATGAAAATCGCCGTCAGCCCGGCGTTGACATAGCAATTGTGGATGACCCGGACCATATCCTCGGCGGTCTTGGCGGGGGCGAGAATCTTGCCCTCGGCGGCGGCGGCGGCATATTGGCTCGCCTGGGCGAAAAAGCCGATGGCGGGATTGGCGTCGAACAATTTTTCCCAGCCCGCGCTGAGCGTGCAGATCAGCAGCCAGGCGGTCGGCGCCAGGGTCACCAGGGCAAAGCGCTCGCGCTTCATCTTGAACAGCACCGAGGTCGCCAGGATCAGCGCGATCGCCGCCAGCATCTGGTTGGAAATGCCGAACAGCGGCCACAGCGTATTGATGCCGCCGAGCGGATCGACCACGCCCTGATAGAGGAAATAGCCCCAGCCGGCGCAAGCCAGCGCCGTGGCGATCAGATTGGCGCCCCAGTTCTGGGTCTTGGCCATGACCGGCAAAAAATGCCCGGCGAGATCCTGGATCATGAAACGGGCGACGCGGGTGCCGGCGTCCACCGTGGTCAGGATGAACAAAGCCTCGAACAATATGGCGAAATGATACCAGAAGGCCTTGGCGGCGGCGCCGCCGAGGAAGCCCGAGAGGATTTGCGCCATGCCCACCGCGAGCGTCGGCGCGCCGCCGGCGCGCGACAGGATGGTTTTTTCGCCGACCTCCTGGGCCGCGAGCGTGAGCATGTCCGGCGTGACCGTGAAGCCCCAGCTCGAGATGACCTGGGCGGCATGGGCGGCGTCGGCGCCGATCACGCCGGCCGGCGCGTTCATGGCGAAATAGACGCCGGGCTCCAGCGCCGAAGCGGCGATCAGCGCCATCATGCCGACCATGCTCTCCATGAGCATGGCGCCATAGCCGATGAAGCGCAGTTCGCTCTCGCGCATGATCATTTTCGGCGTGGTGCCCGAGGAGATCAGCGCGTGAAAACCGGAGACCGCGCCGCAGGCGATGGTGATGAACAGGAAGGGGAACAGCGCGCCTTTGAACACCGGGCCGGTTCCGTCGATATATTTGGTCACGGCGGGCATTTTGAGATCGGGCATGACAATGGCTATGCCCACCGCCAGCGCCAGAATGGTGCCGATCTTGAGGAAGGTGGAGAGATAGTCGCGCGGCGCCAGCAGCAGCCAGACCGGCAGCACCGAGGCGACGAAACCGTAGCCGATCAGGATCAGCGCCAGGGTCGTGGGGGCGAGGTCGAAATAAGCGGCCAGATCGGGCGCAGCCGCGACGGTCTGGCCGTAAAGGATTCCCGCGATCAGCAGGACGAAGCCGATCAGCGACATTTCGCCAATGCGCCCCGGGCGCAGGAAGCGGCTGTAGAGGCCCATCAGCAAGGCGGTCGGCAGGGTGGAGAACACGGTGAAGGTTCCCCAGGGGCTGTGCGCCAAGGCCTTGACCACCACCAGCGCCAGCACGGCGAGCAGGATGACCATGATCGCCAAAATGCCGAATTGCGCGATCAATCCGGCGGTGACGCCCATTTCGGTCTTGATCATGTCGCCGAGCGAGCGGCCGTCGCGGCGGGTGGAGAGGAACAGAATGGTGAAATCCTGCACCGCGCCGGCGAAGACCACGCCGACCAGCAGCCACAGCGTGCCCGGCAGATAGCCCATTTGCGCCGCCAGCACCGGGCCGACCAGCGGGCCGGCGCCGGCGATCGCCGCGAAATGATGGCCAAACAGCACATATTTATTGGTGGGAACGTAGTCGAGCCCGTCATTGCGGCGGATCGCCGGGGTGGGGCGGCTGTCGTCGAGGCGCAGCGCCTTTTGCGCGATGAACAGGCTGTAGAAGCGATAGGCGATCAGATAGGTGCAGATCGCCGCCGTCACCAGCCAGAGCGCGTTGATGGTCTCGCCGCGATGCAGGGCGACGGTCCCCAGCGACAGCGCGCCGAGCAGGGCGACGCCGATCCAGGGCAAATAATTTTCGGCCGGCTTCCCGGCCTCTTGCGCACTCGCCATTGACGTTTCCTCCGCCGACACGTGGTCCGATTGTTTTTGGCCGGCTTGTTTTTGACAATCTCTTTCGAGGGATGACTCTTCGCCGCCGCCCCGTCAAGACTTTGAGAGGGCGCAACGCTTTCGCGGGCGTTCGGTTGCACGCGCTTTGGTCGCAATTGGCGGCGCCGGCGCCGGGGTCTATAGTCGCGGGAAAATCCGGCATCGAGGAGGATTCGATGAAACTGGTGCTTTTCGACATAGACGGGACGCTGGTGGACAGCCAGAATTTCATCGTCGAGGCGCAGAAGCGCGCCTTCGCCGCCCATGGGCTGGAGCCGCCGAACCGCGAGCGCGCGCTTTCGGTGGTCGGCCTGTCGCTGCACGAGGCCTTCGCCGACCTCACCGGCGGCGAGGGGCCGGTGGAGACGCTGGCGGTCACTTACAGAGCCGCCTGGGCGGAGTTGCGCGCGGGGACGACCGCCGAGGAGGACCGGCTTTATCCCGGCGTCGACGCGCTCTTGCGCAAACTGGCGGCGCGGCCCGGCGTCAAGCTCGGCGTCGCCACGGGCAAGACGCGAATCGCCGTGGAAAAACTCTTCGCCCGGCAGAACTGGACCCATTTGTTCGCCACGGTGCAGACCGCCGACGACGCGCCCTCCAAACCCGCGCCGGACATGCTGACCCGCGCTTTGCACGAAACCGGCGTGGCGGTGAAGGACGCCTGCGTGGTCGGCGACACCACATTCGACATGTTCATGGGCCATCGCGGCGGCGCCTATTGCATTGGCGTCGGCTGGGGCTATCACCGCCATGAGAAGCTGACCAAGGCGGGGGCCAATTGCATCGTCAACAACGTGACGGAACTGGAAGCGAGACTCGATGACTTCTTCAATGCGTGACGATCTCTCGGCGATTTTCGTCGCCGATGAGGAGCGCGATCCGGTCAAGGCGGCGCAGCGCGAGATGAAACGCCCGCTGCCGAGGCGCTTTTACACGGAAGTCGCGGTCGCGCCGGAGGCGAATGGTTTTGCCCTGACGCTCGACGGCAAGACGGTGCGCACCCCGGCGCGCGCGGTCCTGCGCCTGCCGACGCAAGCTCTGGCCGAGGCTCTGGCGGCCGAATGGCGCGGGCAGGGCGAGTTCATCACCCCCGCGACCATGCCGCTGACGCGCATGGCCAATACCGCGCTGGACGGCGTCGCCGCGCAAATGGACCGGGTCGTGGCGGAAGTCGCCAAATTCGCCGCTTCCGACCTGCTGTTCTATCGCGCCGGCGCGCCAGAGGCTCTGGTCGCGGCGCAGAACGCCTTGTGGACGCCGGTGCTGGACTTCGCCGAAAAAGCCTATGGCGCGAGATTCAATCTGGCGGAGGGCGTGATCTACGTCGCCCAGCCGGACGAATCGGTGGCGGCCATCGCCCAGGTCATCGAGGCCGAGGCGGCGCGGCCCGACGGCGCCTTCCGCCTCACCGCGCTGCATGAAATGACCGCGCTGACCGGCTCGGTGCTGATCGCCCTGGCGCTTGCCTCCGGCGCGATGGCCTTTGACGCCGGTTGGGCGGCGGCGCATGTCGACGAGGATTTTCAGGCGAGGCAATGGGGCGCCGACGAGGAGGCCCAGGCCCGCCGCGCGGCGAGACTGCGCGACATGCGCGCGGCCTATGAGCTTTACGCGGCGCTGGGGTGAGGCGGGAGGCAGGAACGCGGGGACAGGAACGAATTGCGCGCCCATGGCCAGTCTTTCGATTTGGGGAATTGGTATCATGTCACCGTAACTCCGGGTTGTGGCGGAAGTCGCCAAATTCGCCGCTTCCGACCTGCTATTCTATCGCGCCGGCGCGCCAGAGGCTCTGGTCGCGGCGCAGAACGCCTTGTGGACGCCGGTGCTGGACTTCGCCGAAAAAGCCTATGGCGCGAGATTCAATCTGGCGGAGGGCGTGATCTACGTCGCCCAGCCGGACGAATCGGTGGCGGCCATCGCCCAGGTCATCGAGGCCGAGGCGGCGCGGCCCGACGGCGCCTTCCGCCTCACCGCGCTGCATGAAATGACCGCGCTGACCGGCTCGGTGCTGATCGCCCTGGCGCTTGCCTCCGGCGCGATGGCCTTTGACGCCGGTTGGGCGGCGGCCCATGTCGACGAGGATTTTCAGACGAGTCAATGGGGCGCCGACGAGGAGGCCCAGGCCCGCCGCCAAGCCAGGCTGCGCGACATGCGCGCCGCCTATGAGCTTTACGCGGCGCTGGGGTGAGCCAGGATGCAGCAACGCGGCGACTGGATCGAACTGCGCGCCCATGGCCAGTCTTTCGATTTGGGGAATTCGTGTCATGTCACCGTAATTGGAAAAATCTAATGACTGACAGGCATCGTGCATTTATAATAAGCTTTGTGCTATCATGCGCTATATTAGTATTTTTGTATCTAAAATTTACATACACAAAAAATTGCACTACACAGATTACCCAGTTTGACGCCGATATTAAGCAATTATCAAATAAAATACACCGCGATAAGTTCGTTAACCACGATGATGAGTGTAAACTTAGGTCAGAATATTACATAACAATACAGAATGCTTATCATAAGTTTGACAATTGTGGTCCTGGCCAGCAGACGCGTAACGCAGCTTGGATTAATGAATATGCATGGATGCTGCAATCTGCTCATAGTGAACTTGTTAGCGGTTGCCAAAATAAGTAATTGATCGGAGAATTACGTCAATTACGGTGACATGATACGAAATCCCTAAATCAAAAGGGTGGATTCCTCGATCAAGTCGAGGCCAGGCTTGGCCGCTCCGTTTGCCGGAAAAAACGAGGCCCGAAATCGGTCGCGATTGAACGGTGAATATGCCAGCTGCTGCGGTATGAAGTCGCTTGGCATGCAGTCCGCCGTTTCGTAGACTTCGGCCAGAGTTTGGTCTTTTTTGCTGAGATTTCAGATGTTGGTGTTGGGTTATCGATTGAATTCAAATGTGTTTCCGCCTAGCGCCCCGAATGCGAGCGTTGCGCCGAAATCCGAAGCTCCCCGAACACCCCTGCGCCGCCGTTTTCGGGCTCTTTCGATTTAGGGAATTCGTATCATGTCACCGTAACTCCCGCGTAAATGAGAATATTCGTGTCGAAAAACACCTTCACCGCGCATTGGCCTCGTCGCGGTCGAAGCGATAGCCGGTCGGCGTCTCCCAGCTACGAGCGGCCATGCGGCGCAAAGCGTCGCCGCGCCGGTCGATTTTCATGACGGTCAGCCGTTCCTTCGCCGCCTCGACGACGGCGATCTCGTCGCCAGGCTTGAGCCCCAGTTTCTCGACCAACGGTTTTGGCAGCCTGACGGCAAGGCTGTTGCCCCATTTCGCCACCTGCATCGCCAATCTCCAGGATATACATAACATCGGCGTATATCATAAACCCGTCGCCAGCGCGCCGCAAGCCGCGCGGCCAGCTTGGCGCGCCGCCCGACGTGCGGCCTCGCGCCCTCTATTAGTCCAATTGATTTCACCCAAGCGTCATCTTGCGGGTTTCGGTCACAAAAAAGCCGTGCTAAACCGCCGCCAAACTTTTTCGCGGCGCCCCGCCGCCAAGAGCTCAATGCAAAAGACCGGAATGGCCTCATGAAACATATTCTCGAAGCCCTCGACGAACGCCGCGAAGGGGCCCGCCTCGGCGGCGGACAGAAGCGCATCGACGCCCAGCACAAGCGCGGCAAGCTGACCGCCCGCGAGCGCGTCGAACTGCTGCTCGATCAGGGCTCCTTCGAGGAGTTCGACATGTTCGTGCAGCATCGCTGCGTCGATTTCGGCATGGACCAGGGCGAGAAAATCCCCGGCGACGGCGTCGTCACCGGCTGGGGCACCATCAATGGCCGCGTCGTCTATGTCTTCGCCAAGGATTTCACCGTGCTCGGCGGGTCGCTGTCCGAGACGCATGCGCAAAAAATCACCAAGATCCAGGACATGGCGCTGCGCAATCGCGCGCCGATCATCGGCCTGTTCGACGCCGGCGGCGCCCGCATCCAGGAAGGCGTGGCGGCGCTCGGCGGCTATGGCGAGGTTTTTCAGCGCAATGTGCTGGCGTCGGGCGTCATCCCGCAGATTTCGGTGATCATGGGCCCCTGCGCCGGCGGCGACGTCTATTCGCCGGCCATGACCGACTTCATCTTCATGGTCAAGGACACGTCCTACATGTTCGTGACCGGCCCCGACGTGGTGAAAACCGTCACCAACGAGACGGTGACGGCGGAAGAGCTGGGCGGCGCCTCGGTGCACGCCACCAAGAGCTCGATCGCCGACAAGGGCTATGACAATGACGTCCAGGCGCTGCTGCAAATGCGCCGCCTGATCGATTTCCTGCCCTCCTCCAACACCGACGAAATTCCGGAATGGCCGACCTTCGATCAGGACGACCGTTACGACATGTCGTTGAACACGCTGATTCCCGACAATCCCAACAAGCCCTATGACATCAAGGAACTGATCACCAAGGTGGTGGACGAGGGCGATTTCTTCGAGATTCAGGAAGCCCACGCCAAGAATATCGTCGTCGGCTTTGGCCGTTTCGACGGCCGCACCGTCGGCATTGTCGCCAACCAGCCGCTGGTTCTAGCCGGCGTGCTCGATTCCGACGCCTCGCGCAAGGCGGCGCGTTTCGTCCGCTTCTGCGACGCCTTCAACATTCCGATCGTCACTTTCGTCGACGTGCCCGGCTTCCTGCCCGGCACCGCGCAGGAATATGGCGGCCTCATCAAGCATGGCGCCAAGCTGCTGTTCGCCTATGCCGAGGCCACCGTGCCGAAGATCACGCTGATCACGCGCAAGGCCTTCGGCGGCGCCTATGACGTCATGGCCTCCAAGCATTTGCGCGGCGACATCAATTACGCCTGGCCGACGGCGCAGATCGCGGTGATGGGCGCCAAGGGCGCGGTCGAGATCATCTTCCGCCAGGACATTGGCGACGCGGAAAAAATCGCGGAGCGCACCAAGGAATACGAGGAGCGCTTCCTGTCGCCCTTCGTCGCCGCCGAGCGCGGCTATATCGACGAGGTCATCCAGCCCTTCGGCACGCGCAAGCGCATCGCCCGGGCGCTGGCCATGCTCCGCCACAAGGAGCTGGAAAACCCGTGGAAGAAGCACGACAACATCCCGCTCTGAGCTTTTTCCGGACCATTGACGCGCAAGCCGATTGAAAACCTCCCGCCCGATCCCGGCGGGAGGTTTTACTTTTCGTCAATCCAATGACCTTCGTAATCTCGCTTTAAGAAGTTAGGTCTAGAATTCTCTTAACGCTTGCCCTCGCGTAAGTGCATTGCGGCTTCAGAGTCCTCTCGCCATGCGTCCTTTCAAGATTTTTGCCCAAAGCGCCGTTTCCACCGCGCCCATCGCCAGAGCCGAGTTGGAATGCGCCCAGGTCAATGCGCTGGCGCGGCAGGCGCCGCTGCTCGCTCTGGTGATGGCCGCCAATACGCTGGCGCTGGCCGCGATCTTCTTTCCATCGGCGCCGCAGGGCCTGACGCTGATCGCTCCCGGCGTGCTGCTGGTCATTTGCGCCGGTTTCGCCTGGGAGTGGTCGCGCCGCGACGCAGTTCCGCTGGCGGCGGAGCGGGCGGCGCGCATCCTGCGCCATGTCAATTACGCCGCCGCGCTGCTCTGTGTGGTCTATACGCTCTGGGGCGTGGCGCTCTATCTTCATGCCGACGCGAGCCAGCGGAGCGCTTTGATCTCCGCCATGGCTCTGACCGGCATATTCGCCATATTCGCCTTGGCGCAATTGCCCAAGACCGCGCTGCTGGTCGGCGGCATGAGCCTGCCGCCCTTCGCCTGGTTGCTGATGGCCTCCGGCGACGCCACGTCGATTCTGGCGGGCGCCAATGTGTTCGTGCTCATCGTCGCGCTGTTTTTCATGGTCAGCCGCGCCGCGCGCGATTTCGAGGCGCTGATCGGGGCGCAGAATCAGGCGCTTGGCCTCGCCGAGGAAAACCGCCAGATCGCCAATACCGACATACTCACGGGACTGTCGAACCGCCGCGAGTTTTTCGCGCGGCTGGAAGAGGAAATGGGCCGCGCCGAGGCCGAGGCCGAGGACGAACTCGAACTCGTTCTGGGCATTGTCGATCTCGACGGTTTCAAGCCGATCAACGATCTTCACGGTCACGCCCTGGGCGATCATGTGCTGCGCGAATGCGCCGAGCGGTTGCGGCCCTTCGAGGCCGAGGGCGTGAGAATCGCGCGGCTCGGCGGCGACGAGTTCGGCGTCTATATCGCTGGCGCGATGAGCGAAACCGAAATCCTGATCCTTGGGGCGCGGATCTGCGCCGCGTTGAAACAGCCGGTGCGCGTTGGCGAGGCCCAGGCGACCTTGTCCGCCTCGATCGGTTTCGCCCGCTATCCCTTGGACGCGCAAGAGGCCCATCAGCTCTACGAACGCGCCGATTTCGCGCTTTATTTCGGCAAGCAGGGCCATCGTGGCGAGGCGGTGCTGTTCACCCCGGGCCATGAAAAGAAAATGCGGCTCAACGCCGAAATCGAGCAGGCCCTGCGCCGCGCCGATCTCGAACAGGAAATCAGCATCGAGTTCCAGCCCTTGTTCGACACGGTGCATCGCTCCATTGTCGCCTTCGAGGCGCTGGCGCGCTGGAATTCGCCGGAACTGGGCGCCGTCGGCCCCGATCTGTTCATCCCCATCGCCGAGCGCAGCGACGTCATCCATGTCCTGACCCGCACGGTGTTGCGCAAGGCGCTGGCGGCGGCCAAGGCCTGGCCGGAGACGGTGAGCCTCGGCTTCAACCTGTCGATGCGCGATCTTCTGTCCAAGCGCGCCATCGTCCAGATCATCGCCATCATCGAAGCCAGCGGCTTCGACCCCGCGCGCATCGACATAGAGGTCACGGAAACCGCGCTGCTCACCGATTTCGAAATCGCCGAGGAATCGCTGCACAGCCTCAAGCGCCTGGGCGTGAAAATCTCGCTCGACGATTTCGGCACCGGCTATTCAAGCCTGTCCTATGTGCATCGGCTGCCGCTCGACAAGATCAAGATCGACCGCAGCTTCATCCAGGAAATGCACGGCAATGGCGTCGCACGCGACATCGTCAAGAGCATGATCGGCCTGATCGGCAATCTGAAGCTCGATTGCGTCACCGAAGGCGTGGAGACCTCCGAGCAATTCGACATGTTGCGCGCCTATGGCTGCGACGTGGTCCAGGGCTTCCTGTTCAGCAAGCCGATCCCCCAGGACAAGGTCGCGGCCTTCATCGCCGAGACCCAGAACACGGCGCTGGGCGCCGCCGCCCGAAGCGCCTGAGGCCCCGCGAAAGCTCTCGCTAGGGAATTTCCGGTAAAAGCGCTGTCTGTCCACGGGAATTCCATGACGAACAGCGCCTTTCGCCCAAAACCCGCTCTCGCGCCGCTCGCCTGTCTGCTCGGCCTGTTGTCCGCCGCCCTGGCGGTCTGGACGCTTGGTCCGGAGATCGTCGATCCCCGCCAGACCGGCTGGATGCGCGACGATTTCGTCACCATGCAATTTGGCTGGGAGGCCTATCGGGCCGATCCCGCATCGGCGTTCAAACTGGCGACGGCGCGCGTCTCCTGGCCTTTGCCGCTCAACATCGCCTTTTTCGATCTCGTGCCGCTGGTCGCCCTGCCGCTGAAGCTTTTGAGCCCCTGGCTGCCGGCCCATGTCCAATATTTCGGCCCTTTGTTTGTCGCGAACGTCTTTTTGCAGGGCTTTTTCGCCGTGCTGTGCCTGGGCGAGGGGCTCCGCCAGCGTCCGCCGTCCAGAACCCTGCTGGCCGCCCTGTTCTGCGCCGCGGCGCTGATCGCCGCCGCGCCCATGCTCTATGTGCGCTTCCGTCTGGGCCATCCGCCGCTCACCGCGCATTGGACCCTGCTCGCCGCGCTATGGCTGGCCTTTCGCGCCGAGCGGGTCGGCGTCGCCGCGACCATTGGCGGCTTCGTCCTGCTGCTGGCGCTGCTGGGCGGTCTCAATCCCTATCTTCTCGTCATGGCGGCGCTGATCTATCTCGCCGCGCTGGGCCTGGCTTTTGCGCGTGGCGCTCTGGACCGGCGCGGCTGGCTGCTGGCGCCGGCCCCTTTGCTTGTCGCCTTCGCCGCCCTGGTCGGTTTCGGCTTCGTCCGGCTCGGCGGCGGCGGCGTGGTTCCCGGCGAAGGCTATGGCTATTACAACGCCAATCTGAACACGCTGTTCAACCCCATGGCCAATCAGTTCGGCGCTTCGTTGTTGCCGGCGCTGGGCAACGCCTCGCCCTATCAATATGAAGGCTACGCCTATCTCGGCGCCGGCGGGCTGTTCCTGCTGGCTTTCGCCTTCGCCTATGGCCTGCACGAGGCGGAACGTCGGCGCTATGGGCCGATCCTGCTCGCCGCCCTCGCCGGGCTGATTCTGGCCATCGGCTTTTTTCCAACCTTTGGCGATGGTTTCAACGCCCAGATTCCCCTGCCGCAAAGGCTGTTCGATCTGCTGGCGACGTTCCGTAGTTCCGGGCGCTTCATCTGGGTGACCGCCTATGCCCTCTGGGCGCTGGCCGGCGTGGTCCTGCTGCAAAAGGCGCCGCCGCGCCTGGCTCTGGCGGTCTGCGCCGCCGCGCTGGCCTTGCAAGTCGCCGACCTCGCCGCGCCCTTCGCCCGCGTTCACCGCTATTTCGCCCGGCAGAGCGCGATGCGTTTCACCGATCCGGCCTTCGCCGACTTGGGCGCCGGTCATGACCTGCTGATCGTCTCGCCGCCTTGGCAATGCAGCGGCGACGCCGACTATCCCCGCGAAACCTTTCAGCCGCTGTCCTGGCTGGCGATGGACAATGGGCTCCCGACGAACTCCTTTTATGCCGGCCGCCTGCCGCTGGCCCAAAAGGCCTGGCATTGCGAGGAATTTCCAAAAATCCTGGCGACGGAAACGCCGCAAGCGCGCACGGCCTATCTGTTCACGCCGAAAGCCTTTGTCGCGGGCGCGGCCAGCAACCATTTCTGCGATCTGGCCGAGGGTTTTATTGTCTGCCGTGGCGACCGGGGCCGCGCCGGCCTGTCCGACCGGGCGCGCGCCGCGCTGACGCCGTGATTACTTCTGGCAGCGCGCCGCAGGAGGAAATTCGATCCGGGTCAATTCGCCGCTGAGCACATATTCGCCGTAATCGAGCCGCAGCCGGCTCGACACGCCATTCTCATAGAGATCGTAGCTCAGGACATATTCGGGCGGGCCATCGCGCCGGTCTTCGGGGAAATAGGACAGCGCCACCGGCCAGCGCCGCAATTTGCGCAAGGCGTCGAGCTGGGCGCCGCGATCCGCGTCGGGTCCGCCGCGCAGCGGGCCGATGATGGCGGTGACGTTGAAAATCTTGCTGCCGGTGTCCGAACCGTCGAAGACCCGGGCCAGCAAGACTTTTTCGCCGGCGCGCGCGGCGTCGAGCACTTTGGCGATATGCTGGGTGGGAAACAGCACATCCGCGCCGGCCAGGGTTTTTTGCGGCTTGGGGCGGCTGAGGGCGATGGCGACTGCGCCATCGCCCTCGCGTTGCGCCCGGCCTTCGACCTTTTGGCCCGGTTCGTCGCTGGCGAAACGGAAATCCTTGCCGCGCGCGTCCTCAAGCGTGCTCATCCGGCTTTCGGTCAGCGAAGGCGCGCCCTCCTGCGGCTGCATGTCCACCGCCTGGCGCAGGGTCTGGACATAGGCGTCGCAGGTCGAGGAAAAATCGAAGGCGATGCGGCCATCGGCGGCGGCCGGCGCTTTTTCGCCCTGGCCCTGGAGCAGATGCAATTCGTAAAGCGCCTTGTGGCTGGCGAAGGCCGGCGCCGCCGGCTCGGCGAGCGCGGGGCAGGCGAAAAGCAGGGCGGCGAGAGGGAGCGTGAAGGACCGCATGGGCGTTTGAACTCGCAGGGCCGGATGAAAGAAAAACAGCTTAGAGCGAATCATGATTGCCCGGAAGCCGTGGCGAAATTAGGTTGGCGCCGGAAGAAAAGGAGCGCGCCATGGGTCAGATCGCTAGCGAAGTCGAACGCCGCCTCGCCAATCTCGGCTACGCCCTGCCAAATCCGGCGGCGCCGGTCGCCAATTACGTGCCGGTGACCCGCAGCGGCGCGCTGCTGATCGTCTCGGGACAATTGCCCTTCGGCGCCGATGGCGCGCTGGCCCCCGAATATATCGGCCGGGTCGGCGTGGAAGTCGAAGAATCCGCCGCCAGGAAGGCGGCGGCGCTTTGCGCCGTCAATATTCTCGCTCAGGTCCGCGCCCAGATCGGCGATCTCTCCCGAATCGGCCATTGCCTGCGGCTCGGCGGCTTCATTCGCGGCGCCGAGGATTTTGACCGGCTGGCGCTGGTGATGAACGGCGCTTCGGATTTGATCGGCGCGGCGCTCGGCGACAAGGGGGCGCACGCCCGCTCGACGATCGGCGTGTTCAACCTGCCGCTCGGCGCCTGCGTCGAGGTCGAGGCTCTGTTCGAAATCACGCCGTGACGCCGGACTGGCTGACGGCCCGCCCCATCGCCCATCGCGGCCTGCACGATGTTTTGGGCGGCGTCCCGGAAAACTCGCTGGCCGCCGCGCGTGCGGCGGTCGCGGGCGGCTATGCCATCGAGGCCGACCTGCGCCTGTCGCGCGACGGCGAGGTCTTTGTCTTTCACGACGATGAGCTCGGCCGCCTGACCGGGATCCATGGAGTCTTTGCCGAAAAAAACGCGGCGGAGCTGGCGCAAGTCGCCCTGAAAGGCGGGACCGAGACCATTCCCACCCTGGCGGCGCTGCTGGCGACGGTCAAAGGCGCGACGCCGCTGATTCTGGAGTTGAAAGGCGAGTTTTCCGGCGACACGACCTTGGCGCGCGCGGTGTCGCGGGTTTTGACAGATTATCGCGGGCCGGCCGCGCTCAAAAGTTTCGATCCGGAATTGATCGCCCATTTGCGCGCTTCCGGCGCGTCCTGGCCGCTGGGGATGGTCGCCCAGGCCGATTATGACGACGAGGATTTTATGGGCGTCACGGCGGAGCGGCGGCAAGAACTGGCCCGCTTCACCCATGCGCGCGAAACCCGGCCGGACTTTCTCTCCTGGCGCTATGCCGACCTGCCCAATCCCGTCTGCGAACTGGCGCGCGCCCTGGGCTTGGCGGTGATGAGCTGGACCATACGCAGCGCCGCGCAGGCCGCGCAGGCGCGCCGCCATGCCGATCAGATCGTCTTCGAGGGTTTCAGGCCGTAAAACAAAAAACCGCAAATAAAAAAGCCGCCCGGAGGCGGCTTTGCAGGCTGGAGCCTTATTTGCTCATTATTTGATTTTGGTTTCCTTGAACTCGACGTGCTTGCGCGCGACGGGATCGTATTTCTTGAACGCGAACTTGTCGGTCTTGGTCCGGGCGTTCTTCTTGGTGACGTAGAAATAACCGGTGTCGGCGGTCGACAGCAGCTTGATCTTGATGGTGGCGGCCTTGGCCATGGTCTTACCCTGCAGTCCGGCGCATCATCCGGATCGGACGCGAGCCTTGGGAAACAAAGAGGCCGGATTTCTCCGGCCCGAATTCTGCGGCGAAAATAGCCATAGTCACCGCTTTGTCAAGTTTTTCCCGTCGGGGCTTTTTTGCGCGAAAGGTCCGTGAAAAAACATCAGCAGGGCCAGATAGGCGACAAAGGCCAGAGCGAGGGCGTCGAACAGCCCATGCGGGGCGAAATCGAGCCCCAGGCCAAGCGCCGGCGGTCCCAGAATCATGCCCAGCGCATAGACCATGACATAGGCGGCGTTGGCGGCGGCGAGACGCTCGCCCTGGAACTTTTCCGCGAGGGCCGCCAGCCCCACCGTATAGAGGCCGCCGGTGACCCCGCCCCAGACGAACAGAGCCAGGGCGTAGACTCCGTGCTGCGCCGCCAGCCCCGGCAGGAACAGCGCCCCGACGAGGCCGAACAGGGCGAAGAGGGTCAAGAGCCGAATCTTGTTCATCCGGTCGGCGATCAGCCCGATGGGCACGGGAAAGACCACATTGCCAAGAGCGAACAAGGTGAGCTGGAAGGTGGCGCTCGCCGGCGAAAAACCCGAGCGCAGGCCGAAAATCGGCAACAACCCGTTGAGGCCGGTTTCGACGCAGCCATAGAGCAGCGCGGCGGCCAGCGCCGCCGGCGCGGCGCGGAAAATCGGCGGAAGATTGGGCCGTCCCGGCGCGTCGAAAGCGGCGGCGGCCGCGCCGGCGAAATAAACCGGCAATCCCGCGCTGGCGATGAGCACGGCGGCGAGGCCGAAGGGCAAAAGGCCCGCCGCGCCGGTGAGGCTGAGCAGCGCCGGCCCTGTGGCGAAGCCGAGCGCCAGAAAAGTGGCGTAGAGGCCGAGCGCCAGGCCGCGTTGTCCGGGCGGCGCGGCGGCGCTGATCCAATATTCGCTGAGCACGAAAATCACGGTCAGCCCCAGGCCGAACAGCAGGCGGATCGCCAGCCAGATCCTGTAGTCGCCGACGAAGGCGAACAGGCCGAGCGCGAGCACCGACAGCGCCAGCGCGGCGAACAGCGTGTTGCGCAAGCCGAAACGCCGCGCCAGCCAGGGGGTGAAGGGCGCGCCGACAAGAGTGGCGAGGCCGGAGACCGAGACCTGCGCGCCATTGTCACGGGCGGCGAAGCCGGCGGCCTCCAGCCGCAAGGCCAGCAGCGGAATCACCAGCGACAGGCCGACGCCGACAATGGAAATGCAGGCGATGGCGGCGGCGAGGCTTTTGCGGGTCGGCGAATCGAAGGCGGAGAACATTGCGAGCTTATAGCATCGGGTTTGGCGAAAAAGGCGGCTCAGCCGCCGATAACCGCTTCATATTCGGCGGAAAGCTCCAGCCATTCCTCTTCCGCCGCGACAAGCGCTTTTTCCAGCTCGGCGCGCTGCTGCGACAGTTTGACCGCCTCCGCCGGGCTACGCTCGAAGGCGCGGGGATCGGCGAGCGTCAGATCGACCTTGGCGATCAGGCCGGAAAAGCGCTCCATCTTCTCTTCCGCCGCCTTGACCTTTTTCGCCAGCGGCGCGGCGTCCTTGCGCGCCTGCGCCGCGTTACGCCGGGCCTCCTGCGCCGCATTGCCGCCGGCGCCGCCCTTCTCCTTGGGCCCGCGCGCCCGCTCCAGCACATATTTCCGGTAATCGGCCATGTCGCCGTCGAATGGCTTGACGCCGCCGTCGCCGACCAGCCACAGCCGGTCGGCGCAGGCCTCGAGCAAATATTGATCGTGGGAGATCAGGATCACCGCGCCGGAAAAATCGTTGATCGCCTCGGCCAGCGCCGCGCGGCTGTCGATGTCGAGATGGTTGGTGGGCTCGTCGAGGATGAGAATATGCGGGCCGGCGAAAGTGCACAGGCCCATCAGCAGCCGCGCCTTCTCGCCGCCGGAGAGCTGCGCCACCCTGGTGTCCGCCTTGGCGCCGGGAAAGCCCAGCCGCGCCGCGCGCGAACGGATTTTCGATTCGGGCGCCTCGACCATCAGCCTTTGCACGGCGAGAAACGGCGTGTCCTGTTCGTTGAGATCGTCGACCTGATGCTGGGCGAAAAAACCGGCCTCCAGTTTCGAAGAGCGTTTCAGCACGCCCGACAGCGGCGCGAGCCGGCCTCCTAAAAGCTTGGCGAAAGTGGATTTGCCATTGCCATTGGCGCCGAGCAGGCCAATGCGGTCGTCGTCGGCGAGGGTCAGATTGAGTTTTGTCAGCACGGCGCGGCCGTCATAGCCGACCGAAACGCCCTCCATGGCGATCAGCGGCGGCGACAGCGGCTTTTCCGGCGAGGGGAAGTCGAAGGGCAGCGCTTCGTCATCGACCGGGGCCGAGACCTCCTCCATTTTCTCCAGCATTTTGAGGCGGCTCTGCGCCTGGCGCGCCTTGGTCGCCTTGGCGCGGAAACGATCGACGAAAGCCTGGAGATGGGCGCGTTTTTCCTCCTGCTTTTTCAGGAATTTCGCCTGCAACATGCGCGCTTCCGCGCGCTGGCGGGCGAAGGAATCGTAATTGCCGCGATAGAGCGTCAATTTTGCCTGATCGAGATGGACAATATGGTCGCAGACCTCGTTGAGCAGGTCGCGGTCATGGCTGATGACCACGGTGGTCGCTGGATAGAGGCGCAGATAATCCACCAGCCAGAGCGCGCCTTCGAGATCGAGATAATTGGTCGGCTCGTCGAGCAGCAGCAGATCGGGCCGGGAAAACAGCACGGCGGCCAGCGCCACGCGCATCCGCCAGCCCCCCGAAAATTCTTTCAGGGCCCTGTTTTGCGCTTCCTCGTCGAAACCGAGGCCCGCCAGAATTTCGGCGGCGCGGGCCGGGGCGGCGTGGGCCTCGATATCGGCGAGGCGCACATGGATTTCGGCGATGCGATGCGGGTCCTGGGCGTGTTCGGCCTCGTCCAGCAGGGCGGCGCGCTCGAGATCGGCGGCCAGGACGAAATCGATCAGCTTGCCGTCGCCGCCGGGGGCCTCCTGCTCGACCGAGCCGATGCGGGCGTTGCGCGGAATGCTGGTCGCGCCGCTCTCGGCGGCGATTTCGCCGCGGATCAGCCGGAACAGCGTGGTCTTGCCGGCGCCATTGCGGCCGACAAAACCGACCTTGGCCCGCTCCGGCAGCACGACCCCGGCGGAGTCGAACAACAGGCGCGAGCCCAGGCGATAGGTGAGATCGGAGATTTGCAGCATGGCAGGCTTCTACCCCTTTTTCGCGGGCGCGAAAAGGGGCGCCGGTCAGCATGTGGTCTTGCCGCATTTGCCGACCGCGTCGAGCTTTTTCTTCAGCTCGTCATAGCCGACCGCGCCGACGATGACTTCGTCGCCCAGGATATAGGAGGGGGTGCCGTTGATCGACAGGCTGTCGCCGAGCTTGACCAGGCCGGCGAGCCTGTCCTTGATTTCCGGGTCCTTGCTGTCCTGGAGCAATTTGTCCATGTCGAGCCCCTGCGCCTTGGCGACCGCCAAGGCCTGTTCGCGGCCGACATGGCCCTTGGTCTCCAAAAGCTTTTGGTGGAACTCCCAGAATTTCGCCCCGGAAATCTGTTTGCGCGCGGCGGAGGCGATCTGGGCGGCCTCGACCGAATCCGGACCGAGCACCGGGAAATCCTTGAGCACGACGCGCAGGTCGGGATTGTCCTTCATCAGGCCGCTGAGATCGCCCAAAGCCCTTTTGCAATAGCCGCAATTATAGTCGAAAAACTCGACCAGGGTGATCTTGCCCTTGGGGTTGCCGATCACGCCCTGGAAATCCGAGTTGAAGATTTCCTTGCTGTTTTCGGCGATGGCGCCGCGACGCTGGTCGCTCTCCTCCACCTTCTGCCTGGCCTCCAGTTCGGCGGCCATGTCGCGCAGGATTTCGGGATGGGCGAGCAGGTAGTCCTTGACGATGCCCTCGATCTCGCTCTTTTGCGGCGCGGTGAATTCCGCGCGCGCGGGCAGGGCGAAGGAAAGGCCGGCCAGCGGGCCCGCGAGGAGAGCGGCGGCGAATTTTGAGCGCGGATGCGGCATGGACAACCCCGGAAGAAAAATCTAACCCTCCATAACCTATTCACGCATCCGGGTCGAATTGCGGCGCGGCGAAAAAACTCCGATGGACCAAAACAGCCTCATCACCCCCGCGCGGCGCGCCGAGATCGCGCCCTTCATCGCCATGGACGTCAAGCGCGAAGCGACGCTGCTCGAACAGACCGGCGTCCGCGTCGTCGCCATGGCGACCGGCGAGCCCTCGGCGGCGACGCCGCGCCTGGTGCGCGAGGCGGCCAAGGCCGCCATCGACACGCGCCGGCTCAGCTATACCGACGCGCTGGGCCTGCCGAGCCTGCGCGAAAGGATCGCCCGCCATTATCGGGAGACTTACGCGGTCGAGGTCTCGCCCGAGCGCATCGCCATCACCACGGGGTCGTCGGGGGCCTTCATCATGGCCTTTCTCGCCCTGTTCGACGCGGGCGCCAAGGTGGCGATCAATTGTCCCGGCTATCCCGCCTATCGCAACATCTTCAAGGCGCTGGACATTTCGCCGGTCGAATTGCGCGCCGGCGCCGCCGAGGGCTATGCGGTGACGCCGGAGTCGGTCGAAGCCGCGATAGACGCGCAAAAAATCGACGGACTGCTGCTGATGAGCCCGTCCAATCCGACCGGGGTGCTGCAAAGCGAGGACTCCCTTCGCCGCATCGCCGAGCTTTGCGCGAGGCGCGGGGTCAAATTCGTTTCCGACGAAATCTACCACGGCCTGACCTATGGCCGGGCGGCGCAAACGGCTCTGGCCTTCTCGCAACAGGCGGTGATCGTCAATTCCTTCTCCAAATATTATTGCATGCCCGGCTGGCGCGTCGGCTGGCTGGTCGTTCCGCCGGAACTTTCGCGCACGGTCGAGCGGCTGCAACAGTCGCTGGCCATAGCCGCGCCGACTCTCTCGCAGATCGCGGCGGAAGCGGCCTTCGACGCGACCGAGGAGCTCGAGCGGATCAAGGCCGGCTACGCCCGCAATCGCGGCATCTTGCTCGATGGCCTGGCCGAACTCGGATTCGACCGTCTCGCGCCCGCCGATGGCGCCTTTTACGTCTATGCCGACATTTCCCGCTTTTCGCGGGACTCCACCCGGTTTTGCCACGAGCTGCTGACCAGGGCGGGGGTGGCGGCGACGCCCGGACTCGATTTCGATCCCGAACAGGGCCATCTCGCCCTGCGCCTGTCCTATGCCGGGTCCGAGGCCGAGATGATCGAGGCGTTGAAGCGGATGAAAAGCTTCCTGAAGTGACCTCAGGCGCCAGGCGCCAGTTCACACCAGGCGTCGAACAAGGCGTCGAGATCGCCGCGCAGACGCGCAAAGGCGAGTTTTTCGCTGGGAACCTCGCCATAGCGGCGGCAGGCGTCGACGATTTGCGGCGCCGACAGGCTGAGACGCAAGGCCTCGCGCGACCCGATCGGCACGCTCTGGCCGAGAAAAATCCCCCTCCGGCGCAGCGCGCGTAGAAAAATTTCGGCGTCGCCCTTGGCGCGCCAGGCGCGGCTGTGGATCGGCAGCAAGGTCGGCGCGCCGCCGTCCTCGACGATTTCCAGCTCCGGAAGTTCCGCGATCCGCCGCCGCGCCTCGTTGTTGAAAATCTCGATCGCGCGCTCGACCAGCGCCGGGGCGAGGGCGCAATAGGCCTCGTACTCGGCCAGAGCCGCCTCCCACCGCAGCCCGAGGCCGGTGTTGCAGCGCGCGCCAAAGGGGCCGGCGAGCTTGTCGCGCAACACGGGAGGCCAGTCGAACAGAGCAAAATGTTCGGCCAGGCCCTCGGGCCAGAAGATTTCATCGCGCTCGGCCAGCGCCGCGACCGCCTGCGGCGGAACCAGCAGGGCGCCGGAAAATGCGGGGCCGCCAGCGAATTTCGAACCGGTGACCATGACGAAAAAACCGGTTTCGAGATCGGCTTTGACCTGTCGGGGCGCGCAGCGCAACTGGCAGGAATCGACCACCACCGTCACAGCGCCCGGATTTTCGCGCAGCAGCCGCGTGGCGCAGGCGCGCGAGGGCGCCGAAAGTCCGGTCTTGGAGCAATCCATCACATGCAGGAGCAAATGATCGCCATGCGCCAGCGTGGCGCGGGCGAAAGCCTCGACCCTCGCGTCGATCTCGTCCTGGGGCAGGGGCGCGCCATCGCGGTCGCGCAGCGGCAGGCTGGCCGCGGCGACCACGCCGCGCCAACCGGCGACGGTCAATCCGCCCCGGGCTTCGCCGAAGGGCGCGCTATTGAGAAAATTTTTGCCGCTCGCCGCCAGGGGGCGCCGCGCCCGGTTTCTTCCGGGCCGACGATCAAATTGACCAGGCGCTTGCCCGGCCCGGCGAGCCCGCCCGCCACGACCAGAGCGGCATATTCTGTTTGCGTGCCCGAGGCGCAGAACGCCGCCTCGGTGCCCCTCGGGGCGAGCAGGTTGAGCAGCCGGCGGCGCAAGTTGGAAAACCAGGCTTCCGTCTCTCCGGCGAGCAGCGCCAGCGGCAGGGCGCTCGCCGCGGCGTCCCAGCCTCGCGCGGAAATGGTCGAGGCGGTGGAGGAGGCGAAGCAGATTTCGTCTTCGCGAGGACGCGCGGAGGCGCCATAGCGGTTGCGGCCCGAACCGTCGGGGGAAATACGCTCGTCGCCGCCCGAAGTCAGCATCATCGCCAGCAGCGGATCTCCCGCCTCGACGCGAAACAGCGGCGCCAGCGCCCGCGCCGCGGGGGGTGAAGTCGAAAAGGGCTGGCTCATGTCGCTTCCTGGGCTGTTTTGGCGGTGGGGCCGCCAGACAAACTCGCGGCGGGTCTGACGAGACGCCAGTCGCCGGGCGTCCAAAACAGGGGAACGCGGCTCCATCATTTTCCGCGAAGCTTGCCCGCAGGCGCCCATGCCGGAAAAAAGCTCGAAAATAATTTGCTTTGTATTAGGGGCGAATCGCTTATCCTTTTTCTCAGCGAGGAGAGACAAATGGCGCAACCCTCACATAGAGGCCCGACCAAAGCCCTTCTCGCTATTTCCCTGCAATTGCGTAAGCCTCCGCCGCGAACACCCTCCTAGGGTGAGCGCGCGCGAACTTCATTTCTGAGGAGACAGCGCGTGGGTAAGCAACTTGACCGAAAGCGGAGCCGCGGCTCCCGTGTCCAACAGCGTGACGCCGAAATCATCGAGTTCAAGGGGTCCAAATTCCAGCACGACCGCAATCCACCGCCTATCAAAGCCCTCAACCCCACCCAGGCCGAATATCTGGCCGCCTTGCGCCACTCACAGCAAGTCGTCGTTCTGGGCCCCGCCGGGGCCGGAAAAACCTGGATCGCCGCCACTTACGCCGCCGATCTGTTTCGCCAGGGCCGTATCGAAAAAATCGTCCTCACCCGGCCCAATGTTCCCTGCGGACGCTCGCTCGGCTTCTTTCCGGGCACAATGCAGGATAAATTCGCCCCTTGGGCCGTGCCGATCGCCGAGGCGATCAAGGAGCGGATCGGCGACGCCGCCTTCGACATCGCCATCAAGCGCGGCGACATTGAAATGGTGCCCTTCGAGGTGATGCGCGGGCGCACCTGGAAAAACGCCTTCGTCCTGCTCGACGAGGCGCAAAATACTTCGGTGATGGAAATCAAGACCTTCCTCACCCGCATCGGCGAGGATTGCATCAGCGTGGTCAATGGCGACGTCAACCAGTCCGACATTCGCGAAACCTCGGGGCTGCGGCGGATGATCGAATTGGTGCGGGAACACGATCTGCCGGTGCCGGTGATCGAATTCTCCGTCGAGGACATCGTCCGCTCCGGCGTCTGCGCCATGTGGGTGCGGGCCTTTGAGGGCGATGCGGCGGCTTATTGAGCCAAAATTAAGTCCCGCGCCGGTTTGTTTTTCCGGCGCGGCCTCCCAGTTTAGTCTCGCTTGAAGCTTGGCGAAACGGGGAGGCGCGCATGAGGCTTTGGCGATGGATTGTGCCGGCGCTGCTCTGCGCCGCGCAGCCGCTTCTGGCGCAGGGCATGATGTCCGGCGTCGATCTTTCGACTCCGGCTTTCACCCAGGCCGAAGTCTCGCGTGAACAAATCGAACGAATGATCGGCGGCGCGCCGCCCGACCTGTCGGACAAGAGTTTGAACGGGCTCGATCTCTCCGGTCTCGATCTGACCGGCGCCAATCTGCGCGGCGCGCGCCTCAATCGCGCCTTGCTGGCGCATGCGCGGCTCAAGGGCGCGAATCTCGATCAGGCCTGGATTTTGGGCGCGGATTTATCCGGCGCCGATCTGAGCCAGGCGAAAATGTTCGGAACCCAGGCGATGGGGGCGAAATTCGACGGCGCGGATTTTTCGCGCGCGCGTCTGGCCGGCGATTTCAGCGGCGCGCGTTTCAAGGGGGCCGATTTCACCGGCGCCGACGCCTCCGCCGATATGCGCAACCAGTCCATGGGACTGATGCACGCGATCCTGCGCTCCGCCGATCTCAGCGGCGCCAAAATCCGCGACGCGGATTTTTCCCGCGTCGATATGGAATTCGCCAATTGCTCCGGCGCGGATTTTTCCGGCGCCAATCTGTTCCGCGCCGACGGGGCGGGCGCGGATTTTCGTGGCGCCCGCTTCGACGGCGCCCGAACCGACGAGATGGATGTCGCGGGCGCGCGCTTAGACAAGGACATCGCGGGGGCGATCAACCTCGACCGGGCGCGAAAAGATTAGCGCGGCGCCCGGAACACATATTCCGCGAGCAGGAATTTGAGGCCCCGGTTCCAGGATTCGTCGGTATTGCCGCGGATGTCGACGCTTCCTGATTTAATAATTTGGCCTGTTTCAACATCTTCTATCCTGATACTTAGATTCAGGATGAGGTTGCTGACTTTTTGGACCCAGGCGACCACCGCGAGCCGGGCGCCGGCCTTTTTCGCCAGCTCGATCTCGCAGGCGTTGCAATCGTGAATGTCGCGGACAGCGGCGAAATCCGCCGCGACCGGCGTGAGATCGGACGCCCGATAGGCGCCGGACTTCTCCAGCGCCGCTTTCAGAGCCGCGTCCATCGCCCTGATCCGCGCCAGTTCTTCGGCGCTGGTCTCCTGCGGCGAGCTGTTGACCAGGACAAAGGGAAAGATCGCGGCGGTCTCCGCGCGCGCCAAAACCGGTGCTGCGGTCAGAGCCAGAGCGACGAGCAGCAGGGACATGGCGCGCAAAAAAACCTCCCCTTTTGGGGCGATCCTTTCATCGCGCGGCCCATCCGTCCAGGGGAGATTCAGACCAGAACCATTTCCGGCACGACGGCGGGCGCGATCAGCCGCGCGCCGGTGGCGGCCACGATCGCGGCGACCTCGACGCCGGGGGCGCGTTCGCGCAGCACCAGCCCGTCCTCGGTCGGCTCGATCACCGCGAGATCGGTGACGACAAGCGTGACGCGGCGCGTCGCGGTCAGAGGCAGCGTGCATTCAGGCACGATTTTCGGACGGCCCTTGGCCGTATGCTGCATGGCGACGATCACCCTTCGCGCGCCCGACACCAGATCCATGGCGCCGCCCATCCCCGGGACCATGCGGCCGGGCACCACCCAATTGGCGAGATGGCCGCTTTCATCGACTTCGAGCCCGCCGAGCACGGTGACGTCGAGATGGCCGCCGCGGATCAGGCCGAAGGAAAATGTGCTGTCGACCGTCGCCGCGCCGGGCACGGCGGTGATGAAGCCGCCGCCGGCGTCGGTCAGCTCCTCGTCCTCCATGCCTTCGGGCGGGCGCGAGCCCATGCCGACAATGCCGTTCTCCGACTGGAACAGGATGCCAAGCGCCGGATCGATGTAGCGCGCCACGCCGGTCGGCAGGCCTATGCCGAGATTGACCAAGGTTCCCGCCTGCAATTCGCGGGCGACGCGGCGCTGGATGATTTCATCGGGGTTCATGAGCCGGATCCCTGCGGATGAGATAGTCGACGAGCACGCCGGGCGTATTGACGTGATCGGGCGGGATGACGCCGACCGGCACGATTTCGCGCGGCTCGCAAATGACTTTTGCGCCCGCCGTGGCCATGATCGGATTGAAATTCATGCCGGTGAGCTGATAGCTCAAATTGCCGATGTGATCGGCGCGGTCGCAATGGATCAGGGCGAAATCGGCGCGGATCGGCGGGGCGTAGAGCCAGTCCTCGCCGTCGATCTCGACGATCCTGCGGCCTTCGGCCGCCGGCGTGCCCAGGCCGGTCTTGGTCAGCACGCCGCCCAGCCCATAGCCGCCGGCGCGAATGCGTTCCGCCAGCGTGCCCTGGGGAACCAGTTCGACCTCGATCGTTCCCTCGATCATCGCCTTTTGCGTCTCGGGATTGAGACCGATATGCGAGGCGAGGAGCTTTTTGATCGCGCCGGCGCGGACCAGCCGGCCAATGCCGTAATCCGGCTTGCCCGTGTCATTGGCGATGACGGTGAGATTTTTCCGTCCGGCCGCGACCAAAGCGGCGACGATCCGGTGCGGACTTCCGACCCCCATGAAACCGCCGATCAGCAGGCTGGCGCCGTCGGGAATCAGGGCCGCCGCGTCCTCCGGCGAAATGGCCTGTTTCATGCCTGGGTGTCCTCCCTGCCGCGCCGGGGTCTTTCCCAGCCTTTTCGCTCAAGGTGACGCTTGAACGGTCCCCGATCATTGATCTGTGACAGATCCTTCACCAATTCAGCGAATTTGCGCGCTTCGTCGCCGGCGTTTCGCGGACGGATCGCGACGATTGCGGCATTATCATACCTATGGGTCCGGGATCGCAAGGGTCTCGGCAATTGTCGTTTCGATCGCCCGTGAGCGCCACCATGCCAGCAAGCCGGAAACAAGCAAAATCACGCCAAACGACCGGAGTTCTGTGTAGCGCGGCGCTGCTGCTGGCCTTGGCGACGCCCGCCCTGGCGGACGATCCGCCGCCCAAGCGCAAGCCAGGCTTGTGGGAGATCGCCACGGGCGCCGTGGTCACACGGATGTGCGTGAAAGGAACGGAGGAAGTCCCCGACGCCGAGACCACCGAGCGGATGCGGCGGCAATGTCCGACCTATGAAGGCCATTACCGGGACGGCGCCTATATTCTCGATTCGGTCTGCCTGTTGGGCGAGATCACGCGGACGCAGCATATGGAAATGACTTTTATCGGCGACGAGGCCTTCAGATCGGAGAGCACCGTCCGCTTCACGCCGGCATTCCCCGGCAATGGCGACGGCGCGACGACGGTCATGACCGGACGATGGCTTGGCGCGTGCGGCGGGTTGCGGCCAGGGCAAATGCAGCTCAATGGCCGAATCTACGGCGAGGGCGCGCCGCCCTGAGGCCCGTTGGCTCAAGCGCCAAGCAGTTGCGCGCCGGCCGCGCCGAGCGCCACCACCAGCCAGGGCGGCGCCTTGGCCAGGGTGAGCGCGAGGAAAGCGGCCAGCGCCAGAGTGAAATCGCGCGGCGTGAAGATCGCCGAGGTCCAGACGGGCGCATAGAGCGCGGCGGCGAGAAAACCAACCACGGCGGCATTGACGCCGATCAGCGCGGCGCGGATCGCCGCCTGTTGGCTCAGCGCGCTCCAGAACGGCAGCACCGCCGCCAGCAGCAGGAAACTCGGCAGATAGATGGCCAGCAGCGCCAGCAAACCGGCGAAGGGGCCGTCCATCGCGGTTCCGAGAAAAGCGGCGAAAGCGAACAGCGGGCCGGGCAGCGCCTGCGCCGCGCCATAGCCCGCGAGAAACGCGGGATCGCCGATCCAGCCGGCGGGAACCACGGCGTCGCGCAACAGCGGCAGCACCACATGGCCGCCGCCGAACACCAGGGCGCCGGCGCGATAAAAAGCCGCGAATTTTTGCGCCGGCGCGGCGTCGATCCAGGGCGGAACGAACAGCAGCAGCAGGAACAGCACGGCGGCGCCGAGCGCCAGCCGGCGGTCGCCGGGCAGGGCCAGCGCCAGCGGCTCGCGGGGCGCGGCCGGCAAAAAAAGCCAGCCGAGGGTCCCGGCGGCGAGCAGGGCGGCGATCTGCGCCGGGGCGGAGGGAAAGCCCAGAACCAAGGCCGCCGCGCCCAGGGCAAGGCCGGCGCGGATAGGGCCGACGCAGAATTTGCGCGCCATGGTCCAGACCGCCTGGGCGACCACGGCCACGGCGACGATTTTCAACCCATGGAGGAAGGGCGGCGAGGCCGCGTCCAGCGCCCGCAAGCCAAGCGCGAAAACAATCATCGCCGCCGCCGAGGGCAGGGTGAAGGCGGTCCAGGCGGCGACCGCGCCCCAAAGCCCGGCGCGGCGCAGGCCGAGGATCAACGCCGTCTGGCTGGAGGCCGGTCCTGGCAGGAACTGGCAGAGCGCGACGAGGTCGGCATAGGCCTTTTCATCGAGCCATCGCCGGTTTTCGACGCATTCGGCGCGGAAATAGGCGAGATGCGCGATGGGGCCGCCGAAAGCGGTCAGGCCCAAGCGAAAAAACACCCAAAAGACTTCCCGCGCGCCGCTCATGACGCGCTCAAAGATTTTCCCATTTCTCCAGCACCCAGTCCTCGGCTTTGGCGCCCTCGCGCCATTCCGCGAAAGCCGGATGCGCGAGCAGGGCGTCGCAAACCGCTTGCGCCCGGGCGGTGAGCGGTAGGCGATAGGTGGCGATCCGGCTGGCGACCGGCGTGAAAAAAGCGTCGGCGGCGCAATAGGCGCCGAACAGAAAAGGCCCTTGGGCCGCCGAAAAAATCGCGTCGATGCGGGCCAGATCGGCTTGCGCGGCCTCGTCGAGCGCCCTCGGCGTTTCGCGCGGATCCCTGCGGAAATTGGTCGGACAGGCCTGGCGCAGCCCCTGAAAACCCGCATGCATTTCGGCGCAGAGGCTGCGCGCGCGGGCGCGTTTTTCGGCCTCGCGCGGCCAGATGGTTTTCTCCGGGAATTTCTCCGCCAGAAATTCGACAATGGCGAGGGAATCCCAGACCGCGAACCCGTCGGCGATCAGCACCGGGACTTTTCCCGTCGGCGCATAAGCCAGAATTTTTTCGCGCGAGCCCTCGGCATAGAGCGGGACGAGCTTTTCGGCGAAGGGAATTTTGAGCGCCTTCAGCAGCAGCCAGGGCCGCGCCGACCAGGAGGAATAGGCCTTGCTGCCGATGACAAGCGTCAGGTCCATCAGGCCTTCTCCTGCGGAGCCTCGACGGGCGCGCCGGATTTTTTCCAGGCCGAAAAACCGCCGTCGATATGGGCGACCGGCGCGAGGCCCATGCGCTGCGCCTGAAAGGTGGACAGCGCCGAGCGCCAGCCGGCGGCGCAGAAAAACACGAAAGTCTTGTCCTGCTGAAACTGCGGCTTGGCATAGGGGCTGGCCGGGTCGATCCAGAATTCCAGCATGCCGCGCGGGCAGTGAAAGGCGCCGGGGATTCTGCCCTCGCGTTCAAGCTCGCGCGGATCGCGCAGATCGACGAACAGCACGTCGTCACGGCCAAGCAGCCCGCGCGCTTCCGCGACCGAAAGCGTCTTGATCGCGGCCAGGGCCTCGTCGAGCATTTGCTGATAGCCGAGAATGATTCTTGAGGGCATGGCGGCTCCCGAAGTTTTTCAAGCGTGTTTCAAAGAGCCTAAGCAAATTGCGCGGAACCGCAAGCCGCGCCAGAAATCAATCGCGTTGTTTGGGATCGCGCAGCCGGGCGTTGTCGCGCCGCTCGCGTTGCAGCAGCGCCCAGGCCACGACCAGCGCCAGAAGAATCGCCAAGGTGACCAGCGCCTTGGAGAAAGTTTCGGGCAATAACGGGGCGAGCCAGATCTGCGCCAGCGCCAGAGCCGCGCCAGCGACAAACAGCGCGAAGGCGGCGAAGGCGGCGGCGCTCACGCCCCGGTCTCCTCGACCACGGCCGCCGTGCCATAGCAAATCACTTCGGTGACGCCGGCGGTGATTTCATTGGCGTCGTAGCGCATGGCGAGAATGGCGTTGGCGCCGAACTGGTCGGCATGGGCGCACATCATCTGATAGGCCTCGGTGCGCGTGCGCTCGCACAGATTGGTGTAGATGGAAATATTGCCGCCAAACAGCATTTGCAGCGCGCCGGCGAAATTGCCGACGATGGAGCGCGAGCGCACGGTGATGCCGCGCACAATGCCGATCTGGCGGATCACGCGGCAACCGGGCAGGTCGAGCGTGGTGGTGACTCTTTCAGGACGCATGGGTCTCTCCGGCGGTCGGCGGGCTCTCACGCCATGTTCGCATGGCGTGCGCATCATGCTCGCACGGCTCGATTGAGCAAGGGTTATCAACCGCCGCACTTGACCGCGCCGTCAGGCCCGGTCCAATGGCGCCATGACCGACGATCCGCTCGCCCAGACGATTCTCCAGCTTTGCCTCGCCGCCGGGCCGCAAAAGTCGATTTGCCCGACCGACGCCGCCAAGGCCTTTGCTTCCAGCCTGGGCGAGGACGATCTTGGCTGGCGCAACCACTTGGCCAAGGTGCGCCCCCGCGCGGTGGCGCTGGCGCTGGAGGGCCGTCTGGTGATTTATCGCAAGGGCAAGCCCGTCGATCCCGAGGATTTTCGCGGCGTCTATCGTCTGGGCGTTCCGCGCGGCGATTAGCGCCAAAACAAAAAGGGGCCGGAATGTTCTTCGTCCTGTCGAAAATTTTCTGGTTTCTCGCCGCGCCGCTGCATCTCGGCCTGATCTGCATCGGCTGGGGCCTGTGGCGGTCGCGACAGGGGCGCGGCGGGCGCGGCTGGACCGGCTTCGGCCTTGGCTTCCTGGCGCTGCTGGCCTTTGCGCCGCTGTCGGCGGCGCTGCTGCGGCCGCTGGAGGATCGCTTTCCCGTCCTGGGCTATGACATGCCGCCGCCCGATGGAATCATCGTGCTTGGCGGCGCCGTGGACGAGCGCATCGCCTTGGCGCGGGGGCAGGTGGCGCTCAACGAGGCGGCGGAGCGCATGACCGCCGGCGCCGCGCTGGCGCGGGCTTTTCCCGCGGCGAAACTGGTGTTTTCCGGCGGCTCGGGCGCGCTGATCGCGAATTCCGCGCCCGAGGCCGAGGTCGCCAGAAAACTCTGGCGGCAATTGGGCGTGCCCGAAAGCCAGATGACCTTCGAGGACAAGTCGCGCAACACTTATGAAAACGCGCTTTTCACTCAAAAACTGGTTCATCCCCAGGCGGGGGAGCGCTGGCTGCTGGTGACTTCCGCTTGGCATATGCCGCGCGCCATAGGGATTTTTCGCGCCTTGGGTATGAAACCCATCGCCTTCCCGGTGGATTTCCGCACCTATGGAACGGCGGAAGATTGGCGGCCGCCCGGCGATGGCGCCCTCGCCCTGCGCAATGGCGAAACCGCCTTGCGCGAATGGGTCGGATTGATCGCCTATCGGCTCACCGGCAAGACCGATGCGATCCTGCCGGGGCCCTGATCATTTGCGCGAAGCGAAGCTGTTGTCGTTCAGCCAGGCCTGCCAGGTCTTGGCGTCGCCGTAAAAAGTGTTGCGGTCGACGCGGGTGGGAATGCCGCGCACCCAGGCGTCCGACTGATACTGCCAGAAATGCCAGGGGCGATTGCCATATTTGACCGAAGGGTGATGCTTGGTCGAGCGGATCCACATGGGATAGTCGGCCATGGCGCCGTCGGAGAACATCGCCTCATAGAAGTCCACGGTGGTGTAGATCACCGGCTTCTTGCCGTAAAAACGCTCCATCTCGCTCAACATGGCCTTGATGTCGCGCAGGGTCGGCTCCTTTTCCAGCCGGCGCGGGCAGGTGTTGGAGGTCGGCGTCGCCTCGACGTCGAGCACCGGCGGCAGCGCGTCGGGATCCCTGGGCACATGGCTTTCGAACCAGGCCATCTCCTCCTGCCAGGGGCGGCACCAATAGACGAAATGGTAGGCGCCATGCGGCAATCCCGCAGCCTTGGCGCCGTTCCAGTTCTGGAAGAATTTCGGGTCGAGACGGTCGCCGCCCTCGGTCGCCTTGATATAGGCGAAATTGACGCCGCCTTCGGCCACGGCCATCCAATTGACGTCGCCCTGATATTTGGAGACGTCGACGCCATGAATGGGATATTCGCTGGCGAGCTTGATCGCCTCGGAATCCTTGAATTTTCCGGCGCGCTGGCCAGCCAGCGCCTGATCGGGCATGAAAGACGGACCGGGTCCGCCGCAGGCCGCCAGCGCCAGCCCAAGAGCCAGTCCGGAAGCGGAAACCGCCAGTCGCGTGAGAGATTTCGACAGAGCTTTCATGCGTTCAGACTACCCCGGAACCGGCAAGAAGTCGTTAATTTGCATCAACCCTTTTCCGCGCGGAGTTGAAACCAGATTTTAGCCTTTGTCCAGCGCAAAGGCTTGGTTTTCGCTGGCTGCGCGCCGCCGCCGCGCTTGCAAAGCCGGGTCGGGACGTTCAAAAAGCCGGCGGGGGTTTTACGGATGCTGGTCAAGAAAGCGTTAATTGCGGCGGCTTTGCTGGGCGCCTTGGCGGTCGGGGCGCCGGCCCGCGCTTGCGGGCCCGAGGCGCTGGGCGTGTCGCGGGTGCTGGAAATCGGCGGCGCGCCGCAAATCGGGTTGAAAAGCTATCCGCGCACCTTGGCGCTCGCCGACCGCGAGGTGATTCTCACCTTCGACGACGGGCCGTCGCCGACAACGGGCCTGGTTTTGCGGGCGTTGGCGGATCAATGCGCCAGGGCGACATTTTTCCTGATTGGCCGCAACGCCGAGGCCATGCCCGACATGGTCAGGCGCGAGATCGCTGGGGGCCATACCGTCGGCAGCCACTCCTGGTCGCATCCGGCGCGCACGCTCGCCGGTCTGCCACTGGAGGCTGGAATTCATGAGATGGAGCAGGGCGACGCCGCCGTGCAAAAGGCCTCGGGCTTGAAAGCCTCGCATTTCTTTCGTTTCCCCGGATTTGGCGATTCGCCGGCTCTGCTGGCGGCGGCGGCGCAGCGGAACATGGCCGTGTTCGGCGCCGATCTCTGGGCCTCCGACTGGAACGACATGACGCCGGAGCAGGAGCTGGAGCTGCTGATGGGGCGTCTGCGCCGCTCGGGCGGCGGCATTGTCCTGCTGCACGATTCGCGGCGGCAGACGGCGGAAATGATGCCGGCGCTGCTGGCGGCGTTGAAAGCCGAGGGGTTCAAGCTGGTCCACGTCGTTCCCGGCGCGCCGCCGCCGGCGCTGCGCGACGCGCCCGTGGGCTGGAGCTCGGAAACCGAGGCGACGTTGAAAAAGATGATTCTTGACCGTCCCGCGAAAAGAACCGGAAAGCCGGCCGCCAAACCGGCCATGGCGAGCGAGCCGGCGACGCCAGCGCCGCAAGGCGCGGAGCGCAAGGCCAAGGCCCCGAAGCCTGCGACCGGCGGGGCGATCATCGAGCTGCGTTGATCTCCGCCGGCTTTACGCCGGCGATCGACAAGACGGATCGGTTTTGTGATTTGGTGCGGCCAAGAGGACTCGAACCTCCACCCCGGTTAAAGGACTAGCACCTCAAGCTAGCGCGTCTACCAATTCCGCCATGGCCGCGAAGAAATTGCGCGGGACTGAGGGCCGCGCAATCGGTAGGCGCGTCGTCTAACAAATCGCTCCCCCGCTGGCAAGCCATAGCCGGCCGAATTTTAAGCCTTGCCGGTTTGCGCGCTCAAAACCCGCGCCAGGGCGACAAAGCCGTCCACTGGGATTTCCTCCGCGCGCTTGGTCGGCTCGATCCCTACGGCCTCCAGCAGCGCCAGAGGATCGGCGCCCAGGCCTTTGAGACTTTGGCGCAGCATTTTGCGGCGCTGGCCGAAAGCCGCCGCCGTGACCCGCTCCAAAACCGCGCCGTCGCACGCCATGGGATTTGCGCGCGGCCGCAATTCGACGACGGAAGAGGTGACTTTCGGCGGCGGGGTGAAAGCCGCCGGCGGCACGTCGAACAGGATTCGCGCCTGGCAACGCCAGCCGGCGAGAACGCCGAGCCGTCCGTAATCGGCGCGATTCTGCGGCGTGGCGACGATTTGCTCGGCGACTTCGCGCTGAAACATCAGCACCATGCGGTCGTAAAACGGCGGCCAGTCCGCCTGCGTCAGCCATTGGATCAGCAATTGCGTGCCGATATTATAGGGCAGGTTGGCGCAGATGCGCACCGGGCCGGTCACGCCGCGCTGACTGAGAAAGCCCGGGTAATCCAGCGCCAGGGCGTCGGCGGACACCAGCTCCAGCCGGCCGGGATAGGCCAGGGAAACCTCTTGCAGCGCGGCCAGACAGCGCTCGTCGCGCTCGATGGCGATGATTTTTTTCGCGCCCTGGCTGAGCAGGCCACGAGTCAGGCCGCCGGGGCCGGGGCCGATCTCCAGAATGGTCGCCTCCTCCAGCGGTCCGGCGGCGCGGGCGATTTTTCCGGTGAGATTGAGGTCGAAGAGAAAATTCTGGCCGAGCGATTTTTTCGCGTTCAGCTCATATTTGGCGACCACGTCGCGCAGCGGCGGCAGAGCGTCGCTCATGCCCTGGCCTCGGCCATGCGCGCCGCCAGACGCAGCGCCTCTTCGAGGCTCGTTGTCTTCGCCTTGCCGGTTCCCGCCAGCGCGAAGGCGGTGCCATGATCGGGCGAGGTGCGGATGAAGGGCAGGCCCAGCGTGACATTGACGCCGCGATCGAAAGCCAGGGTTTTGACGGGGATCAGCGCCTGATCGTGATACATGCCGATCGCGAGGTCGTAGCTCTTGCGCGCCTCGGCGTGAAAAAGCGTATCGGCGGGCAGGGGGCCGAACACGGAAAAACCCTCGGCGGCCAGCTGCGCCACGGCCGGCGCGACAATGTCGCGGTCTTCGCTTCCCATGGCGCCATCCTCGCCGGCATGGGGATTGAGGCCGCAAAAGGCCAGGCGCGGCGCCGGAAGGCCGAAGTCGCGGCGCAAGGCGTTGGCGGCGATGCGGCCGATCTCGACGAGATCGCCGGTGTTCAGGGCGCCCGCCACCGCGCGCAAGGGCATATGGATCGTCGCGGGGACCACGGCCAGCTCCCTCGACCAGATCATCATCACCGGCCGGGCGGCGACGCCGAATTTTTGCCGCGCCAGCTCGCCGAGAAATTCGGTATGGCCGGGATGGGCGAAACCGGCGGCGTAAAGCACGGATTTGGCGATGGGATTGGTGACCATGGCCCGCGCCCGGCCCTGGCGCAGCAGATCGACGGCGGTCTCTATGGCCTCGACGGCAGCCGCGACGTCGGCGGGATCGGGCAGGCCCGGCGCGCCGCGCGCCTTGGCGCGCAGGGCGGCCACCGGAAGGGCGCCTGAGAAAAAGACCTGTTCCGCCTGTTCGGGGGCGCATTCGGCGATCTCGACATCGAGGCCGAGCAGTTGCGCGCGCCGCCGCAGCAGATCGGGATCGGCGAGCAGCAGGAAGGCCGGCAACTCCTTCTCACGCCGCGCGGAAAACAGCGTGAGCGCAAGGTCTGGGCCAATGCCCGAAGGATCGCCCTGTGTCAGGCAGAGCATATTACTTTTTGACGATGATGGCGGTGGCGCGCAGTTCCTTGTAGAGCTTTTCGGCGTCGGCCTGGATGGCCTTGGCCATGATGCGCTGCTGGGCGACCTCGCGGGCGCTCTCGACATGGGCGTGTTCGCGCGCGCAAAGCGCCAGCGCCACAAGGCCGCCGGCGTCGCGGCTGGTCGGCGTCAGATGGCCGACCGCCGTCTTGTCGAGCAGGCCGCTCAACTGGTCGCCCAATTGCGACGAGGTCCGGGTCATCGCGTCGCGCACCACGACATTGGGCGTTTCATTGGCGATTTTCACGCCGGATTCGCAGGACGTGAAGCGGGCGCGCAGCGAGTCCATTTGCTTGGCGCCAGCCTGCAGGCCGGCCACGCCCGACTCCGGCGGCACGCCGAGCGCGATTTGCCGGATCGTATAGCTCATTTCGTTCTTGAGCTTGGGATCGCGGTTGATTTCCGCCTGAATCTGCGCCTCGCTCACTTCCACGGCCCGGTTGCGGGCGCGGGCGTAAATGGCGAAGGCCTGAATGATTTCCAGGAAATTCTCGAGATGTTGCTTGTTGGCGCCGGAAGCGGCGAGCCGTTGCTGCATCGCCTGCGGCGTGACATGGGCCTTTTCCGCGAGGGCGTAATAGGTCGGTCCCAATTCCTCGGGCTTGACCTTGATGCCGAATTTATTGACCTCGCCGGCCATGACGCGCGAGCGCACCAGGCTCTCCAGCGGCGTCGGGGCGTCGGCGGCCGCGCCCAGGGCGTGCAGAATCTTCTGCCGTTCGGCGAGATCGACTGTCGTCACCGGATCGCCATTGATGGTGGCGACGATGGATTGCGCCCGCGCCGCGCCGCAAAAGCCGAGCGCCAAGCCTAGCAGAAGGCCGCCTGTAACGATGAACCGCGCCATTGTCGTTCCGTGAATTTAAAGCCGAGACGGGGTTAACACCTATTTTCCGGCGGAAAAAAGGTCAATTGGTTCCGCGCACGCCATCTTGAATGACCGAGGGGGTCAGCGAGATCGGCGCCTTGATGTCGCCGAGCGTGCGCAGATCGAGGGTGAAGATCAACGACCTGTTGCGATTGTAGCTCGGCGGATTGCCGTAGCCGTCCGAAATCGTGTCGCGGTAATTCACGCCGAATTTGAAACATTCGTCGTGATAGCCGACGCCGGCGCCCCAGGAGGCGATGGCGAACAGCGGCGCGGCGGGCGGCAGGGTATTGGTGCCGGTGAAGACGATATCGTTGTAATTGTGCCGGCCGAGATCATAGAAAATATCGGCGCTGACGAAATAATTCTCGGTCACGTCATAGCGCGTCTTCAACGACAGGCCTTCGCGGCGTTCATTATAGCCGATCGCCGGCTGCGCCGTGTAATTGGCGTATTGCAGATCGAAGCCGACCGGGCCGTATTGCGTGTGCATGGTGGCGTCGATGCGCCGCAGCGACCAGGTCGCCTCGTCGAAGCGCGCCTTGGCGATAAAGGTGTAATTGCTGCTGGGCGCATAGGACAGGCGCGCCACATAATCGGAGGCGCGGGTGTCCAGGCCCGAGCTCAGGCCGATATTGGCGGCGTCGGGCGTCGCATAGGCGTTGATGCCGGCAAGCTGCGCCGACTGGCCGAACAGCCCGCTGATCGCGCCCTTGTCATGCATGTCAAGCGTGAATTGCGCGCCGTAATTGGCGCGCACGCCGGTCTCGAAGCGGTCGTAGCCGGAATATTTGTTCCATTCGAACAGATTGGTGTCGTCGAACACCAGGCTCTGGGCGTCGAGATTGACCATCGCATTCGTCGGCTGGCCGTTGGGACGGGCGATGACCTGGGCGATCGGCTCGATCACCGCATCGCCGATCGGCGTCTTGGACAGCAGCGGATAGCGCCATTCGACGCCAACGCCTGGCGTCACATAGCCGCCAATCTGGTTGTTGCCGTTGAGGAAGGCGCTCTGGCTGGCGTTGCTGACCGTCGATCCGCCGCCGAAGGTCACCGCGCCGCTGGAATTATAGTCGAGATAATTCACATTGCCGCGGGCGAAGGCGAAGGGCGTCCAGACCTCGCCGAGCGGATCGATGATCTTGCGCTGCCAGGACAATTGCAGGGTGGCGCTGTCATAGGTGCCGCCAATGCCGCGCAACAGGCAGGACTGCTGATTATAGGTCTGGCAGACCGGGAACAGGCCGTAGGCCTTGTCGAAATCATAGGCGCCGACCTGCTGATAGGAGGCCAGCGCCGCCGAGGAATGGGTGTAATTGGCGTCGATTTCGACTTCGCCGCCAATGCCCCCGGTCTTGGCGGGGTCGAGGCCGATGCGCTTGTTATAGTCGAGCAGCGGGCCGACCGCCGCCAGTTGCGGCTGATAGTCGGTATTGGCCAGGCCCTGGAAGGCGAAGCCGCGCAGATCGAAATAGCCGCGGTCGCCCTGGCCGGTGATATAGACGTCCGAGGAGGCCTCGCGGAAGAAGCTGCGGGACAGGAATTGATCGCCGACCTGATAGTCGTTGACGAACCATTTGTCCGAGGCGCGGGAAATATCCCAGCCGAATTTCCAGTTCTGGCTCAGCCAGATCGAGCCCATCGACTGGACCGAGCCGCGGAAGGCCCGCGAACCCGCGCCATAGGGTTCGGCGGCGTAAACGTTGGGATGCTGCTGGTCTATGCCGTTGAGATCGAGGGTGTAATAGCCATTGTCGAGCCGCTGGCGGAATTCCAGTTCGCCGCGAAAGCCCTGATTGACATAGTAATAGGGCGTCACGGTGACGTCCATGTCCGGGGAAATCGCGTAGAAATAAGGCTGGCCATAGCCGAAGCCATTGGTGTCCTTGAACGAAACCTTGGGCGCCAGGATGCCCGAACGATGGGTCACGCTCGGATCCGGCGTCGACAGCCAGGGGAAGTACATGATCGGCCAGCCGAACAGGTCGAACGTGGCGTTTTCATAAAAAAGCGTCTGTTCGGCGTCCTTGTGCACGATTCTCTGGGCGCGCAGCCGCCAGATCGGCGGGCGCTCGGGATGATCGGCGCAGGCGTCGCAGGCGGTATAGGCGCCTTTTTCGAAGACCGTCGTGTCCTGGTCGAGCTTTTCGGTGCGGTTGGCGGTCATATGGGTGCGGTCGGCGCCGTCGGAGCGCGCCGTATCCACAGCGCCCTGTTTGAAGTCGCCGGAAAGCTCCATGCGCTCGGCATGGGTGACGCCGCCGCCCGGTTCGGTGAGCTTGACCGAACCCTCCGCGAGCACGCGTCCGGTGTCGCGGAAATAGGTGACCTTGTCGGCCTCGAGAATTTTTTTCTTGTAATAGATTTGTACGTCGCCGGTGGCGATGACCGTGTGGTTGCGGTCATTATAAGTGACCTTGTTGGCGTCGACATTCATCGGCGCCTTGTCGTCGCCATTGGCGGCGGCGAATCTGTCGGTCAGCGTCTGGGCCGAGGCGGGCGCGGCGAGAAACAGGCCGGACGCGAGGCTCAGCGCGAGCAGCGACAGGCCGGCGCGCAACGCCAGCCGGACGCCATGCGGGCGCCGCGCCTTTGCGCCGGAAGCGCAGCCGGCGCTGTCTGGGCCAAGGGCGCGCGTCGCCATCAGCCGTCCTCGCGATTCAAAAGGGTCAATGCGCCCAACATATTCGCCACGATCGCCGGGGACCAGGCGGCGACAGGCGTGCTGAGCAGACCCGCGCCGCCGAGATCGGAGACCAGTTTCGACGAGACATAAAGCACGAAGCCGGCGCCGACGCCACCCAAAACCATCAGGCCGACGCCGCCCATGCGCGACAATTTCAAGGAGAAGCAGGCGGCGGTCAGCACCATGGCCGCGAGCAACGTCGGAAGCGCGAGAAGCTGTTGAAAACGCAAACGATACCCCACCGAATCCAAACCTGCCGCCTCCGTGTCCGCCGCCAGACCCGGAAGGGACCAGAAGGGCACGGTTTCCGGCGCCACGAAACTCTGCGCCACCTGTCTGGGAAGCAGATTAGTCGCAAGATGGTAAATTTCCGTTTCCCTTGGATCGACAGCGGGCGCGGTGACCAGCGCTTTTTGCAAAATCCATTCGCCCTGGGACAGGCGCGCCTGCTCGGCGTCGACGCGCTCGACGAAATGACCGGACAAGTCGAAAATATAGGCGGTGACGCCCGCCAGTCGCAAGCCGGACTCGGCGGCGATGTCGGCGCGCAGGATGGACTGATTGGCGTCGCTGCGCTGGCAAATCCACAGATTCAAATCCTGCATCGACATCTGCGTCTTGAAAATATCGGCCTCAATTCCGTCGGCGCGCTCCTTCATCAGGGCCGCGGCGGGGCTGAACAGCGTCACCACCAGCAGGCCCAGGCCAAGCGCCGCGACCACGGGCGGGACCAGGAACTGCCAGACCGAGACGCCGGCGGCGCGGGCCACCACCAGTTCCAGCTTGCGCGTCAGATTGAGGAAGGCGGCCATGGCGCCGAACAGGGTGGCGAAGGGCAGCACCTGCTCGGCGATCGAGGGCGTGCGCATCAGGCATAGCACCACCACCAGGCTCGCCGGGGTGTTGGGCACGTCGCCGGCGCGGCGCAGCATTTCGACGAAATCGGCCATGAAGATCAGGCCGAAAATCGTGAAAAAGATCACCGCCAGGCTCTTGAGAAAGCGGAAGGCGAAATAGACGCCAAGCGTGCGGCCGATCATGTCGCGGCGACCGGAACAAGGGTCCGCAAGCGCGAAAAGCGCGGGAGCGCATAGCGAAAGGCGTAGAGCAGCGCGCCGATCATGCCGAGCAGCGGCAGGGCGTAGGCGAAATAGACCGCCTCCGGGCCGCGCGCCATCGAAGCGGCGGCGCCGAATCCGGCGACTCGCAACAGAACGGCGATCAGGGTGGCGACGCCGAGGGCCAAACCGCGATTCTGTCGCGTGGTGCGCGGCGCGCCCAGCGCGGCGAAGCCGATCAGTCCCAGCGCCATGGCGTAAATCGGCGAAATGAAGCGCTCATGCAGGTCCGAGCGGAAACGGCCCTCATTGTCGCGGGTATAGGGATCGGCAAGGTCGTAGTGAATCAGGTCCCAGGTCGAGCGCTCGCGCGGCTTGAGCGGCCCGGCGAGGAATTGCGGACCGAAATTGTTCAGGTCGAGCGCATAGGAGTTGAAGGTCACCATGGCCGGCGTCGCGCCCTTGTCCTGGCGCTGGATGGTGCCGGTCTGCAACACCATGTAGGGCTGTCCCGCGACCTTGGCGACAATGCCATGTTCGGCCAGATAGACATTGGTTTGCGCGGGATCGCGGCGGTCGATCATGAAAACGCCGAGCAATTCGCCGCCGGGGCCGCGGTCGCGGTAATGGAACACCAGTCCGCCGTCGAGCACGCTGAACTGGCCGGGCCGGACGATCTTGGTCAAGAAATCGGATTTCACCTCGGTCCAGGCGTCGCGCATCACCCGGAAGCTCGCCGGCATCGCCCAGAGCGACACCGTGGCGACGAAAGCGGCGACCAGGACGATCAGCACGATATAGGGGCGCAACAGGCCGAAGGGCGACAGGCCCGACGCCGCGGTGACCACCAGTTCGCTGTCGCCATTGAGCCTGTTCAGAGAAAACAGCACGGAGATGAACAGCGCGATCGGGGCGATGACCATGACCAGCGAGGGAATCCACATGCCCGTGATGGTGAAGAATTTCAGCGCCGATTGCCCCTTGGAGGTGATCAGATCGAGATCGTGCAAAGACTGAATCAGCCAGATCACCGCCGTCAGCACGCCAAGCGTGGTGAGGAAGGCGGAGGCGGCGGTCCGGAAAATATAGCGGTCGATCAGAAGTCATTCCATTCCGTTTCGGGTCATTCCATTCCGCGCTATCCGCCTCCGCCGCCGTCTTAAGGGCAGGGAGCGCAAGTTGATCGCTATTTAACAGCAAATTGAGGCAAACAATGGCGATGCAGATCAACTCGGCCGCGAAAGTGCGCGCCTGTGGCGCGCGGGGCACAGCAGACCATTGGTCCGGTCTTGGCCTGGCTCAGCCGCGCGTGCGGTTGGTTTGCAGGGATGACAGCGCCTCCAGGGCCCTTCGCCGGGCGAAATCGTGATCGACGATCGGCGCCGGCCAATTCTCGCCGATCCGCAGCCCCGCCGTTTCGCGAAGCTCGCGCGGCGCCGACCAGGGCCGGTGGATGAAGCGCGCCGGCATCGCCGCCAGCTCAGGCAGAAACGGGCGAATATAGGCGCCGTCTGGGTCGAATTGCTCGCCTTGCAGCACGGGATTGAAAATACGAAAAAAAGGCGCGGCGTCGGCGCCGCAGCCGGCGACCCATTGCCAGGACGCGGCATTATTGGCGGCGTCGGCGTCGGCCAAAAACTCCCAGAAGAATTTTTCGCCCTCGCGCCAGTCGATCAGCAGATGTTTGGTCAGGAAGGAGGCGGCGATCATCCGGGCGCGATTGTGCATGAAGCCCGTACGCCACAATTGCCGCATCGCCGCGTCCACCAGCGGATAGCCGGTGCGCCCGCGCTTCCAGGCCTCCAGCGCCTCGGGATCGTCGCGATAGGGGAAGGCGTCGAATCGGGTGTTGAAACTCTTCCAGGAGAGATCGGGGCAGGCGTAGAGCAGATGGGTCGAAAACTCTCGCCAGCCCAGTTCGCTCAGGAATTTCGCCGCGCCTTCCGCCTGGGAGGCGGCGAAAAACACCTGGCGGGGCGAGATTTCGCCGAAATGCAGATGGGACGACAGGCCCGAGGTCGCATCGCGATCGAGTTCGGTCGCGCATGGTTTCGTAACCATAAAGCCCGACGGCAACAAAGTTACGTAACCGTTTTAGCGCGCCAGATTCGCCTGGGTCGGGATCGGGGAAGTTTTTGGCCCAATTGGGCCGGGAGGGCGCGAGACCAAGGGCGGCGCGAGGCGTCAGGCCGGGACATTCGGGCGTCGGCGCAAAGACCGGATTTGCCGGGACGGGCAGGGGCGCCGTGACCGCCAGCCGCGCGCGCGCGGTGCGCCAGAACGGCGTGAAAACCTTGAAAAAACCGCCGGATTTCGGCGCGACCTCCCAGGGCTCGCAGAGAAGCGCGCCATTGAAACTTTCAACGCCGAAATTTTCCGCGCGCAAGCGCGCCTTGAGCCGCGAGTCCAGCGTGCGCTCGGCGCCGCCATAGCGCCGGTTCCAGAACAGGTTCTGGACGCCGGCGGCGCGCAGGAAATCCGGCAACGCCCTCTCGGCCGCGCCGCGTAAAAAATGCAGGCGTCCGCCCTTTTGCGCCAGATCGCGCTCCAAAGCCGCCAGCGCCAGATCGAGCCGCCAGCGCGCCGCGGCGCCCGGCGGGCGAAGGCCGGGACTCTCATCGTCATATATATAAAGGCAAAGCAGGGGAGCGCCGCTGGCGGCGGCGGCGGAAAAGGCGGGATTGTCGGCCAGGCGCAGATCCTCGCGGAACCAGACCAGCGCGGGGGCGAGCGCGTTTCGCATCATGGGCGCAAATCTGCTTGGGGCCGCTCAAGAAGGCAAGGCGGCCGCCCGCCGCCGCCCCTATCGGCCCGGAATTTTTCACGTTATGACGGGGCTCCAGCGGGGGCGAGCTTGAACAAGGGTCTGTTCATCACATTCGAAGGCGGCGAGGGCGCAGGCAAATCCACGCAAATTCGCCTGCTGGCGGAAAAACTGCGCGATTACGCCCGCGAATTGGTGGTGACCCGCGAGCCCGGCGGCGCCGAACTGGCGGAAAAGCTGCGCGACATCATTCTTGCCGGCCGCGCCAAGAAATATGGCGTGCTTGGCGAAGCCATATTGTTCAACGCCGCCCGGGTAAATCATATCGACGAGGTGATCGCTCCGGCGCTGGCGCGCGGCGCCGTGGTGCTCTGCGACCGTTTCGCCAATTCGACCCGCGCCTATCAGGGCGCGCGCGGCGAAGTGGACGACAAGCTTTTGCGCGCGCTGGAAAAAGTGACGCTCGCCGGCTGCAAGCCCGACCTCACCCTGATTCTCGATCTGCCCCCCGAAGTCGGGATGGAGCGGGCGCGGTTGCGGCGCGGCGACGGCGATGTCGACCGTTTCGAAAGCGAGAAACTGCCTTTCCACTGGCTGCTGCGCGAAAAATTCCGCGAGATCGCCGCCGCCGATCCCGGACGCTGCCGGCTGATCGACGCGCAGAAGCCCGCCGAACAGGTCGCCAGCGCGATTTGGGCGACGCTGGCGGAAAAATTTCGCGCCCGCGAGAAGGAGGCGGGCCAATGAAGCCCCGCTCCGTCGAGGCGCCGCCGGAAAGCGATCGTTTCGAACCCGCGCCCCATCCGCGCGACGTGTTTTCGCTGTCGGGCCATGAAAAGGCGGAGGCGCAACTGCTCGACGCCTATCGCGGCGGGCGGCTGCCGCAGGCCTGGATTCTCGGCGGTCCGCAGGGCATTGGCAAGGCGACGCTAGCCTGGCGCATGGCGCGTTTCCTCGCCGCCCATCCCGACCCCTCCGCCCCCGAGGTTTTGGGCGCGCGCGATCTTCATGTGGACCCAAGCCATCCCGCCGCAAAAAAGCTGTCGGCGCTGGCCTATGGCGATCTGGCGCTGCTGCGCCGCGAATGGAACGACAAGAGCAAAAAGCATTTCACCCGCATTTCCGTCGATGACGTGCGCCGCGCGATTCATATTTTCGAACAGGCGGCGAGCGGCGGCGGCTGGCGCATGGCGATCGTCGACAGCGCCGACGATTTCAACGCCTCCAGCGCCAATGCGCTGCTGAAGATCATCGAGGAGCCGCCGCCCAAAAGCCTGTTCCTGCTGATCGCCCATCGGCCCGGGCGTCTCCTGCCGACCATTCGCTCGCGCTGCCGGCGGCTGATGCTCCAGCCGCTGGAGCCCGAGCCGTTGCGCGCCGCCAGCCGCGCCGCGTTGGACGCCGCCGGCCTCGCCATGGGCGACGTGGAGCTGGACCGCGCTTGCGCCCGCGCCCATGGCGCGCCGCGCGAGGTTTTGCGGCTGCTCTCGGCGAGCGACGCCAAATTCGACGCTCTGGCGCAGCGGGCGCTGGCGGCGCTCCCCCAACTCGACTGGCGCGCGATTCACGGCGTCGCCGACGCGGTCGCCGGCGACGAGACCGCCTATGCGGCCTTTCTCGACGCGGCCTTTTCCTGGCTTGCGGTCGCGTTGAAATCCAAGGCCGCGCTTGGCCCGCGCGCCCTGGCGCCCTATGCGGAGGCCTGGGAAAGGCTGGAGGCCGAATCCCGCGAGCTGGAAATTTTCAATCTCGACAAGCGCGCCTTTGTCTTGCTGGCTTTCGCCTTGCTGGCGGAAAAGGCCGAAGCGGCGCGCGCCGTCCGGGCATGAGGGCAATTTGTTGACCGACGACTTCCAATTCACCCTGCTCGCCCGCGATGGCGGCGCGCGCTGCGGCGAGATTCTGACGCCGCGCGGCGCGATCAGAACCCCCGCCTTCATGCCGGTGGGCACGGCGGCGACCGTCAAAGCCATGTATCCTGGGCAGGTGCGTGAAACCGGCGCCGATGTCGTGCTCGGCAATGTCTATCATTTGATGCTGCGGCCTGGCGCCGAGCGCGTCGCCGAACTCGGCGGCCTGCACAGGTTCATGAACTGGCCGCATAATATTCTCACCGATTCCGGCGGCTTTCAGGTGATGTCGCTGTCCAAGCTGCGCAAGCTCGACGAGATCGGCGTGACCTTCCAGTCGCATATCGACGGCGCCCGCCATGTGCTGACCCCCGAGCGCTCCATGGAAATCCAGCGCCTGCTGGGCTCCGACATCCAGATGCAATTCGACGAATGCGTCAAACTGCCCTGTTCGCATGAGGAGGCGGAGCGCGCCATGCGGCTGAGCTTGCGCTGGGCCGAACGCTCGCGGAAATCCTTCGGCGCGCAGAAGGGGCGCGGATGTTTCGGCATCGTCCAGGGCGGCGCGGAGCGCGACCTGCGCATCGAGAGCGCCAAGGCGCTTTCCGACATGGATTTTCATGGGCTGGCGGTCGGCGGTCTGGCGGTGGGCGAGCCGCAGGAGATCATGCTGGCGATGATCGAGACGGTGATGCCGCATCTGCCGGAAGGCAAGCCGCATTATCTCATGGGCGTCGGCACGCCGGACGATCTGCTGGAATCGGTGGCGCGCGGCATAGACATGTTCGATTGCGTCATGCCGACCCGGGCGGGGCGCCACGGGCTGGCCTATACGCGCTGGGGCAAGATTAATCTGAAAAACGCCAAGAACGCCAGCGATCCGCGCCCGCTCGACGCTTTGAGCGCCTGTCCGGCGGCGCGCGATTACGCGCGCGCCTATTTGCATCATCTGGTCCGCTGCCAGGAAATATTGGGCATGATGCTGCTCACCTGGGTCAATATCGCCTATTACCAGGAGCTGATGGCCGGCGCCCGCGCCGCCATCTCCCAAGGCCGCTATGACGATTATCGCCGGCAGGTGAAGGAAGACTGGGCCAGGGGGGGCGAGCCCGACGAAGGCTGAAACGGTCTTGCGCAAGCCTGGCGCAAGCTTTGGAGTCCAAGGTTGGTTACGGGTGAACGATTCATCCCGAGCGATGCGCCAGAAATGGCGCCCGAGAGTGGGGACTCGCAGGTTTCGCTCAACACCGAGATATGGCGACTGAAAGCGGAAGGGCGTGTCCTCAAAGGCTCGTCTTTCCGCTTTTTTCAATAAAGCGGTCCGATTTTCGATCCTGTTGCGGAATGCAAGTCGAAGGGGCCAAAAAACAACGACCGGAAAAGCCATATGACTTTTCCGGTCGCTTTTGCCTTGTCCTGCGAAGCTCTGGATATGCGGAACCTTAACTCTCCCCGAGCAGTCTCCTATGCATATCCGGCTTCAGCGTCCTCCCACGACTTGGACTAGCTCGCGCCGAGTTTGCCCGGCTGCGCGCCATCTCTCCGACAGCGAGGGCAACTTAGAGCAAGATTTTTTTCTTGTCTATCTGTCTCTGCGGCAATTTGTCCAAAAAAACCGCAAAAAGTTGCAGTTTATCCATGAACTTTCGCCGATCTATTGTGCGTCGCAGCAATATTGACGCGACGCACAAGTCGCATGTGCTGCAACGCAATAATTTCGCCAACCTTGCTTCCCCCGCGCCTTTCGCTTAATCGGAGCGCCTGAAAGGAAGTCCGGCTTCGGCGTAAGGATTTCCGCGCGAAGGGCGTTTTCGCGGATCGCACGGCGATCCAGCGGAAACCGTATCACAAGGACCGCGCCGCCATGGCCAATCTGCACGACGAAATCCGCCAACATCACGACAAGGTCCTGATTGTCGATTTCGGCTCCCAGGTCACGCAATTGATCGCGCGGCGGGTGCGCGAGGCCGGCGTCTATTGCGAGATCGCGCCCTTCCAGTCGGCGGACAAGGCCTTTGCCGCCATCGCCCCCAGGGCGGTCATTCTCTCCGGCGGTCCGGCTTCGGTGACCGAGGCCGGCTCGCCGCGCGCGCCAAAGGCGATTCTGGACTCCGGCCTGCCGATTCTGGCCATTTGCTATGGCCAGCAAACCATCGCCGCGCAGATGGGCGGCGCGGTGGAGGGCGGACATCACGCCGAGTTCGGTCGCGCGGAGGTCGAGGTGATCGAGGACAGCGCCCTGTTCGACGGTCTGTGGCAAAAGGGCGGCGCCTATCAGGTGTGGATGAGCCACGGCGACCGCGTCACGCGTCTGCCCGAGGGCTTTACCGTCAAGGCCCGCAGCGCGAACGCGCCCTTCGCGGTCGCCTCGGATGAAAAGCGCAAGATTTTCACCACCCAGTTCCACCCGGAAGTCGCGCATACGCCGGACGGCGCCAGACTGCTGGCCAATTTCGTCCACAAGGTCGCCGGGCTGAAATCCGACTGGACCATGGCGGCTTTTCGCGGCGAGGCGATCAAGGCGATCCGCGCGCAGGTCGGGCAGGGCAGGGTGCTGTGCGGACTGTCCGGCGGCGTCGATTCCGCGGTGGCGGCCGTGCTGATCCACGAGGCCATCGGCGACCGGCTCACCTGCGTCTTCGTCGATCACGGGCTGTTGCGCCAGGGCGAGGCCGAGGAAGTCGTCACGCTGTTCCGCGATCACTACCATATCCCCCTGGTCCATGTTCAGGCCCAGGACCTGTTCATCGGCGCGCTGGAAGGCGAGGCTGACCCGGAAACCAAGCGCAAGACCATCGGCCGGCTGTTCATCGAGACTTTTGACGCCGAAGCGAAAAAAATCGCCGAGGACGGCAAGGGCGCGCTGGAGTTCCTCGCCCAGGGCACACTTTATCCCGATGTCATCGAAAGCGTCAGCTTTACCGGCGGCCCCTCGGTGACCATCAAGAGCCATCACAATGTCGGCGGCCTTCCCGAACGCATGAAGATGAAGCTGGTCGAGCCGCTGCGCGAGCTGTTCAAAGACGAAGTGCGCGCGCTTGGCCGCGAGCTGGGCCTGCCCGAGGCCTTTGTCGGCCGTCATCCCTTCCCCGGCCCCGGCCTCGCCATCCGCTGCCCCGGCGGCATCACCCGCGAAAAGCTGGAGATTCTGCGCAAGGCGGACGCCATCTATCTCGACGAGATCCGCAAGGCCGGGCTCTATGACGTGATCTGGCAGGCTTTCGCCGTGCTGCTGCCGGTGCGCACCGTTGGCGTGATGGGCGACGGCCGCACCTACGATCACGTCTGCGCCCTGCGCGCCGTGACCTCGGTCGATGGCATGACCGCCGATTTCTATCCCTATGACATGGCCTTTCTGGGCCGCGCCGCGACCCGCATCATCAACGAGGTCAAGGGCGTGAACCGCGTGGTTTACGATGTGACCTCGAAACCGCCGGGAACCATCGAGTGGGAGTGAGCAAAAACGCCGGCTGCGGGCGATCCGGCGCCAGGCATTGGATTGGCGCCCATGCGACCGTCGCCGGCGCGGCATTGCTTTACGTTTCGCAGCCGCTATAGTCCGCGCCAAATCAGACCTTGCGCCGCCTAAAAGGAAAGCAGAATGTTCTTTGTCACGCCCGCCTACGCCCAGGCCGCCTCCGGCGCCGCGGGGGCGCCGAAACGCTGATGCAGCTCGCGCCCTTCGGCATCATCCTGGTCATCATGTATTTCCTCATCCTGCGTCCGCAGCAGCAGCGCGCCAAGCAGCATGAGGACATGGTGAAAAACATCCGTCGCGGCGACACCGTGGTCACCAATGGCGGCTTGATCGGCAAGGTCACCAAGGCCACCGACGATTCGGAGCTCGAAATCGAGATCGCCGCCAATGTCCGCGTCCGCCAGAGCCGCTCGGCTATCGCCGAAGTGCGCGCCAAAGGCGAGCCGGTGAAGAGCGAGCCGGCGAAGACCGACGCCACCAAGGACAACGCCTGAAAGTTTTAGCCGACCATGCTGCGTTTCCCCCTCTGGAAGACCATTCTTACCGTCCTGGCCACGCTGATCGCCATTTCGATCTGCGCGCCCAGCATGATCGGCGCCGATAACAGAGCGGCTTTGGCGCGCGTTCTGCCCTCGTGGCTGACGCCCAACTCCATCGTGCTCGGCCTCGATCTGCAGGGCGGCGCCCATCTGCTCTATGAAGTGGATCGCGCCGACGTCATTCGCACCATGGTGCAGAATCTGCGCGACGATACGCGCCGGCTGCTGCGCGACGAAAAGGTCGGGGTCTCCGGCGGCATTGGCATGAATGCGCGCGGCGTCCAGGTGCGCCTCGCCGATCCCAACGATTTTTCCAAAATCCAGACCAAGCTCTATAATCTTGTGCCTCTGGCCGCCAATGCGCCGGGCTCGGGCCTGGATATTTCCAGCGACGACGGCCTGCTAAAGCTCAACATCAGCGACGTCGCCATTGACAACAAGGTCAAGCGCGCGGTGGAGCAGACCATTGAAGTGCTCAACCGCCGCGTCAACGGCCTTGGCACCACCGAGCCCAATATTCAGCGCCAGGGCAATGACCGCGTGCTGGTCGAAGTGCCGGGCCTGCAAGACACCAACCGTCTCAAGGAAATCGTCGGCACCACGGCGAAACTCGAATTCCGTCTGGTCGCCGAGCCCGGCTATGCGCCCGGCGATGTCGATATGCTCGAACAGACGGACCAGCCGGGTCCATTGCCCATTGAAAAGGCGGTCATGGTCGAGGGCGAGGATTTGACCGACGCCCAGCCCGGCTTCGACAGCCGCAGCGGCGAGCCCGTGGTCAATTTCCGCTTCAACATTCGCGGCGGCCAGAAATTCGGCGCGGTGACCTCGGCCAATGTCGGCCGTCCCTTCGCCATCGTGCTCGACAATAAGGTGATTTCCGCGCCGCGCATTCTTGGGCCGATCACCGGCGGCTCCGGCCAGATTTCCGGCCGTTTCACGGTGGAACAGGCCAATAATCTCGCGATTCTGCTGCGCGCCGGCGCGCTGCCGGCCAAGCTCACCATCGTCGAGGAGCGCACCGTCGGCCCCGGCCTTGGCCAGGACTCCATCGACGCCGGCAAACGCGCCGCCTATTGGGCCGCCGGCCTGGTCGTCACCTATATGTTGATCACCTATGGCACTTTCGGCATATTCGCCAATATCGCCCTGCTGATCCATATTTCCATGATCTTCGCCGCCCTGGTGCTTTTGCGGGCGACGCTGACGCTTCCCGGCATTGCCGGCATCGTGCTGACCATCGGCATGGCCGTCGATTCCAACGTGCTGATCTACGAGCGCATCCGCGAGGAATCCCACGCGGGACGCTCGATCATTTCCGCGCTCGACGCCGGCTTCAACCGCGCCTTCGCCACCATCGTCGACTCAAATGTCACCATGTTCGTGGTCGCCGCGATTCTCTACTTCCTCGGCGCCGGCCCGGTGCGCGGTTTCGCCGTCTCGCTGGCTCTGGGCATTCTCACCACCATCGTCACCGCCGTGACCATGACGCGGATGATGATCGCGCTCTGGTATAAATACGCGCGGCCGACCAAGCTGCCGATTTGACGGAGATAAAGATGAAGCTCCTGCGGCTTGCGCCCGAAAACACCAAATTTCCCTTCATGCGCTTCCGGCGCGTGTCCTATCCTTTTTCCGCCGTGCTCTCGATCGCCTCGGTGCTGCTGTTCCTGTTCGTCGGCATGAATTTCGGCATCGACTTTTCCGGCGGCACGCTGCTGGAGGTTCAGGCCAAGTCGGGAACCGCCGATCTCTCCTATATCCGCGATCTCTCCGACCATCTCGGCCTCGGCGATCTCGAAGTCCAGGGCTTTGGCTCGCCGGCCGACGCCTCGATCCGCTTCGGCATGCAGCCCGGCGGCGACGTCGCCCAGCAGGCGGCGGTCGAGAAGGTCAAGAGCGTTTTGGGCGATTCCTACGATTTCCGCCGCGTCGAAGTCGTGGGGCCCCGCGTCTCCGGCGAGCTTGTGCAGCAGGGCACGCTCGGCGTGGTCATGTCGATTCTGGCGGTGCTCACCTATTTGTGGTTCCGCTTCGAATGGCAATTCGCCATTGGCGCGATCATCGCCACCATGCACGACCTGCTGCTCACCGTCGGCTTCTTCTCCATCACCCAGCTCGAATTCAACACCACCTCGATCGCGGCGATCCTGACCATTGTCGGCTATTCGCTCAACGAGACCGTGGTGGTGCTGGACCGCATCCGCGAAATGATGCGCAAATACAAGAAAATGCCGACCGACCAGCTGATCGACATGTCGGTCAACGCGGTGCTGCCGCGCACCTTGATGACCGCCACCACCGTGTTCCTGGCGCTGCTGTCGCTGGTGATCTTTGGCGGCCAGGTGATCCGCTCCTTCTCGCTGGCGATGATGTGGGGCATTTTCGTCGCCACCTACTCTTCGATCTTCATCTGCTCGCCGACCCTGATCTATCTGGGCCTGCGCAATGAGCAGCGCGCCTCCTCGGACGAAGTGGCGGGCGTTGGCGGCAAGACCGGCGCCAAGCCGCTGGCGAGCGGCAGGACTTGAACGAAACCCGCAAATACGAAGGTTTCGTCCCCGGCGCCCATGCCATCGAGGGGATAGGGCGGGGCGGTTTCCGCTTCGCCGACATGTCGCATATCGGCTCGCTGCTGCTGCTGCCCGACGGCGTGCGCGCGATTGGGGCCAAGAATTTCGCCGAAGTGGACGAGGCGACGCTGGCGCCCGTTTTCGCCTTGCCGCGCGGCGCGGTGGAGCTGCTGCTGTTCGGCTGCGGCCCGTCGCTTCAGCCGGTTCCGCCGACATTGCGCAAAAAACTGGCCGATTTCGGCCTGCGCTGCGATCCGATGAGCACTGTCGCTGCGGCGCAGACCTATAATATCCTTCTGGGCGAAAAGCGGCTGGTCGGGGCGCTGCTCATCGCGGTCGAGTGACGTGGGTTGGCGGCCTCTCCCCATGAACGGGAATAGGGAATAGGTCCGTCGGACGGAGAGATTTCGCTTGAACGATCACGCCGCCGCTCATTACGCCCTCTGCGAAGCCGCCCTGCGCGAGGGAGACCGCGACCGCTGGCTAGCCTGCATGTTCGCGCCGGAGGACAAACGCCGCCATCTCCATGCGCTCTACGCCTTCAATCTCGAGGTCTCCCGCGTGGCGTCGCAAGTGACGCAAGCCCTGCTCGGCGAAATGCGGCTGCAATTCTGGACCGATCTCTTGAACGGCGAGGCGCGCGGCGACGCCCGCAACAACCCCACAGCGGACGCGCTGCTCGACACGCTCGAGACCTGCGGCCTCGACCCCGAACTGTTGCGCGATCTTTTGCAGGCCCGGCGCTTCGACCTTTACGACGAGCCCCATCCCGATCTCGCGGCGCTCGACTGCTATTGCGACCTCACCGCGGGAAATCTTTTCAGGCTCGCGGGAAAAATCCTGGCCGGCGACGCGGCGACCGGCGCGGCCGCGGAGCCGGCGGGCCGCGCCTATGCGCTCACCGGCCTGTTGCGCGCTCTGCCCTGGCGGACGGCGGAGAACAAGACGATCCTGCCCGCCGATCTGGCGCAACGCCATGGGCTGCCGCCGCTCCCGCGTGAAAATAGTCTGGCCTTGCGCCGGGCAGTCGCGGAGTTGCGCGCCCACGCCGGCGAAAACCTGCAAAAAACACGCGCGGCGCTGAAAGAAACGCCGGCCGCCGAGCGCCCCGCCTATCGGGCTCTGGCGCTGCCAAAGCTGTTTCTCGCCCAGATGGACAGGCGAGCGGACCCGCTCGCGCCCTTGCCGGAAATTCCCCAATGGCGCCGCCAATGGGCGCTGCTGTGGGGCCGGGTCTAAAACCCCTCGGGGCAGGGCACGATCTTCTTCACCGCCGCCGCGAAAGCCTTGACGCCGACATTGATGCGTAGCGGGTTGAGCTTGCCGCCCTTGGGCCAGGCCTGATAGGTGACGATCTGCCGGGTGATCGACAGCACCTTGTAGAATTCATAACCGGCGGAATAGCACTTGCCGGCTTCGATCTCTTCCATCTTCATGGGCATTTGGGCGACCTCGGCTTTGACGCGCTGAACAGCTCCGGTCAGGACTTGTCCGGCGCGCCTCGCCTATCAATTATCGCGCCAGTCTCGGGAGCCGATCAAAAGCCGTAGAATTTTTCGCGCAGCGCGTCCTCATAGGCGGTTTTGGCGGCCTTGGTCTTGTCGCGCGCGTCTTCCTCCAGGAAATGCGCCTGCTCCCAGCGATCGACTTCGGCGATGGTATGATTGACGCAGACCAGCGCCTCCTCGGCGCGAATCGCGGCGATCCAGTCTTCCAGCGCGGCCTTGTAGGCGGTTTGCAGGGCGTCGAGTTCGGGAAATTCTTCGGTTGGGGCTTCGGTCATGGCGGCCTCCTGTCGGCGCAGGCTAGACCTCGCGCGTGAACGAACGACGACAGCGAGGCGATCGACGCAGGGCGGTTTTTCATTTCGCCGCGCGCGACCTATCATCAACCCTGGATTGCGATTCGGCGTTGTCTGGGTCGGTCAAAATTTTGTGTCCGTGATTTTTTGTCTTCGTCATGTCCGCGTCTTTTTCGGCGTCCATGGTCCCGCGTCATGCGGGAGGGCGGAACGGCGCCAGACCGGGAGGAAACACAATGCAGATCAAGACCAACCCATTTTTGAGCCTGTGGCTCGGCAAGACGCCCAACGTCGTCGGCGCCGCGCCGCGCCGACGGCAAAATCCGATTTTGCGTCAGGCCAACAAGACCCTTGCCGACGCCCTGAGCGCCAAGATGAAGCCGACATCGGCGCGCAAGGCGCGCAAAAAATCGGCGCTCAGCTCGCGCTGAGCAGCCAGCGCTCGAGATCGTCGCGGGCGCGTTCGGACAAAGCCCGCTTTTTCGCCACAGCCTTTTCCGGCCCGCGCAATTTCTTGCCCTCGGGGCTTTTGGGCGCGAATTCCATCGGCGGGAACAGGCCGAAATTGACGTTCATCGGCTGAAAGCTCGGCGGACCCGCGTCGATCGCGGCGATATGGCCGCCGGTGATGTGGTTGAGCAAAGCGCCGATCGCGGTGGTCGGCGGCGGCGACGGCAACTCCCGGCCCAGCCGTTCGGCGGCGGCCATGCGTCCGGCGATCAGCCCGACCGCCGCGCTCTCGACATAGCCCTCGCAGCCCGTGATCTGCCCGGCGAAGCGCAGGCGCGGCTGCGCTTTCAGCCGCAAACGCGCGTCCAGCACTTTTGGCGAGTTCAAAAAAGTGTTGCGGTGCAGGCCGCCGAGCCGGGCGAATTCGGCCCGCTCCAGCCCGGGAATGGCGCGGAACGCGGCAACTTGAGCGCCATAGGTCAGCTTGGTCTGGAAACCCACCATATTGTACAGCGTGCCCAGAGCGTTATCCTGGCGCAATTGCACCACGGCATAGGCTTTTTGCGTGGGGTTGTGGCGGTTGGTGAGCCCGAAGGGCTTCATCGGCCCATGGCGCAGGGTTTCCCGGCCGCGCTCGGCCATGACCTCGATGGGCAGGCAGCCGTCGAAATAGGGGGTCTTCTCCCATTCCTTGAACGAGGTCTTTTCGCCCGTCAGCAGGGAGTTGACAAAGGCTTCGTATTGGTCGCGGTCGAGCGGGCAGTTGATGTAATCGGCGCCGACGCCGCCCGGCCCGACCTTGTCATAGCGCGATTGCTTCCACGCTTTGTCCATGTCGATGCTGTCGGTATGGACGATGGGCGCGATGGCGTCGAAAAAGGCCAGTTCGGCCTCGCCGGTCAGCGCGCCCACGGCTCGCGCCAGCTCCGGCGAGGTCAGCGGCCCCGTGGCGACGATGACATTGTCCCAATCCTCTGGCGGCAGGCCCGCAATTTCCTCGCGCTGGAGGGTCACCAGCGGATGGCCCGCCAGCGCCGCGGTCACCGCGGTGGCAAAACCTTCGCGATCCACGGCGAGCGCGCCGCCGGCGGGCACCTGATGGGCGTCGGCCTTGGCGAGAACCAGCGAATTCATCGCCCGCATTTCCCGATGCAGCACGCCCACGGCATTGGCCGAAGAATCGTCGGAGCGGAAGGAATTGGAGCAGACCAATTCGGCGAGCGAATCGGTCTTGTGGGCGTCGGTGGCGCGCAGCGGGCGCATTTCATGGAGCACGACGGGCACGCCGGCGCTGGCGATTTGCCAGGCGGCCTCCGAGCCGGCGAGGCCGCCGCCGATGACATGAATGGGAGCGGGATTTTGCGCGGTCTGGGTCATGGGCCTTCCATCGAGAGGCGCGCTTGTAACGCGAAAAGCACGGAAGAGGGAAGTTTTTCCGCTTTTCGCGGGAAAGCCGGCGGGCGGCTTGCGCAAAGCCTGGGCTTTCGCCAATTTGGCGCCGGGTTGGCTTGGTTCGGACAGGGGACAAATATGTCATTGACGGAGTCTGGTTCCGCGTCCGCCGGAACGATCGTCGTGCGCCCCTCGACCGAGGCCGACGCGCCGGCGATGATCGCCATTTACACGGCTTATGTCACCCACGGCCTGCAAGGCGTGGATTTCGAGCCCGACCGGGCGGGAGGACCGGCGTTTGAGCCCAACCGGGCCGGAGGACCGGCGTTTGAGCCCAACCGGGCCGGAGGCCCGGCGTTTGAACCCATGCAGGCCGAGGACATCAAGCGGCGGCGCAAGAACATGGTCAAGCATCGCCTGCCGCATCTGGTCGCCGAGCTGGACGGCCAGGTGATCGGCTACGCCTATGCCGTGCCCTTCCGCAAGCGGCCGGCCTATCGCTATTGCGTCAAGCATTCCATCTATGTCCATGAGAATCATTTGCGCGCCGGGGTGGGGCGCAAGCTGCTGCCCGCCCTGATCGAGGCCTGCGCCGCCGCCGGCTATCGCCAGATGATCGCCTATGTCGATTCCGAAAACGCCGCCTCGCTCACCCTGCACGAGGCTTGCGGCTTCCGGCGCGTCGCCTATCTCGCCGGCATCGGCTTCCGCTTCGGCCGCTGGACCGACAGCGTCATGCTGCAACGCGCCCTGGGGCCGGGCGCCAGCGAACCGCCGCCCGGCTATGGCCCCGCGCCAAAACTCGGGCCGGAGGAGATCGGCATGGAATCCGATTGAGGCGGATTTGCTGAAGCCCCGATGAACGGGCGTTTCAGCGCCGGTTCAGCGCGCCCGGCGCAATCTTCCGCTGCTGGACGAATGACTCGTCGCAAGCTCGGGAGTACGGATCATGAGAAACACATTTCTTGCCGCCCTGGCGGTCGGCTCGGCCCTCATCCTTTCCACCGGCGCGGCCAGCGCCCATGGCGGGCGCCACGGCGGCGGCCATCATGGCGGCGGCGGTCACGGCTTCCATCATGGCGGCCATCCCCACGGGGGCCACGGCTGGCATAGGCATGGACATTGGCATGGCCATTACGGCTGGCGCGGCCACGCCCATTGGGGCGGCTCCGGCTATGGCTGGGGCTATCCCCGCCATCACGGCCCGCATCGCCATTGCGGCTGCTGGTGGAGCTGGCGCTGAAAACCGGACCGGCGGCGCAAGCCGCCGGTTTTTCCGCGCCGGGTTCAGGCGTCGTCCACCGGTCCGCACCATCCCGGCAGGAAGTCGGCGTCCACATGTTTGGCCAGGGCCAAGGCCTCCTTCAGCGTCTCGTCGAAATTCTCGTCGACCGCCTTGCGCTTGATCCGGCGGCGCAGATAGTCGGCCCACAGGAATTCGCTGAAGGGCGTCGTGTCCTTGGCGTAGCCGCCGACGCGGCGCAATTCGCCGGCGAGGCTGCGGAAGGGATCGTCAACGAGATCGGCGACGGTTTTCGGCAGATCCTCGTAGCCACGCCTTTTGCCCTTGTCATCGAAGGGATGCATCCAGCTGCGATTGTCGAGCACGACGAAAAAGGCGTCCTTTTCCAGCCGCGAGAGATCGGCGACGACGGTCACGGCTATGTCCTTCTGTCCCTCTTCGAGCAGGGCCAGGGACAGATGGTGATGATCGATCACGTAAAACCGGCCCTTGGGGCCAACGATCACCGGGATCATGTGGCTGCCCAGAAAACCTTCCTTGCCCTTGTGCTGTTCCCAGCGCTTGCGCTTGGCCTTGACCTCGCGCATGCCCACGGTGATTTGCGTCGGCCGCAGCTCCTTGATTGGCACGGGGATCAGGCGCGGTTCGCGAATGGTCATGGTTTCCTCCTGGTTTTCTTGGGTCTTGGAGCATTGGGGCGGGCGTCGAGCGGGCGAAAGTGTTTGGCGATGGCAAACGCCCACGCGACGCAAGGCTGTGTCGAAGCCCTCCGCCGCGTGAGTCCTGACCTGAAACCGCCGTGCGGGTCATTCGTTCCGGGACGAACGCCGCCGCAACGAATTTCCGCCGCGCCTGAAACTTTTGGCGTCTCCCGGCGTAGGAACCAGCAGATATTCAACAGGGGAGGGCGCAATGCAGGCTCGACGCGTATTTCTGGCGATGCTGGCCTTGGCGGCGCTGTCGGCCGCGCCGGCGCGCGCTTTCGAAATCCAGCCCTACGCCAAGGATGCGGCGCAGGCCGCCATAGCCTCGGGCAAGCCCGTGGTCATCGAGGTCTACGCCTCCTGGTGTCCGATCTGCCAGTCGCAGGCTTCCGCCGTCGAGGCGATGAAAGCCGAGCCGGCCTATAAGGACCTGGCGTTTTTTCGCGTCGATTTCGACGCGCAGAAGGAGGTGGTGAAGGCGCTGCACAGCCCGCGCGCCACGCTCATCACCTATCGCGGCGGCAAGGAGGTCTCGCGGGCCTCCTGGGGCGCGACCCCCGAGGAGGTCGCCACGGTCTTGATGCAGGCGGTCAAATGAACGCGCTCTGGACCCTGCCGCTGTGTTTTCTCGCGGGCGTCCTGACCATTTTGAGCCCCTGCGTGCTGCCGCTGGCGCCGGTGGTGGTCGCCGGCGCCCGCGCCGAAAATCCGCGCGCGCCGCTGGCGCTGGCCGCCGGCATGGCCGTCACCTTCGGACTGGTCGGCGGCGTGCTGGCCTCGCTGGGCGTCGATTTCGGCGACTCCGCCGTTTTGCGCGCGGTCGCGGCGGCTCTGATCCTGCTCGTCGGCCTCGCCCTGCTCTTTCCCGCCGTCGCCACCCGGCTGGAAACCGCCCTTGTCCCCTTGCAACGGCTTGGCGGCGCGCTTCAGGCGAAATTGCCGAGGTCCGGTCTCCTTTCGGGGCTTTGGGGGCAGGCGGCGGCGGGGGCGCTGCTGGCGTTGGTCTGGGCGCCCTGCGCCGGTCCGGCGCTCGGCGCCGCCTCGGTGCTGGCGGCGCGGGGCGGGACTCTGCCCTTCGCCATGCTGGCGATGAGCGCCTTCGCCCTGGGCGCCGCCGGCGCGCTGCTGGTTCTGGGCTATGGCTTTTCCCGCCTCGCCGGCGCCGGCCGTCGCGCCGCCCTGGCGACGGGCGCCGGCGCGCGGCTGCTGCTGGGCGGCGCCTTCGCCGCGACCGGCCTGCTGATCCTCACCGGCGCCGATCGTCTGGTCGAAAGCGCGCTCACCGCCCATATGCCCGGCTGGCTGCTGCGGCTGGTCGTCAGTCTTTGAGGCGCTGGCCGCCGCCGCTCGAATCCTCAAGGCGCCGGGGCCATGCGGAACGCTGATTTCAACCTGTGGTGTCGCGGGGATCGACGCTGAAAATCGTCAAGGCCCAAGACTAACAACAACATCGGCGGGCGCGCTTCCGTCGAGCCACGTGAATCGATCGACAAGCTTGGCAAATGTTCCGGCTTGGCTTAGCTTTATCGCCGGATTGAACTGAAGAGACTGACTTTCCATGGTCCGCCTTCGTCGGTCCGAGAGGTTTATAATTCAGACTAACCTTTGAAATTGATGAGAAACGCTCATGAAAAAGCTTGTCATACTTCCTGTTATCGCTTTGACGACTCTGGCTCTTGGCGGGTGCGCGGCGACTGACGCGGTCAAGTCCGGCGCGGGCGCCGTGACCAATACGGCGGGCTCCGCCGTCAGCGGCGCCGGCAATCTCGCCGGCAAGGGCGTCGGCGCGGTCGGCTCTGGCGTCAGCACGGTGGGTTCGGGCGTCGGCAATGGCGTCAGCTCCGCCGCCAGGACCGTCACCCAATAAGCCACGCCCGCAGCGGCCCCGCTTTGAACAAGGAATAACGGTCGGCGCTCGCCGGCCGTTATTTTTTTTGGGGCCTGCCGCAAGCCCCGGCCTTGGCCGGGGCCCTTCTCCCGCGCGCGGGAAAAGGAGTCGCGCTCCACGTTCGAGCTATTCGCCAAGGTCAAAAAAACCGGCCCGGCGGGGCGAGGGGAAAGACCGCGCGAGACAAAGGCCGGGGACCAAGAGGTTGGCGACCAAGCGATCGACCCATCGTGCAAGCCCCGGAATCGGTGGTCTGGCTGCGCTCTCCCCGCCGTCATGCCCGCGCTTGTCGCGTGCATCCACGCCGACCCGCGGCGGCGATGTTGCAAGAAATGGGCGTCGCCTTTTTCGCTGGCGTCGAGGCCCTGTCCCGGCGTGGATAACCGGGACAAGCCCGGTCATGACGGGGGAGGGGGCGAGGCCAGGGACGGGATCGGAGCGCCCCCGCCGTCATCGCGAGGAGGGCCCCAAAGCGATCCACGTTTCGGCGCCCCGCAGGGTGGATCGCTTCGCTCCGCTCAGCTCGTGACGGCGGGAGAGACAAAGAGGCCATTGGGGAATTCGTATGGCGTCCCCGTAATTCCCCTAATTGCGCGTAATTGGCGTAATTGCGTAATTGCCGTAATTGAACATCATGTTTTCGTAAGCGCGTCGGATATCGATATAGAGAGTATTACATTTTCAGAATTTGATTCTTGTTTTGAAAGCCTGTCTATAAGTTCGTTTATTATATTCGTAGACGTAGAGCTTTGCTCGATCAATCCGTCACATAAAATGTGTGCCTTTTTGCCTTCGAAGAAAAAGGTGTCCCCGGAAATTGTGAAAACTTTAGAGGGAATTTCGACAATAGCATAATATGTATATATCGAAAAATTTATGCACGACGCAGTAATTATTGTTATATTATCGATATCTGGTGAATTTGCAATGAGGGCGATGTTTCCATTTATAACAAGGCCGGAAGTGGAGGAAATCGCAAACATATCAAGATTGCTTGAAAAGCATTCATAAGCTTCTGAAATCGTCATTTCTATTTCGATTTGTTGTTTTAGCTTATATACAGCGACAGCCAAGCGCTCCAAGAAGTCGCTAAGCACTCGGCACCAAATAAAATCCTGAACGGCGTCGAGCTTGGCGAACACGGTGAATACGTGTTTATCGATTGATATTTGTAGAGCTGTATCTTGTTCGCCAAGAAGATAACAGAATTTTAGCATATTAGCTAGTTGATCGATTTTATGTGCACTTTCGCCTATATTTACAGAGAGGTCGGCTTCGTTGCTTCCGATGTCGAGCACGATATCGAGGAAGTTGTTTTTGAGCCGAATTTTCCGAAGGTGGTCTGGGATGTTGGCGAACGGCGCGGAAAAAACAGACACAACAGTTTCGGCTATGTAAGTGTTATGTCTGTTTGTTGCGCGCACGGTCGCTTGCCGAAATGATCTCGGTTGGATCGAAAGTGAGCCATGGCCAATTTCTTCGGATTCTAACTCAATTCCGAAGCGTGTTCGAGAAATAATAAAATTTGAAACGTTAACGGTCGTCGTGTTGCCCAAAAATAAATCAAAAAACTCTGACGGAGAGGCGCTGGGAGATAGGCGAAAACGGCCCTTAAAAGACTTTTCGTCGTAGCCGCATTGTTTTCTAAATGCCGCCTTATCAGCGATATATCTGGAAATTGACGCAGGAAGATGCTTCCTAAGCAAATTTGATAGTCCGCTTCCATCGACATTTAAGCTTGTTGCGTGAGTAGTGTTCAGGCTAATATCGCTTCTCTGAAGTTCTGTATTCCCGCTTGCAAAATGTTCAACGGCCGTTTTCAAAATCCGTTCTATTTCGTTATTACCGATATGTATCAAGGAAGCAGCGATTGCTGTGTTGTCGTTATTATATTGAATTGCTATTATAAATGCCGGCAAATCCGTTTCAACTAACAATTTCGCGGCAGAAAGTTTTAAATTTACTCGTTTTTTATCGCTCCTGGTCGCTTTGATCTGGACGACGACCTTTAATAAATCAGCGGTTTCATCTATTTTCGTTTCGGCACTTTTATTAGCAGGAAATTCGACAAAAAAATCCCATCCCATTCGATCACGCTGCGCCTTGGTGTAAATTAAACCATTAATGGTACACCATTTGGCAAAGTCATCTTCACCTAAGTCTCCTATATTGATTTTGGAAATGTTTGTCGATCTCATCGGATAGCGTAGCCAATTCTAGGAATATATAGAGGTTTAGTCATCGTCAGTCCTGTACCATGTATTCGAGACAAACGGCGGGGCGCAATTCAACTTGAGTGTTGATTTTAACCAAAACGCTTAAAAATCAAGCGACTCCGGCCCGCCAGCGATTTATGTTCTGCTTCCGTTCGCCTATCTTGCGGCGAGGATGGGGCGACGAGCATGGACAGGGCCAGATTCGAGACGCTGACGCAAGAGATCGCCGCGCAAGCCACGGTCGAGCAACTGCTCGATCTTGAGACGCGCACCGCGCGTCTGCTGGCAGAGCGCGTGTCCGAGGCGCTGGTCGCCCGTCGGTCCGTCGAAGTCGCCCGCGACCAGAAATGCCCGCACTGCGGCGGCGCCAAGATCGTCCGCCATGGGCGCGACGGCGGCGGACGACAGCGTTTCCGCTGCCTGAAGACGGACGGCGGAAACGGCTGTGGAAAAACGTTCAACGCCCTGTCCGGCACGGCCTTCGCCCGGATGCGCAAGCCCGAGCTTTGGAGCGGATACGCCAGGCATCTCGCCTCGGGAACGTCGCTGTCGAAGATCGTCGATTGCGCCGACATGGCCATCAGCCGCTTCACGGCCTGGCGCTGGCGCCACCGCCTGCTCGCCCCGCTCGCGGCGGCGAAGCCGGAGCGGCTGGGCGGCGTCGTCGAGGCGGATGAGACGTTTTTTCTGAGGAGTTTCAAGGGTCATCGCGGCTGGAAGCGCGGCCAGGCGCCGGAGAACCGCCCGCCCCGCTACCGCGGGTCCGGCGCGCTCCTGCCGGGGCTGTCTTCCCAGCATGTCCCGGTCCTGACCGGCATCGACCGCGACGGGCGCTGCATCGACACGCGGATGGACCGGCGCAGCACGGATCAGATCGTCGCCGCGCTCGGCGAGGCGGTCGAGCCCGAATCCGTCCTCTGCACCGACGGCTTGCCGGCCTATGCCACGCTGGCAACGGCGATCGGGGCCGACCATCGGGTCTTCGATCCGCCAGAGGACGACTGGCTGAAGAAGGCCATGGGCCATCCACCGCGCCAGAAGGGCGCGCTCGGCCTCGGACGGGTCAACGGCCACCACGAGAGGATGAAGACCCTGATTAACCGCGTCCTGCGCGGCGTCTCGACGAAGTACCTGCCGGACTATCTCGCCATGCTGCGGCTGGTCTGCCGCCCGCCGTCCGCCCCTCAGGAGACGCTGCAAGCCGCGTTCGGCGTGGGATGAAGCGAAACGGACGGCCCGCGCCGTCCGTTATCAACATCCAAGTTGAATTGCGCCAACGGCGGGCCTCAAAAGACCCGCCGCCCCACTGTGAGCGGAACGAATACATTTCCGCAAAACAGGCCGTGTTCAGCCCCTTCGGAAGGCATATTCCTCGGCAAACGGCGCCAAATATCTCCGCAAAATCGACGGCTCGGCGAACTACGGCAGCAGATGAATCTGGGTCACGATGAAAAAATGCTTTTGGGCTTCCGCAACCAACGGTCATTGGCACACGGGCTTCATTACCAATATTACGAACGATGATACGTATCCAAAGCTTTCCGACAAACAGGGTCAAGCATCGGCACGGCTCCCATGTCGTAATAGTAAGCTGCCGTAAGGACCTCCCGTTGCAGAAACGGCGCCGAAATCCAGTTCTTGCGCAAATGCACGGTCAATTCCAAATGCCAGTACAAATCTGGCAACCCATGATCGTCCTTACCTGGGAGAAGCACGTTTAGGACCGACGCTTCGCACGTCATTCCCTCGATGACTTGACTTGGCGCGGCCTCCTTGGGGCTCCTGTCCCAAAGAGCCCAGCCGTGAATTCCCAGAAGGATCCCGCCGAGAACCTGCGCGGCGCTAATGGCGATCTTGCTCATGCAAACAGGGTTTTTGCGAATTTGTCGGAAAAACTCGATCAAGACGTAAGTTGCGAAATAAGCGATCCAAAGGCTCACATAATTCGCAAATGCCAACTTGAAGCTCACCCCAGATAGCGCAAGGCTGGGGATCGATATGAAAGCAAGCGCGCTACCGTATAAGATCGGTAATCGCGCCTTCGGCCAACGCCGCCTAATCAGAAAGAAACCGTTTCGGGCAATCGGCGGCGCGAGGAGGCCCGCCGCACCAATCAAATAGAACGGCGATGTTGATGGCGATGTTGAGATGTCGAACATTGCGTAGTTTTCATCGTTAGAATTTCAAAATCGTACCACAGGACGGAGTTATTGCACCCGATGCTCTTCGATCTTCGGGAGGTTAGCGCAAAAAGCCAAATTTCACCCTGGAAAATTACCGAAAATTGTAACGTTGCGTCACCGCGTCCATGGGCCGACTAAATGGAAGCGGCGGCGAGCTGGAAAGCCCACCGCCGCTTGTCCGAAAACCGCGTGCGAGACGCTTCCCGCCGAAGTTCGGTCTAAGTCATTGGTTCCATTACGAGAACAGAATATTCATTCCGTTTGCGCAGGAATACCGTTCCGTTGCGAAAATTTTTCAATTCCGCTTACACCCAGGGCTGTTCAGTTCTCTGCACTTGAGATCGGCACAGGGATTCCCGTGGGCGAAAATGTGTGAATCTATCAGCGACAACCCGAATCGGAGGTTGTCGGATGGCGGCGTCGCTGTTGGAGATTTTGCGCTCAATCCCGGATCATCGGCGACGAGAAGGGCAGCGGTTCGAACTGGCGACGGTGGTGCTCTACGCCATTCTGGCCATGGTCGCGGGCGCCAATTCCTATCGGCAGCTGCATGAGTTCATTCGCATTCATCGGCAGCGGCTCAATAAGGCCTTCAATTTGAACCTGCGTTATGCGCCGTCCTATTCGGGCCTTCGGCTGATTTTGCAAGGGATCGACCCAGTGGCTCTTGAGGAAGCGTTTCGCCGCCATGCCGCCTCCCTGCCAACGCCGCCCGGCGTGGAAGCGACGGTGATCGCGGTTGACGGCAAGACCCTGCGCGGCAGCTTCGACGCCTTCTGCGACCGCAAGGCCGCGCACATGCTGTCGGCTTTGCGTCAGGCCGATCAGATCGTGCTTGGACATCTCATGGTCGATGAGAAAAGCAACGAAATCCCCGCCGCTCCGGAATTGATCGAGACGCTCGGCCTCAAGGGCTGTCTCTTCACCCTCGACGCCGAGCACTGTCAAAAAAATCCTTCGCTCGCGTAATCGCCTCGGGCAATCATTTGCTCACGCAAGTCAAGGACAACCAGCCGAACTTGCGCCGGCGGCTCGAACTCGGCGCCATGGGACGCAAACCAAGCGGTTCAGCGACGAGCCAATCCAAAGGCCGCAATCGCTGGGAAACGCGCGAGCTGACGGTGTTTCCGGCCAAGGCGTGGTTCAGCCCCACGCCTTGGGAGCCGCATATCAAAACCGTCCTGCGGTTGGATCGCTCCGTCTGGAGGCGCGACGCCAAGACCGGGATGTTGCGCGAGACCAGCGAGACGGTCTTCTGGGTGTCTTCGCTCAGCGGCCCGACGCCCGAACAGTGGAATGATCACATCCGCCGACATTGGCGGATCGAGAACGGCAGCCATTACATTCGCGATGTCGTCTTCGCCGAGGACGCCTCACGCATTCGCAAGAGCCCGGACATCGCCGCCCGTCTGCGCTCCTTCGCCTACAACATGCTCAGGGCTTCGGGCTGCGACAACATCAAAAACGCCCGCTGGCGCGCCGCCCTCAACCTCGATCTCATCCTTGCCATGACATCAAGTTCAGAGAACTGAACAACCCTGCGCTTACACCCACCCCCAAACCCCTCAGCTACACCCAGTCGTCGCCCCACAAGTATCGCACTTCATACAAGTCCCATTGCGCACCAGCGTGAAATTCGCGCATTCGGGGCAGGCCTCGCCGATATACCCCTTCATCCGCGCTTCCGCCCGCTTGTCCAGGGCGTTGTCGGGCAGTTTTACGGGGGGCGTCCAGGTCAGCGTGTCCGCCAGGCTGGGGGCGTGGGGTTCGGCCAGAACCTCCTGTTTCAGCGCCGTGGCGCCGACGCTGGTCACGGCCACCGTCGCCGGGCGTTCCGCCGGCTTGTCGGTCTGCACCAGCATCAGCTTGTCGGTCTTGCCGCGCACCAGGCCGCGCGAGACGAATTTTTGCGTGTTGGTCGGCTGGCCCGGCTGCGGGGCGCGGCTCTGGTCGTCGCCCTTGCCCAGCGCGTCATGGCCAATGTCGGAGGGATCGACATGGGCGAGATCGGTCCGGCCCAGATAGGAGATCGCCAGCTCGCGGAAGACATAGTCCAAAATCGAGGTGGCGTTCTTGATCGCGTCATTGCCCTGGACAAAACCCGCCGGCTCGAAGCGGGTGAAGGTGAAGGCGTCGACATATTCCTCCAGCGGCACGCCATATTGCAGGCCGACGGAAATGGCGATGGCGAAATTGTTCATCAGGCTGCGGAAGGCGGCGCCTTCCTTGTGCATGTCGATAAAAATCTCGCCGATCCGGCCGTCCTGATATTCGCCGGTGCGCAAGTAAACCTTGTGGCCGCCGACCACCGCCTTCTGGGTATAGCCCTTGCGGCGGTCGGGCAGCTTTTCGCGCTCGCGCAGCCGCTCGACCCGCTCGATCACCCGCTCGACAATGCGCTCGGCGATCTGCGTGGCGCGCGCCGGCTGGTTTTGGGCGATGAAGGCCTCATAGGCGTCATCCTCCTCCTCGTCCTCGTCGCTGATCAACTGCGCGTTCAGGGGCTGCGACAGTTTCGAGCCGTCGCGATACAACGCGTTGGCTTTCAGGGCGAGCCGCCAGGACAGCAAGTACGCGTTTTTGCAATCCTCGACCGTGGCGTCATTGGCCATGTTGATGGTCTTGGAGATCGCGCCGGAAATGAACGGCTGCGCCGCCGCCATCATGCGGATGTGGCTCTCCACCGACAGATAGCGTTTTCCCGTGCGGCCGCAGGCGTTGGCGCAGTCGAACACGCCGTAATGCTCAGGCTTCAAATGCGGCGCGCCTTCCACCGTCATCGCGCCGCAGGCGTGAATATTGGCGAGTTCGATCTCGGCCTTGGAGAAGCCGAGGAAGGGCAGCAGCTCGAACGAGGGGTCTTCCAGCTTCTGGAAGGGCACTTTCAGCGCATTGACCAGGAATTCGCCGCCCAGCACGAATTTGTTGAAGGCGAATTTAATGTCGAAGGCGCCCAAAAGCGCCTTTTCCAGCGCCGCCAGTTGCTCCTCGCCAAAGCCCTTCGCCCGCAACGAGCCGGGGTTGATGGCCGGGGCCTGGTTGAGATTGCCATGGCCGACGGCGAAAGCCTCGATCTCGCCGATCTGCGCTTCCGAATAGCCCAGCGCGCGCAGGCCCTCGGGAACGGCGCGGTTGATGATCTTGAAATAGCCGCCGCCGGCGAGTTTTTTGAATTTCACCAGCGCGAAATCCGGCTCGATGCCCGTGGTGTCGCAATCCATCACCAGGCCGATGGTGCCGGTGGGGGCGACCACGGAAACCTGGGCGTTGCGGTAGCCGTGCTTTTCGCCCAGCGTCAAAGCCTTCTCCCAGGCTGTTTTGGCGCGGGCGATCAAGTCGGGGTCGGGGCAGGAGGCCGCGTCCAGCGGCACGGGCGCCACCGCCAGCCCCTCGTAGCCCTCGGCCTCGCCATAGGCGGCGCGCTTGTGATTGCGGATCACCCGCAGCATGGCCCCGGAATTTTCCGTGTAGCGGGCGAAGGCGCCGCGCTCCCCGGCGATTTCGGCGGAGGTCGCATAGCAGACGCCGGTCATCACCGCCGACAGCGCGCCGCACAGCGCGCGGCCGGCGTCGGAATCATAGGCCAGGCCCGAGGACATCAGCAGGCCGCCAATATTGGCGTAGCCCAGGCCGAGCGTGCGGTAGTCGTAGGAAAGCTGGGCGATTTCCCGCGAGGGGAATTGCGCCATCAGCACCGAGATTTCCAGCACCAGCGTCCACAGCCGCACCGCGTGCTCATAGGCGGCGATGTCGAATTTTTTCGTCACGGGATCGCGGAACTGCAACAGGTTCAGCGAGGCCAGATTGCAGGCGGTGTCGTCCAGGAACATATATTCCGAACAGGGATTCGACGCCTTGATCTCGCCGCCGGCCGGGCAGGTGTGCCAGTCATTGATGGTGGTGTGGAATTGCAGGCCGGGATCGGCCGAGGCCCAGGCGGCATAGCCGATCTTGTCCCAGAGCTCGCGGGCTTTGAGAAGTCTTGGCGACCTTGCCGTCGGTGCGGCGGATCAGGCTCCAGTCGCCATCCTGCTCGACGGCGCGCAAAAAGCCGTCGGCGATGCGCACGCTATTGTTGGAGTTCTGGCCGGAGACGGTGAGATAGGCCTCGGAATCCCAATCGGTATCGTATTCGGCGATATCGAAGTCCTTAAAACCCTGCTTGGCGAATTGCAGCACGCGCTTGATGAAGGAGTTCGGGCAATTGGCGCGGCGGGCCAGCTTGATTTCGCGCTTCAAGGCCGGGTTTTTCTCCGGGTTGAAGCAATCGTCGCCGGGGCCTTCGCAATTCACGGCGGCCTTGAACACGGCCTTCATATGTTTGCGCAGAACCTTCGAGCCGGCGACCAAAGCCGCGACCTTCTCCTCCTCGTGCACCTTCCAGTCGATGAAGGACTCGATATCCGGATGGTCGGCGTCGACCACCACCATTTTCGCCGCGCGACGGGTGGTGCCGCCCGACTTGATCGCCCCGGCGGCGCGGTCGCCGATTTTCAGGAAGGACATCAGGCCCGACGACTTGCCGCCGCCCGACAGGCGCTCGTTTTCGCCGCGCAGATTGGAGAAATTGGCGCCCGTGCCCGAGCCATATTTGAACAGGCGGGCCTCGCGCACCCAGAGATCCATGATGCCGCCCTCATTGACGAGGTCGTCCTGCACCGACTGGATGAAACAGGCGTGGGGCTGGGGATGTTCGTAAGCCGAATTGGAGGCGGTCAGGACGCCCGTGTCGTAATCGACATAGAAATGGCCCTGGCCCGGACCGTCGACGCCATAGGCCCAATGCAGGCCGGTGTTGAACCATTGCGGGCTGTTGGGCGCGGCGATCTGGCGGGCCAGCATGAAGCGCATTTCGTCGAAAAAGGCGCTGGCGTCCTCCTCGCCGTTGAAATAGCCGCCTTTAAAACCCCAATAGGTCCAGGCGCCGGCCAGGCGGTCGAACACTTGTTTCGCGCTGGTCTCGCCGCCGAAACGCTCTTTTTCGGGCAGAGCGGCGAGCGCGGCCTCGTCAGGGATCGAGCGCCACAGGAAAGAGGGAACGCCATTTTCCTCGACACGCTTCAGCCGCGCGGGAACGCCGGCCTTGCGGAAATATTTTTGCGCCAGCACGTCGCAGGCCACCTGGCTCCAGGCGGCGGGGGTCTCGACGCCGCCCTGCGAAAACACGGTGGAGCCGTCGGGATTGCGGATCTCGCTCTTGGTTTCCCGGAATTCAATGTCGTTATAGGGGGATTGGCCGGCCTTGGTATAGTGACGTTCGATCCGCATATTCTTGTTTCCCGCGCGAAAAATGGCCTTGCATGAACTCCGCAGACGCGAAAGCGTTCGCGCCGGATTTCTTTCCGCGGCGCGAGCTGAACACGACTGACCGAACTGTTCTCTCCGAACTGTCCCCTTGGAGAAAGCGCGCGACATCGCACGCCCGACGGTTCGAGCGCGGCTCCGCTGGTTCATTCGCCGCGAAAACCCTTCGGCCCGCCGCGAAAACCCTCCTCTCAAAGGAATGAAGCGATGCTACGTCCGACTTGTGGGGGCGTCAAGACAGGACGCAAGATGTTGTGGCGAAATTTTGCCACAACCCCAGACATTGGGGATAACGGGGAAGAATGGCGGAAAAACTTAACATTTTTTTTGCAATTTTCGGCGGGGTGAAGCAGCGGGCCTCACCTAGGGTCAAATGCCCAGCAAAGGCCTGAGCAAGGGCAGGATGACGCTGGTAAAGGCGCCATTGAGCCCCATGGCGATTCCGGCGAAGGCGCCGGCGACCGAATCGATATGGAAGGCGCGAGCGGCGCCGATGCCATGGGCGGCGAGTTCGGCGGCCATGCCGATCGCCTGAGAATCGCGCATCCGGAGCAGGCGCATCAATGGCGAGAGAATCAGCGCGCCGATGACGCCGGTGGCGATCACCAGCGCCGCCGTGAGCACGGGAAGGCCGCCGATCTTTTCCGACAGACCCATGGCGATGGGCGAAGTCACCGATTTCGGCGCCAGCGAGGCCGCGAGCTGAATCGAACCGCCGAGCGCGCGGGCGATCCAGACCACGGAGAAAATCGCGGCGAGCGAACCGGCGGCCAGCGAGGCGAGAATCGGCAAGGCGGCGGCCCGGACCTTGTCGACATTGCGATAAAGCGGAATGGCCAGGGCCACCGTCGCCGGGCCCAGCAGGAAATGGATGAATTGCGCCCCGGCGAAAAAGGTCTCGTAGCTGGTTCCCGTCAGCTTCAGCGCGGCGATGATCATGGCGGCGGCCAGCGCCACCAGATTCAACGCGGGATGGCGGCCAAAGCGCAGCGAAATTCCGTCGGCGATCACATAGGCGACCAGCGTCAGGGTCAGCCAGGTCAGCGGCGAGGAGGAGAGATAGACGAAGAAATCGTCATGGCCGGCCAAAACCTTCTCGATCATGGCTGGCCGCCTCCCGGCGGTTTTCCGGCGAGCCAGGAAAAGCTGAGGGCGGTGACGGCCATGGCCACGGCGGTGGAAACCACCAGCGCTGCGGCGAGCAAAAAGGCGTTGGCGCCGAGCAGGTCGAAATAGCGCATCAGACCGACGGCGGCGGGCACGAACAGCAGCGACAAATGGCCGAGCAGGAAATCGCTCACCGCAGCGAGGTTCTTCGGAATTTTATCGCCGCCCTGGCCGCCGCGAACCAGCAGGAACAGGAACATCAGCCCCATGCCGATCACCGGGCCGGGCAGGGGCAGGCCGAAAAAACGGCTCACTCCCTCGCCGAGCAACTGGCAGAGAAAAATTCCGGCAAGGGCGGCGGCCATCAGGCGACTCCGGTTTTTTTATCCGCGCGCGATCCGCTCGAGACCGCCCATATAGGGCCGCAAAACCTCGGGCACGGTGATCGAACCGTCCTCGTTCTGGTAATTTTCCAGCACGGCGACCAGCGCGCGGCCGACCGCCACGCCTGAGCCGTTGAGCGTATGGACGAATCGCGTTCCCTTGCCATCGGCCGGGCGATAGCGCGCGCCCATGCGCCGGGCCTGAAAATCGCCGCAGACCGAGCAGGAGCTGATTTCCCGATAGCGGTCCTGGCCGGGCAGCCAGACCTCGATGTCATAGGTTTTCTGCGAGGCGAAACCCATATCGCCAGTGCACAGCAGCACCACGCGATAGGGGAGTCCCAGCTTTTTCAAAACTTCCTCGGCGCAGCCGGTCATGCGTTCATGTTCTTCCAGCGCCTGTTCCGGCGTCGCGATCGACACCAGTTCGACCTTGGAAAACTGATGCTGGCGGATCATGCCGCGCGTGTCGCGCCCGGCCGCCCCGGCCTCGGCGCGGAAACACTGGGTGCCGGCGGTCATGCGCAGGGGCAGCGCCGCTTCGTCCACAATGCTTTCGCGCGCCAGATTGGTCAGTGGGACTTCGGCGGTGGGGATCAGCCAGAAATGATCGATGTCGAAGCTCTCGGCCTTCGGCAAAGCGGCGATTTTCGCAGCGTCGCCTCCGGTGGCCTCGGCCTGCTCCAGCGTATCGCGCAGGCCCTCGACGCCGACCAGCGACAGAGCAGCGAACTGGTCGTCCTTGAATTTCGGCAATTGCGCCGTGCCAAACATGGCGCGGTCGCGCACCAGCAGCGGCGGCGCCACCTCCTGATAGCCATGCTGATCCGTATGCAGATCGAGCATGAACTGCAACAGCGCCCGCTCCAGCCGCGCCAGCTTGCTTTTCAGCACCACAAAACGCGCGCCGGAAATTTTTGAAGCGGCCTCGAAATCCATCATCTCCAAGGCTTCGCCGAGCTCGAAATGTTCCTTGGGTTTGAAAGCAAACGCGCCGGGCGTCCCGACCTTGCGGACTTCGGGATTGTCATTCTCATCGGCGCCAAAGGGAACCTCGGGCAGGGGGCGATTGGGAATCGCCGCCAATTCGCGCTCGAGTGCGGCGATGGCGTCGCGCTCCTCGGCCTCGAGCGCGCCCATAAATTCCTTCAGTTCCGCGACTTCGGCCTTGAGCTTTTCGGCCAGCGCGGCGTCCTTGGCCTTCATCGCCGCGCCAATTTCCCTGGACGCGGCGTTGCGGCGCTCCTGCGCGGCCTGCGCCTTCTGGATCGCGGCTTTGCGCGCGTCGTCCAGTTGGACCAGCCGGGCGATCAGCGCGTCGGCGGTGGCCTCGTCAGGCTTGCGCCGCAAAAGATCGGCGCGGAAGCCGGCGAGATCGTCGCGGATCGTCTTGATGTCGTGCATTTGCGAATCCTGGAACTCAGGCGGTTTTGGCGCGACTTTTCTCGATCAGCCCCACCGCGAAAACCGCGCCTTCGTAGAGCAGGACCATGGGCAGGACAAGCGACAACATGGAGATCACGTCCGGCGGGGTCAGAATGGCCGCGATAATGGTGATGACGACAATGGCGTGGCGGCGGTGCTCGGTCAAAAACGCCTTGTCGATAATGCCGATATGGCCGAGCAGGGTCAGAATCACCGGGAGCTGGAAGGCCGCGCCGAAGGCGAACACCAGGGTCATGATCAGCGACAAATATTCGCTGACTTTCGGCAAAAGCTCGATGGTCGGCTCGCCCTTGACCCCCAATTGCTGAAAACTCACCGAAAACTTGATGAGAAAGGGCATGACGGCGAAATAGACCAGCAGCGCCCCGAGAAAGAAAAACACCGGCGTCGCCAGCAGATAGGGCGCGAAAGCCTGGCGCTCGTGGGCATAAAGCCCCGGCGCGACGAATTTGTAGATTTGCAGGGCGATGATCGGAAAGGCGATGAAGCCCGCGCCGAACATGGAGAGTTTCAACTGGGTGAAAAACTGCTCGAGAAAATGGGTGGCGATCAGCTTGGCGTTTTCCGCGCCGACCACGGACACATAGGGGCCGAGCAGCACATTGTAGATTTCATGGGAGAAATAGAAGCAGACGATGAAAGCGGCGAGAAAGGCGCCCAGGGCCTGGATCAGCCGCGACCGCAGCTCGATCAAATGCTCGATCAGCGGCGCCTTGGTGGCGTCAATGTCTTCCTGAGTCATGATTTCATGTCCGGCGCCGGCGGCGGACGCAGGTCGCTTATTTCGATTCCGGCTTTTTCCGGCTCGGTCTTTTCCGGCTCGGTCTTGTCCGCCTGGGTCGGCTCGACAGTGGCCGGTTCGGCGGGCTTGCCATAGGCTTGCCGCGCCAGTTCCGCATGCTCCTCGTCGATCTTGCTGGCGGGATCGACTTCAATCATGTCGGCGATGCGGTTCATCGCGCCTTCGACCGAGGTTTTCTGCTTGAGCTGGTTGAACTCGTCCTTGAGTTCATGCAGTTCGGAATCGCGCAGGGCCTCGTCGAACTGGGCGCGGAAATCCGTCGCCATGCGCCGGGCCTGACCCATGAGCTTGCCAAGCTGCCGCAGCGCCTGCGGCAGATCCTTGGGCGGAATGAAGATCAGGGCGACAATGCCGACCAGCAGCAGCTTGCCCACATCGAAATCGAACATGGAGGCTGTTTATCCAACCTTGTTCGGGTCGCGCGCGGCGTCCAGCGCCACCGGGGGCTGATGGTCGATGGTCTTGGAGGCCTCCGGCGCGGGGGCGGGGGCCTCGTCGTCGGCGAGGCCTTTTTTGAAGCTTTTAATGCCCTTGGCGACATCGCCCATCAATTCGGAAATCTTGCCCTTGCCGCCAAACAGCACAAGGATGATGACGGCCGCGAGCAAAAGATGGGGCAAGGATAGACCGCCCATGGCGAAACCTCCGGATTTGCGGCATGCCGCGTATGTCAGGCGAAACTAGTGTGGCGGCACGGTAAAAACAAGGCGAGCCTGTGGGTTTTAACCCGCGCCTCTTTCATTGCCCCATTAAAAGCTTTATACGGCGGACATTGCACTGCAAAATTCATCGGCGGCGTTCCTCGCCCGCCGGCAAAAAACCCGCCGCAACAGAGGCTCACAGGAACAATGGCCAAAACCCCCGCCGCCGCCAAACCAGCCCGCGCCCCCGCCGCCGAGAAGATCGACAGCAAGCTGGTGCGCGAGATCGCGCTGCTGCTGAGCGAGACCGATCTGAGCGAAATCGAGGTGGAGAAGGGCGATTTGCGCATTCGCGTCGCCCGCCAGGCTTTTGTCGCCGCCGCCGCCGCGCCCGCCCCGACCTATCTGGCCGCCGCCCCCGCGGCCCCCGCCGCCGCGCCCGCGGCCGCCGAAAAAGCCGCTGTCGATCACGCCGACGCGCTGAAATCGCCCATGGTCGGCACCGCCTATTTCCGCCCCAGCCCCGACGCCAAGCCCTTCATCGAGGTCGGCTCCCATGTCACCGTGGGCCAGAAGGTGATGCTGATCGAGGCGATGAAAACGTTCAACGACATTGTCGCCCACAAGACCGGCGCGGTCACCGCCATTCTGGTCGAGGACGGCCAGCCCGTGGAATATGGCCAGGCGCTGGTGGTGATCGCCTAAATGTTCGAAAAAATCCTCATCGCCAATCGCGGCGAAATCGCCCTGCGCATCCTGCGCGCCGCCAAGGAATTGGGGATCGCCACGGTCGCCGTGCATTCCACCGCCGACGCCGAGGCCATGCATGTCAAGCTCGCCGACGAATCGGTGTGCATCGGACCGCCGCCGGCGCGCGATTCCTATCTCAACATTCCCGCTCTGCTCGCCGCCTGCGAAATCACCGGCGCCGACGCGGTGCATCCCGGCTATGGTTTTCTGTCGGAAAACGCCAAATTCGCCGATATTCTCGCCGATCACAACATTGGCTTCATCGGCCCCAAGGCCGAGCACATCCGCATCATGGGCGACAAGATCGAGGCCAAGCGCACGGCGCGCTCCTTGGGCATCCCCTGTGTGCCCGGCTCGGAAGGCGGCATCACCGACGATGACGAGGCCATGCGGGTCGGTCTGGAAATCGGCTTCCCGGTGCTGGTCAAGGCGGCGGCCGGCGGCGGCGGGCGCGGCATGAAGGTCGCCCGCAACGCCGAGGATCTGTCGGACGCGCTGACTTCGGCGCGCACCGAGGCCAAGGCGGCTTTCGGCGACGACGCCGTCTATCTGGAAAAATATCTGGAAAAGCCGCGCCATATCGAGATTCAAATTCTCGGCGACGGCCTCGGCAACGCCATTCACATCGGCGAGCGCGACTGTTCCCTGCAACGCCGCCACCAGAAGGTGCTGGAGGAGACCCCCTCGCCGGCGCTCAATCAGGACCAGCGCAACAAGATCGGCGAAATCTGCGCCGACGCCATGCGCAAGCTGAAATATTCCGGCGCGGGCACCATCGAGTTCCTCTACGAGAACGGCGAGTTTTATTTCATCGAAATGAATACGCGCATTCAGGTCGAGCATCCGATCACCGAGATGATCTCTGGCCTCGATCTGATCGTCGAGCAGATCAAGATCGCCAGCGGCGCGCCGCTCGCCTATACCCAGGCCGACATCGACCTGCGCGGCCACGCCATCGAATGCCGCGTCAATGCCGAGCATCCCGCCACCTTCCGGCCTTCGCCCGGCAAGATTCTCTATTATCACCCGCCCGGCGGCGTCGGCGTGCGCGTCGATTCGGCGGTCTATCAGGGCTATGTGATTCCCTCGAATTACGACTCCATGGTGGGCAAGCTGATCGTCCAGGGCCGCACCCGCAACGAGGCGCTGATGCGCCTGCGCCGCGCGCTCGACGAATTCATCGTCGACGGCATAGACACGACCCTGCCGCTGTTTCGCGCTTTGGTGCGCAACAGCGACATTCAGGACGGCGCCTATGACATTCACTGGCTGGAAAAATTTCTGGCCGATGGCGGCATGGACGCTTACGAGGGCTGATGCGGCTGCCGGTTGTTCTGGGCCTGATTCTGCTCGGCCTTGGCTTCTGGGCCTTTTCCGGCGCCGCCGCGCCGCCGGCGCTGATCGCCGGCTTCGCCGACGAGGGTTTCGCCGGCGCCCCCTGTCCGTCGCGTTCGCTCTACGAGCAGAGCGAACGCCGCAAGCATGGCGCCCGCCCGCCCACGGCTTTCGGGCAAAAGCTCCAGGCGCTTTACCCCCTCGGACAACCCGCCGCGACTTTGCGCGACGACCTGCTGCGTCAGGGCTTTGAGATCGTCGCCCCCTGCGCCAATGACGAAAGCGCGGAAGGCGCGCGTTGGCGCGCGAGCAAATGGGGCGAGCCGGACGCCTATGTCTATTGGCGCGCCGATGCGCAAGAAAAGCTGATTTTCGTCGATGGCCATGTTGGACGGGCCGAATGAATTGGCCGGATTTGTGAGCCAAGCCTCGCTGGCCGCGCCGAATTCCAGCAAAGCCGCAATGTCCCGCGCCGTCGGGACCGTTTGAACGTTCGTCGCATTTTTCGCGTCCATGTCGAAGGGCGGCTTGCTAACAGCGACGGCCATCGGTTATGCGCAAGCTGCTTCTGTCACGTGATGATTCCGAGGTTCGACATGCGTATTTCGCCGCTCGCTTCCGTTTTTCTTGGCGTCCTTCTGCTATCCGGCTGCAATAGCTCCCAACCTGCCGTCCGCACCTGGTCGAACGCCAGCGTCACCGCCGAAAATCTGGCGGTTGCGGCGGGGAGCGAATTGCGGGTCGGCTTCTATATCGGCACCTTGCGCGACGACTGTACCGAAATGGGCAAGGTTTCGGTGCGTTCAACCCGGCAACCGGAGCATGGCGAGCTGATCATTTCCGAACAATCGGATGTCGCAACTCTTCATTTCGCGGAAACGGATAAGAAAAAAGCATGCGAAGGTCGCAAATATCGCGGTTTCCTCATTGTCTACAAGCCTGCGCCGGGCTTTGTCGGCGATGACGCCTTTGGCGTTGACATCATCTGGCCGACGGGGCGTTCGTTGAGTCGAAATATCGCCGCTCACGTGCGCTGAACAGCGTCGATCTGGCGCCCGAGCGCCGAATTCGAATTCGCTGCGCATTCTCTAAATGGTCAGGCGAGCGCAGTATCCACGCTCGCCGGTTCGTTGCAACTCCCCGTCGAGATCAGGTTGAGGACTCAGCGCGATGGCGCCGCCGCGGTTTCGGCGAATTCCGCTTGTCGAATTTTTGTCGCGCGGCGACAATGGCCCATGTCCCAAGCCGATGCGCAAGCCGACGCGCTCACCCCTGAACTTCTGCTGCGCGCCTATGCCGCCGGGGTTTTCCCCATGGCCGAGGACGCCGACTCCGACGATCTCGGCTGGTACGATCCGAAAAAGCGCGGCGTGTTTCCGCTCGATGGTTTTATCGTCGCCAGAAGCCTGGCCAAGGCGATCAAGGCGCAAAAATTCGACATCCGCATCGATCATGATTTTTTCGCCGTGCTCCAAGGCTGCGCCGAAAGCCGGCCCGGCCGGGAAAAAACCTGGATCAACCGCCGCATAGCCGAACTCTATGGCGCATTGTTCGCCCATGGCTTCGTTCACACCGTCGAGGCCTGGCGCGAGGGCGAACTGGTCGGCGGGCTCTATGGCGTGGCGCTCAATGGCGGGTTTTTCGGCGAAAGCATGTTCCACCGCGAAACCGACGCCTCGAAAATCTGCATGGCCTATCTGGTCGCCCGGCTCAGGCGCGGCGGTTACACGCTGCTCGACGCGCAATTCCTTACGCCGCATCTCGCCAGCCTGGGCGCTGTGGAGATTTCCCGCGCCGAATATCACCGCCGCCTGCGCCAGGCGCTCCAGCATCAGGCGGATTTTTATGCGCTGCCGAAAGACGCGCCCCCCGAGGCGATTTTAGGGCTGGCGCGTGGCGACAGCGCGCTTGATGCGCAAGGCCAGGGGAGGGCGCGCAATGGCGGTTGAGTCGCAGGTCGCCGCGCATTACGCGCAAGGACGTCTCGACGAGACGATTCTCGCCGCGCTCAAGGCGGCGGGCAAGGATATCGACCGGCTGACCGCCGCCGATCTCGGCGGCCTCGACGAATTTCACATCGGCGGGCGGCAGGCGACCGTGGAGTTCGCCAGCCAGTTGGCGGCCCGTCCCGGCATGGCTCTGCTCGATATTGGCTGCGGCATAGGCGGCGCCTCGCGCTATTTCGCCCTCGAACAGGGTTGCCGCGTGAGCGGGATCGATCTCACCGAGGATTATGTGCACGCGGCGGCCACGCTGTCGCAACGGCTGGGCCTCGGCGACCGGGTCGATTACCAGCAGGCGAGCGCGACCGCACTGCCTTTCGCCGCGCAAACATTCGACGGCGCCTATGTGCTGCACGTCGGCATGAACATCGCCGACAAGCCCCGTCTGTTCGCCGAGGCGCGCCGTGTGCTCAAGCCGGGCGGTGCGCTCGGCGTCTATGACATCATGCGCGTCGGCGCCGGCGAGCTCGCCTTCCCCTTGCCCTGGGCCTCCGCCGCCGAGGAAAGCTTTGTCGCCCGCCCGGAGGCCTATCTGCGCGCGCTCGCCGGCGCCGGCTTCGAATTGGTGAAACAGCGAAATCGTCGCGATTTCGCCCTGGAGTTTTTTGCGCGAACGCCGCCACAGGGGGCGGGCGCGCCTTCGCCTTTGGGGCCGCGATTGCTGATGGGGCCGAGTGTGGCGCAAAAACTCGCCAATCTCCGTCGTCTTATCGAAGCCGGCGTCATCGCGCCCTGGGACATGATCGCCCGCGCCGTTTGAGCCGCGCGGGAACCCATCGAAGATCCCGGCGCGGCGGCCCGCTTCCCATGCCTTTTCAAAGCGCCTATGATTTCAGCGGATCAACTGAAATCGGGGAGCGTTCCGACATGAAAAACTGGCGTCGCATTTTTGCAGCTTTTGTCGCTCCGATCGTTGTGCTCGGCGTGAGCCTTCCAAGCGCGGCCCGCGCCGACAGCGGCTCGATCCGCATGACCGTGGTCAAGGGCGGCTGGTTCCTCGGCGCGAATGGCGGCTCGGGCGTGCTGATCTTTCACGGGCGGCGTTACCCGCTGTCGATCGGCGGCCTCGACGCCGGCCTGGTGTTCGGCCTGTCGAAAACGGAATTTCATGGCCGGGTCAGCCACATCGGCCGCGCCTCGGACGTCGCGGGCGTTTACGGGGCTGGCGGCGCTGGCGTGGCGGTGGCGGTCGGCGCGCGGGTGATCGCGCTGACCAATGACAAGGGCGCGGTTCTCGAATTGCAGGGCCGCCAGATCGGCCTGATCGCCAATCTCGACCTCAGCGGCCTGGTCATTTCGCTGCACTGAATTTCGCTCGCGCCCATTCGCGCAAAGCGGCTCCGATTGTTCAATAAAAATCTGTGGTATAACAATACCCTAGAACAGGTCTCGGGGCAGAATGCCCGGCGACACCGGCTCGAGCCTTTCGCGGCGCGGCTGGCCGTTGGGCTCCAGCGGCAGCCTTTCGCCGCCGGGCGAGAGCCCGTCGTCGGCGGGCGGCGGCCTGCGTTTTTTCGGCTTTTTCGGCTTGGGCGGCGGCGGCGCGCCGGGATCGGCGACGCCCGCAGGCGGTTGCGCGCCCGCGCCCGGAGGCGCGCCGACTTCGACCGGCGGACCGAGCGGCGCAGGTTCCGCGCCATTGGCGGGCGGAGGCGGCTCCGGGGCCGGTTCGACGGACGGCGCGTCCACCTTGGGCTCTTCCGGCTCTTGCGGCTTGATGGTGCGGCGCGGCTTGCGCTCCGGCGGCGGCGCCGGCAGCGCATTGGCGGGCGGCGGGGCATTGACGGCGGGCGCGGCGGCGGGCGGCGGCGAGGCCACCACCTGTTTGCCGCCCTTGCAATCTTTCAACCAGACGTCATAGACGGGATGTTCGACGCCATGCAGGCCGGGGCTGGCGGAAAACATCCAGCCGGAAAAAATCCGTTTGAGGCTCTTGGCGCTCTCGATTTCGTCGACCTCGACGAAGGAGTCGGTGAGCGGCGCCTCGGTCTGCGGCCGCGTCAGGCAGACGCGGGGGGTGATCTGCAAGGTGCCGAATTGCACCGTCTCGTCCATGGCGACGTCGAAACTGATGATCCGCCCGGTGATCTTGTCGAGACCGGCGAAAATCGCGGTGGGATTGCGGATTTCATCGGCGCGCGCGGACAACCCGGCGCAAAAGCCGGTGGCGCAAAGCCCGGTGGCGAAAGACAGGGCGAGGAGCGAAAGCCGCATTGTTTCGCGCGGCTCAGGCGTCCGGCGTCCAGGGCTGATAATCGCCGGTGGCGGCGGGACGCAGGCCGGCGGCGAGAGTCGAGCCCTGGGGGCGCCAGGCGTTGGGCGTGCCGGTCTGGTTGGGAAGATAGGGTTTTTCCCAGTCGCGCGGCTTGTAATCGCTTTCGCTAGGCAAGGCGTCGGTCTGGTGATGCAGCCAGCCGTACCAGCCAGGTGGAACCTTGGAGCCCTCGGCCTCGCCCTTGAAGATCACCCAGCGGCGGTTGAAGCCCAGCGCCGGATCGATCTTGCCGCCTTTCCAGCGGTAATAGACATTGCCGAACTGGTCCTCGCCGACCCGCTCGCCATGAAGCCAAGTGTGCAGACGGGTGGTCAGGGTCTGCTCATTCCACCAGGTGAAGGTTTGCAGGAGCCATTTCATCGCGCGAATCCAAAATGCCGGGCCGGAGTTTTCGCGGCGGACTATGGCGGCGCCGAAGGCCGATGTCCAGTCCATCCTTGTGCCGGCGCGACGCGCGCGCGGGCTGTTCGCGGCGTGCGGACGCGCTATAAACGCCGCCAAATGTCTTTTCGCGAATTGGGCGGGCCTTCATGCGCATTCTCATCACCAATGACGACGGGGTTCACGCTCCCGGCCTGGCCGTGCTCGAACGCATCGCCCGCAGCCTCGCCGAGGACGTCACCGTGGTCGCGCCGGAAACCGACCAGTCCGGCGTCGCCCATTCGCTGTCGCTGTCCGATCCGCTGCGCCTGCGCAAGATTTCCGAAAAGCATTTCGCCGTTAAGGGCACGCCGACCGACTGCATCATCATGGGCGTACGAAAAATCATGGCCGAGGCCCCGCCCGACCTGATCCTGTCGGGCGTCAATCGCGGCCAGAATGTCGCCGAGGACGTCACCTATTCCGGCACCGTCGCCGGCGCCATGGAAGGCACATTGCTTGGCTTTCCTTCCATCGCCCTGTCGCAATGCTATTCGCCCGCCGGCGCGCATTGGGATTGCGTCGAGGCCCACGCCGCCCCGCTGATCGAGAAGATTCTGGCGCGCGGCCTGCCTGAAGGCGTCTTGATGAATTTGAACTTTCCCGCCTGCAAGCCGGAGGAGGTTCAGGGCGTGGCGCTGGTCCGCCAGGGCCGCCGCGCGCAGGAATTGATGAAGATCGACGCCCGCCATGACGGGCGCGGCAATCCCTATTACTGGATCGCCTTCGAGCGCCCGACATTTTTGCCCGGAGTCGGCACCGATCTCGAGGCCGTCGCGCAGAACCGCATTTCGGCGACGCCGTTGCGCCTGGATCTCACCGACGACGCCGCGCTCAAGCATTTTTCCGGCCTGTTCGCCTGATGGGCCCCTCGCGCCCGCCCTTTCCCTCGGCCGCCGCCAGCGCGCGGACGGCGGCGCGGGCGCAGGCCATGGCGCAACTGATGCTGCTTTTGCGCGGAAAGGGCTTTGGCGATGTTTCGCTATTGCGCGCGCTGGAATCGGCGCCGCGCGAAAATTTCGTCGGCGCGGAACAGGTCGATCTGGCGCTCCGCGACATCGCGCTGCCCTTGCCCTGCGGCCAGACCATGGAGCAGCCCAGCGCCCTGGCGCTGACGCTGGCCGCGCTGGCGGTCGAGCCGCATATGCGCGTGCTGGAGGTCGGGACCGGCTCGGGCTGGTCGGCGGCTGTGCTCGCGGGCCTGGCGCGCGACGTGGTCACGCTGGAATGTTTCGATTCGCTGGCCCGCGCCGCGCGCAAGCGGCTGGAGCAATTGCGAATCAAGAACGTGGCGGCGCTCTGGGCCGACGGCCATGAGATTTCCCCGGCGCTCGGCCTGTTCGACCGGATCGTCGTCCATGGCGCGATGGCCGAGCCGCCGCCAAGCCTGCTTGGCGCGCTAGGCGAGGGCGGGGCCCTGATCGCCGCGCGGCCGCTGGGCGAAAAGGCCGAACGGCTGATTTATCGCCGCGAGGCCGGCGACAAGCTCATTCTTGAAAGCCTTGGCCCCTGCCAAGCACAAATTTTGCTGCATGGCCTGTTCGCATCGGCCTGATTTCGCTCATACCTTAAGGTAAACCGCAACTTAACCTTAGCTCGGACGATGAATTCCGATTCATCTTAAACGCTCCTTTAACCCGTATGGCGTTAAATGCCCTCATGAGTATCGTGTTTGTGGGTTGCGTCATGAATCAAGGGCAGAAGCGGAAAGAAGGCGCCATGCGGCTGTTGCTGGCGGGCGTCGCGGCTCTGGCGCTCTCGGGATGCGCCGATTCCAGCCGGCTGGACGATCCCTTCGGCAATCCCTTCCACGGGTCCAAACGTTACGACCGAACGCCGACCGGCACGGTCAATGCGCCGGAGAAGAAGGATTTCTTTTCCGAGACTTTTAAGACCTTCGACGATGGGGCCTCGCGCCCCGACGCGCCGCCGCGCTATCAATCGCGCCCGGCGCCGGTGTCGATGAACCGCGCCGATCCGATTCCGCCGGCCCCGATCGTCTCCTCGCCGATCTCGTCGACGCCCTTGTCCGCGCCAAGAGTTTCTTCGCGCCCGGCGGTCTCGGCGCCAGTCCAGGCGGCGATCTCCACGCCCCGCGTCGCTCCCGTCGCCACGCCCCGCGTCGCGGCGGCGCGCGTCGGCGGCTGGTCCATCGACGGCGGCGCCCCGGTGGTTGTCGCCCAGGGCGAAACCGCCGGCATGATCGCCAATCGATATGGGGTGCCGGTCGAGACGCTGCTGACGCTCAACGGCTATCGCACGGCGTCGCAGGTGCAGCCGGGGTCGAGGCTGACCATTCCTGTCTATAGCGCCAACCGCTCGGCTCAGGCTCAACCCCAGCCGGCGGCGGAAGCGCCGCGCCTTCGCGGCGTCGCCGAAGTCGCGCCGGCCAAGGTCCAGCCCCAGCCTCGCTATGCGATGACCACCGGCGCCAAGTCCCAGGTCGAGACCGAAGAGGAAGAAGCGGCGGTCGCGCCGCAAAAGCCGGCGGCCGATCCGCTGGCGGCGCGCAAGGCCAAGCTGGCCGAAGCCCGCGCCGCGGCGATGAAGGAAGCCGCGGCCGAAACAGAGCGGAAAAGGACCGAAACGGCCCAGGCGCAAAAACTGGCGCTGAAGGCGCAGAAGGATCAGGCCAAGGCGGAAAAGCTCGCCCAGGCGCAGGCCGCCGCGCAAGCCAAGGCCGCTCAGGCGAAAGTCGCCCTGGCCGAACCGGCGCCGGCCCCGGTTCAGGAGGCGGTGAAGGTCGAAAAGCAGGCGCGCGTCGCCGCGCCCCAGGAGGACGCCACCGCGCGCACCGCGCCGGAACCCACAAGCGCCGTGGACTCCGCCAATCCGGAATTCCGCTGGCCGGCGCGCGGCCGGGTGATCCAGGCCTATGGCAATGGCGGCAATGACGGCATCAATATCGCCGTGCCCGAAGGCACAGCGGTCAAGGCCGCCGAATCGGGCATCGTCACCTATGCCGGCAGCGAGTTGAAAGGCTACGGCAATCTGGTGCTGATCCACCACCCCAACGGTTTCGACAGCGTCTACGCCAATAATGGCTCGATCAATGTGAAGCGCGGCGACACGGTCAAACGCGGCCAGGTAATCGCGCTCTCCGGCCAGAGCGGCAATGTCGCGTCGCCGCAACTGCATTTCGAGCTGCGCAAGGGCCACAAGCCCGTCGATCCCTCCAGCTTCCTGGCGGGATTGTGACAGAGCTCAAAAGTTTCCCCGAAAACCGCGAGACACGGTTCGGGTAAAGCGAGACGGCGGGGTCCGAAGACAGGCCTCGCCGTTTTCCTTTTCAGTTCTGCGTCCCGGATCGGTCGGCTCGGAGCGCCGCCGGAGGGCCGCTTGGGGTCGCGGGCGGGGTCGCGCTCCGCATTCCGTCTATGGGGCCTGTGACCGGGCTCACCGATTTGACGCAAGGCGACGCAGGGAAACGTCCGGTCGAAATCGCCCTATGGGGATTGGTTGGTCGAGGACGAGGCGATGCGGGCCTCGACGGCGTCATAGCCCATGATCTTGTAGATCAAGGCCGAAACGACCCAGCTCAAAGCGAAAATCGCGACGATTCCATAGCCAAGCAAGCCAAAACTGCTGGTGAACGCGCCGATCGCTGACCAGAAAGCGCCTTCAAGCTTGAAATAGCCGGCAATCAGCCCCAGCGTCTCGACGCCGCCGATGACCAAGGCGACGATCACTGAAATCGCGGTTATCGTCAGATTGTAATAGAGTTTGCGGATCGGCTTCATGAAGGCCCAGCCATAGGCGCCCAGCATCAAGGCGCCGTCCGCCGAATCCACCAGCGACATGCCGGCGGTGAAAAGGGCTGGAAAGACCAGCAGCGTGCCGAAGGAGGCGCCATTGGCGGATTCCGTCGCCGCTATGCCGAACAACGCCACTTCGGTCGCGGTGTCGAAGCCGAGGCCGAACAGGAAACCGATGAAATAAAGATGCCAGCTCCTGCTGACAATGCCGAAGATCGGCCGGAACAGGCGGGCGAGCAATCCCCGGCTGTTCAGAAGAATGTCGAAATCCTCCTCGACAAAAGCCGCTCCGCTCTGGACCGCGCGAAAAGTGCGGAACACCGAAATGAGCACAAGGATGTTGAACAGGGCCAGCAGGAGCAAAAACGCAGCCGAGGCGCCGGTGCTTATGACGCCGCCGACCGCCTTGAAATCTTCGAAACGCGCGCTGAGCGCCGCGGTGGCGAATCCGACGGCGATCGACATCAGCACGACGATGGTCGAGTGGCCGAGCGAGAAGAACAGGCCCAGCGCCACCGGCCGCCTGCCTTCCTGCATCAGCTTGCGCGTGGCGTTGTCGATCGCGGCGATATGGTCGGCGTCGACGGCGTGCCGGAGGCCGAATGTATAGGCCAGCATGGCCGAGCCCAGCAGAACCGGGCGGTCGTGCAGGGCGACGAGCGCCCAGACCCAGACAAGGACATTGGCCGCGACGAGTCCGGCGAAAAGCCCGATCAGACGACGGCGCAGGCCCTCGTCGGCGGTGAGACGGAAAAACAGAGCTGGCATGGAACCCTCGCATGCGCTGGACAATGAAAACAGCGCGATCCCGAGGGTCGGAAACAAATCGTCGGTCACCTCGCCCGAGATCGGCTGCACGGCGATGGCAGGTCTCCTGACTCGCGGGTCTTCGCCTGACGCTCGCCTTCCCGGTTTCCCAGTGGCTTTGTTTGCGAAAGGCTCGCCGCTTACAGTTGCGGGGGCAGTCACGGATTGGGCGTCGCCGCTGTCACCGTGTTCCCTTTTGATCTCCGAAGAGAACCATCGTTATCGTCATTATCGGACCAGGCGCGCCCTTGCAATCGATGAAACGGCGCAAGTCCATCGCCAGGGCGCGGCCATGTCTCCTTCATGCGAAAGCCCGATATGGCCTCACGCCCCCTAGAGTCTGTTCGGGGAGCTCCGGTTCACCGAACAGACTCTAGTCTATTGTGTTGTCGTATATTTTTGTCCGAAAACCGCACTCAGCTTTCGGGAACATGCGCCAGCGCGTAAATTCGAAAACGCTAAATCAACTCCGTCAGCCGCAAAATCCTCACCGCGCCGCCGCGTGGGCAGGCGGGGGCGTCGCTGTCGCGCTGGATCAGCGCCTGCGAGCGCGCCAGCACGGAATGCAGCGAGCTGTCCTGATGCTGTTGCGCCGTTGCGACGATCCGTCCCGTAGCGTCAAAGCTCAATGTCGCGCGTAAAAATTCGCGGCGCGGGCCATTGGCTTTGAGATCGGCGCCGGCGACGGCGGGCTCGCAGCGGTCGGCGCCGGCCTGCGGATCGCCTAGCAGCGCGCGGATCAGCGGTTTGAGGAAAAGCTCGCCGCAAACGGCCGCCGAGACGGGGTTGCCCGGCAATCCGAGAACCTGGGTGGCGCCGATGCGCCCGTGGATCAGCGGCTTGCCGGGCTTCATCGCGATTTTCCAGAATTCCAGCGCCATGCCCTCATGCGCCAGGGCGCCGCGCACGAAATCGCGGTCGCCGACCGAGGCGCCGCCAATGGTGACGAGCACATCGACCTGGGCCGCCAGGGCGTGGCGGATGGCGGCCTCAATGGCCTCGGAACGGTCGGGAACGGCGCCGAGATCGACGCCGAGGCCACCGGCGGCGCGGATCAGCCCAAGCACGCCAAAGGCGTTGGAGGCGACGATCTGGTCGGGTCCGCGTTTTTCGCCGGGCGCGACCAGTTCGTCGCCGGTGGAGAGAACGCCAAGACGCGGTCGCCTGGCGACCGGCAGGGAGGCGTGGTCCGCCGAGGCGGCGAAGGCGACATCGGCGGGGCTTAACCGCCGCCCGGCGGGCAGGATCGTCTCGCCCTCGCGGAAATCGATTCCAGGGCGGCGGATGTTTTTCCCGGCGGCGACCGGGGTTTGCGCGGTGACGAACTCGCCTTCGCGCCGGGCCTCCTCCTGGATCAGCACGGCGTCGGCGCCGTCTGGCACTGGCGCGCCGGTGAAAATCCGTACGGCCTGGCCGGCGCCGCAAATTCCGTCAAAACCCGCCCCTGCCGAGGATTCGCCGATCACGCGCAGAGGCGAGGCGGCGTCGGCGGCGCGCAGGGCGTAGCCGTCCATGGCGGAGAGCGGTTTGGGCGGCTGGCTGCGCCTGGCGCTCAGATCGCGCGCCAATGTGCGGCCGAAAGCCTGGTCCAGTTGGACGTCCTCCACGCCGAGCGGCGCTTTCGCCGCAGCCAAGATATTGGCGAGGGCCTGTTCGACGGAAAGCAGCGGGGGCTTGGCTTCGCTCATGTGGAATTTCGCGCCTTTTCTAGACAGGCGCGCACTATAGCCGGCGGGGAGCGGATGGAAAGATCGCCTGCGTGTCGCCCGGGCCTACTTGAACAATTGCACGACCACCATCAAGCCGCCGATCCACGAGCCGAACCAGACCAGCGTGCGCAGATAGGGAATGCCGAGCACATAGACGAGCAGATGGGCGACCCGCCCCCAGAAGAAAATCGTCGCGCCGAGCGCCGTGGCGGCATTGGCCCTGCCGGCGACATGGGCGACCAGGACGAAAATGGCGAAGGGCGCGAGATTCTCGAGGAGATTGGCATGGGCCTTGACCGCGCGCTGGGTCCATTCGGGAACTGGCAGCGGCGTCTCGCGATTGCTGGCGGCCCAGGCGGCGCCGCCGGGCTGGAGAAAGCGGCCGGCGCCATAGATGAAGGGTATGCCGAGGCAAAGCAGCGCGGTGGCGACGAGCATCCAGAGGTCCGTGGTCATTGGTCTCCTCCCCCGCGATCGCGTGAAAATTCAAGAACGACGACCGGTTGCGGTCGCATCAGTCCAGACGCCGGTTCAGCGCCTTGACCGCCAGTTCGGTGCGGCTGCGGGCGTTGAGCTTTTCCAGGATGCGGCTGACGTAATTCTTCACCGTGCCCTCGGCCAGCTTGAGCTGATTGGCGATTTCCTTATTGCCCTTGCCGACGACGATCAGTTGCAGAATGTCGTTCTCGCGTTCGGTCAGCGCCTCGCTCGGACTGGCGTCGCCTGCGACCGGGACGGGGACGCGGCGAACGCGGCGGAACTCGTCGAGCAGCTTGCGCGCCACATTGGGGGCGAGGCGCGAATGGCCGCGCGACACCGAGCGGATGGTGGCGAGAATTTCCTCTTCCTCGGCGTCCTTGAGCAAATAGGCCTGGGCGCCGGCGCAAATGGCGTCGAAAATCAGATCGTCGGTGTCATAGGTGGTGAGAATGATCACCTGGGCCTTGGGACAGTCGCGGACAATCTGCCGCGTCGCGGCTATGCCGTTGAGCCGGGGCATTTGAATGTCCATCAGCACGATATGCGGCTGCCAGCGCCGCGCCGCCTGCACGGCCTCGGCGCCGTCCGCCGCCTGGGCGACGATTTCCATGTCCTTTTCCAGCGCCAGCGTCGACGCGAATGCGCGGCGGATCATGGGTTGATCCTCCGCTATCAGAATGCGGATGCGTTCATCCTGCACTGGAAACTCCAGCCTTGGCGGCGTTGGAACGGATTGACGGTTGGACCGCCGAAAATTGAAAAAACTTCAAACAAGCATCTCGCAATATATTCCAGGGACGCGCTGGCGCAAACCGGCGGACGCCTAAAAAAAATCGTCCCGCGGCGCAGGACGCGGCGGTCAGCTCGACCGAGGCTTTTTCGAGCGGAAATTTAGCTGCTTTTTCAATGGAATGCAATTTGACGCCAATTCAACGCGTTAAGCGCTGTGCGGCAGCAAATCTCCGCCAAGGCGCGCCGATTTGGCGAGAAGTCCGCGGCGAACCCGGGCCGGGCCCGGTTCGGGCGAAAAATCTTGCGCGGACTTGCTGCGCCCTCGGACAAACTGAATTTATTTACGCATGTCCGCGCCAAAACTTTCGCTCGGCCGGGCCGGGGCGACGATGACGATCCGCGCGCCCAGGCCCGGCGCCGAATCGAGGCTGAAGCTGGCGCCGATCATCTCCGCCTGTTCGCGCATGCCGATCAGGCCGAAATGGCCGGCGGGCGTCACCGCCGGATCGAAGCCGCGCCCGTCGTCGGCGATCACCAGGGTCAGGCCGTCGCTGTCGTCGGCGGCGAGATAGACGCCGATCCGGCTGGCCTGGGCGTGGAGTTCGACATTGCGCAGCGCCTCCTCGACGATGCGGAAAAAGGCTTCCGCCTTGTCCTGCGCCAGGGTTCGGGCGCGGGCGTCGAGATCGACCAGCACATTGACGCCGGTGCGGGCGCCGAAGCGGCGGGCGAGGTCTTCCAGCGCGGCGCCAAGCCCTTCCGGCTCGACCGGCTGGCGGCGCAGATCGGCCAGCGCCGCGCGGGCGCGGGTCAGGCCGTCGCGCACGGCGGCCTCGGCGAGGTCCAGCTCCTCGACCAGCCGGGGATCGGCGCCGGCGCCGGCGACCTTGCGGATCAAGCGGATTTGCGGGGCCAGCGCCACCAGCGAATGCACCAGCGTGTCGTGCAGATCATGGGCGATGCGCAGCCTTTCGCGCATCACCGCATTGGCGCGGGCTTCCTCGGCGCGCGCGCCGGCCTCGGCGCGCAGCCGGCGCAGATCGGTGATGTCGCGGCCGAGCGCCTGATATTCTCCGGAAACGCCGCTCTCGACCCAATGCACGCTCCACCAGATCCACAAGGTCTCGCCGCCGCCGCGGCGCCAGCCCTGTTCAAAGGACCAGCCCTGTTCGCAGGCGGGGGCGGCTTTGTCCGCCAGACGCGCGGCCCAGGACTCCTCCGCGGACGAACCCAGGACTTCGTCCACGCGGCGCCCGAGACAGCCGTCATCTGTTCCGCCCAGCCAGCGCGCGGCGACGGTATTGACGAAAGTGAAGCGCAAGCCTTCATCGAGGCGGAACACCAGATCGCTGGCGGTCTCGACAATGTCGCGATAGAGCGCGGCCTGTTCGCGCGCCGCGCGTCCCGCGGCCAGCGCCTGATCTTGCAAAATCTGGGTCTGCCGACGCTCATGGGCGAGCAGCCGCTCGAATTCCAGCGCGCCGCCATCGGTGGTGGCGAACAGCAGGAAATCGTCGCTTTCGGCCTCATGCAGCGCGCAGAGCGAGAAGGGCGTGTCGATCAGCGGCGGCAGGCGCAGGCCCGGCAGGTCGATTTTGTTGCGGCGGCCGGCGCGCAGCTCGGCGAATTCGGCCTCCATGGCGAAAAACACCGAGCTATCCGTGATTTTCGCCGGCGCGTCGGCCATCCAGTCCATCAGCCGCCCCCGGCGCTCGCGCGGCGTCAGATCGGCGCCGACGCGCGCCAGGCCGAATATGCCCAGATCCAGGGCCGTCTCCAGAGCGCGATCCGTGCTCAGCGTCACCTCGCGTCTCCGTCTTGGGCGCGTTCCCTCGATCCGCCGGCAAAAACGCTTTTCGCGCAGGCGGCGCCGGGCAGGAACATTCGGCCTCCATGAATGGGATATCGGGACGCGATCTTGCGGCGTGAACTCAGCTGCTCGCCAGTTTTCGGCGAAGCACGGCCGAATGCAAGTCAATAGATGGGTTTACGTAACGCAGTCCTTAAAAATTCTGCTGCACGCGGATGCGTCCGGACCATTCCGAGGCGGCGCTCCATTTGTCGCCGGCGGCGCCATTGGGCTGGGCCGGGGCGGCCTTGCCCAGGCCATAAGTGACCTCGCCGCCGACCATCAGATTTTTCAATGGCGTCCAGCTCAGATTGCCGCCGACCTGGGTCTCGCGATAATTGCCGACGCCCGCCGCGCCCGGCGCCGGCGCTTTCGCCGCATCCGTGTAATTCATGCCGAAAAAGCTGGCGAACAGCGATGAGGAGACGGTCGGCGACCAATAATGCTTCAGCGCCGCGACCAGGGCGTAACCGCTGGAGGCGTCGCAATGGCCGAAGGGCTGGGCGCCGGAGACGCAATCGTAATTATAGACGCTCAAGCCCGGCGAACTCGCCAAGCGCGGATTGGCGATGCCGGGATGGGCGGGATCGTCGACGCCGCCGAAACTGGCTTGCGAATCGCCGCTGACATAGGCCGAGGCGCCGCGCGCATAGGTCGCCTGGAGAATCATGGCGTCGGCGTCGGACAGGCTGGGCAGATTGACCTTCAGCCCGCCCTGCGCGGCGAAGCCCCATTGCGAGCTGGTGGCGGCGTCGGGCTGGCCGGGCGCGACCGAAGCCGGCGCGGCGTAGCGGGTGCGCAATTCATGTGCCGCGCCGCTGAGCTGGGCGACGCCAAAGGGGTTTTCCACGCGCAGCGCGCCAACCAGATCGGGCGCGCCGCCAGCGGCGTAGCCGGCGGAAGCGGCGGGATTGGCGGTCTCGCCGACGAGATTGCGCCGTTCACGGCTGTTTTCCAGCGCCAATGTCGCGGCGACGCCCGGCGCGGGCGCAAAAGTGAAGGCGATCTGTTCGGTGCGGGCGTTGGAGCCGCGCAGCGGCGAATAATTCCAGGCGTCGGCGTAGAAGTCGAAATTGGACTGGGCGCGTCCGACCGTCCAGCCGGCCCAGCGCAGCCAAGCCTGATCGAGGCCGCTGGGATGGCTCGAGCCGCGCGGGTCGCCGCTCCCGGCATAGCCGGCCAGCGCCGCGACATGGCCGGAGACCAGGCCGGCCTCGGTGGCGAGCCGGGCGTCGAGCGCGGCGCCCAGGCCGAGCGCGCCGACCAGGGCGGTTTCCGCCGCCGGCGCTGCGGTTTCCGGCGCCGAGCCGGCGCGAGGGGCGATGGCGGCGCGCGGCAGACTGCGCAGTTCAAGCTGGCCGATCGCCGCACCGCCGAGTTGCAGGCAGAGATCGGAGCCGGGGACCGAGAAATAGCCGGCGCCATAGGCGTCGCAGGCGCGGGCGTAGTCGTTGGCAGATTCAGGCGAGAGGGCGCGTTCCGCCGCCCGCGCCGGAAGCGCGAGGGTCAGCAGCGGCAGAGTCACGGCGGCGATTTTATGAATTGACGCGAATCCCATCGACGACCTTTCTCTCTCCCGTGCTTTTCGCCGAGCGAAAATGAACGGGAGGACAATGGCTTTTTCGCCCCAAAGCGAAACAACTGCCCTTAATATAGCACGATTGGATCGAATTTCGGGCGCCCTTGGTCAGGCCATATCCTGATCTTCATCCTTGTGTTGCGCTTCGGCCACAACCACGGCGGTCATATTGGCTATGCCGCGCGCGGTGACCGAGGGCGTCAGAATATGCGCCGGCTTGGCCGCGCCGAGCAGGATCGGCCCGACCGGCAGGGCGTCGGCCATCATCTTGGTCATTTGATAGGCGATATTGGCGGCGGGCAGATTGGGCATGACCAGAATATTGGCGACGCCCTTCAAGGTGGTGTGCGGGAAGGCGCGTTGCCTTTTTTCCTGCGACAGCGCCGAATCCGCCTTCATCTCGCCATCGACCTCGAGATCGGGCGCGTCGCGGCGGATGATCTCCAGCGCCGCGCGCATTTTCTGCGCCGTGGGGGATTCGTCGGAGCCGAAATCGGAATCCGAAACCAGCGCGACTTTCGGCTGAATGCCGAAGCGCCGGGCGTGAACGGCGCAGAGCAAGGCGGTTTCGGCGATGTCGGCGGCGCTGGGATCGCGGCGCACATGGGTGTCGGCGATGAAAAACGCCCCTTTGTTGGTGATCATCAGGCTCATGGCGGAGAAATCGTTCACCCCCGGGGCGACGCCGATAATGTCTTGGAGCAGCGCCAATTGCTTGCTGTAGCGGCCTTCCAGCCCGCACAGCAGGCCATCGGCCTCGCCGCGCGCCAAAGCCAGGGCGCCGATCACCGTGGCGTTGGTGCGCACCAAAGTGCGCGCCAGATCGGGGTTGAGCCCGCGCCGGCCGGCGATCGACACCAGCGTCGCCACGTAATCCTTGTAGCGGGGATCGTTTTCCGGATCGATCAATCGAAAATCTTTATCAATTTCAATGGTCAATCCGAACTTTTTCAAGTTCTTCTCGACCACGGCGCGCCGTCCGATCAGGATGGGCTGGGCAATGGCTTCCTCGACCACGGATTGCGTGGCGCGCAAAACCCGCTCGTCCTCGCCTTCGGCATAGACGACGCGGCGCGGGCTGGCCTTGGCGGCCTGCACCAGCGGCTTCATGATGAAGCCGGAGCGGAACACGGTGCTTTCCAGCTTGGCCTGATAGGCGTCGAAATCGACGATCGGATGGCGGGCGACGCCGCTGGCCATGGCCGCCTTGGCCACCGCCGGGGCGATGCGCAGGATCAGGCGCGGATCGAAGGGCGAGGGGATCAGCGAGCTTTTGCCGAAGGCCGGGGCGACGCCGCCGGCGGCGCGGGCGACCACGTCGGAGGGCGGCTCATGGGCGAGCCCGGCGATGGCCTCGACGACGGCGAGCTTCATCGCCTCGTTGATCGTGGTCGCGCCGACATCGAGCGCGCCGCGGAAAATATAGGGGAAGCACAGGACATTGTTGACCTGGTTGGGATAATCCGAGCGTCCGGTGCACAGCACCGCGTCGGGGCGCACCGCCAGCGCCTCCTCCGGCAGGATTTCCGGATGGGGATTGGCCAAAGCCAGAATCAGCGGCGTCGCCGCCATCTCCTTGACCATATCGGGCTTGAGCACGCCGCCCGCCGACAGGCCGAGGAAGACATCGGCCCCGCCGATGACCTCCTTGAGGGTCCGGGCCGAAGTCTCTTGCGCGAAAGTCTCCTTCAGCGGGTCCATGAGCTTGTTGCGGCCCTTGTAGACCACGCCTTCGAGATCGGTGACGAAGATGTTCTCGCGCTTGGCGCCCAGGGCGACCAGCAGGCTCAGGCAGGCCAAAGCCGCCGCGCCGGCGCCGGAGGCGACGATTTTCGCCTCGCCGATCTTTTTTCCGGCGAGTTGCAGCCCGTTGCTCACGGCGGCGCCGACGATGATGGCGGTGCCATGCTGGTCGTCATGGAACACCGGGATCGACATTCTTTCCCGCAACCGCCGTTCGACTTCAAAGCATTCCGGGGCCTTGATGTCCTCGAGATTGATCCCGCCAAAGGTCGGCTCCAGCGCGGCTATGGCGTCCACCAGCTTGTCGACGTCCTTTTCGTCGACCTCGATGTCGAACACGTCGATGCCGGCGAATTTCTTGAACAGGACCGCCTTGCCCTCCATCACCGGCTTGGCGGCGAGCGGGCCAATGTCGCCGAGGCCGAGCACGGCGGTGCCATTGGTGACCACGGCGACCAGATTTTGCCGGGCCGTATAGAGCGCGGCCTTGTTCGGGTCCTTGGCGATCTCCAGGCAGGGCGCGGCGACGCCGGGCGAATAGGCCAGCGCCAGATCGCGCTGGTTGCCCAGCGGTTTTGTCGCGCGGATCTCGAGCTTTCCGGGACGCGGATGGGAATGATAGATCAGCGCGCCGGATTGCAGATCGGCGGACAAATTCTCGCTCATGGACAGGCCTCAAGTTGATTTCGGAAGGCGCGCGCGGCGCGTTGAAGCGGAAGTTCTAGTTTTTTCCGCCGCCTGGCGGCGGGGAGCTCACGTCGAGTTTCGACAATAGCCCAAGAGGATCGTCGATTTGCGACAGGCCGCCGACCGTCAGCGGCGCGCCGTTGGTCTTGACCCGCAGCACGAGGGTTTTGGGGTCGCCGATGAAACGGTCCACGGCTTGCGCGGCGCTGGCCACAGCCGGCGCGCCGGAGAGCAGCACGGGCGCCTGCATGACCAGGGCGCGCCATTGCGCCTTGATGGCGTCCGGGGTCTGGCGCTGGCTCAGGGCGCTGAGCGCGACGAATTTCTCGAACAGGCCGGCGTTGCCAACCTCGATCTGCGCCCAGTCGATGGTCGCGGCGCGCGACGCCGCCTCGCGCTCCGCCTTGGTCCCGCTCAGCGCCTTGGCCTCCAGGCCGGACAATTGCCCGCTCAGCGCGATCCGCCCGGCGTCCTTGACGCTGAGTTCATAGCGGTCGAGCCGATAGGTCTTGGCCTGGGCGTCATAGGTTCCGTCGAAATGCGCCTCGCCGGTCAGCTCGCCATAGCCGAAGGCGGCGAGACTGCCGGCGCCGCGCGAGGCCGGCGGCATTTTCACGCTCAACCCGGTCAGGGCCACGGCGGAGTGGCGCGGCAGCGATTCGGGCGAAAAATCCTGGTCGGCGTCGAGCGCGGCGAAGCGCAGCAGCATGCGATTGCCGCCCTCGGCGCCCGCCGGCGTCCCCTTGTCCACGACCGAAGCCTCCAGCGCCTGCCAGTGCAGATGGGCGACGCGGAAGGCGCCGGGACCTGCGGCTTCGCCGCGCAGCGCGGCGCCGAGTTCCGGTCAGCGCCAGACCTTCGCCGGTCAGCGCGCCGCCGCGAAAGCTGGTGTCGCCGCTGTCCTGGGCGACGGTCCCCTCGACGCCGGACAGCGCCATCGTCGCCGCGCCGCCATGGGAAATGTTTTCCAGATCGAGACCATGAACGGCGACATGGACGCCATCTTCGCCGACCATCTCGATTTCAGGGATTTTGAGGCTTTTGGCGCTGAATTTCTCCAGCAGCGCGGCGGCCTGGTCGGCGGGCAGCGCGCCGGAAAACAATTTTTCCGCCTCGTCGCGGCTGAGATTGCCGTCGGCGATGACCAGGCCGGTGAATGTGACCCGCGCCATGCCCGGCGTGGTCAGAACCGCCTGATCGAGCTTGAGGTCTTCGGCCTTGGCGAGGGACGCCGCCAGCATCGCGCCCGACAAGGCCAGGGCGCGGACGGCGCAGGAAAATCGCGGCATGGATTATGCTCTCCAGTGAACAAGGTTGCGCGGATTCGCGCGGCTTGCCAAGGCGCCGCGTCTTTGACCTTCGCCCAAGGCCGGGTAAATACAATTCTTAGGCGCGAATCCGCCAAGAGCCAAACTGGAGCATGAAATGTTCGAAACTGTGACGCGCGAGGAATTGAAAGCGGGATTGGCCGCGGGAAGCATTGTGCTGCTCGACGTGCGCGAACCCAATGAATTCGCCGCGGGCCATATTCCAGGCGCGACCAATTTTCCGCTGTCTGGCTTCGATCCGGCGCGCCTGCCGCGCGAAAACGGCAAGAAAATCGTGTTTTCCTGCCGTTCCGGCCAGCGCACCCAGCGCGCCATTGAAATGGCGCGGCTCGGCGGACGCGCCGACGCCAACACCCATTACGCGGGCTCGATGCTCGACTGGGTCGGCGCCGGCGAACCGGTGGAGCTGTAAGGCGGCTATTGCGCCGCCATGCGTTCGGCGGCGAGCGGGAGCAACTCGGGCAGGGCGGGCGTCTCGACGCCGCTCCGCTCGGTCTCCAGCAATTTCCAGTGGATCAGCTCCAGCCGCCCGTCGAAATGTTCGGCGATGGCGGTGCAGGATTCGACGAAATCGCCTGTGTTCACATAGGTGATCCCGTCGATGTCGCGGATCGCGGCATGGTGGATATGGCCGCAGACAATGCCGTCGACGCCGCGCTTGCGCGCCTCGGCGGCCAGCGTCTCCTCGAAATCGCCGATGAAATTGACGGCGTTTTTCACCTTGAGCTTGGCCCATTGCGAGAAGGACCAATAGGGCAGGCCGATCTTTCTCCGGAAACGGTTAAACCAGCCGTTGATCCACAGCGCGAGTTCATAGGCCCAGTCGCCGAGATGGGCCAGCCAGCGGGCGTGGCGCACCACCACGTCGAACTGGTCGCCATGAACCACCAGGAATTTTTTGCCGTCGGCGGTCTCATGGACGATATGATCCTCGACCTCGACGCCGCCGAACTCCATGCCGACGAAATCGCGGGCGAATTCGTCGTGATTGCCGGGCACGAAGACGACGCGCGCGCCCTTGCGCACCTTGCGCAGCAGTTTCTGCACCACGTCATTGTGGGCCTGCGGCCAGTACCAGCCGCCCTTGAGCCGCCAGCCGTCGACAATGTCGCCGACCAGGATCAGCTCCTCGGATTCATTATGCTTGAAGAAGTCGAGCAGCAGATCGGCCTGGCAGCCGCGCGTGCCCAGATGAATGTCGGACAGGAACAGGGTGCGGTAGCGGTTCGGTTCGGCCGCTTCGTCGGTCCGGTTCAGAATGGCGCTCATGATTCGGCCTTCTGCGAGGGAATTTGTTTCTGTGCTGCCAGTCTTTTGTTGCGTCGCCATGACAATCCCGGCATTTGCTAGCCAATGTTCATGGGAATCCTGCTGAAAGCGCTCTCGACGCTGGCCTTCACCGCCATGGCGCTGGGCGTGCGCGCCGCCTCGCCCGCCGTCCCGGTGGCGGAAGTGGTGTTTTATCGCTCGCTGTTCGCGCTGATCGTGCTGTTCCTGTGGATGGCGCCGCGCGGCGAATTTCCCGCCGCTTTGGCGACGCGCCGCCCGCTTGGCCATTTCGGCCGCGGCGTTTCGGGGGCCGCAGGGATGTTCTCCAATTTCTCGGCGCTGACGCTGCTGCCGCTGGCCGACGCCACCGCCTATTTCTACGCCTATCCGATTTTCGTCACCCTGATCGCCGGGCTGGTGCTGCGCGAGGCCGTGCATATTTCCCGCTGGCTGGCGGTGCTGATCGGTTTCGGCGGCGTGGTCGCGATGATGTCGGAACATCTGGGACTCGCCGCCATCGCTGGCGAAAAAGCCAGGCTCGGCGCGGGAATCGCTTTGTTCGGGGCCTTTTGCGCGGCTTTGTCCATCGTCCAGACCCGGCGCCTCGCCCGGATGGAGGCCACCGGCGCCATTGTCTTCTATTTCACCTGTCTCTGCGCCTTTTTCGGCGGGCTGATCATGGCGCTGGCGGCAATCCTGCCGAATATATTCGGCGCCCAGGCCTATGTCGCGCCGGACGCCGGGGAGTGGCGGGGCCTGCTCGCCGCTGGCCTCGCCGGCGGCGCCGCGCAAATTCTCGCCACCGCGTCCTATCGCTACGCCGACGCCTCGCTGCTGGCGGCCTATGATTATCTCGCTTTGGTCTGGGCGCTGCTCGCCAGCCTGGCGATCTATGGCGAAAAGCCGTCGCTGGCGGTGCTGTGCGGCGCGGGGGCCATAACTGTCGCGGGGCTGCTGGCGCTCAGCGAAAAGCGCTTTAACAAAACCCAAAAATCCGGTATTTCAAACGAAATCGTTTAGAATATCGAACGGCGGAACATGGGCGTCGAGGGCAGGGACAAGCAAAAGGCGCTGGAAGGCGGGGCGGTGGCCCTGACCGCCAAGCTCGGCCGCACCGTGCAGCGGCTGCGCAAGGCCTCCAATCTGTCGCTGTCGGAATTGTCCGAACATTCGGGCGTGGCCAAATCGATCATCAGCCAGATCGAGCGCAACGAGACCAATCCGACCCTGGTGACCATGTGGCGGCTGGCGCAGGCGCTCGACGTCGACATAGAAAACGTGCTGCGCGCCGACGAGGATTCCGCCTTCATCGAGAAAATTTCCCGGCCGGACACGCCGATGCTGGTCTCCGACGATGGCAAGTGCCGGCTGACCATCACCGGCTGGAGCAAGACGGTCGACTGGCTGCAATGGTACGATTTCGCCGCCGAGCCGGGCGGCGTGCTGGAATCCGAGGCGCATCAGCGCGGCGCCATGGAATCGCTCACCGTGCTCGACGGCGCCTTGCAGGTTGAAGCCGGCGGCGAGCGCGAAACGGTCGAGGCCGGCGAAACCCTGCGCTACCGCGCCGACATCCCGCATCGCATCCGCAACGCCGGCAAGACTTCCGCGCGCGCCCTGATGATCTGCATTTTGCGCGCCGCCGCGATGAAGTGAGCGCCATTCGTCCCGCCGCGTGAAGTCACGGCTTGTCTTGAGCGGCCAACACCCGCCGCGCCAATTCCCGCGCCTTGTCCACCAGATCGGGCCTGGTGGAATCCAGTCGGGTCCAAAGAATCTCGCCGACCGGGCGCTGCAATTGCGCCTCCAGCACGGAGACATCGGCGTCCGACGCTCCCTTGGGCCGCTCGCGCACCCGCGCGCGCAAAATATCGGGATCGGCCTCAAGCCACAGGCCGAACAGGGGGACGCCGAGATCGCGGGCGAGCTTGTCCACCGCCGCGCGCTCATCCGGGGTCGAATAGACCGCGTCCATCACCACGGCGCGCCCCTGCGCCAGCGCGTCCATGGCGCGGGTCAGCAGCCGCAGATAGACGGCGGCGGTGATCGAGAGCGCATAGGCCTCCGGCGGCAGCTTGTCGGTGGGGCGCAGCCGGTGCATGGCTTTGCGCGTGCGATCCGAATTCAATGTCCGCGCGCCGGGCGGCGGGCCGAGGTCTGCGGCCAGGGCGGCGGCCAGCGTCGATTTGCCCGAGCCGCTCAAGCCGCCGATGGCGATCAGCATTTTGGCGCGCGGCGCCAGCAGTTCCTCGGCAAGGGCGAAATAGGCGCGGGCTTCGGCCGTCAGCGCGGCGAGGCCGGCGCCATGGCCGGAACGCGCCTGTCCGGCGGCGATATGGGCGCGGATCGCGGCGCGCAGCGCCATGAAAAATGGCAGGGCCTCATAGCCGTCGCGGACCCGCGCGGGCATGTCGGGCAGGGTGCGGGTCAGCGCGCTGGCGTAGCGGTTGAACAAGAGATTGGCGAGGTCGCGGCGCCCGGCGAGCCACAGGTCCATCAGGGTGAAGGCTATGTCATAGAGCACGTCGATCCGCGCCAGATCGTCGGAAAACTCGATACAGTCGAACAGGGTCGGCTTGCCCTGGAACAGGCAGATATTGCGCAGATAGAGATCGCCATGGCACTGGCGGATGAAGCCGGCCTGGGCGCGGGCGTCGAGCAGCGGCGCGATCCTGGCCAATTCCGCGCGGAATTTCCCTTCGAGGCGAGCGATGTCCTCGGGTGGAAACAGATCGCATTGCGCGAAGGACTGGTCGTTGAGATCGAGCAAATGGGCCATGGCCGCGGCGCCGGCCGCCTCGGGATAGCGGTCGGCGTTGGCGTGGAAACGCGCGACGGTTTCGGCCAGGGCCTCGATATGGGCGGGCAGCAGCCGGTTTTCGCGGGCCATGACGTCGAACAGGGCGGATTCGTCGAAGCGGCGCATGACCACGATGGCGTCCACCGCCTCGCCCGGCCCGTCGAAGCCCAGTTCGCCCTCATCGACGGTGATCGCGCGGCGTCCCAGATAAAGGCCGGGCGCGGCGCGCGAATTCAGCGCGATCTCGGCGCGGCAGGCGGCGGCGCGTTTGTCCGGCGTGGAAAAATCCAGATAGGGAAAGGCCACGGCGCGCTTGAGCTTGAACACCAGATCGCCGGACAGGAGAATCAGCGAGACATGGGTCTCCTTGGTCTCGACCGGGGCTCCGGTCTCGCGGGCCAGCGCTGTTTTCAGAAAGGCGAGGGTGTCGCTTTGCTCGGTGATCATGGCGTAACCGGCGGCGCGGGACGACTGCGGCGCAGCAGCAGATTGGCGGCGAGCGTCTGCGCGACCTGCTCGGCCAGGCATTGCCCGCCATTTTCGAAGGGCAGGGGATTGTCGCCCTGCTCGGCGCGGGTCTTGACGCGATTGGCGACCTGCACCGCCTCGGCGCGGCGGATGTAAAAGATATTTTGCGCGGCGGCGACCTTGCGTGTCGCCTCGCGGATCGCCTCGACCTCCGCCTGATCATGCAGCCAGGGATTGGTCTCGAAGCCGACCAGCAATACGTCCATGCCGGCGTCGCGCGCCCAGCGCACCCCGTCGGCGAGGCTGGCTTCGTAATCCTGCGGGGGAATATGGGCGAGCACGTCATTGCCGCCCACCATCCAGATCAGCAAATCCGGCCGTTGCAGCGCGGTTTCGGTGCGAATCCGCTCCAGCGCGTCGCTGGCGGTTTCGCCGGACATGGGCCGGTTGACGACAACCACGTCGATCCCGGCCAAGGCCTTTTCCAGCACGGATTCCAGCGTCGCTGGATAGATGCGGCGCGAGGCGCGGCCGCCTTCGGCGACGCCGCCGATGATCAGCAGCCGCAGTTTTTTCTCCGGACGGGCCAGCGCCTCGGCGACATGGGGCAGCGGCGCAGGCGCGGCCAGCGCCGGGCTCGCCGGTTCGCAGCGCGCCGCCGCTTCCTGGGCGAAAGCCTCCCGCATCGCGGCGGGGGCGCAAAAAATCAGGGTGAGGACGGCGAGGAGACGGGCGCTCTCGCCCGCCCGCCGCCATGCCTTTGCCGCCATTCCGTCAGCCATGCCGTCACGCCCAGTCCGATCAAGCCGAGAAGTAACACGAGCCAGTCTATTTCCCAACGCCCCTCAAAGGCGTAGCGCGCCACCTGTCCGCACAGGCTGAGCAGCGATCCCGCGCAAAAAACATTGAGCGAATTGCGCCCGAGCAGCGCCAGGAAATTGGTCAGCGGCGCGGCGAAGCGCTGGAGGGAGGCGAAGGCGCCGGCAAAAAAACAGCTCAGCGCCAGCACATGGACGATGCGCGCCGGCGACAGATAGGTCTTGTCGAACAGGAAGAACAGTTTTGGCTCGGGAAGTTCGGTCGGATCGGGCGTAAAGTCCCCGAGCGCGATGGCCGCGCCCAAAACCGTCTGGAGACCGGCCAGCACGAACAGGACGCGCTTCACCCGGGGCGAAAGTTTGGCGTAGCCTTGGGGGCCGCCCAGCACGAAACCCAGCACGAACAGCAATTGCCAGGCCGAGGGCGAGAAGAACCAGTTGCCTTCCACCGGCCAAGTCGGCAGGTTGAAGCCGGTGGTCAGCGTCCATGCGTAAAGCGCCAGCGACAGCGGAAGCAGCAGCCGGGCGCCAGCCGGTCGAACACGGCGATGGTCGGCGCGCCGGCCATCAACACCACATAGAGCGGCAGAATGTTGAAATAGCCAAGCTGGTAGCGCAGCAGCGCCAGGCCGATATGGGCCTCGACGGGATCGTCGAACATGGCGGCGGCATTGTGCCATTGCAGAATATAGGGCTGGTCGAGCAGCAGCGAGGCGGCCGAGAGAATGGCGATGGCGCCGACGGAAATGACGATCTGGGCGAAATAGAGCGTCAGCGCCCGGCCCGCCAGCCGATAGATCGCCGCCGCGAGCGGCCCGCTTTCCATCGAGGTCACCACGTAGCGCAGCGAAATGCCGGCGAAAAACACGAAAAGCTCGGCGGAATCGCACAGCGCATATTCGCGCAGCGTATAGCGCTCGAACAGAATGCCGGGCACATGGGTGATGAAAATCGTCACCAGGGCGAAGCCGCGCCAGAAATCGATCGAATTCGGCGCCCTCATGCCGTTCCCGCGAGAAATTGTGTGAACTCGACGCTGTCGCGCCTTGAAAAGAGCCAATAGCGTCCGCTCCGACAAGAGCGGCGCCGCAAAGGCCCTATTCTTGCGCCAGCGGGCGCCATTATCTCAGGCTTGCCGAAATTAATGGCGCCTAAAAACACTATACCGCGAAACTGGTTCCGCAGCCGCAGGAGGCTGTGGCGTTTGGATTGTCGACGCGGAAGGACGAGCCCATGAGGTCGTCGACGAAATCGATTTTCGCGCCTTTCATGAAATCCAGCGCCACCGAATCCACGGCGATGCGCGCCGCGTCGCGGGCGAGGATGATGTCGTCGGGCTCGGCCTGGGGGGCGATGTCGAAGGCGTATTGGAAGCCCGAACAGCCCCCGCCATTGACGGAAATGCGCAGCCAGGAGCCCTCGGGCTCGCCGCGCAGAATTTCCGCGACGCGCTTTTGCGCGGCTTCGGTGGCGACGATGTCAGCCGATGAATCGCTCATGAAAAGTTCCTCTTCTGTCTAACGAAAATAGGGCCGCGCGCGGCGGGGTCAATGCGGCCGAGGCATTTTTAAGCTAAACAGGGCCGTTATTCGGGAGCCCCTCCTTGACCTTCGCGCCAAAAAAACTCGAACTCGCCCCCTTCGCCGCCGATTGGCGCCAGAGCCGGGGGCGGCTCCACACCGAGCCGGCCTCGCCGACTCGCGGCGAATTTCAGCGCGACCGCGACCGCATCATCCATTCCACCGCCTTCCGCCGCCTGGCGCACAAGACCCAGGTGTTCATCGCGCTGGAAAGCGACCATTTTCGCACCCGCCTGACCCATACGATGGAAGTGGCGCAGATTTCCCGCGCCCTGGCGCGCGGGCTCGGGCTCGACGAAGACCTCGCCGAGGCCACGGCGCTCGGCCACGATCTCGGCCACGCCTGTTTCGGCCATGCCGGCGAGGAGGTTCTGGACGAATGCATGGCGGCCCATGGCGGCTTCGACCATAACGCCCAGACCCTGCGCATCGTCACCAAGCTCGAGCGCCGTTACGCCCTTTGGGACGGATTGAATCTTTGCGCGGAGACGCTGGAAGGGCTGGTCAAGCACAATGGCCCGCTGCTGACCCGCCAGGGCCAGCCGACGCCACGCTACGTCAAGACGGGAATAAGCCGGTATATCCTTGAGTTCAACGAAACCTTCGATTTGAAACTGGAGGAAATGGCCAGCGCCGAGGCGCAATGCGCGGCGCTGGCCGACGACATAGCCTATAACGCCCATGACCTCGACGACGGTCTGCGCGCCGGCCTGTTCGAACTTGAGGATTTGCGCGACCTCGCCTTTCCCGGCGCGCTGCTCGCCGAGATCGACGCGCTGCATCCCGGTCTGGAGCGGGCGCGGCGCATTCACGAACTGACGCGCCGGGTCATCACGCGCCTGGTCGAGGATGTCTTCGCCGAGAGCGGCCGCCGCCTCGCCGCGCTCGACCCTGGCAGCCGCGAGGATATTTTACGGGCGGACAAGCCGGTGATCGCTTTTTCCGCTGAAAAATGGCGCGATCTGCATGAGGTCCGCGATTTCCTCTTCGCCCGCATGTATCGCCATCGCGCGGTGCTGCCAGTGTGGAAAAACGCGCAGAAAATCGTCCGCGGTCTGTTCGCCCATTTTTTCGCCGCGCCCGAATGCATGCCGGACGGCTGGGCGGCGCAGGCCTTGGCGCGCGATGAGGCCGGGCGGGCGCGGCTGGTCGCCGATTATATCGCCGGCATGACCGATGTTTACGCCATGGCCCAGGCGCGAAAATTCATGGGTGAGGCGGTGCTTCTGGAGCAAATGAAGTGAAATTAGGCGCTATGCATAAAAAATAGACACGGAAGACATCCGACAATGTTGGGAAGGCGCCTAAGTCTTTGCCAGATTTTGCGCCAGTTTCGCCGCGAATGGCCGCCAAGCCTTTGAAATCCGCGTCATTGCCTCAATGGCGCCGCCTCTGCCATCCGCTTGCGCGGTTTATGGCACGGTTCTGGCTAAACAGGGCTGAACCCATGGTCCTGGCCTCCGCGCCCGGCCCCTGAACTCAGCCGAAAAATCCGTTCTGGTCCAGCTTTTGGCGCCCGGAGCGATGACTTGCGTCAAGAAGAAAAAGGATAAGCGTAGCGCAAAAGTCACACCCACCGGAAACCGTGAATCTGTTCCGCAATTCCATATTGCTTCTTTATGGAGAGGCGTGAGAGTTGCGGCCAGAATAGAAGATCATCGTGTCGAAACTGGCCTTTGGCGCGCCCTCTGGCGTGGTTTTGGCCTCATGCGTGCAGGTCCCTGATGGAATCGGAACACCAAGCTCCTCGCTCCAGTCTCGCTAAATATGTGCTGATCGGCGCTGCTGTGCTGGGCGGCGGCTATTTCCTTTTTGGCGAAAAGCTTTTTCACAAGAGCGAACCGGCGCAGGAGCCGGCGGCCGCCGCCGATTCGGGTCCGGCGACGCTCGAATTGAGCGAGAAGCAGTTGAAGGCGGTCAAGGTGGGCAAGGCCGGCCGCAGCGATTTCATCAGTGTCAAAACCGCCGTCGGCAATGTCGATTTCAACCAGGACGCCTCGGCGCAAGTCTCGTCCCCCTATCAGGGCCGCATCCTCCAGGTTTTCGCCAATCTCGGCGATCGCGTGAAAAAGGGCGATCCGCTCTTCACGCTCGAAAGCCCGGATATGATGACGGCGGAAGCCACGCTGATTCAGACCTCCGGCCTTCTGACGCTGACCAACAATAATCTGGCTCGCTTGCGCGGAGCTGAAAAGCTCGGCGGCGCGGCGAAGAAGGATCTGGATCAGGCGGTCTCGGACCAGGCCACGGCCGAAGCCAATTACAAGGCCGCGCGCCTGGCGCTGGCGGTGTTTGGCAAGACCGACGCCGAGATGGATCAGATGGAAAAGGACCGCAAGGCCGATTCCGCCCTGGTGATCCGCGCCCCCGTCGATGGCGTGGTGTCGGCGCGCACCGCCGCGCCGGGCCTGCTGGTTCAGCCCGGCACGACGCCGTTGACCGTCAGCGACGATTCCACCATGTGGCTGAATTCCTATGTGATCGAATCCGACGCGCCCTTCATGCGCGTCGGCGAGGATGTGGTCGCCAAAATTCCGGCCGCCGGCGAAGAGCCCTTCATCGGCAAGGTCATCCGCGTCGGCGGCGGCCTCGATCCCAACACTCATCGCCTGCTGGTGCGCGCCGCGCTCGCCGATCCCGAGCATAAATTGCGCGCCAACATGATCGCGACCTATTCGATCACCGTGGACAAGCCGCTCAACGCCATCAGCATTCCCGCCACTGGCGTGGTGCGCGAGGGCGACGGCTCGATGACGGTCTGGGTGCAGAAGGACGCCACCCATTACACCCAGCGCGTCGTCAAGCTCGGCGTGCAGCAGGACGGCGTCGACCAGATCGTCGACGGTCTGAAGGAAGGCGAGGCGGTCATCGTCGATGGCGCGATCTTTGTCGACAATCTGCTCAACGCCGGTCCCTCGGACTGACGCGAGTTTCCCCGCCCCAAACGCCGCCTGAAATTCCTGCGGGAGCCCGAAATTGATCAAAGCTCTGCTCACATTCAGCCTGACCCGACGCGCGATCGTCGTCCTCGGCGTGGTCGTCTTCCTCGCCGCCGGCGCCTTCGCCTTCACCAAGCTGAATATCGAAGCCTATCCGAACCCGGCGCCGACCATTCTCGAAATCACCGCCCAGGCCCCCGGCCTGTCGGCGGAGGAAATGGAGAAATATTACACGATTCCCATGGAAATCGGCCTCTATCCGAACTCCCGGCGTCGCCAATATTCGTTCGACCTCCTTCTATGGGCTGAGCTTTGTCCGCGTCACCTTCAAATATGGCGTCGATTATTATTTCGCCTTCGCCCAGGGCGCGATTTCGCTTCAGCAGAACGTCAATCTGCCCGGCAATCAGATCCCGCAGATTCAGCAAAGCTCGCTGACCGGCGAAATCTTCCGCTATGAGATCGCCGGCCCCCCGCATTTCGGCCTGACCAATCTGCGCACCATCGAGGATTGGGTGGTCGCCCGCCGTCTGCTCACCATTCCCGGCGTCGTCCAGCTCAACGCCTGGGGCGGCACCACCAAGGAATTCCACGTCGAGATCGACCCGGCCAAGCTCGAACAATATCAGATCACCATTCCCCAGGTGGTCAGCGCGCTGGGCAACGCCAATATCAATGTCGGCGGTCGTGAAATCACCATCGGCCAGCAATCCATCAATATTCGCGGCGTCGGCCTGATCGACACCGGCGGCAATGACGATCTGGTCAAGGGCGACCGCACCCAGGACATCGAGGAGGTCGTTCTCACCCAGCAGAATGGCGTGCCGATCCAGGTCAAGAACATCGGCAAGGTCACGGTCGGCTATGTGCCGCGCCTCGGCATCGCCGGTCGCGACAATAATGACGACGTCGCGGCCTCCATCGTCGTGATGGGCCGCACCCAGCACACCAATGACATCCTGCCCAAGGTCAAGGCGGAAATCGAGAAGATCAACAGCGATGGCACCTTGCCGCCCGGCGTCAAGGTCGTGCCCTATTACGACCGCGCCTCGCTGGTCGGCGTGACCACCCATACGGTCATGCACAATCTGGTGTTCGGCTGTCTGCTGGTGTTCTTCATCCAGTGGATCTTCCTCGGCGATCTGCGCTCGGCCATTGTCGTGGCCGCCAACATCCCCTTCGCCTTGTTCTTCGCCATCATGATCCTGGTGATGCAGGGCGAGGACGCCAATCTGCTTTCGGTCGGCGCGGTGGATTTCGGCATTATCGTCGATTCCGCGGTCATCCTGATCGAAAACGTGTTCCGCAACTTCCAGCTGCGCGGCGCGGATCGCCAGACCTTGCTCCAGCATCTGTTCGAAGGCTATTGGGGCCCCAACCCCACGGCCTTGGGCACCAAGGGCGATTCCGCCCGCTGGACCAATCGCCTGCGCATGATCCTGATCTCCGCGCTGCAGGTGGACAAGGCGGTGTTCTTCACCGCGACCATCACGGTCACCGCCTTCCTGCCGCTGTTCACCATGACCGGCGTCGAAGGCCAGATCTTTGGACCGATGGCGCGCACCTACGCCTATGCCCTGACCGGCGCCTTGTTCGCGACCTTCACCGTCGCTCCGGTGATGGCGTCGCTGGTGCTGCCGGCACGGGTGCAGGAGCATGAAACCATCGTCGTCGAGGCGATCCGCCATGTCTATTCGCCGGTGCTGAAATGGGCGCTGGATCATGTGGCGGTGACCCTGCTGATCGGCGTCGCTTTCCTCGGCGTCGGCTTCGTCGCCGGTTCGCGGCTCGGCTCGGAATTCCTGCCGGCGCTGGAAGAAGGCAATTACTGGATTCGCGCCTCGATGCCGCCGACCATTTCGCTGGACGCCGGTTCGGACGCCACCAACAAGATGCGCAAAATTCTGCTGCGCCATCCGGAAATTCTGACCGTGGTCTCGCAGCACGGCCGTCCGGACAATGGCTCGGACGCCTCGCCTTTCTCCAATGTGGAAATGTTCGCGCCGCTGAAGCCCTTCGACGAATGGCCGGCGGGGCTGGACAAGGCCAAGCTGACCGAAATCCTGCAAAAGGAATTCGCCGACGAAATGCCCGGCGTGCAGTTCAACTTCTCGCAATATATCCAGGACAATGTCGAAGAGGCCTTGTCCGGCGTGAAGGGCGCCAATTCGGTCAAGATCGTCGGCCCCAATCTGGAGAAGCTTGAGGAAATCGCCGCGCAGACCCGCGACGAAATGGCCAAGGTGCGCGGCGTCGCCGATCTCGGCATCTTCCATGTCGTGGGACAGCCGAATCTCAACATCAAGACTAACCGCGCCAAGGCGGCGCGCTATGGGCTCAACGCCGGCGACGTCAACACCGTGATCCAGGCGGCGCTGGCCAGCGCCTCGGCGACCACCGTGCTCGAAGGCGACCGCCAGTTCAACCTGTCGGTGCGTCTGCAACGCGAGGACCGCAAGGACATAGACGCGATCAGGAAGATCAAGGTCGGCTATTCCACCGGCAATGGCGGTCAGGTCGCCTATGTGCCGCTGGAGGAGGTCGCCGACATCAGCCTCGACACGGGCGCTTCCTATATTTATCGCGAACGTTCGGCGCGCTTCATCCCCATCAAATTCTCGGTGCGAGGCCGCGATCTCGGCGGCACCGTGGAAGAGGCGCAGCAGCGCATCGCCAAGGCGATCAAGCTGCCCACCGGCTATCGCATGGTCTGGGCCGGCGAATTCGAGGATCTGCAAGCCTCGCGCGCCCGCCTGATGATCGTCGTGCCCATCACCATCGCGCTGATCCTGGTGCTGCTCTATGGTCTGTTCAACACTTTGCGCGATTCGCTGCTGGCCATGGCGGGCATTCCCTTCGCCATTTCCGGCGGCTTGATCGCGCTCTATATCTCCGGCCTGGATTTCTCGGTCTCGGCGGCGATCGGCTTCATCTCGCTGTTCGGCGTCGCGGTGATGGACGGCATCTTGAACATCACCTATTACCGGGAATTGCGCATCAATGGCATGGGCATGGCCGAAGCCGTGTTCAACGGCGCCGAGCAGCGCATGCGTCCCATGCTGATGACGGCGCTGTCAGCGGGCGTCGGCCTGTTCCCGGCGGCGATTTCCAACGGCATCGGGTCGCAGGTGCAAAAGCCGCTGGCGACGGTGGTGGTTGGCGGCATGACCATCGGCCCGATCATGCTGGCCGTGGTCGCGCCTGCGATCCGCAAATTCTTCCTCAGCGACGACAAGATCACCCGTCACGAGCCGGCCTCCGGAGCCCACCATGACTGAGGATCTGCAGGATCGGAGTTTCAAGATGAGCAAGATCCGAGGAAAGCTTTTTGTCGGCGGCGCCTGTGTCTCCCTACTGGCGTTGGCCCTGTCGGGCTGCGCCGTGGGGCCGGATTTCGTCGCCTCGGCGGCGCCGGACGTCAATGGCTACACCGCCGAAAAGCTCAAGGGCGCCGGCGGGCAGAAATTCGTCAAAGACCTCGACCTCCAGGGCGAATGGTGGAAACTGTTCCGCTCCAAGTCTCTGAACCGGCTGGTCGAAACGGCGCTGGCCAACAACCACGACCTCAAGGCGGCGGAAGCCGCGCTGAAAGTGGCGAAAGAGGCGGTCGCGGCGCAAAAGGGCTTCTTCTACCCGCAGGTCAACGCCCAGCTCGCGACCTCCAGGCAATATTTCTCCCAGAACGGCACGCTTTCGCCCAACATCAACAGCAGCGCCTCCTTCTACAATCTGGTCACGCCGCAACTGAATATTTCCTATACGCCCGACGTCTGGGGTCTGAACCGCCGCACGGTGGAATCGCTCCAGGCCCAGGCCGACATGGCGAAATATCAGCTCAACGCCGCGCATCTGACCCTGACCTCCAATGTCGCGCTCGGCGCCATTCAGGAGGCTTCGCTGCGCGGCCAGATCGCCGCGACGCAACGCGCCATCAAGACCATGCGCGACCTGCTGGTGGTGCTTAAAAAAGAAAAGGCCATCGGCCAGGCGGCGGAAGTCGATGTCGCCGCGCAGGAAGCCGCTCTCGCCCAGGCCGAAACCGCGCTGCCGGTGCTGGAAAAGCAACTGGCCCAAACCCGCGACCTGCTGACCGCGCTGACCGGCGGCATGCCCAGCCAGCCCGTGCCGGAAACTTTTGAGCTTGGCGGCCTGCATCTGCCGGAAAAGGTTCCGGTGACGCTGCCCGCAAAACTGATCTGGCAGCGCCCCGACGTCGCGGCGGCGGATGAAAACCTGCATTCGGCCAGCGCGCTGGTCGGCGTCGCCCTGGCCAATCGCCTGCCCAATCTGACGGTCACCGGCGACATGGGTTCGACGGCGACCAGCTTCGCCGGTCTGTTCGGGGCGGCCAATAATTTCTGGACGCTGGGCGCCCAGTTGAGCGCGCCGATCTTCGACGGGGGCACGCTCATGCACCGCCAGGCTGGCGCCGAGGCGGCCTATGTCGAGACCGTCGAGCAATATAAGAGCACGGTGGTCAACGCCTTCCAGAACGTCGCCGACAGCTTGCGCGCCATCCAGCATGACGCGACGGGCCTGCGCGTCGCCATGGACGCCGAACGCGCGGCGGAAAAGAGCCTGCGCATCACCCTCAACCTGAAAAAGCTCGGCCAGGCCAGCCAGGCCCAGGTGCTGCTGGCGGAACAGACCTATCTCAACGCCGTGGTCAACAAGGTCCAGGCCGAGGCGCTGCGCTACAGCGACACCGTGGCCATGTTCCAGGCGCTCGGCGGCGGCTGGTGGAACCGCATGGACGACGATCCCGCCAAGATCGACGCCATCGCCCAGACCAAGATCGTCCCGGTCGAGCTCTATCCCGGTCCCAAGCAGGTCAAAGCCGAGGATTACCAACTGACCGGCAAATAAGCCGTCTTGGCGACCGAAACAAAAGCGGGCTTCGGCCCGCTTTTTTGTTGGCGGCGATTTTGGCGCGCCGCATTGATCCCCCCAATAAAATCAGGCAAAAGGCGTTTGCGATTGCGGGGCAGGGCGCTTCGGGGGACTGGGCATATGGATAAAATATTGCGCGTCGGCATTGCCGGTCTGGGCACGGTAGGCGCGGCGGTGGTGCGGCTGCTCCATACGCAGGCCACGGACCTTGCGGCGCGCACCGGCCGGGCCATTCACGTCACAGGCGTTTCCGCCCGCGACCCCCACCGTGACAGGGGGATCGACCTCTCCGAGGTGGAGTTCATCGGCGACGCGACCGCCCTGGCGCGGTCGGAAAATATCGATCTCTTCGTCGAGCTGATCGGCGGCGACGAGGGGGCCGCGCGCGCAAGCGTCACCGCCGCGCTCGCGGCGGGCAAATCTGTGGTCACCGCCAACAAGGCGCTGCTCGCCAAACATGGCCTGGAACTGGCGGCGCTGGCCGAGCAAAACCACGCGGCGCTGGCCTTCGAGGCCTCGGTCGCCGGCGGCATTCCCATTGTCAAAACCCTGCGCGAGGGCCTGGCCGGCAATAGCGTCGAGCGCGTCTATGGCATTCTCAACGGCACCTGCAATTACATCCTTTCGCGCATGGAGCTTGAAGGGCTGAGCTTTGCCGAGTGCCTCGCCGACGCGCAGAAACTCGGCTATGCCGAGGCCGACCCCACTTTCGACATTGGCGGCTTCGACACGGCGCACAAGCTGGCGATTCTGGCTTCGCTGGCCTTTGGCGTGACCCTCGACCCCGAGGCCATTTCGGTCGAGGGCATTCAGGATATTTCGCTCGCCGACCTCAAGGCGGCGCAGGAACTCGGCTTCCGCGTCAAATTGCTGGGCGTGGCGCAGCGCACGGCGCATGGCGTCGAGCGGCGCGTGCATCCGACCATGGTTCCGCTGTCCTCGTCCGTGGCCCAGGTGATGGGCGTCACCAATGCGGTGACGATTGACGCCGACGCGGTCAATGAGCTGACCCTGGTCGGCCCCGGCGCCGGCGGCATGGCCACGGCTTCGGCGGTGGTCGCCGACATCGCCGACATCGCCCGCGGCATTCGCTCGGCGCCATTCGGCCTGCCGGTCGAACATCTGGCGAAATCGGAGAAGTCGCCGATGCAGCGCCACGAGGGCGGCTATTACATCCGGCTCGCCGCGCGCAACCACATTGGCGCGGCCGCCGCCATAGCCCAGCGCATGGCCGATCGCGGCATATCCTTGGAAAGCATCGTCCAGCGCCGCGCCGGCGCCGACGACAGCGTGGTTCCCGTGATCCTGGTCACCTACGCCACCACCGAGGCCAGCATCCGCGAGGCGCTGGCGGCCATCGTCGCCGACGGCCATATCGCCGAAAAGCCGCAGGTCATCCGTATAGAGCGGGATTAATTTCCTTCTTGACGCGCCGGAGAAATGTTCTTAATTTGTTCGCGTCGTGTTTAAGGGATTTTCGCCATGAAACTCTATTGGTCGCCGAGAACGCGGTCGCTGCGCGTGGTCTGGCTGCTGGAGGAGATGGGCGCGCCCTATGAGCGCGTGCCGGTCGATCTCGGCGCCGGCGCCAATCGCACGCCGGAATTTCACGCCATAAACCCCATGGAAAAAGTTCCGGCGCTTCAGGACGGCGAATCCTGCGTCGCCGAATCCGGGGCAATTTTCGCCTATCTCGTGGAAAAATTTCCCGATTCCGGACTGGCGCCGCTGCCGGGCGATGCTCTGCGCGGAAGATTTTGGCAATGGCTGTTCTTCGCCTGCACCAATATCGAGGCGGCCATGGTGGAGAAAATTGGCCAGGTCAAGCTTCCGGAGGCCGCCGCCGGCTGGGGCTCCGCGCAGCGCAGCTTCGCGGTCATCGAGGAAGCTTTGAGCAAATCCCCCTATATTCTCGGCGAGAAATTCTCCGCCGCCGACATCATGCTCGCCAGCAATCTGCATTTCGCCATCACCGCCTTCAAACTGTTCGAGCCGCGCCCGGTCTTCGAGGCCTATCTCGAGCGCTGCCGCGCGCGCCCGGCTTTTTTGCGCGCCGCGACCCTGGATTCCCATGGCGTCTGAACGGGTTTTTCTTGGCGTCGAAGCCAGCGTCACCGGCAAGACATGGCGCGACCGGCTCGACGCCGCCGGGCAGGCGCGGGCGCTGGCCATAGCCCAGCATTCCGGCCTGTCCGATCTGCTGTCGCGCATTCTTGCCGGGCGCGGCGTGGCGCCGGACGAGGCGCTGGCCTATCTCGATCCGACCCTGCGCGCGCTGCTGCCCGAGCCCTTTTCGCTGACCGCCATGGAACAGGCGACGCAAAGGCTGACGGAAGCCATCCTCAATTACGAGACCATCGGCATTTTCGGCGATTATGACGTGGACGGCGCCTGTTCCTCCGCGCTGCTCGCCGAATTCCTCGACTATTGCGGCACGCCCCGGTTGATCCACATCCCCGACCGCATTCTCGAGGGCTATGGCCCCAACAGCGAGGCGATCCGCTCGCTTGGCCAGCGCGGCGCGACCGTGCTGGTGACGGTCGATTGCGGCGCCACCTCCTTTGAGCCCTTCGCGGAGGCGCGCCGGCTCGGCCTCGACGTGATCGCGCTGGACCATCACCAGGCCGGGGAAAACCTTCCCGACGCCATCATGGTCAATCCCAACCGCCAGGACGACATGTCCGGCCAGGGCGCGCTCTGCGCCGCCGGCGTGGTTTTCCTGACCCTGATCGCCGTCAACCGCGCCCTGCGCCAGCGCGGCTTCTGGCGCGAGAGGCTGGAGCCGGACCTGCTGCTCGGCCTCGATCTGGTCGCGCTGGCCACCGTCGCCGATGTCGCGCCGCTGAACGGGCTCAACCGCGCCTTTGTCGTCAAGGGCCTGCAATTGATGAAAAACCGCCAGCGCGCCGGCTTGCGCGCGCTCGCCGATGTCGCGGGAATCAACGGCCCGCCGCGCGCCTGGCATCTCGGCTTCGCGCTTGGCCCCAGGGTCAACGCCGGCGGCCGCATCGGCGACGCCGCGCTGGGCGCCAAGCTGATGCTGGAGCGCGATGACTTGAACGCCGGGATGATCGCCGCCGAACTCAACCGACTTAATGGCGAGCGCCAGGAGTTGGAAAAAGCCATGGTCGAGGAAGCCATGGCGCAGGTGGACTTCGCCGGCGGCGAGGACTCCGGCGCGGTGGTGGTCGCCAGCGGCGCCGACTGGCAGCCCGGCATCGTCGGCCTGGTCGCCTCCCGCCTCAAGGAAACTTATCGAAGGCCGGCCTTCGCCATAGCTTTCACGGGCGACATAGGAACGGGATCGGCGCGTTCGATCGCCGGGGTCGATCTCGGCAAGACCGTGCGCGCGGCGGTGGAGTCAGGCCTGCTGGAAAAGGGCGGGGGCCACGCCATGGCGGCGGGAGTCACGCTGCGGCGCGAAAAGCTCGAGGCCTTCCGCGCTTTTCTCGAAACCGCCCTGGCCGAAAAAGTCGAGAACGCCCGCAAAAATTCCGGCCTGGCGGTGGATGGCCTGCTCACCGCCAGCGCCTGCACGCCGCAATTGGTGGAAGAGATCGAAAAGGCCGGCCCCTTCGGTTCGGCCAATCCCGAGCCGGTCTTCGCCTTGCCCGACCATCGCATCGCCGAGGTCACCCCTTTCGGCGCCGATCATTTGCGCATCCGCGCCCAGGCCGGCGACGGCTCGAAACTCGAACTGGCGGCTTTTCGCGCCGGCGGTTCGCCCCTCGGGCAGGCGCTGCTCGCGGCGCGCGGCGCGCGGGCGCATCTCGCCTGCGGCCTGTCGCTGGATTATTGGGGCGGGAGACCTAAGGTTTCCGCGCGTTTGCTGGATATGGCGCAGCCCGCCAACAAAAATTGACGGTCGTGCGGCGAAAGGCTTGCCAGACGCGCGCGGCGCGTCTATACACGCCCCACTTCGCGGGCGGCCAGAGCTGATTTGGTTTCGCCGAAGCGCAGCGCCCATCGTCTAGCGGTCTAGGACGTCGCCCTTTCACGGCGAAAACAGGGGTTCGATTCCCCTTGGGCGCACCAATATTTTGTTAGATATTATCATGCGGATAAACCCAGCCTACCAATTCCGATCCGGAACTCTCACGCCAGCATCAATCATGAGGATCCTTTTAACGTATTGACGCAACCAGCTATCTTTGGCCCCATTGTACAATTAAAGAGCGACTATTTTCTCATTTAGGAAGATTTAGAGAGGTATTCATGCACATCAGACAGCGCGCAGGCGAACTCGTCGCCGCGATAGGATCGGCCGGTGTTCTTCTAATCACGGGAATTTATGCATCAGCTCCGCCGGTGGTGACTGCGCCACTTCCTGAGGGAACCCCCATTCAATCCGCCTTCAAGGCCAGCCAAGATGCCGTCTTTCAGCTACAGACCGCAGGCACAGTTGGGCTCGCAGCTGACATTTTGCTGATCGGCGGCGGAATGACACTCGCCATGCGCTCAAGTTCGAGCGTAGCTCAAAGGATGTTCTGGATTTGGATTGCTGCATCAACCGGCGTTTTCGTCGTTGTGGATGGGCTCGCTGGCCAGGTGATGCCGGCGGTGCTTCGATCCGATGATCTTGATACATATCGACTGGCGAGAACTGCTTTTGACCTAGCGTTTGTTATTGGCACCGCGACATTTGGAGCTGGGCTGATCGCAGCTTGGTTCGCCAAGGAGGATTGGGCCGTCGGGTTGCGTTCTCTGGCATTGCTTGGTGGATTGACGTCTGAGTTAGCTATTCTTCTTCATCTCGGTGGCCAAACGCTGCCGCTACTTTTCGGCATTAGCGTTGGATTGGGCGCCGTTGTTAGTCTACTGTGTGCGTGCAAAGAATTGTTGCGCCTAGATTGAATCCCGGCGGAAGTCACGTGACGCGGAAACGAACTCAAGAGACTAGAACCTCTACTTTCCAGATCGTATCCTCAGAGTACCCCGATTTCATCTACTGTGGCGCGCCATTCACCAAAATACTCTGCGAAAACTTTGCCGCTCCAAGGCGGATTGCGGTCAATTTTGCGCTTCGCGCGACGTCCGACGCCATGCGAGCGCACACTTAAATGTTCGTCTTATGTTCTTGTCTTTTTCAACAACAGGTGATAGCCTTTCCCGCAATTGGTTTAGGCGATTGCGCGGGGAAGACGGATGGGAAGCAGGACGAGAACAGAGCAATTTGAACGGCGGCTCTGGTTTCGGCCCATATCCCGAGCCGTTGAAATCAATGACGACGGGCTCGTTTTAGGAGCAGGAACCATTTTGGCGCGGATGAACCGCGATCCATCTGGCGCACAGGTTCTGGCGTTCGACGAGGACCAGCCCCGACTTTCTGCTTTGCTTGCTGCCGCTTACTGCCAATCGCCGCCTTCGGACTTGCCGGCCCATCTGGAAAGCGCCGCACGTTTCTGGAAGAGCGGCGACAAAGCGTTGGCCAATATTCGGCTGGCCTTCGCCCGCCTCCCGCGCCTCGACGAGCGCGACGGCGCCTACCGGCTTTTTCTCGCCGAAAAGCTGCTCGACGAGGGCCTGTCGCCTGACGCCCTGATGAAAATCATGGGCTTGGCGCCAGCCCCCTCGGGCCTTGCGAAATATGATCCCGATCAGCCGCGCGTTCCGGCGGGAAGCGGCAAGAACAGCGGTCAATGGACGAGCGGGACTTCTGCGCCGAACGATCCTGCGCCGACCACACGTGCAGGACGGGCGGCGTCCGTCGGCTTGGCGCCGGCCGTTCCTGCGGCAGGAACCTTTGCCGAGGGCTTGTTCGGATCGGCGGCGGGCGCCGAATTTCTTGCAGCGCTTGGCGCCTTGCGGTGCGAATCGGAACCGGCGCCGTCCTCGGCGCGGTGATCGTGTGGCCTGGGAAGAGCGTCGTTGCGCAAGGGCCGGTCCCTGGCGATTCCGACCTGCGCTATTTCTTCAACGGTGATGAAGGCACGTTGTCCTTCGTCCGCCAGACCGGGTCCGAATCGGAAACGATTGCTGTCGCGCACCAGGGCCGCGACGGGATTTTCTTCGAACGCGAGACGGGCACACCGGTGGCGCGCGCGATTGGCGGCAGCCTTGTCTTCGACGCGGAGTCACTTGCAGAGGCAGCGAATGAAACGCCCGCGAGGGCGCGTGCGGAAGCCAGCGCCTCAGTGCGAAGCGAAACCGACGAGCCGCAACTTTGTCCGGACCCCGGTCCCGACGTCCCGCATGGCGCGTCGCCACGCGCCATCGCTTATCAGGCCCAGATCAGCGCCCTCAACAATCCGCAACGCCCCTTGCCGCCGGGCCTTGCGGTCAGCCTGCTCGATCCACCACGGGAAAGAACGTCGTCTTTGACGATTGTCGGGAGCGCGATGGTTGAGGCCAAAGGTCCGGGATACGCTGACATGCTGCAAGATGGCTTCTTCAGGGACCGCATCTTGCCTGCGCGATGGAAAGACCAAGCGAGGCGGCAAATTGCGGCAAGCGGAGGTCGTGACATCGACTGGTTTTTCGCGGAACCGGAAGCTGCGACAGCCGCGCAAAAGCTATTTTCAAACGCTCCAGGGCTTGAAAAAGTCAAGGTCATTCACACGCCGGCCATCGCGCCGTGACGGAGCCGCCAATGTGGAAAGTGATAACCGAATCCGAAATTAACGGCTATTTCATCACCGCTACTTGGGGCCCTCGCGCCGAGACGCCGGACGAAATCGCCACGCGCTTCTTGCGGATGATCGACGCCTTGGCGCCGATCGATCCAGTTTTCCGCGATTGGCTCTACGGAAGGCAAAGCACGCTCGACGCCCACCGCGCCGGTTTCGCCAAAGATATTGAGAAATCTATTGGTTGCGATGATTTTGGCGCTGTTGAACTGAATGCGGGTTATTGGTTCGGCGTTCGCTCGCCGGATAGCCAATCGCCAGACCGACGTTTTGTCGTGAATTGCCATGCCGGATCTGGTCTGCACCGACCTTTCTCCAACGAGATCGTTTTCGAAGAAAGCGCGACGGTTCAACCCGCGCCCGAGCTGCACAACCATCGGATTTTTCACGCAGCGTTGCTGGCCATCGTCGACGCTTGGGAGCCGACCACCGTCGAGGCCAATTGCCTTTGGCTGGTGCAGCGCAAAAAATCCGATTTGCCATTCCGCCCGGCCTGGATGCGCTACCTTTGTCCCGCGCTCGCCAAACAGGCTGCTCCGCCCACATCCGCAATTGTCGAATATTTGCCCGACAGCGGGCTCTTGCTGTCCGCGACCGACCAGACATTCGACATCGATAACCCGCAGCATGTCGTGGCCGCCGAAGAGATTGCGACCGCATTGGCTCCGCTCGGTCCGTCGCTCAAATCATTGTCGGTATGACATATCGGGCGGCAGCGCGTAACAGGGGCATTAGCACTTATAGTGCGATATCAATCACATAGGTGTTCGCAGTTTTATCCTGAGTGGTGCGCCATTCCAATCTGTGATTCGATTTCAAGAGCCGGTCCAAGACCTTTCTTGCGCGCGGCGTCACGCCCGGGGCGAAGGCTCAGCTTTGCGTTTGCGTTGTCGTGGGGTTTTGCGCGGTCGTCTGGCCGCTGCTCAGCGCGTCGAGCAGGAATTGCGGCAGGCCGGCGCCGTCGGTCGAAGACGTGCTGGCGTCGGTCGGGTCGATGAGCTGATCGGCGGTCGGCGTCAGCGCGTCGGTCGCCGAGTTGGAGCCGCCGCCATGATGATGGTGGCTGTGATGCACGGCGCCGGACGTCGTCGTCCCATTGCTCTCGCTTGCTTCGCTCGAACCGCCATTTGCGGCGGCGGTCAGCAGCGCCTGGAGATCGGCGGAGAGTCCGGCGCTTGTGGCGCTCGCGCCGGTCGCGGTCGCGCCCGAAGCGGCTTCGTCGGTCGCGGACGCAGCGGCGTTCTCCTGGACTTCGGCGACGCTGCTCTCCAAGGCGGCGAAAGCCTGAGAGGAGGAATCGGCGTCCGGCGAGGCCTGGGCGTTGCGCCATTGTTGCAACTGGGCGAGGGGCGATGCGTTGCCGCCAACAGATGAAACGCTCATGAAAGCCTCCGAATATCGAATCCAAGGCTAGCCGTGCGGCCTTGCGCGGGACTGGCGCGAAAAACCGGCGGGCTGGCGCGGGCGCCGGATTTGCTGGTAATTTCCACCCCTTGGGGTGATTCTTGCCGCGCCCGCAACGGAGTTGAGACGCAAAAGTGACCAAGGACTCCAAGCCCGGCGCCGGGCCTGTCGAGGTTTTTTCCGCTCCCTCCCGCCGCGAGCTGCTCGCCGGCTCCACAGCCGTGCTTGCGCTCTGCGCCGCGCCTTGCGCCGCCTCGGCGCCGGCGGCCGAAAAAACCGAAGCGCGGATCGACCGTCTGTTGCGGCGCATGACGCTGGAGGAAAAGGCCGGGCAACTGACCATGTTCCGCAGCCCGAAATCGGTGGTCGGCGTCAATCCCGAGGGCATTCGCGAGCCGAGCCGCGCCGACGCCCTGGCCGAAGCCCGGCTCGGCGCCTCGGGCGGCTATTTCAACGGTTTCGACATTGAATTCCACCGCGAATTGCAGCGCGTCGCCATGGAAGAGTCGCGCCTGCGGATTCCCTTGATTTTCGCCGCCGACGTGGTTCACGGATTGCGCACCACCTTTCCGATTCCGCTGGCGGAGTCCGCCAGTTTCGATCCGGATCTGTGCCGGCGCACGGCGCGGGCTGCGGCGCGGGAGGCCAGCGCCTTCGGCGTGCACTGGACCTTCGCGCCCATGGTCGATATTGCCCGCGACGAACGCTGGGGCCGGGTGATGGAAGGCGCCGGCGAGGACAGTTGGCTCGGATCGCGCATCGCCGCCGCGCGGGTGCGGGGCTTTCAGGGCGCCGATCTGCGCGATCCCGAGTCCCTGCTCGCCTGTCCCAAGCATTTCGCCGGCTATGGCGGCGTCGAAGGCGGCATGGACTATAATACCGTCGATGTCCCGGAAACGACGCTGCGCCAGGTGCATCTGCCGCCGTTCCGGGCGGCCTTCGACGCCGGCGCGCTGTCCACCATGGCGGCTTTCAACGACATAGGCGGCGTGCCCTGCACCGCCAACCGGCATTTGCTGACCGAGGTGCTGCGCGAGCAATGGCGGTTTCGTGGCGCGGTGGTCTCGGATTTCGACGCGGTGCGGGAACTTGTCGGCCATGGCTATGCCGCCGACGAGGCGGACGCGGTCGCCAAGGCGCTGGTCGCCGGCTGCGATGTCTGTCTCGGCGGCGATTACTACCGCCGCCATATTCCCGAATTGGCGCGCAAGGGCCGGCTCGCCGAGGCGGCGGTCGATCAGGCGGTGCGCCGGGTGTTGCGCGTCAAAATGGCGCTGGGCCTGTTCGAAAATCCCTATCGCGGCCTCGACCCGGCCCGACAGGCGGAGAAGCTGCGCCGCCCGGAAACCATCGCCCTGGCGCGCGAGGCGGCGCGCAAGTCGATCGTGCTGCTGAAAAACGACGAAGCGCTGTTGCCCCTGGCGAAAACCGGCAAGAAAATCGCTTTCATCGGCCCCTATGTCTCCGAGAAAAAAGAGGCGCTCGGCGGCTGGTCGATCATCGCCGATGTCGAGCGCACGGTGACTCTGGAGGAGGGGGTGCGCGCCGCGCTCGGCGCCGAGGCCTCATGCAGCTTCACGCCGGGCTGCGCCCCGGAGGCGGCGCTCGACGGCGGCTTCGACGCCGCGCTCCAGGCGGCGCGCGCCGCCGACACGGTGGTGCTCTATCTCGGCGAGCGGTCCCAGGCCAGCGGCGAGGCGGCCTCGACGACGCGGATCATGATTCCGAAAATCCAGCAGGATCTGGCCGAGGCGGTGGCGGCGCTCGGCAAGCCGACCGCGCTGATCCTCAAACATGGCCGCGCCCTGGCGCTGTCCGGCGCGACGCGCGACGCGGGGGCGATCCTGTGCGCCTGGCATCTCGGTTCGGAAAGCGGCCATGCGCTCGCCGACGTGCTGTTCGGCGATTTCGCCCCCCAGGGCCGGCTGCCGGTCAGCTTTCCGCAATCGCCAGGCCAGCAGCCCTTTTACTACGATCACCGCCCGACCGGACGCGCGCAGGTCGACGAGGTCTCCGCCTTCAAGGCGCGCTATCACGAAGTCAGCAACGAGGCGCTTTACCCCTTCGGCCATGGCCTGAGCTATTCGAGGGTGAGCTATGGCGCGACCAGGGTCGATTCGCCGCGTCTGGGCCGCGACGGAGCGGTGAAAATTTCCGCCCTGGTGAAGAACGAAGGCGCGCGCGCCGTCCATGAGGTCGCCCAGCTCTATGTGCATCGGCGCGTCGCGGCGCTCACCCAGCCCGTGCGCCAGCTCAAGGGTGTGGCGCATGTCGATCTCGCGCCCGGCGAGGAAAAACGGGTCGAATTCGAATTGCGCATGGCCGATCTCGCCTATATCAGGCCCGATTTGAGCGAGAGCGCCGATCCCGGCGTGTTCGACGTCTGGATCGCGCCCTCGGCCAGCGGCGGCAAGCAGAGTTTTTTGGCGCTGGCGTGAGCCGGCAGTTCCTTCCTCGAAGCGCGAAAGCGGCGGCGCGGCATGACCCAGCAAATCACGAGACCGGACGAGCCCCGGGGCGGCGCGCTCGCCGCGACCGACGCGCCGGAGCTGCGGCTGTTCGTCACCGGCCTGTTCTTTATTTTCGGGGGCATCACCAGTCTCAACGACATCACCATCCCCAAGCTGAAAGACCTGTTTCAGCTCGATCATATGCAGGCCATGCTGGTGCAATCGGCGTTTTTCGCCGCCTATTTCTTCATTTCCCTGCCCGGCGCGGCGCTGGTGCGCCGGCTCGGCTATATGCGCGGAGCGACGTTCGGCCTGCTGGCGATGATGGCGGGATGCCTGCTGTTCATTCCGGTCGCCGCCCACCCGAGCTTCCCGCTGTTTCTCGGCGCGCTTTTCGTTCTGGCGAGCGGCGTCACCGTCGTGCAGGTGGTGGCCAATCCGTTGATCTCGGCGCTTGGGCCGCCTGAAACCGCGCATAGCCGGCTGACCTTCGCCCAGGCTTTCAATTCCCTGGGCACCACGGTCTTTCCTTATTTCGGCGCGATCCTGATTCTCGGGAGCCTCGCGCATATCTCGGCCGACGGGCTTTCGGGCGCCGCGCTCGACGCCCATCGCAGCGCGGAAAGCCAGGCGGTCGCCCATGCCTATCTCGGCCTGGCCTGCGCGCTCGCCGTGGTCGCCGGCGCGGTCTGGCTGCATCGCGATCGGCTGCTCGGGGAAAGCCACGAGGGCGGCGCGGCGTTGCTGGATTTGTCCTTGCTGCGCCGGCCACGCTTCGCTTTCGGTTCGAGCGCGATTTTTCTCTATGTCGGGGCGGAAGTGGCGATTGGCTCGCTGATCGTGCTCTATCTCGAACAAGGCCATGTGCTCGGCCTCGACCCGCAGGCGGCGGGCAAGCTGATCCCGCTCTATTGGGGCGGGGCGCTGGTCGGGCGGTTCATCGGCTCGGGGGCGCTGCGCTGGGTCAGCCCCGGCAAGGCCGTGGCGTTCAACGCGCTCGGCGCGGCGGCGCTGATCCTGGTCTCCGCCAGGGCCTCGGGCGCGCTGGCGGGCTACAGCCTGCTGGCGGTGGGCCTGATGAACTCGATCCTGTTTCCGACCATTTTCAGCCTGGCCAGCGAGGGGCTGGGCAAGCGGGCGGCGGCGGGCTCGGGGATCATCTGCATGGCCATTGTCGGCGGCGCCTTGATTCCGCCGCTGACCGGCAGGGTCGCCGATCTCTCGGGAAAGCTGGAGACGGCTTTGGCCGTCCCCGCCCTGTGCTATCTGCTGATCGCCGCTTTCGGCTTTTTCGCCCGCAAACCCATCGCGGCGTGACGCGGCTTCTCGCGCGAAAAAATGTCACATCGACGGACGATCATGGCCATGGCCGATCTGGAGACAGTCGCAATGCGAAAGACCTGTTTTTCTGCCCTGGCGGCTCTGCTCGCCCTGGTCGCGACCGCTCGCGCCGAACCGGCGCCGCGCTTCGACCATGTCTATGTGCTGGTGCTGGAAAACCACGGCTTTGACGATGCCATTTATAATGGCCCCTCGCCCTTTTTGCGCGAACTTGCGGAAAAGCAGGGCCTGGCGACACGCTATTTCGGCGTCGCCCATCCCAGCCTGCCCAATTATCTGGCGCTGATCGGCGGCGACGATTTCGGCATTCGCGACGACCGGGCGAGCTGTTTCGCCTCCGATTTGGCGCCAGGCGCCGATTGCAACCGGGTCGAGGGCGAAAGCCTCGCCGATCAATTGACCAAGGCGGGACTGAGCTGGGCCTATTACGGCGAAAGCCTGCCGGAGGCCGGCAGTCTGGTCGCGGCCTCGCCAAGCCGCAACGCGGCGCTTTATGCGCAAAAACACAATCCCTTCGCTTATTTCCCCGGCGTGGCCCAGGATGAGAAAGGGCGACAGGCGATAAAACCCTATGAGCGGCTGGCCGCCGACCTGGCCTCGGGCGCGGCGCCGAATTTCGCCCTGATCGTCCCCAACCAGTGCCATGACGGCCATGGCCTGGAAATCTGCCACGACCGCGAAAAGCTGATCGCCGATTACGACGATTTCACCCGCCGCACGCTCGAAATGGTGAAAGCCTCGAAAGCCTGGACGGAAAATTCGGTGTTTGTCGTGACCTTCGACGAGGGCGCCCGGCCGCTTTTCGCCCATGCGCCGGTCTCGGACATCGTCCGGAACATCGGCGGGCAGGACAATCACATCGCGACCATTGCGGTCACCGCCTGCGGCGGGCCGGCGCGCGATGAGACCCGCTACGATCATTTCGCCCTGCTGGCGACAATCGAGGATGGGTTTGGCCTGCCACGCCTGCGCAAGGCGCAACAGGCGCCGAGCATGGCGGGACTGTTGCGGCGCCCCTGCTAGCCCCAGGCAAAAAGGCAAAAAAAAAAGCCGGTCGCGCTCCTGCGGGACCGGCTCTGGAAACGGGGTTTTAGCTTAGTTCAGGCCGTTGGAAACCGAGGTGAACTTGGCGTTCAACTTCGAGCCGACAGCGCTCATGGTGACGACGCAGACCACGGAGATCAGCGCGGCGATCAGGCCATATTCGATCGCCGTGGCGCCGGAGTCGTTACGAGCGAAATTCTTCAACAGACGCAGCATGGCTTTACTCTCGTATTGGTCGCCGCCGGGCTTCTCGGGGGATCGGCAACTGGAACGTGGCAATTTATAGTACTGAAAACTTTCGGAAAAATTGACGTAACGGAAGTTTCTTAATGCGAGGCAATATTTTTTTCCCGGCAGCCGTTCGAGCGTGGACCCATGGGCCTCGCGGCGGTCCTGGCCCGCGCCAGATGTTCCGTCGCAAGGGAAAGGGATTTTGCGAAAAAAGGGCCGGCGCGTGGCGCCGGCCCAATTTCGATTCATGGATTCGCCGCCCCGGCGGGGCGCGCGTTGGGATCAGTTCAAGCCGTTGGAAATGGAGATGAACTTGTTTTCCATCTTGGAGCCGACGGCGGTCATGGAGACGATGCAGACGACCGAGATCAGCGCGGCGATCAGGCCATATTCGATGGCGGTGGCGCCGGAACTCGTCGCGGACGAAAGTTTTCAACAGAGTCAGCATAATTGTTTCTCTCTTCGGTTTGGCGGCGCGATGGGTCTCGGCCGACGACAGCACATGAAATGAGGTTTTTTTTGAAAAGCCGGTCTCCGCCGGCCCGCGGATCAATTCAGCCCGTTGGAGAGCGAAGTGAATTTGACGTTGAGCTTGGAGCCGGCCTTGGACATGGTGGAAATGCAGACGGTCGCGATCAGCGCGGCGATCAGGCCATATTCGACCGAACTGGCCGCGGATTCGTCGCGGCAGAAAAGTTTCAACAGGCCGACCATGCTCAATCCCTTCAATGGCGCATCGCCGCGGTCCAGGGAGGACAAGCGGCGTTTTTGATGCCAAAAAAATAAGCGACAAAACTTTCGCGAATATTTCCGCAGGGGAACTAATTTGACCCAAGGGCATCGATCACCCGAAATTGGCGCGATTATGGTAAAACTTCCGCAAAGGACGCCGCCCAGCTATCCCCAAGGGAATGGACAGGAGCGGCGAAAGATCGGAGCGGCAGAGCGTGACAAAAGTGGAGCGGCGGCCACAGAGCAGGTGAGGGCACGCCTGCCCTGGGCCGCCGTTCGCTCGCGACCTGCGCGCGGGAGATGGGAACCGCGCCCGGATCGGATCACGTCGCGCTTTCCGCGCCACTCCTTTTTCGCAGCACTTGGGAATCATGCTACAAGAGACGGGAGCGGGAAGCGTTATGTAGGTAAATTACATAGCAAATCCCAAGCCGCCTGAAAAGCCTTTTTCGCGCTTCGCCGTCGCGACGAGATCGGCTTGGGTGTGGAAGGGCCGAAAAACATGGCTGGAGCCAAGATCGACGCATTGATCGCGCTGCATGGCGAGGGCCGCTTTCTCGTCGGTCGCGACCGCATCAAACTGCTGGAGAAGGTCGCCGAATTCGGCAGCATCGCCAAGGCGGCCAAGGCCACCGGCTTCAGCTACAAGACCGCCTGGGATTCGGTCAACGCCGTCAATAATCTGCTGCCCACCCCGGCCTTTCTCACCCGTCCCGGAGGCAGGTCGGGCGGCGGCGCCGAGGTGACGCCGGAGGGCTTGAGGCTGATCGCCACCTTCCACCGCCTCGAGGAAAAGCTGGCGAAAATTTCCAATCTGATCGCCGAGGAGGGGCTGGAGGGCCAGGAGGAGGCGCTGCTGTGGACGGTCGGCGCCCGTGTTTCCGCGCGCAATGTGTTCCAGACCGAAGTGCTCGCCGTGCGCCGCTGGCCTGTCGATGTCGAGGTGACGCTGAAAGTCGCCGGTGACAAGCAGATTCTCGCCATTGTCACCAATGAATTGACCGACGATCTGCAACTTGAGCCAGGCAGGCACGCCCTGGCGCTGGTCAAATCCTCCTTCATCCGCCTGCTGGCGCCGGATGCGGCGCTGGAAAACGCCCGAAATCATTTCATTGGCGAGGTCACGGCGCGCACCGACGCCGAGCGCAACAGCGAAATCCATCTCGACATAGGGCATGGCAAGACGCTGAACATTGTCACGGCGCGCGAAACCGTGGAGGCGCTCGGCCTCGAAGCCGGACGGCGCGCCGCCGCGCAATTCGACGCCAATCACGTCATCCTCGCGGTAAGCTGAGGAGCGCGACAGGCGCGTCTGGATCGTCGCTTTCCAAAGGATCGCTCGCCTTCGCCAGCCTGTGCGCGCCAACTCCATTCCGTCGCCCGGATCGCCGGCGCGACGTCTTCAGACAAGGCGCAAAAAATCTGTTTCTTTTTCGCGTTGTTTTATTTGCGTTGCGTAACAGCAAGGCGCGCCACTTCCGTGGCGCTCCGCCGCAAGGGTTCTGACAGAGATTTTTTGCCGGTGAACGAGGCTGGACGCGTGGTCCTCCGCAGCGTCATGGTTGAATTGGGAAGTTCGGATGCGACTGAGACTTTTCGCCTTGGCCGGCGTCCTGTTTTTCGCGGCTGGGGCTGTCGCCCGGGCTGAAGCGCCGATCGTATGGTTGAGCCCGGTGAGCGAAACCGGCAAAGACTCGGATATCCTGAATTCCGGAACCTTCTTCGCGGCGGCGACAGCGGGTCCGACGACGACGGTCAATGGCGTGACTTTCGCGACGGAGAGCGGCTTCAGCGGCGGCGTCGTCAGCTTTGGCGCCAATTCCGACATTACCTACAGCGGGATCCAGGTCGCCTCCGCCTCTTACGGTTCAGCCCCCGCGCCGGCCTACGACGCGGCCTATGCGGCCCTGGTCGATCATGGCGCCTATGCGTCCAGAGGCGGGACGGTCGCGATCAATTTGAACAACCTCACCGCGGGCGAGACATACCGGGTGCAAGTGATCGAGGCTTTCTGGAACTACAATTGGCAGACAGACTATACGGCCGGCGGGAACAGCGTCGCCCTGAACCTCGCGGGAGCGTCGCCGGCCGCCGGCGTGCCGGCGGCGTCGGCGCCCGAATATGTGATCGGCGCATTTGTCGCGAACGGTTCGACCGAGACGATCACGCTGAGCGCGGCGTCATCCTACATGGTTCCCGATGCGATTTCGGTGGCCGCGGTTCCTGAGCCTTCGACCTGGGCCATGTTGCTCGGCGGCTTCGCCGCGCTTGGCTTTGTAGGCTATCGCCGCAACAAGGCGGCTTCCGTCGCCGGCTGATCGAATTTTTCACAGGGTATTGGCAAAGGCCGTCGCAAGGCGGCCTTTTGGTTTTTCGCCCGACCCGCAAGGCAAACACCTGTTTACTTTCCCCGGCTGAGAGTTCGGCGCATCTCAAGCTCGCCTGCATCCGGCAGGCGGCGCGACGGCGACGCCCTTCATGACTGTGCCTCAAACCCTCCCGCCTGACTTCCAGCCCGACCTAACGCCTGCGCAGCCGCAGGCGCGGCGGACGGCCAAGATCCGGCGAAAGACATGGATATCGCCGGGCTGCGCGCCATGGTCGAGGCGGCGGGGACCGCCCGCCCTGCCCAGGACCTGCCGATGTCCAGGGCCAAACCCGTGTCGCAGCCGGCGCTGATCGCGGCCATGCTGCTGTTCGATCTCGGCAATTTTCTCAGCTGCGGGTTGGTCGCGCACATGCGCGCGCTGGGCGGGGAAATTCCCAACGCCGTGTTCCTGAGTTGGGGCCTGACGCTGACCACGGCCATCGGCCTGTCCATTCTGGCGGTGCGCTGGTCCTATACGATCCGGGCGCTCGGCGATTTTCCGCGTCAGGCGGCGACGCTGGCGCTGGCCTTTTCGCTGGCCCTGGCCGGCTGGTGCGCCGATTGCGTGCTCGCCGGTTTCGATCATGTCCCGTTTCTGCGCGACTGGTGCGCCCATTGGATGCTGTGGGGCCTGACCGCCGGCCTGGCGGCGCGGGCGATCATGGCTTTCTTCGTCCGCCGCTGGACCCGCCAGGGCCGGCTGGCGCGGCGCACGGTGATCGTCGGCGGCGGCGCCCAGGCGCTGGAGACGATCGCGCGGCTGGAACAGACCGGCAAGGGCGCTCTGGACATTCTCGGCGTGTTCGACGATCGCGACAAGGCGCGTCTGCCGGTCGATCTCGGCCGTTACAAGCTGCTCGGCGCCTTTGACGATCTGGAGGCCTTCTGCCGCGAGCAGAAGGTCGACCTGCTGATCGTCGCCTTTCCGCCCGCCGCCGAGGCCCGGATTCTCCATGTGCTGCACAAGCTCTGGACCCTGCCGGTCGATGTGCGCATTTCCGCCCTGGGCGCGAAATTGCGGCTGCGCGACCGCGCCTATAATTTCATAGGCGACGTGCCCTTCCTGCCGGTTTTCGACAAGCCGATGAAGGATTGGGAGGTGGCGCTGAAGGCCATCTTCGACCGCTCGGTGGCGCTGGCCGCGATCGTCCTGCTGTCGCCCTTGCTGGCGGCGCTGGCCTTGGGCGTGAAACTGTCGTCGCGCGGGCCGGTGTTCTTCGTGCAGAAGCGCTACGGCTTCAACAATGAGGAATTCGGCGTCTTCAAATTCCGCTCCATGTATGTCGATCAATGCGATTACGCCGCGGCAAAACAGGTTTCGCGCGGCGATCCCCGCGTGACGCCTTTCGGCGCCTTCATCCGCCGGACCTCGCTCGACGAATTGCCGCAATTGTTCAATGTGCTGCGCGGCGATCTGTCGCTGGTCGGGCCGCGCCCCCATGCGCTCAAGAGCAAGGCGGCGGGCATCGCCTATGAGGCGGTGGTGGACGGCTATTTCGCCCGCCACCGGGTCAAGCCGGGCATCACCGGCTGGGCGCAGATCAACGGCTGGCGCGGCGAGACCGATACGGTCGAAAAAATCGAGCAGCGCGTCGCCCACGATCTGCATTACATCGAGAACTGGTCGATCTGGCTGGACGTGAAGATTTTGGCGATGACGCCGGTTGCGGTGCTGATCGGCAAGAACGCCTTTTGACGCCAGCGTCAGTCTTTCGGCCCGGGAAAGCTCTTGAGGCAGCACCGTCCGGACGGATTGCTGGTTTCGCAGGAACAAAGGCCGGCTTTGGTCTTGGCCAGGACAAAATCCCTGATAGAGGGATTTTCGGCGAAATCCGCGCGGCTGACGCCGAAGCAATGGCAGAGCAGCGCGTCGTAGGCCTCGGCGCCCACGGGACTGCGCAGATCCGACCTGGAAATCACCGTGCCGCCGTCACCGAGATAAACCACGTCGCAATCGGGATTGTCGCAGAAGAAAAATGCTTCCGCCGACGAGTTCCGCCGCCACGGCGCCTTGACGTGATGGTCAACGGTCCGCGCCGAAACATCCGCGCATTCGGCCGCGCAGCCCGGGCAGCGCGCTCTGCGCCGACGCCCGGCGTCGCGCCCCTGCGATGCGCAGCAGTCGCCCATTGATCTTCTCCGCGCCAACCCTTGCGTGACTTTGGGCGGAAGGCGGAGGAATTGCAATTTTTTACAATTTGAAAGCGGCAGAATTCAATTGTCGTCGGCGAGCCGCACGATCACATCGACGCCGACGATTTTCTTGCCCTTGGGGGCCTTGAGCCGCAATTGCGGCGTGACGTCCTGCTCCATGTCGAACAGCACGGAACGGTCCTCGTCGTAATAATGGCAATGCGAGCCGGTCTTGGTGTCGTACCAGACCTTTGAACCGTAAAGCGCGATCTCGCGGACCAGGCCGGCGTCGGCGAATTGATGCAGCGTATTATAGACCGTGGCCCGCGACAGCGGCATTTTCAACGCCTGGGCCTCGGCCAGAACCTGCTCGGCGGTGACATGGCGGTCGCCGGCGACGAACAACAGGCTGGCGATGCTGATGCGCTGGCGGGTCGGGCGCAAATCGGCGTCGCGCAATTTGGCGCGCACCAGCCGGGCCAAGGCGCCGTTCACCCAGTCATATGTCGGCTTTGCGACCGGCTTTCCGGTGGTTGTCATCGCTGTCACAATCATTTTCGCCTCTTTTGTCATCAATAGCACGCCAGCGCCTTTTTAGAAAGGCTCTAAACATGTCCTTGCTCTGCCCGAGCAAGGGCGGCGCCAAAGCGCGCGCCGCTCTTGACGGCGCCGCCCGCGCGGGCCAAATATCGGTCCAGCCAAGGGGAGCCCCGGCAGGGGGCTGAGAGGCAGGCAGGGTTCGCGACGCGGGCCGCCCGGCGACCCTCAGGAGCGTAAGGCTCCGCACCTGATCCAGTTCGCACTGGCGGAGGGATGGCGCGAAACGACCCCTGCTGACCGCTCCAGCACGAGCCCTTCCGCGCCGAAGATCGCGGGAGGGTTTTGTCATGCGCGCAAGAATTGTCGGGGCCGGAGCAGCCGGCCTGACCGCCGCTTTCGAACTTTTGCGCCAGGCCGAGGCGCTCGGCCGCGACATTTCCCTGGAGATTGTCGAAAAGGCTGAAAAACCCGGCCTCGGCTGCTCGCATTACGCCGGCGGCATGATCGCCCCCTGGTGCGAAGCCGAATCCACCGAACCGATCGTCGCCGCCCTGGGCGAGGAGGCGCTGAAATTCTGGACCGAGACTTTTCCGGTCGCGGAAAGACGCGGCAGTCTGGTGGTCGCGCCGAGACGCGACACGCCCGAACTCATGCATTTTTCCCGACGCACCAGCCATTTCGTCACGCTCGACCGCGCCGGATTGGCGCAACTCGAACCCGATCTTGGCGAAAATTTCGATACGGCGCTTTATTTCGCGGAAGAGGCCCATCTCGCGCCGCGCGTCGCCCTGGCCAAGCTGGCGGAAAATCTCGCCGCCCGGCCCAATGTGCGCTTTCACTATGGCGTGGACGCGCAGACGCTGAAAGCCGATTGCGACTGGATTTTCGACTGCCGGGGCTTTGCCGCCAAACCGCAACTCTCGGGTCTGCGCGGCGTCAAGGGCGAGATGATGATCATTCGCTCCGCCGACATCAAGCTGACGCGCCCGGTGCGCATGGTGCATCCGCGCCATCCCGTCTATCTCGTGCCGCGCCCGGATGGGACCATCATGGTCGGCGCCACCATGTATGAAAACGAGGAGCGCGCGCGGGTCACCGCCGAAAGCCTGGTGGAGCTGGTCAATTCCGCCTTCGCCCTCAATCCGGCCTTCGCTCAGGCCGAAATTGTCGAAACCGGCTCCGACGTGCGCCCGAGTTTTGTCGATAATCTGCCCCGCATCATTCGCGACGGCAACAGGCTTGCGCTGAACGGCCTCTACCGCCACGGCTTCCTGCTGTCGCCGGCTCTGGCCAGCCGCGCCGCGCGCGTGGCTTTGGAAGACGCCTATTTCCCGGAGGTGATGGATGAAGATCGCGGTCAACGGCGCAGCGCTTGAGGCGCGGGCTGAAACGCTCGCCGCTCTGCTGGTCGAGCTGGACTATCCGCCCGAACTGGTGGCGACGGCGGTCAACGAGACTTTCGTCCGCGCCAAGGACCGCCAGTCCTGCGCGCTGAAAGACGGCGACCGGGTGGAAATCTTGAGCCCGCGCCAGGGAGGATGACGTGAGCGACAGTCTGGTCTTCTACGATGCGCCGGTCAATTCGCGGCTTCTGGTCGGCACCTCGCTCTATCCTTCGCCGGCCATTCTCGCCCAGGCCATAGCCGCGTCGAAAACCGAGATCGTCACGGTGTCGCTGCGCCGCGAGGCCGGCGGCGCCCGCGCCGGCGAAAGCTTTTGGGGCCTCATCCGCGATCTCGGCCTGCGCGTCCTGCCCAATACCGCCGGTTGCCGCACGGTGAAAGAGGCGGTGACCACCGCCCATATGGCTCGCGAACTTTTCTCCACCAAATGGATCAAGCTGGAAGTGATCGGCGACGACGACCTTTTGGCGCCCGATCCATTTGGCTTGGTCGAGGCGGCGCGAATCCTCTGCGAGGACGGTTTCGAGGTGTTTCCCTATATGACCGAGGATGTGATCCTCGCCGAAAAGCTGGTGGAGGCCGGCTGCCGCGTGCTGATGCCCTGGGGCGCGCCGATCGGCTCGGGACGCGGTCTCAACAATGTCTTCGGCCTGCGGGCGCTGCGCGCGCGCTTCCCAAAGCTGCCCCTGGTGATCGACGCCGGTCTGGGCGCGCCGTCGCAGGCGGCCCAGGCTTTCGAGCTCGGCTATGACGCGGTGCTGCTCAACACGGCGATCGCCAGGGCCGGCGACCCCGTCGCCATGGCCCGCGCCTTTGCTTTGGCCTGCGAGGCGGGCAGGGCGGCGTTCAAGGCGTTGCCGATGGCGCCGCGCGACATGGCGGAGCCCTCGACCCCCGTGCTGGGACGGGCTTTCACATGAGACTCGATCCCTTCTATCTCATCGTCGATGAGGTCGCCTGGCTGCGCCGGCTGCTGCCGCTGGGCGTCAAACTGGCGCAATTGCGGATCAAGGACTCTGGCGAAGCGGAGCTGCGCGCGCAGATCGTCGAGGCCAAAGCCCTGTGCGCTGTTCATGGCGCGCAATTGATCGTCAACGATTATTGGCGTCTCGCCCTGGAATTGGGCTGCGATTACGTCCATCTCGGCCAGGAGGATTTTTTGGCCGCGGATATCCAGGCGCTCAAGGCCGCCGGCATAAAATTCGGCGTCTCCACCCATGACGAGGCAGAACTGCGAAAGGCCCTGGCGCTCAAGCCCGATTATGTCGCGCTGGGGCCGATCTTCCCGACGCTTTTGAAGAAAATGCCCTGGGCGCCCCAGGGTTTTGACAAAATTGCCTTGTGGCGGAAAAAAATCGGCGCCCTGCCGCTGGTCGCCATTGGCGGGCTGACCCCGGAACGGGCGCTGGATTGCTTCAAGGCCGGCGCCGACAGCGCGGCTGTGGTCACCGATATTTCGCTGAACGCCGACCCGGAGGCGCGCTGCCGCGAATGGCTCGCCGCCACGCGTGCTTTTTGCGCGAAGACCGGATAGCTTCGCAAAACCGACGCAAAAATGTTGAATTTTTGCTCGCGGCGTCACATCGCCCGGGGAGCACCGCCATGCCGGCAAAAGCGCGAAGAAAACTGAGGCTCGGCGGTCCGCTGGGCTGGGGCGTGGCGCTGCTCGCCGGTGCGGCGGCGGTCGAAGCCGTGCTGGTTCCCGGTCTGGTGATCGGCGCGGCGGCGGTGCTCGCGCCCCGGCTGCTGCGCAAAAAAAAGCGCCGGCCAGCGCAGGCGCAACTGCAACCGCCGAGCGCGAGATTTTCCCCCAGACAGGCGCTGGCCAAGGCCGTCTCCTATCGCGTCGTCATTACCGCGCTGGATTTCACCTCGAATATTCTGGTGATCGGCGAATTGGCGCCCGCCGCCGGCCTGTCGGCCTTCGGCCTGGTCTCGGCGCCGGCCTTTTATTTCCTCCACGAATATTTGTGGTCGCGTCTCGACAAAGATCCCAGCGAAATGGGCCAGACGCTGCTTGAGCATCTGCCGGCGGACAGGAGACTGGCCAAGACCATCACCTTCCGCAGCATAGCCACGGTGATGGATTTTTCCGCCAATCTGTTCGTCACCCGCAATCTCGGCCAGGCCGGCGTCTTGACCGCCTTCGCCATCGTCGTCGGCCCCTTTGTCTATTTTTACCACGAAAAGGCCTGGGATCGCTACGAAGCGGGCAAGAATATTGGCGAAGCGGAGCCGGCCCTCCTATATTCTCCCGCATGAATATCCAGGCGCCCCGCCGCGAGACCCGCACCCTTGAAATTGGCGGCATGAGCTGCGGCGCCTGCGCCGCCCATGTCGAAAAGCTCTTGAAAGCTGCGCCCGGCGTCATCGATGCGCGGGTCAATCTCGCCGCCGAGCGCGCGGAAATCGATCTCGCCCCCGGCGCCGATCTCGCCGCTTTGGCGCAACGGCTCGAAGCCGAAGACTATCCGCCCCGCCATCAAACCATGGAAATTGGCGTCGGCGGCATGATGTGCGGCGCCTGCGTCGCCCATGTCGAAAAGGCGCTGCGAAAAATTCCCGGCGTGCTCTCGGCCTCGGCCAATCTCGCCACCAACAGGGCGACCGTGGAGGTTCTGGCGGGCGCGGTGGATTACCCCGCTCTGGCTGCGGCGATCCGCGCCGAGGATTACCAACCCAGTCTCATTCAGGCGCAAAAAAACGATGTTGTCGCGGCGCGCGAGGCGGAGGCGGCGAAGCTGCGCCGCGATTTCCTGCTGGCCGCGCTGGGCGCCGCCCCGGTCGTCGTGCTGGAAATGTCCGGCCATGTCGCGCCCGGCTTTTCCGCGCTGCTGCATCGCGCCCTCGGCCATCAAACAGTTATGATCCTTGGCGCGGTCTTGACGACATTTGTCCTGGCCGGGCCGGGGCGGCGGTTTTTCCGCCTCGGCTTCGGCTCGCTGCGGCGCGGCGCGCCGGATATGAACGCTTTGGTGGCCTTGGGCGCGGGCGCGGCCTATCTGTTTTCGCTGCTGGCGACATTCGCGCCCAATATTCTGCCCGAGGGCGGTCGTCACAGCTATTTCGAATCCGCAGCCGCCATCGTCGCCTTCATCCTGCTTGGACGCTGGCTCGAGGCGCGCGCCAAGGGCCGGGCGGCGGAGGCCATAGCCGGACTGGCGCGGCTCCAGCCGAAAATCGCCCATATCCGCCGCGATGGCGCCGTCCTCGACCTCCCGGTCGAGGAAACCCAGGTCGGAGACCTTGTGGAGATAAGGCCGGGCGAGCCGATCCCGGTCGATGGCGTGGTGGTCGAGGGCGCCAGCCATGTCGACGAGTCCCTGATCTCGGGCGAAAGCCTGCCGGTCGCCAGGAAGAACGGCGACGCCCTGGTCGGCGGCGCGGTCAATGGCGAAGGCTTTCTGGCGATGCGCGCGCAAAAAATCGGCGAGGGCACGGTTTTGGCCGGCATCGTGCGCATGGTCGAAAGCGCCCAGGGCGCGAAAATGCCGATCCAGGCGCTGGCCGACCGGGTCACCGCGATTTTCGTCCCTTCGGTGCTGGCGCTTTCGGCGCTGACTTTTGTGTTGTGGATGGTTTTTGGTCCCCGTCCGGCTTTGGCCCTGGCTTTGGTCAATGCGGTGAATGTGCTGATTATCGCCTGTCCCTGCGCCATGGGCCTCGCCACCCCCGCGGCGCTGATGGTCGGCTCGGGGCGCGGCGCCCAGCTTGGCATTTTGTTTCGGCGCGGCGACGCCCTGCAACGGCTGGCGGGGGTCAAGACCATGGCCTTCGACAAGACGGGCACCCTCACCCTGGGCCAGCCGGTCCTCGTCGCGCTCGCGCCCGCGTCCGGTTTCGCCGAGGAGCAGATTTTGCGCTGGGCGGCCTCGGTCGAATCCCGCTCGGAACATCCTTTCGCCCGCGCCCTGGCGGCGGCGGCCAAGGCGAAAAATCTTGCGGCCGATGGTGTCGAGGATTTCGCCTATCGCCCCGGCCTGGGCGTCTCGGGAAGGGTTTTGGGGCGCGAGATCGCGGTCGGCTCAGGCGAGCTGATGGCGACACTGGGCGCGGATGCGGGCGCCTTCGCCGCGCGGGCGGAAGACTTGTCGGGGCAGGGGGCAAGCTGCTTTTTCATAGCCGTGGACGGCGTCTGCGCCGGCCTGTTCGCCTTCGCCGATCCGCCGCGCCTGCAGGCGGCCGAGGCCGTGGCGGCGCTGAAAAAACTCGGCGTGGGCGCGGCGATGCTCACCGGCGACCGCGACGCGACGGCCAAGGCGATTGGCGCGAAACTCGGCGTGGAAAAAATCTTCGCCGGCCTGAAGCCCGACGGCAAGGTCGAGGTTTTGCGGCGCCTGCAAGGCGAGGGGCCCACGGCTTTCGTCGGCGATGGCGTCAATGACGCGCCGGCGTTGGCCGCCGCCGATGTCGGCCTGGCCATGGGCGCCGGCGCGGAAATCGCCAAAAACAGCGCCGAAGTGGTTCTGGTCGGCGCCGATCCGGCCAAGGCGGCGACCGCCGTGGCGCTGTCGCGCGCCACCCTGCGCAATATCAAGCAAAATCTGGCCTGGGCCTTCGGCTATAATATCGTGCTGATCCCCGTCGCCATGGGCGCGCTCTACCCCTGGAACGGAACCCTGCTCAACCCGGCTTTCAGCGGCGCCGCCATGGCTCTGTCGAGCGTCATGGTGCTGGGCAACGCCTTGCGGCTGCGCCGATTTGCCGCGTGACGCCGATGTGAAGGAAAAGCGAAACCGTCATGGGCGGGTCATCGGCAAATTCGCGGGGTTGGCGTTTTGTTCTGCTGGAATTACCCTCGCATGACAAACACGTAAATCTATCCGAGTTATCCACAGGCCGGGGGTGACGCGGTTTCCTGTTGTGTTCCCGCCCGCTGGCGGGTGAACTATGACAGGGCGGGACGGAATCGGACTGGAGCAGGAGAGGCGGCGATGACGGCGGCGACGATTTTCACGGTCGAGGGCATGAGCTGCGGCAAATGCGCGGCGCGGGTGACCAAGGCGATCCAGCAGAATCTCCCGGAGGCGCGCGTCGAGGTCGATCTCGACGCCAAGCTGGTGACGGTCAGCCCGCCGGCGCAAGATCCGGCCGCCTTGGCGCGGGTCATCGGCGAAGCCGGCTATCCGGCGCGGCCGCGCGGCTGACGACGGGCGCGCGCCTTCCCTGCCGGTTTATTTATTGAAAAATTCGATTGCGAGCGGCAAGGCGGAATCATGAAGGACGACGACAAAAGATCATTCGTTGTTTTGGATGGACTTCGCGGCATCGCCGCCCTGATGATCGTCATTCGCCATGGCGGCGCCTATTTCGGCCATCCGTTTTTCGAAAGCTTCCTCGCCGTCGACTTTTTTTTCGTTCTGAGCGGCTTCATTCTGACTTACGCCTATGGTGTGCGGCTGCAAGGCGAATGTTCGACGCTCCGATTTATGGCGCTGAGACTGGCGCGTCTCTATCCGCTCTATCTCATCGCTCTGCTGCTGGCTGTCGGCCTGCGCGTCGGCTTTGATCTCGACAGCGCCGGGCTTTCGCACCGGACGAACCTCGAACAGATCGCCGCGGCGCTATTTTTCCTTCCCTATGTCACCGCGGGCCATGCGCCGATTTTCCCCCTGAACCCGCCGGCCTGGTCGCTGTTTTTCGAACTTGTGGCCAATCTCGGCCTGCCCGTCGCCTTGCGCCGGCTGGGAACCAGAGGCCTCGCCGCCTTCGTCGCCCTGGCGGCGCTGGCTGCTGATCTGGGCGGTGCTCACGCTGCGCTTCGGCTTCGGCTATTCAATCAATGCGGGGCTCATGGACAATGGCCATCAGGCCGCGTCGGTCGGGGCGGGGCTGATTTGCGTCGCTTTTTCCTTCTTTTGCGGGGTTTTGATCTATCGGCTCTGGTCCCGCCAGCACCGTCGGATCGAGACCGCGCCGCTCTTTGTCGCGGGGCTGCTGTTCCTGGCGCTGGCTTTGCCGCCTGACGCCGACCGGCAGGCCGCCTATGAACTCCTGTTGACGGTTTTCCTCTTTCCCCTGCTGGTCTGGCTGGGGGCCAGCAGCACGGCGACGGGCCGGGTCGGCCAGGTCTTCGACATTCTCGGCCGCGCTTCCTATGGAATTTATGTGCTTCAGGCGCCCATGTTCGATGCGTGCAAGGGCCTGTTCGGCGAACCCGCGCCGGCGACGCCGCGCGCCATCGCCGCAGGGGCCTGCGTCGTCGCCGCGATCCTGATCGTCACCCTGCTGGCGGACCGCTATATCGACACGCCCATGCGCAAATTCCTGACGCGGCGCGTCAACGCGGCGTGATCGCGCGGCTTATTGCGCGATCTGCACATAGCTGATCTTGCCGTCGGCGCCCTTGCGCCATTCATAGACCGTGTAATCGGCGCGGGTGACGTCGCCCTTGGCGTCGAAAGCAAGATCTCCGACCACGGTTTTATACGGCCCGGACTCATGCAGCGCCTTGGCGACGGCGGTCGGGTCGGTCGATTTCGCCTTTTCGATCGCCTGTTTGATCACCTGCACCGCCGCATAGGAATAGAGCGTATAGGTCTCCGGATTGTAATGCCTGGCCTCGAACGCCTTCACCACCGTAAAGGCCTCGGGGCGCAGACGCGGGTCGGGCGGAAAGGTCATCAGCGCGCCCTCGACGCCCGGCCCGGCGATGGCGGCGAATTCCTGGCTGGCTATGCCGTCGCCCCCCATCAGCGTCGCCTTGACGCCCTGGTCGCGCATCTGCCGCACCAGCAAGCCGCCCTCGGTATGGACGCCGCCATAGAAGACGATGTCGGCCTCGACCGATTTGATCTTGGAGACAATGGCGGAAAAATCCTTCTCGCCCTTGTTCAGACCCTCATAGAGCACGTCCTTGATCCCGGCGGCGGCCAGCGCCTTGCGCGTCTCGTCGGCCAGGCCCTTGCCATAGGTGGACTTGTCGTGGACGAAGGCGATCTTTTTGCCCTTGGCGTGCTCGATCAAATATTTGGCGGCCACCGCGCCCTGCTGGTCGTCGCGCCCGCAGGTGCGAAACAGCATGGGCAAACCGCGCTCGGTGATCTGCGGATTGGTCGAGGCGGGGGTGATCTCCAGCACGCCTGCTTCATTATAGGCGTCGGAGGCGGGCATGGTCACCGAGGAATTGAAATGGCCGATGACAAAGGTGACGCCATCGCCGATGAACTGATTGGCGACCGAGCGGCCCTGTTTGGCGTCGCCGGCGTCGTCGCCGACGGAAAGCTCGATTTTCTGGCCGAGCACGCCGCCGGAGGCGTTGATGTCGACTACCGCCTGCTCCACGCCATTCTTCAATTGCGCGCCAAAAGCGGCGTCGGGGCCGGTGATCGGTCCGCCAACGCCCATTTTGATCTGCGCCCAGGCGCCGGTCGACAAAGCGGTGGACAGCATCAGGGCGGCGGCGCCCGCCAGAATTTTCGCGCGCATCAACGAATGGCTCCCAAGGTCACGGTTGCGCCGGATATTGGCGCCTCGGGCGGGTAAAGTCGAAGAAAATCCGCCCTGACCTTGGGCGCCTTGGCGCCCGCGCCGGCGCGGCTGAAGTCGCCGGCGTTTTCAGCCCCGGTCAGCGGCGACCGTGACCCCCGCCGCCGTGGCCGCCACCGCCGCCATGACCGCCGCCGCCGTGAAAGCCGCCGCCGCCACGGTTGCCGCCGCGTCCGCCGCGCCAACCGCCGCCGCCCCAGCCCCCTTCATCGTAATAGCCGCAATCGTTGAAATAACAGGGATGGGCCAGCACGCCGCCGATAATGGCGCCAAACATCGCCGCCGCCGCCGCGCCGCCGCTATCGCGACGCCTATGGCGGCGATAAACGACCTGCTCGGGCGCGGGCGTCGCGCTGGACAGGGCGAGCGGGCGGGGCGCGACCGGCGCCGCGCCGCAGGGCGCGACCGACATCAGGCTGACGCTGGTCGCCATCAGGAAAGCAATGGATTTCAACATGGAGGGAGTCCTTTACCGAAGCGAAAATCCTGAGGGCGCCTTCACCGGCCCCGCATGTGCTCGCGCAATTCGTTGAACAGCGCCCGCTGCTTGTCATCGAGCGATTCGTAAAAGGCGATCAGTTTGGGGTTTTCCGCCGCCAAGACCGCCAGCCGGTCCTCGAGATATTTGCGGTGCAACTCGAGCCGCGCCTTGAAATCGGCGACATCGGGCTTTTGCGCGCAGACCTTGGTCTTCATCTCCTCTTCCGCCTTGCGCCGCGTCGCCTGAAAATCCTCGAAGGCGGATTTTTGCGCGGCGCTCAGTTGAAGATGCTTCTCCAGATGGGCGGCAGCCTTGGCGTCGCGGTCCCCAGCCTTGGCGTCGGTCGCGCAGAGCCGATCAAGGAAATTCGGCGCGGCGGCCCGCGCCGCGCCGCCGGAAGCCAAAATCGCGCCGCCGCACGCCAGGACCCCGGCGGCGAAAAGGGAAACTGCGGTTTTCATGAGCAAGCTCGCTGTTATGGTGACGCATAATGCTGCGCCCTCACATTAACGTTTTTTCGGCGGCCGGGTTCCTCGCCCGCGAATTAAAACCGCCGCGCTCAAGCGAAATTACGCGACGGACTCAGCCTTGCAGCCAGGGATATTGCCGCCGCATCAGCTTGCGATGGACCAGGCGCCAGGACAGGCCCTGAACCGCGAGGCTCCAGCCATAGGCGAGCAGCGCGGCGATTGGCGCGGCCATCGGCTCGCCGAACAGCGACCAGTGCAGGAAGCGCGTGGCAAAAGCCAGCGGCAGCGCGTAAAGCGCCAGCAGCAGCGGCGGACGCCAGGACAGCGCCACGGCGCGTCCGGCGGCGATGCTGGCGAGGCCGCCCAGGATCAGGGTGACGCCGATGAAGACGCGGGGATCGCCAATCGCGAAATCGCTCAAGGACCGCCCCCTTCGAGATAGGCGGCGCGCACTTTTGGGTCGCGCAACAGCTCCGCGCCCTTGCCGCTCATGGCGATGACGCCATTGACCATGACATAGCCGCGATGCGCCAGTTTCAGCGCATGATGGGCGTCCTGCTCAACCAGAAACACAGAAAGCCCGTCTTGCGCATTGAGTTGCTTTACTGTGTCAAAAATCTGCTTGCACACCAGCGGCGCCAGGCCGAGCGATGGCTCGTCGAGCAGCAGCAGTTTTGGATTGCTCATCAGCGCCCGGGCTATGGCCAGCATTTGCTGTTCGCCGCCGGACAAAGTGCCGCCGCGCTGCTGCCGCCGCTCCTTCAGGCGCGGGAAAATCGCGAAAACCTTTTCCAGATTTTGCGCGAAACCATCGAACCGAGCCACCGCCGCGCCCATTTGCAGATTCTCATGCACGGTCATGCGCGGGAAAATCCGCCGCCCCTCCGGCGACTGCGCGATGGAGAGCCGCGCGATCTCATGGGTCGGCATTTGCGTGATGTCCTGGCCGTCGAACAGGATCTTGCCGTCGCGGGCGCGCGGCGCGCCGAAAATCGACATCATCAGCGTCGATTTGCCCGCGCCATTGGAGCCGATCAGCGCGACGATTTCGCCCTTGCCCACTTCGAGATCGACGCCCTTGAGCGCCTGAACCGCGCCGTAAAAGGCGGTAAGGCCGGAAATGCGTAGCAGGGCGGTCATGCGCCGCCTCCCTGGAGGGCGGCTTCGACCTGGGGCTCTTCCTCCTCCTCGACGCCGAGATAGGCGGCGATCACCGCCGGGTCCTCGCGTACGTCCCTGGGCGCGCCATCGGCGATCTTCTGGCCGTAATCGAGCACCACCACATGGTCGGAAATGCTCATCACCACGGACATGTCGTGTTCGATCAACAGGATCGAGGTCTGGCCCTCGTCGCGGATCGAGCGGATCAGCGCGGCGAGCTCGTGCGATTCGCTGGCGTTGAGCCCCGCCGCCGGCTCGTCGAGACAGAGCAATACGGGGTCGGCGCACATGGCGCGGGCGATTTCCAGCCGCCTCTGATCGCCATAGGGCAGGGCGCCGGCGGGCTCATTGGCGCGGCTTTTGAGGCCTATGCGCTCCAGCCAGGACACCGCTCTGTCCACCGCCGCCTGTTCGGCGCGCCGCCAGGAGGGCAGGCCGAGCAGGCCGACGAAGGAGAAGCCGGAGGCCCGCGACAGCGCCAGGCTCTGGGCGATCATCAGATTTTCCAGCAGACTCATGCCCTGGAACAGCCGGATGTTCTGGAAGGTGCGGGCGAGACCGGCCTTTTTGGCGATCTCGTGATCGGCCATGCGCTCCAGCAGGAACAGGCCGCCGCCATGGCGGCGCGCCGAGCGGGTCAACGCCGCGACCCGCGCCTCGTCGAATCCGTCGCGGCTAAAGGCGATGCGCCCGGCCGTCGGCTGGTAAAAGCCGGTCAGGCAGTTGAACAAAGTGGTCTTGCCCGCGCCATTGGGGCCGATCAGCGCGGTAATGTCGCCACGCCCGACTGCGAAGGACACGTCATTGACGGCGACCAAGCCGCCGAAACGCATGGTCAAATGGTCCACCCGCAAAATCGGGTCGTCGATCCAGCGCGACTTCGTCACTTCAGCGCCTCCGCGGGCAGCAGGATCGTCGGCTGTCGGGTGGACACCAGCCCGCGCGGGCGAAAATTCATCATCGCCACCATGGCGAGGCCGACCAGCAGCATGCGATATTGGGCGGGATCGAAACCCTCGCCGAAAATGCTCTTCAGAAAAGTCAGCTCGCGCAGCGCTTCCGAGGCGCCGACCAGGAAAATCGCGGCTATGGCCACGCCGAGCTGCGAGCCGCCGCCGCCGAGCACGACAATGGCCAGAATCAGCGCGCTTTCGGGGAAGGTGAAGCTCGACGGCGACACCACGCCCTGGCGCAAGGCAAACAGGCAGCCGGCGACGCCGGCGAAAAAAGCCCCCAGCGAAAAGGCGGTGAGTTTTATGTTGGCGGTGTCCAGGCCGAGCGCCCGGCAGGCGATCTCATCCTCGCGCAGCGCCTCCCAGGCGCGGCCCAGGGGCAGGCGGCGCAGCCGGATCGAGACGAAATTGGCGAGCAGCGCCAGCGCCAGCACCAGATAATAGAGGAAGATCAGCTTTTGCACGCCGGAGAAGGGCAGGCCGAAATGGGCGGCGAAGCCGCGCGGTCCGGGAATGAAGGGCAGGCCGAAGAAATTCAGCGGCGCGAAGCCGAACAGCCCGGCCTCGCCATGGGTGACCACATCCCAATTGACCATGACCACATGGACCATTTCGGCGAAGGCCAGCGTCACAATGGCGAGATAGTCGCCGCGCAGACGCAAGACCGGAAAGCCGATGCAGAAGCCCCAGAAAGCGGCGAGCAGACCGCAGATCGGCAGCAGCGCCCAGAAGCCCAGGCCGGTGGCCGGCGCGAGCAGGGCATAGGCATAGGCGCCGACGCCGTAAAAGGCGGCGTAGCCGAGATCGAGCAGGCCGGCGAGGCCCACGGTGATGTTCAGCCCCCAGCCGAGCAGCACATAGATCAAAATTTGCACGCCATAGGTGTCCACCCATTTCAGCGCCGCCAGCGGCCCCAGCCAGGCGAGAATCGCCAGGGGATAGACCACCATCAGCGCCAGGGCGGCCGGGCCGAGCCAGGGGAGTTTGGGCCAGGTCCGCGCCGGTCTTTCCGCCGGTTTTTGCCGTGCGGCCCAGAGCGAAAGCACAAAGCGCAGGGCGAAAGCCGCGGCGCAGAACTCGAAATAAAGCGGCCAGCGGCTTTGCAGGGTCAGCACATTGCTGAAATCCGGCTCGGCGCGATAGGCGAGGATGGGAAAGCCGAGGCCCGCGACCAGCAGGGTCGCCAGCAGCGCCTCGCGAAACGCTTTGCCCATGGCGGAAGAGGCGGCGTTCAAGACCTAAACCTTTTCGACATCGGGCCGGCCCATCAGACCCGAGGGCATGAAGATCAGCGTGATCGCCAGCACCGAAAAGGCCGCGACATCCTTGTAGTCGCTGGAAAAATATTGCCCCCAGAGCGTCTCGATCAGGCCTATGGCGAGACCGCCGAGCACGGCGCCGGGCAGCGAGCCAATGCCGCCCAACACGGCGGCGGTAAAGGCCTTTACCCCGGGAACAAAGCCGTCGGAGGACTTCACCACGCCATATTGCAGCAGGAACAGGCAGCCGGCGACCGCCGCCAAAGCCGCGCCAATGACAAAGGTGAGCGCGATGGTCTTGTTGACGTCGACGCCGAGCAGCGAGGCCATTTTGGCGTCCTGCTCGCAAGCGCGCTGCGCCCGGCCCAGCGGCGTCTTCTGCACCACATACCAGAATCCGGCGAGCAGTGCGGCGGTGACCAGGACAATGGCGATCTGCTTGTAGGACAGCGTCACGTCATAGGCGCCGCCCGAGGTGATTTTGATGACCTCATCCCATAGCGGCGGAATGCTCTTGTTGTTCGGCCCCTGCGCGACGGTGACGAAATTGGCGAGGAAGGTGGACATGCCGATCGCCGAAATCAGCGGCGCCAGCCGGAACGAGCCGCGCAAACGCCGATAGGCGACCCGCTCTATGGCGTAATTCCACAGCGCCGTCAGCGCCATGGAGGCGAACAGCACGACGACGAAGGCGGGCGCGACGGACATGCCGAACATTTGCGTCAGCAAAAGCAAAAGCAGCAAAGCAATGAAGGCGGAGAGCATGAACACGTCGCCATGGGCGAAATTGACCATGCCGATAATGCCATAGACCATCGTATAACCAATGGCGATCAGCCCGTAGATCGAGCCGAGCGTCACCCCATTGATCAGCTGTTGCAGAAAGATTTCCATTGTCCCGCCGGATTCGCCAAGCAAACCACGCTAGGCGAAGCAAAACACGCTAGCAAGCGCGGCGTCGCGCCGCAATATAGGCGCCGCCCTTGGAATTGCGGCATGAGGAGGGGAAATGACGATTGCCGACAAGACGGACGGCCCCATTGTGGCGACCGCGCTCGAAATCCCGCCGCGAGGCAAAAAATCCAATTATCCCGAGCCTTTTGCCAGCCGCATGGCCGGCCGGGACAAACGCGCGCTGGGCGATTTTTTCGGTCTGAGCCATTTCGGCGTCAATCTGACCCGGCTCCGCCCCGGGGGTGAATCGGCCTTGCTGCATCGCCACAGCAGGCAGGAAGAGTTTGTCTATATTCTCGAGGGAAGGCCGACCCTGGTCACCGATCGCGGCGAATTTCCGCTGGAGCCCGGCATGTGCGCCGGCTTCCCGGCCAATGGCGTCGCCCATCACCTGGTCAATCGCAGCTCGCATCCGGCGCTTTATCTCGAGATCGGCGACCGTCCGGCCGATGATTCCGGCGCCTATCCCAATGACGATCTCGCGGCGGAACAGGACGCGGCCGGCCAATGGCGCTTCCGCCACAAGGATGGGCGCCCATATTAAAGGCAGTCCCTTTCGCGACGCGCGGCGGAAATGCTACATGGGCGCCGGAACTCAGGAGCCCGCATGACCGACGTCCAGACCCGTTGTGACGCCAAAACCTATCGCGACGCCATGAGCGAGATCGCCTCGCCCGTGCATATTGTCGCCACCGACGGCAAGGCCGGGCGCGCCGGCATGACGGTCACGGCTCTGGCTTCGATCACCGACAATCCGCCGACCTTGCTGGTCTGCATCAACCGGAGCGCGCCTTCGGCCGCGCGTTTTGTCGAAAACGGCCTGTTCAGCGTCAACAGCCTCGCGAGCGCCGACCGCGCGCTCTCCGATATTTTCGCGGGGCGCACCGACGAGCATTTTGAAGCCAAATTCACCCATGGGGACTGGACGGCGGGGGCCAGCGGCGCGCCGTTGCTGCAAAGCGCGCTGGCCTGTTTCGAATGCCGGCTGGTCGAGGTCAAGGATGTCGGCAGCCACCACATTTTCATTGGAGAAGTGCTTTCCGCCAGCCACCCGGCCACCGGCCCCAGCTTGATCTACCACCGCCGCGGCTATGGCCAGGCGGGAGAATAGGGCGGCCGCGGCGTCGCGCAGGACTCGTTAACCTTTCCATCCGTTCACCAGATTTCTTCAAAATCGAGCAAGGTCAAAGGCGTTAACTGGGCTTCGTTCAGGAGCCGCCGAAGAAATGTCCCGCGCCGCAACGCCCAAATATACGCTTTACGGCTTCGAGCCGGCGAGCGGCCGGCATGAGTTGATCCGTGCGCTGACGGCCGAGGGCGAAATTCTGACCCCCGCCAAGACCAGGCAATTGCGGCGCGCGCTCTATGAAGACGAGGTTCTGGGACGCGCCGAGGCGGAGGCCCTGATCGCCCTGGAGCGCACGCAAAGGGGTCGGGCCTGTCCCGAATGGACGGCGTTTTTCGTCGAAATTCTCACGGATCATCTGGTCTGGCGCGCCCGTCCGGCGAAACTGATCGATCACGAACGCGCCGAATGGCTGATCGCGCAGGCCGACGCCGCGCCAACCTCGGCCATTCACGCCCTGCTCGCCAATGTTCTCGCCGAAGCCCGCCGCGCCCCCGGTTGGTTCGTCGAGGCGGCGCGCGCCCGCATCGCGCCGGCGCCCGCCAAAGCCGCGCGGGTGTGACAATTTTCCTCACTGGACATCTATTGCGAGTCGCGAATATGTCACCTGGCCGCAATTCGGCTCGCGCCGGGGCGGCTCTGGAAATGAGGAGTGTCTCCGTGACGAAATCTTTTGTTCCCTTTGCCCTGGGCGCCGCGCTTTTCGCCGCCGCGCCGGCTTTCGCCGCCGACGCGCCGGCCGCGTTGAACCAGTGCAAGGCCTGCCACAAGTTCGAAACCGGCAAGAACGCCGTGGGTCCGTCGCTGTTCGGCGTGGTCGGCCGCAAGGCCGGCACGGCGCCGGCCTTCAACTACAGCCCGGCCATGGCCGCCGCCGGCTTCGACTGGACCGAGGAAAAGCTCAGCGCCTATATCGCCGACCCCAAGGCGGTGGTGCCTGGCAACAAGATGACCTTCCCCGGCCTGAAAAAGCCCGAGGACGTCAAGGCTGTCGTCGATTATCTCGTCACCTTGAAGTGAGTTCGCGAGCCGGCCGGAGGCATCCGGCCGGCTCTCCATTCGCGTCGGAGCCTGTCCCCTCTAATCCATTTGCTATGAGCCTAATGGCGCAAGGCTCTGGACGCGCGCCGTCGCTTCTCCTAAAAGGCCCCGATCCAATCCTCCGTGTCTTCAGCGGAAACCCTCGTCCGTACCGGGGCTGCAATGTTCAAGAAAATTCTCATCGCCAACCGTGGCGAAATCGCCTGCCGCGTCATCAAGACCGCCCGCAAGATGGGCATCAAGACCGTCGCCGTCTATTCCGACGCGGATAAGGACGCGCTTCATGTCGAAATGGCCGACGAGGCCGTGCATATTGGCGCGCCGCCCGCCGCCGAATCCTATTTGATCATCGAAAAAATCATCGACGCCTGCAAAAAGACCGGCGCCGAGGCCGTTCATCCCGGCTATGGCTTCCTGTCCGAGCGCGCCGCCTTCGCCGAGGCGCTGAAGGCCAATGGCATTGTCTTCATCGGCCCCAATGTCGGCGCCATCGAAGCCATGGGCGACAAGATCGAATCGAAGAAATTCGCCAACGCCGCCAAGGTTTCCACCGTTCCCGGCTATCTCGGCGTCATCGAGACCCCGGAAGAGGCGGTGAAGATCGCCGATGGCATCGGCTATCCCGTGATTCTCAAGGCCTCCGCCGGCGGCGGCGGCAAGGGCATGCGCATCGCCAACACCCGCGAGGAAGTGGCCGAAAGCTTCGCCCGCTCCAAGTCGGAAGCGAAAAGCTCGTTTGGCGACGACCGCGTCTTCGTCGAGAAATTCATCGTCAACCCGCGCCATATCGAAATTCAGGTGCTGGGCGACAAGCATGGCAATGTCATCTATCTCGGCGAGCGCGAATGTTCGATTCAGCGCCGCAATCAGAAGGTGATCGAGGAAGCCCCGTCGCCGCTGCTCGACGAGGAAACCCGCAAGAAAATGGGCGAGCAGGCCGTCGCCCTGGCCAAGGCGGTCAATTACGATTCCGCCGGCACGGTGGAATTCGTCGCGGGCCAGGACAAGTCTTTCTACTTCCTGGAAATGAACACGCGTCTCCAGGTCGAGCATCCCGTGACCGAATTGATCACCGGCATCGATCTGGTCGAGCAGATGATTCGCGTCGCGAGCGGCGAGCCGCTGGCGATCGCGCAGAGCGACGTGCAGCTCAAGGGCTGGGCGGTGGAGTCGCGCATTTACGCCGAGGACCCGACCCGCAACTTCCTGCCTTCGACGGGCCGTCTGGTGAAATATCGCCCGCCCAAGGAAGGCCGCTGGGAGGGCGTCACCGTGCGCAATGACACCGGCGTGTTCGAGGGTGGCGAAATCTCGATCTATTACGATCCGATGATCGCCAAGCTGGTCACCCATGCCGGCGACCGCCTGACGGCGATCCAGGCGCAGGCCCGCGCCCTCGACGGCTTCGTCATCGACGGCATCCGCCACAACATTCCCTTCCTGGCCTCGCTGATGCAGCACAAGCGCTGGCAGTCCGGCAATATTTCCACCGCCTTCATCGCCGAGGAATATCCCGAAGGCTTTTCGCCGCTGGTGGCGGAAGGCGAGGTCGCCCATCGCATGGCCGCGGTGGCGGCTTTCGTCGACAATGTGAACAATGAGCGCAAGCGGCAGATTTCCGGGCAAATGCAGGTGCAGCACCCGGTCAAATTCGCCAAGGACCGCACCGTGGCGCTGGGCCGCGTCCAATATCACATCGACCTCGACGATGGCGACGGCGCGCTGCTGGTGCGTTTCGCCGAAGGCGGCCACGCCCATCGTTTGGAATCCGAATGGGTTCCCGGCGAGCCCGTCTGGAACGGGCTGATCGACGGCGAGGCCTTTGCTGTGCAGGTGCGCGCCATTCTCAACGGCTATGAGATCGCCCATGCCGGCGTGACCGTGGATGCGCGCGTCTTCACCCGCCGCGAAGCCGAATTGTTCAATCTGATGCCCCTGGCCAAGGTCGCCGACACCTCCAAGAGCCTGCTGTGCCCCATGCCGGGTCTGGTCAAGGCGCTCTATGTCGCCGAGGGACAGGAAGTGAAGGCCGGCGATCCCCTGGCCATGGTCGAGGCGATGAAGATGGAAAACGTCTTGCGCGCCGAGCGCGACGCCACCGTCAAGGCGCTGAAATGCAAGGAAGGCGATTCGCTGGCGGTGGACGCCACCATCATGGAATTCGCCTGAGTCTTCGGCTCCAGGATTTTTTCATCGACCATCTGTCGACGCCGGGGCGAAAACCCCGGCGTTGTCTTTTGCGCTTTGCAAGTTTTCGCCGCCGCTTCATAATCGCGACGCAAAAAGTGTTTTCGTTCAAGAATTTTATTTCGCACGGTGACCTCCATGGCCTGGAATTATTATTTCAAGGATCGCTCGGGCGCGCAGAATGGCCCGGTCACCTTCGAGGAATTGCTCGCCGTCGCGCGCGCCGGGCGCCTCGCCCCGGATTGTCTGGTCTGGCCAGAGGGCGGCGACCCCAAGCCCGCCGGACAGGTTCCCGGACTGGCGGAAATTCTGGGCGGCTCCGCCATTTTCGCCACCCCGACGGGAACAGGGCCGCTCAGCGCCGATGTCCCGGCCTTCGGCCTGATCTGGCGCGGGCTCGTCTATGCGGTCGGCCTGGCGCTGATCGCGCCCGCGCCCTGGGTCGGGCCCTGGTATTACAACTGGCTGGCCAGCCGCATCGCGTTGCCCAATGGAGCGCGGCTGCGGCTGGAGGCCAGTGTGGCGTCGAGCTGGATTTTTTTCGTGATGCTCGGCCTCGCCGCGGTGAGTCCGGCCGCGATTCGCGGAGAGGGCCCCCATGCGCTCGCCCAGCTCGTTGGCAACGCCATCTCCTTCGCGCTGGCCTATTTCATCCTGCGCTGGGCGCTCCACGCGGCGCGCAGCGCCGACGGCGGCCTGGCCATTGATTTCAGGGGCGATTTCGCGAGCTATTTCGGCTGGAACATCCTGATCGTGCTCGGTGTTTTCACCGTGGTCGGCTGGGCCTGGGCCGTGCGCGGCAAGATGCGCTGGCTGGCGCGCAACATTGAGGGCTCGCATCGCTTCGAATTCATCGGCGGCGCCGGCGATATTCTCTGGCGCGGTTTCGCCGCGGCGCTGGGCGCCGGACTGCCCGCCGGAGTGCTGTTCCTTCTGGGCGCCGCGGCTTGGGCCGGCGGCATGAACGCCAAGGCGGCGCTGCTCTTTGCCGCCGCTATTCTGTTGTTGCTGGCTCTGGCTGGCGTTTTCGGCGCTTGGCTCTACAACTGGGGCATGAGCCAGGTCGTCGTCACGCCGACGGCGCTGGACCAAAGCGAGCGCGGCGCGGCTTGAGACGCGCCCGGTCTCGCCGGGCGCGCTTAAGAAAATGCCGATCAGTCGCGAGTCCAGTTCTCGTTGTCGCACATGGATTTGCCGATGGCGCAACCCTTGATCGACAGGCCGGCGGAGGAAATGGTGACTGTGCCGTTGAAGGTCATCATGCCGGGCATGGAGGGATGTTTCATATTGGCGCCCTTCCACACGGCGCCGCCGGCGCTGGCCATGCCATGGCACATTTCAAATCCTGGCTGGCTTCCAGCGACGATTTTGCAGTATAGCTTGCCGCCGTTGACGGAAACTTTGACCTTGTCGCCGTTGGGGCGGCTATAATCCCCAGCGGCCTCGCTGGCGGCGGCGGCATGGGTCCAAACGGCGGCGGCAAGCCCCAGGAGCAAACCAAGCGAACGATGTGCGGATTTCATGAGTGTCCTCCCAATGCGGCTGTTTTCCGTGCAGAGAGCGGAACGCGCTCCGGGGCCGCTGCAAACATAATCACATCGCGATATACAAATATCAATATGGATAACTCCGGCCGATGCCGCTGACTTTCGCCTATGGCTCCAATATGGACGCCGAGCAGATGCGGACGCGCTGTCCCGGCGCGCGCCGGATTGGACGCGCCCGTCTGCCGAAATTCCGCGTGGCGCTGATGCCCGACGGCTTCGCGACCCTGGCGCGCGATCCCGCTTCGACCGCCCAGGGCGTGCTGTGGGAGCTCGGTTTTGCCGATCTGGCCGCGCTCGACCGCTATGAGGGCGTCGCCCAGGGGGCCTATACGAAATCCACGCTTCCGGTGTTGCGCGAAAAGGCCGGCGCCATCCGCGCCCTGGTCTATTTCGGCCAGCCCGAGGCGAGCCCGGGGCGGGCGCCCGCCGATTACATGGAACGAATCGTCGCGGCGGCGCGGGACAATGGCCTGCCCTCCGATTATCTCGATTTTCTTCGCCTTCTTGGCGGCCTGCCGTCGGAGGCCCCGCCCAAATTTCGCGCCATCAAGAACAACAGGTCGCTGTGATGACTCCTCCACTGATTTTTCGCACCGTCGCCGAAATGCGCGCCCAGGTGGCGCAATGGCGGGGGCAGGGCGAGCGGATCGCGTTGATTCCCACCATGGGCGCGCTGCACGCCGGCCATCTGTCGCTGGTCGCGGCGGCGCGCGCGAAAAACTGCCGGCGCGCCATCGTCAGCATTTTCGTCAATCCCACCCAATTCGCCGCCAATGAGGATTTCGGCGCCTATCCGCGCACATTCGAGGCCGATGTCGAAAAACTGGCGACGATCGGCGCCGACGCCTGTTTCACTCCGACGCCGAGCGAAATCTATCCCGAGGGGTTTTGCACCCAGGTCGTGCCGGGCGGGCCGGCGCTGGCCGGGCTGGAGGACAGTTTTCGCCCGGAACATTTCGCCGGGGTGGCGCTGGTGGTCGCCAAATTGCTCAACCAGGCCCAGGCCGACGCCGCCTTTTTCGGCGAGAAGGATTTCCAGCAATTGGCGGTGATCCGCCGCATGGCCGGCGATCTCGACATAGCCACGGTGATTCACGGGGTTCCGACCCTGCGCGAAGCCGAGGGACTGGCGCTGTCCTCGCGCAATGTCTATCTCTCGGCGCCGGAGCGGGCGCAGGCCGTCCTGGTCTCGCGGCTGCTGCGCGAAACGGCGCAAGCCCTGCGCGACGGCGCCGAGCCGGCGCGGGCCTGCGCCGCCGCCGCGCAAAAACTCGCGACCAATGGTTTCGCTGTGGATTATTTCGAGGCCCGCAACGCCGAAACCCTGGCCCCCGTGGTCAGCCTGGCCGAGGGCCCGCTGCGGCTTCTGGTCGCCGCACAACTCGGCAAGACCAGGCTGATCGACAATATGGCGGTCTGATCGAGGCTAAGGGGTTTAGGACGCCAACGCGGAAGAATTTGCTTCGGCGAAATGGCGATCTCGCGTCGATTTGCCCTGGCGCGCCTTATCGTCAGCCGCGCCGCCCGCCGACCGCCGCAAGCCAGGGCGGCGGGCTTCGGGCGGCGGAGCGCAGGGTAAGTCTTTGTTTAGCTTACTTTCAGTTTACAATCCGCCGTTAAAGAAAATCAATACTGACCTTACGTCACTTGCGTTAGCCTCTCAAAGGTTACCGGGCCGGGACCGCGACCGCGAGGCGGCGCAGAGCAATGGCCCCTGAAGGTCGCTGCTGGGGGGCGCAATGGACGACAATATCGGCTGGCTGTTGTTTTCCTTCAGCGGGCGCATTGGCCGCATACGCTATGCGCAACTGTTCCTGATTCAATTCATGGCCTATTTCGCCCTGAATATGGTGCTGATCCGCCGCTATATCGCCCCTGAGGCCGCCGCCGACGATTTCTCCTGGCTGGCGGACATGCCGCCGGCCGTGCTCGGCCTGAGCGCGATCTATTTCGCGTTGTTGGCCTGGATTGGCGTGGCGGCCAATGTCAAACGCCTGCACGATTTCAACTGGACGGGCTGGACGCTGATCGCGCCGGTCGGCTTCTATCTGATGGTGCTGGCCTTGGCCGCGCTGCTGAGCGCCGTGGGCCACCGGCCCGCGGGCGCCGGCTTGGCGACCGTCGGCGCGATCGGCGGCGGGCTGCTCGCCGGATTTGTCTTGGCCCTCATGTTCTTGCGCGGCGGCGTTCACGGCGCCGAGCGGTTTGAAGAGGCCTGGCCTGAGCCGGACGCGGCGGACTGGAGCCAATCGCCATGGCTGGCGTCGGAAATGCTCGCGCCGGCGGGCGCGAGCGGTTTCTCGGTCCGGTTGGGCGCCATCAACTCGGCGCGTCGCGCCGCGACGGCGCCGCCGCGCCGCGACGAAACGCCGCCGGCTTCCTATCGCGCCCCGCAAAATCGCGCCGCCGGTTTCGGCCGGCGCGGAGCCTGACGGCGCAAGGATCGCGTAAACGGGTCGGCAGAACTCAGGCCGCGGGCATGGACGCGGAGATTCGCGCGCCGCCGCCGACCGCCTCGCCGAAAACCAGGCTTCCGCCCAGCGCGCCAAATCTTTCCTTCATGCCGGCGAGGCCGAGGCCGGCGACGAGGTCGGGGAAAAACCTCGGCCATCGTCCTCGATGCGCAAGGCGACGCCGTCGCCGTCGCGGCTGATCTCGATCTGCGCGTGGCGGGCCCCGGAGTGTCGATAAATATTGGTCAGCGCCTCCTGCACCAGGCGATAGATCGCCAGATCGCGCTCGGGCGCCAGCCCGGCGAAAGGGTCTTCGACCCGCAAGGTCACCTCCACCGAGGACTCGGCTTCCCGCCAACGATCGACCAGGGCGCGCAGCGCGGGGCCGAGGCCGAGTTCGTCCAGCGCGGTCGGGCGCAGCCGGCGCAATATGTCGCGGTTTCGGTCCTGAAGCGTCTCCACGCCGGCGCAGATCGCTTCGGCGTGGGAGCCAAGCGCGGTCTCGTCGGCGGGCAGGCCGGCGCGCAACATGGCGGCCTGGGCGCGCAGGGCGAAGAGATGCGGGCCGATCTCGTCGTGCAGATCGTGGGCTATGGCGCGGCGCTCGTCCTCCTGCGCCTGCATCAGCCGCAGGATCAGGGCGCGATTGTCGGCGGAGAGCTTTTGCAGCGCCTCGGCCAGCGCGTTGAGATTGCCGCAGAGATCGACGAATTCGGGCGAGCCCTGGGGCGTGGCGCGCACCGCGTAATCGCCGTCGCGCAGCCGGCCCAGCGCCTGGCCGTATTCGTCGAGCGGGCGCAAGGTGCGGCCCAGGATCAGGCTGGCGCCGAGCAGCGCGGCCAGCGCCATGGCGCCGCCGGTCAGGGCGAGCGCGCCGACATCCTGCCAGACCTCGTTGACCTCGTCGGCGGCGTCGCCGGCGATCACCAGCTCGCCGCTTTTCTTGCCGTCGAACACAGCGGGCAGCACGGTCGCGCTCTGCTGCGGGCCGATCAGGCCGTAAAACCACAAGGGCGCCTTCAGCCGGGCGACATCAGGCGCCAGGGTCGCGGCCGCCGCCGCCTGGCCATCGGGGGAAAAGGCGATGCGCACATGGCGCTGGCTTTCGAGCCCGGCGATCAGCGCCTGGAATTTGGCCGGGGCTTCCGGCGCGCCTTGCAGATTGGCGAGCGCGGCCAAAGCGAAATCCCGGGCCATGCGGCTGGTGGCCTCGGCTTCGGCCTGGACGCGGTCGCGCGCGGCGAAAGTCATGCGGCCAATGTCGGCGGCGAGGCCAAACAGCAGCAGCAGGCCGAACAAAAGGTCGATGCGCAGTTTCAGCGACATGCGCGAGCCTCATTCGGCGGCGGCTTCGAGTCAAGCTTTTCGGCTCCGGGCCCGCAAATGCCGGTTGCGCGCGCAAATGTTCGGCTTCATCCTGTGGCGCGATTCAAGTGGAACGGGCATGCGCATTCTCATCGTCGACGATCATCCGGTTGTGGTTTCCGGCTGCAAGGCGCTGCTCGCCGCCGAGCCGGGCGTGGAAATTTTCGACGCCGCCGAAGCCGAGGCGGGTTTTGGCGCCTTTTGCGCCGTGAACCCCGACATTTGCCTGGTGGACATTAATCTGCCGGGCGTCTCGGGCTTCGACCTGGCGCAACGCATTTTGAAACAGGAGCCGGGCGCGAAAATCGTCATGTTCAGCATGAACGACGATCCGGCCTTCGCCGCCCGCGCCATCCAGGCCGGGGCGCGCGGCTATATCGCCAAGACCGACGATCCCATGCTGCTGCTGCCGGCGCTGAAAACGGTCTTGTCCGGCGAAACCTGGCTGCCGGCCGATCTCGCGCGCAAAATGGCTTTCGCCCGTTACAACGACCCGCTGACAAATCTGTCGGCGCGCGAGCTGGAAATCGTCCGGCTGCTGGCGGCGGGCGACGACATGGGCGGAATCGCCGACAAGCTCGGCGTCTCCTACAAGACCATCGCCAATAATTGCACGGCGCTGAAAGCCAAGCTCGGCGCGCGCAGCCAGATGGATCTGATGCGCGCGGCGATCGAGGCTTTGGGCCGATAACCGAAAAACTCGCCTTATCCGTCGCGCCATGCTAATCGCGGGCGGCAAGAAGCATCCAAGGGACAGGCGATGGCCGACATATTTCGCGAAGTCGATGAAGACGTCCGCACCGACAGGCTGGCGACGGCCTGGGCAAAATATTCGATCCTCGTCTATGGCGGCGCGGCGGCCATCGTCATCGCCACCGCGATCTATTCCTATCTGCATTTCAAGCAGACCGAAGCCGCCAACGCGGCTGGCGCCATCTATGAGACGGCGCAGGCGCTCGCTCGCGCCAACAAGCCGGCCGAGGCCTCCATCGCTTTCGCCGCGCTCGCGGCCGACGCGCCGCAGGGCTATCGTCTGCTCGCCAGCCTGCGCGCTGCCGAGGAGAAGAGCCTTACCGACAAGGCCGGGGCGGTGAAGGATCTCGACGCGCTCGCCGCCGACGCCAGGACGCCGCCGCTGTTTCAGGAGACCGCGCGGCTGCGCGCCGGCTTTTTGCGCGTCGATGAGGCCGACAAGGCTGAACTGGAGCAGCGTTTCGGCCCGCTGCTGAACGGCGCCTTCCGTTTTTCCGCCCGGGAAATGCTGGCCCTTGCGGCGCTGAAGCGCGGCGACGCCGAAGAAGCCGGCCGCCAGCTCGACCGCATCGTCATCGACCCCAACGCGCCCGCCGCCATCCGCCAGCGCGCCGAAGCCTTGCAAGCTCTGGCGCGCGGCGCTGGCCGCTTCGCGCCCTCCGCGCCGGCGCCCGCGCCAAGCGCGCCTCCTCCGTCCCAGAAGTGACATGACCTTCGCCATAGCCATTATCGGCCGCCCCAATGTCGGCAAATCCACCCTGTTCAACCGGCTGGTGGGCAAGAAACTGGCTCTGGTGGACGACCAGCCGGGGGTGACCCGCGACCGCCGTTCCGGCGAGGCCAGGCTCGGCGATCTCAATTTCACCGTGATCGACACGGCCGGGCTGGAGGAGGGCGATTCCGTCTCCCTCACCGGGCGGATGCGCGCCCAGACCGAGGCCGCGATCGACGAGGCCGACGGGATTTTCTTCGTCATCGACGCCCGTGTCGGCATCACCCCCGAGGACCGCTATTTCGCCTCTCTTGTCCGTCGCGCGTCAAAACCGCTGATCCTCGTCGCCAACAAGGCCGAGGGCCGGGTGGGCGAGGCGGGCGCCTATGAGGCCTTCGATCTCGGCCTGGGCGATCCCGTGGCTTTGTCCGCCGAACATGGCGACGGTTTCGCCGAACTTTACTCGGCGCTGCTGAAGGCTTTGCCCGAGGCCACCGAACTGTCCGAGGACGATGACGAGCGCCGCGAAAGGCTGGTGCTGGGTGAGGAGGAGGAAGGCAGCGAGCTCGATCCGACCAAGCCTTTGCGCATCGCCGTGGTCGGGCGGCCCAATGCCGGCAAATCCACGCTGATCAACCGCATTCTCGGCGAGGACCGGCTGCTGGTCGGACCGGAAGCCGGGATCACCCGCGATTCCATCGGCGTCGATTTCCTCTGGCGCGGCCGCGACGTCGAGCGGCAGATGAAGATTTTCGACACGGCGGGGCTGCGCCGGCGCGCCCGCGTCGAGGAAAAGCTGGAAAAGCTCGCCGCCGCCGACGCGCTGCGCGCCATCCGTTTCGCCGAAGTCGTGGTGGTGCTGCTCGACGCCACCATCCCCTTCGAAAAACAGGATCTGAGCATTACCGACCTGGTGGTGCGCGAAGGCCGGGCGCTGGTGATCGCCGTCAATAAATGGGATTTGATCGCCGACAAGGCGGAAATCAACGTCTTGCGCGAAGAGGCGGCGCGTCTGTTGCCGCAGGTGCGCGGCGCGCTGGTCATGCCGGTCTCCGGCGCGACCGGCGCGGGACTTCGACGGCTTGATGGCCGCCATTTTGAGCGCCCACGAAGTCTGGAACAAGCGCCTGTCCACGGGGCGGCTCAATCGCTGGCTGGAGGGGGTGATCGACCAGAACCCGCCGCCGGCGGTTTCCGGCCGGCGGATAAAAATCCGCTATATCACCCAGCCCAAGGCGCGCCCGCCGCATTTCGTCCTGTTCGGCAATCAGCTCGACGAATTGCCGGAATCCTATCGCCGCTTTCTGATGAACGGCTTGCGGCAGTTTTTTTCCTTGCCGGGCACGCCGATCCGCATGACTTTGAAACAGGGGGATAATCCCTTCGACAAGAAGAAGCGCCGGCGCTGACTCCGCTTAGCTGAGCGTCGGAGGAGGGCGCGCGACACCCATGGCGGCCGTCCCAAAACTCTCGCCAGCCTTGCCCCTTTTCGCCTGCGGCCTGCTGGCGGCGTTGTTCCGCGCGCCCGCGCCGCAGCCCGCGGCTTTCGTCCCGCCGTCCCCGCCCTTGGCGTCGCCGACGCCGCCGCCCGCTCTCGAAGATATGCTGCCGCGCGTCGCGCCCTATCAACATGCGATCAGCCTCGCCGAACTCGCCGACGGCCGGCTGGCGGCGGTGTGGTACGCGGGAGCCAAGGAGAGCGCGCCCGATGTCGCGCTCTGGCTGAGCCTGCGCGACGGCAAGGGATGGTCGGCGCCGCGCCGGATTATGACCGCCGCGCAAACCCAAGCCGCCACCGGGGCCTTCACCGATCATCTCGGCAATCCCGTGCTGTTTGTCGCCGGCGATCGTCTCCATCTGTTTTATGTCAGCGTCGGCATCGGCGGCTGGGCGGCCAGTTCGCTCAATCACGCCTTTTCCGACGATTTCGGCGCAAACTGGTCGGCGCCGCGAAAGCTTTTCGCCTCGCCCTTCCTCAACATCTCCACGCTTTCGCGCGGCGCGCCGGTGGCGCTTGAGGAGGGCGGGATCGGCCTGCCGGTCTATCATGAACTGATCGACCTGCGCGGCGAATGGCTGCGGCTGTCGCCAGACGGCGCGATCCTGGAAAAGACCCGGCTGCCTACGCCGCGTCCGGCGCTGCAACCTTCCATCGCCGTGTTCGACGCCCGACACGCGCTGGCGCTGCTGCGCGATTCCGGCAAGGGGGCGGGGCGGATCATGGCGGTGGAGACCGACAATGCCGGCCTGAGCTGGCGGGCCTTGCCGCCGCTCGACATCGTCAACGAGGATTCTTTCACAGCGTTGCTGCGGCTGCGCGACGGAAAATTGCTGCTCGCCGCCAATCCGGCGCCGGGGAAAAAGCGCAATCCGCTGGTTTTGTTTCAGTCGCAGGATGGCGGCCGCGGCTGGGACGAACTCTGCGTGGTCGCGGCCTCGGCGAGCGGCCAGGACGATTTCGCCTATCCGAGCCTGCTGGAGACGCGCGACGGCGCTGTCCATCTCGCCTTTTCGCGCAATTACGCCGATCTGGTCCACAGGCGATCGGGCCCCGATCTCAAGGGGCTGTGCGCCCCATGAGTTTTGCCTCCCTCATGCATTACGCTCCGGCGGCGGTTTTGGGCGCGGCGCTCAGCCTGATCCCGATCCGTGGGCGGCGCTGGGTCGGACTCGCCGGCCTGCTCGCCGGCATTTTCGCCGCGCCCTATCTGCTGGCGGCGCTGCCGGCGGCCTCCTTCACCCTGATTCAGATTGCGCTTTACCGCCTGGCTTTTCTGCGGGCGCTGCGGGTCGGATCGGGCGTTTTGGCTCTGCTGGCGCTCGGCGGATTGGCCTTCGAGGCCGCCGCTTTGGGCCTTGGCCCCATCGATCCCTATGATTTCGGTTTTCACCCGCGCGGACTTCTCGCGGTTTTGACTCTTCTCGGCGGGTTCTGGGCCTGGCGCGGCGAGCGCGCGGCTCTGGCCTTGCTCGGCGCCGACCTGCTCGCCTATGGCGCGGGCCTCTACGACAATCTGTTCGACGCCCTGTTCGATCCCGTGCTGATCCTGCTGGCGCTGGCGGTTTTGGGCTTGCGCTTGAACCGCTCACTCCGCGCGGAAAAAATCGCCTGACTTGCCGCCGGTTTTGCGCACCAGCCGGATATTGTCGATGCGCATGGCGCGGTCGGCGGCCTTGAGCATGTCGTAAATGGTCAGGCAGGCCACGGAGACGGCCATCAAAGCCTCCATCTCCACGCCGGTCTCGCCAAAAACCTTGGCGCGGGCCAAAACCTCGACGCCGGGCAGGGCGGGGGCCGGCGAAATCTCCACTTCCACCTTGGACAGGGCGAGAGGATGGCAGAGCGGGATGAGATCGTGAGTTTTCTTCGCCGCCATGATTGCGGCGATTCGCGCCGCGCCAAAAACATCGCCCTTTTTCGCCTGGCCGGACAGGCAAAGTTCGAGCGTCTCCGGGGCCATGATCACACAGCCGCGCGCCTCGGCCTCGCGGGTCGTGGCGGGCTTGGCGGAGACATCGACCATATGGGCCTCGCCCGCCGGGTTCAGATGGGTGAGTTTTGCGCCCCCGCTCATGTGAGTCTTACGCCGGCTGTTTCGCCGCGCCGGTCAAAAGCTCGCGGGTGGCGGCGCCGACATCGTCCTGGCGCATCAGGCTCTCGCCGACCAGGAATACGTTGACCCCGGCGTTGCGCAAATGCAGGAGGTCGGCGTGAGAGCCTATGCCGCTCTCCGCCACCACCAGCTTATCCTTGGGGACGCGGGCGGCGAGACGGACGCTGGTTTCCAGCGAAACCGTGAAATCGCGCAAATTGCGATTGTTGACGCCAACCAGCGGCGTCTCCAGCGCCAGCGCGCGGTCGAGTTCCGCCTCGTCATGGGCCTCGGCCAGCACATCCATGTGCAGATCGTGGGCCGCCGCGTTGAGCGCCTTGGCCTCGCGATCGTTGACGCAGGCCATGATGATCAGGATGCAATCGGCGCCGGCGGCGCGGGCCTGATAGACCTGATAGGGGTCGAACAGAAAATCCTTGCGCAGAACCGGCAGGCGCACGCTGGCGCGGGCGGCGGTCAGGTCTTCGAGCTTGCCCTGGAAGGAGGGGCCGTCGGTCAGCACCGAGAGACAGGCAGCGCCATTGGCCTCATAGGCGCGGGCCAGTTCGACCGGATCGAACGCGGCGCGGATCAGCCCCTTGGACGGGCTGGCTTTTTTGACTTCCGCGATCAGCGCCGGCTGGTCGGCGGCGACCTTGTCGCGCAAGGCGCGGATGAAACCGCGCGGCGGTTCGGCCTCATGCGCCTTGCGCTCCAAAGTGGAGAGCGGCAGGCGCACTTTCGCCTCGGAAATCTCGGTGCGCTTGTAGGCTTCGATTTTTCTCAAAATATCGGGCATGGCTGACCTTGGGGACGTTCTTCTAACGCGCGGCGGGAACCGCGTCCTCTTTGCTCAGTCTTATCAGATTTTCAAGCGTGTCGCGCGCCCTTCCATCGTCGAGCGCCGATTCCGCCAGACGGGCGCCCTCGGCCAGCGTCCCGGCCGCGCCGGCGACGATCAGCGCGGCGGCGGCGTTGAGCACGGCGATGTCGCGATAGGCGTTTTTCTGGCCGGCGAGCACGCCGCGCAGCGCCGCCGCGTTATAGGCGGGATCGCCGCCGCGCAGATCGGCCAGGGTGGCGCGTTTCAGGCCGGCTTCTTCCGGGGTGACGGCGAATTTGCGGATGTCCTGCCCGTCGAGTTCGATGATCTCGGTCGGTCCCGTGGTGGTGATCTCGTCGAGCCCGTCGGCGCCATGGGCGATCCAGATTTTTTCCGCGCCGAGCGCGCGCAGCGTCTGGGCGATGTAATCCATCCACCTGCTGTCGGCGACGCCGATCAGCGCCCGTGTGACGCCGGCCGGATTGGACAGCGGGCCGAGCAGATTGAACAAAGTGCGCACGCCCAGTTCTTTCCGGGTCGGCGCCACCAGCGCCATGGCCGGATGATGCGCCTGCGCCGTCATGAAGCCGATCTTGACCTCGCGCAGGCAATTTTCCACCTGCTCGGGGGGGATGCCGATGCGCACCCCAAGCCCGGTCAACACGTCGGAAGCGCCGGAAAAGGAGCTGGCGGCGCGATTGCCATGCTTGGCCACGGGCACGCCGCAGGCGGCGACGATAATCGCGGCCAGCGTCGAGATATTATAGGTCTGGGCGCCGTCGCCGCCGGTGCCGACCACGTCGATGGAGCCTTTTGGCGCCTGGACCCGCAACATGCGGGCGCGCATGGCGGAGACCGCGCCGGTCAATTCGTCCAGCGTCTCGCCGCGCACCCGCAGACCCATGAGAAAGGCGCCGATCTGCGCCGGCGTCGCCTCGCCGGCGAGCATCAGGCCAAAGGCCTGCTCCGCCTCTTCGCGACTCAAGGAAGCGCGTTCGGCGATTTTCGCCAGAAAGGGTTTGAACGCCTCCATGTCACCGTCTCCCCTTGGCGGCGTTCCATTTGCGCGCCAGTTCCAGAAAGTTTTTCAAGAGCGCATGGCCATGTTCGGAGGCTATGCTCTCGGGATGGAATTGCACGCCGTGGACGGGATGGGTGATATGGCTGAGGCCCATGATCAGGCCGTCCGAGGTCTCGGCGGTCACCGCCAGTTCGGTCGGCAGGGTCTCGCGGCGCACAACCAGCGAATGATAGCGGGTCGCCTTGAACGGGCTCGGCAGGCCGTGAAACACCGTTTCGCCCGTGTGGATGATTTCGGCGACCTTGCCATGGACAGGCGAGGGCGCGCGCACCACTTCGCCGCCGAAAACCTCGCCGATCGCCTGATGGCCGAGGCAGACGCCAAACAGCGGAATCCTGTCGGCGGCGGCGCGGATCAGATCGAGGCAGATTCCCGCTTCGCGCGGGGTGCAAGGGCCGGGCGACAGCACCAGGCAATCCGGGTCCTCGTTGACGATCTCGTCCACCGACTGCTGATCGTTGCGCAGGACTTTGACCCGCGCCCCCAGCGCGCCGAAATAATGCACGAGGTTGAAGGTGAAGGAATCGTAATTGTCGATCAGCGTCAGGGTGGTCATCTATGCCTCTTTGGAGCGGCTGTTTTGAGCCGGGCTCCGGGCGAAGTCAATTGCCGCACCTTTCACCGAAGGCGCTTCGCCCCTATATTGAACGCAAACCCGTTTTCCCGAGGAAAAGCAAAATGGCCGCTCGCCCCCTGATGGAACTGACCGACGCCGCCGCGACGCGGGTGAAAATCCTGGTCGAAAAGGCCGGAGGCGCGGCCATGGCCTTGCGCGTCGGGGTCAGGAACGGCGGCTGCGCCGGCATGTCCTATACGGTGGAACTGGCCGAGGCGCAGAGGCCCGGCGAAGTCGTGGTCGAGGACAAGGGCGCGAAAGTTCTTATCGATCCCAAGGCGGTGCTGTTCCTGATCGGCGCGCGCATGGATTTCCAGACCAGCAAGCTCTCGGCGACCTTCACATTCGAGAATCCCAACGAAACCGCGGCCTGCGGCTGCGGGGAATCCGTGTCGATCACCCCGGTCTCGGAAGAGGCGCTGAGCCAATATTCCGCGTGAGCCGCGCGTTTTCGACGCGGCGGAAATGCGCCTTGGGCATATTGTTATATTTTTGAGATAAGTTTATATCCTGCGCAGGATCAATGCGGAGATGCGAATATCTCCGCAGTTTGGCGCCAAGCCGTTCAATTGCATCAGGATGCCCGATGGAAGACGACACGATCATCACCGGTCCACTCTATGAGTTCGCGCAAGAAGGTCTATCCGCAGGCGACCCATGGGACGTTCCGCAACATCAAATGGGGGCTGATGGTCTTCACCCTCGGCGTCTATTATCTGATGCCGTTCCTGCGCTGGGATCGCGGCCCGAACCTGCCCAATCAGGCGGTGCTGATCGACATGCCGCACCGGCGCTTCTTCTTCTTCTTCATCGAGATCTGGCCGCAGGAGGTCTATTATTTCACGGGATTGCTGATCCTCGCGGCCATGACGCTGTTTTTGATGAACGCGGTCGCCGGGCGCATCTGGTGCGGCTATTTGTGCTGGCAGACGGTGTGGACCGATTTGTTCTACGCGGTCGAGCGCTGGGTCGAGGGCGACCGCCGCGACCGCATGATGAAGGACAAGAAGGGCTGGACCCTTCAGCATATCCGCGAAGTCGTCACCAAGAACGTGCTCTGGCTGCTGATCGCCCTGTGCACCGGCGGCGCCTTCGCGCTTTATTTCGCCGATGCGCCGACGCTTCTGCGCGAACTCTTCACCGGCCAGGCGCCGGGGATCGCCTATACCTGGGTCGGCATCCTCACCTTCACCACCTTTATGTTCGCCGGCTATATGCGCGAGCAGACCTGCATTTTCGTCTGCCCCTGGCCGCGCATCCAGGCGGCGATGACCGACGAATGGGCGCTCAACGTCTCCTATGAGCGCGACCGCGGCGAGCCGCGCATGTCCGTCAAAAAAGCCGCCGCCGCCCACGCCAAGGGCCTGCCCGCCGGCGATTGCATCGACTGCAACCAATGCGTCGCGGTCTGTCCGACCGGCGTCGACATTCGCCACGGTTCGCAACTGGGCTGCATCCAGTGCGGCTTGTGCATCGACGCCTGCAACAATGTCATGGCGGAGATCGGCCGTCCCGGAAAGCTGATCTATTACGACACCGACATCAACATCCAGCGCCGCGCCCAGGGCTTGAAGCCAATTTTCCGGCCGATCCGGCCGCGCACCATGATCTATCCGGTGGTGATCCTGCTGGTCGGCGCGCTGATGGCCTATAAGCTGACCACGCGCTCGGACCTGTTCGTCAATGTGCTGCATGACCGCAACCCGCTGGCCTCCGAACTGTCGGACGGCGGCGTGCGCAATGGCTATACGGTGCGCATTCTCAACAAGCAGGCCAATGCGCGAAAAATCGACTTGAGCGTCGCCGGCGCCGCCAATCTGCAATTGCAGATCGTCGGCGAAAGCGGCCAGACGGTCTCGGTCGATCCCGATCAGACGCTGGAGGTGCGCGTGCTGGTGATCGCGCCGCCCGACGCCGTGCCGCAACAGCCGGTCGATGTCACCTTCACCGTCAAGGACGAGGCGAGCGCGGCGATATCGACCCACAAGGATCACTTCTTCCCCAAGTGAGCCGCTCAGCGAATCCCGACCTGAGCGGGGTCGATATTTACGCCATTTCGAATGAATCGCGCGGGGCGAGGGTTTCGCGCGCACAAAGGCTTGCGGCGCCGCGAAAAGTCGCCATAAATACGCTCCAGCGCGGCGGAGCGGGGCTCCGGCCGCTTTGCTTGGATTCGGGGCCGGTTTCATGAAGGCGGATGACAAACAGAAAAGCGCGGAGCCTGCCGTCGCCAATACGATCGATCAGGTGCGCGAACTGCTGTTCGGCGCCGACAAGCGCGCCACCGACACGCGGCTGGCCGATCTCGACGCCAAGATGGAAAAGGCGCTGGCGGAATTGCGCGCCGACATGACCGCGCGTTTCGTCGAGCTGGAAAACCGGCTGGAGGCGACGCGGGCGGATCTCGAAACCAGTCGTCTGTCCTCGATCGACGACATTGGCGCGGCGATCGCCAATCTCGGCGCCAGCGTCCGCAACCTGGGCGCGGCCAAGCCCAAGGGCCGCTGACCATGAAAGGGCGCTGACATGGCGGCGCCGGCCCAATCGAACGAAGGCGCGCCGCCGCAGGAAGGCGTGGCTGCCGGACTTGTCACGCCAGAACTTGTCACGCCCGAACTTGGCCTGCTGAAAAAGCTGCTGTTCAACGCCGAGCAGGTCCGCCTCGAAGCCTTGCAGAGCCAATGCGACGCCTTCGCCGCCAAGATCGGCGACGAGGCGCGCTTCGAGCGGAGCACGGCGGAAATTCTCGCCGGCGCGCTGCGCAAGGCCGAAGTCGCCGGTCACCGCGAATTGTCCTCGGCCATCGCGCCGCTGGTGGTGGCGGCGATTCGCAGCGAAATCGTCAATTCCCGCGATCTGATGGTCGAGGCGCTCTATCCGATCACCGGCCGCATGGTCGCGGCCGCCGTGGCCAACGCCTTTCGTGAGCTGGCGGATACATTGGAGCGGCGCATCGACGCGCTGGCTGTCCACGCAAATGTGGCGGCTGCGGCTGCGCGCCTGGATGACCGGGCGCCCTTGAGCGAGGTTCTGCTCGAAGCCGCGCAAAGGCCGCGCCTGCTGCGCCTGCTGGCGCTGGAGCGCGATTCCGGCCGCCTGCTGGCGACCTGGCGCGTTCCCGAGCACGGAGACGCGCCGGTCGCGGACAACGCCGGTCAAGACTTCGACGAATTGGTCGGCGGGCTGATCGCCGCCATCAGCCAGTTTTCCGCCCAGGCTTTCGCCCGCGAGCATGGCGAATTGCGCGAACTGGACATGGGCGCCAGTCATTTGCTGCTGCGCGCCTCCACCAAGACCCTGGTCGCCGCCGAATTTTCCGGGGAACCCCAGGCGGCGGACCGGCGCCGGGTCGATTCCGCGCTGTTCGCGCTGATCGAAGCCGGACCGGAGAAGCTCGACGCCGACAAACTGGCCCATATGGCTGGGGATTTCGCGCTCCCGGAAGTGAAAAAGCCGTCGACGGCGTCGCGGCTGGTGCTGATCGGTCTGCTGGCGGCGGCTTTGGTCGCGGCGCTCTATGTCCCGACCCGAAGCTATTTTCGCGACAGGAGGATCGAAGCCGCCTTCGCGGAAGCTCGGCAGGCGCAGGGCCTTGAGCCCTGGCCGCTGACCCTGAACATAGACCGCGCCGCCGGCAAGGTGACGGTCGCCGGCCTGCTGCCGCCCGAAGCCGACGCGGAAGCCTTGCGGCGGAGGCTCGCCGAGGCCGCCGCGCCCTTTGGCGTCGATCTGCGCGCGGCGCGGGTGGTTTCCACTGACAGCGCCGACCAAACCGCTCAAAATGTTGCCGCGCGTGAAAAAAGCGCCGAAACCGCCGTCGCCGTGCTGCGAGACAAGCTGGCGGCGCTGGAAAGCTGGCGCGAAAGCCGCGAGGCGCGGGATAACCGCCCCGAGGTCAAACTGGCGCAATTGGCGCGGCGCAGCTTCATTATCTTCGGCGAAGGCGCCGAACCGCTCGACGCGGCGGCGGCGCAAACAACGATCTCGGCTTTGGCCGAGGCGGTCAAGGCCGGCGGCGGCCTGCGCCTGATCGGCTATAGCGATTCCACCGGCAACGCCGCGCGCAATCTGGCGCTTTCGCGCGGCCGCGCCGAAACCGTCGCGCGCCTGCTGGTCGAGGCGGGCGTCGATCCGGCGCGGCTCGTCGCGGTCGGGCGCGGCGATGAGGCCGCGCTGTTCGACGAGGCGAGCGACCAGCACAAGCGCAACCGCCGCGTCGGTTTCGAACCGCTCGATCCGGAGCCCTCGCCATGAGCATTTCGGCCAAGAACTTCTCCGCGAAAGTCATGCTGCTCGGCGATATCGGCGTGGGCAAGAGCTCGCTGGCCAAGCGCCTGATTTTCGGCAAATTCGACGCCGACTACAAAACCACCATTGGCGTGGACATTCTCACGCATGAGATGAAATTATCTGGAGAACCTGAGGATATTCTTGCGAAATTGCTGATCTGGGACACGGATGGCGACTTCGGCCATCACATCTTCAAATCGGCCTATATTTCCGGGGCCTCCGGCGCGCTGATCGCCTCCGACGCCTCGCGGCCGCCGACGATCGCGAAAATGTTCGAGCTGGCCGCCGGCTTCGCCGAGCGGGCGCCTGGCCGTCCCGTGATTTGCCTGGTCAACAAGACCGATCTGGTCAAGCCCGATCTCGCGGCCTATGACCGCCTCGGCCTGCCCGAGGACCAGATCATGGAGACCTCCGCCAAGACCGGCGCGCATGTCGATGCGGCCTTCGAGAGCATGGCGCGGACGATTTATCGGCGGCTGTAAACGGACCTGGGCCGGGCGCCCGAAGCAATTGCGGGGCAAGGTTTTTGAGCGCGGAGTCGAATTTCCAATCCCAAGCCGATGGCGTCCGCACACTCTGGGACGGGCCAGCCCTAAAACTTCTGGCGCGCGGCGAGGCGCGGCTGGCGCTTTTTTTTGGCCGCGAGGGGGGAACTGCTGGGCGTCTGATTTATGAATTCATCCGTTTCGGCGTCAAACAGGCGGTCGCCTGCATTTTTGGCGGCAGCATGGTCGCCCTGCTGATCCTGACCTATCTGTTCTATCCCAAGGGCGCCGCGCTGGCGCGCAACGACTTCCTGTTTTTGGCGGCGCTGAGCCTGCAAATCCTGTTTTTGGCGCTGCGCTTCGAGACATGGCGCGAGGCCGGGGTGATCCTGGTCTTTCACGTGGTCGGCACAGCCATGGAACTGTTCAAGACCAGCGTCGGCGCCTGGACCTATCTGGGCGACGCTTTTTTCCATATCGGGGCTGTGCCGCTGTTCACCGGATTCATGTATTCGGCGATCGGCTCCTATATGATGCGCGCCTGGAGCCTGTTCGATTTCCGCTTCACCCATCATCCGCCGTTGTGGCGGCTCGGCCTGCTGGCGGCGGCGATCTACGCCAATTTCTTCCTGCATCATTATTTTGTCGATTTGAGACCGCTGCTGTTCGCCGCCTGTCTGGCGATCTTCTGGCGCAGCCGCATTTATTATCGCGTCCATCATAGCTGGCGCTGGATGCCCATGCTGCTGGCGGCGCTGCTCTGCGCGCTGTTCATCTATCTCGCTGAAAATGTGGGCACGCTGACCTCGGCCTGGCTCTATCCCGGCCAAGCGGGGCATTGGCGTCCGGTCGGCCTGGGCAAGCTCGGATCGTGGTTCCTGTTGCAGATCGTCAGCTATGCGCTGGTCGCGGCGGCGGTCGGCCCGCGCCCGCCCGATGACGGTCCCTTGCGCGAGTCGGAGGCGCGCCACGCGGCGCGGCTGGCGCAAGCGGCGGCCAGCGAAAAAGAATAAACGCGAAAGGTCGCTTGCCCCGGCGGCTCGGGGCCCGTTCCTGTCAACTTGTCCGTTTAGAGATCTATCTTTTTCACGCGTTCACGTATTTTGTCGTGGAGATGTCGCGTTGACGCTGGACAGTTTTTTTTGTTGCGCCAAGCTCGACGGGTCGGAAAGGGCCACGGCCCGAACTCCGCGCCGCAATTGTTTTGGATTTTCGATTTCGACAGGGGCAGATTGATGAAAAAAACGCTTTTGAGCTTGTCCGCGCTCTTCCTTGCCATGGCCCTGGGCGGTTGCGCCAGCACCGGATCCGGCTCCTTCACGAAATTTGGCGTGACGGTCCTGAAAAATCCGCAGACCGGCAAGAGCTTCAAGTGCTGGTTCCGCGAAACCCCGCAAACGGTCGCCGCCACCGCGCATACGCTCGAAGCCAATTATCAGGCCTGCATCCGTAATGCGCGCGCCTCCGGATTTACCCACGAAGTGCTGGTGACGCGATATCCCTGATCGGCGCCGCTCCCGCCCTTGGGGGCGGAACGCGTCAGGATCGAGAGATTTCCAGGGCGTTCCGACCTGAAGCCTTCTGCCGGCTTTAAGCGCTCTTCCGACCTAAGCGTTGGCGTCGGAAATGCGGCGCTGCGCCACGAAAAGCCCAACCCCTGGCCGCCGCCTTCCGATCTTCCCGCAAAAACGGGAAGAGTGGGGGCGTGCGGTTCATTCGGCGCTTTTGGCCTTGGCCTTGACCGGGCGCGCCAGAAAGCCGGGCATGTGGTCGCCGAAGCCGACCACGGCGGGGCCGTCGTCATCGCGGTCGTGGCGGCGGGGGCTGCGGTTTTCGCGCGGCGGACGCGGCGCGGCGAAAGGATCCCGCTCCGGTCGTTTTTCCCGGGGCGCGCGGGCCGGCTGGGCCGCGCGTTCCTTCGGGGCGCTGCGTTCGACAGGCGCCTGCGCCTCCTGCTCGCGTTCCGAGGCGGCGCGGTCGATCAGCTCGCGCTCGCGGCGCGGGCGTTCGCGCTCGCCGGATTTTTCGCGCGATCTTTCACGCCCGGCGGGGCGGCGTTCGCGGGAGCGCGAGGCGCGCTCGCGGTCGCGCTCGGTATGTTCGGGCGCGGCCAATTCGTCGAGCTTCGGCCCCAGCCAGTCGATCTCCTTTTTGATCAAATGCTCGATCTGATGGAGATGTTTGAGGTCTTCCGAAGTGACAATGGTCAGCGCCGTGCCCAGGCGCCCGGCGCGGCCGGTGCGGCCGATGCGATGGACATAATCTTCCGGGTGGCTCGGCGCGTCGAAATTGAAGACATGGCTGACGTCGGGAATGTCGAGACCGCGCGCCGCCACGTCGGAACAGACGAGAATGTCGATGTCGCCATTCTTGAAGGCGTCGAGCGAGGCCATGCGCGCCGGCTGGTCCATGTCGCCATGCAGCGCGCCGGCGGGGAAGCCGTGTTTCATCAGGCTCTTGTGGACGATGGCGACATCGCGCTTGCGATTGCAGAAGACGATGGCGTTTTTCAGATCCTGGGCGTCGCGCAGCAGCCGGCGCAGCGTCTCGCGCTTGTCGCCGCCGCCATGGGAGGCGATCAGGCCCTGGGTGATGGTGGCGGCGGTGGTCGCGGCGCGGGCCACTTCGACGCGCGCCGGATTATGCAGAAACTGTTCGGTCAGCCGGGTGATCTCCGGCGGCATGGTCGCCGAGAAGAACAGGGTCTGGCGCGTAAAGGGCACCATTTTGCAGATTTTTTCGATGTCGGGGATGAAACCCATGTCGAGCATGCGGTCGGCCTCGTCGATGACGAGGATCTCGATGCCGCTGAGCAAGAGCTTGCCGCGTTCGAAAAAGTCGAGCAACCGGCCCGGCGTGGCGATCAGCACATCGGCGCCGCGCATGATCTTGGTCTCCTGGTCGCCGAAAGAGACGCCGCCGATCAGCAGCGCGACGTTCAGCTTGTGCTGGGAGCCGTATTTGTTGAAGGCCTCCTCGACCTGGGCGGCGAGTTCGCGGGTCGGCTCCAGGATCAGGGTGCGCGGCACCCGGGCGCGGGCGCGGCCCTGCTCCAGGCGCGACAACATGGGCAAGGTGAAGGCGGCTGTCTTGCCGGTGCCGGTCTGGGCTATGCCCAGCACGTCGCGGCCTTGCAGGGCAAGCGGGATGGCCTCCGCCTGAATGGGCGTGGGGGTGGTATAGCCAGAGGCTTCTACGGCGCGCAGCACCTTTTCGCTGAGGCCGAGGTCGGAAAATTGCATCAAATATCCCAAGGGGGTGTCGTGTGGCTCGTCGCGTCTTGCGGAAACGCCAGCGATCGCCGGCGGGAAACGTCATCCCGGACCGACGCCTGACTGACGAAAGGGCGCCGACTTCAAGCGGAACGGGCGCGCGCGAACGTCGAACGCCGCCCGGACCATTAGGCCGGACGGCGCCAATGTCAATGAATTTCTGCGCGACTCAGCGGTTTCCGCAGGGATTCAGCGTGATATTGCGCGTATCCTTGCCAATCGACGCGGTGGTCGAATAATCGATCCCGGCCTGGCCGTGGGCGCGGGCCTGATCCTGCTGGTTGGCGGGATTGGTCCAGTGGTCGATGCTATGGGCGGCGAAAACGCAGATCAATGCGGTGATCGCGCTATAGAGGGCGATACGGTCGAAAAATTTGGTCTTGCCGGCTTCCGGCTCTTCATAAGGATAGGGCATTTGGCGGCTCCCAGATTGCCGCCAGAATGCCTGCCGTTGGTTAAGCGAAGCTTACTGTTTTCGAGGATTTATCCGCGAAAACAGATCGTCGCGCAGCACGAACTGGTGGTAGAGCGCGAAAAGAACATGGCCGGCGACCAGGATCATCAAAATATGGGCCGTCAATTCATGGGCTTCGCCCATCGTGTGGCCCAGCTCTTTATCCGCCGCGAAAGGCGAGGGGATCTCGAACAGAAAAAAATTCAGGCCCCGGCCATGGAGCCAGCGGGCGACCAGCCCGTGCAGCGGCACGGCGAGCATCATGAAATAAAGCGCCACATGGCCCCAATGCGCGGCTTTGGCGAATCGCGGCCCCATCGAGGCGGGGAAGGGCGGCGGCGGGTTTTTGATGCGCAAGGCGATGCGCGCGACCGCCAGCGCTATGACCAGCAGCCCGCCGAGCGCGTGCAGATTGACCAGCGGCGGGCGAATGCTCTTGTCGAAACTCTCCAGGCTCAGGCCAAAGGCGTAGAGGCCGAAAATCAGCAGGGCCATCAGCCCATGCAGGCCGATCTGCGGATTGGTGTAGCGGTTCGGCGCATCAGTCTCGGCGGCATCGGTCATGAGTTCATCCTTATAAATCGACCAAGCTTATAAATCGACCAAGTCGGCGGCCGCGGCGAAGGCGGCGCGCTCCTGCAGAAAGGCGAAACGGGCTTCGGGCTTGGTTCCCATCAGCCGCTCGACGGATTCGGCGGTCTCCTCGCGGTCTTCCTCGACAATGCCCACCTTCAGCAAGGTGCGCTTGCCCGGCGCCATTGTCGTGTCGCGCAACTGCGCCGGCAGCATTTCGCCCAGACCTTTAAAGCGGCTGATTTCGACTTTTCCGCGGCTGGAGAACTCTGTCTTCAGCAGTTCGTCGCGATGGAACTCGTCGCGGGCGTAAAAAGTCTTGGCGCCCTGGGTCAGTTTGAACAGCGGCGGCACAGCCAGATAGAGATGCCCCTGATCGATCAGCTTGGGCATTTGCCGGTAGAAGAAAGTGATCAGCAGCGAGGCGATATGGGCGCCGTCGACATCGGCGTCGGTCATGATGATGATCTTGTCGTAGCGCAGCTCCTCGCCGCGATAATTCGCGCCGGTTCCCACGCCCAGCGCCAGAATGAGGTCGCCGAGCTGCTGATTGGCCGCCATTTTGTCGCGCGTGGCGCTGGCGACATTGAGGATCTTGCCGCGCAGCGGCAGAATCGCCTGATTGGCCCGGTCGCGCGCCTGTTTTGCCGAACCGCCCGCCGAATCGCCCTCGACGATGAACAGTTCCGAGCCTTCCGAGGAGGAATTGCTGCAATCGGCGAGCTTGCCGGGCAGGCGCAATTTGCGCGTCGCGGTCTTGCGCGCCACATCCTTTTCGGCGCGGCGGCGCAGTCGTTCCTCGGCGCGCTCGATCGCCCAGTCCAGCAGGCTTTTCGCCTGGGCGGGCGAAGCGGCGAGCCAGTGATCGAAGGAATCGCGCACCGTGCTTTCGACAATGCGCGAGGCCTCCAGGCTCATCAGCCGGCCCTTGTTCTGGCCCTGGAATTCCGGCTCGCGGATGAACACCGAAATCAGCGCCGCGCAACCGGCCATCAGGTCCTCGGCGGTGATGGCGCTGGCGCGCTTGCCCTGGCCGATGCGCTCGGCATGGTCTTTCAGCGCCCGCAACAAAGCCAGCCGCAAGCCGCTTTCATGGGTGCCGCCGTCGGGCGTGGGAATGGTGTTGCAATAGGAATGGACAAAACCGTCGTCATGGGCGAGCCAGGCCACCGCCCATTCCAGCGAGCCATGGCGGCCGTCCTTGTCGATGCGGCCGGTGAAAAAGCTTTCCGCGACCAGCGGCCGGCCCTCGATATCGGCGGCCAGATAGTCCTTCAACCCGCCGGGGAAATGGAACACCGCCTCGGCCGGCGTCTTGCCATTGGCGTCGAGCAATTCCGGCGCGCATTTCCAGCGAATTTCGACCCCGCCGAACAGATAGGCCTTGGCCCTGGCCATCTTGAACAGGCGGGCCGGGCTGAAGCGGGCGTGCTCCTTGAAAATCTGCGGATCGGGGCGGAAGCGCACCTTGGTGCCGCGCCGGTTGGCGATCCGGCCGACGGTCTCCAGCGGCCCCAGCGGCGCGCCGCGCTCAAAAACCTGGCGATAGAGCGTTTGCGCGCGGGCGACTTCGACTTCGACCCGCTCGGAGAGCGCATTGACCACGGAGACGCCGACGCCATGCAGGCCGCCCGAAGTCTCATAGGCGCCGGAATCGAATTTGCCGCCGGCGTGCAGCGTGCACATGATGACTTCGAGACCTGATTTTTTCGGGAATTTCGGGTGGGGATCGACGGGCATGCCGCGGCCATTGTCGATCACCGTGAGAAAGCCGTCCTCTTCGAGAACAACCTCGATGCGGCTGGCGTGGCCAGCCACGGCCTCGTCCATGGAATTGTCGAGCACTTCGGCGAAGAGATGGTGCAGGGCGGTCTCGTCGGTGCCGCCAATATACATGCCGGGACGCCGGCGCACCGGCTCCAGCCCCTCCAGCACCTCGATGGAGGCGGAGGTATAGCCGGCCTCTCCGGGAGTCGAGGCTGCCGCGCTTCCGGCCGCCGGCGCCGCCGGTTTTTTCGCCTGGGACTCGCGGGGCGGAGGATTTTTGGCGCGCGCGGCGCCGCCGAACAGATCGTCGTTGGATGCCATTTTCGGATTCGATTCGTTTTGCCTGATCCAAACTCCTAGCAAAAGCGGCGGCGAAAGTGAACAGAACGAAAACGGAATGTCCCCTTGTGAATTTTGCGGTGGGTTTGGGGAGGCATCGGCGAACTTCTTACAAAAATCTTGATCGACAGAAGAAGTCCGTTACCCCAGAACAGGCGAGGCGCTTAACGGCGCCGTTGGACAGGAAGCAACCGCGCGTCAAAAACCAGCGCGGACGGGGGAAAGCATGAAACGGGGATTTTGGCGCGGCGCGTCGGGCGTGATTTTCGCGGCTTGTTCCCTGAGCGGCGCGGCGCGCGCGGAAAGCCCGCAGCAGTCGGATCCGCCCTTCCATTTCATCCGCTATGAGGATGATTTTTCCTATCTCGCCAATAAGGCCGATCCGAATCTCTGGGAGCGGTTCAAATATATTCCGCTCGGCTCCAGCGCCTTTGGCCCCTCCTATCTCAGCCTTGGCGGGGAGATTCGCGAGCGCTGGGAGACTTATCAGCACATCAATTACGGTCTGGGCAAAGTCCAGGCGGCCAGCGGCTATCTGCTGGAGCGGGTCAATTTCAACGCCGATCTGCATCTCAGCGATTATTTCCGCGCCTTCGCCCAACTCGGCGACGACCGGATTTTCGGCCATCGCGGCGCGACCTCCTCGACCGATGTCAATCGCTGGGATCTTTTTCAGCGTTTCGTCGAGGCGCGGCTGCCCAATTCGCCGTTTGGCGACCTGCCGTCGATCCGCTTTGGCCGCGAGGAGCTGGATTTCGGCTATCAGCGCCTGATCGCCGCGCGCGAGGGGCCCAATATCCGCCGCGATTTCGACGGCTTGCGCGTCACCGATCATATTGGCGAGGCGACCGTGGATGTGCTGGCGGTGCAGCCCACCGTCAACACCGAATATGCATTGAATGATTCCACCAATCGCAACCAGCGCCTGGGCGGCGTCTATGTCACCACGCCGCTGGTCGGCCCGCTCAAGACCGATCTCTATGTGCTGGAGTACGAAAACAACAGCATCAAGATGCGCGGCGTCACCGGCTCCGAAAAAGTCGCGACTTATGGCGCGCGGCTGTTCGGCAAGGACAAGGGCTTCGACTGGAACGTCGAGGGCTCCTGGCAGACCGGCAATTTCCAGAGCTATAATGTCCAGGCCTATCTGCTCGCCGCCGTCGCCGGCTATACATTCGAGGACGTAAGCTGGAAGCCGCGCCTCGGCTTTTCCGCCAATGACGCCTCGGGCGACAACGCCCATAACAAATCCACCATCGGCACATTCAACGCCATGTTTCCGCGTCTGCCCTATTTCGCGGAAACCTCGATCCTCGTGCCCTCCAACGTCCGCGACATAAGGCCGCTGTTCAGCTTCACGCCGGTCGAGCATGTCAATGTCGTGCTCGGCTACGACATGCTGTGGCGGTCCTCGACCAGCGACGGGCTCTATGGCTCGGGCTTCGTCATGCTGACCAACACCAACAAGGTCGGCGGCGACCGCGTCGGCTCGGAATATTCGCTCGACGTGCGCTGGCAGGTGAATCAATTCCTGCAACTTCGGCGCCATTCTCGCCCAGTTCCAGTCGGGATCGGCGATCACCAACGCCGGCGGCAAGGACATGACGTTTGGCGTGCTGTTCGCCAAGCTGAAATTCTAGTCGGGATCGGGAGCCGGCGGCGAAGATCGTTGCCGCTGCCGGCAAGACGCGGTACAGGGCTTGCTTGCATGACATCCATGCGGCGCGAGAAGGATCTATGGCGTTCCAGAACTACAAGCCGGGCAAGGCGGCCTTCCTGTTCATCTTCATCACCGTGGCGCTCGATGTGCTGGCGCTGGGGGTGATCGTGCCAGTGCTGCCGAAGCTGATCGTCTCCTTCAAGGGCGGCGACTTCAGCGCGGGATCGCGCTGGGTCGGCTATTTCGGCATCGCCTGGGCGATGATGCAATTCATCTTTCAGCCCGTGCTCGGCGCGCTCTCCGACCGTTTCGGCCGCCGCCCGGTGGTGCTGCTCTCCAATCTCGGCCTTGGCCTGGACTATGTGGTGATGGCGCTGGCCCCGAGCCTGACCTGGCTGTTCGTGGGTCGGCTGGCCTCGGGCGCGGCGGCGGCGAGTTTTTCCACGGCGCAAGCCTATATCGCCGACATCACCCCCCCGGAAAAGCGCGCGGCGCGTTTCGGCCTGCTCGGCGCGGCCTTCGGCCTAGGCTTCGTGCTCGGCCCGGCGATCGGCGGCTGGCTCGGCCAGATCGACTTGCGCCTGCCTTTTTGGGGCGCGGCGGCGTTCAGTTTGCTCAACGCCCTTTATGGCTTTTTCATCCTGCCGGAATCGCTAGCGCCGGAAAACCGCGCGCCAAAATTCGTCTGGCGCAGCGCTCATGTCATTGGCGCGCTAAAATTCCTGGGCCGCGAGCCGGCGCTGGCGCTGTCGGCGGCGGCGATTTTTCTGTCCTATCTGGCGCATGAATCGCTGCCGAGCCTGTTCGTCATTTACACGGATTACCGCTACCATTGGGATGCCAGCCAGACCGGCCTGGCGCTGGCGACCGTGGGCATAGCGCAAACCATTGTCGCCGGCGGGCTGGTGCGCCAGGCCGTGAAGAGATTCGGCGAATTGCCGACCGCCTTGGCGGGCCTGGCCTTCGGCGTCGCCGGTTTTATCGGCTTCGCCACCGCGCCGGTCGGCGGCGCCTTTCTCGCCTTCATTCCGCTGATCGCGCTCTGGGGCCTGACCGGCCCGGCCTTGCAGGCCTTGGCGACCCGGATGGCCGGCGCCTCGGAGCAGGGGGCGCTGCAAGGCGCGGTGTCCTCGCTGCGCGGCGTCTCCGGCATGATCGGGCCCATCGCCTTCACCCAGATTCTCGCCTATGAAATTTCCACCGGCCATAGTCCCGGCCTGTCCTATGGGCTTTCGGCGGCGCTGCTGTCCTTGAGCCTGCTGACCACCGTGGCCCTGGCGCGCCGCCACGCGCCGAAAGATTTACCGGCCTGAAGGCGAAAATTCGGCTTCGACGCCGCGAAATTTTCGCAAAAAGCCTTATATTGAAGCCGCGCAAAAAAATCGCGCTCCAAAACTCGAGGATTTGCATGAACAGGATTTTCGCCGCCGCGCTCGCCGCTTCGCTCGCCGCCTCCAGCTTCGGCTTCGCCTCGCAGGCGCAGGCCAAGGGCTGCATCCGCGGCGCCATCGCCGGCGGCGTCGCCGGTCATTACGCCGGACATCACGCCGTTGCCGGCGCGATCGGCGGCTGCATCGCCGCCCGGCATTATTACAAGCAGAAGAAGTTGCAGCAGCAGCAACAAATGCAGCAGGGCGGCGCCGCTCAGTAAGCCTCTCCGCCGCGCCGGTTGCTTTACCGGCGCGGCCCCCTTTGTGTCAGAATTTCCGGCGCTATGGCCAAAAGGTCATTGGCGCTGCCCCGCGCTCATCTAAAGGTTTCAATCGCATAGCTTTTAGTCGGTATGTTTTGCTTCGATCGCGGTCGTCTGGCCGTGTTCTTTACTGAAAACAGGGAACGGTTCGGGTCGGGGCGCCGATGCGCCCGACAGGGGAACGGACGGGCTGATGCGCTTACGCTCCATCTTGCTTGCGGCCGGCGCCTTGGCCGCTTTATGCGGCCCTCCAGCTTTGGCCGGCGACTGGACTTTGGGCGGCAAAGACCCCAGCCTGATCGGCGCGGGCCTCGGCCTGTTCGACGAGACCTTCTTCGACCCGCGCGTCGGCTTTTTCCGCATCGACTATAATCGCATGCATTTTGAATTGAGCGACATGCGCTTCGAATATGTCGGCGGCTATGACATTTTGCCGACGCCGGAAATTTATGGCCGGATGCATCCGGTCGGCGGCGTCGAGGTCACCGGCGCCGGCGGAACTTTTCTCAACGCCGGCGTGAATTACGACATTAATTACGGGCCGCTGCATTTCATCCCCGCCTTCACCCCCGGCCTGTTCATGCCCGGCGACGGCAAGCGGTTGAACTATCCGCTGGAATTTCGCACCCAGGTTGAATTCGCCTATGAATTCGCCGACCAGTCGCGGCTCAGCCTGGCCTTCAGCCATATTTCCAATTCGCAATTGTCCTTCATCGCCCATAGACCCAATCCCGGCGCGGACACGATCATGATCTATTTCCGCTACCCGCTGGACAAATTGTTCCGAGGCTGAGAGACCGTCGGACGCATGGTCCCCAGGAAAGAACAACGCCTTTCCACTTCATTGCCGCCGAAAACGAAAAAGGGCGGCCTCGCGGCCGCCCTTCGTTCGTTTCGATCCGAAAAAATCAGACCGAATAATACATGTCATATTCGACCGGGTGCGGGGTCATGTCGGTGCGATAGACGTCCTGCATCTTCAGCTCGATATAGCTATCGATGAAGTCGTCGTTGAACACGTCGCCGGCCTTGAGGAAGTTGCGGTCCTTGTCGAGGCTTTCCAGCGCCTGGCGGAGCGAACCGCAGACGGTTGGAATCTTCTTCAACTCGCGCGGCGGCAGATCGTAGAGATCCTTGTCCATGGCCGCGCCGGGATCGATCTTGTTGACGATGCCGTCGAGACCGGCCATCAGCATGGCGGCGAAGGCCAGATAGGGGTTGGCGGTCGGATCGGGGAAACGAACCTCGACGCGCTTGGCCTTGGGATTGTTGGTCCACGGAATGCGGCAGGAGGCCGAACGGTTGCGGGCCGAATAGGCCAGCAGCACCGGCGCTTCGAAGCCGGGCACCAGGCGCTTGTAGGAATTGGTCGACGGATTGGTGAAGGCGTTCAGCGCCTTGGCGTGGCGAATGATGCCGCCAATGTAATACAGGCATTCCTGGCTGAGGTCGGCGTATTTGTCGCCGGCCATCACCGGCTTGCCGGCCTTCCAGATGGACTGGTGGACATGCATGCCCGAGCCATTGTCGCCATAGATCGGCTTGGGCATGAAGGTCGCGGTCTTGCCGTAGGAATTGGCGACCTGGTGGATGGCGTATTTATAGATCTGCATATGGTCGGCCATGGTGGTCAGCGTGCCGAACTTCAGACCGAGTTCGTGCTGAGCCGAGGCGACTTCGTGATGGTGCTTTTCCACCTTGCAGCCCATGGCCGCCATCGCCGCCAGCATTTCGCCGCGGATGTCCTGGCAGGAATCGACCGGGGGCACCGGGAAATAGCCGCCCTTGGTGCGGACGCGATGGCCGAGATTGCCGCCTTCATAGGGCGTGTCGGAATTGGTCGGCAATTCCACCTGATCGACGACATAGCCGGTGTTGTAGGGGTCGGCTTTGAAGCGGACGTCGTCGAAGATGAAGAATTCGGCTTCCGGGCCGAAATAGGCGGTGTCGCCGATGCCTGAGGACTTCAAAAAGGCCTCGGCTTTCTTGGCGATGGAGCGGGGATCGCGATTATAGGGCTCGCCGGTCATCGGCTCGAGCACGTCGCAGGTGATCGACAGGGTCGAGGCGGCGAAGAAGGGATCGACGAAAGCGGTGGCCGGGTCCGGCATCAGCTTCATGTCGGATTCGTTGATGGCCTTCCAGCCGGAGATCGACGAACCGTCGAACATCTGGCCTTCGGCGAAGAATTCCTCGTCGACCATCGAAATGTCGAAAGTGACGTGCTGCCACTTGCCCTTCGGATCGGTGAAGCGCAGGTCGACATACTTGATGTCTTCGTCCTTGATTTTCTTCAATACGTCCTTGGCCGTCGTCATTTTATCGCCTCTTGGTGTGGGGATGACGTGAACTGGGGAAGGGGGTCAGACGGCGTCCGTTCCGGTCTCGCCGGTTCGGATGCGGATCGCGCCTTCAATGTTGGAAATGAAGATCTTGCCGTCGCCAATGCGGCCGGTCTGCGCGGATTTGCGGATCGCCTCGATGGCGCGCTCGACGGATTCGTCGGGCAGCACCAGTTCGATTTTCACCTTGGGCAGAAAATCGACCACATATTCGGCGCCGCGATAAAGCTCGGTGTGGCCTTTCTGGCGGCCAAATCCCTTGGTCTCGGTGACCGTGATGCCGTGCAGGCCGGCTTCCTGGAGCGCCTCCTTCACCTCATCGAGCTTGAAGGGTTTGATGATCGCTTCGACTTTTTTCATTCCGTTGGGAGTCTCCCTGTCAGGCGCGGCGTCTTTTTAAGTCCGCGCGCAACCTCTGCGTCATAGCACCGCGCGCCGCGCCTTGCCAGTCGGAGCGCCGCGAATTTTTCGCCAAACGCGGCGGTTCCGCGCGAATTTGCCGGAAATTTCAGCGAAAATCGCGAAATTTTCCGCGAGAATCCAGGGAATGCGGCGCTTGGCCGCATTCTCCCTTCTGTTGACGCGCCTTGTTCAGGCTGGGCCGATCGCCACCGGACGATCCGAACTCTGGCCCCATTCCGACCAGGAGCCGTCATAGACCGGGGCGATGTCATGGCCGGCGTTGGCCAGGGCGAAGGAGACAATCGCGGCGGACACCCCGGAGCCGCAGGTGGTCACGGTTTTCTTCGCCGGATCGAAGCCGGCCCTGGCGAAAGCCGCCTCCAGCTCGGGCGCCGGCCGCAGCCGCCCCTGCGCGATCAATTCGCCCCAGGGCAGATTGCGGGCGCCGGGCATATGGCCGGAGCGCAGGCCGGGGCGGGGCTCCAGCTCGTCGCCCTGGAATCGCGGCGCCGAGCGGGCGTCGACGATTTGCGCATCCTTGGCGCGCAAGATCGCGCTCATGTCGTCGAGCGAAGCGACCAGCGAATGGTCGAGCCGGGCAGTGAAATGGCGCGACTGCTTGACCACGGGGCCTTCCTCGACGGGGCGGTTCTCGCTAAGCCATTTCGGCAGGCCGCCGTCGAGAATGACCACGTCGCGCACGCCGAAGACGCGAAAGGTCCACCAGACGCGCGGCGCCGAGAACAGGCCGAGCGAGTCATAGACGACGATCTTCATGCCGTCGCCGACGCCCAGTTTGCGCATGGCGCTGGAAAAGGCCACGGCGTCGGGCAGCATGTGGGGCAGGCCGCTGCGCGTGTCGGCGATGGCGTCAATGTCGAAATGCACGGCGCCGGGAATATGGACTTGCGAAAACTCCGCGGCGCCGCTGCGCTTGGCGGTCGGCAGATGCCAGGAGGCGTCGATGATCGCCAGGCCGGGCGAACCCAGATGTTTTTCAAGCCAATCGGTGGCGACCAGATAATTTTCATTCAAGCCCGTCATGCGCGTCTCCCTTCGGCGCCCAAACTAGATGTTTTGCCGCAAGGGTTGAAGTCATCAGAAGGGGGCGCCCACAGAATTTGACGCGCCGGCGAAAAGTGAAACGAACGCTGTTCCGGACTTGACGGGCGCTGCGCGATGGTCCGAGGAACGGGGGGTGAAAAACATCCGTACCCGGTTGGGAGAGCGAGCATGAGTGGCGCCGAAGGGGTTGGCCGCAGGGAGCGGCGGCGCATTATCGTCGCCAGCGTCATCGGAACGACGATCGAATTCTTCGATTTCTACATGTATGCGACCGCCGCCGTGTCGGTCTTTCCGCTGTTGTTTTTCCCCAAGGGGGAGGGCGCCGCCGCGCTGCTCTCATCCATGGCCACGTTCGGCGTCGCCTTTGTCGCGCGGCCCATCGGATCGATCCTGTTCGGCCATTTCGGCGACAGGGCGGGGCGCAAAGCCACGCTGATCGGCTCGCTGTTGCTGATGGGGCTCGCCACTTTCGCCGTGGGCCTGCTGCCGCCCTATAGCGCTGTAGGCCTGCTGGCCCCGGCGCTGCTGACGATCCTGCGCTTTTGCCAGGGCTTGGGGCTGGGCGGCGAATGGTCGGGCGCGGCCCTGCTCGCCGCGGAGACAGCGGCGCCGGGCAAGCGGGCGCAAGCCGCGATGTGGCCGCAACTCGGGGCGCCCTTCGGCTTCATCCTGGCCAATGGGTTTTTCCTGGCGCTGACGACGTTTTTCGGCTTTCGTTCGGGCGCGGCGCGGCTCGACGACAGCTTTCTGGTCTGGGGCTGGCGCATCCCCTTCCTGCTGTCCATCGTCATGGTGCTGGTCGGGCTCTATGTCCGGGTCAAATTGCAGGAAACCCCGGTTTTCGTCCGCGCCGTGGAGCGCGGGGAAAAGCTGAAATCGCCTTTCCGCGAAGTGCTGCGCAACAATCCGCGCGAGCTTGTCCTGGGGACTTTGACGATGGTCGCCACCTATGGCCTGTTCTATCTGATGACCACCTGGATTCTCTCCTACGCCATAGGCAAGGTCGAACTGGGCCTGCTTGGCATAGACTATCGCGCCTTTCTTCATCTCCAGCTGGTCGCCGTGGCGCTGTTCGCCGGCTTCATCCCAGTTTCCGGCTTTCTCGCCGACCGCCTGGGACGCCGGCGCCTTCTCACCGCCGTGACCGGCGCCATCGTTCTGTTCGGCCTGAGCTTTGGCTGGTTCCTGTCGCCGGCGACGATGGGCTCGGGCGACCATGCGAATCTCTCGATCATGCTGCTGTTCCTGTGCCTGGGCATGAGCCTGATGGGCCTCACCTTCGGCCCGATGTCGGCCTTGCTGCCCGAGCTCTTTCCCACCAACACCCGCTACACCGGCTCAGGGATAGCCTATAACGCCGCCTCGATCCTCGGCGCGGCGCTGACGCCCTTCGCGGCGGCCTGGCTGGCCTCGACCCATGGCCCGGGATCGGTGGGGCTCTATCTCGCGGGGCTCGGAGCCTTTACGTTGATCGCTCTTGTCATGAGCAAGGAAACCCGCGCCACAAATCTCGAGACCATGGGGCAGGATGTGGCGGCGGCGGCCATCGAGACGACATCGCCCTAGGGCGCTACAGTCTTCGCGAAAGCGGCGAAGCAAACTCAAGGAGCTTTCCTGGTGGCGCATCGCGACAAATTCGGGCGAACGACATTCGGACGCAAATGGGCGCGCCGGGACGATCCCGACGCGGCCCCGGCGCCGCTACCGATCAGCCTGCCGCTGAAAATCAGCCGCGCGGCCGAGTCCTTCTCCATCAAGGACGCGGCCGGACGCAGCGTCTGCTATCTCTATTTCGAGGACGAGGAGTCGCGCCGCAGGCAGACCCGACGGTTTACCGAAGCCGAGGCGCGAGAAATCGCGCAAATGATCGCGCGGCTGCTGACGGACGTGGAGGCCCAAGATTAACGGCCCAAGATTAACGGCCCAAGGCAAAGCGGCCGAGAGTCCCCGCCGTCGGCGCCAGGCCTCACGCCAGCCAGCCGGGCAGGGGCAGGTTTTTCTCGCGCAGAAACGCGGGATTATAGAGTTTTGAGGCGTAACGCGCGCCGGAATCGCAGAGCACGGTGACCACAGTCTTGCCCGGGCCTAGATCGCGCGCCAGCCGGATCGCCCCGGCGATGTTGATGGCGGAGGAGCCGCCGAGCAGCAGGCCTTCCTGCGCCGCCAGATCGAACAGGATCGGCAGGGCTTCTTCGTCCGAAATCCGATAGGCGACATCGACCGGCGCCTCCGCGACATTGGCGGTGACGCGGCCCTGGCCTATGCCCTCGGTGATCGAGGAGCCCGAGGATTTGAGTTCGCCGGTCGTGAAAAAGGAATAAAGCGCCGCGCCGAGCGGATCGGCCAAACCGATCTTGATATTGGCGTTGCGCGCTTTCAACGCCTTGCCGACGCCGGCGAGGGTGCCGCCGGTGCCCACCGCGCAGATGAAGCCATCGAGCTTGCCGTCGAGCTGGTCGTAAATTTCGGGGCCGGTGGTTTGCTCATGGCCCCTGAGATTGGCGACATTGTCGAATTGATTGGCCCAGATCGCGCCATTGGGGTCCTTCGCCGCCAGTTCCTCGGCCAGGCGTCCGGAATATTTGACGTAATTGTCGGGGTTGGCATAGGGGACGGCGGGCACTTCGATCAGCTCCGCGCCCTGCAGGCGCAACATGCTTTTCTTTTCCTCCGACTGGGTGTTCGGAATCACGATCACCGTGCGATAGCCCAGCGCATTGGCGACCAGGGCGAGTCCTATGCCGGTATTGCCCGCCGTGCCCTCGACGATCGTCCCGCCCGGCCTGAGCGTCCCGCGCGAAACGGCGTCGCGAACGATGGCCAGCGCGGCGCGATCCTTGACCGAGCCGCCGGGATTCATGAATTCGGCCTTGCCATAGATGGCGCACCCCGTGGCCTGCGACGCCGCGCGCAATTTGATCAGCGGGGTATGGCCAATGGCGTCGAGCACCGTATCCGTGACTTTCATGATTTTTCCTATCGACTTTCTTCATGCAGGCTAGCCCGCGCAAAACCGCCCTGCAAGCGCGGCGCCGCCGCCGTTTTGTCGAATTAATTTCACATGGTTGCGGGTCCGGTGGAAAAGCTTTTGCATCCATTTGAAGTTGCGGATGTTTCTTTGAGGCGCGGCGCGACGCGCAAATTGGCCTTTCCCTTGAGAATCACCTAGAAAGAACGGCAAATTCCTTAGAGCCCCGCGAGTCGATTTTGGCCGATAAAGACGAAGACAAGCCGGTTCCGCCGTCGCAAGACATACGCCCGGTTTCGATCACCGATGAAATGAAGAGCTCCTATCTCGCTTACGCCATGAGCGTGATCGTGAGCCGCGCCCTGCCGGACGTGCGCGACGGCCTGAAGCCGGTGCATCGCCGCATCCTGCATTCGACCCAGGAAAACAACTTTTTACCCGACCGCCCCTATGTGAAATCGGCGCGCATCGTCGGCGAGGTCATGGGTAAATATCACCCCCATGGCGACGCGGCGATCTATGACGCCCTGGTGCGCATGGCCCAGCCCTTCTCGATGAGCCTGCCGCTGATCGACGGCCAGGGCAATTTCGGCTCGGTGGACGGCGACCGCGCCGCGGCCATGCGCTACACCGAATCGCGCCTGGCCCGGCCCGCGCTGGCGCTGATCGAGGACATCAATTCCGACACGGTCGATTTCCAGCCCAATTACGACGGCAAGGAGCTGGAGCCGACGGTTCTGCCGGCGCGCTTCCCCAATCTTCTGGTCAATGGCGCCGGCGGCATCGCCGTGGGCATGGCCACCAATATTCCGCCGCATAATCTCGGCGAGGTCATCGACGCCTGCATCGCGATGATCGACAATCCGCTGATCACGCTCGACGAGCTGCTCGAAATCGTCCCCGGCCCGGATTTCCCCACCGGCGGCGCCATTCTGGGCCGCTCCGGCATCCGCCAGGCCTATGAGACCTCGCGCGGTTCGGTTTTGATGCGCGGCATAGCCACCATCGAACAACTGAAGAAAGACCGCGAAGCCATCGTCTTCACCGAGATTCCCTATCAGGTGAACAAGGCGACGCTGATCGAGAAAATCGCCGAACTGGTGCGCGAGAAAAAGGTCGAGGGCATTTCCGACCTGCGCGACGAATCCGACCGCGACGGCATGCGCATCGTCATCGAGCTGCGCCGCGACGCCGTGGCCGATGTCGTGCTCAACCAGCTCTACCGCTTCACGCCGCTGCAAAACTCCTTCGGCGTCAACATCATCGCGTTGAATGGCGGGGCGCCCGAAAGCCTGACGCTGATCGACTGCCTGCGCGCCTTCATCGACTTCCGCGAGGAGGTCGTCAGCCGCCGCACCAAGTTCAAGCTCAACAAGGCCCGCGACGGCGCCCATATCCAGGTCGGCCTGGCGATCGCGGTGGCCAATATCGACGAGGTCATCCGCCTGATCCGCACGTCCAAGGACGCGGCGGAAGCCAGGGAATCGCTGATGAACCGGGTCTGGCCGGCGCGCGACATGGCGCCGCTGGTGGCGCTGATCGCCGATCCGCGCCACAGCCTGGACCCGCAGGGCAATTGCCGCCTGTCGGAAGAACAGGCCCGCGCCATTCTCGACCTGCGCCTGCAACGCCTGACCGCGCTGGGCCGCGACGAAATCGCCGAGAATCTCAACAAGCTCGCCGCCGAAATCGCCGAATATCTGGAAATTCTGCGCTCGCGCGAAAGGCTGTTCGGCATCGTCAAGGACGAGATGATCGCGGTGAAAACCGCCCATGCCGTGCCGCGCCGGACGCAGATTCTCGACGTCGTCGGCGACATGATGGACGAGGATCTGATCCAGCGGGAAGAAATGGTCGTCACCGTCTCTCACGCCGGCTATATCAAGCGCGTGCCGCTCTCGACCTATCGGGCGCAGAGGCGCGGCGGCAAGGGCCGCTCGGGCATGCAGACCCGCGACGAGGATTTCGTTCACCGGCTGTTTGTCGCCTCGACCCACGCGCCGGTGCTGTTTTTCTCCTCGCGCGGCCAGGTCTACAAGGAAAAGGTCTGGCGCTTGCCCCTGGCCGCCCCGCAGGCGCGCGGCAAGGCGCTGGTCAATATGCTGCCGCTGGAGCAGGGCGAAAATATCACCTCGATCATGGCCTTGCCCGAGGATGAGGCGAGCTGGGAAGCGCTGGACGTGATGTTCGCCACCACCTCCGGCTCGGTGCGGCGCAATAAACTGTCCGATTTCACCTCGGTCAATCGCGCCGGCAAGATCGCCATGAAGCTCGATCCGGGCGAGGGCATTGTCGACGTGCAGATCTGCACGGAAAATGACGACGTGCTGCTGACCACCGCGCTCGGCCAGTGCATCCGCTTCGCCGTGCCGGAAGTGCGCGTGTTCAAGGGCCGCGATTCCATGGGCGTGCGCGGCGTCAATCTGGCCGACGCCGACAAGGTGATCGCCTTGTCGATCCTCGGCCATAGCGAGGCCAGCGGCGAGGAGCGCGCCGCTTTCATCAAGATGAGCCGCGCCGCGCGGGCCGAGCTTGCGGGCGAGAGCGAGGCCGAGCCGGTCGAAGCGCATGAGACGGAAGAGGGCGCCGGCGACGCCGCGCTGTCGGCGGAGCGTTTCGCCGAATTGCTGGCGCGCGAGCAGATCATCCTGACCATATCCGCCAATGGCTATGGCAAGCGCACCTCGTCCTACGAATATCGCGTCACCGGGCGCGGCGGCAAAGGCATTGTCGCCATGGCCGTCAACGCCCGCAATGGCGAGCTGGTCGCCTCCTTCCCGGTGGCGGACGCCGACCAGATCATGCTGGTCACCGATGGCGGGCAATTGATCCGCTGCCCGGTCAAGGGCATTCGCATCGCCGGGCGCAGCACCCAGGGCGTGATCGTCTTCAACACGGCGGAAGGCGAAAAGGTCGTCTCCGTCGAGCGCATCGGCGAAGAGGAAAACGGCGAGAACGGCGACGAAAACGGGGAAGGCGAGGGCCAGGCGTCCGAAGAGTGACTGGCCGGTTTCCTCTCTCCGCCATCGCGGGGAGAGGGAGCGTCAGCGTCGGGCGTTGAGCTTTTTAGGGAAGTCTCCATGGCCGAAAAGCCTGTTCACGAAACCCCTGATAATCCCGACTTCGCCCGCCGCCGGGCCGAGGCGCGCGACCGGTTGGACGCCATCGACCCCGCCAGGACCGGCAAGGCGCTCCAGGACCCCTATCGGCGCGACTGGTTCGCCGCCGTTTACGATCTGGCCGAGGGCGACGCGGCCAATGTCCCCTGGGGCAATCTCGCCGCCAATCCGCTGCTGCGCGACTGGCTCGACCGGCAGCCGCGTTTCGACGGTTTGCGCGCGCTGGATGTTGGCAGCGGGCTTGGCGACAACGCCGCCGCTCTGGCCGCCCATGGCGCCGACGTCACCGGCTTCGACCTCGTCCCCGCAGCCGCGCAATGGGCGCAAAGCCGCTTTCCCGTCCTAAAATTCCACGCCGCCGACCTGTTCGACCCGCCCCCGGATTGGCGCGAAAGCTTCGATCTGGTCAATGAAATCTATACATTGCAGGCGCTGCCCGCCGAGCTTCTGCCGCAAGCGCGCGAGGCCCTGGCCGGATTGCTGAAACGGGGAGGGCGCTTGCTCGCGATCTGCCGCGCCCGCGACGAGGATCAAGCCATCGAGGGACCGCCTTGGCCGCTGCGCCGCTCGGACCTGCTGGCTTTCGAGCCGCTCGGGCTGAAACTGCTGGATATCGAGGATATTCCGCCGGGCCTGACGGCCAGCCGCCATTGGCGCGCCGTGTTTCAGCGCGGATAAAAATCATCTGCGTGCAGCGGAACAGGGCCACGGTCTTGCTGGTTTCGGCGTTGAGCACATTGGCGTCCCAGACCTGGGTGGTGCGGCCGCCATGGACGAGGCGGCCTTCGGCGCGCAATTTGCCGGAGCGCGCCGTTCCCAGAAAATTGCTTTTCAGCTCGATGGTGGTGAAGCTCTGCGCGCCCTCGGGCAGGCTGGCTATGCAGCCGTAGCCGGCGGCGGTGTCGGCCAGGGTGACCACGGCGCCGGCGTGGAGATAGCCATTGGGCGCGAGATGATGCGGCCCGATCTCCATTTCAATATCGGCCGCGCCGCGCGCCACATGAGTGACGGTCATGCCGAGAAATCCAGGCAGAAATTTTTCCCCGACCTGGTTGAAAGCCTCGGCGTCGAGCGGAGGTTTGCTAGGAGTCTCGGTCATGGCGCGTCCTCCGACTTATTGGCGATTTGGTTTATGATTAAACCAATAGCGTCGGACAATGTCAAAATGCCTTTTGCCAAGGCGATGCTGGCGAAAGATCAAGCGCCCTTGGCGGGTTCCCTGGCCTTGGCCTCGTCCCAAAGCGCGTCCATTTCGGCCAGGGTCGCTTCGCCAAGTCGTTTTCCAGAGCTTTCGAGCGATTGTTCGATGTAATTAAAGCGTCGTTCGAATTTTTGATTGGTCTGGCGCAGGGCGGCTTCCGGGTCGGCGCGGAGATGGCGGGCGAGATTGGCGACGGCGAACAGCACGTCGCCGATTTCTTCCGCCGCATGGGCTTTGTCATCGCGCGCCAAGGCTTCCTCGACCTCGTCGCATTCCTCGCGGATTTTCGCCAGCACCAGCCGCGCGTCATTCCAGTCGAAGCCGACCTTGGAGGCCTTGTCCTGCAATTTAATGGCGCGGGTGAGGGCGGGCAGGGTGGCGGGCACATCGGCCAGAAACCCGGTTCTGGCCGCTTCCGGCAGGCCGGCGGCGCGGCGTTTCTCGGCTTTCTCCGCCTTTTCCTGGGCCTTGATCTCGGCCCAGACGCCCTCCACGGCTTCGGGCGTGCGCTGTTGCGGCGCGCCGAACACATGGGGATGGCGGCGGATCATTTTTTCGTTGATCGCCAGCACCACCGCGCCGAAATCGAACAAGCCGCGCTCTTGCGCCATTTGCGCGTGAAACACGACTTGCAGCAGCAGATCGCCCAATTCGTCGCAGAGATCGGTAAAATCCTCGCGCGCGATGGCGTCGACGACCTCGCAGGCCTCCTCGATCGCATAGGGCGCGATGCTGTTGAAATCCTGGGCGAGGTCCCAGGCGCAGCCGGTTTCCGGCGTGCGCAGGCGCGCCATGATTTCGAGCAGGCGTGAGATGTCGCGGGTCGGCTGCATGGCGAGTTTCCAAAAGAAAAGAGCAGGGCGGGACGCCCTGCTCTTGTTGCATGCTCAGACCATCCGGCTCAGCCGAGCGAAATGGCTACGGCCTCGCGGCCCTTCTGGGTGTCGACCACCTTCATATTGACCGGCTGGCCCTCGGCGAGGCTGGAAATGCCGGCCGAACCGAGAATCGAAATATGGACGAACACGTCCTTGCCGCCGTCATTGGCCTGGACGAAGCCAAAGCCCTTGGCGCCGTCGAACCATTTCACCGCGCCCTGAATGTCCACGGCGGAGGAGAGGTCGGGAGCGCGACGCGGCGGACGCGGCGAGTTCGAAGCCGCCGCTGCGCGGCTGCGGCGCGCGCTCGGCGGCGCCGGCGGTGTCCACTTCGATCACACGGGTGACCTGCTGGCCCTTGACGCCATTGGCGACGAGAACCTTGAGTTTCGCGCCCGGAGGCACGTTTTCATAGCCGGCCTGCTGGAGCGCGCCGATATGAAGGAAGGCGTCGCCGGTGCCATTGGCCAGTTCGACAAAGCCGAAGCCCTTGTCGCCCTTGAACCATTTCACCACGGCGTCAACGGTGTTGCCGGAGACCGGCGCCGAGGCCGGAGCGGCGAATTCGCCGCCGAAACCGCCGCCCAGGGGCTGACGGTCGAATGCTGGACGCTGCGGGCGAAACGCGTTGCGCGGGCTTTCGAATGAGGGACCATCGTCATCGAAACCGCGCTTCCTGGGGCCCCGGAAATCTTTACCTTTGCTCATATCCGCCTATTAAACTCCGCCTCGTTTCAATTCCGAGCGCTGAGCGTTCCACCGCACAAGCGCCGTTTGCCCCCGTGTCACGAAGACCCGGAGAATCCGCCAGCCGATGGTTCTGTGGTTATTGTCAAGTCCAAAGCCCGCGCGCTACTTCTTTAGCAGCAAATCGGGTAGCCTGGCTATGGGGATTTTACCGAATCGACGCGCGAAATTGCCGTTTTTTCGCGCTTTTTGCCTTACCCTTAGGGAAATGTTGCGCCGCCGCGTCCCCAGACCCATTCGCGCCGCTGAATCCGAAGCGCCGTCAAGCGCTCGGCGCGTCTGCCAGCGCCCGGTTCGCGCCGCCGGTTCCAACGGCGGCGCGGGCGTCTTCGGGACGAATCGGCCTCAGGGACGGAACCAGCTTCCGCCATGCCAGTTCCAGTGATCGCCTTCCCATCCATAATGGCCGCGAATCCAGACATGCTGTAGCGAAGGCGATGGCGGGCGCTCCTCGATCACGGCGGCGGGCATGGGCGGCACGTTGACGCCTTCGACGTAATGGCCTTGGACCCAGACCCATTCGACGCCGCGCCAGACCCAGTGGCCGGGAACCCATTTGAAGGCCGGGCCAGGGGCGACAGGAACCGCTTCGACCATGGGCGCCGGCATCGGGCGCTCGACGACGACCGCCTGCGCGAAAGCGCTTGCGCCGCCCAGGGCGAGAAAGCCGACGGAAAAAGCCGCCAGCATTGTTTTCTTCATGCGTTGCGACATGGTTTGCTCCTGTGCGCCAAAGTAACGGCCGCCGCCTTGGCCGACCGATGACGAACAACATCGGTCGCGGTTCCTGAACCGCGCTTAAAGCCACGGTTCAGCCACTGTTCACAAGGGACGGCCGGCTGTTTGCGGTGGGAGGCGAGAAGAGGATCGAGCGTGAACAACGCCATCGCCGATGTCATTGCAAGGCAGAAATGTCACCGAGGCCGCAAAGCAGAAATGTCACTCTGGCGGCGTGGGGCTGTTTTCGTGAGCCGAACTCGAAAGTCGTTTTGCATTCCGGTTCCCATCCCCTGGCGCCCACTGCGATTGCCGCAGACGCGACCAGCCTGATTATGGTAAGGAGCTATTTTCATGCGGGGAGGGCACTGTGCTCATAGACATCCTAATTTTGGTCGTCGGATTTGTACTCGGTAGGTTATTCGGACTTTTTGGAATTCATTCGGCAATGAAGAAGGAATTGTCAGAGTCGCCCCTATCAGAGGAAGAGAAAGACGAACGAGTGCCGACCACCCTCAATCAACGGCTCGACAAAATGGGGCCAAGTTATCGAGCTATTTTCGGCAGGCTTACCCGCGCACTCGCCATTATTGAGTCCGCCGCCTCGACAAAGCCGCCACGTATGACACCCAACCAATTTGAAGTGGCTATCGATTGTTTAGCGGCAAGTACAGCCGAGCTTAAGGACGCGGCCAAAAAGTCCGAGCATTGACGCGCCCCCGGCAACGCGCTGCTCGGGTCAGAAATTAGGTGTGCAAGACTCGCGAGAACGACTCTGGAAACGCCCCTCAGCTTTGAGAAGGCGGGACGGTGCAAGCTGATCCACTCGAAAAACTGGTACACGAAGCTTGCAAACTTCGCGCCGACTTACCAGCGCAATGGACAAGTTAAAGCCATTGTCGTAGAAAGTTTTTTGGAATTAAGGAGTCGAACTCATGCCTTTGAGCGATGGCGGAGCAAATGCTTACCGAGACTTGGCAGGCGTTGAATTTGGGATGACCGACGGCGACCGAATCGTTAGGGTACACGTTAGTTCCGAAGCTCTTGATGATATTGAGCACGGGACAACACAAGGGAGCGATTACCTCGCAATTTTCGACAGAAATCGCGCAAGAATTGTGGCTATCGCCAGCCGGAAATATGACGCGGGTCATTTGGAGTCGGGCGATTTGATTCGCGTGCGCACAGGCGACCTAAATTGATAGGCGGCGTCTAACCACGCTGCAATTTCGTGTACGCGCAGGCCTGAGAGTAGGGGCCAATCGCGCCGTAGACCCACATATCGAAGGCGCGATTGGCCCCGGTCCACGAAATCGTCAAACCGCCTTGAAAAATTGCCGCTCGCCCTGACCGCGCCGACGCGGCGATTTTTTCGACCGGCCTTCATCATATTCCTTCTGCCGTTCCGAGACATAGGCCAGAACCGCGCCAAGGCGCTTGTTATCAACCACGGACGCCTGATCGACTTTTTGCAGCTTGTCGAAAATCCGATAGGGCAGGTCTTGACCTTCATATTGGATGGCAAGGCGTCCATCCGGATAATCGTAAACCATGACGCGCTTGCGGGCGAGGGGGCGGGTAAGCTCGTTCGGAATAAGTAAAAACAGCATCTTGTCATATTGCAGCGTGAGCGAGTTGGAGACAGTCCTTTCCTCCTTCCATGCGAAAACGTCGGTCAAATCCCAATCGTCGTTCATCGGTCTGTGGCCGTCTGTTTCGTTGAACGGCGGCTTGGCGAAGCGGGCGTTATATTGCTCGATGAAGGACGGCAAAAAGGCGTTGGCGGCCTTCATGTCGCTGACGCCTTCAAGACGCAACTCCTTCACCAATCGATCCTGCAACGTGCCGAAACAGCGCTCGACGCGGCCCTTGGCTGACGGCGTGTTGGCGCAAATTATGTCGATATTGATCTCATGCAGGGCGCGGCCAAACTGCGTCATTCCTGTTCCGCCAATGGCTTCGGGATGGTTGATGCGGAAAATCCCGTGCTTGTCCGAATAGAACGCAATCGGGCGGCCAAAGCGGTCGATATAAGCCCGCGTCTCGCGCATGTAGTCGAAAGCCGATTCAGACGGCACAAAGGCAGCGTGTTGAATCCGGCTGGTAGCGTCGTCGATATAGGCGAGGAGGGTGCATTTATCGCCGCGCTCCTCAAACCAAGCGTGGGTCGATCCGTCGATCTGGATCAGCTCGCCGACGCGCTCGCGGCGGTTCCGTGGTTGATGCACCGGAGGCAAGCGGCGGTTGCGGTCGAGCCAGAGGCCGTCCTCGATCATCCATTTGCGCAAAGTCTCGCGCGACACGCGGCAATCATGAACCTCGCGCAGCTTCTCACAGGCGAGCGTCGGGCCGAAGTCGGGGTAATATTTGCGCACCAGCATCATCGCCAGATTGCGGACGGCGCGGTGAACCTGATTGTTTGGGGTTACGCCGCGCTTTTGCGACGCGAGGCCATGCGGCCCGATAGAGCGGAAGCGGTCCAATAATCGGAAAATCTGCCGCCGCGATAGCCGCAAGAGCGAAGCTGCGTCGCTGACGCTCATTTTACCTTCCTCGACTGCGACAACAATTTCGAGGCGCGAAAACTCCTTGCGTGTCATCTCCAGCACCGTCATACGCCAGTCCCTCCAAGGCCCCGGAGATTATGGAGGGTGACGCTTCTGCTTTGCAGGGGGGTGACATTACCGTATCGCGGCCACAGCCGATATTCGCATAATCAATATTATGGAACTCACGTCGAGGTGCGTACCTATGTCCGGCGTCCGCGTTCCGCCTCCAGCGCCGCATAAGTATCCAGCAGCCGGATCGCCGAAGGCAGGCGGCCATGGGCCTCATGCTGTTCAGGCGTCTGCGGCTTCAACCCGCGCCAGGCGTCAATGAAGAACTCGATCAAGACCCGCGCCGGGATCGCGGCGAAACTTTTGGTCCCCGGCGCGGCTTGCACGCCAAAAGCGGTTTCCGCCGCGCGCAAGCATTGCTCGACGTAAGCCGCGTCTTCGGCGCTCAACTGCGGCGGCGCGAGCGGCGCGCGGCGGATCATGCGAATTTCGCTGAGGTCGGGAATATAGTCCTTCATCTGCGCTCCCGGTTTTGCCTCCGCCGGAAAGATTCGGGCGACGGCGCCGTTTTTGCTGCCGTGGCGTCGTCGTCGCCTGGAGGTCGCGTGTCCGTCATTCTGCCTGAACCGCTCAAACGTTTCATCTGGGATTTCCAGTCGGTGATCGAACTGGCCGAAAGCCCGCGCGAGCTGCTGCTGATCGGCGGCGATATTTTTCGTCGCGCGCTCGCCGAGCCTGAATTGTTGCCGCCAGCCTTTTGCGGCAGCGACCTAGCGCGGCCAGCCTTGCGCCAGCTTTACGCCGACGCGCTGGCGCGTTTCCTTCCGGCCTGCCTGACTTTGGCGCCGGGACAGCAGGGCCCGTTCCTGCCGGGGCCGGGCTGGCGCATGGCCGGCGTTTGCGCCGGCGCCGTCAAAAGTCGGGTGGACCAGGGCGACGAGACGATTTTGCGCGCCGGACAGATGGAGACGGCGAGGGCGGGCGGCGTAACCTACGCCAACGCCCTGCCCGACCGCCCCGCCCTGCTCCTCCTGGTCTGCGACGGCGGCAATTTCGCCGCGCCCGACGCCCCCGGTTTCGACAATGGGCCGGAGGCGCCGCCCTTCGACATTTTCACCATCCAGACCCGCATCGAAGATTGACGCGAATTTTGCCGGCCGCGGTTCCCTCCGGCGCCAAACTGCTCTAAATCGCAGGACGCCAAACGGAACCGAAAAAATGTTCGACACCGACGTCCTGCTCGCCCGCATCGCCGAAGCCTTGGAGCGCATGTCGCCGCCGCCGCCGAAAAAGCCTGATTTCGCCGCCGCGCAGGCCTTTGTCTGGCGCGCCGAGAGCCAGAGCCTGGCGCCGGTGGCCAAGGTCAGCCGCGTCGAGATCGGGCTGCTGCGCGGCGTCGATCTCGCCCGCGACCAGCTTCTGGGCAATACCGAGCGTTTCGCCCGTGGGCTGCCGGCCAACAACGTGCTGCTCTGGGGGGCGCGCGGCATGGGCAAATCGTCGCTGGTCAAGGCGGCCCACGCCGAAGTGGACGCGATGCTGGCGGGAACGCCCGGCTTTGGCGGACTCAAACTGATCGAAATCCACCGCGAGGACATTGAATCCCTGCCCGCGCTGATGGCGCTGCTGCGTGACGATCCCCACCGCTTTCTGGTGTTTTGCGACGATCTGTCCTTCGACAGCGGCGACGCCAGCTATAAATCGCTGAAGGCGGCGCTGGAGGGCGGCGTTGAGGGCCGGCCAGACAATGTGCTGTTCTACGCCACCTCGAATCGCCGCCATCTGCTGCCGCGCGAGATGATGGACAATGAGCGCTCCACCGCGATCAATCCCGGCGAGGCCACGGAAGAAAAAGTCTCGCTCTCCGACCGTTTCGGCCTGTGGCTCGGCTTCCACAAATGCAATCAGGACGATTATCTCGACATGGTCTTCGGCTATGTCGCGCGCTACGGCTTGAAGGCGCCGGAGGCGCAAATCCGCGCCGAGGCGCTGGAATGGGCGATCACCCGCGCCTCGCGCTCGGGCCGCGCCGCCTGGCAATATGTGCAGGATCTCGCCGGACGGCTCGGCCAGCAACTCGACTGAATTTTCAGCCCCCCCGCGCCCGCCTCACCCGGGCGCGGACGCGGGCCAAGGCTTCGAGCACGCCGCCCTCGCCGGAAACCATGCCCGAGCGCAGCCGCCAATCGGCGAGGATGGCGCGGATTTCGGCCATTTTGACGCGCACGGCGGCCTTGTAGGGCGCGATGAAGGCGTGGGCGCGGTCGCGCCACAGAACGACCCAGGCGTAAAAGCGCGCGAACCAGCCGATGGCCAGCAGCTTATCCCGGCAAAGATCGAAGACGAAGGCCACCAGCCCGACGCCGACGAATTTCAGCAGGATAAAGGCGAAAACGCCGCGCAGCACGTGATGATGGGCGATCTGCGCGATCGCCACGATTTTCAGCGGCTCGACCACGGCGAGCGGAATCAGGAACAGCGGCAGCGCCCCATAGGGCGGCAGGCGGTCGATCAGCCTGACGACAAAAGCCTTGAATTCCTCCCAGGGCAGCAGAGCGACGGCCCAGCGTCCCAGCGCGATGGTCATGTCCCAAAGCCAGGCCTCGATCACAAAGATCAAGGCGGCGAACATCAGCAAGGCGTGTTTGAGGCGATGAAGCATGTTTTCCGGCCTGAGTTTTTTTGCCAGGCTCATATTGGACCGCCGCGCGGCGAAAGCAATGGCGCCGGCGGCGCGAAAAACTCAGGCGTCCTTGGCCGCCTCCATGGCGGCGAGCCGCGACAACAGGCTGGACTTGGCCTTGCCGCGCCGCGCGCGGAGAGTTTCGAGGCTTTTTTCCGCCGCGCCGCGCAACAAGGCCGCCGCCTCGGCTTCCACGGCGGCGAGATCGGCGCATAACAGCGCGACCTCCTCCTCGCTCGCCCCCTGCCCGCGCAACATGGCGGCGAAAAAATCCGGCAAGCCGGCCAGGGCGCCGCCGACCCCGCCATAGCGCGCGCGCAGCGCCGCCGCCTCGGCCAGTCGGGCCTTGACCCTTTCCCGGTGACGTTTCTGCTTTTCCGCCCCGGTCAGCGGCGTCTCGCCCAGCCTGCGCAATTCACCCTCACGATCGGCGGTCCGACGCCAACCGCCGAACTCATGCCGGACATTATCGTCACGTAACTTTAGCAAATAGTTACGTGACGTGAAGCGCGGCACGGCGAAATAGTCCCTGGACGCAGAATAATTAAATGCACACGGATATCGGTATTTGACGGGATTACGTTGGATTTCGCGGGTCTGGAGTGTCTTTCGCGGGCGGTTGCGCGCCCTCACATGACGCGGCGGATTTGGGCGGGACGTATCGCGACATGAACCGATGAATTGCGGACCGCGAAGGCGCATGTTGAAATGTTTTGGCGCATTCCTGGGCTAAATTGTCGATCGTCATCGTTCCCCAACGCGCAACTATAAAGGCAGCCAAGTCTTCGTGTTGGTCAATCGGAGACCGGGGAAAGCTTTTCGGGCGCTTCGCTAAAATGCGCGCCAGATCGTCCTGAGCGGCCAAAAGGGCCGCATATTCCGCAGCGGGTATCGTAACCACTTTGACCTTACAAAGCGCGTTTCCAACCCGCATAGGTTTAAGGAGCAATTCGGCAGCGTCGTTTACATCGCCTTTAAAGCGGGCTTTAGGGTGCTTCTCTCTCATAAGCGGTTCTCCGGTCCGTCATGCAACGCGCCGCTTGATGGCGTGAATGAGCCGCCGCCTCCATGGCCAAGAGAATTCATCATTCCTTGCGCTCTGGAAAGTTTTGCCAAGTAAGCGTCCAAACTGGACGAATCGACCTTCGGAACAAGCGTTAAGTTCAATGATTGCAACGATTGGTGAACCTCGTTGCTCTTGTTTTTGGCTTCGTCCAGGTGGCTAAAATCGACATTGGGCGCGACCGGCGATCCATTGAGCATTGAGAGGGTTTGGCGCGCCAACTCGGCTTTGGCTTTGGTCTTATCGATTGGCGCGTTTGCGATCGGACCGTTGATTTCCTCGCTTGTGGGCATGTCATCGGCGCCGGTGGTGAAATTCCGCCAAAGCCGACCGGCCGTCCAGGGCCGATGCCCAGGGTTACCGCCATATTTCTGATCGATAATCGCCGTCGCGACCACGGCGGAGGCGGCGATCGCCGCGACTGTTACGCCCCCAATAGCTGTGGCGGGCGCTCCGCTCGCAGCGATCGGTACAACGGGCGCGATAGGCGGGATAACCTTCGGAACGTCCTTCAACGGCAGATTGCTCGCGCCGAGTTTCGCCGCCGCAGCATCGAGCGCCGTCGCCGCGCCCGTCAATTGCGTTGCGGCGACCGGCAGGCCAAAGCCTGTGCTGACCTGATAGAATAACCAACCGGACCCGGCGAGCGCGGCGGCGCCCACGCCCCCGCCTATCGCCGTGGCTGCCCGGGGATGTTTTTCCGCCGCTTCGGACATGGCGTTGATGCTAGCTGTGATCTTGTTCAGCCCAGCAGCAATGGTGGGAAGCGCGCTTTGGGAGGTGGCCGCGCCCAGGTCGTTCAGGGACTTGGTGAGCGCGGTGAATGAAGACGCCGCCTCCTTGGCCTGATTGGCGGCTGCCTGTTCAGCGTCGGCGGCCGCTGCAAGATTCACTTGGTGCTGCTTGATGCTCTCTTCCTGCTGGAGGAGAATCCGCACAAGATTGGCCGCTGTCGCGGGCAGCGTCCTTTGCGTATATTCGATTTGATCTTGAAGGGTTGTGATGCCCTTCGCTTGCATCGCCGGTTTCCAGTCTTGCCAGACCCACTGGTCAGGATGGGACGCCAAAAGATCGCTGTCTTTGATATGACCGCCGTACCCAGTGATCTTTCCCGCTTTATTGCGATGGATTTTATCCTGATCGGGCGTCAGACCGAGGTCATTGAGCAGTTGAGTCGCTGTTCCGCGATGTTCCAGGCCTCCCCGAAGCGTGCGGCTTAGCATCGACAAGGCGTCACCTGCCGATGACCCGCGCAGTTCCTGAATAAGGCTCGGCATTGTCGAATTGATGAAATCGTCGGAAAGTGTCCCGCCTGCGGCTTTCGAATATTTTGCGGCCTCGTAAATCTGTTCCGGCGTGATCGTCTTGCCAAACACCTGCATGGCTTTGACCTGGCCATCCAGATACTTTTTGAACTGTTCCGCGCTGTTCATGCGGCCCAGCGACTCCGCCGCCTTTACGATCAACGCCAGCCCGCTATTGTCCACGCCCATGCCCTTGAGCACCGAACCGGCCTTCGCCAGTGATCCGATGATCTCGTAAGTCTCCTCCGGATGCTTCACCGCCGAACGCGCCTCGGTGAACAGCTCCTGGATTTCCGTGACGCTCATGTTGGGCGCGCCGCGTTTGGCCTCAATCGAAGATTGCCGGATTCGCCGGATTTCGCTGGCGGAAATGCCCGCGTTTTCCGCCTTGATCTCAACATGCTGCCGCTCGGCGCCAGCTTCGATCGTTTTTTTGCCGATTTCATAAATGGAATGTGCCGAGACCGCCGAGGCCGCCGCGCCGAGCATCAAAGTGCTGGCGCCGTGGTGCTGCTGTTCGCGCCCAATGCGCTCCTGTTCCCTTCGATGGCGCTCCGCCGACGGTTCGCGGTCCCTCTCCTCTTTAACATAGGCGGCTGAGCGCTGGCGCTGGAGCGAAGCGGCGGCGGACGATTGTTCCCGCGCTGATCTTTCAGTCGCCGCGACCACGCGCAACTCGCTGGCAACAATGCGTTCATTGGCTTCGACGATGGTGGAAGCGGCAGCGGCGGCGCTTTCGGCCTCCAGCTTTTTAGCTGCCAATTCGGCCCTGTCGGCGGCGATCATGGCGCTGGCGGAATGTTCGCGCGCTGCTCCCAGCTCCCGGATTGCCGCAATCTGCGTTGTCGCTCCCTCTCGAACGACTTGCGTCGTTTGCCTTTCGACGCGCTGTTGTGCAATCAACTCGTCTCGAAGGCGGCTTATCGTCTTTTGCGCACCGGCAAATTGTTCCGAGCGCATAGGGCCTGACTGGATATCCTGAAGCGCCGTGCTAGCGCGCTTCAGCTTTTCGAGTTCAGTTTCGACGGCTTGCGCGGGCCTGGACACCTGGTCGACCAGGCGCATGATCATCGAAACGCTCATTTCGGTCATTTCGATAATTCCCCGTCAGATCAAACCAAGATGCCGGCGCGCGCGCGTCCATAGGCCAACCAGGCGCGGAACCGAAAAGGAACAAAGCTCGGCGTAGGAAAAAGGAAAGCAAAGCCCCACGTCCTGAAGCAGGGTTTCGAACGCGCCAGGTCCTAACCCGCCA
>CAWDOR010000039.1:0-15970 GCA_963804045.1 uncultured Alphaproteobacteria bacterium | reverse complement strand
TCACGCGCAGCCCCTTGGCTTCCGCCGCGACCGCCGTCACCCTGGTCTTCAGCAGAATGGCCTCAAGCTTCTTGCTCAGGCGTTTGGACAGCGGCGCCACCAAATCCTTGTCGGCGCCGGGGATGATCTGGTCCATCAGCTCGACAATGGTGACTTTCGAGCCCAGCGCGGCGTAAACCGTGGCCATTTCCAGCCCGATGATGCCGCCGCCCAGCACCAGCAATTTTTGCGGCGCGTCCGCCAGCGCCAGGGCGCCGGTGGAATCGATCACGCGCGGGTCGCCGTGGGGAATGAAGGGCAGGGTCACCGGCTCGGAGCCGGCGGCAATGATCGCCTTGTCGAAGGACACGAGTTTTTTCGCGCCATCTTCGCCAGTCACTTCGATGGTGTTGGGCGAGGCGAATTTGCCCAGGCCGGTGACCACCGTGACCTTGCGCTGCCTGGCCATGCCGGCGAGCCCGCCGGTCAGGCGCTGGATCACGCTTTCCTTCCAGCCGCGCAGCTTGTCGAGATCGATCGAGGGCGCGGCGAAGGCGACGCCGTGCTCGGCCATTTCGCTGGCCTCATCGACCACCTTGGCGGCATGCAGCAGGGCCTTGGAGGGGATGCAGCCGACATTGAGGCAGACGCCGCCCAAAACGTTCCAGCGCTCGACCAGCACCACTTTCGCGCCGAGATCGGCGGCGCGGAAGGCGGCGCTATAGCCGCCGGGACCGGCGCCGAGCACCAGCACTTCGGCATGGAGGTCGGAGGCGGGCTTTTCGGCGGGAGCCGCAGCCGCAGCCGGCGCCGCCGCGCTTGAAGACTCTTCGAGAATCAGGATCGACGCGCCTTCGCCGACCTTGTCGCCGACCTTGATCTTGATCTCCTTGACGACGCCGGCGGCGGGCGAGGGGACTTCCATGGTGGCCTTGTCGCTTTCCAGCACCACCAAAGGGTCTTCCGGCTTGATCGCGTCGCCGACCTTCACCAGCACTTCGATGACGGGGACGCTCTTGAAGTCGCCGATATCGGGAACCTTGATTTCAATGCTCATGAGAAAAACTCCCGATCACAGCGCCAGACGGCGGATGTCTTCCAGCACCGCCGCCAGCGCCCGGGCGAAGCGGGCAGCGGAGGCGCCGTCGATGACGCGATGGTCGTAGGACAGCGACAGCGGCAGCATCAGCCTGGGGACGAATTCCTTGCCGTTCCACACCGGCGCCATTTTCGAGCGGACGACGCCGAGGATCGCCACTTCCGGCGCATTGACGATGGGGCTGAAGGAGGTGCCGCCAATGCCGCCAAGCGAGGAAATGGTGAAGGTCGCGCCCGACATTTCGGCGGGCGTCAATTTGCCGGCGCGGGCTTTGGCCGAGAGGTCGCCAAGCTCCTTCGACAGCTCCAGCACGCCCTTCTTGTCGGCGTCGCGGATCACGGGCACCACCAGGCCTTCGGGCGTGTCGCAGGCGAAGCCGATGTGCCAGTATTTCTTGTGGATCAGCGAATCCTTGGCGGGGCTCAGCGACGAGTTGAAGTCGGGATAGGCCTTCAGCACGGCGACGCTGGCGCGGATCAGGAAGGGCAGCAGCGAGACGCGATAGGACTCCTTGGCCTTCTTGCCCTCCTCGTCGAGCCTTTTGCGGAACTCTTCGAGATCGGTGATGTCGGCCTCGTCATTCTGGGTGACGGCGGGGACATTGAGCCAGGAGCGGTGCAGGAAGGGCCCGGACAATTTGCGGATGCGCGACAGCGGCTTTTCCTCGATCGGACCGAATTTGGAAAAGTCGATGGCCGGAATTTCCGGAATGCCGGCGCCGCTCGCCGCGATGGGCGCGCTGGCCATGCCGCCCGCCAGAAACTTCTTCACGTCCTCCTTGGTGATGCGGCCGTTTTCTCCCGTGCCCTGCACCTTGGTCAGATCGACGTCCAGTTCGCGCGCCACCCGGCGCACGGCGGGCGAGGCGAAGACATTGCCGAAATCGGCGATGGCCGAGCGCGGGCCCAGCAGAGGCGCCGGGCCGGATTTGGCCGTGGCCGCGGCTTTACCCGTGTCAATCTCGTCGGTCACGGCGATGGGCTCGGCTTTTTGCGCGGCCGGCGCAGCGGCCGGGGCCGCCGGCGCAGCGGCGCCCTCCGCGACCAGCGTCAGAATGGCCGCGCCTTCGCCGACCTTGTCGCCGACCTTCAGCAGGATTTCCGCGACCACGCCGGCGGCGGGCGAGGGGACTTCCATGGTGGCCTTGTCGCTTTCCAGCACCACCAACGGGTCTTCCGCCTTGATGACGTCGCCGGGCTTCACCAGGATTTCAATGACGGGCACGCTTTTGAAATCGCCGATATCGGGAACTTTCACTTCGATTTTGGACATGGTGCTGACTTTCCGAAAATTTTGATGGGCCGGGCGGATCAAACGTAAGTCGGATCGGGCTTTTCCGGGTCAATCTGGTAGAGTTCGATGGCTTCGGCGGCTTTTTTCGCCGGGATCAATTGCGAGTCCGCCATGGCCTTGAGCGCGGTCAGCGCGACGAAATTGCGGTCCACTTCGAAGAACTGGCGCAATTTGCGGCGATAGTCGGAGCGCCCGAAGCCGTCCGTGCCCAGCACCTTGTAGCGGGTCGGGACGAAGCCGCGAATCTGCTCGGCGAAGGCGCGGATGTAATCGGTCGAGGCCACCACCGGAGAATCCCCCAGCTCTTGCAGCAATTGCGTGATGTAGGGGACTTTCGCCGTCTCCATGGGATGCAGCAGGTTCCAGCGCTCGACATGATCGGCCTCGCGCTTCAATTCGGAGAAACTGGTGACCGCGACGATATTGGCGTGAATGCCGAAATCGCGCTCCAGCAAAGCGGCGCCGGCGATGACCTCGCGCAGGATCGCGCCGGAGCCGAGCAAGGTGACCTGCTTTTCCTTGGGCGTTCCCGCGGGGGCTTTTTTCAGCACATAGGCGCCCTTGATGATGCCCGCTTCCGCCCCCTCCGGCATGGCCGGATGCTCGTAATTCTCGTTGAGCAGGGTCAGATAGAAATAGACATCCTCATTGTCGGCATACATGCGCTTGAGGCCGTTCTGCACGATGACCGCGACCTCGTAGGAATAAGTCGCGTCATAGGAGACGCAATTGGGGATGGTCGCCGAGAGAATATGGCTGTGGCCATCCTCGTGCTGCAGGCCCTCGCCATTCAGGGTCGTGCGTCCAGATGTGCCGCCCAACAAGAAGCCTCGGGCGCGAATATCGCCGGCCGCCCAGGCGAGATCGTGGACGCGCTGGAACCCGAACATCGAATAATAGATGTAGAACGGGATCATCGGCACATTGCTGTTGGAATAAGAGGTCGCCGCCGCGATCCACGAGGCCATGGCCCCGGCCTCGTTGATGCCCTCCTGCAGCATCTGCCCGGAGCGGTCCTCCTTGTAATAGGAGAGCTGGTCGGCGTCCTGCGGGCGATAGAGCTGGCCGACCTGCGAGAAAATGCCATATTGGCGGAACATGCCCTCCATGCCGAAAGTGCGGCTTTCGTCGGGCACGATGGGCACGATGCGCTTGCCGATGTTCTTGTCGCGCAACAAATGGTTGAGTACGCGGACAAAGGCCATGGTGGTCGAGATTTCGCGGCCTTCCGTGCTTTTCAACTGAAGCTCGAAAGCCTCCAGCGGCGGAATGACCAGCGGCTCGCATTTTTGTCGCCGCGCCGGCAGATAGCCGCCCAGCGCCTTGCGCCGCTCATGGAGGTAATTGTCCTCTTCCGATCCCGCCGGGAATTTGATCAGCGGGAGGTGCTCGATCTCGCTGTCGGCGACCGGAATATTGAAACGGTCTCGGAATTTCTTCAGCGCCTCCAGGCTCATTTTCTTGGCCTGATGCGCCATCATCTGCCCTTCGCCGGCGGAGCCCATGCCATAGCCCTTGATGGTCTTGGCGAGGATCACGGTGGGTTGGCCCTTGTGCTCGCTGGCGGCCTTATAGGCGGCGAAGATTTTTTTGGAATCGTGGCCGCCGCGAGTCAGTTTCCAGATCTGGTCGTCCGACCAATCCTTGACCATCTCGGCGGTTTCGGGATAGCGGCCAAAGAATTTCTCGCGGACATAGGCGCCGTTCTTCGATTTGAAATCCTGATATTCGCCGTCGACGCATTCCTCCATCACCTGGCGCAGCCGTCCCGTGGTGTCCTTGGCGATCAACTCGTCCCAGTTCGAGCCCCAGACCACCTTGATCACATTCCAGCCGGAGCCGCGAAAATCGGCCTCCAGCTCCTGGATGATCTTGCCATTGCCGCGCACCGGGCCGTCGAGGCGCTGGAGATTGCAATTGATGACGAAGATGAGATTGTCGAGTTTTTCACGGCCGGCGAGGCTGATCGCGCCGAGCGATTCCGGCTCGTCCATCTCGCCGTCGCCCATGAAAGCCCAGACCTTGCGTTCATGGGTCTGGATGAGGCCGCGCCCCTCGAGATAGCGCATGAAGCGCGCCTGATAGATGGCCATCAGCGGCCCAAGGCCCATGGAGACCGTGGGGAATTGCCAGAAATCCGGCATCAGCCAGGGATGCGGATAGGAGGGGATGCCCTTGCCATCGACTTCCTGACGGAAGTTGAGGATTCGCTCCTCGGGGATGCGTCCCTCGAGGAAGGCGCGGGCGTAAATGCCGGGCGAGCTGTGGCCCTGGATGAACACCAGATCGCCGGCGTGATTTTCCGAAGGCGCCCGCCAGAAATGCTGGAAGCCGACGTCGTAAAGCGTCGCAGCCGACTGGAACGAGGCGATATGGCCGCCGAGTTCGGAGGAGACCTTGTTGGCCTTGAGCACGATGGCGGCGGCGTTCCAGCGGATGGCCGCGCGGATCTTCGTCTCGATGGCGCGCACGCCCGGATGAGGCGGCTGGTTCTCAGGCGGTATGGTGTTGATATAGGCGGTGTTCCAGGCGAAGGGCAGTTGCGCGCCATTCTTGCGCGCCTCGCCGACCACTTCGGCCAAAAGCGCGTCCACACGTTCGACGCCCTCGAATTCCTGGACGGAATTCAGCGCCTCCAGCCATTCCTGCGTCTCTTGCGCAGCATCATTGCGGTCCATGATTTCCTCCAGACAGCAGCCAATTCCCATGCGCGAGGGCGGCGGGACATGCGCGAGGGCGCCGCGCTTTCGCACGGTTCGCGGCCTTGTCCCGTTCTGGAAGGTTTTTGGCCTTCCCTCCCTCGCGAGTTTGTCTCGCTTTGCACTTTCTTGCTTGCGCGGAGCAGAATAGAGCGGTTCCGCCAAGTCTCAAAATGAATTGATTTCCTGACACGCATTCCCTATTGGAATGACGATGGAGCTGAAGAACCTGCGCGCCTTTGTCGAGGTTGTCCGCCAGAACGGCTTTACCGCCGCCGGCAAGATCCTGTGCGCCACCCAATCCACGGTCAGCAAGGCGGTGCGCCAGATCGAGGACGAGATCGGCGCGCCCTTGCTCGACCGCGCCGCGCCGAAACCGCGTCTGACGGCGGTGGGCGAGGCGGTTTACGCCCGCGCCCTGCGCCTGCTGGCCGAGCGCGACGATCTGCTGGCCGAAATCGCGGAATTGCGCGGCAAGAAACGCGGCGTGCTCCGGCTGGGCCTGCCCCCCGTGGGCAGCGGCATTCTCTTTGCCCCGCTGTTCGCCCGGTTCCGCACGCTCTACCCCGGCATAGACATAAGGCTGGCCGAACATGGCAGCGCCCGGCTGGAGGAAATTCTGCGCCTGGGCGAAATCGACTTCGCCGCCTCGCTGCTGCCGGTGGACGAGGATTTCGAATTCCACGAAATCCGCCGCGATCCCCTCATGACCCTGGTCGCCGCCGACCATCCGCTGTCCCAGCGCAGAAAAATCGTCATAGACGATTTGCGCGACATGCCCCTGATCCTCTTCGAAAGCGGCTTCGCGCAAAACCGTGTGATCATAAACGCCTGCCATCGGGCCGGTTTCGAGCCGGTCGTCGCCGCGCGCTCCAGCCAGATCGATTTCATCATCGAACTGGCGGCGGCCGGCGTCGGCGCGGCCTTCCTGCCGCGCTTGCTCGACCAGCGCCACACCAGCCCGGGCGTCGCCAGCCTGGAGCTCGACGAGCCCGAGGTCGACTGGCGCCTGGCGCTGGTCTGGCGCAAGGGCGCCTATCTCTCCGACGCGGCGCGCGCCTGGCAGGCGTTGGCGCTGGAGTTGAAATTCGACTGAATGCAAGGCGCCTTCTCCCCAGGAGACTTATTTGGCGATCCTAGCCCGCTTTCGTGTCAAGGTCGTCTCAGCCAATGGTCATGTCGCCGAAAGACGAATCCCCCGATATCACTTGAAAATCATGATGTGCAGCCGGCGCGGTCCATGCGCGCCGCGCGCCAGCACGCCCTCTATATCCGTGGTGCCGCTGGCCCCGGTGATGAAATTGACATTGCGCGGCTGGGGTTGTTCCCGCTCCAGCGCCGCGTAATCCTCGAAACGCGCCACAATCGTCGCCGCATCCAGCGCCACCAGATGATGCAGCGGCTCGAAGCCGAACAGGGTGGGGGCTCGCGCGCCGGAATGGAAAACCAGCGAGCCCGTCTCGGCCACGCCGCCGCGCGCTATGCCCACCGCCAGAACGGAATCGGGCTTGAGCGGCAAATCCACGCGCTGGCGGCCCCAATCCAGGCCTTGCAGCCGCGGGTCAGGTTGCAGCGCCAGTTCTTCGGGCAGACCATTGGCCTGGGCGTAGCGGCGCGCCGCCGCCGGCACTTCCGCGAGCGACGCGATGCGTTCCGCCGTGGCGCCGACCTTTTCGGCTGTGGCGCGGGCGACAAAAATCTCGGTCGGGTCGGCGGCCTCCAGCGGCGGCAGGCAGGCCGCCATGGCGCGCGCCAGCGCCTCGGCCTGGGCGGCCACGACCTCGGCGGGAAAACCCTCCGGACGCAATTTGCGCAAGGCGGAAAAAATAGCGTGTCGCGCGCTCATTGGCCCTCTCCCGAAGCAATGCGCGCCAGAAATCCCTTTTTCGGCGGCGTCGGGAAATCGCGGCTGCCGGTCCAGCCGTCGGCGAAGGGCAGCGCGGAAATCCAGCCCTTTTTGCCCAGCAGGCGCAGCAGCGGCAGCGTAAAAGCCTGTCCCGCGCGATAAAGCGCCGGCTTTGTCGCCGCGAAAGCCCAAAGCGCCAGCGCGAGTTTCACGGTGAAAGGCTCGAATCCGCGCCTAAAACTTTTGGCGCGCCAATCGCGCAGCAGCGTTGGCAGTGGAATATCCACCGGGCACACCTGCTTGCACTGGCCGTTGAGCGTGCAGGCGTTGGGTAGGTCGCGCGAATTTTCCAATCCGTCGAACACGGGAGTCAGCGCCGAACCCATCGGTCCCGGATAGGCGCCGCCATAGGCGTGCCCGCCGATCTTGCGATAGACCACGCAATGATTGAGACAGGCCCCGCAGCGCAGGCAGCGCAGCATTTCCGGCATGGACTCGAGCATTTGCGTGCGGCCGTGATCGACCAGGACAATGTGGAACTCTTCCGGGCCGTCGAGATCGCCCGACCGCTTCGGCCCGCAGTGAAAGGTCGTATATTGGGTGAGATCGGCGCCGGTGGCGGAGCGCACCAGAAGCCGCGTCAATTGCAGCGCGTGTTCCGTCGTGGCGACGATTTTCTCTATGCCGGCGGTGACGATATGCACGCGCGGCGGGGTCGTCGTCAGCTCGGCATTGCCCTCATTGGTGATGGTGCAGATCGCCCCGGTCTCGGCGACCAAAAAATTGGCGCCGGATATGCCGACTTCCGCGGCGAAGAAATCGTCGCGCAATTCGCGGCGCGCCGACTCGACCATGGCCTCGATTTCGGTCAGCAAAACGTGATCGCGGTGATGCTGCTGGAACAGTTTTGACACATCCTCGCGGGTGCGATGCGCCGCGGGCCAGATGATATGCGAGGGCGTCTCGCCGGCGAGCTGGATAATATGCTCGGCGAGATCGGTTTCGACGCGCCGCAGGCCCGCTTCGGCCAGCGCATGGGGCAGGCCGATCTCCTCGCCCAGCATGCTCTTGGAGCGGGTCACGGTTTTCGCCTGCGCGGCGCGGCAAATCTCGATCACGGCGGCGCAGGCCTCCTGCGCGCTGCTCGCCCAATGAATTTTCGCGCCGGAGGCCAGCGCCTTTCTCTCGAACTCTTCGAGATAATAGGGCATATGCGCCAGGGCATGATCCTTCAGCGCCGCCGCCGCCGACCGGGCCTTGTCGAAATCCGGCCAGGCCTCGACGGCCGCCGCGCGCTTGCGCCGCGCATTGCCGGTGGTGCGCTCCAGCGCGATCTTGAGTTGCGGATCGCCCAGGGCTTTTTGCACGCGGGCGTGAAAATCTCCGGCGGGCGCGTTCATGGCTCTTCCTCGCCAATGGCGTGGCTGGCGCGTCCCGCCAGAATTTCCGCTGTGTGGAACACGCGGGTCTTGGCGCCCTGGCGGCGCAATTTGCCGGCCATGTTGAGCAGGCAGCCGAGATCGCCGCCGAGCAGCAGCTCGGCCTCGGTCGCCCTGATGTGATCGGCCTTCTCGCCGACAATGGCGTCGGAAATCTCGGGATATTTCACGCAGAACGTCCCGCCGAAACCGCAGCAGGTCTCCTCGCCCTCCAGCGTGCGCAACTCCAGCCCGGCGACGGCGGCGAGCAAGGCGCGGGGCTGCGCCTTGACGCCCAGTTCGCGCAGCCCGGAGCAGGAATCGTGATAGGTCGCGCTGGCCTTGCAGCTCAGGCCTTGCGGGCGAAAACCCCTGACATCGACGAGAAAGCTCAAGAGCTCATAAGTCTTGGCGGCGAGTGCTTTCGCACGCGCCGAAAACTCGGGATCGTCGTGGAAAAGCTCGGGATAATGGCTGCGGATCGTGCCGGCGCAGGAGCCCGAGGGCGCGACCAGATAATCGAAACCCTCGAAGACCTCGATCACCTGCCGCGCCAGTTTTCGGGCGGAACGATCGTCGCCGCTGTTGAAGGCCGGCTGGCCGCAACAGGTCTGCGCCAGCGGAATCTCCACCGCGCAGCCGCTCGCGCGCAAAAGCTCCAGTGCGGAAAAGCCGATGTTCGGCCGCAAGGAATCGACGAGGCACGTGGCGAAAAGGCCGACGCGCGGCCGGGTTTGCTCGGATGATGCGTTTCCAACCATGATCGCGCCTGCTCTTGTGGCCAGCTTTGCTCAATGCTTAAAGGTAAAAACCAAAGCGGTCAATCGTTGTGGTAATAAAAAATTACCAAATATGCCGGCGTCGCTAAGGCGCGACAAATTCCGAGCGGCCCATGCGCCGCAGCGCCCGGGCGACGCGGGTCTGTTCCTCGCGAATGGCGCGAAGCGTCCCGGCGGTGGCGGTCATATGGGCGGAGGCCGCCTGCGCGGCGCGTTCGGGATCGCGGGCCAGCACAGCCTCGCCGATCGCGAGGTGTTGCGCCAAAAGGTCCTCGCGGGCTCCCGGATGGGTGTAGAGCTGGAGGCGGTTGTAGAACACGCCGTGGCGCAGCATGTCGGAAAAAGCGCGCATGATGTGCAGCATCACGAGATTATGCGAGCCCTCGTAGATCAGCATGTGCAGATCGGCGTCGGCGCTGGCCTCGTCGGTCGGGTCGTCCTTGGCGTGGGCGGCGCGCATCTTGTCGAGACAGGCGCGGATCGCCGCCAGTTCCGGCTCGGTGGCGCGCAGCGCGGCGAGCCGCGCCGCCTCGCCCTCGACCACGCTGCGATATTCGAGATAATCGAGCAGAGCCTGTTCATTGGCCTGCATCATCGCCGCCAGCGGCTCGGTGAGCGGCGCCATGAATTGGGTGACAAAAGTGCCGCTGCGATTGGTCTCGATCAGGCCGCGCCTTTGCAGCTTTTCCAGCGCCTCGCGCAAGGAGGGGCGTGAAACTTCCAGTTTTTCCGCCAGTTCGCGTTCGGCGGCGAGTTTTTCGCCGGGCCGCAAAGCCCCTTCCAGAATCAATTGTTCCAGATGTTCGGCGATGGCGTCGGAGAGCTTTTGGTTGCGGACAGGTTCCATGACCACGGCTGTCTGAGAGGATTTTGCGCAGGATAGCACCGGCGGTTTTGCGATCCAACGCCCTATTGCAAATATTGAAAATATCCACTATCCGAAGATGGTCAATTAAACATACCAGCTATGCATTTGGTCAAGTTCTAGCTTCGCTGGCAATCAAGAAACGCTTCTTTGGGAGGCCCCATGTTCGCTCAACTGCTCACGCCGCTCGGCGACAGCCTAGCCTTGTCCTTTTGCGCGGCGACCCTGCCGGTCGCCGCTGTTCTCGTCATGCTCGGCCTTCTCCGCCGCCCCGCCTGGCAGGCCGCCGGCGCCGGCCTGATCGTCGGCCTGGCGCTGGCCGTTTTGGTCTGGAACGTTCCGCCCGGCCTCGCGGTCAATTCGGTGGTCAATGGCGCGGTTTTCGCGCTCTGGCCGGTGATGTGGATCGTGGTCAACGCGCTGCTGCTCTATAATGTCGCGGTGAAATCGGGCCGCTTCGACGCCTTCCGCGCCTGGGTGATCGAACATCTGCCCAATGACCGCCGCGTCGTGCTGGTGGTCATCGGCTTCTGCTTCGGCGCGCTGCTCGAGGGCGTGTCAGGCTTCGGCACGCCCGTCGCAATCACGTCCTCGCTGTTGATCCTGGTAGGCTTTCCGCCGCTGGAGGCCCTGGTTTTCGTGCTGATCTTCAACACCGCTCCGGTCGCCTTCGGCGCGCTGGGCGTGCCGGTGACCGTGCTCGGCCAGGTGACCGGCCTGCCGGCGACGGCGCTGGGCGCGATGATCGGCCGCCAGCTCCCCGTGCTCGCGGTGGTGCTGCCCTTCTATGTCATGGCGGTCTATGGCGGCTGGCGCTCGGTCAAGGCGCTCTGGCCGGTGCTGCTGGTCTCCGGCGGTTCCTTCGCGCTGTCGCAATTTGTCGCCTCCAACCTGCTCGACTATTCGCTGACGGACGTTCTGGCGTCGCTGGGCTCGCTCGGCGCGACGCTGCTGTTCCTGCGGCTGTGGAAGCCGGCGCCGGACCCGGAATTCGCCATCGCCCGCGAGGCCCTGGAGCAGGAAGTTCACGCCGACAAAGTGCCCGATATCGCCCTGTGGCAGGGTTGGCTGCCTTGGCTGATCGTCTCCGGGGTGGTCATCGCCTGGACCCATTTCGGCGTCGCCAATTTCGGCCAGAGCAAGATCGAATGGCCGGGACTGCACAATCTGATCTCCATCACCCTCTACAACGCCAAACCCTATGCCGCCGTATGGACCTTCCAACCGTTGGGCACGGGTACGGCGATCCTGTTGGCGACGCTGATCACCGCCTTGCTGGTCAATCTTTCGCCATCCGATTTCCTCCGCTGCATCGGCGAAACTTTCAGGCAGTCGCGCATCGCCATTCTCACGGTCATGCTGATCATCGGCCTCGCCTATCTCATGAATTATTCGGGCATGGCCTATACGCTCGGCAATGGCGTCGCCTCCACCGGCAAGCTTTTCGTGCTGCTGTCGCCCTTCCTCGGCTGGGTCGCGGTCATGCTCTCGGGCTCCGACACTTCGGGCAATGCCTTGTTCGGCAACCTTCAGGTGGTCGCCGCCAAACAGCTCGACCTCAACCCCGTGCTGTTCGCCGCCACCAATTCCTCCGGTGGCGTGATGGGCAAAATGGTCTCGCCGCAGAATATCGTCACCGGCTGCACGGTGACCGGCCTGACCAACAGGGAAGGCGAAGTTTTCGCCCGCACCTTCAAACATTCGATCGTGCTGACCCTGTTCCTCAGCGTGCTGGTCATTCTCCAGCAATTCGTCGTCCCCTGGGTGATCCCGGTGGTGACGAAATAATCGCTTTTTTCACGCCGACGGCCTCGGCCGCCGGCGACCTGTCCGAGTTGGAGACGCGGTCATGCCGCCTGTCGATTACGCCGCTCTGGCGCGCGCCTTTGCCGCTGTTCTGCCTGGCGCGCGGATATTCACCGATCCGCTGCGCACATTGGCTTACGGAACCGACGCCAGTTTCTACCGGCTGACGCCGCAAATCGTCGCGGTCGCGGAAACCGAGGCGGATGTCTCGGCGCTGGTGGCGCTGTGCCGCGAATTCCGCGCGCCCGTCACCTTTCGCGCCGCCGGCACTTCTTTGTCGGGGCAGGCGGTGACCGATTCCGTGCTGATCGTGCTCGGCGAGGGTTTTGCCGGCTTCGCCTATGACGAGAGCCGGAAAATCGCCCGGCTCGGCCCGGCGCTGGTCGGCGGCGAAGCCAATCGCCGCCTCGCGCCCATTGGGCGAAAGATCGGCCCCGATCCCGCCTCCATCGCCACCGCCAAGATCGGCGGCATCGCCGCCAACAACGCCTCGGGCATGTGCTGCGGCGTCGGCCAGAATTCATACCACACGCTGGCCTCGATGCGGTTGATGCTGGCCGACGGCGCCGTGCTCGACACGGCGGACGCGGCCAGCGTCGCGGCGTTCCGCGCCTCCCATGCGAAACTGCTCGCCGGCCTGGCCGCGCTCGCCGCCGAGATCGAGGCCGACGCCGCGTTGCGGGCGCGGATCGAGGCCAAATACCGGCGCAAGAACACCACCGGCTACGCGATCAACGCCCTGACCGATTTCGCCGACCCCGTGGACATGCTGGTCCATCTGATGATCGGCTCGGAAGGCACTTTGGGCTTTTTGTCGCGCGTCGATTACCGCACCGTGCCCGATTATGCGGACAAGGCCTCGGCCTTTGTCGTTTTCGCCGATCTGGAAAAGGCCTGCCGCGCCGTGACCGCGCTCAAAAACACGCCGGTCGAGGCGGTGGAGCTGCTCGACCGCGCGGCGCTGGAGAGCGTCAAGACGAAAAAAGGCATGCCGGTCGATGTGGACTCGCTCGGCCCCGCCGCGAGCGCCCTGCTGATCGAGGCGCGCGCCCCCGATGCCGCCGATCTCGCCGCGCGAATTCGCGACGTCGCCGCCGCCATCGACGCCGGTTCGACTCTCAACGGCGTCGCTTTCAGCCGCGACGCCCAGGAAACGGCGCGCTATTGGGACATTCGCAAGGGCACATTCCCGGCGGTCGGCGGCAAGCGCCCGGCGGGAACCACCGTCATCATCGAGGATGTCGCCTTTCCCGTGGAGCGGCTCGCCGAGGCCACCGCCGACCTGCGGGCGCTGATGGACGCGCATGGCTATGCCGAAGCCATCATCTTCGGCCATGCGCTGGAAGGCAATCTCCACTTCGTCTTCGCCCAGGGGTTTGAAGCGCCGGAGGAAATCCGCCGCTACGCCGATTTCATGGAGGCCGTGGCGGAACTGGTGGTCGGCAAATATGACGGCTCGCTCAAGGCCGAGCATGGCACCGGCCGCAACATGGCGCCCTTTGTCGAGCGCGAATGGGGCGCGGCGGCGACCTCCATCATGCGCCGGGTGAAAAACCTGTGCGACCCGGAAAATCAGTTCAATCCCGGCGTGGTGCTCAACGACGATCCCGAGATTCACCTCAAGAATTCTCAAGCCCATGCCCGCCGTGTCCAAGCTGATCGACTCTTGCATAGAATGCGGGTTCTGCGAGCCGCAATGCCCGTCCAAGGGCCTGACCCTGTCGCCGCGCCAGCGCATCGCGACCTCGCGCGAAATGCGGCGCTTGCGCTGCGACGATCCTCATGCGCCGCAATTGGCGGCGATGGAGCATGATTACCTCCATGCCGGCGACGAGACCTGCGCCGGTTGTTCGCTGTGCTCGACGGTCTGCCCGCTGGAGATCGACACCGGCGCCTATACGCGCTCCCTGCGCGCGGCGCGGCGCGGGCCGCTCGCCAAGGCGGTCGCCGGGGCCGTCGCCAAGAATTTCGGCGCGGTGACCTCGGGCGTTCGCGCCGGCCTGGCGCTAGGCGCCGCGGCCGAAGCGCTTTTGGGCGTGACAGCCATGCGAAAAATCTCTGGCGCCGCCCACCGGGCTTTCGCGACGCCGGTCTGGTCGCCGGCCATGCCCCGCCCGCAGAGAATTGTCGAGGCGCCGACGCCGGCCGCCGATCTGGCGCCTGTGCTGTTCTTCCAGAACTGTTCCACCCGCGCCATGGGCCCCTCGCCGGGCGATGGGTCCGAGCCTCTGCTCATCGTGGCGGCGCGAGTTTTCGCCCGCGCCGGTTTTGCGCTGGTCGAGCCGGAAAACAGTGGCGCTCTCTGCTGCGGCCAGCCTTTCGACAGCAAGGGGTTTCCCGATGTGGCCCGCGCCAAGGCTGAGGAATTGGCGGAGCGGCTGGGGGCGCCCGCGCCGATTCCCGTGGTCTTCGACGCCTCGCCCTGCGCTTTCAGGATGAAAGCTTTTAGCGGGCCGAATTTCGAGCCCATCGATCTCGTCAAGTTTTTGGGCGAAAAAGTCGCGCCGAAACTGGCGCTGAAAAAACGCCAGGACCCGATCGCCGTCCACGCCACATGCTCGCTGCGCAAGGCCGGCCTCGCCCCGGCGCTGATGGAACTGGCCGGGCTCTGCGCGGAAGAAGTGATTTCACCGCCGGGCGTCACCTGCTGCGGCTTCGCCGGCGACAAGGGGTTCGCCACGCCCGAACTCAACGCCCACGCGCTGCGCCATTTGCCGGAGGCGCTGCCTGACGCTTGCCGCGAGGGCTTTTCCAGTAACCGCACCTGCGAAATCGGTCTCACCGCCCATTCCGGTCGCCGCTATCGCTCGATCCTGCATCTGCTGGATGAAACGTCGCGCTGAGACGGCGCGCGGGGAGTAAAGTCGCGACGGGCGCCGAATCCTGCAAAGCTCGCTATTTTCATGATATGATTTAACCTTAACGTTGAGTTGTATTGTCAACTTCTTGCAAAATGTTAGTCTATGCCATACAGTTTCATGCAAATATTTGTTTCATGAGATCGATATGGCAATTCAATTTCTGGACCGCTTGCGTCTGGCTTCGGTTTTTTCCTCATCGACGCGCGTCGTGCTGGCGCTGGTCGGCGCCATGCTGGCGGTCAAGCTGATCATCGTCGCCTTGATGCCGCCCGAGGGAAGCTCGATTTTCGCGCTGAACTGGAATTTCGACTCCTATGTGCGCGCCCTTTACGAGGGCAGGGGTTTCGTCGATTGCACCAATCCGCATTGCGACTATGCCACGCGCATGCCGGGCCAGCCGCTGTTCCTCTGGGCGCTGTCGGCTTTCACGCTCAATCCCGTCACGGTGGCGGTCGTCAAGGCGATCCTGCTCAGCGGCCTGCTCTTCTGGGCCGCCCGGGATTTCGCCGCGCGCCTGTTCACGCCTCCTGCGGCGGCGGCGCTTTACGCCGCCATAGGCCTGTTCCTGGTGTTTTCGCCGGTTCTCGCCAAGCGCGCCACAGCGATCAATATTGAGGAGGGCTGGCTGGTCGAGATCGTGGCCCTGGTCGTGCTCAGCCTGTCGTCGCTGCTGCTGCGCGACGAGGACAAGAGCTGGGGACGCGCGCTGGCGCCGCTCGCCGCCGCCGCGGCCGCCTATCTTTTCAAATCTTCGATGATCGCCGTCCTGCTCGCGGTTGGCGCCGTTGTCGCCTGGCGCGCCTTCGCCGCCGGGCGTCGGGGACAGGCCGCGGCCCTGCTGGGTTTGACGCTGGTTTCGCCTCTGGCCTGGGCGACCCACAATGAATTGACGACCCATCGTTTCACGGCCATGTCGAGCTATGACGGCGAGAACATGTTTCGCGGCTGGAACGCCCATACGCTGGAGATTTTTCCGCTCTGCCATCTGGATATTCTCTTCGAGCCGGCGCCGGTCTGCGACCACCGCCGGCTCGATCTTCCCTATGAGACGAGCCGCAAGGGTTTCGCCGACGAATGGTCCTGGAACGATTCCTATCGCGACCGGGCCAAAGCCTGGATCGCGGACAATCCCGCCGCCGCCGCGCGCGGTTTCGCGGTCAAGGCCGCGCATTTCCTGGTTTCGCCCAGGCAGAGCCCGCTGTTCATGGATGTCGGCGGCCAGGAGATCTATCGCAGCGGCGCGCAAGTCGCGATGGGCGAAGCCTGGCTGGCGGTGGGACGGCTGTTCGAACTGTCGGGTCTGGCGTTCTGCGCTTTTCTGGCGC
>CAWDOR010000038.1:0-125861 GCA_963804045.1 uncultured Alphaproteobacteria bacterium | reverse complement strand
CATTTGCTCGACCAGCCAGGCGCGCGCCTCGTCGGACAATTCGATCTGGACATGGCGGTCGGCGAGTTGCGCCTCAAGCTGCATGACGAATTTGTCCACGACCTTGGCGATGACCTCGGTCGGCAGCCGACCAAAGGGCACGATGGCGTCGAGGCGGTTGCGGAATTCCGGGGCGAACATGCGGTTGATCGCCTCGACGTCCTCGCCTTCGCGCTTGGCGCGGGTGAAGCCGAAGGCGGCCTTGGCCATTTCGGCGGCGCCGGCGTTGGTGGTCATGATCAGGATGGTGTTGCGGAAATTAATCTGCTTGCCATTGTGATCGGTGAGCTTGCCGTGGTCCATCACCTGCAACAGGATGTTGTAGAGGTCGGGATGGGCCTTTTCGATCTCGTCGAGCAGCAGCACGCAATGCGGGTGCTGGTCGATGGCGTCGGTGAGCAGGCCGCCCTGTTCGAAGCCGACATAGCCCGGAGGCGCGCCGATCAGCCGCGAAACGGCGTGACGCTCCATATATTCGGACATGTCGAAGCGCACCAGCTCGACCCCCAGCGCCTTGGCGAGCTGATTGGCGACCTCCGTCTTGCCGACGCCGGTCGGGCCGGAGAACAGATAGCAGCCGATCGGCTTCTCGCCGTCGCGCAAGCCGGCGCGGGCCAGCTTAATCGCGGAGGTGAGCGCCTTGATCGCCGCATCCTGGCCATAGACGACGCGGCGCAGGGTGGTGTCGAGGTGCTGGAGCACTTCCGCATCGTCCTTGGACACGGTTTTCGGCGGTATCCGCGCCATGGTGGCCACAGTGGCCTCGATTTCCTTGACGCCGATGACCCGCTTGCGCTTGGATTCGACGGTCAACATCTGCGACGCCCCGGTTTCGTCGATCACGTCGATCGCCTTGTCCGGCAGCTTGCGGTCATGGATGTAGCGGGCCGACAGCTCGACCGCCGCCTTGATGGCGTCATTGGTGTAGCGCAGCTTGTGGAACTCCTCGAAATAGGGTTTCAGGCCCTTGAGGATTTCGATGGTGTCGGGGATGGTCGGCTCGTTGACGTCGATCTTCTGGAAGCGCCGCACCAAGGCGCGGTCCTTCTCGAAATATTGGCGGAACTCCTTGTAGGTGGTCGAGCCTATGCAGCGCAGACCGCCCTGCGCCAATGCCGGTTTCAGCAGATTGGAGGCGTCCATCGAGCCGCCCGAGGTCGCGCCGGCGCCGATCACCGTATGGATTTCGTCGATGAACAATATGGCCTTCTTGTGCTGTTCGATTTCCTTCATCACCTGTTTCAGGCGTTCCTCGAAATCGCCGCGATAGCGGGTGCCGGCGAGCAGCGCGCCCATGTCCAGCGCATAAACCACGGCGCCGCGCAAAACTTCGGGCGTCTCGCCCTTGACGATTTTGCGCGCCAAGCCTTCGGCGATGGCGGTCTTGCCGACGCCGGGATCGCCGACCAGCAGCGGATTGTTCTTGTGGCGGCGGCAGAGAACCTGAATCGCGCGCAAAACTTCGGGTTCGCGACCGATCAGCGGATCGATGCGGCCTTCGCGCGCCTTGTTGTTGAGATTGATGCAATAGGCCTCAAGCGCAGTTTCCTTCTTCTTTTCGCCGTCCTTGGCCTCGCCGCGCTCGACTTTTTCGGCCTCTTCCTCGGCGCCGCGCGGGCTTTTCGAGGGATCGCCGAGGCCTGGGCGCTTGGCTATGCCATGGCTGATGTAGTTGACCGCGTCATAGCGGCTCATGTCCTGCTCCTGCAGGAAATAGGCGGCGTGGCTCTCGCGCTCGGCGAAGATCGCGACCAGCACATTGGCGCCGGTGACTTCTTCGCGCCCGGAGGATTGGACATGAATCACCGCGCGCTGAATGACGCGCTGGAAGCCGGAGGTCGGCTTGGGATCCTCGTGCAGTTCCGTGGCGAGATTGGCCAGTTCGGTCTCGATATAACCGACCAGATTCTTGCGCAACACGTCGAGATCGACGGAACAGGCGCGCATCACCGCGGCGGCGTCGGGATCGTCCAGCAGGCTGAGCAGCAGATGTTCGAGCGTCGCATATTCATGACGGCGCTCCGAGGCGGCGGCCAGGGCGCGGTGCAGGGTCTGTTCGAGATTGCGCGAGAAGGACGGCATAGGTTGGACCTCACTTCTTTTCCATGACGCATTGCAGCGGATGCTGATGCTTTCGGGCATGATCCATCACCTGCGTCACCTTGGTGTCGGCGACCTCATAGGTATAGACCCCACATTCTCCGACGCCATTGGTGTGGACCTGCCACATGATCTTGTTGGCGTCGTCTAGGTTCTTGTGAAAGAAGGAACAGAGCACGCCGACCACGAACTCCATCGGCGTGTAATCGTCGTTGAGCAGCAGCACCCGATACATCGAAGGCCGCTGTGTCTGGCTCTTGGTCCGGGTGATGACGGCGGCGCCCGTCCCCGTCCCGTCGCCGGGAATTTTCCGTCCGCCCTTGGCCGCCATGGGCGCGATCCCGCTGGCCTCGGGCCGGTCGTCGCGTCTTGGACGTGTCGTCAGAACAGTCACGGTTCGCCTCTCCAAATCCGATCGCCCAACATGGCGGGCCTGACGCCCCCTTTCCAACGCCGCGGGACGCCGCGAAGTTTACCGCAAGGGAAAAAATTCCGTCCGAACCCCTCCAAGCAATTTATGCGCCTGATCGCCTCCCTGCCAGAGAGCGACGAAACTTTTTTGCCGCAGCCAAAAAAACTGGATCGGTCCGGCCATAGCGACATTCACCCAGTCTGCTCGGCGAGGCTTGTCCGAAACCGTATTGAACCAAATCGAGCGCGGAGAAAAAATGACCAGCGCCCATTTCTTAAGCAAAAAGCCGACGCTCAAATCAGCAGAGATTTTGTTTGGCGCGGGCGAACTCGACACAGGAGCACAAAAAGCTGCGGCGAGTTGCGCCAGACTCTAACCAATCAGAGGGAGCGCGCCAAATAAAAACCCGGCCCGATGCAGTGCATCGAGCCGGGCTTACGCAACTAACCGGATGCGGCCGTAAATCGGGCCGAGATCCTATTTCGATCGCTTCGCCCCTTGGCAGGGGCAAAGGACATTACGCGGCGACGGCGGCCTTGACCTTGGCGATCGCGCCTTCGACCGGCTTGAAAGCTTCCTTGGCGACGGCGGTGTAGAGCTCGCCGAGCTTGGTGGCCTGGGCGACGAAGCCTTCATAGGAGGCCTTGGCGAATTCCTGGTTCAGGGTCACGGCGTCTTCGAGCTTCTTGACGCCGACCAGCTTCTCAACGAAAGCCGAGCCGCTTTCCAGCGACTTCTTGGCATAGTCGGTGTTCTCGGCGGCGATCGCCTGAAGCTGCTTGGAGACTTCGGTGGCGGCGGCCTGGACGGCTTCCATCTGTTCCTTGCCGGTCTTCTGGATCTCTTCGAAGTTGATAGCCATTGTAACACCTATGAATGAGCCGCTGGGCGGCCTGGAAAAAACCGAGAACGCGCTCCCCGTGTCCTCAGTGACGTGGTTTATATGCACTGCACAACGCTGTCAATGCGTTTTTGTGCGGTGCACCATTCGCCGCCCAAAAAACTAACCGAAAATTGTGAGGAGATTTTAACGGGCGGGTAACCGCGATCCCCTAATTTCGACAAGAGTTCGCCTGCCTTCCGTGGCTTGGCCCCGTATCTGTCAGTTTAGTTTTCGGGATTTGCGTAATGTTCGAGCGTATGAATGGCGACCGCCGGGTCGTCCGCGTCGCCTTGTCCGCCCTGGTCCTCGCCCTCGCCAGCGGCGCTTTCGCCACCCCCGCCGAAGCCCATCGCCACCACCGCTATCACGCTGGCGCGCGCGTGCATTTCCACGCCCGCCACCACGGCGGCCACGCCGTGCGTCACGCCCATCATGGTGTCGGCGGACAGGTCGCCGGCGGCGCGACCGCCGCCATCGCGGTCGATGGCGCCAGCGGCCATGTGCTCTGGGCGATGAATGAGCACGCCCCGCGCCACCCGGCATCGGTCACCAAGGTGATGACGCTCTATCTGCTGTTTGAGCAGCTGGAAAAGGGCAGGCTGACGCTGGACAGCGAAATCCCGATTTCCGCCCATGCCGCCGCGCAGGCGCCGTCCAAGCTGGGACTGCGCCCGGGCTCGACCATTCGCGTCGAGGACGCCATAAAAGTCATCGTCACCAAATCGGCCAATGACATCGCCGTCGCCGTCGCCGAGGCGGTCGGCGGCAGCGAGAGCGATTTCGCCGAAATGATGACCCATAAGGCGCACGCCCTGGGAATGAGCCATACGCTCTATCGCAACGCCTCCGGCCTGCCCAACAATGAGCAGATCACCACGGCCTACGATCTCGCCATTCTCGGTCGTGACATTCAGGCGCGCTTCCCGCGCTATTATCGCTATTTCTCGCTGCATGAAGTCGCCTATCGCGGACAGCGCATCCACAATCACAATCACCTGATGGATCGGGTCGAGGGCATGGACGGCATCAAGACCGGCTACACCGCCGCGTCCGGCTTCAACCTGCTCAGCTCGGTCAAGCGCGACGGCCATTATCTGATCACCGTGGTGATGGGCGGCCGCAGCGCGCATGCCCGCGACGCCTATATGGAAAATCTGATCGAGGCCCAGATCGACTCCGCCGGCGGACGCGGCGCGACGCAGGTCGCCGAAAACGACGAAGCGGAGGCCGAAAAAGCCGCGCCGGTCGAGAGCGCCCGCGCCGAGCCGGTCAAAGCCGAACCCGTCAAGGCCGAAGCCGTCAAGGCTGAATCCCGCCCGGCGGAACCCCTGCGCCTGAATCTCGCCGCCGTGGCGCCCGACCCCCGTCCGCGCCCCGCCTATATCGCCGCCACCGCGCGCCCCGCGCCTGTCGCCAGCGAGACTCATGAAGCCCGGCTCGACCGCGAAGCGAAAATCGACCGCGACGCCACGGTGGGCGCCACCCGTCGCGCAGCCAATGACGGCTCGACCCGTGGGGCGCGCGACGCCGCCGCCCCGGCCACGCCGGGCGGCATGCGCTGGATCGCCGGGGCCAACGCCCGCCACGTCGCCGACGCCAAGACCAAGACCGAAGCCCGGAACGAAGAGGGCGTCAGCGCCCATGGCAAGGATGTCGCCTCGGCCAAGCCGGCGGTCTCCGGCTGGACCATCCAGATCGGCGCCACCGATGACGCCGACAAGGCCAATGCTTTGCTGAAAAAGGCGCGGGAAAAGCGCGCCGCGCTGCTGGCCAGCGCCCGCCCCTATACCGAGACGGTGCGCAAGGGTCACGAGACGCTCTATCGCGCCCGTTTCGCCGGGCTTGAGGAATCGCGCGCCGAAGCGGTCTGCAAGGCGCTGAAAAGTTCAGGATTTTCCTGCTTCGCCACCCGCAACTGAGGGTATCGGGCTGGAAAGTCGGAGTGAGTTGAGTTTTCGCGTTTCGAGTTCGGGAGGACGTCAGCCATGACGCCGCAAGAGTCTGTCCTTGGCCTGATTCAACCGGGCCGCGCCATCCGTCGTCCCCCCGTAATCGGGATGACGTTCCTTCATGAGCGCCCGATAGGCGCGCGCGATCTCCTCCGCGCTCGACCCCGGTCGAATGCCGAGCGTCTGATAAGCTTCCTTCTCGGTCATTTCGCCATTGCCCGGCCCGAGCCCGCCATCCCCCGCGTGCGGGTCACCCTGTCCTGTCGTGCGCCATCCGGGAAAGCGGCGGTCGAAATAAGCCTCTAGCGCCAGCAGAATCGAGGGGTCGCCGCCCTGGCACTGGCCGTAAAACGCCTCGCAATCGACCCGCGACATTTCGGAAAGCCGCCAGCCGGCGAAGGGGCCGCCGAGAATGGCGCCGTCGCGCACGCCGAAATTATTGAAGTCCAGCTCCACCGAAGCGCCGCGCACGCGCCTTTTGCCGCCGAGGTTGAAAGGCGCGTGAAAAGTTTTTCCCGAGGCGGCCATCAACGCCGCGCCGGCCAAAGCCAGGCCCAGGGCGGGATGGCCGCGCAGCAGCGCCAGTCCCGCCGCAGCCAAAGCCAGAGCCGCGAGCGTGTAGCGCGTCAGCGCTGCGACCTTCGCCGGCGAGGCGCGGCCAAGCTCGCGCAGGCCATAGAGCAGCAGGATCAGCGCCAGCAGTCCGAGAAAGAAAATCGCAGCCTCCTGTTTCGGCGGTCAACATAGGCCGCTCCGCGCTGTCGCGCCAGAGCATGGACGCGCGCCCCGCGCGCGGGTTAAATAGCCGGATGGCCCTGCATCTGATCAAACTCTGTGTCGGCGTCGAGTCGGTCGCCGAACTTCGCCGCCTGACTCTTTTGCGCGCGCAAAAATCTACCGGCGTTCACGCCCACATCACCCGCATGCGCCCCAGCCGCGCGGCGGAACTGCTCGCAGGCGGCTCGCTCTACTGGGTGATCCGCGGCCAGATTTCCGCGCGCCAAAAACTGATCGGGCTGGAGGATTTCAACGATTCCGATGGCGTCAAGCGCTGCGCCCTGCAACTGGACGACGAGATTGTCGCCGTGCGTCCCCGTCCCTGCCGCGCCTTTCAGGGCTGGCGCTATCTCAAAACGGAGGAGGCGCCGCCCGACCTCGACGACGGCGCCGCCGCGGCGCTGCCGGAAGCGCTGCGCCGCGACTTGAGCGATCTCGGCCTGTTGTAATCAGGGCGCGTCGTCGATTTCCTTGCCGACCTGGGCGATCGCCTCTTCATAGACCGAAGCCGCGTTCCATTCCTGGATCACGGAAAAATTCGACTGGCCCGGCTGATAGCCGGCGCCGCGCGACCAGCCATGGGCGCGGAAGAAATTGGCCGTCGAATTCAACGCGCCCGAGGCCGTGTCGAGACTGCCACCCGTTCCATATTGCAGCACGGTCTTCGGCATGAACTGGGTCTGGCCGACCTCGCCATGCATGGAGCCCGTGGTGCCCGCGGCGAACACGCCGCGATCCACCAGGGTCAGCGCCGCATTGAGCTGATCGGTGAAATATTCGGTGCGGCGGCAGTCATACGCCAGCGTCGCCACCGCGGAGAGCACGTTCTGATGGCCGGCGACGGCGCCGAAACCGGTCTCCATGCCCCAGATCGCCAGCAGCGGTCCCGGCGGCACGCCATAGGAGCTTTCGATCGAGGAGAAAAGCGCGGCATATTGATGCTTCAGCTTCTTGCCGCGCGAAGCGATGATCGAGCAGCCGCGCTTGGCGCAAAAGGCGCCGAGCGACAGATGGAAAGAGTGCTGGCCGCGATCGGCGTTGATGGTCGCCTGGGCGTAGCTGGTCGATTCCAGCGCCGCGACGGCCCGCGCGCTGAACCGGCCGCCGATTTCGCGGGCGTAAGCGGCCTTCCAGGCCTCGAAACCGCCGGCGCTATTGCCGCATTGCGCGGCGAAAGCCGGCGAACCCAAGGCGAGAACCATAGCCAGACCGGCGGAAACGGAAGAAAGCCTGCTCATTATTTCCCTCGCTGCGCGATTGAGGAGAATCTCTGGCGCATGTTAACCAAAACGCCCGGCGATGCGAGCGCAAAATCGCGTTTCCGCGAGGCCGCCGTCAAAGCAGGCCAAGGCGTTCGCCGGCATAGACTTTGTCGCGCAGCGGGCGCCACCACCATTCATTGGCGAGATACCAGGCGACGGTTTTTTCTATGCCGCTGTCGAAATCCTCCCGGGCGCGCCAGCCCAGCTCGCGTTCCAGCTTGCCGGCGTCGATGGCGTAGCGATGGTCATGGCCAGGCCGGTCGGCGACGAAAGTGATGAGCTTTTCGCGGCTCTCCGCCTGAGGACGCTCGCGGTCCAGAATCTGGCAGACGCGCCGGACGATGTCGATGTTGCGGCGCTCGTTGCGCCCGCCGACATTGTATTTTTCGCCAACGCGGCCCTGGGTCAGGATGGTCAGCAGCGCGCGGGCGTGGTCCTCGACATAGAGCCAGTCGCGGATGTTGGAGCCATCGCCATAGACCGGCAGCGGTTTGCCGTGCAGGGCGTTGAGGATCACCAGCGGGATCAGTTTTTCCGGGAAGTGATAGGGCCCGTAATTATTGGAGCAATTGGAGATGATCACGGGCAGGCCATAGGTCCGCCCCCAGGCCACCGCCAGATGGTCGGAGCCCGCCTTGGAGGCCGAATAGGGCGAGGAAGGGTCGTAAGGCGTCGTCTCCGCGAACAGTCCCTCCGGCCCGAGCGAGCCATAGACCTCGTCGGTGGAGACATGGAGATAGCGAAATTTTTCCCGCCGCGCGGGATCGAGCGCCTGCCAATAGGCGCGGGCCGCTTCGAGCATGGTGAAGGAGCCCACGAGATTAGTGGAAATGAAATCGGCGGCGCCGGTGATCGAGCGGTCGACATGGCTCTCGGCGGCCAGATGCATGACGCCGTCCGGCTGGAATTGCGCGAAGGCGGCGTCCATGGCGGCGCGGTCGCAAATATCGGCCTGGAGGAAACCATAGGCTGGATCGTGCTCGATCTCGCGCAGCGAGGCGAGGTTGCCGGCATAGGTGAGCTTGTCGACATTGAGCGCCGTCGCGCCGGCCTCTTTGACCAGATGGCGGCAGACCGCCGAACCGATGAAGCCGGCGCCGCCGGTGACCAGAATCCGCATGGTCAGATTTTCCCCTCGGCTATGCGCAGGAGATAGCGGCCATAGGCGGTCTTGCCGAATTTCTCGCCGCGCGCCACCAGTTGGGCATGGCCGATGAAGCCGTTGATATAGGCGATCTCCTCCAGACAGGCGATCTGAATGCCCTGGCGCTTCTGGATGACCTGAACGAATTGCGAGGCTTCGAGCAGGCTGTCATGGGTGCCGGTGTCGAACCAGGCGAAACCGCGCGACAAGAGTTCGACCTGCAATTCGCCCGCCTCCAGATAGATGCGGTTGAGGTCGGTGATCTCCAGCTCGCCGCGCGCCGAGGGCTTCAGGCCCGCCGCTATGTCCAGAACCTTGTTATCGTAGAAATAGAGACCGGTGACCGCCCAGGGCGAATCCGGGTTTTGCGGCTTTTCGACGATTTTCTGCGGTCGCCCGTCGCGGTCCAGCGTCACCACGCCATAACGCTCGGGGTCCTCGACATGATAGCCGAATACGGTGGCGCCGCCCTGCTGCGCCCTGGCGCGCGCGAGCGCGGCGCGCAGGCCGGCGCCGAAGAAAATATTGTCGCCAAGCACCAGACAGACCGGATCGGCGCCGACGAAGTCGCGGCCAATGACAAAGGCCTGGGCCAGCCCCTCCGGCTTCGGCTGGACGGCATAGGATATTTCAAGGCCGAATTCCTCGCCCGAACCGAACAGCCTTTGGTAATTTTCCAGATATTCGGGAGCGGAAATGACCAAAATCTCGCGCACACCGGCGAGCATCAACGTCGAGATCGGATAATAGATCATCGGCTTGTCGTAGATCGGCAGCAATTGCTTGTTGATCGCCAGCGTCGCCGGATGCAGCCTGGTGCCGGAGCCTCCGGCGAGAACAATGCCTTTCATGGACGGCTTCAGCCTTTTTTTTGAGGGCGGAACGCGGCGCGTTCAATCGAAACAGGGCGGGAGTTCGCTCAATTTGGGATGGGTCCGGTCCTTGGCCGAGAGCAGATAGGCTTCCGGAAACTTCGGCCAGTCTATGCCCAGCGCCGGGTCGTCATAGGCCAGACCGCGATCGCATTCCGGCGCGTAAAACTCGGTGACCTTGTAGAGCACTTCGCTATTGGGCTCCAGCGTGCAGAAGCCATGGGCGAAGCCGGCCGGAATCCAGAACTGGCTCCCGTTCTCGGCGCTGAGCGTCACCGCGACATGCTGTCCGTAAGTCGGCGACGACAGGCGAATATCGACGGCGACATCGAAAATGGCGCCGCGCGCGACCCGCACCAGCTTGCCCTGCGCCTTCGGGGGGATCTGGAAATGCAAGCCGCGCAAGGTCCCAGCCGGGACCGACAGCGAATGGTTGTCCTGGACGAAATGCTGCGCTCCGATCAGCGGCGCGAAGGTTTTTTCATTATAGGTTTCGCAAAAAAAACCCCGCGCGTCGCCAAAACGCTGGGGCGTCAGCAACACCGGCCCGGCAATGTCGAAAGTCCGGTGATCCATATTTCACTTTCTTGGACAGCCACGAAGTATCAACTACGAATTCGATAGAAATTCGATCCATTATTGTCAAGCATCCCCGGGGATGCGCAGATTGGGCGCGATCCCGTCGCGGCTGGCCTTTCGATTTTTTCGCCGCTATAGGTCTTGGCGGATTCAACAAGGCGCGTGACCGAAAGGACGCCAGCCAGCCGATGCCGGAAAGAACTGCGATCGAAGACGCGCGACAGAAGGGTTTGGCGGCGCGGGCGCGTGGCGACCGCGCCGCCGCGCTCGATCATTTCCTTGCCGCTGCGGCGAATACGGAGGATCTCTGGGCTCGGCATGAAGTGGGGGCCGAACTGCTGGCGCTCGACCGCACCGCGGAGGCCATGGCGCTTTATCGTGGCATTCACGCCAAGGATCCCAACGCCGTTTTCGGTCGACACGGCCTCGCGCTGGCGGCGCGGAAACTTGGTCTCCACGAGGAAGCCCTGGAGCATTTCCGCTTTGTCGCGTCGAAAAATCCCGACAATGTCTGGACGCGCTTCGATGTTGCGGCCGAACTGCGATCATTGGGGCGCATCGGCGAAGCGACCACGGCCTTCCGCGAGGTGGTGGCTCTCGATCCCCGCTTCCCGCTCGGACGGCTCGATCTCGGCCATATTTTGCGGCGATCCGGCGACCATGAGGGCGCATTGGATCAGTTTCGCGCCTTCGTGGAATTGGAGCCCGATCATCTCGGGGCGCGGCTCGACGTTGCGCAGGAGCTCAAGGCTTTGGGCCGGATCGACGAAACGCTGGCGGCCTTTGGCGAGATCGTCGTCCGTGCGCCAACATTTCGTTCCGGACGCCATGGCCTGGCTCTGCTGGCGCGCAGCCTGGGCGACCACAAAACGGCGCTTAAGCATTTCCGCGCCGTGCAGGAAATCGATCCTGGCAATGCCTGGACCTCGCAGGATGTAGCGATCGAGTTGCTCGCGCTCGGCCAACTGGATGAAGCCGAGCGGCATTTCCGCGCCGCGCTCGAAAAAAAGCCCGATTTCGCCTTCGCCTGCCACGGACTCGGCCAGGTCGCGCGCCGGCGCGGCGATCATGAGGAGGCGCTCGGCCGTTTTCGCGCCGCGGTGGCGCTCGATTCTGAAAATGTCGGAATGATTCAGGACGTCGCCGCCGAATTGCGTGAGTTGGGGCGGCTGGAAGAGGCGGACCGCGAGCTCGAAGCCGCGGTGGTGCGCGATCCGCTTTCCGCCTCCGCCTTGCTGGCCTATGTCGAGGGCGTTCGCGACCGGGCGCCGACGGAAGAGATTATCGCCCTGCTGGAGAAGGCGGTCGCGCTCGAACCCGCGCCCTCGCGCGCCGCGAACCTGCTGGCGAACACATGTTTCTGGCGTGGGCGGCTCGATCGCGCCGAAACGCTTTACGATGCGATGCTGACCGACCCCGAATGGAAAAGCGGCGCCTTGATCGGCAAGGGCCAGATCGCGCGCCGGCGCGGTCAGCGCGAACAGGCGCTGGCCCTGTTCCAGCAGGCCGCGACCGCCGGCCCGCCCTCCGATTGGGCCGATCTGGAATTGTCGCGCGAATTGTTCGAAAGTGGGCTTTTCGCCGAGGCTGAACAGATCCTTCGCGCCGGGGTGGCGCGCAATCCGCGCTTCATGCTGTTTCATTTTCAGCTCGTCTCGAATTTTTGGGCGCTGGGTGAGAATGACGCGGCGCGCGCCGCGCTCGCCGAGGCCGAGAAAATCGATCCCGACGACGAGCATATCCGCATCCAGGGGGCCATGGCCGAATTCCGACGGGGACGGCCCGACCAGGCGATCGAACGGCTGCGCGCGCTGATCGCCGAGCGCCCGCGCAGCGCCAGCGCCCTGGAGGCCCTGGCCAGCGTTCTGGCGCAGCTCGACGATCTCCAGGGCGCCATAGACCTGCGGCGGCAGGCGGCGCAAATCGACCCGGCCAATCTCTGGACCCAGCTCCAGCTTGCGCAAAATCAGGATCGGATGGGCGAAGCGGACGCAGCGCGCGCGATCCTCGCCGATTGTCAAGCAAGGCTCGGCGCTTCCGCGGAAATCGAGGGCGTCAAATGCGGCCTGCTGCGCGATCGCGGCGATTATCGCGAGGCCGCCGCCGCGCTGGAGGCGGCGACGGCGCTTTATCCCGCGCATTTCGACCTTTGGCGGCAGCGCGTCACGCTGCTGATCGACTCCGGCGATTTCGCGGCGGCCCGGCGCGCGACCGATCATCCGCCCGAATGCAGCGCCCTCGAATTGCGAAGGGTCAGCGGGCTGCGCGGCCTGATCGCCGAAGCGGAATGGAAACTCGACGAGGCCTATGCCCGCCAAGTCGAAGCGCTGGACCTCAATCCGACCGACCCTTTCGCCAATGATTGCGCGGCGCGCGTCGCGCTGCTGCGGCTCGATGTCAACAGCGCGTGGCGGCATCTCGAAATTTCGGTCCGCAACAATCCGGGCCAGAGCTGGCGGCGAAAGGGAGTCCCTTCCGCGTCGCAAACCCATGTCGGGCAATTGCTCGACGAATTCCGGCTGGATTCCGACCTGCTCGAACAGCTCAAGGCGGCCATGTCCGGCGAAAGCCGCGTGGACGCGCTGACCCGGCTGGTGCGCGAAAACCCCGATCATACCCCGGCGGCGATCTGCTTTTTCCTCGCGCTGCGCCAGGACGGATGGCTCAAGCCCGGCGAGACCGGCACGACGCCGACAATCCCCCCGCGCGTAAGCCAGTTCTGGGACCGGGACATTCCGCCCGACGTCGCGGCGCTGTGCGAAACCTGGCGAGAACTCAATCCCGACCTCGCCTATCACTGTTATTCCGCCGAGGAGGCTCGGGCTTTTCTGCGCGAGGCGGCGCCGGCCGGCGCGCTGGCCGCCTTCGACCGCGCCCGCGAACCGGCGATGAAAGCCGATATTTTCCGTCTGGCTGTGCTTTACCGCCACGGCGGCTGGTACGCCGACGCCGACGACCGCTGCCTGGCGACGATCGCCCCGCTGGGCGCTGGGGGGCACGATCTCATCGTCTATCGTGAAGATTTAGGCACACTGGGCAATAATTTCATCGGCGTAGCGCCCCGACATCCGGCGATAGGTCGGGCGCTAGCCAATGCGGTGGCCGCCGTCAATCGCGGCGACTCCGACATGGTCTGGCTGTCGACCGGCCCCGGCCTGCTGACACGCAGCGTCGCGTCATGGCTGGCGGACAATTTGACGCTGCGACTGGCGACGACCCTGGTGCTCGAACGCCAGGCGTTGTTACCGCGCATCGGCATACACTGCGTCACGTCATATAAGCATACCAAGAAGCATTGGAGCCGGACGACCTTTCCCGCCGGCGCCGCCAAGCGACCTGGCTCAGTGTCCTCGGCCATGAAACCGGAGCCCCCCGCTGCGTCGAGCCGCCAAAAGACCCCCGGTTGACGGGATAGGCGCGCCGTGCAAAATATTTCTTGAGGAATCATCGTCTTGCAAGCTTACGCTCGGTCAGCGCTGATTTTAAAACACCAAAAATAATCAGGCGAGGACATGTCTCAAGAGAGCGTAGGGGCCAGGAATTTTCTGGTGAGCTATACTGGCCGGGTCGGTTCGACCGCTTTGCTGGATTCCCTCAAACTCCTGCCGAATTTCGACATTCCCGTCTTCGAGGAACTCGACGCCTGGTACGTCGCGGAGCACAAGCTTTATGAGACGCTCAACGCGGAGAATATCCACGAAGCGGTCGACGGAATTTTTGAACGGCATCGCGCGCCCGGCGTTTCCGTCGGCTTCAAATGGCGGATTTGGGGAAATATCGACCACGTCGCCGAAGTCCTGCGCAAGCATGAGGTCGTGATCTTCAATCTCGTACGCAGCGACGCGCTGGAATATATTTCCAGCCTCTATCTGACCAATATCGTCCACAAGGAATTCAACGCGCCGCAATTCATGCTGAAGGACGCCGACAGCGAAGAGGAAAGGCTGAAAATTCTGTTCCGCTATCGGATGGAGACCTATGATGTCGATCCGGCGCAATATCGACAGCTGTTCGAAGAGGAATTGCAGCGCGAGCGCGAAAGGATCGAATTGCTGGGCCGGCTTCAGGCGGCGGGCAATAAGGTTGTGACAATTTTTTACGAGGATTTCGCTTACAAGCGCTATCGCTTCTTGAGCGCGTTGTTGAAAATGTTGAACCAACCGCCGATGGCGAAATGGCCGCTGGTCAAACTGCAGAAAGTGTCGAACGCCTATCCATCAGAGCAGTTCAAGAACCGCGAAGAAATTTTCGGCGCGGATTTTGTGTCGGAGGCGCTGTGCAGCTGGGACAAAGAGGTCGCGCCTGCGAATTTCACTCTGCTGACGGCCTGAACGGCGTCGGGCCGCGCGGCTTGCCTTGTCTCGCCACTGGCCTTCCCCATCTAGCCGTTAAAAATGGACTCGATCAAAGTGTCTTGCCGCCATTTGTATAGCTACAAAATGTTTTTGAAAATCCTCGACCTTGAAGCCAAGTTCCTTCGCATCCGCAACCGATTTGTCATCCGCGAAATGGAGAACCGGTGAGCAAATGCCACGAATATGGTTTGGCCACCGCGCCAACGAGAAGCAAGCGTACCAATTATATTCCCAGGGGGAAATTTTTATACATGAATAGAAGTCCATTCCCCTTTTTCCGAGAAAGCTTCTGAACTCCTCCAAAATACTGGTGTGAAACAACTGCGCGGGCTGATAGGCGAGTTTGGGCGCGGCAAACAATTGATTGATCAACTTGCCCCTTTCATCCGGCTTCTGTCTCGACACCGCATCGATATTGTCAAGAATGGCCCCGATCTGTTCGTCAAAGCGCTTCATGTCGCCCGCCGGCGTCACCGGCTCGACGTCACCGGCATCCTGTCGGATATAATCGATAAGAACATCATTTCCTAACTGAAATTTTGTAAATACGGGGTGACTGACAATTGACTTGTTTCTACAATGGGGAATGAGAGGACTCAAATCAGAAATAAAATAAGTATCGCTATCAATCATAACATAGGAGTCCGCAAATTCCGTCCGATATACAGAAAGTTTACAGACCTGTTGCTGCAACCAGCCATATCCGAAGGGCGTTCCGGGGATCACGTAGGACTCGTCGTGAACAACGGTGACGTTGCGCGGCAAAGTCATGGCGTCCGCCAAGAGATGCGCGTCGTCTTTCGGCACGGAAATCAACATGGGCGTGTCGATCCGCAACGATACGACGCTGTCGACGAGATTTTTCAACCGATCGAAATCGTCCCTGAAAGATTTGCAAAATATCGCCATTTCGTGCTGAGGCATTCCGTTCACTCCGAGTCCGCAGTAATTTCATAAATTCTCGCCGCTCAATAATGCTGTTTAATAACTGCTAGGACGGCAATCGTCCAGCCAACGAGGCCAGTTATTCAGGGTTTCAATCGGTTGAGCAAAAAAGACAAGGCAACGACGCCGAGATGATGAAACGAAAAAATCAACAGTGCGTGACAATACCATCGACAATGGTGAAGGCCGGGGTCGGCGCGCCATGGCAGGAGACGCCGACAGCCGATCCCACGACATATCCGGCGGTCGCGCGAATCTGTCCCGCCACATCTACCTGATATTGCGGAGTGCTGCTGCCGAACCCTACGGCGCCGCCGAGGAAATAACTCGATCCGAGCGCCGGCAGCGATATTTTGACTTTGCCGTCGCTCAACAGGTTCAGCACGGGATTGTCGTTGGTCGCAGAGGTTCCTACGAGTTGCGCGACAATATTCGCGTCGTTATGAATTGAAAGTCCCGCATATTGACGCGGCGATTTGATTTCGACGGCGCCGTTGACCCTCGCACTGCCGGCGATCTCGACGTTTCCGTAAAGCCCATTGCCCATGGACTGCAGATCATTGGTCAGCGAGACCGTCGCGCTGGCGCCAGCGACATAATTTGGCGCAACGACTTGGATCTTGCAGCTTCCCGGCGGCCCATTGCAGGCTATATTGTAATTAGGCTTCGCGCCTCCCAAGCTGTTGCCGGCGAAGTCAGGCGCCACCAGGGTCGCCTTGCCGCCGCTGCCGACCGAAAAATCCGCATAGCCGCCGTTAGCCGATAGGCTGTTGGAATTGAACGAGACATTGGTAAAGGTGCGCGTGCCCTGGGCGTTGGCCGAACTTGGGCCCGCCGTTTGAATGCCGTTGGTCGCATTGGCGCCGATCTGGGTGCCGACGACGCTGATCTGGTTGACATTGGCGTTGATGGCGATGGCGACGCGATTGCTCCACATGGCGCCATTTTCGATCTGATATTGCGTGCCTTCGGCGACATAGACGCCAAAACCGGTCGAATTGGCGATTTGCGGATTGTCGAGGATGGTATCGTAACCATTGAGGAAAATCTGCGCGTCACTCTGGCTCTTGCCACTGCCCAACGCCCAAACGTTATGCAGATAGACGGCGCCGCGCCCCGAACCGAGATAATAACTGCCGTTATAGCCGCCTTCCAGAATGACGTCGAACAGCGACAGGCCACTCTCCCGAGTGGGCTTGATGAAATCTTCGGAACAGACGGTATAGAGCGCGTTGCCGCAGGCGTTCGCACCGCTGCCCGACTGGTTAGCCGCATTGCCGTTGATCAGCATGTTGCGGACCGACGACACCGCGGCGTTTTTGCGATGATAGATAACCGGAACGTTCATGCCATTGCCGAGATAGAGGCGGACCCGCTTATTATAGGTCGTGTCCGCCAAATCGACGGCATAGGAATCGCCGACCAGGTTGACGGCGTCCGGTGAAGCCCCGTCGCCAATGACTATGGCGCCCAGGCCGGAAGGGTCCTTGGTCAGCAGCATATAATCGTTGAGACAAGCCGGAAGATGCACCTCGGACTGACCGGCGGCGCGCGCGGCGGCGATTGCGGCGCGAATGCCGGCGGCGTCGTCATGGACGCCATCGCAATGCGCGCCATAGGCGCTGGCATTCATCAACGGAAGCGCTCGGCTTGAGCCCTCATCAGCACTAAACGCGGTCGAGGCGCCAATTTGGGTTAGAGCGACAACAACAATAGGAATGATGACGGTTTTCATCGACGGAAAGACCTATATTTTGTTTTTTACCATTGCTATATAACGATACACCGTAATACCTCGACGGCTTACTTAGATGCATCGTAAACCGCGATACACGCTAAGCTTTGATGCCATCCGAGCGCTTTATAAATTTTTACGTCTATTGCTTTTGTTTCAATAAAAAAATTGTCGTCGAAGCGGTTAATATGGCCAGGAAATAAATTTTCTTCTTTAAATGGACAGGCTATGATAACATAGCGGGTCGCCAATTTAATAAGATGCGCTAGAAACACTTCCGGATTTGGAACATGCTCGATCGTATGGCTCGAAATCACAATGTCAAATTTTGTTTGTTCTGGTAGTTTAAAAATATCTCCAACTGTATAATTGGCAAATGGATAATTCTTTCTCGCATAATTATAATACGTAGAATCGATATCTAAAGCCGTCGCTCTAATTTTAATTCGGCTTGTACAATGCTGCTGGTGCAAATAGCCAATCAGCGCCGTGCCGGCCCCGGTCCGCGCTCCGACGTCAAGCAGTGTCACCTCTTCTTTAACACCTTCCAAAAGCGTCCACAACGTTGGAAGCATCTCGATCGCAAAAGCGATGCTACTGTTATCAAATTGGTTTTCCAGCTTCCAATACGTTACATCATCAAGCCCGAGTTCCTGGGGATCAAACGGTCGCAATCCGAGAGGCATTGTAATATTCCACTAAAAGACCGAGCTATTTTTTTATAGCTCAGCCAGAGACAAGAAGAAAGGGTATGTTGCCCCTGCGGCGACACCGACCGGCGGCTCTTTCTCCGGTGTTTATTCTCCCACGAAAGCGTCGTAGTGACCGAAAGGAGGTTTTGGACGTTTCGGTCATGCTTAGGGCCAAAACACTGGCGATTCTCCGTCGCAAACGATCGGATCGTGTGGGGGCATTGTCGCGTTTCCCGAGCCTGTTGCGTCGGATGCGCCTTTCGTACACGCAAGGGTTTCCCAAAATCCATTACGCCAGGACGTTCGTCGAATTCCGAATGGCCAGTTCCCGGATCAACTCCCCAATCTTTCGTTGCGTCGTCGCCTGGTACTCCATGAACACCGAAACCGATCGTCGCGCCAAATCCGCCAAAACCTCCTGGTTTCCGGCGATTTCCGCCATTGCCTCGACGCAGGCTTGCGGGGCGTCCAGCGCATGGAGCGGACAGTCTGTCTGGATCCCTTCGAAAGCGCTTTTGGTGCCGATGACCGGCCGGCCATAGGCCATGGCCTCGATGGTCTTGATCTTCAGCCCGGTGCCGCCGGCCATAGGATTGATGATGCAATCGACATTGCGGTAAAACAGCCCGAGATTGTCGACGCGGCCGACCCGGATCGGGTGGGATTTGAGGACGATCGGCGCCGTGGAGATGCCGCCGGCGAGCAGCAGCTGGAAGTTCCGCCCGTCGCCCATCGCCGCGTCGAGCATTTTGATGCTGCGAATGTTCCATTGATTGGCGCTGCCGATATAGCCGAAATCGGCGATCGAGCCGATTTCCTGATATTCGCCGAACAGAAAGGCCGGCGCCATCAGATGGCCGACGGTCTTGACCCGGGCCGACGTCCGGGCTCGGATCGTCTCGCTTTCCTTGTTCTGGATGCCGAGCACCAGATCGGCGCGGGAAAAGGCCCTGTCCTCCTCGCTGTTCGAGGTGAAAAACCACAGCGGCTCGATGCCGACCGCCAGCGCCTCCCTGTGGCGTTCGCCGAAGAGGTCGTGGGTGTCGAGGATTTTGACCGGCCCGTCGAAAGCTTCGAAAACCCCGGACATCCAGACATAATTGACGATCACCGCGTCATAGGCGCGCGCGCGAACCTTGCGGCCGACGAAATCGCGCAAAAGCTCGGGACACCAGTCGTCTATGCCCCAATGGTCGGGAAAGGCCATGCGCTGGTGAGGCTGCGGCTCGACGACGTCGAATTCGTTCCAGAACTGGCGATGTTCGACGATCTGCGCCTCGTTGAGCCCGTCGAGCTTGTAATAGATGAAATCGATGGTCACGCCCTTTTGCTTCAAGGCGCGCGCCAGGGCGTAAAGCCGCGCGGAATTGCCTTGGTCTTGCGGGTGCGACGCCATGGGGGCGACGAACAGGACACGGGTCACTGGGCCTCTCCGATTTCCAGCTGCGCGATCGACAGGCCGAGCTTGCGCCCGTTGACAGCGGGCATGGAAGGCGCGGCGACGCAGAGCACGACCGGATCGGCGCAGCTCTCGTCCAGAACCACCGACAGCCGCCCGCCGCCGCCATCCCATTTTTCCGCCCGCGACTCACGCAATTCGCCATTGACGAACATGCGGGCCTTTTCAAGATTGCCGGGCGCGCCTTCGCCCGCGACGATCAGGCTCAGCCGTGCTGGCCGAAATGGTATTTTCCCGATCATCAGGCGAAAATAGGGATCCGGCCCAGTCCATAGCCAACTGTAATTGCCATCGGTTTCGGCGAGATAGCCGCCATCGTGGACAATGCGCTCGGCAGGAATGGCCAAGGTCTTGCGCGGCGGGAGGTCGGGCTTGGCGAACTCCAGGAGGTCATCCTCCCCCTCGATCACGCCCGCAAGATTCCGCAGGCGGCCGAGCGCCTCCTCTTCCAGCCCGGCGACGGCGCACAGACTCTCGTCGCCGATCCGAATGGGCAGAAAGCCCGGAGCGAAAGGCGACGCCGCCTCGCCCAGCAGTATCATGGCCGCGTCGCCCGAAAACTGCGGTCGGTCGCCCAGAAGCGCCGGCGCTTGAACGCGCGTCCCGCGCAGCAGAGGCCGCGCTGGTATGAAATCCCGGTCGGCGAAGATGTGCAGCGCCTGGATGTCGCCGATTTGAGTCGGATCGGCGGAGATCAGCAGGTTCTGGTGTGCACAGGTCGGGCGGGCCAACGATTTCGCGAAAGCGGCGAAAAAGGCGATTTGGGGATTTTCGGATTTTGGATCGATCCGATGGACAGCGATCAAATCGGCGTTGACGGTCAGCGAAAAGGCGGAGAGGTCCGAGCCATCGCGGCTGTGGAGAATCGTCATGCTCGGCTGGATGGCGTCGCGTAGTTTGGCCACCACCCAATTGAACAGCGCCAGTTTGGTGAATATTTCTGAGCTTGGCGCGGACTGTGTCATAGGTATCGACGCTTCCGATTGATTAGAGACCTGCCTCGATAGTGACGACCATTCGCTTGTCTCCATTCGCTGTGTCGGAGCGAAGCACCTCGACGTCGGCCGCCGTGAAACCTCGGCGAGCGAGAAGTTCGTCCAGCGCGCCTCTGGCGAACGTCTCCTGCAACCGCCGATCCTCGTCGTAAGCGATAATCAGAGCGCCACGCCGCCAAATTCGCTTCAATGCGTCCGTGATCGCCAGGAGATTGGCGTCCGCGTCTTCACCCAGTCTGACAAAAGCGTCGCCCGCGCGCGTGGGCGCCGCCGGGACCGGACAAACGGCGCCCGCCCTCCGGCATTGGTCGAACACCGCCATGTAGGCCTTCGCCACGGTGGCCCGGGAAAGTTCGGTGGCGGCCCAATTTCGCGCGCGCGCGCCGTAGGCTCGCCGCAAGTCTGGATGATCGATCAGCTTCGCGAGCGCCTGCGCCAGATGGGCCTCGACCCCGAATACAGGAACGCGCACCGCGCAATCGCCGGGAATTTCCGCGTAGCCAGCCGTGTCAGATACGATACAACAGTTTCCAGCGGCATAGGATCGCGCCAAAGTCCCCGAGCTTTCGCCGACAGACGGAAATCGCAAGTTGATGACAATATCGGCGGCGCCTATATGCTGATCCAGTTCACTCTCCGACAGATATCCAGTGACAACCGAACTGGTCCACAAGGCTTTGTGGCTTTTGATCGCCTCGGTCAGCGCGAATTCGCTGGGCCGCTCTTGTCCTGCGTGAATCCAACGAAATTTTCGGCCGCTGCGAATAACTTCGTCGAGCGCCGCGACAACCCAATCGAAACGTTTCGCCTTCGTAGCGAAGCCAGACGTAAGGATGATGAGTTCGTTTTCCGACATTCCCAAGGCGGCGCGGCATTTGCCCCGATCGTAGCGAGCCGGATCGGGCGCGAAATGCGGCACAACCGTTACCTTGGCTGCCGCGGTCTCGCCGTGCTTAAGCGCGATCAAGTTCCTGGCAAATTTGGAATGGACGATGATTGCCTGCGAAAGGTCGATGATTTCCTTCTGAAGATCGAACAAACTATGCCGGGTTCGATCGCCGCCCAGGCGCAGCTTCTTATGCAACCCCCAGACAGAGCCAAGTGTGTGGCTGGAGCTCATCATCAGTTCTGCGATGACTTTTTCGGAAGCGCCGCTCATTTCGTAAAGATAAAGCAGGTTCAAATCGTGAAGCGTCACAACACCCGGACGACGACGAAGCATCTTCAGGACAAAGCTGTGATCCGGATTGTTCCCCATTTGGTAATTGAAAACTTCATTGGGCATCGCATAACGATGCGTCTGTTCGGGGTCGTGAACCGTCAAACCGCGCGGAGTTACGGCGAATGGATCGTCCGAAACGATCCGCAAAGGCGTCAGGCGCGTTAATTCTTCAACTAGCGCGTAGCAATAGTCCGCTATCCCATTCGGCTTGGGGGGCATCGGCGAGACGATGTTAACGATAGCGGACAACGATCCATTCCTCAGCGTGCGGCTCGAAGGCCTTTTCAGGTCAGGGAGTCGCCTCTTGCGTGAAAACTTCAATAGACCAGACCAGCGCCGAAAGCTCTCGCCGATCCGATCCAAAACCGTCGTCGAACGGAGAGCCCCAGGCGGCGCAGTCAAGGGCAAGAACGCTCGCGTCCGACTTAACCGCTGCGTCAGGCGCGCCAAACGGCGTTATCTTCAACTCGAACCCTGACGCGAGAGCAAAACACTGAACGTCTGCCTGAACATCGTCGATTGTCGCGGAAAAGACCGGCGACAAGCCGTTAAAAACCTTGCCTATCTCGACAACAATGCAAAATAAACCATGGGCCGAGCACGGAAGGCTGATGCGACCAGTCCGCTTCATCCAGCGGAACTGCCGGCCATCGTCGCCACTTTCCGGATAATTCCAGCCGTCGAAAAAGGCTTCAGAATTGAGCTGCAGACGAAACCGGCTGATGACGCCGTCCGCGTCCGCAGGTTTTGGCAAATCCGCCCCCTCCCTGGTGATCTCCGAAAGGAACCGCTTGGTCTCCGCCGCGAAGCCGCCAACATCGGAGACGGCGAGAACGCCATGACCCGGGCTGTCGCCAACCGCCAGCCGGTCTTGTGTGATCGACAGGATATATTCGCAGAAAGTCTCCAGCCGCGTTTCCATCGCCGCGAGGGATCTTTTGAAGCTGCTTTCCATCGCGGCGATGCGAAGCCCTTGCACCGCGTAGATCGACCGCAAGTCGGCGGCTACTTGCGCGATCTGTCCGACCTGGCTTTGCGGATCGACCGCGCGATATTCTATGCGGCCCAGCGCGCCGTCGCGATCCATCGAAAAAATCTCCAGGCTCAAGCCTGCCTGATGAAAATCTCCGACGCGAAGCGGAATGCGCAACCTCGCCTGGCACCCACCCTCTTCCCGTCGCCGAACGGATTCGATATTACCGATCCGGGTGACGCCCGCGTCGAAGCGGGCATAAACGTCAGGCGACCAGAAACCGTTGTTAAGATTGGAGACATTTATCAGAATAGATCCAGGCTCGACAACGTAGCTATCGAGAACAATCTCCCCCTTGCCAACGGCGACAAAAACCTGATCAGTCGTTTCGACCTTGAATTCCACCCCAGAATCGACTGCGCCGTGGTCGGCCTTCAATCGGATCGATGCTGGCAAATTGACCAAGGGAAAGTTGAAAATGGGGATATCGATCGTCTGATCTGGCAAAAAATACCCGGAAACCAGAGCCTTGCCAATCGGAACGCCCTCGACAAACAACTCAACCGTTTCGTGAAAATCACCCTCGTCACAACAAATCAGCCGCAATGCGTTTTTCACGAGGCCCTGAGGCTGAAACCGCGATGATCGAGCCACGTTGAACAATGCAACCTCCGTGATCGTCACAGCACCCAAGGCTAAAATCGCTCACGAGCGAGTAACCCCGGTCATTATCTCAAGCAGTTTGTCTCGACAAGGTTATTTTCGACAAAAAGCCATTCCAATTCAACGTCCATTGAGTTGGAGGCGACGGCGGGCAACTCTTGGTCACATTGGCTCGTGCAAATTCGGCGCGATTCAGCCGTGTAGGGATCGCGATAAGTTTTGTCGGGCAGCATGTGGCGCAATCACCCGTACACAGGTGAGGATGGGTCGACGCGATCGGCATATGAACAAAGTAAAAAGTAAGATACAGAAACCATCTTGCTTTTTTTCAGCGCGACGACAATCCGCACTCGCGAAAATATCCCGCCCCGAGTCTTCGTCCGCCGAGAAGGCCACCTTATTTTTGCGTTGAAAATTTACTTACTTATTATATTCAAGTAAATTTCGATGGTGGGCGCTGTAGGTCTCGAACCTACGACCCGCTGATTAAGAGTCAGCTGCTCTACCAACTGAGCTAAGCGCCCATCGAAATCGCGGAGCTCCATTTTGGAGATCCGAAAAAAATTCAGCGGACAGTTTGCGCCGCCGCCGAACGAGCGGGGATTTAGCAAAGGCTTTCCGCTCTGTCCACCCCCTCGCGGCGCTTTTTGCATTTTTGTGAAGCCGCCAAGCTTTTTGCGCTTCCTCCCTTGCCGTGATAAGCCAGCGGCGCCAAGGAACAGGTCATGGACGACACGCCTCCCCCCGCCCCCGAAACCCCTGCCGGGGGCTTGCGCGAATTTCTGCAATTTTTGCAGCCGCCCCGGTTCGGATCGCGCGGCTGGGCGCTGGCCGGCGCTCTGGCGCTGGCGGTCTGGCTCTCCACCGGCATCTACAAGGTCCAGCCGGACGAACAGGGCGTGGCGCTGCGTTTCGGCCGCTGGACGGAGACGACCGACCCCGGCCTGCATTTCCACCTGCCCTGGCCGGTGGACAGCGTCTTGCTGCCGAAAATCACCCAGATCCGCCAGATGCAGCTCAGCCTCAGCCCCGATGGCGCGCCCGGCCAGGCGCGCGACAAGCAGATGCTCACCGGCGACGAGAATATTGTCGAGGTCGATTGCGCCCTGCTCTGGCAAGTCAAGGACGCCGGGCTTTATCTGTTCCATATCGCCGAGCCCGACACGGGTTTGCGCATCGCCGCCGAGAGCGCGCTGCGCGAAATCATCAGCCGCACGCCGATCCAGTCGGCGCTGTCGGAAAAACGCCGCGAGGTCGCCGAGCAGACCCAGGCCGTGCTGCAGGAGGTGCTCGACCGCGAGGGCGCGGGGATTCGCGTCGTGCAGGTGCAATTGTCGCGCGCCGACCCGCCGGCCACCGTGATCGACGCCTTCAACGACGTGCAGCGCGCCCGCGCCGACCAGGAGCGCGCCCGCAACGAGGCCGAGGCCTACGCCAATGACATTTTGCCGCGCGCCAGAGGCGAGGCGGAGAGAATCAGGCAGGACGCCGAGGCCTACAAGTCCCAGACGGTCAATCTGGCGCGCGGCGAGGCCGCCGCCTATGGCGCGATCTATCAGGCCTACGCCCAGGCCAAGGAGGTCACCGGCTGGAGGCTTTACATGGAAAGCGTCGACGCCATGCTGAAGAAAAGCTCGCGGGTGATCCTCGATTCCTCGGGCAAGGCCGTGGGGCCGCTGGCCCCCTATCTGCCGCTGAGCGAGATCAAGCCGGCCGCCGGAGTGGCGAAATGAACCGGATCGCGCTTTCGCTGCTCGCCGCGGTTGTCGCCGGCTTTCTTTTGCTGTCCTCGGCCTATACGCTGGGCGAGGGGCAAAACGCCCTGGTGGTGCGCCTCGGCGCCCCGGTCGGGGTCGAGAGCAGACCGGGACTGAAATTCAAGGCGCCCTTCATCGATACGGTGATCGTCAACGACGCCCGGCTGCTGTTCATGGAGCCGCCCTCCGAACAGGTGATCCTCGGCGACCAGAAGCGCCTGGTCGTCCAGGTCTACGCCCGCTACCGCATTTCCGATCCGCTGCGCTTCTTCCAGAGCCTGCACACCGTCCCCGAGGCGCAGGCGCAATTGACCCAGGCGCTCAGCACCGCCATGCGGCGGGAATTCGGCCAGATCAATCTGCCGAAACTGCTGTCGCCGGAGCGCCGCGACGCCATCCGTAACGTTCACGCCGATGTCTCCGCGAAATTTGCCGCGCTGGGCGTCGAAATCGTCGAGGTGCGGCTGCATCGCGCCGATCTGCCGCTGGAAACCAGCCAGGCCATTTACGACCGGATGAAATCCGAGCGCCAGCGCGAGGCCAAGGAGTTGCGCGCCCAAGGGTTTGAGTGGGGCCAGCAAATCGCCGCCAAGGCCGACCGCGAGCGCACCGTGATTCTTTCCGAAGCGCAGCAGCAGGCGCAAATGCTGCGCGGCCAGGGCGAGGCCGAGGCCAGTCGCCTGCTCGCCGAGGCGCAAAAGGCCGACCCGGCCTTCTATATGTTCTATCGCTCCTTGCAGAGCTATCGCCAATCGCTGGCCGACAGCGCGCCGGTGCTGCTGCTGACGCCCGACAGCGAATTTTTGCGCGCCTTGAAAAACGGGCCGGCGAAATAATGGACGGAGCCGTCGCCGCCACGACTTTCGGCGCTTTCGCGCAGATCGTGCTGCTCGATCTGCTGCTCTCCGGCGACAACGCCCTGGTGATCGCGCTGGCCTGCCGAAGGCTCGGGCCGGAACAGGCGCGCAAGGCGGCCTGGCTGGCGCCGGCGGCGCGATTTTTCTGCGGCTGATCCTGACGCTGATGACCGGCGCGCTGATGAAGCTGCCCTTTTTGCAATTGCTGAGCGCCCTGCCCTTGCTGATCGTCGCCCTCAATCTGATGGCCGAACGCGAGGAGGAGGCTCATCTCGCCTATGATCCCGATGAGGGGATCGCCGCCGCCGCAGGGCTGATTATCGTCTCCGACGCGGTAATGAGCCTCGACAATGTCATGGCGCTGGGCGCGGTTTCCGGCGGCTCCTTCTGGCTGCTGGCCTTCGGCCTGCTCCTGACCATCCCGCTGATCGTGTTCGGCTCCTTCGGCTTCTCGCGGCTGATGCGGGCATTTCCGCTGCTGGTCGATCTCGGCGGCGCCCTGCTCGGCTGGGTGGCCGGCGGCATGATCGCCGGCGATCCGGTTTTCGCCGGCTTTGTCCAGAGCCAATCGCCGGCCTTGGCCTTCACCCTGCCGTTGGCCTGCGCGATTTTCGTGGTGATTCACGGACGCTGGCTGCGCCAGGGCGCGCCCCGCCAGGCGAGGCCCGCGCCGCAACGCCCGGCGCCCCAAACCGTCGCGCCGATCCAAGCGCCAGTTATCGAAGCGCCACTTGTCGAAGCCCCCGTCGCCGTCGCCCCCGCGCCGGACCTCGTCAAACCAGTCGAAAACGAAGACGAATCGGCGAGCGCCGGCGACCGCTGGATGCTGCTCGGGCTGGTGGCGCTTTTCCTGTTTTTCGGCTTGTTTCTGTCCATCGCTGTTTTCGCCACGGAGTAGCCAGGCCTCAAACCTCCGGCCGCGACCTCCTGCGCGCCAGCTGGACGCAGCGCTCCAGGGCGGAGAGGAAGGCCGAGCGGTCGCGCGGTAAAAAACCCTTGGGCCCGCCGGTGATCGCGCCGCCGGAGCGCAAATCCTCCATTAGATCGCGCATTGCCAGGGCCATGCCGATCGAGGCCTCGTCGAAAATCTTGCCATTGGGCGCCAGCGCCTGCGCGCCCGCCTTGACGCAGCGCGCGGCGAGCGGAATATCGGCGGTGACGACGATTTTTCCAGGGTCGGCGCGTTCGGCGATCCAGTCGTCGGCCACATCCGGCCCCTGCGGAACCAGCACGCGCTCGATCATCGGATGGCGCGGCGCCTGCAACAGCCGATTGGCGACCAGAAACAGTTTCAGCCCGTGGCGCCCGGCGACCTTGTAGCACTCGTCCTTCACCGGACAGGCGTCGGCGTCGACAAGGATTACCGGGTCCATGCGCCCGCCCGCCGGTCATGTGTCAGAACAGGTCCTCGCCCAGCGCGATGGCCACTTCATTGGCGGGCAGGCCGTTGACCGCGTAGCCCATGGCGCGGTTGAACTGGAGCGCCGAGGTCTGGCCGTTGAGCGCGGTCACCCGGTCGCCGCCGACAGGACATTGGAAAGTGAGCGCCTTGCCGCGATGGGCGCGGGCATAGTCCTCGAGCTTGCGCTCCAGGCGGGCGCTGTCGGCATGGCTGGAAAAAATATCTGAAATCAGCGTCTCATGGCTGGCGGGCGCGACGCCGACGCAAAAGCGCCAATCCTCGGCCATGGCGGGGCCGGCGGCGAACAGAAACGCCAGCGGAGCGGCGAAAAGGGCGCGGCGGGTCATCGGTTTATCCGGTTCATTCACCGGAAAACCTGCGCCAGAATGGTTAAGAATCTACGCCAGAAACCGCTGCGGTCGGGCCAAAAATCGGTTCAAACGCTTGCCGCAGGGCGACATCGACATCCTCCATGGTCACCGGCAGGCCCAGATCGACCAGGCTGGTGACGCCCAGATGGCTCTGGGCGATGCCGCAGGGAACGATGCCCTTGAAATGGCTGAGGTCCGGCTCGACATTGAGCGAGACGCCATGGAAGGACACCCAGCGGCGCAGGCGCACGCCAATGGCGGCGATCTTGTCTTCGGCGGCTTCGCCATTCGGCCCGGCGGGCTTTTCCGGACGCCGCACCCAGACGCCGACCCGATCCTCGCGGGTCTCCCCCTTGACGTTGAACCTGTCGAGACTGGCGATCAGCCAACTTTCCAGCGCGCCGACGAAGGCGCGCACGTCGCGCCGGCGCCGGCTCAGGTCGAGCAGCACATAGGCCACCCGCTGGCCCGGACCGTGATAGGTGTATTGGCCGCCGCGCCCGGCGTCGAACACTGGAAATTCCTGGGTGAGCAGGTCCTGCGGCTGGGCCGAGGTCCCGGCGGTGTAGAGCGGCGGATGCTCGACCAGCCAGACTTTTTCGGTCGCGCGCCCCTCGGCGATCGCCGCCGCCCAGTCTTCCATCCGTTTCAGCGCGAAGCCGTAATCTGTGTAGCCCTCGGCGACGATCCACTCCACCGGCTGCGCGGCGGCGGCGGGCAGGAAGTTCTTGCTCAGATTTTGTCGCGGTTCGGACATGGGCCCTGCGAGGTTGCGGCTCAGGCGTCTTCCGCCAAAAGCTTGCCGACGAATGCGTCTATGCCCTCGACCACGCGCGGCCGGCGCTGGCGCTCGCTGCGGACGATGGCGCGCAGATCGTCGAAGGTGCGCTGGATGTCGTCATTGACCAGCACATAATCGTAATCGCGCCAGCGGCCGATCTCGTCGCGGGCGGCGGCCAGGCGTTTTTCGATGGTGTCGGCGCTGTCCTCGGCGCGGCGCTCAAGACGGGCGCGCAATTCCTTCATCGACGGCGGCAGGATGAACACGCTCACCACGTCCTCGGGCGCCTTGTCGCGGACCTGAAGGGCGCCTTGATAATCAATGTCGAACAACACGTCGCGGCCATGGGCGAGGCGCTCCTCGACCGCCTTGCGCGGCGTGCCGTAATAATTGCCGTGGACCTCGGCGTGTTCGAGATAATCGCCGGCGTCGCGGCGGCGCAAAAAGTCCTCGACGCTGTCGAGGAAATGATAATGGATGCCGTCGGCCTCGCTGGAGCGGCGTTTGCGCGTCGTGTCGGAGATCGACAGCTTCAAGTCGAGTTCCGGTTCCTGCAGCAGCATGCGGGTCAGCGTGGTCTTGCCCGCCCCCGAGGGCGAGGACAGGATCAGCATCAGGCCCCGGCGTTTCTCGCCTTCCGCAGTCATGACAACCTCATTCGATATTCTGCGCCTGTTCGCGCAATTGTTCGACTTCCACCTTCAGTTCCAGACCGATCGCCGTCAAAGCGGAATCGTTGGACTTGGCGCAAAGCGTATTGCTTTCGCGGCCGAATTCCTGGGCCAGGAAGTCCAGGCGACGGCCGACGGCGCCGCCCTCGGCCAAGAGCTTGCGCGCCGCCGCGACATGGGAATGGAGCCGGTCCAGCTCCTCGCGAATATCGGCCTTGGCGGCGAGCAGGATCGCCTCCTGATGTAGCCGCGTCTCGTCGAAACGGCCGAGTTCGCTGAGTTGGGCTATGGCCGCGCGCAGCTTTTCCCGCACCGCCTCGGGCTTGCGCGCCGGACAGGCGTCGGCGGCGCGGGTCAGCCGGTCGATGGCGTCGAGCCTTTGCCCCAACACAATATTCAGCGCCGCGCCTTCGCTGAGCCGCATGGCGCGCAGATCGGCCAGCGCCGCGTCGAGGCCGCGCAGCATTTCACCCTGGGCCGAGGCCAGCGCCGCTTCGTCCTCCTCGCCTTCGCCGGTCTCGATGACGCCGCGCAGGCCCAGAACGCCGTCGAGCGTCGCCGGGCCGATGTTGAGCGGCACAGGCAGCGCCGCCACCGCCTCGAGCAATTGCGCCAGAAGCTCGCGATTGAGGCGCGGCGCGACCGCCGCCGCCTCGCGGGTCACGCTCAGATTGACCTGACAGGCGCCGCGCGTGACGATCCTGGCGATGGCGGCGCGCGTCGGCGGATCGAGCGCGTCGAAGCCCGGCGGCAGCCGCAGCCTGAGGTCGAGCCCCTTGGAATTGACGGTCTTGATTTCCCAATGCCAGCGGAAAGGCGCGGAAAAACCGGATTGGCGGGCAAAGCCGGTCATGCTGGCGAGGGTCATGGAGCGTCCTGAAATCGGCGGGTTCGCACTGCTCTAATGCAAGGCGGCGGCGAAATCCACCCGCTGGGCGGATTCAACACCAGGACAGATTTTGGCCGACGTCGCAAAGGTCGAGACGGCCGCCCGCCCGGGGCGCTATTTCGTCGTCTTGCCGAAGGGCGAGCTCAAATCCACGGTCTTTGGGCTGTTGAGATCCCAGCCCTTGTCGAGCAGCGGATCGAGCGCCGTGCCGGCGGAGGCGTCGTAGATTTTCGGCTTGCCATTGGCCGCCAGGCCGCTGGCAGGCGCCGGCGGCGCATAGGCCAGCGACTCCGCGTCCACTGGCGCCGCCGGGCCATCCAGCCTATTGGCGGCGGCGCGCGCCCTGCCTTCCGATGCGGCCAAGGGCGCGGCGGGGCCATCGAGATCGTTTTCGGCGCGGGTGGCGCCGCCCATTTCCGCATCGGCCAATTCGCGCCCGCCGAGATCGACCTGCGGCGCGGCGCCTGGAGCGGTCTCGTAATCGGCGATCTGGCGCGGCGGCGGCGGCGCGCCCGGCAGCGCCGGGGCCAATCGCGCCAAAGCCCTGGCCTCGCGCGACAGGCTCGGCGGGAAAAGCGGCGGCGCGGCGGCGAAATCGGCGGAAGGCGGCAGGGCGCCGAAAGGCGTCGGCGCCGGCAGCGCGCCATGATCGTCATGGCCGGCCTTGGCCTTGTCCTTCTGCTCAAATTGCCGCCATTTCTGCACATTGCGGTTATGGGCGTCGAGGCTTTCGGCGAAGACATGGCCGCCCGCGCCGTCGGCGACGAAATAGAGCTCCGCCGTGCGCGAGGGATTGGCGACCGCCTCCAGCGCCGCGCGGCCGGGATTGGCGATCGGCCCCGGCGGCAGGCCGTCGATGACATAGGTGTTGTAGGGCGTGCGCGACTCCAGATCGTCGCGGGTGATGCCCCGGCCCAGCGTCCCCTGCCCGCCGACCAGGCCATAGACCACGGTCGGATCGGATTGCAGCCGCATATGTTTCCTCAACCTGTTGAGGAAGACGGCGGCGACGCGCGGGCGCTCATCGGCGCGGCCCGTCTCCTTTTCCACCACCGAGGCGAGCGTGACCATTTCCGCCGGCGAACCCAAGGGCAAATCGGCGACGCGGCGGCGCAGCAATTCCTCCAGCAGCGCCTTCTGGTCGCGCGCCATTTTTTGCAGAATGTTGGCGCGGGTGTCGCCGCGCTGGAACTTATAGGTCTCCGGCAGCAGCGCGCCTTCGCGCGGGATTTCGCGGATCTCGCCGGTCAGCGCGTCGTCCTCGCGCAGCTTTTCGACGATCTGGGCGCTGGTCAGCCCCTCTGGAATGGTCACGGCATGGAGGATCGACTTGCCGGAGACGATGGTGTCGATCACCTCCTGCAGCGAGGCCTGCTGCTTGAACAAATATTCGCCGGCCTTGAGCTTGGCGCGCAAACCCTCGACAAACAGGGCGCCGGCGAAGGACACGCGGCTGTCGATCACGCCTTGATCGACCAGAATTTGCGAAATCTCATCGGCGTCGGAGCCGGCGGGAATCAGCACCACCTTGTCGGCGGCCAGCGGGCCGGGCTCGCGGGCGCTGCGGCTGGCGAAGACCAAGCCGATCCCGGCGAGAACCACGACGACCAGCGCGAAGGTCAAAAGGCCCGACAGGGCCGCGAGCGTGGAGTTGCGCTTTTTGGGCGGCGGCGGCGGCGCGGTGTCGGGATGCATGGCCTCGGCCGGGCTCTGCGCCACGCGGCGCGAAGCCTCGCGCTGGCCTAGACGCGCCAGCGCGCCGGTCTTGCCGCCTCCCTGACCTTGGTCGCTCATCTCAGCTCAAGCCTCCAACTCCGCCGCCAAATTCGCCGGATATTGTGGCGAAAAAGCGGTCCCTGGCCACGGGCTTTGCAGCAGGCGGCCGAAGAACTCAAGCCTCGAACCGCTTCATAATCAACGAAGCGTTGGTGCCGCCAAAGCCAAAGGAGTTGGAAAGCACCACATCGATCTTGCGCGCCCGGGGTTTCAGCGGCACGAGATCGATCGCCGTCTCATATTCGGGATTGTCGAGATTGAGCGTCGCCGGGGCGATCTGATCGCGAATGGCGAGAATGGAGAAAATCGCCTCCACCGCGCCGGCCGCGCCGAGCAAATGGCCGACCGAACTCTTGGTCGAGGACATGGAGATTTTCGACGCGGCGTCGCCGACCACGCGCTCGACGGCGCGCAATTCAATGCCGTCCGCCATGGTCGAGGTGCCGTGGGCGTTGACATAGTCTATATCCCCGGCGGTGAGGCCGGCGCGCTTGATGGCGGCCCGCATGCAGCGATAGGCGCCGTCGCCATCTTCCGCCGGGGCGGTGATGTGATGCGCGTCGCCGGACATGCCGTAGCCGATCACTTCGGCGTAGATTTTCGCGCCGCGGGCCTTGGCGTGCTCCATCTCCTCCAGCACGACGCAGCCGGCGCCCTCGCCCATGACGAAACCGTCGCGGGCCTTGTCATAGGGGCGCGACGCCGCCGTGGGATTGTCATTGAAGGCGGTGGCCAGCGCCTTGCAGGCGGCGAAACCGGCGATGCCGATGCGATTGAGCGCGGATTCCGCGCCGCCGGCGACCATGACCTCTGCGTCGCCGAGCATGATCAGCCGGGCGGCGTCGCCAATGGCGTGGGTGCCGGTCGAACAGGCGGTGACCACGGCGTGATTGGGGCCTTTCAGCCCGTGCTGGATCGAGACATGGCCGCCGATCAGATTGATCAGCCGTCCCGGCACGAAGAAGGGCGAGACCCGGCGCGGCCCCTTGTCGTGCAACAGCAGCGCGGTGTCGTTGATGCCGCCCAGACCGCCAATGCCCGAGCCGATCAGCACGCCGGTCTCGATCTGATCCTGATAGGTCTTCGGGGCCCAGTCGGCGTCTTTCAGCGCCTGGGTCGCCGCGGCGACGCCGAAAATGATGAAATCGTCGACCTTGCGCTGTTCCTTGGGCTCCATCCAGTCGTCGGCGTTGAAGGCGTCGGCATTGGTCTTTTCCCGGCCCGGACGCGGAACCTGCATGGCGATCTGGCAGGCGAGATCGGAGGCTTCGAAACCCTCGATCCGTCCAGCGCCGCTTTCGCAGGCCAGCAGACGCTTCCAGGTCTGTTCCACGCCGCAGGCCAGCGGCGACACCATGCCCAATCCGGTAATGACGACCCTGCGCATTGCTTTCCTCGGACCCTTATTGATTCAGACGGCCAAAATTGACGGGCGCGGCGCCGGAGATCGAGCGCCGCAAGTCCGCGCCCCAACCCAACGCCATTCGCGCGCGAGAGCCTTGAGCCGTCGCGCGCGATATATTCCGGCGAGACGGCCAGATCAGGCCTTGGCGGTGGCCTTTTCCAGGAACTTCACGGCGTCGCCGACGGTGACGATGCCTTCGGCGGATTCATCGGGAATTTCCACGCCGAATTCTTCTTCGAAGGCCATGACCAGCTCGACGGTGTCGAGGGAATCGGCGCCCAGATCGTCAATGAAATTCGCGCTGTCGACCACCTTGTCGGCGTCCACGCCGAGATGTTCGATGACAATCTTTTTCACGCGCTCGGCGACATCGCTCATTTGCAGCTTCCCTGTTGTTTTTTCGAGAGTGCGCCGGGCCTTGGGCCTGACGCGGGAGGATGGACGGGTCCGTTGACGCGAAAATCGATGACGGCGACGCCGGACTTCACGCTGGAACGTACAAACCGAGGCTTGCTAACATACTTCAGCCACGATTGCGAGGCCCCCGGGGGCATTTGCCGCCACGGCCGAAACCATGGCGCAACCTTTTCAAATCATTGCCATTCCGCCGTTGACATGCAGGGTCTGGCCCGTGACGTAGCCAGCCTCATCGCTCGCCAGATAGACGCAGGCCGCGCCAATATCCTCGCCCTTGCCCATCGCCCCGGCGGGAATGGCCCCCAGAATGGCCTCTTTCTGCTTGTCGGTCAAAACCTCGGTCATCGGACTGGCGATGAAGCCGGGGGCGACGCAATTCACGGTGATGTTGCGGGCGGCGATTTCGGCGGCCAGCGACTTGCTCATGCCGATCAGCCCGGCCTTGGAGGCGCAATAATTGGCCTGGCCGGGATTGCCGGTGACGCCGACCACCGAGGTAATGTTGACGATGCGGCCGTGACGGCGCTTCATCATGCCCTTGATCGCGGCGCGCGACAGGCGGAAGGCGGATTCGAGATTGACGGTCAGCACCGCGCTCCAGTCCTCGTCCTTCATCCGCATGAACAAGCCATCCCTGGTGACGCCGGCGTTGTTCACCAGAATGTCGATGGGGCCGGCCAGCGCCTCGGCCTCGGGAATCAGCTTTTCCACCGCTTCCCTGTCGGAAAGGTTGCAGGGGGCGACAAAGGCGCCGGCGCCCAGTTCGGCGGCTAGGGCGTCGAGCGCCTCGCGGCGGGTGCCCGACAGCACGACCTTGGCGCCCTGTTTGTGCAAGGCGCGGGCGATCGCCGCGCCCAGGCCGCCGGAAGCGCCAGTGACCAAAGCGACGCGATTATTGAGATCGAACATGAACTACTCTCCACAAGCCTCAGGAAAGGCTAAATGATTCGACTTCTTGGGGTATCCCGACATTCAGCGCCCGCGCGCCCTCGGCGGTGCGCTTGACCAGACCGGCCAGCACCTTGCCCGCGCCGATTTCGACGAACAGATCCACGCCGCTCTTGTGCATGAAACCCATGCATTCGCGCCAGCGCACCGCGCCGCAGACCTGGGCGACCAGCAATTTGCGGATATCGTCGGGGTCGGAAACCGGGGCCGCCGTGACATTGGCCACCACCTCGACCGCAGGCTTGACGATGGTCGTCTCGGCCAGCGCCGCCCGCATGGCTTCCGCCGCCGGCTGCATCAGCGCGCAATGGAAGGGCGCGGAGACCGGCAGCAGCAAGGCGCGCTTGATTCCATGCGCCTTGGCGATTTCGATGGCCAGCTCCACCGCTTTTTTCGCGCCGGAGACCACCACCTGTCCGCCGCCATTGTCATTGGCGAGCTGGCACAGCTCGCCCGAGGCGGCTTCGGCCTCGCCAGCGATTTTCCGCGCCTGTTCGGCCTCGGCGCCGAGCAGCGCCGCCATGGCGCCCTCACCCACCGGAACCGCCTTCTGCATGGCCGCGCCGCGCAGGCGCAACAATTTCGCGGCGTCGGCGATTTTCAGCGCGCCGGCGGCGGCCAGAGCCGAATATTCGCCAAGCGAATGGCCGGCGACATATTTGACGTCGCGGGCGAGATTGACGCCTTTTTCGCTCTCCAGCGCCCGCAGGGCGGCCAGACTCACCGCCATCAGCGCCGGCTGGGCGTTGGCCGTCAGCATGAGTTCGGCGGCTTCGCCTTCGAAAATCAGCGAAGACAGCTTTTCGCCCAGCGCGGCGTCAACTTCGTCGAAAACGGCGCGCGACGCTGGAAAGGCGTCGTGAAGCGCCTTGCCCATGCCAATGGCCTGAGACCCCTGGCCCGGAAAGATGAAGGCGACGGACAAAGGCGGCTCCCTTAACGGTTATTGAAAGCGAACGCGGGCATTTGGCGCCCGCGTTCGCCCCTGTCAAGCCGCCTCGGCCGCTTTAAGCGCGGCTTGGCCCCAGGCTTTTTCAACCTTCCGATTCGGGCGTGGCGATCAGCCCCTTCCAGATCGAGGCGCCGAGCGCGGCCCCGAGCAAGGGCGCGACCCAGAAGGCCCAGAGCTGCCCAAGCGCGCCGGTCTGAGCGAAAACCGCGACCGCCAGCGAGCGCGCCGGATTGACCGAAGTGTTGGTCACCGGGATCGAGATCAGATGGATCAGCGTCAGGGCAAGGCCGATGGCGATGGGGGCGAAGCCCGCCGGCGCCGTCTTGGACGTCGAACCGAGAATGACGATGAGGAAAAAGCCGGTCAGCGCCACTTCGGCGATCAGGCAGGCGGCCAGCGTATAATGCCCGGGCGACAATTCGCCATAGCCATTGGAGGCGAAGCCGCCGGCCTTGAACTCGGGCGCCCCGAGGCGATAGCGTAAAGCACGGCGGCGCCCGCGAGACCGCCCAGCACCTGGGCCACCCAATAGGGAATCAATTCGCCCCAGGAAAAGCGCCCGCCCACCGCGAGGCCAAAGGACACCGCCGGGTTGAAATGGCCGCCCGACACGCCGCCGACGGCATAGGCCATGGTCAGCACGGTCAGGCCGAAAGCCAGCGCCACGCCGGCGAAGCCGATGCCGAGATGCGGAAAGGCGGCGGCGAGCACGGCGCTGCCGCAACCGCCGAACACCAGCCAGAACGTTCCGAAAAATTCGGCGAAAAATTTGTTTTTCATCGCTTGCGTCTCCTGACGGTTTCTTGCACCGAAACATTCCAGCCTATGCAGCTTGACCGGCGGCGCGCAAGGGCCAAAGGTCGCAGCGACAGTTCCTGCGGGCCGCACGCGCCGTCACGGGAGGCGCATACACCGTTTTTTCATTGCTTTAAGCGAAGATTGGAAGGTCCGCGCCAAATCGCGCGCGGCGGGCCGGGATGTCGCCGGCGTCCGATGCTTCATGTCAGAAGCCCCTCGCCCTGTCTCAGGTCCTGCCCGGGTTTTCGATGATTGCGTCCATGTTCAGCTTTTCCAGCCGCGCGACATCCGACAGGGATTTGCCCTTTCCGGTCTATCGGGCGTTGATCGAATCGGTTTTCGCCGGGGCCGCGGCCAATTGGCCGAATGTTCTCGCCTATGTGGCGATTGGACTTTACCTCTCCGATCACAGCCCCGATGTGTTTTCCGTCGCCTGCGATTTTCTGCTGGCCATCGCCGGACTGACCCGCATCGTCGCCGATCGCGAGGCGCACCGGCTATTTCGCTCGCGATCTGGCGATTGGCTGGCGAACGAAGCCGACGTGGCGCGGGCCGAAAACGGCTATTTCTGGGTCCTCGGATTCTTCAGTCTCGCGCTTGGCTTGGCGCTGTTCGCCGCCTTGCTCGACAACGACCATCCCGCCGACCAATTGCTGCTGGTCGCCGGCAGCCTCGTGTTCAACGTCAGCAGCCCCGCGCGTTGCTGCGGTTCGCCGCGGTCGGTGGCCTTGCAATCGGCTCTGGTGACCCTGCCGTTCTGCGCCGCCATGATCGTCAAGGGCGGCGCCAGCGGCTATTTCGCCGCGGCCATGGGCCTGATGGTGTTGCGACATATTCGCGACACCTCGCAGAGCCTGCATGGCAATCTGGTGTCCATGCTGATGGCCCGTCGCGCCGCCGAGGACGCGGCGGAGAAATTCGACACGGCGCTCAACAATATGGCGCGCGGCCTGGAGATGACCGACAACGAGGGGATCATCCGCGTCGCCAACAGGCAATTCGTCGAAATGTTCGGGCTGTCGTCCGATCCGGTGGGGACCTCGGCGGAGCGGCTGGTCGCCGATGTGCTGGCGCCGCTGCTTCAGCCGGAGGAGCGCCCGGCGGCCTTGCGGGACTTTTTCACCGGACGCGGCGAGGCTTCGGGAGTCTGGCGGCTGACCGACGGCCGTGTGCTGTCTTTTTCCCGCGAGCGCATGGCGCGCGGCTCTGTGGTGACGGTCGCCGACGTCACCGCCGAACATGCGGCGCGCGAGAACATTCAGCGCATGGCGCGGTTCGATCCGGTCACCAATCTGCCCAATCGCGCCTATTTCGCCGAAAAGCTGGCCGCGACCATCGAGGCGCCGGGCGCGCCGCGTTTCAGTCTGCTTTCGGTCGATCTCGACCGTTTCAAGGAAGTCAACGACAGCCACGGCCATCATGTCGGCGATCAATTGCTGCGGCTTGTGGCCGGACGGATGCGGCTGGTGACCGGCGCCGACAGTTTCGTCGCCCGTTTCGGCGGCGACGAATTCATGGTGCTGCTTGGCGCCGCAGACCGGCTGCTGACCGCGCGGATCGCCTCGGCGCTGGTGCGCGCGCTGAGCGCGAGCTTTTACATCGAGGGCCGGATCGTGCGCATCGGCGCCAGCGTCGGCGTGGCGCTGTTTCCCCAGGACGCCGCCGAGGGCGACGCCGAATCGCTGCTCAAGGCGGCGGATATGGCGCTTTACGACGCCAAGGATTCCGGACGCGGCGCGGTCAAGTTCTTCGTCGAGGACATGGCGCTGGCGATCCGCCGCCAGCGCCTGCTCGGCGCCCGCCTGCGCGAGGCCGAGACGCGCGGCGAGCTGACCCTGGCCTATCAGCCGGTGATCGATCTGGTCGAAAACCGCGCCATGGCGGTCGAGGCGCTGCTGCGCTGGACCGATCCGGAGCTTGGCGCGATTTCGCCGGCCGAATTCATTCCCGTCGCCGAGGAAACCGGCGCGATCGTCGAAATCGGCGGTTTCGTGCTGCGCCAGGCCTGCCGCGACGCCGTGGACTGGCCGGATCACATCCGCGTCGCCGTCAACCTCTCCGCAATCCAGTTCGAGCGCGGCGCGCTGTTCGAAACCGTATCGGCCGCGCTCGCCGAAACCGGCCTGCCGCCGCGCCGGCTGGAGCTGGAAATCACCGAATCCATCCTGATCGGCAATCACGACCTGGTGCTGGACATGCTGGCGCGACTGCACGCGCTCGGCGTCCATATCGCCCTCGACGATTTCGGCACCGGCTATTCCTCGCTGTCCTATCTCAACGATTTCACCTTCGACAAGGTCAAGGTGGACCAGAGCTTCGTCCGCGATCTCGACGGGAAAGCCAATGCGAAATCCGCCAGCATCATCCGCGCGGTCAGCGCCATAGGCCGCGATTTGAGCATGACAGTGGTGGCCGAGGGCGTCGAGACCGAGGCGCAGCTCGCGCTGCTGCGCGGGCTTGGCGTGCGCGGCGGCCAGGGCTATCTGTTCAGCCGCCCGGTTCCGGCGGCGGAGATCGCGCTCTATCTGCTCAAGGACCTGGCTGGCGGCGACCAGCCGGTCCCGGACGAATTTCTCTCCCGCGCCGGTTGATCTTTCGTCGATTTCCTCTATAAGCGCCGCTTCATCCTTCTGGCCGGGGGCTGAACGGAAGGCCGCTTTGGCAGGCTTTTACAGCCGACTTCCCGTGTTCCCGCCTTCGAAACAAGTCTGTCGGGCCTTCTCCGGGCTCGAAGGGCTCCGCGCCGGAAAAGATGACCTTCGCGACGCATCGTCGCGGCGGAAACAGAGAAAGGCAAATTCATGGCGCTCTATGAGCACATCTATATTGCTCGCCAGGATCTCACCGCCCAGCAGGTCGAGACCCTCAACGAGCAGTTCAAGACCATCGTCACCGGACTCGGCGGCACGGTCGGCAAGGTCGAATATTGGGGCGTCAAGTCCCTGGCCTATCGCATCAAGAAGAACCGCAAGGCCCATTTCACCCTGATCAACGTCGACGCTCCGGCGGCCGCCCTGGCCGAGGCCGAGCGCCAGTGGTCGATCAACGAAGACATTCTCCGCCACCTGACCATCCGTGTCGAGGCGCTCGAGGATGGTCCCTCGGCGCAACTGCGCAAGCGCGACGACGACGATGCGCGCGGCGAACGCGGCGACCGGGGCGACCGCTCCCGCGGTCCCGGCGGCCGCCCGCCGCGCCCGCGCCGTGACGACAACGCCGAAGGAGCCTATTGATGACCACGCCCACCTCGACGACCTCCTCGGCCGCCGGCGCCGCGCGCCGCCCCTTCTTCCGCCGCCGCAAGACCTGCCCCTTCTCGGGCCCGAACGCGCCGAAGATCGACTATAAGGACACCCGTCTGCTGTCGCGCTACATTTCCGAGCGCGGCAAGATCGTGCCCTCGCGCATCACCGCCGTCTCCGCCAAGAAACAGCGCGAACTGGCCCAGGCCATCAAGCGCGCCCGCTTCCTGGGCCTGCTGCCCTACGTGATCGTGTAATTCTGGGAAAAGGCGCGGCCCCGGGTCGCGCCTTACCCGCTGGGACGGGCGTTTCGACCCGTCCCTAACCGGCCAGCAAACCGGGACAGCGACAGGCATGAACGACAACAAGCCACCCATCGAATGGTCCGACCGTCTGGTCGGCTTCGGCGCCGGTCTTTCCAGCGCCCTGCTGTTCGCCGCCTCGACGCGGGGGACCGGCCTCGCCATGATGCTGGCCTATGTCTGCATTCTGCCGCTGCTGATCGGCGCCCTGGGCTTTTCCGCCGGCGCCGCCTTGTTCGGCGCCGGCGCCGGCGCCGGCTTTCTCGCCTATGCCGGCGAGCCCCTGCTCGGCCTGACGTTTTTCCTCGGTTTCGGCCTCCCCGGCTTCGCGCTGGGCGCGGCGGCGCGCTGGACCTATAATCCGAGCTCGCCCGATGCGGCGCCCCTGCCCCACCATCTGTCGCCTGGCGCCTTGCTCGCCGCCGCCACGGCGCTGGCCGCGTTCGCCGCCTGGGCGCTGACCGGCGGGCTGATCTGGAGCGAAGGCGGCTTTACCGCCGCGCTGGACTCGGCGCTGAGCGAATATGGCCCGGCGCTGGACCAAGCCCTGAGCGGGCTAAAAAAAATCGCCCCGGACATTGACTTCGCGCTGGCGAAAAAACTGGCGGTGCTGAGCTTCCCGGCGGCGATGGCGGCGTCGCAGACCCTGCTGCTGGCGCTCAATCTCTGGCTGGCCGCGCGCACGGTGGAAATCTCCGGGCGGCTCGGACGGCCCTGGCCGCCGCTCCCCGAGACGCTGATTCTGCCGCGTATTGTCGCGCCCTTGTTCGCCCTCGCCGCGGCCGCCTGCTTTTTCGGCGGCGCCGTGGCGGTGTTCGCCGGCGCTCTCGCCGCCGCCTGCGGCGTCGCCCTGGCCATGCAAGGTCTGGCCGCCGCCCATGCCCTCACGCGCGGCCATGCGTCGCGCGGCGGCCTGCTGACCGCGCTCTACGCGCTGGCGACCGTCGGCCTGCTGGTCGCGCCGCCGCTGCTGGCCCTGCTCACCCTATTCGGAACTCCTTGAGTCCGCATTTGCCCTGCGCGCCCGCAAGGCGCGCGCCATCAAACCCATGGAAACAGGAGTCTTAATATGGAAGTCATTCTGCTCGAACGCGTCGCCAAGCTCGGCCAGATGGGGGAGGTCGTCCGCGTGCGCGACGGTTTCGCCCGCAATTTCCTGCTGCCGCGCGGCAAGGCGCAGCGCGCCACCGAAGCCAATAAGAAAAACTTCGAGGGCCAGCGCGCCCAGCTCGAAGCCCGCAACCTCGAGCGCAAGGGCGAGGCCGAGAAGGTCGCCGAGAAACTCAACGGCCAAAGCTTCGTCATCCTGCGCCAGGCGGGCGAAGCCGGCCATCTCTATGGCTCGGTCGCCGCGCGCGACATTTCCGAAGCGGCCACCGCCGGCGGCTTCACCATCGAGCGCAACCAGATCGTGCTCAACACGCCGATCAAGACCCTGGGCCTGCACAAGGTTCCGGTCCATCTGCATCCGGAAGTGGATTGCGAGATCGTCATCAACATCGCCCGCTCGCCGGAAGAAGCCGAACGCCAGGCCAAGGGCGAAGCCGCTGTTGTCCGCGAGGAGACCACCATGGCCGATCTCGGCCTGGAAGTCGGCGCGGCGCTGGCGGAAGCCGGCGACGTCGAGATGTGAGCCCGAGCGGCGCGCCATCCCTGGCGCGCCGGCCCGAACGCACCCAAAACAGCCGGATGCGCCCGCATCCGGCTGTTTTTTTTTGTTTTTTGCGACGCCGTCGCCGTTTCCACAAAAAAGGGCGGCCCCGCGAGGCCGCCCTTGTGTCTTTCGTTCAGGCCCGAAAAGCTCAGGCGTCGCCCTTGACCGTCGCCGCGACTTCGGCGGCGAAATCGGATTCCTGCTTCTCGATGCCTTCGCCGAGCGCGTAGCGGACGAAACCCTTCAGCGCCACGGGGGCGCCGACGGTCTTGGCGGCTTCGGCCACGGCTTGGGCGACCGTCTTGCCGCCGTCATGGACATAGGCCTGCTCGACCAGCGTGACTTCCTTGAAATAGGTCTTCAGGCCGGATTCGACGATCTTGTCGAGCACGTGGGGCGGCTTGCCGGCGTTTTTATCGCGCAGAACATTGGCTTCGCGCTCCAGGGTCGCCGGGTCGACGCCGGCGGAGTCGAGCGCCAGCGGGTTGGTCGCCGCGACATGCATGGCGATCTTGCGGCCGAGATCGGCGAGCTGGGTCTTGTCGCCGGTCGATTCCAGCGCCACGAGCACGCCGATCTTGCCGACGCCTTCGGAAATGGCGTTATGCAGATAGGCGCCGATCACGCCGTCGGACACCGACAGCGAAGCGACGCGGCGCAGCGTCATGTTTTCGCCAATGGTGGCGATGGCGTTGGAAATGGCGTCGGCCACCGTGCCGCCGGCGCCGGGATAATGCTGGTTCTTCAGCGCCTCGACCTCGGTCTCGCCCTTCTCGACGGCGACCAGCGCGATGGTCTTGACCAGCGCCTGGAATTCCTCGTTGCGGGCGACGAAATCGGTCTCGGAATTGACCTCGACGACCACGCCATTGACGCCATGGACGGCGATGCCGACCAGGCCTTCGGCCGCGACGCGGTCGGACTTCTTGGCGGCCTTGGACAGGCCCTTCTTGCGCAACCAGTCCACGGCGGCTTCGATATCGCCGTCGGTCGCGCTGAGCGCCTGTTTGCAATCCATCATGCCGGCGCCGGTCTTTTCGCGCAGGTCTTTCACCAGAGCGGCGGTGATATTGGCCATGAACGTCTTCCTCTTGAGCTTGGCCCGGCGAATCGCTGGTCGCCCCGGCCTATGGAAACAGAAATTTTATTACGCCGCCGCGACAGTCTTTATGAGAACGGCGCGCTCGGAAGGAACCGGGCGCGCCGCCAAAACATCTCGCGGGCGAAAAACTCAGGCGGCGAGGATTTCGCGCGCCTGCTTGGCCCAGGCGCCGACGCGGCCGCTGAGCTTGAGGTCGGCTTCGAGCTTGGCGATATCGGCGTCGCTGGCCGCGGCAAGCTGCCAATAGTGGAACACGCCGCCGTCGTTGAGCTTCTTCTCGACCTGCGGGCCGACGCCGGCGAGCTTGGTCAGATCGTCGGGCGCGCCGCGCGGGGCGGTCAGCAGCTCGAAAACCTCGCCGGTGGGGGCGGCGGCGACTTCGGCCTCGCTGGGCAGTTCCACGGCGACCGGCGCTTCGGAAGCGCCGAGATCGACGCCCAGCGAACCCTGGCTGCGGGAAATGCCGTCGAGCGCGGCGCGGGCGAACAGGTCGCAATAGAGCGCGATGGCGCGGCCGGCGTCGTCATTGCCGGGGATCGGGAAGGTGATGCCGTCCGGATCGCAATTGGTGTCGAGAATGGCGGCGACGGGAATGTTGAGGCGCGCGGCCTCCTTGATCGCCAGCTGTTCCTTGTTGGTGTCGATGACGAAGATCAGGTCGGGCACGCCGCCGAGATCCTTGATGCCGCCCAGCGCCTTTTCGAGCTTTTCCTGCTCGCGCGACAGCATCAGGCGCTCTTTCTTGGTCAGGCCGGAGGCGCCGGCGCCAAGCTGCTCGTCGATCTTGCGCAGGCGCGAGATCGAGGCCGAAATGGTCTTCCAGTTGGTCAGCATGCCGCCGAGCCAGCGGGAGTTGACATAATATTGCGCGGAACGCTTGGCGGCGTCGGCGATCTGCTCCTGCGCCTGGCGCTTGGTGCCGACGAACAGCACGCGGCCGCCCTTGGCCACCGTGTCGGAGACCGCCTTCAGAGCCTGATGCAGCAGCGGCACGGTCTGGGCGAGATCGATGACATGGATGTTGTTGCGCGCGCCGAAAATATAGGGGGCCATTTTCGGGTTCCAGCGATGCGACTGGTGGCCGAAATGGGCGCCGGCTTCGAGCAGGCTGCGCATGGTGAAATCGGGAAGCGCCATAATCAATATTCTCCGGTTGAGCCTCTGCGAAGTTTCGGCTTCGGATGAAGCCACCGGAGCGAACCTTGGATCAGGCCGCCGTCCTTCGCATGTGGATTGGAGCGGTGGCTTTATATCAGGCGCGAGGCTTTGGCAAGCGGCGGGGAAATATTTACCGCCGCCCGCTAGCCTGCGCCCACTTTAACGATCGCCCAACGGTTCATTCATGCGTTTGAGACGTTTCATCATGATTTTCCTTGTCGTCGCCGTAATTGTTGTCCTCGGCGGGGCCTGGCGGGCCGGCTCGCTGATGACCTGGCGGCGCTTTCCGGTCGCGCCGGTCGCGGCGACGCCGCCGGCGCGCGACCTGACGATCCAGACCGCCGATTCCCTGACTCTCGCCGCGACCTACTGGCCGGGAAAAAGCGTAAATGCGCCCGGCCTGCTGGCTGCTGCACGGTCTCGGCGCGTCGCGGCAGAGCATGGCCGGCAACGCCGCCTGGCTTTCCAGCCAGGGCTATGCCGTGCTGGTCATCGACTTTCGCGGCCATGGCGAATCCAGCGAGGCCGCCCATGCCTTCGGCCTCACCGAATTGCGCGACGCCCGCGCCGCATTCGACTGGCTGAAGGCCCGGCAGCACGGCGCGGCCATTGGCGTGGTCGGCGTTTCGCTTGGCGGCGCGGCGGCGCTGCTTGGCGAAGACGGCCCGCTGCCCGCCCAGGCCTTCGTGCTCCAGGCGGTTTATCCCGATATTTTCCGCGCCATTGGCAATCGCATCGCCGCTTTCCTGCCGCAGCCCGGACCTTTGCTGCTGACGCCGCTGCTCGCCTATCAGGCCCCGCTGCGTTTCGGCGTCTGGCCCGAGCGCCTGCGCCCCATCGACGCCTTGACCCAAATCCGCGCGCCCGTGCTGATCGTCGGCGGCGGCGCCGATCGTTTCACCCCGCCGGAGGAAAGCCGCGCCATGCTGGCCGCCGCCGCCGGCCCGAAGGCGCTGCTGTTGCTCGACGGAATGGACCACAACATGGCGAGCGGGGCCGACACGCCTGAATACCGGCGGCGGCTCAAGGATTTTTTCACCGTCGCGCTCGGCGCCCCCTGACGCTTAACATCTTGCTTGGACAATTGTGCTGGATTGATTGGCGTTTCAATTCTTCCGGGCCAACCCGAATGCTCAAATCCATCAAAATCGCGCTCGCCGTCGTGGGAATGGCCGGATGGTTCTGGACATCGCATGCTTATGACGACGATATCGCGCGAATGCCAAAAACGCCCGTTCCAGAAAGGCGCATGACCGTTCCGCTCATCGATCACGGACGGACCGTCTACGTCACGCAACAGGAAAGCGATGCGCTGAATCTGGCGATGGCGCTGTTTTTCTCTTTGATAGTTCTGGCCGCGAGTCTCGAGCTATACGAAAACAGGAAAAGCGCCCTCTGGCGGTAGCATCGAACAAACTTGCGCGAACAATGCCCGCGCGTCATGTTGCCGGATGAGCGTTTTTCCGCATCCCGCCCCCAGAACCCTCGGCCTGACGGCGCTGGCCATGAGCGCCTTCGCCGCCAATTCGCTGCTCTGCCGCGCGGCCCTGGCGGCGGGAGACATGGACGCCGCCAGCTTCACCTTCATCCGCATCGCCTCGGGCGCCGCCATGCTCTGGCTGCTGCTTCCGCGCGCCGGAAAAACCGCCGGCGCGCCCCAGGGAAGCTGGCCCGCCGCCCTGGCGCTGTTCGCCTATGCCGCCGGCTTTTCGCTGGCCTATCGCAGCCTCGCCGCCGGGACGGGCGCGCTGCTCTTGTTCGGCGCGGTTCAGGCGACCATGATTTCCGCCGGGCTTTGGCGCGGCGAAAGATTCACGCCGCCGCAAAGCCTGGGCTTCGCCTTGGCGCTGGGCGGGCTTGGCTGGCTTCTGGCGCCGGGCGTCGCCGCCCCGCCGGTTCTGGGCGCGAGCCTGATGCTGGCGGCGGGCGTCGCCTGGGGCTTTTATTCGCTGCTGGGCCGCGGCGCCGCCGATCCGCTGGCCGCCACCGCCGGCAATTTCCGCCGCGCCGCGCCTTTGGCTCTGGCGCTGCTGGCGCTCGCCGCGCCCTATGGACTCGAGCTTTCCGCGCGGGGCGCGCTGCTCGCCGTCCTGTCCGGCGCGCTCGCCTCGGGACTGGGCTACGCCATCTGGTATTCCGCATTGCGCGGACTGACCCCCGCCCAGGGCGCGACGGTGCAGTTGAGCGCGCCGATTCTGGCGGCTTTCGGCGGCGCGGCGCTGCTGGGGGAAGCGCCGAGCTTGCGGCTGATCGCCGCCTCGGCGGCCGTGCTCGGCGGCATCGCCCTGGTGATCGCGGCGAAACGCCCGCCGCCGCTGACAGTGTCCGCGCCGAACCGCCGCGCTTGACCCCAAACCGCCGCCTTTCTATACGGGCCTGTCGTCAAAACACTCCCTTTTTCGATCGGACGGTCCCATGAGATATTGCATTGTCGGCGCCGGCTTTTCCGGCGCGGTGATCGGACGGGCGCTGGCCGAGGCCGGGCACAAGGTTCTGGTCATCGACGAACGCCCGACCCTTGGCGGCAATTGCCATTCGGAACGCGACGCCGACACCGGCGTCATGGTGCATATCTACGGGCCGCACATCTTCCACACCGGCAATGAGCGGGTCTGGGACTATGTGCGCAAATATGGCGACTGGGTTCCCTATAATCACCGGGTGCAGGCGGTGTCCGGCGGACGGGTGTTTTCGCTGCCGGTCAATCTTCTGACCATCAACCAGTTCTTCAACAAGGTCTTGAGCCCGGACGAGGCGCGCGCCTTCATCGCCGCCAAGGCGCAGAAAATCGCCGAGCCCGCCAATTTCGAGGAACAGGCGCTGAGCATGATCGGCCCTGAGCTTTATCAGGCGTTTTTCCGTGGCTACACCCGCAAGCAATGGGGCGTCGAACCGACGAAACTGCCCGCCGCGATTCTCAAGCGCCTGCCGTTGCGCTTCAATTATGACGATTCCTATTTCGCCCATCCCCATCAGGCCATGCCGCGCGAAGGCTATACGGAGGTGGTCAAGGCGATCTTCGACACGCCCGGTCTGGAAATCAGGCTTGCGACCAAATTCGAGGATCTGGACGAAAAATTCGCCCATGTGATCTACAGCGGCCCGATCGACCGCTATTTTCATTATGATTATGGCCGACTCGGCTATCGCACCCTGGATTTCGAGCGTTTCACAGCGAAGGGCGATTACCAGGGCACGGCGGTGCTCAACTATTGCGACGAGGACGTCCCCTTCACCCGCATCACCGAGCACAAGCATTTCGCCCCCTGGGAGCGCGACAAGTTCGAGGGCTCGGTGTGTTATCGCGAGTTCAGCCGGCTCTGCGGCGAAAAGGACATTCCCTATTATCCGATCCGCCAGACCGACGAAGAGGCCATGCTGCGCAAATATGTCGAACGCGCCGAAGCGACGCCGGGCGTCAGCTTCGTCGGCCGGCTCGGCTCCTACCGCTATCTCGACATGGACGTGACCATAGCCGAGGCGCTGGACGCCTCCGACCGCATGGTCGCCGCGATTTGCGAAGGCCGAGAGCTTCCGGCCTTTTTCGTCGAACCGTTGAGCAAATGATCAAAGGCGGTGGCGCGCGGCGATCTCCGCCAGCGCCGTCGCGGTCTCCCGCGCCGCCTGCGCCAAAAGTTCCGCGTCGCGGGCGCGCAAGACAATCTGATTGACGAAGCGGCCGTCCTGCAGGCGCGGGTAGGAGCCGATCGAGACCTCCGGGTGTTTTTTCGCCAGGCCGCCCAGACTCTCGCCATAGGCGCCTTCCGGCAGGCCGTGGGCGTCGAGGGTTTCCGACAGCATGGGCGCGCCGCGCGCGATTTTCGCGGCGACGCCGTCGAGCATGGCCTGCATGATCGCGGGCACGCCGGCCATGACGATCACATTGCCGAGCCAGAAGCCCGGCGCGCGGGAAATCGGATTGTCCACCAGCTCGGCCCCATGGGGAATCCGCGCCATGCGCCGGCGCGCCGCGTTCAAATCCTCGGGCTTGATCCGCTCGCGCAACAGTTTTAGCGCACGCTCGTCCTCGGCAATGCCGACCCCAAAAGCCTTGGCCACGGCGTCGGCGGTGATGTCATCATGGGTCGGGCCGATGCCGCCGGTGGTGAACAGATAGTCGTAGCGCCCGCGCAAGGCGTCGATGGCGGCGACAATCTCGTCCTGGTCGTCGCCAACGACGCGGATTTCGCGCGGCTCGACGCCGATCTGGGTGAGAAAATGCGCGATATAGCCGCTATTTGTGTCGCGCGTGCGTCCCGACAGGATTTCGTCGCCGATCACCAGAATGGCGGCGGTGACCCGCTTGGGCTGGTTCATCTCGCTCCCCGTTCGTAGAAGACATAGGATCTCGGTGCGCGCCACCCTGCGGTAGCCGCGCGATTTCAGCAAGTCCGGGAGGTCGGCGTCCCATCTGCCCGGCGAAAAGGCCAGGATCAGGGCGCGCGGCCAGATGTCCTCGGGCTCCGAGGTCAAAAACGGCTCCAGCGCCAGATCTTCCGCCCCTTCTATGTCCAGCTTCATCAGGTCGATGGCTGCGAAACCTTCCTCGCGCGCCAGCCCGGCCAGCGAGCGGGCGGGAACCCGCGACTGGCCGCCGCCGCCCTCGACATTGATCATGCGGATCGAGCTTTCGGCGAGATCGTAGGGGTTGAAGAACAATATCGCCTCGCCCTCCGAATCGGTGACGGCGCAATCCAGCGCCTTGACCGAAACGGCCGGATTCTGCCGCAGGTTGAAGACCATGCGCTCGAACAGCACCGGCTGCGGCTCGACAGCGAGAATTTTCGCGCCGGGTCCGGCGCGCAGGGCGACGAACAGGCTCATCGCCCCGCAGCCCGCGCCAATATCGATGAAGGTCATGTCGGGGCGAATCTGCGCGGCGACAAAGGCGCGCTCGTCGCGATCGGCATATTGCGGCGTGAACAACAGCCGCTTTTCGCAGGCGTTGTTGAAGGGATAGAGCCGCATTTGCGCGGCGATGGTGTCCACGGTGACATCGACCGGGGCGGCGCGCAGGCGGCGCAGGCCGACGCCGCGCGCGATCAGCGCCGAGCGCTGGGCGAACCAGTGCAGGCCGGCGCTTTGGGTGAAATCCAGCAGCCGCCGCATCGCGCCGCGCGGGCGATGGGCGCCGAAGGGGGAGAAATCATTTTTGGGCGGGAAAGCGCGCATAAGCCGTTTTAACAGCCGCGGAGCGGGCGGCCAACAGGCTTGCCGCTTGCGCGGCGCGGCAAAAGAGCTAAATCTCTTGCCTATGCAACCCATGCGCGGATCAGCGCCAGGAAGGATCCATGACCTTTATCGACGCCGAATTGCTACCGCGCCGCAAAAGCGGCCAGATCCGCCTGCATGGGCCCGAGGCTTTCGAGGGCATGCGCAAGGCCGGCCGGATCGCGGCGGAGGCGCTCGACCTGCTGGTGATCGCCGCGCAGCCGGGCGTCACCACCAATGCGCTCGACAAGCTGGCCTATGAATTCGGCATGGACCGGGCGCCTATCCCGCGCCGCTGGATTATCGCGGCTATCGCAAATCCATCTGCACTTCGATCAATCATGTCGTCTGCCACGGCATTCCCGACGACAAGCCGCTGCGCGAGGGCGACATCGTCAATCTCGACGTCACCTATATTCTCGACGGCTGGCACGGCGATTCCAGCCGCATGGCCTGCATCGGCGAAGTTCCGCGCCGGGCGCAAAGGCTGGTCGAGGTCACCTATGAGGCGCTGATGCGCGGCATAGCCGTGGTGCGGCCCGGCGCCACCACCGGCGACATCGGTTTCGCCATCCAGTCCTTCGCCGAAGCCGAACGCTGCTCGGTGGTGCGCGAGTTCTGCGGCCATGGCATTGGAAAACTGTTCCACGACGAGCCCAACATCCTGCATTACGGCCAGAAGGGCCAGGGCGTGGCGCTGCGCGAGGGCATGTTCTTCACCATCGAGCCGATGATCAATCTCGGCAAGCCCGCGGTCAAAATCCTCTCCGACGGCTGGACCGCCGTGACCCGCGACCGCTCGCTGTCGGCGCAGTTCGAACATGCGCTCGGCGTCACCGCCGAGGGCTGCGAGATTTTCACCGCCTCGCCCAAGGGCCTGAATTGCCCGCCCTATGTCGCGGGAGGCGCGGGATGATGGACGCCTCCGCGCCGGAGAACCTCAACGCCGGCCACCGCGAAAGGCTGCGCGAGAGATTCCTGCAAGGCGGCGGAGAAGCCCTGCCCGATTACGAATTGCTGGAATTGCTGCTGTTTCGCGCCATTCCGCGTCGCGACGTCAAGCCGATCGCCAAAATGCTGCTGCAAAGATTCGGCTCCTTCGCCGACGTGGTGACGGCGCCGCCGGCGCGGCTCAAGGAAGTGGATTTCGTCGGCGATTCCGTCATCGCCGAGCTCAAAATCGTCGAAGCCGCCGCGCTGCGCCTGTCCAAGGAGCATATGCGCGAGGGCCTGTCGCTCGGCTCCTTCGCCCAGGTGCTGGATTATTGCCACTCGGCCATGGCCTTTCGCGAGACCGAGGAATTCCGCGTGCTGTTCCTCGACAAGAAGAACAATCTACTCGCCGATGAGGTGCAGGGGCGCGGCACGGTCGATCATACGCCGGTCTATCCCCGCGAAATCGTCCGCCGCGCCCTGGCGCTCAACGCCAGCGCGGTGATTTTGGTGCATAATCACCCGTCCGGCGACCCGACCCCCTCACATGCCGACATTGTCATGACCCAGAACATTGTCTCGGCGGCCAAGCCGCTGGGCGTCAATGTCCACGATCACATCATTGTCGGCCGCAACGGCCACGCCAGCCTGCGCGCCCTCAAGATGTTCTGAGCCGCCATGACGAAATTGCAGCTTGGCGCCCGCGAAATCCATTTCCGCCTGACGGGCGCGCAAGGCGCGCCCGTGCTGGCGCTGGCCCATCCGCTCGGCGGCGATCTCTCTGTCTGGGACGCGGTCAGCGAGATTTTGGCGCCAAGATTCCGCCTGCTGGCTTTTGACGCGCGCGGGCATGGCGGGAGCTGGAAACCGCCCGGCCCCTTTACGCTCGACGATCTCGGCGGCGATTTTCTGGCGCTGCTCGACGCGCTGGCGCTGCCAAAAGCGCATTTCTGCGGCCTGTCGATGGGCGGGCTGCTCGGCCAATGGCTGCTGGTCCGCGCGCCCGAACGGCTTGAGAAGCTGGTTCTCGCCAATACGGCGGCCCATCTTCCGGACGCCGCCGCCTGGAATGGGCGAATTGACACGGTTTCGCGCCAGGGCATGGCGGGGCTCGCCCCGGCGATCCTGCCGCGCTGGCTGAGCGAGAGTTTTCGCGCGGCTCAGCCCGATTCGGCGGCGCGAATCGACAAGCTGCTGCGCGGCTGCGATCCCAAGGGCTATGCCGGCTGCTGCGCCGCCCTGCGCGACGCCGATTTCCGCGCCGCCTTATCGGGCGCGGCGAAAATGGACATTCTGGTCATTGTCGGCGAGGCCGACGGTTCGACGCCGCCGGCCATGGCCGAGGAACTGGCGCGGCTGGCCGGCGCGCGGCTGGCGCGCCTGGAAGCGGCGCATCTCTCCTGTTTCGAGGACGCGCCCGGCTTCGCCCGGCTTTTGCTGGATTTCCTCTAGCGCGCCAAGGCTCAGCTAGCGCGCCAAGACTCAGCCGTTGAGCTCGCGCAGCGCGCCCAGCGCCTCGGCCAGGGCTTCGGTCAATTGCCGCGAATCCATGGCGCGCAACAGGCCGGCGCGGGCGCTGTGCTCGTAATTTTCGGCGGCGTGAGCCACCGAGAAAGCGCCGACCGCCCGCGCGGAGCCCTTCAACTTATGCGCGAGATCGGCGCGGGCGCCGTGATCCGGACTCGATTCGAGCGTGGTGAGCCGGGCGCCGATCTGCGCCGCCTGACGCTCGAACAGCGAAAGCACTTCCTGTTCCAGCTCGCGGTCGCCCATGGTCTGGCGCGACAGATGGACGAGATCGAAGGGGCAGGACGGAGCGCCGAAACGCTCGTCGCCGTCGGTTTGCCGCAGCGCTGCTGAACCCATGTTAACACTCCCGAACTCACGCGAAATTGGCGCCGGAGGCGCCGAAAACTGACGAAAACACCGGAGGCCAAGGATGTTCTGGCAACGATCCACAGTTTTCCGGCCAAGGCATCCTGCCAGGATAAACCTGAGCGAAGCCTTATTTTCCGGGCCAGAGCGCGCAAATTCGTTTTTATGGTGAAGGCGGCGTTAACGACGTTAACAAAAGCTTGACGCGCTGCGGTTTCCAACGCTTACGGGTCAGCGTAAACTACGACTTGGTTAACTGCCGCAATCCGCGCGCCCGATTTCGCGCGGGGAAGAATTTTGGCGCGGCGGCGAGGACAAAGGCTTTTGATTATGCCCAATACCAGCCCGGCTCAGGATCCGTCGCAGGCGGCTTTGAACGCCATCGAGGATGCGCTCAAGCTGAATGTCGAGCCCGAGGGCCGTCCGGCGCAAGCCGCCGGCGACAGCCCGAAGCTGGAATTTGGCCTGCCCACGCCGCGCGGCGAAAACTCAGGATCTTCGCGCGGCACGGACAGCGCGGAAGTTCCCCGGCTGCCCGAAGTCGACGCCGCCGAGCTCTCCAGCCATCGCGGCGAGGCGGAAGCGCGCCCGACGCTGACGCCCAAAAGCCTGCCGGCCAATGACGACCGCGCCTCCGTCGGCGAAATTTTGCAGAGCATGCAGGTCAAAGCCGATTCGACGCCAGTTTATGTCGCGGTGATCGGCTCGGCGCTATGGGCTGGCCTCTGGGCGGGCTACGCCATTTTCACCAATGGTTCGGTCTTCGCCGGCAATTTCATCAATCCGAACTCGGCTCTGGCGGTTTTCGCCCTGATCGGCCCGGTGATCTTCTTCTTCTCCATGGGACTGATGCTGCGGCGCTCGCAGGAAATGCGCCTCACCGCCCAATCCATGGCGCGCGCCGCGATCCGTCTGGCCGAGCCGGAAGCCATGGCCACCGAGCAGGTGGTGACGCTGAGCCAGGCGATTCGCCGCGAAGTCGCCTCGATGGGCGACGGCATCGAGCGGGCGCTGGCCCGCGCCAGCGAGCTGGAAACCATGGTGCGCGGCGAGGTCGCCTCGCTGGAGCGCACCTATGGCGAGAACGAGCGCCGCATCCGCGCCCTGCTCAATGAATTGTCGAGCGAGCGCGAATTGATCGTCGTCAACGCCGACCGCGTCTCGGCGGCGCTGACCTCGGCCCAGGCCGCCGTCTCCGACGAATTCGGCACGGCCTCCGCGCATCTGACCTCCCTGCTCGACCAGACCGGCGAACGCATCGGCGCGGCGCTGGAAAGCCGTGGCGCCGACGTCGAGGCGGCCTTCGCCAAAGCCGGCGAGTTGCTGATGGCCGAACTCGACGCCCGCGCCCAGGCGCTGCTGGAGAAATTCAGCCACCATGGCGCCGAAACCACCCGCGCCCTGGACGAGCGCGCCACCGCCGCCGACGCGGCTTTGCGCCAATTCGTCGAGTCCTTCCTCGCTCAGACCCATGAACGCACCGAGCGGCTGGTGGGCGACCTGCGCCAGACCGGCGAGGCGCTGGCCGGACTGATCGGCGATCGCGGCGGCGAATTCTCGGAAGCCAGCGCCACGGCCCTGGCCGAACTCGCCGCCCGCACCGACGCGCTGCACAGCCATATCGACCAGACCGCGCAGCGCACGGTCGAGGATTTCAGCGCCCACGTCCAGACCATGGGCGAGACCTATGCGGCGATCAGCCAGCAGGCGGTCGAGGGCGTCGCCGGCCATTCCGAAACGCTGCGCGAAAACTTCGTTGTCGCCGCCGAGGAGACGCTCGCCGCCTTCGCCGGCCACACCCAGGCCTTCAACGAAACCTTCGCCCGCGCCGCCGGCCAGACCATTGAGGCGGTCGCCGAACAGACCGACGCGCTGCGCAGCGCTGTGGAAAGCTCGACCCATGCTGCGGTCGAGACCCTGTCCGGCCATGCCGATACGCTGCGCCACACCATCGAATCCTCGGCCCAGACGGCGGTGGAGGCTCTGACCGGCCAGACTGAGATTCTGCGCCATTCCATCGATTCCTCGACCCAGGCGACGCTGGAAACCCTCGTCGGCCACACCGAAGCCCTGCGCGGCGCGACGGACTCCTCGACCCAGGCCGCCATTGAAGCCCTGACCGGCCATGCCGAAGCCCTGCGCGGCGCCAGCGAATCCTCGACCCAGGCCGCCATCGATGCGCTCGCCGGCCATGCCGAGGCGCTGCGCGGAACGGTCGAAGCCTCCACCGGCCAGGCCATTGAAACCCTGTCCACCCAGGCCGAACAGCTCACCGGCCATTTCGAGCGCGTCTCCGCCGAGACCGCCCTGGCCATTTCCGGCCGCGGCGAGGAGCTCGAACATATGATCGCCGCCGCCACCCAGGAGCATCTGGCGGCGCTGACGGGCCATACCGCCAATTTCCAGGCCCAGTTCGGCGAATTGGCCGGCGCGGTCATGGACCAGGCCGAGCAGCGCGCCGCGCGATTGCAGGAAAGCCTCGAAACCACCAGCAAGACCGTCGGCGCGGCGCTGGGCGACAATATGGTCGCGGTCCAGGCGCATTTCGACGCCACCGCCGAGAGCACGCTCGGCGCGCTGCTTGCGCAGACCGCCTCGGTGGAGCGCAATTTCGCCGCCACCGCCGCCCAGACCGGCGAACAGGCGGCGGCGCGGCTGGGCGAGGCCCAGACCCGCTTCGCCCAGGTCGCTTCCGAAGCCGTGGCCGCCATCGGCATGCATGGCGACCGCGTCAACGAGACCCTGACCGAAAGGCTCGACCGCTTCGAAGCCACGCTGGCGCGCGGCGGCGAGGACGCGGCCAACAGCATCGGCCATCACGCCCAGCGCCTGGCCGCGCAGATCGGCGCCAATCTCCAGGCCTTCGAGACCAAGGTCGAATCTGGCGTCAGCGACGCCCATGACCGGCTCAGCCGCCATGCCGAGCGGCTCAACGCCGATTTCGTCGCCCAGCTCTCGGCGCTGGAAAACCTGTTGCGCAACGGCGGCGAAAGCTCCGCCGAACACATTCGCCTGCGCACCGAGGCGCTGCGCGAGGCGCTGACCGAGAACCTGCGCGCCTTCGAGGCCATTGTGGTCGAACAGGGCGGCGGCGTGGTCGATCGCGTCGGCGCCCATGCGCAGCAGTTCAACGCCGCCATCGGCGACCGCCTGGCGCTGATCGACACGTCCTTCGCCACCCATGGCGAGGCGCTCGACGCGCATCTCGGCGAACGCGTCCAGGCGACCGCCGATCTGCTCGCCCGTCAGCTCGAACGGTTCGAGAGCCAGGCCTGGGACAAGACCGAGGAAATCGTCCAGGGCATGGACGCGCTGATCGAAAAGGCCGAATCGGGCCTGGGCGCCCGCTCCCGCCAGCTCAACGACGCCCTGGCCGGCCGCGCCATCGACATCGCCAAGGTGCTGGGCGAGGGCGGCCGCGAAGTCTCCAAGGCGCTCGACGCCAAGGCGCGCGAACTCGACGAGATCATTCTGCGCCGCTCCACCGCGCTCACCGAGGACCTCGCCGCCAAATCCGGCGAGATCGACGAAGTGCTCGGCGCCCGCGCCGAACAGATCGCCGCGCATCTGGGCGGGCATATCGACCGCTTCGAGGACAAGGTGGTCGCCCGGCTCGGCGAGGTCGGCAAGAAGGTCTGGACCAGCGCCGACGAGATCGACGCGCGGCTCGCCGCGCGCGGCGAACAGATCGTCGGCCAGCTCGGCTTCCATGTCGCGGAGCTGGAGGACAAGGTCATCAACCGTCTCGCCGAGGTTGGCGAGACCATCGACGGCCACGCCAGCGGCGCGGACGAATTGCTCGCCGCCCGCGCCGCCCATCTGGCCGAACAGTTCGACGTCCATGTCGGCCTGTTCGACGACAAGGTGGCCGGCCGCATCGCCGAGGTCGGCGCGACGCTCGACGGCCAGGCCAAGGCCGTGGACGAGGCGCTCTCGGCCCGCTCCGCCCAGATCGCCGAACATTTCGGCGCCCATGTCGGCTATTTCGAGGACAAGGTGGTCAACCGCCTCGCCGAGGTCGGCGAAGCCATCGACACCCACGCCAAGGCCGCCGACGAGGCGCTCGCCATGCGCTCCACCCAGATCGCCGAACAGTTCGACGGTCTGGTCGGCGAATTCGAGGACAAGGTCATCAACCGCCTCGGCGCCGCGGGCGGGGAAATCGACCGCCATGTCGCGGCGCTGGAAGCCACGCTCGACGGCCCCGGCCGCACGCTGGCCGAGGATCTGCGCGCCCGCACCGAGGCCTTGCACGACTGGTACGATTCGCGCGGGTTGAAGCTGATCGAACAGCTCGGCGAGCGCGGCGATCAGGTCGCCAAGCATATCCTGGCCTTCAGCGAGACTGCGGTGGGCGTGCTGCATGAGCGCTCCGGCGATCTGGTCGCCCATCTCGACGCCCGCCAGGCCGAAATGGCCGCCGTGGTCGGCGAGATCAACAGCAAGATCAAGCAGGATGTCGGCGGCTTGATCGACGGCATGTCGCAGACCCATCGCGCCCTGCTCGGCCTGATGGAGACCGCCGAGGGCAATCTCCGGGCGCAGGATTCGGCGCTCGGCGAGCGCTTCGAAGCCTTTACCGGCGTGGTCGGCGGGCTGGAGCGCGAAATCGGCCGGCTCGACGCCGCCACCCGGCGCAGCAGCGCCGAACTGGCGGAAACCGCGCAGAAAATCGCCACGCATAATTCCGATCTGTCCGGCAGTCTCGACCATATGCAGGCGGTCCAGAGCGAGATCGACAAATCGGTCGAAGCGCGGCTGCAATCCTTGCAAAACCTCTATAATGAGGCGGAGAAGCGCCAGAGCGCCTTCGAATCCTGGATCGCGACCTTCGGCACGGCGATTGGCCAGACCCTGGCCGAGGCCCAGGACAAGGCCCGCGAAGTCGGCGGCTTCCTCACCGAGGCCTCGGCGGCGACCGCCGGCGTGCTCACCAGCCAGTTCGACGCGCTGCGCGACCAGGCCGCCCATGAGCGCGAAAACGCCTCGGCGACGCTCACCGCCGTCTATGAGCGCAATATGGGCGAGCTGAACCAATTGTTCGGCCAGGCGACCGAGCGCTACAAGGCGGTGGCCCAGGAGCTGCGCGGCATGAGCGTGGAGATCCAGCGCGAGCTGGAGGCCACCCGCCAGGAGCTGCGCCGCGGCGCCATCGAACTGCCCCGCGACACCGCCGAACAGGCGGCGGCCATGCGCCGCGTGGTCGCCGAGCAGATCAAGGCGCTCAACGAGCTGACCGACATTGTCGCCCGCTCGGGCCGCGCCTTCGACATCGCCGAGGCCCCCGCCCCGGCCCGCATCGAAGCCGCGCCGCGCCCGAGCCGCATCGCGCCGACGCCCCCGGCGCCCGCGCCGCGCTTCGACGTGCGCCCGAGCGTCGCGCCGCGTCCGGCGGCCCCGGCCAATGGCGGCGACAGCGGCTGGATGAGCAATCTGCTCGCCCGCGCCTCGCAGGACGAAGCCCCGGCGCGCCGCGCCGCGCCCGGCCGCGATCTTGACGCGCTGTCGGCCGACATCGCCCGCATGGTCGATGAAAGCGCGCTGGCGCAGTCCTGGGACCGCTACCGGCGCGGCGACCGCTCCGCCTTCGACCGCCGGCTCTACACCGGCGCCGGCGCCCAGACGTTCGAGGAAGTGCGCCGCCGCTACGCCGCCGAGCCGGAGTTCCGCCAGACCGTGGACCGCTATGTCCAGGAATTCGAGCGGCTGCTGAGCGAAGTGGACCGCGAGGACCGCGACGGCCTGCTGACGCGCTCCTATCTGACCTCGGAAACCGGCAAGGTCTATACGCTGCTCGCCCATGCGGCGGGCCGGCTGGGCTGAGGCGGACAGACCCGTGAAAACGCAAACGCCCGGCTGAAAAGCCGGGCGTTTTGTTTTTGCCCGGACTGGACCGAGACAAACCGATTTTTCTCGGATTTTTGCGCCGTGGTCGCTTCGCTCCGCTCGCAATGACGCCATGACTCCTGGCGGCTCTTGGCGGCTATTGGCGAGACCAGCCGTTGGACGCGAGCCTCACAGCGCCAGCTTCATCCCGTCATAGGCCGGCTCGACATTGTCTGGCAGATTTGCGCGCAGGGTGGCGTAATCCATGTCGGTGTGGAGATTGGTCAGCACGGCGCGGCGCGGCTTCAGGCGCTCGATCAGCGCCAGCGCGTCGCCCAGGGAAAAATGGGTGGGATGCTGGCGATAGCGCAAGGCGTCGATGATCCACAGATCGAGATTTTCCAGGAACTCAAAACTCTCGTCGGGAATATATTTAACGTCGGGCGTATAGGCGATGTTTTCGAAACGGAAGCCCAAAGCGTCGATGTCGCCATGGTTGAGGCGGAAGGGCAGGACTTCCACCGGCCCCCCCGGCCCTTCCGGCGCGAAGGCCGCGCCATAGGCGATGCGATGCGGGATCAGCAGCGGCGGATAGCCGCTGCCCGGCGGCGTGCGGAACAGATAATCGAAGCGCAGCCCGACGGAGGCCCAGGTCGGCGCGTCCAGCCAGCAATCGATCATCCTGTGCATGGCCATGGTCAAGGGCCGCACATCGTCGAGGCCGTGAATATGATCGGCGTGGGCGTGGGTGAGCAGCAGGGCGTCGATCCGCTCGACGCCGGCGTCGATCAATTGCTCGCGGCAATCCGGCCCGGCGTCGACCAGCAGCCGCGTCGGCCCGTCGCGGCCGGGCTTTTCCACCAGGATCGAGCAGCGGCGCCGGCGGTTTTTGGGATTATTGGGGTCGCAGGCGCCCCAGCCCTGCGCGACCCGGGGCACGCCCGCCGATGAGCCGCAGCCCAATATGGTCAATTCAAGCGTCATGCGGCCAGAGCGGGCATTTTGGCGAAAATCCTGAGGGCGTTGGCCGTGGTGATCTCGCCCAAGGCCTCGGGCGTGACGCCCTTGACCTCGGCCAGCGCGCGCAAAGTGTCGGCGACGAAAGCCGGCTCATTGGTCTTGCCGCGATGCGGAACCGGAGCGAGGAAGGGCGCGTCGGTCTCGATCAGGATCCGGTCCAGCGGAATGACCGCCGCCGTGTCCCGCAATTCCTGCGCGCTCTTGAACGTCACCACGCCGGAAAAGGAGATGTAGAGGCCGAGTTTCAGCGCCCGCTCCGCCAGTTCGCGGCTGGAGGTGAAGCAATGCAGCAAGGCGCTGAATTGGCCTCGCGCCATTTCCTCTTCGAGAATCGCGGCCATGTCGGCGTCGCTGTCGCGGCTGTGGATCACCAGCGGCAGGCCGGAGAGCCGCGCCGCCTCGATATGGGCGCGCAACACCCGATGCGCCAGGTCTTTTGGCGCGCGATTATAGTGGTAATCCAGCCCGGCCTCGCCAATCGCCACGCATTTGGGATGCTGGGCGCGCGCGGCGATCTCCTGGGCCGAGAATTCGCGCTCGTCCTGGGCGTGATTGGGATGGGTGCCCACCGAGCAGAAGATGTTTTCGGCGCTGTCGGCGATCGCGGCCACGCCGGGGAATTTCTCGATCTCGGTGCAGATGGTGATCATCCGCGCCACGCCCTGGCTTTGCGCGCGCTCCAGCACGCCAGATCGGTCGCGGGCCAGTTCGTCGAAATCGAGGTGGCAATGGGTGTCGATAAGTCTCATTTCGCCTCTTCGGGCTCGACATAGCGCGGGAAAATCGGCGCCGGCGCCGGCAGATCGCCGCCAGCGGCGAGCGCATGTTCCGACGTGGCGCAGGCCAGAACCCGCTTGTCCCCGGCGACGCCGAGCAGATCGAGCAATTTGCCGGCGGCCTCGGGGATGAAGGGCTGGCAGAGCAGCGCCACGACGCGCAAAGTCTCGGCGGTGACATAGAGCACCGCGTCGCGCCGCGCCGGATCGCTCTTGCTCAGTTTCCACGGTTCCTGCCCGGCGAAATAGCGGTTGGCGTCGCCCACCACGGCCCAGATTTCGCTCAAGGCCACATGGGGCAGATAATCCTTCATCGCCGCCCGCGCCAGATCGACCGTGGCGTAGGCGCGCGACAGCAGCGCCGTATCCGCCTCCAGCGCCGGCCCCGCGCCGGAACCTTGCCGCCGCAATTCTTCGCGATCATCGACAGCGAGCGCTGGGCGAGATTGCCCAGATCATTGGCGAGATCGGCGTTGATGCGCTGAACGATGGCCTCATGCGAATAATTGCCGTCCTGGCCGAAGGGCACCTCGCGCAGGAAGAAATAGCGCAAAGCGTCCACGCCATAGTGATCGGCGAGCGTGGCGGGATCGATCACATTGCCCACCGATTTCGACATTTTCTCGCCGCGATTGAACAGAAAGCCGTGGACGACGATCTGCCTGGGCAAAGCCACATCGGCGGACATGAGGAAAGCCGGCCAGTAGATGGCGTGAAAGCGGGTAATGTCCTTGCCGATCACATGGGCGTCGCAGGGCCAGAATTTCTCACGCGGGCCGTGCGCGGGAAAGCCGGTTCCGGTCAGATAGTTGGTGAGCGCATCGACCCAGACATACATGACATGGCGGTCGTCGCCGGGAACCTTGATGCCCCAGTCGAAAGTGGTGCGGCTGATCGACAGATCGTTCAGCCCGCGCTTGACGAAGGCGACGATCTCATTGCGATATTTCTCCGGAGTGATGAAATCGGGCTGCGCCTCGTAATGGGCCAGCAGCCGGTCGGCATAGGCCGAGAGCTTGAAAAAATAGCTCTCCTCCTCGACCCATTCGACCGGCGTTCCCGTCGGCGCGAATTTCCTGCCCTCGGCGTTCTCCGTCAGCTCGCCTTCGTCGTAATAGGCTTCGTCGCGCACCGAATACCAGCCGCTATATTTCGACAGGTAGATGTCGCCCTTGGCCGCCATGCGCCGCCAGATTTCCTGCACCGAGTCCTTGTGGCGCTGTTGGGTGGTGCGCACAATGTCGTCGGCGCGGGCGTTGAGCTTTTCGCCCATGGCCTCGAATTGCGCGGCGGTGCGGTCGGCCAGTTCAAGCGGCGACAGGCCCTCGCGCGCGGCGGTCTGCTGCATCTTGAGACCATGTTCGTCCATGCCGGTGACGAACAGCACGTCGCGTCCGTCGAGGCGCTGGAAGCGGGCGAAGGCGTCGGTGGCTATGCGCTCATAGGCATGGCCGATATGCGGCGCGCCATTGGCGTAGGGAATGGCGGTGGTGATGTAAAAAGTCTGTTTTTCGGCCATGTCCCTGTCGCTCATGCATTTCGCTTCGCGCGCAAGGTAATGAAGGCAAGGCGAAAGGCCAAGTGCGGACTCTGAACTTTGTCGGCGCGCCGCGAGATTGCGGCGCTTGACGCTGGATAACGGCGCCGGCAACGGCTAGTCTGCCCGACGCGGCGCGTCCTCGCGGCGCCGCCTTTGCGATTTCTCCGGACCTTCCCACGGAACCACACATGAGCACCGAGCCGCTTCCGGTCACGCCGCTGACCGTAACCTGGACCAGCACAATGGGCTCGCCAAACGACGGCAAATTCATCGACAAGCTCATTCGTTACGGCGGCGTCCTCTACCAATGCTTCCCGCTCAACCATCCCGCCGAGATTTCCAAACGGCCGCACAGCTTCTGCTACGAGGCGGTGGAAAAGCGCATTCTGCGCGACGCCGAGGCGATCGACCGGACGCTCGCCGACATAGGCAAGGTGCTGGCGGAACCGGCGATCCATCGCATTTCCGCGGATCGGACCTCCGAGACCGCGCCCTACTGGAACAACGGCTTTTTCAACGGCGCCGACGCCAGCCACGGCTACGCCATGGTCGCGGCCCTCAAGCCGCAGCTGATCCTCGAAGTCGGCGCCGGCAATTCCACCAAATTCTTCCGCCGCGCGATCGAGGATTACGGCCTGGACACGCGGCTGGTCGCCATTGATCCGGCGCCGCGCGCCGACATAACCGCGATCGCCGACGAGATCCTGATCAAATCGGTTTTCGACGTCGACCTCGCCTATTTCGATCGTTTGCAAGCCGGCGATTTCCTGTTCTGGGACGGCTCGCATGTCGTGTCCAACGGGGCCGACATCACCCGCCTGGTGCTCGAAATCATCCCCCGTCTCAAACCGGGGGTGATCGTGCATATCCACGACATCGTCCTCCCCTTCGAGGCTTCGTTCAACGGCCAGGTCGGCGACGTCAGTTTCCCCGAGAATTACATGGTCGCCTGCTTCATCCTCTACAATGACAAGGCGAAAGTCCTGCTGCCCGTGCATTACCTGCAACGCAAGGGACGCATTCAATCCTGGGGCGGGTCCTTCTGGTTTCAGACCGGCTGAGACGGCGCGCCGGCGGGGCCGCCCGCTTGCGCGCGAACAAATCGCATCGCGCGCAATTGGCTCAAATACAACATTTGCGTGCGCGACTCTGGATTACCTTGACGCTGGGTTATCATACCGCGAGTTCAGTCCCGTGACCGCCATCGATCATTTTTTCCCTGGTGACGACGCCTCCATGTATGGCGCCAAACGCTGGCTCTGGCTGATGGGGTTCATCCCCCCGGCCCTGCCGCTGTTCGCCGCCTTGCTGGTCAAGACCACCGGCCTTGGCCTTTTCTGGTTTTTCGGCCTGATTTTCGTTTACGCCATTGTCGCGGTGATCGACCTGATCGTCGGCGTGGACAAGGCCAGCTATGCGCTCTCCGAGGTGCAGGCGGTCGAGAACCAGCCCTATTACCGCTGGGTGGCCGATCTGGTCATGCCCATCCAATACGCCAGCCTGATCTGGGCGAGCTGGATGCTGGTCCATGGCGGTCTCGACTGGCTCGGCGCGCTGGGCCTGGCGATGACGCTGGGCATAGCCAATGGCATTTGCATCACCAACGCCCATGAACTCGGCCATAAATCCGAGCGGCTCGAGCGCTGGCTGGCGAAATTCGTGCTGGCGCCCTCGATGTTCGGCCATTTCACCGCCGAGCATAATGGCGGCCACCATGTCTGGGCGGCGACGCCGGAGGATTTTTCCTCGGCGCGCATGGGCGAGCCGTTTTTCGTCTATTTCCCCCGCACCTTCATCGGCGGCATACGCGAGGCCTGGACGCTGGAATCCCAGCGCCTGGCGCGCAAGAACCTGTCGCCCTGGAACTGGCGCAACGAGGTGCTGAGCGCCTGGGCGATCACGCCGCTGCTGTTTGGCGCGCTGACCCTGTGGCTGGGCTGGAGCGTGCTCCCCTGGCTGATTCTTCAGGGCTTTTTAGGCCTGACCATGCTGGAAATGGTCAATTATCTCCAGCATTATGGCCTGTTGCGCGACAAGCGCGAGGATGGGCGCTACCAGCCCTGCGGCCCCGAACATAGCTGGAACTCCAGCCATATCGCCACCAATATCATGCTCTACCACCTGCCGCGCCATTCGGATCACCACGCCTATCCGATGCGCCGCTATCAGGCCCTGCGCCATTTCGAGGAAGCGCCGCAATTGCCGACCGGCTATGCCGGCATGAGCGCGCTGACCCTTTTTCCCCCGCTGTGGGCGCGGATCATGGACCCGATCCTGGTGCGCCATGTGAATGGCGATCTGAGCAAGCTGAACATCCATCCCGGCGCGCGGGAAAGGATTTTGCGGAAATGGGGCGAGAAAACCGCCTAATCGCGCAGCAACAGGCAGGCGTCGCCATAGGAATAGAAACGATAGCCTGACGCGATCGCATGGGCGTAGGCGGCCCGCGTGGTCTCCAGCCCGGCGAAGGCGCTGACCAGCATGAACAGCGTCGAGCGCGGCAGGTGGAAATTGGTCATCAGCGCGTCCACCGCCTTGAAGCGATAGCCCGGGGTGATGAAGATCGAGGTCTCCCCGGCGAAGGCTTTGACGCCGCTCTCGTCGGCGGCGCTTTCGAGAATGCGCAGCGCCGTCGTGCCCACGGCGAAGATGCGCCCGCCCGCCGCCCGCGCCGCATTCAGCCGCTGGGCGCAAGCCGCGTCGATCTCGCCCCATTCGGCGTGCATCGCATGGTCGGCGGTGTCCTCGACCTTCACCGGCAGGAAAGTGCCGGCGCCGACCAGCAGGGTGACCTTCTCCACGCGCGCGCCGGCTTTTCGCGCGGCGGCGAGGAGTTCGGGGGTGAAATGCAGGCCGGCGGTGGGGGCCGCCACCGCGCCCGGTTTTTCCGCGAAAACCGTCTGATAATCCTGGACGTCCCGGGCGTCATCGGCGCGGCGCGCGGCGATATAGGGCGGCAGCGGCATATGGCCTGTCGCCATGATCGCATCGTCCAGCGCCGGTCCCGACAGATTGAAGCCGAGCAGCAGATCGCCCTGGTTTTTTTCCTTCACCTCGGCCCAGAGCGCGTTCAACTGGCAGGCGTCGCCCTCCCCGGCCCCGGAGAAAACGATTTTTTCGCCAACCTTCAGCTTCTTGGCCGGGCGCACAAAAGCCCGCCAATGCGCGCCATCGACCTTCTTGTGCAGCGTCGCCTCGATCCGCGCGACAAATTCGCCGCGGCGGCGCGTGCCGAAAAGCTGCGCCGGAATCACCTTGGCGTCATTGACCACCAGCACATCGCCGGGCCGCAAGAAATTCGGGAGATCGCCGACATGGGCGTCGCTCAAACGCGCGCCGCGAATCGCCAGCAGACGCGCCGATTCGCGCGGCTGCGCCGGGCGCAGGGCGATGCGGTCTTCGGGCAGGTCGAAATCGAACAGATCTACGCGCATGACGGTCCTTTGCGCCCTCATAATCCGCCGGCGCGAAAAGCCCAACAAAAAACCCCGCGCATTTTTTTGCGCGGGGCGCCGGTCCTGCGGAGAAAAATCAGCGCGAAGCGTAATTGGAGGCGGCGACCGGGCCGAGCGCGACCCAGGCGTTGGGGTCCTGCTGGCTCTGGCGCTTGACCAGGCGATAGGCGATGCGGCCCACCGGCTTCACTTCGTCATTGAGATTGTCGAGGATGAATTCGCCGGCATTGGTCTTGACGGTGAGAATGGCGTGGCCCTCGTTGTTTTCGTCGCGCACCACGGTGATCAGCAGCGCCGAGCGGGGAAAGCCGCGCTCAATGAGAATTTTGCGCTTCATCAGGGCGTAGTCCTCGCAATCGCCCTTGCCGTCCATCGGCAGGTCCCAGCGATCGACCACGCCCCAATGCTCCAGGTCCGACACGGCTTCGACGCTGTGGTTGATGGCGGTGTTGACCTGGCGGATTTCGCGCAGCGCGGTTTCGGTCAGATTGACGTCGGCGATCTTGCCATTGGCGGCGCATTCGCCGCGATAGCGCTGGCAGAACTCGACCCAGCCATAGGGAATCGAGGTCTCGTCGCCGACCGAGGCATAGGCGACATCGGTCCCTTTGGCGGAATTGGCGCGCGACGCAGAGAAAGGCGCGAAAGCCAGAGCCAGAACCAGACCGATTGTCGTGAAAGCCGCGATACGCATGTCGTTCCCCTTTGATGAGGGAAGTATGCCCGCGCCCTATTGGAGGGTATTGAAGTCAAACTCTCGCATTTTACGCAAATCCATTCATTTTTGTCGCGAAAGCGATTAAGTCTAACAAAGCTTTGCCAGCGCCGCCGGAGCCGGGTTAATGCGTATTAAGGCGCGACTTTCCAGGCGACACAGCCATGGTTGCCAACTCGTAACCGACGCGGGTTAATTCTCGGAAAGGCTGTTCTTTTACTTGGCGGGCCGAATCGCGGTTAATTCGCGGCCTTTCGCCAATAAAAAAAACCCGCGCATCTTTTTGCGCGGGGTTTTTCATTGTCGGGGAGAAAAATCAGCGCAGGGCGTAATTGGAGGCGGCGACCGGGCCGAGCGCGACCCAGGCGTTGGGGTCCTGCTGGCTCTGGCGCTTGACCAGGCGATAGGCGATGCGGCCCACCGGCTTCACTTCGTCATTGAGATTGTCGAGGATGAATTCGCCGGCATTGGTCTTGACGGTGAGAATGGCGTGGCCCTCGTTGTTTTCGTCGCGCACCACGGTGATCAGCAGCGCCGAGCGGGGAAAGCCGCGCTCAATGAGAATTTTGCGCTTCATCAGGGCGTAGTCCTCGCAATCGCCCTTGCCGTCCATCGGCAGGTCCCAGCGATCGACCACGCCCCAATGCTCCAGGTCCGACACGGCTTCGACGCTGTGGTTGATGGCGGTGTTGACCTGGCGGATTTCGCGCAGCGCGGTTTCGGTCAGATTGACGTCGGCGATCTTGCCATTGGCGGCGCATTCGCCGCGATAGCGCTGGCAGAACTCGACCCAGCCATAGGGAATGGAGGTCTCGTCGCCGACCGAGGCGTAGGCGACATCGGTCCCTTTGGCGGAATTGGCGCGCGACGCAGAGAAAGGCGCGAAAGCCAGAGCCAGAACCAGACCGATTGTCGTGAAAGCCGCGATACGCATGTCGTTCCCCTTTGATGAGGGAAGTATGCCCGCGCCCTATTGGAGGGTATTGAAGTCAAACTCTCGCATTTTACGCAAATCCATTCATTTTTGTCGCGAAAGCGATTAAGTCTAACAAAGCTTTGCCAGCGCCGCCGGAGCCGGGTTAATGCGTATTAAGGCGAGACTTTTCCGTCGACACAGCCATGGTTGCCGAACTCGTAACCGACGCGGGTTAATTCTCGGAAAGGCTGTTCTTTTACTTGGCGGGCCGAATCGCGGTTAATTTCCGCCGCCGTGACGCAAGAAACTTGATTCCTTCGCGGCAAAGCCCATCTTTGTCCGGAGCCGGCGCGAGCCGGACGCCAGAGGAAATTGGCAATGGACGATCAGCAGACTCCGGCCGCCGCCGCCAACATGTCCTCCGCCGACCACGCCGCGCTGATGGATGCGGTGCGGCGGCTGGAGAAAAGCAGTCTGGTGACCCGGCTGGCGGCGACCATTGGCCGCCAGGTCAGCCTCGCCGGCCAGTTCGTGCCCGCCAAGGCTTCGGCGGTCGTCAACAAGGCCGCCGTGGCCGCCATGCGCCTGAGCCTGCGCGGCGCGCTCGCCAGTCTCCAGGGCAGGCCGATCCAGACCGACGCTCCCGCGCGGCTGGCCAGCGCCCGCGCCCACAAGGCCATGGTCGCGGCCTCCGGAGCCGCCGGCGGCGCGCTGGGCCTCGCCAGCCTGCCCTTCGAGCTGCCGGTGTCCACGGGCATCATGCTGCGCTCCATCGCCGACATCGCCCGCGCGGAGGGCGAGGATTTGCGCCAGCCGGAGTCGGCGCTGGCCTGTCTGGAGGTTTTCGCCCTCGACGGCCGCCCCGCCGGCGCGGACATCGCCGAATCCGGCTATTTCGTCCTGCGCGGGCTGATGGCGCGCAGCATCAGCGAAGCGGCCCGCTATATCGCCAGCCGGGGCCTCATCGACGAGACCGCGCCGGCGCTGGTGAAACTCACCGCGCAAATCGCCTCGCGCTTTGGCGTGGTGGTCAGCCAGAAATTCCTGGCGCAGGCGACGCCGCTGCTCGGCGCGCTCGGCGGCGCGGCGGTCAACCTGGCCTTCATCGAACATTTCCAGTCGCTGGCGAAGGGCCATTTCGCCGTGCGCCGGCTGGAGCGCAAATATGGCGCGGATCTGGTCAAAACCGAATATCAGCGCATCGCCAGCGCGCGCACGCCCGACGAGATCGTCACGCCGGCGGCTTAGGCCGCGGTGGAACAATTTTCCCGCGGCGGCTTAAGCCGCCGTGCCCGGCCTGCGCGCCAACACCGCCTGTTCCTCCAGCGGCGCCGGACGGCCGAGCAGATAGCCCTGGAATTGCGTGCAGCCGGTCTCGCGCAATATGGCGAGCTGGGCGCGGGTTTCCACGCCCTCGGCGATCACTTGCAGGCCAAGGCCCCGGCCCAGTTCGACAATGGCGCGGACGATGGCGCGCGACTTGCCGACGCGCTTGAGGCTGAAAATGAAGGAGCGGTCGATCTTCAGCCGGTCGAAGGGCAGGTTCTGCAGATAGGCGAGCGAAGAATAGCCGGCGCCGAAATCGTCCAGCGCCAGGGTCACGCCCAGTCCCTTCAGCTTGCGCAGAATCGCCGAGGCCGCGTCGGAATCCTCGACCAGCACGCTCTCGGTCACTTCCAGCTCCAGCCGATGCGGCGGCATGCCGGTTTCGCGCAAGACGGCGCGGACCGTATCGACGAAATCGTCTTCGCCGAAATGCAGCGCTGAAATATTCACGGCGACGTGCAGATCGTTGCGCCACAGCGCGGCCTCGCGGCAGCATTGGCGCAAGGTCCAGCGGTCGATCTCGACGATCAGGCCGTTTTCTTCCGCCAGCGGAATGAACTGGTCCGGCGGCACCAGCCCGCGCGTCGGATGGCGCCAGCGCAGCAAGGCCTCATAGCCGATCACCGCGCCGCTGAGATCGGCCTGCGGCTGCAACCAGACCTCGAACTGCTCGCGCGCCACGGCCTGTTTCAGATCGTGCAACAGCTGCTGGCGCGCCCGCGCGGCGGCGCCCAAGGCGCCGTCGTAAAACACCAGCATATTGCGGCCTTCCGCCTTGGCCTGCGCCAGGGCGGCGCTGGCCTGGGCGTAAAGCTCGCGCGCCGGCCCGTCGCCGGGAAAGATGGCGACGCCGAGGCTGGCGCCCAGCTCCAGGCGCAATTCGTCGAGATCGTAGGCGCGCGCCGCCTCGCGACGCAGCTTTTCCCCCAGAACCGCGCAGCGGCCCCGGTCGGCGCGCTGTTCCAGCAGCACCACGAATTCGTCGCTGGCGACGCGGGCGACAAAGGCCGGCGCGGCGGCGGCGGCGAAACGCGCCGCCGCCTGTTGCAGCAGGGCGTCGCCGATCTCGGCGCCGAAAAGCTCGTTGGTCTCCTTGAAACGGTCGAGATCGATGGCGATCAGGGCGAAAGCCTCGCCGCCGGCCTCGGCCCGCGCGACGCAGGCCTCCAGCCGCTCGGCGAAGGCCCGGCGATTGTGCAGGCCGGTCAGCGCGTCATGATGGGTGATATGGGCGATCTGCTTTTCGCGGGCGCGGCGCTCGCTGAGATCGACCACGGCGACGACGAGGCAATCGGCGCCGCGATAATCGATCCGGCGCGAATGGATGGCGACATCGACCCTTTCGCCATTGGCCTTCAAATGCACGAATTCGCCGCCGCTCATGATCTTGGCGTCCAGCGTCCTGACGACCTCCAGCACGCGCGGGCGCTCTTCGGGCGGACGAATGTCGAGCATGGTCATGGCGAGAAACTGTTCGCGGCTATAGCCGTAGAAATCCACCGCCGCCTGATTGACCTGGAGAAAGCGCAGGCTCTCGCGATCCGCCAGATAGGCCGGGATCGGATTGTTTTCCAGCAGCGCGGTCAGCGACCTTTCGCGCTCGATCAATTCGGAAATGTCGATATGGACGCCGACCGCGCCGCCGCCGCTGAGCGCCCGCTCGGCGACCCTGACGGTCGAGCCGTCGGCCATCCTCTGTTCGAAATTGTCGCTGCGCTCGGCGTGGCGGCGCAGCCGCTCGGCGATCCAGGCCTGTTCGGCCTCGGGTGCCAGGCGATAGGAGCGCGCCCGGGTCAGCGCCTCCACCACGGCGCGGAACGAGCCGCCGATTTTCAACTCGTCGCCCGCCGCCGCATAGATACGCGCATAGGCGCCGTTCCAGAAGACATAGCGGTCCTGCGCGTCGAACAGCGCCATGCCCTCGGGCATGGCGTCGACGGCCTCGCGCAATTGCCGCAATTGCGCTTCCGCCGCTTCGGCCCGGCGTTTTTCGGCGCGCGCCGCCGCACGCAAAGCCGCGATTGTCGCGCTGGCGTTCTCTTCCGACACGATCTCGTCCCCGTTGCGCCGCCCACCCCCCTCGGGGCGGCGCTTTCGGCGCAATCCGATTACAACTTTTGCGTGTATTTCGCTAAGAGACGTTTAAGATTTTTTCGCCGAGGCGATTAATCCATGGCGATCATGATGTCGCCGGGCTTGACCACGGCATAGACCCTGTCGCCGATCTTGAGATCGAGCTCCTCGACCGTCTCGTTGGAGACTTCCGCCGTCAGAATCGTGCCGACGATGGCGATGTCGAGATGGGACGTATTCGTGCTCCTGCGGATTTCGACAAGCTTGCCGGGGATGGAATTGCGGGCTGAAATTCTCATCGTCGAGACCTCTTCATCGCTGTCGCGGGATCGCTCCGGAGTCGCCGCGCGACTCACCGAAAACGCCGAGGTCAATTCTGTTCGGAAAAAGCCAAAACACAACCTGCGATTGCGTCGCCGCCGCCCCTTTTGGCCGGCGCGGTTAAGCAATCGCCAACTTCGCGCAAGCCTGGATGACGGAAATCAAGCCTTCGGCAGGCTGTCGCAGAATTCGGCGAGGCTGCGCCCCGCCTCCGCGTCGATGCGCAGGTCGTCGAAAACCTTTTCGCCGCGCAGCCAGCGCGCTTCCGCCTCCGGGTCTTCGAGGGCGCGCTCCAGGCCGGAGAGAAAATCGCTCGCGCCCCAGTCGAGGCCGCCGTCGCGCAAGGCCGCCTGAAGCGCGCCCTGCACCAAGACGCGCACGCCCTTGTGGGCGCCCGAGACCAGAGCCTCGACATCCTCGCCGCGCGCCGCCGCCTCGCAGGCGGCGCGGTCGAAGCCGACATGGCCGCGACAGGCGAGCGTGCGCACCGAATAAATCGCGCAGGCCCCGCCGATGATGAAGGGGCACATTTGCCGCGAGGCGAAGCGCGCCTGCTGGTCCTTGCCCTTGTTGTCGGCGCAGCAGGAGGAGATCAGGCTCTTGAAGGCGACGCCATGGGCGGCGAAGGCCGGCGCCGTCAGCCGCAAAAAGCGCGCGGCGAGGAAAATCTCCGGCGCGGTCGCGGTGACCTCCAGGCAGCAGCACGTGTCGCAGCCGCGACAGCAGGCGGGCGCCGGCTGGCCCTCGCTCTGGATTTCGGCGTTGCGCTCGAACAGTTCGATGGCCTGGCCGGCGAGCGCGTCGATCAGCCGCGACTGGCCCTTGCCGGCGCGAATCGTCTCGCCGAAACTCTTGCGCAAGGCGATGAAGAAATTTTCGGCGCTATTGTCCTGAGCATTCCCCGGCCCCTGGCTCATGCGACCTTGTCTCCGCCGGAGAAATTCAGCGGAAACAGCCCCGCCTGAAAAGCCTTGCTCATATGTTCGGCCCGGGCGATGGCGGAACGCGCCGCCGCTGGCTTGAGCACTTCGGTCGCGGTCTCGCGGAACAGCGCCACCCAGCGGGTGAAAAACTCGGGCTTGAGCTTCATGCCCAGATGCGGGGCGAAGGGACTGCCCTGATAGCGGCTGGTGCCGCGCATCGCCCGCGACCAGAAATTCTGCACGATTTCAAAATGGTGCTCCCAGTCGCTGACGTGACTGTTGAACACCGGGCCGATCAGCTCGTCCTGGAGAGCCTTGCCGTAGAACTGGCGGACCAGACGATTCAGCTCCTCTTCGGAGACCTCGACCGGCTCATCGGCGAAAGCCGTTTCGACGGGGAACTCGCCTTCGGCGCGGTCCTGGACCAGAGCGGCGATTTCGGCCGCCGCGCGGCCCTTGCGGCCCTCGATGTTGAGCGGCGGGTTAAACTTGCCGATCAGTTCACGCAAAATATGCTGGCGCTGCCGGGCGCTGGCGCGCGGCATGACGAAAAACCCGTCGGCCAGCCCCTTGGACAGCGCGGGGTCCTCGGCGTTCAGCGCGGCCAGCGCCGCCGCGATGTTTTCGCCCTCGCCGAGCAGGACCGGATAGAGCAGATCGCCGATGCGGCGGGTGAGGACGAACAGGCCGGGCGCGGGCGCGGCGCCGCCGGCGGAGAAGGCGAAGCCGGCCAGGGAAATCTCGGTCGCCCCGGCGCGCGGCAGGGCCGCCGTTGGCGAATGGCCGGGCGCTTTAGGCGCGGGTTCAGTCATGGCGTCCCTCCCGAAACACAATAGGAATTGCATTTTCCGCGCCAGTTTTTTGGGCGGAAGCACGGCTTTTGGCGCGACAAACAGGGACCGGATTGAACAAATTTGTCGCGCCTCGTCGAAAACCGCCTTGCAATGCGGCAATTTGCTGCGCCGCAACAAATTTCTTGCGGCGCGCGGCCGGCTGGTCCATGCTTTAGGCGGAAACGTTGCGCGCGTGTCGATAAAAATCAAGAGATTGCCGACGAATCGCCATGCCGGGAGGGCGCTTTCGGACTCCAATTCCGCCAGGAGACTCCCATGGCCAAGACCACCGCCGCCCGTCACATGCTCGCCGCCGCCGCCCTGCTCAGCTTTTGCGCCGCCTCCCAGGCTGGCGAATTGCGGGCCTATGCCGGCAAATCCATTTCGCTCAAGAATGTCAACGGCACGATCTATTATGCGCCCAAGGGCGACGCCTTCGAGGTCACCGCCACGCTGGACAGCGAGGGACATCCGTTCCGCGTCGTGACCGCGCTCAAGGACGGCCAGAGCGCCACGCTTTCCGCCCCCGGCGCGCTGGGCGAAGACGCCGCCACGGTAGAAATCAAGCGCGAGGGCGACCATCTGTTCGTCACCGACCGCACGCGCCAGCATCGCGCCGAACTGGCCTCGCCCAGCGCCGAGTGAAACCCGGCCGGGGCTCTTGCCGCCGGGCCGCGCCAGGTCCATCTTTTGCTTCAGGGACGCGCGAGTCCCTGAAGGCGGGAGCAGCGGCATGAGCGTCACCGTCATCGAGCATGTGCTGAACCGGCTGCGCGACCTTGGCGTCACCGAGGTTTTCGGCGTTCCCGGCGATTACGCCTTTCCGGTCAATGACGCGATCAGCGCCCATCCGGACATCAACTGGATCGGCTGCGGCAATGAGCTCAACGCGTCTTACGCTGCGGAAGGCTATGCGCGCATAAAAGGCGCGGGCGCGCTGTGCACCACCTATGGCGTCGGCGAGCTCAGCGCGCTCAATGGCGTCGCCGGGGCCTATGCCGAGCAATTGCCGGTGTTTCATCTGGTCGGCGCGCCCAATATCGTCCTGCAGGAATCCCGCGCGCTGATGCATCACACGCTGGGCAATGGCGAATATGATCTGTTTCGCCGCATGTCCGAGCCCGTGGTCTGCGCCCATGCGGTGATGACGCCGGAAAATGTCGCCTATGAGACGGAAAGGCTGATCGCCGAGGCGCTTTATCATCTGCGCCCGGTTTACATGGCCTTTCCCGCCGATCTCGCCGGGCGTCCGATGGTCGGTTCGGCGCGGCCCATCGCCCCGCCGAGCAGCGACGCCGAGGCTTTGGCGGCGGCGGTGGAGGCCATTGGCGCCGCCGTCGACGCGGCCAAAAGCGCCTGCGTGCTGCCGGGTCTGCTGGTGGCGCGCGGCGGCCATCAGGCGGCGATGCGGGCGCTGATCGACGCGACGGGCCTGCCGTTTGCCACCATGTTCATGGATAAATCCGTGCTGGACGAGGGCCATGAGGCCTATCTCGGCATGTATGACGGCGCGCTGATGCAACCGGAGGTGCGCGAGAGCGTCGAAAGCGCCGACATCGTGCTGGCGGTGGGCACGCTGATGAGCGATTTCAACACCGGCGCCTTCACCTCGCGGCTCGATCCGGCCAAGACCATCTGGATCGGCCGGCATCGCGTCCGCGTCGGGGCCAAGACCTTCTTCAACGTCGAAATGGGCGATCTGATCGCCGCCCTGCGCGACCGCCTGCCGCGCCGGGCCTGGGGCGCCTCGCCGCCCATTCGCTGGGCGAGGCCAGGGGCGCGGGCGCGGCCGCCATCGACGCCGAGGCGCTTTATCCCCGCCTCGCCGGTTTTTTGCGCGAGGGCGACATTCTGATCGCCGAAACCGGCACGGCCTCGATGGGCCTGGGCTTCGCCAAAATGCCCAGCGGCGCCAATTTCTACAATCAGACGCTTTGGGGCGCGATCGGCTGGGCGACGCCGGCGGCGCTGGGCGCGGCGCTCGCGGCGCCGGAGCGGCGCACGGTGCTGGTCACCGGCGACGGCGCCCATCAAATGACCGTGCAGGAACTCGGCCAATTCGCCCGCTATGGCGCCAAGCCGGTGATTTTCCTCATCAACAACCAGGGCTATCTGATCGAGCGGCTGCTGTGCCGCGATCCCGCCAGCGCCTATAATGACATAGCCCCCTGGCGCTACGCCGATCTGGTCAAGGCCATGGGCTGCGACGGCTGGCTGGTGCTGCGGGTCGAGACCTGCGCCCAGTTCGACGCGGCGCTGGACCAGGCCGGCCGCGCCGAAACCGGGGTCTATATCGAAGTGATCACGCCCCCGGACGCGGCCTCGCCGCTGGCGATCCAACTGCACAACGCTTTTCAGGCGCTGTATAAATAAAGCGGGCCGGACGAGGAGGCGGCAAGCTTGCCTGCGGTTGGGGCCATTTTTGGCGGCAAGGCGACCTCCACAGACGCCTTCGGCAAAGGCGGCTCAGCGCTAAGAGCGGACTCTTGTCGTGCGATCATCCCGGCCGCGCGGCCAAAAAAAAACGTATTTCAAAACTCACGACTTTCGAGAAAATTCGTTGACCCTTGCGCGGCAAGGGCTTACGCTTCTCGAAAGATATGTCCGATAGTCCAGCCCCAAATCGCCTTGGTTACGCCCGCGTCTCGACCATCGGGCAAACCCTTGAAGCGCAACTCGACCAGCTCAAGGAGGCTGGCTGTTCGCGCGTCTATCGCGAGAAGGTTTCCGGCGCGAAGGTCGACCGCAAAGAGCTTGGCAAACTCCTGAAAGCCATCACGGCGGGCGATCAAGTGGTGGTCACGCGCATCGACCGCTTGGCGCGATCCGTGTTCGAGCTTTTCGCCATCGTCAAAAAGATCATCGACGCGGGTGGGCAGTTTCTCAGCCTTGCCGAACCGTGGGCGGACACATCGACCAGCACCGGCAGGCTCATGATTGCCGTGCTCGGCGGCCTGGCGGACGTGGAGCGCGATTTAATCCGCACACGCACCGGCGAAGGCCGCGCCCGCGCCAAATTGCGCGGCCAGCACATGGGGCGACCGGCGAAAATGACGGCAGTGCAGAAGCAGGAAGCGCGGCGCAGACGGAAAGACGGCGAATCCGTCGCCGACCTTGCCCGCTCCTACGGCGTCAGCCCCGCCGCAATTTACCGAGCGACGGCATGAGGTTTGAGGGCGCGGCGGGAACGACGGGGTTCGGCTCTTTGCTGACCTTCCTGATCAGGTCGACGGCCATCTCATAACGAGCCCATTGCAGACGTAGATCATGGTCGTGTAGTTCTTGACCATGCTGATCAGGAATGCCGAAGCAGGCGATACCAAAGCCATCGCCTCGATAATACTTCCAACCATTCGCGAAGGCTCAACTTACACGCTTGAGCCCAACATGAGCGAAGCCGAGGCGCTCGCCTATTGGTTAGGATCCGACAAGGAGACGTTCGTCGCCGAGGAAAACGGAGCCATTCTCGGTACTTACTATATCCGGCCCAACCAAGCCGGTGGTGGGAAGCATGTCTGCAATTGCGGCTTCATGACGAGTTCTTCGGCCACTGGTCGAGGGGTTGCGCGAAGAATGTGCGAGAACGCTCTGGAGCTTGCTCGGTTGCGAGGCTATCGCGCGATGCAGTTTAACTTCGTTGTTAGCACGAACGAGCGCGCCGTGCGGCTTTGGAAGTCGCTGGGATTCGAGATTGTCGGCCGTTTACCTTTGGCGTTCTTCCATCCGGTCTGTGGCTACGTCGACGCTTTCGTCATGTACCAAGCGTTCTGATCCGGCGTCCGGTTCCCGCTTGCACCTGCCTTGCTGGCGATGTTGGCGGCCTTCCGCTTTCCGCCGCGAGCGGTCGACGCGGCGTCTCTCAAAACCCCGCCGATTTTAGCCCAAAAACTGCTGCGCAGATTTGTTGAAAATCGACGGCAGCTATTTTCGAAATTCGTGATTTTTGAACGGCGGGAAGTCGGCTCAGGGTCATGAAGAGGCCGTCGCGGGCGTTGTCGGGAAAGTCCGCTTCGAGCCGCTGCGGCCATGGCCCGAGGGCGACTGGCTTGCGTTTTTAGCTTCCTGCCCGACGGTGAGCGGATGCCGGGCTTACGGCGTCCGTTTCCGCGATCCATTTTCCGTCGGTCGCGATTTTTGGCGCGGGCGGCGGCTGGTTTTGTTTTGGCGCCGTCGTCCGAGCGGTTTTGAACGGTTTTTCTGAACTTTTCTATCTTTGGTTGAAACACAATTGCGCAAAACACGCAAAACATGCGTATTTTTGTGCGATTCGCGCGATTTTCGTCGAAAAACAGGTAATTTTTGACATGACAACCTATCGGTTGTCATTGCGAAAACTTGCAGTGAAAATCCTTCCCGGCCTGGCGCCCGGCGGTCGGAGAACGTTATTTTTCAAATTTAATACAATAAGTTGACTACCACAACCGCGCGGCGTCCGGGGTGTTTCACGTGAAACAAACCATGAACATATTTTCGCCCCAAAACCTGTTTTGGCGGCTTTTTCGATTTTCACCTCCCGCCACATTTGCCGCAATTGGCCGAAATACCCGCCAAAAGCGGTTCAACCCAGGGTAAAACGCCGGGCCGAGCGCGGCGGCAGCGCCAGGGTTTCCAAGAAGGGCGCTTCCAGCCGGGCGCAGGCGGGCTGCGCCGGGTCGAAGCCCAGAACGTCGCTCGTCGTGGCGATGCGGCCCGAGGCCAGCGACAGCGACAGGCGGATTTCGCGCGCGCCCTTGTTCAGGGCGACAAGCTGGATGGCGCCGGCGGCGGATCGCGCCGCGAAGATCGAGAGAATGTCCGCCTGCCCGCCGCTGACGGGCAGGCTGGCGCCGCCAAAGCTTTCGCCAGATGCGTTTTCCATGCGGAAAAGCCTGAACCCCTCGCCAATGGCGCCGGCGAGCGAGCCCCAATGGGTGGCGACGGCGACGCCGTTGCGGCCGAAACGGCCAAGCGCGTCGGCTATGGTCAGGCCCGTGGCGTAAAGGCCGGCGCCGCCATAATTATATTCACCGATGGACAGGCCCGTGCCGGGATAATGGCGGTCGATACAGGCCTTCAGGCTGGGCAGCAGCGGGAAGGTCAGGCCCTCGGGACGGCGGCAGCCAAGGACGTCGGCGACCCAGCTTTGCTCGCAATAGCCGGGGTCGTCGAGGGCGCGCGGCGCATCGAGTATGGCCTGCGAAAGTTCGGCTTTTTCCGTGCGAAAAATGTCGCCGGCTCGCGACATGGGATACCAGTGCACGTCCATGCGGTCGAGCAGGCGCCTGCCCTGACGCTCGGATTCGGCGCGGAAGGCGGCGAGATAGGCCCCGAGAAACGAGCCGTATTGGCGATAGGCCGGCCAGTCCGGCGCCTTCTGGAAATCGGTGAATTCCGGCGCGCCCCAACTCGCCGGGCCCAGGACCCAGGCGTCGGGATCGACGGCCTTGATGGCCGAGGCGGCGCGCAGCGAGCGCTCGATCAGGCTCTTGATGGTCACGGGGCTGGAGACGATGCGCGGATGGGTGTCGGTCCACAGGCCCGGCTCATTGTCGAGATAATAGCCGCGCATGCCCCCATGCGCCGCGCCGCCGTGACGCGCCTTCAACAGCGCGACCAGCGCGGGAATGTTCACCGCGCCCTTGACGGCTTTTTCCGGCGCCGACCAATCGACGGGCAGGAAGCGCCGCGACGGCGCGGTCTCCGCGACTTCGACCGGACCATCGACATCGGCGGCGACGAAGCCGGCCAGCGGCAGCGTCAGCAGGCTGGGAACGCCGAGTTGGCGGCTATGGTCGAGGAATCTCTCCACCGCCGCCGCCGGCCTGGCCCAGTCGCTCTTGTCGACATCGAGACTGGCGAGCAGGAAGGGACCGTTGGCGTGGCGATAATCCTTGCCGGCGTTGGCGGCGTTGTTCTGCCAGTTATAGGCGGTCAATAAATTGCCGCCGAGGCGGCGGATGGTGGGCCGCGCCTTGAGATCGTAGAGCAGGCTCTGGCCGTTGCCGTCCAGGCTTCCGGTCTCGCAGGAGCCGAAGATATAGGGGCTGATCGGGGTTCCCGGCGCGGCGTCGTCGATGCGAATCTCGAAGCGCTCGACCGCCGGGGCCGACGCGGGCTCGTCGCCGGCGATCAGAGCGGTCGCCCCGGCGAGGCCGGCGACGCCAATCGATCCCGTCAGAAGCGTCCGCCGCGAAATCATCGCCCGTCCTTGTTGACCAGCCGCTTTGTGTTGCGCGGATGTTTGGCCGACGGCGATTTTCCGGTCGGCGACTCCTGACCTTGATAGGCCCGCGACTTTAAGAAACGGTTGCCCAAGGCGGCAGGCAGGGCCTTTGACGAGGACCGGCGCGGCAAAACATCTCCGCGCGCCCCGATGACGCGGGGCTTGGCGCGCCATTTGCTAATCGAGCTGAAATTTCTTATTTTGGCGGCGATGAAACGGCGTCAGTGCGTAGGGGCGTGCAATGGAAATCTCCCTCGAGCAAGCCATCGAAATCCATGCCAAGGTCTTGCGGCATAGCCACGGCGACTCGGCGCCGCGCCGCGCGCGCGATTTCGCCGCGCAACTGGCGCGGCGCGGCGACCATGAGGGCCATGTCGTCTGGACGAAAGTCGCCGAAGTGGCCGAGACGCTTCCCCGCCAGCGCCCGGAACGGCTGAGCTGAGGCGCGACCAGCGCAAGGCTTTGCGCTTTCGCCGATTTTTGCGGAAAATTTTGGAGGCCTCGCCCGGAATCGAACCGGGGTGCAAGGATTTGCAGTCGCATTTTGACGATTTTTCCAACCCTTTGATACTGACGTATTTTTTAAAATCTAGCCAAAAATACGCGGAATTTCAGTGCATTCATATTGCATGAAAAGGATTTTTGCGGCAACCTGCGGTGACTGACGGCGGCGCGCGACGCTGACGAATCACGGACGTGAAAGCCGCCGCCGGTCAAAGGATTTCATGTCATGGCGACAAAACTTTCGGACAAATTCGTCAAGTCGATTGAGGCGCCAGAAAAAGGCGCCGTCACCGTTTGGGACAGCGATATCACCGGCTTTGGCGTTCGCGTTTTCGCGCCCACGCGAAAGCATCCGACCGGCTCGCGATCGTTCTTCGTCAATTACCGCGTCGACGGCCGGGAAAAGCGCTTCACCATCGGGAATTTTGGCGACTGGTCAACAGAAGCGGCCAGGATCGAGGCCAAGCAGCTTCGCCAGCGCATCGACCGCGGCGACGATCCAGCAACCGACAAGCGCGAAAGGCGCGAGGCGCCGACCGTCAAAGAATTGGCCGATCGCTATAAGCTCGAGCATTTGCCGAAAAAGGCCGATAGCTCGCAAAAAAACGATTGGGCCATGATTCAGAATGAAATCCTGCCCAAGATCGGCGACCGCAAAGTCTCGGAAATCCACCAGGGCGATATTGAAGCCCTGCACCGTGCCCTCACGACGGCGGGAAAGCCGATCAGAGCAAACCGCGTCTTGGCCGTCGCGTCGAAAATGTTCTCGCTGGCGCTCAAGCCCATGGAAGGGGAAAAGGCGCCTTGGCGCGATCAGGCCCAAGGCAACCCCTGCAAAGGCGTCGGGCGCAATTCCGAGGAAGGCCACGAGCGCTTTTTCAGTGAAGCCGAAATTTCAGCCCTGAGTGACGCGCTGGTGGCCTATGGCCCAACGCCCGCCGGCGACTGCATCCGGTTTATCATGCTGACCGGTTGCCGCCCTGGCGAGGCCATGCAAGCGACCTGGGAACAGTTCGACGCCGAGCCGGGCTTTTGGGTCAAGCCGAGCTCCCACACCAAGCAGCGCAAGATTTACCGGGCCCCATTGGGCGCCGCCGCCGTCGAACTGCTCGAGCGGGTCAGGGCGGACAAGGAGAAGTCGGCGCGGCGCTCAAAATCCGATTTCGTTTTTCCTGGGCAAATTATCGGCGAACCCCTGAAGCAACTGCGCACGGCATGGGAGGAAGTTTCGGAGGCGGCGACCATCGCGCTTTGGGCGGATTCCAAAGATCGCAAAGTCGCGAAATTCATCGCCGACGTGGAAAAAAGCCTCAAGCGCCGCCCTACCCTCGCCGAATGCCGGGCGCTGGCGCCGGCGGCGGGCGTGAAGCTTTCCGCCGGCCTGACTGACGCGCGGCTTTACGACTTGCGACATACCTTCGCATCGATCGGCGCCGGCGGCGGCTTGAGCCTCCAAATCATCGGCCGACTGCTTGGACATACACAAGCCCGAACGACGCAGCGTTACGCGCATCTGGCGGACGATCCGCTTAAGGAAGCTGTCGCCAAGATCGCCGCACAGATCGCCGGCGCCGGCAAACCGTCGGCCGAAATCATTCCGCTCGATAAACGGGGCGCGAAATGACACATACGACTATGTGCGGAGCCCGCCGGAGGCCAATCGATTGGGGAGTTCCCGACTGGAAAACAGCCGTCGGCTATCCTCCAAAGGGTAGCAGCCTGATTACTTGGGCTTGGGAATTCCTTCGCCGCAACCACGATTACCGCAAATCCACCGAAGAGGCCGAGAAGGGCAAGGAGGGCGAAAGCACCGCTGAAAAGGCCGCGGCCAAAGCTGAAGACGTAATGGCAAAATTTGGCCTAGCGAGCTTGCAACCAGCGTGGAGCTCAAAGCCCCCACTTTTTCAATTCGGCAAAGGCATTTGCGGCGGGACAGTTGAAACCACAGTCGAAATTCGATTGGCTCCAAACGAGCTTTGTTTGTTTTTTGATCTGACGCTGCCTCTCGAATCACAGTTTAATGCCGCCCTTGAGAGGGCGAAAATTATTCAAGAGGGAAGAAAGAGGACAGGCCATTTAATATACAAGAACTCTCGCGCTAGGCCTGATCAATATATCAAATACCTAAGACTATTGGACGCCATCGACTTTAGAAGCCAGCAACAGCTTGAATTAAAGGATAAAGATATTGCTTCGATAATATACCCAAAATTATCTAACGATTACGACGACGGATCAAAGGCCAGCACCAAATTGAAAGACGACAAGGAATCTGCAACCGCCTTGAGAGATGGTGGCTACCGAGACCTCATTGCGATGGCGGAAAATGCTACCCGAGGGAAATAAAACCCTCGGCTATTTCCCTTATCTCACCGCGCCAAACTGCGCTTTTCTGCCGCCATCGACCACAAAACCCCGATGGTGAGACATGAGCAGCAGCGAAACGGATTCCTCCAGCCCCAATTTGCTGGCGGGCTACATTCCCGAAGAAACCCTGGCGAAGGCGCGCGGCGTCACGATCCGCACCCTTCGCGCCGAGCGCCAGCGCGGCGATGGGCCGCCCTATGTGACGATCAATCGCGGCGTGTATTATTCCGAATCCGGCTGGCGGGATTGGTTGCAGTCCATTGAAAAGCGCCCTGCCCGCGCGCGTCGGAGGGTCGCTTGAATGACCCCGCTGAAAAAGAAACCGCCCACGACGGCTTGCGTGGGCGGCTTCCGAAATCTGTTCAGCTTGGCGGCGAACAGGACAGAATCTAATCCCCAAGGCCTCATTTTGCAATTCTCGTGTCGGCGCCATCGCATCGGGCCCGACCTTGCCTTGATGATTGCGCGCCTTCCCGGGCTCATCGTCGGCGCTGCCCTGGTCGCTGTTCTCGACGGCGGGGCGCCATGATCGTGAAAAACTCCGCGCGCCGTGCGCACCTCCCATTTTTGATTTGGACGAAAACGAAAATTGGCCAGGGCTCGATTCGCTCTGTCCGCAGTGCTTTCACCGGCCAGATCGAATGCTGCTTGTTCGATTTCTTGGCGGCCCATCAAAACCCGCCAGAGACCTGGCTCGGATTTATCCAGCACATGCGCGCCGCCGGGTCCGCCGTCCGCTTTATTGCCGTTGGCGATCGCCTTGAAGCTTTGACGTCTCACGCGGCGATCAGGTTGCTACTCGAGGACCGCGGTCGCCGGTCGCACCTTCGCCGCGTCGCCATGATGCAATTGCGGATTGCCGAAAAGAAGGCGCGCGGCAATGGCTGAAAAGAACGTGCCGCCTGACACCCCGGTCAAGAATTTCGACCGTCGGCGCCACACCTGGATAATGCAGCTTGTGAAGGACTCTCGCCTGACGCCGACCGCGCTTCGCGTGGGGATCCTGCTCGCGCAAGAATACATGAACCGAAAGAAAGGTGGCCTCGCATGGCCCGCCGTTCCAACGCTTTGCGCCGACTTGGGGGCCGGCGAAAGGAACGTCCGCGACGCAATCCAGCAGCTTGTCGCGCTCGGGCATCTGTTTCGTGAAAACCGCGAAGGAAAAACGCCATTTTATTCAATGCGCGAAAATGCGAAAATCCAATGGGAGAAAAACGAGCAAACACAAGGGATAGGGGCCGCTGACCCCTGCGGATTTGCGCACCCCTCGACCCCTGCGGATTTGCGCGCTGACCCCTGCGGATTTACGTCGACAACCCCTGCGGATTTACGTCCGGAACCCCTGCGGGCGCCCGCACCCAAACCTATTGATGAACCTTCTGAGAGAACCTCTGTAATAGAACCTCGGCGTTCGGCTTCACCTCGCGCCGACGCGCGCGAGAGCGATAACTCCGCCAAAGAAAATTCGATCAGGCAGGCTTTACCGGACCAAGGTGGCGAGATCGATGCGGCGGGATCATCGCAGGCTGATCGGAACGCCGAGCCGAAGGCCATCGCCAGGACAACGCGGGCCCGGACCGCCGGCAAGATCGCCAAGCCGCCACGTGCACCCTTGCAGATCGACATGCTTGCGGAAGACGCGAAACGGACGGCCGTCGAAACCTTACGGGTTTTCCGCGAAATTTATCCTACTGGAGCGCATCACCCTCACGATGACAGGGCTTGGCAGGAAGTCGGAGCGAAGATGCGCGCCGCGCTCAAGGTCGCCCCTGCCGCCGAGATTTTGGCCGGAGCCACGCGGTACGCGGCAAGCGGGCAAGACCCGGAATTCATCAAGGCGCCGAAAAATTGGCTCGAAAGCCGAGACTGGGGAAAAGCTTATCCGCCGAGAACGCGCCGCGCCAATGCATTCGATCACACGGCCTCCGCCCAACGTGCGCAATTGGAGTCGGCCGCGATCGCCGCGAACGAATTCGGCTCAAGTCCCGCAGAGATTTGGAGGGAGGAATGAACGACGTGCAGCATGAGCTATCACTGGTCCCCGGAGCGGGCGGACGCGCGCCGGCGACACAGACGAAGCCCCAATCGCCTCCGCTCAGGCCATTTTACGACGGCATCGCGCCCCTGTTGGCGATCAAGGCCAAGGATATTTGGGAAATCGTTCTGCGGCTGAAATTCGACCATCCTTCGAGCCCCATTTCCAGGGACAAGGCACTTTCCGCCCTGGCTCAACTCCAAAACTCCGGCGATCTCGAGCGATATCAGCGCGCCTTGGCAGTGGCCAAAGAGACAGCCGACTTCGCGCACATAATTCGAGAACTCACGGCCGCGCTATCCATCATCTCGCGTCCCGTGCCCGCGAATTTCATAACTGCGGCGGTCTATGAACTCGGCATCGCCGAAGCATCAAAGGGAGCCGTCTCAATGGCGGCGCGAGATTGCGCGATTTCGAAGGAACGCCGCTTCGGAGCGCCTGAGATTGGTGAATTGCTCGACGCTGCCGCCCGTCGTCAGGATGAACTCAAGATCCTCGCTCAGAATATCGATTTTCTCGCGGCATTTATCGGCGAAATGTCGAGATCAAAATGACTTGCCGAAAGCTGACAAAAAGACGCGCCTATTTCGCGTCGACGAATAATCGGGCGCGCGCCATTCCTTGTCCACGCGATGATCTCCGGCGCCCGTCGCGGCAAAAGCCGACCTTTCAGGGCCGCGTAGGTTTTCAAATCCTTTGCATAGCCCTCGGCTTTTCCCTTTATTTTATTGACTTTCAGCGCGAATCATAGATTCTTCGTCAGTGTTTCGTCAGTTTGCAAACGCAAAATTCAGCCCGCGAAGGATTTTCGCGCTCAGCCATGGAATCAAAATGAGCCTTGCCATCGTCAAACCCGCCGCGCCGGAACCTGACGCCCTCACCTCGCTTCACGCGGAAAAAATCGAGCTTCAGCGCCAGGCCGACGAACTTGCCGCCGTCATCACGCGGCTGAAGCACTTTGAGGGCGAAGAAACGGCCTCGCTGGCGACCATCGGTGAAATTGGGCGGCGCGAGGTCGCCGCAATGGTCGAATGGGCTTCCACGGGCGGTGTTGGCGATGCGCCGGCGCCCTTGTCGGAAGAGCGCGCCGCCGCCGCGCAACGTCTCGCCGCCGCGCGTCAGCAAATTGAAGCCGGTTCGCAAGCCAGCGCGGAAATCGAAGCCCGGCGCGGCGCGCTGCAAATCCAGATGGCAGAGATTGACGCCAGGATCGACGCCGCGATTCTCGACGTGCTTGAGAATGAATTTCACGCCGCGCGCGTGAAGTTCGCCGGCGCCCTTGCCGACGTCAGGTTGCTTGCCGCCGACGTGTTTGGCGCGCGCGGCGCAATTCTTTCCCAGGCCGAAGCGCTCCGAATGCGCGGCCAGGCTGACGAAGCCACAGCGATCTATCGCCGCGTCGAAGTTCTGGACCGCCAGGCAACAGACCTTGATGCGTCACCCCTTATTGGCGACGTCAACAGCGCCAGGGACGCAGCCAGCGCCCGCGCCTTGGTCATGAAAGCAGGAATCCGCAAATGAAAGATCACCGGGCAGAACTCGGCGCCGCCATGGCGGAAATCATCGAAAGCGAAAAATCGCCGAGCCTGACAAAGCGGGCGGGCGCGGTGGCAAAATTTCAGAGCGTGCTGAAAACGGCCATGGGGGAAATCTCGGCGCGCCTTGACGTGCTGGAAAAGGCCGCCGCCGCAGAACAGGCCGCGCGCTTTGGCTTCGGCGCCGCCGACGGCGATCAAGCCAGGATCAGCCAACTCGAGGCCGAGCTTGCCGTCCTGAAAGCCCGGCATGAGCCGGCCGCGCATGTTGAAGGCCTCGCCAAGACGCTTGGACGCGGCGCGGTACTTCCCCCTTCCGAAAACCACCAAGGCCAGCGGTTCGACGCCGCTGGCTATCCGTTGAGGCATTGATGAACATGACCACCACCATGCGCAAAGTCATAACCGACACCATGCGGAAAACTGCCGCGCCAGAACTGCCGGCGCATCTTCGCTTTGCGAGCGAGTCCGCGAAGGCCGCACTCGACGCCGCCAAGACGCCCGCCGAGAAAGCCACCGCGCGCCGCCAGGGGCAACAGGCCGTTGAACTGCTCAAGGGGCATGTCGCCGCGATCAATGTTCAGGCCGAATTTCGCAAGGCGCATCTGAAACCGCTCGACGTCAGGAAGGATTTTGGCCGATGAATATCCGCATGCTCGGACCGGTTGCGGTCGCGCAACAAACCCGCGTCGTCAACGGGCGCAGCTACACGGCGGCGGCTGGCGTCGAGATAGATGTCATCGATTGCGACGCCATGATTTTCCAAGCAAACGGCTGGACGTGGGTTGCGCCGTCGGGTCCGTCCTCGGCGCGCCCGACCGGGACGCAGGGACTTTATCCGGCGAAAGTCGGGGCGGAATTCTTCGACGTGACGCTCGGCTATCTCATCCGCTTCGACGGTGGTGCCTGGCGCAATCCCGCGAACGGGGCTGCGGTCTGAATTTGGTTTCGCCCGTTGTCTCCGGCGGGCGAAAGAGGCGGCGGCGCTTCAAATCTGGCGAAGCGGGGAAGCGCCGCCAATCCTTGGAAGGGAAGAAAAATGGCGAAGGCCGCGCATAGCTCAAAATGCGGCGTCTGCAATCACCAAGAGCGGGCGCGGATCGAATTGTTGCGCGCGCGCGGCGTCGGCTATGAGGCCGTGGCCAGTCAGTTCGGCCTGAAGAAAGACGCCATCTATCGCCACTGGCGCGACCATGTGACCGACGAAGCCAAGGCCAGGATGATCGGCGGCCCGGCGAGGATGCAGGAGCTAGCCGACAGGGCGAACGCCGAGAACATGAGCGCGCTGGATTATTTCGCGATCGTCCGCACGCGCTTGATGGACCAATTTATTGCGGCGACCGACGCCGGCGACAGGTTCGGCGCGGCGACGGTTTCGGGGCGCTTGCTCGAGGCCTTGCGCGAGATCGGAAAGCTCACCGGCGAAATTCAGAAAATCAGCGGCGCGACCACGATAAATCAGCAGAACATTCTGGTTATGCAGAGCCCGATCGTCGCCGAGTTGCAGGCGATGCTGGTTTCGACCCTGGCGCCTTGGCCGGAAGCGCGCGCGGCCGTCATCGCCGGAATGCGAAAAATCGAAGGCCGAACCGCGCCGGCCGCCGCGCCCATGATTGAGGGAGCGCGCGCCGATGCCGTCGCCGCCGAATAGCGCCTCACTCTTTGGAGCCCTTGCGGACGCGCTGGACGGCTCCTGGCGGTCCAAGGCGCGACCGGAGCAAGTCGAGCCTGAAGGCGACTGGTGGAGCGTCTGGCTTTATCTGGCGGGTCGCGGCGCCGGCAAGACGCGCTCGGGCGCGGAATGGGTTCTCGAAAAGGTCGCGGCGAACCCGAATGAACGGATCGCTCTTGTCGCTCCGACTGCGGCAGCGGCCCGTGACGTCATGGTCGAAGGCGAAAGCGGGATCATGAAAATAGCGCCGGAATGGAATTGTCCGGTCTATGAGCCGTCAAATTGCCGTTTAGCCTGGCCAAACGGCGCGCAAGCCTCAACCTACAGCGCCGATGAACCGGAGCGACTTCGCGGCCCCCAGTTCACCAACGCTTGGGCTGATGAATTGGGCGTATGGCGCTATCCCGACGCCTGGGACATGCTTCAATTTTGCTTGCGGCTCGGCTCCCGGCCGCGCTGCGTCGTGACGACCACGCCAAGGCCGTCGCGGTTGGTTCGTGACCTTCTCGCGCGTGTGGGGCAGGACGTCGCGCTTACGCGCGGTCGAACCTACGATAACGCCGCAAATCTCGCGCCTTCATTCCTGAAGGACGTTGAAAGGCAGTATGCCGGAACGCGGCTAGGCCGCCAGGAGCTCGACGGCGAGCTCTTGACCGATACGCCGGGCGCGTTGTGGACGCGCGAAATGATCGAAGCCGCGCGCCGAGGCGTCGCCGACGTTCCCGAATTTACGCGGATCGTGGTCGCGATCGATCCGGCCGCGACAAGCGGCGAGGACGCCGACGAAACCGGAATCATCGCCGCCGGCCTTGGCGTGGACGGCAAAGGCTATGTGCTTGAAGATCGCAGCGGGCGCATGACGCCGACGGAATGGGCGCGCGCCGCTGTTTCCTCCTATCACCGTTTCGGCGCCGACAGGATCATCGCCGAAACGAACAACGGCGGCGAAATGGTCGAAAACACCGTCCGGGTCATCGATCCGAACGTCTCTTACCGATCCGTCCATGCGTCGCGCGGCAAAATCGCGCGGGCCGAACCCGTGAGCGCCCTTTATGAGCAAAACCGCGTCTGCCATGTCGGCGCTTTTCCGGCGCTTGAAGATCAAATGTGCGAATTTGCCCCCGGCGGAATGGCTGGGGCCCGGTCTCCTGATCGGATGGACGCTCTGGTTTGGGCGCTGACGGAACTGATGATCGGCGGCGGCGATTCCACCGCGATAATCGAATTTTACCGGCGGCTTGTTGAAGACCAGCAACCGGCCAGCGCGATCGGCGGCGGCAAGTCTCTGGAAATGGTGCGCATGATCGCGCCGGCCGGCATTTCGACCGCTTTCGGGCTGAGCGGGCGCGTCTATCAGACCGGCGCCGATGGCTCAATCACCGTAACTCCTGACGATGCTGGCCCCCTGAGAGGCGCCGGCTTTCTTGCCGCAAACGAGGCCGCCCATGGCTGATTTCAACGTCAAACTCGAGGGTGACAAGGAGCTTGTCGCCCGCTTTGCTCACTTGCCTGACGCGGTGCGCCAGGCGTTGGTCGCCAAGACCACGACGCTCGCGCTCAAGTTGCAGGCCAAGGTCGTCAACGACAAGCTGTCCGGACAGGTCTTAAACCGCGTCACCGGCAATCTGGCTGGGTCGATCAAAAACGCGACCGATGACGCACCCGAAAAAGTCACCGGGCGCGTCTTTTCGGACGGGTCTGTCAAATATGCCGGCTTTTGGGAATTTGGCTTCCATGGCGCCGAAGCCGTCAGCAGCCATTCCCGCACGATCAAGGAAGCGTTTGGCAAGGCGCTGAGCGAGGCCAAGACCTTCACCGTGCGCGCCTACACCCGGCAGGTCGATCAGGACGCCCGTTCGTTCTTGCGCTCGTCGCTCGGCGACATGAAAGACGAAATCCTGGCCGGCCTATCGGACGCGGCGGCTGAAGCCATGGGAAGGGAAAAATAATGGTCGATACCGTCGCCGACCTGATGGTCAAATTTACCGCGGATTCTTCGAGCCTAAACCAAGGCGCGAAGCAGGCCGAAGAAGCAGTTAAGGGCGTCCAGCAATCCGTGGCGAAGCTGACGCCTGAAATCAAGGCTATGTCCGACAGGATCGGCAACGCGGCCTATCAATATGGGCCGTGGTCCGGCGCCAACGTTCAGATGGCGCAAATTGTCGGCGAAAGCTTGGTGGGGGCGTATAAAAGCGCCGGCAAGGCTGTAGGGGCCATGGGCCTCGCCCTCGGCGGCGTCGCGATTGCGGCCGGCGCGTCAGTCGCCATCGTTGCCGCGCAAGTTCATTCTCTGCGCAATCTCGACGATGCGGCCAGGGCCGCAAAAGTGTCCATGACGGCGCTTCAGAATCTCAACGAGGCCGGCGCCGGCGTCGGGATTGACGCCGAGCAAATGAACACTGAAATGGCCGGCTTTGCGCAGAAATTGCGTGAGGCGCAGCAGTCGGGCGGCGATCTCGCCGACTTCATGAAAAAGAACAACATTGCGATCAAAGACGCGCACGGCAATCTGCTGCCGGTTCAAGTGATTTTCGGCAAGATTGCCGAACTGATCCTGTCGTCAAACAACGAAATGGATCGACTGGCGGCGCTGACCAAGATCGGCTTTTCCGGCGACATGCTCCGCTTGATGGAGCGCCAGTCGGAGGCGGTTAAGGCCTTCGCCAATTCCTCGATTTCTGCGCAGGACGAAGTTTTGAAGCGCGGGCTTGCCGATGGCGAGGCCGTTGACGCCGCATGGGATAAGGCCTGGACGCAAATAAAGAGGACTGCGGAAGGCGCTGCGGTCGCTGTCCTAGACACCATCGGCGAGATTGAGCACCGTGGCGCGGCGGAATTCGACGAATTGGCGAACCGCGCCAAGGGCGCCTTTGACCGTATCGCAGGCGATGCGAAAGGCGCCGCCGCCGCGATCGAGAAGGCGTTTCAAATTCAGCAAAGCGAATTGATCCGCCGCCAAAAAATGGACCTCGCTGACGGCAAAAACCCCTATGGAGATTTGAGCGGCAACCAATTCGCCAAGCCAGCGCCGCAGCCTCCAGCCTCGGACGTGCCGACGATCAAGGGCCTTTACGACAAGCCCGACAAGGACAAGGCAAAGACCGACCGCGACGCCGAAAACGCCGAGATGAAGGGCTACGAGGACTCGATCGCCGCCGCCACGCGCGCGGAAAAGGCAAAGGAAACCCTCTACGACGAGGGCGCAAAACTTCACATTTTGAGCGAGGGCGAAAAGCTTGCCGCAACCAAGGCCGCGCTCGACGAGGAATACAAGGCCGAAAAGGCGCTGCTTCAGAAAGAATTGCAGATTGATGGCCTGAAACTGGCACAAAAGCAGGCGATCAACGACAAACTGAAGGCGCTGGATGTCAAATATAATGCCGACAGCCAAAAAGCTTTCATGCAATCGGTCGAACACCAGGTCCAGCAATGGGACAAAATGGTCGACGCCATGTCGTCGAGCCTTTCCAGCAGCATTATGGGCATGATCAAGGGGACGGAAACGCTTCGGCAGGCAATGTTCAAGATCGCCGATGCGATCCTGCAAAGCTTCATCAAAATGGGCGTCGATATGGTCGCTGATTGGATGAAAAAGCAGATCGCGCTTGTCGTCCTTTCACAGACGGCCGAGGGGCAAAAGACCGCGGCCGCCCTAGCAGGAGCCGCCGCTCAAACGGCAGCGGCCACCACCGGCGCCGCCGCCGGCGCGGCAGCGCAGAAGGGCGCGGCGACAGTGGCGATTGCGACGGACGCCGGCGTGGCCGGCGCTGGTGTTACGGCATGGCTCGCGCCCTTCATAGGGCCGGCGGCAATCGGCGCTGGCGATACTGCCGCGGCGACCGTGTTCGGCTTCAATGCTTTCGCCGTCGGCGCCTGGGATTTGAAACAGGATCAGCTCGCCATGGTCCACAAAGGCGAGAACATCATGCCCGCCCCCGAGGCGAGCGCCTTCAGATCGATGCTGTCCGGCGCGGCCAAGGGCGGTGGCCAGGGTGCCGCGCGCCAGTCCGGCGGCGACACCCATGTCCACAATTGGAATCTCAGCGCCATGGACGGTTCAAGCATGAAGAGCATGTTGTCGAACAATTCGCGCTCCTTGGCCAAGGCGCTGAGCCAAGCGATCAGCGACGGCAACCATTTGGGCCTGCGGCGGCTCTCGACAACCTGAACGACGTGGCGGCGATGGACAAAATGATTCCTTGGTCAAAGCATTGGGAGAACATATGCGCCGACCTTCGCGACTGGGGCGCGGATCTCGGCTATTCTCCAGAATATGCCGACTGGATAGCGAAAAAAATGGAGCCGGCGTGCATTGCCATAGCAAACGGCGCGCCGGCGACGTTCGTGGTTTTCGAACTCGTTGACGAGCTTTATCGCGCGAAATTCGGAGACCCGCCCTCGCAGCGCAGCACAGCAGCGCCAGAAAAGCCGCGCCCTCCTTGGTTCGGGGGCGTCATCGCCGGTTCGAAGAAGGATTAGCGCCGTCGCTGCGGCGCATTTGCGGAATTTCGCGGAGAATTCGCGCGCCTTGAGCACGGTTGCCACTGGCGCGGAGCCGGCTTGGTTGTCAACATATCGGAAAGGGCCGCCACCTATCACGTAGCGAAAACGCCACCTGATTCAACAGTCAACGATCCCGCGAAGTTCCGGGGGAATGGTTCGATTATTGGCGACGCGCAACTGCTGTTCCGAATAAATGAAGATTTCAATTCGGTCCCGCCATAGCCCTAGACCTTCCAAGTCAAGAACAATACTCACGCTTAAACGTTGATCATTTAACTCACAACCTAATACCTCAACTGAATTAACTGAATTAACACATAAAAGCGGTGTTTTTTCGGACTTTGAGAGGTTATCTGGATTTTTTATCGACGACAGTCTTATTATTTCTAATTTTATAAACCCATCAAGCCAAGTCGATCCTTTATAATCATGGTAATATTCTGATATTCTTGAACCGGAGAGCGGGCTAAAAATCCAGCTGCCGATAGCGAGGCCTAACAAACTTTCGAGATTTTGCCGAAAAGCTGCATTTCCCGTGAGCAATCGGCCCGTGTCTCGACACATTGTCGCGCCGATGTCTTGAAAGCGTGTACGTTCAAGGCGAGGAGGTATCTCAAATTGAACTTCGCATTCTGATTCGACTTTTCGGACGGTTGGGCTGAGTTCTAAATGCCGACCGTATCCAAGTTCATTCATCAATACATATCTATGATACTCTTTTACTAAAGAGAAGTCGTGAGAAAAGGCTATAAGATCGCTCATCGTTCCCGAGATAAAATGCCTTAAGCGCAAAATAACATACGTCTCTCCGGCCTCGGTGATCTGTCCCAGCGCAACAATATCGGGGCCAATCGCAATAAGATCGTTTCGATCAGCCTTCGCCACTTTGTCGGGATGAAGCTTTCGACTTTCCTCGTGACGAGCCTTGATTTCGCGCAGCCGACTTGCTGGATACGCCTCCTCATCGCGATCTATCAGGACCGAACAATCCTGGCATAGCCAAATGCCATTTTCTATTGCGGAGCGCTCTGCCGGCGTCATGTTTGGATCGTAGCGCCTGGCACCCGGCCCGGCAGACGCAGCGCAGATATGCGCGGCAACTCCGATCGAGATGAATTTATCCGGTCCTTCGTCGCTCGGACCAACCGTAGGCTTTCCGCACCCCTCCATCGAGCAAACGTATCCAGCGCGAAGCGCCAGGGCGTTCCGCGTCGGCTTGCTGAAATTATCCCGCATTGAGAGAGCCCCACGGCAAAAATGCTGGCAAAACGGTACCTTGAAAAATCATTTCTTGCGCGGATTGCGCTTAATGGCGGGCGGCGCTTCCCGAAGCATCGGCTTGGCCATTTTCAACCTCACCCGTTTCGGAACTTGGGGAGGCTCTGGCATCGCTAACGCATCTCTTCCAGCTTGCGTTATTCGAATGCGCTTTCGTTCAGCAGGAAACTCGGCTGCGAGTTCGATCCAATTTTTTTCAAACATCGCGGCTCGCGTTTTTGCGCCGAATTGGCCGGGACAGACGCTTCCTATGTCTTCCCAATCCAAAATCGCCAAACACCTCAATACTTTGCGTTCAATCGTCGTCGGCGCGTCCATTCAAAACCCTGCCTTTCGCGCTCGAGGTGCCCGAAGCATTCAGCCCACCGGATAACCGATTTCGATTTTGCGCGATTCGTCGGGAAATGCAGCGGGAAATTTCCCCGTCACTGCCCGCTTTCCCCCAAAAACAGCGCGGGAAATTTCCCGGTTGCTTCCCGATCAGATTTTGACGCCAGCTTTCGCCGCAACCCCTTGAATTCGAGGCCTCCCAATGACAGCAATGTTCAAAAACTCCTCGAACCTTTCTCGGCGCTTTGACCAAATCGCGGCCGAAGTCGCGGTGTTCAAAGCGACAGCCGGAAAACGCGACGACTCCTTCGACGCCAAATTCGAGAAACTGCTTGATCAGCGAGACTCTATCATCGATGCGATTGAGCGCGCGCCGGCCGCCGGACTGGCCGACGTCATTCTGAAGGCCCGTGCGCTCAAGGCCTTCTATCCCGATTGCGTGGCCTTTGAGCCAAGCGAGGACGCCCCGCAGGATGTTCGCCTTGCCTCGCAAATCATTGAGGCGCTGGCGGCCATGGGCGCCCAGGAGAAGGCGCCGAAGCCGGATGCGCGCCCCGAGACCCGGCCGGTTCTCCTCCGCGTCGCCGAAGCCGCCGAAGCCCTCGGGATCGGAAAGACCAAAATCTACGAACTGATCGCCAACAAAACGATATCGACCGTCAAAATCGGAGCGTCTCGGCGCATCCCGGCGGCGGAAATCGCAAGGCTTTCGTCAGAGGCATGACATTGTCGCCCACCACGCCCGAAACACGACAATTCCGAGGGCGACCGCGCGTCGCCCTTTTTTCTGACGTTTCGCTGACGGATATTTTCCGTCTTTTTTTTGTGCTGTCTAAGTCGTTGAATTTATGGAGGCCTCGCCCGGAATCGAACCGGGGTGCAAGGATTTGCAGTCCTCTGCGTAGCCACTCCGCCACGAGGCCTCTTCGCCGGCGGCTTAGCCAGCCGCTCCGACGCAACGCCTATAACAGCAAGCAGCGGCGCGCCGCAAGGGTTTCGGCGGAACTTATTGGCTCTGTCGTGAAAAGTTCGTTTTGGGGGTTTTCAATCCGAATTTCCGCTGCTATACGCCCGTCATCGCCAACGCGATCCCTGATAGCTCAGTTGGTAGAGCAAGCGACTGTTAATCGCTTTGTCGCAGGTTCGAGCCCTGCTCAGGGAGCCACTTTCCGCCCGAAACAATCGCAGAAAAGCCCTGGCCGCTGGCGCATTATTTGCTAAACCTTGGGCGGCAATTTAGGGGAATTCATGACTTTCGACATGGTTTTCGGCGCGCCGCCGCCGGAACTCGCGGACATCTCGCCCTCTCCACGGCAATTCTCGCCGCTCTGCCCTGGCGGCGAGCGGTTGGAGGATTTTGCCGAGGGCGCGCTGGACAATCTCGCCTTGCTGGCGCCGCCCGGCGCCATCGAGCGCCGCGCGGTCCTCGCGCTCGCCTTGCGCGCGCTCAAACCCGGCGCGCCGCTGCTGGCGCTGGCGCCCAAGGACAAGGGCGGCGGCCGTCTCGCGGGCGATCTCGCCGAACTCGGCTGCGCCTGTGTCGAAACCGCCAAGCGCCATCATCGCATCTGCGCGGCGCAAGCCGGCGGAAACGCCGAGGCCATCGAGACGGCGATTCGCGCGGGCGCGCCGCGCTTTTCCGAGGCGCTGGGCCTGTGGACCCAGCCCGGCGTGTTTTCCTGGGACCGAATCGATCCGGGAACCGCCCTGCTCGCCAGCCATCTGCCCGAGTTTTCCGGGCGCGGCGCCGATCTCGGCTGCGGCCTGGGCGTGCTCGCGCATCGGATTTTGGGCTCGGCGCGGGTGAAATCACTTGTCATGGTCGATATCGACCGCCGCGCCACGGAGCTGTGCGCCCGCAATGTCGCGGATGATCGCGCGCAAATCCTGTGGGCCGACGTGCGAGTGCCGCCAAAAACCGAGCCGCTGGATTTTGTCGTGATGAATCCGCCGTTTCACGATGGCGGACGCGAAAACAAGGGGCTGGGAATCGCCTTCATCGAGCGCGCCGCGCTGATGCTGCGCTCGGGCGGCGCCTGCTGGCTGGTGGCCAATCGCCACCTGCCCTATGAGGCGGCGCTGGAGGAAAAATTCCGCTCGGTGATCCCGATTGCGGAGGCCTCGGGTTTCAAGGTGATCGAGGCGGTGAAGTGAGCGGCAAGCCGGTCCGCCTCGACAGGTTGCTGGCCAATCTCGGCTATGGCTCGCGGCGCGAAATCGCGATTTTTGCCCGACGCGGTTTTTTGCGGCTCGACGATGCGGCCTTGCGCGACGCAGAGGCGAAAATCGCGCTGGAAGACGCGGCGCGGCTCGAAGTGGACGGCGAAGTCCTCGATCCCCTGCCCGGTTTCGCCCTGATGATGCACAAGCCGCTGGGCGTCACCTGTTCGCACAAGGAGGCCGGGCCGCTGGTCCATAAACTGCTGCCCGAACGCTGGCGGCGGCGCGATCCCGCGATCTCCACGGTCGGGCGGCTCGACAAGGAGACCTCCGGCCTGCTGCTGCTCACCGACGACGGCAAGCTGCTGCATAAAATCATCTCGCCGCGCCGGGAAATCCCGAAGTGTTATCGTGCGACGCTGGCCCGCGATCTGCGCGGCGACGAGACCGGGATTTTCGCGGCGGGAAAGCTTTTTCTCGAGGGCGAGGACAGACCGCTGTTGCCGGCGCGGCTCGAAGTTCTGGGCCCGCGCGAGGCGATGGTGACCATTGTCGAAGGCCGCTATCACCAGGTCCGCCGCATGTTCGCCGCTGTCGGCAATCACGTCGAGGCGCTGCATCGCCACAGCATTGGCGGGCTGGTTTTGCCCCCGATCTGGCGCCGGGGGAATTTGTCGTGCTCGACGCCGCGGGGATTGAGCGAATTTTTGTGGTTACGTGACTATTATCGTAGTTACGTAACTACGTCGCCATCTGGGGCAGGCGCCATCAGCCCGCGCTACGCCCCTCGCCCTTGTTCCTTTGCTCCCGCGCCATCTGGAAATGCAGGGCTTCGCCGAGGAAGGAATAGATCGCCCCGGTCATGGCGTGGATGAAACCCGGCGCGCCGCAGAGAAACACCCGGCGGGTGATGAAAATGCGGAAAAAGTAGAGCGGCGGGTTGAACACCAATTTGATCACGCTCGGCTTCTTGCCCTCGGCGAGGCGCTGTTCGGCCTTCAGGCGGGCGTAAAGGATTTCCTTGGGCAATTGCGCGTCGAGCCGCAAGCCGCGCTCGTGGCGCAGCAGACCGCGCGGCGCGTCGGCGATTTTCCCATCGACCACCAGACCTTCATGGACGAGCTGGGCTTCGTCGAAATGCGCGCGACCCCGGCGCGCCAGCCGCAGGATCAGGTCCGGCTTTACGGCGCGAGGCGGCGGCTCCGTTTCACCGTAAAGCGTCAGCACGCGCGGCAGCCGCCAGCCTCCGACCTCCTCGGGCGCCTGCAACAGCGCGGGAATTTGCGCGCGCAGTTCGGCGTCGAGCCATTCGTCGGCGTCTATGCTGACGATCCAGTCCTGCTGCGCCTGCTCCAGGGCGAATTGCTTCTGTTTGGCGTAGCCCGGCCAGTCGCGCTGAAACAGCCGGATCGGCAAGCCGCGCTCCTGAAAATCGGCGACAATGGCCAGGGTCCGGTCGGTCGAGCCGGAATCGACCACGACGATATCGGCGCAATCGGCGAGACTCGCCAGACAGGCGCCGATGCAGGCTTGCTCATTCTTGCAGATGACGGTCGCGCTCAGCGGCAGTTTCGGGCTCATTCCTCGCCTCCGGCCACGCTTTGCCGGCGCAGCGGCGTCAATTGCGGGCGACGGGTCAATTGCCGCCGCACCATTTTGACAATATTGCCGAAAGGCGGCTCCTGCATGCCGAGCTTGCGATAGATGCGCGCATAGGCCCAGGCCATGCGCAGCGCCAGCGCGCCCCGTCCTTCGATGCGCCGGCCCTGGTCATCGATGGCCGCATAAAACAGGGGCCGATGACGGCCGCTGACGCCAAACCGGGCGCGCAAAACCGCTTCCTCATCCTCGGCGACCACGCCGCGCTTGGCCATATGGCCGCGCAAGACCCGACCGATCGGCCTGGTGTGGCGAATCGCAACGGAATCGAGAATGGCGGCGCGGCCCAGCGGATTGTCGGACAGCCGGCACCAGACATAATCCAGGCCGAAACCGCTCATCGTATGGGCGAAGTCGGGCAGGATTTTTTCCAGCACCTCGCGGCGCAGGCAGGGGGCCATGATCTCGACGAAATTCACGTAGCGAAGGGTGAAACCGGGACAGGCGAGCACGGAAAAATGGGAAAAATAGCTGTCCCAGGTCAGCGCTGGCTGGGCGACGTCGAGGTCGTAGCGGCGCATTGCGGCGAAAATCGCCTCGATATCCGCCGCTTTCATGTCGAGATCGTCGTCGGGCAGCAGCACATAGTCATAACCGGAAAGCGCCCCGGGCGCGTTCAGCGTCGTGAACAGCCCATCCCATTTGCCGCCGGAGCAAAGGGTGACGCGCACATCGTCGCCGTGATCGAAAACGGCCTGAGGATCGAACAGACTAACCACCAGGTCCCAACTGCGGTCGCCGGCGCCCTCCAGCCAGCGCGGATGCAGCGAATTCTTCCCCGCGCGCACCACGACGAGGTTTTTCCGCTTTGGCGGCGCCGGCATTACTTGCGGCCCGCCGACTGCCCGCTCAGCCGCGCCGCCGCCCGACGATTATTCGCCCGGGCCTGGAACAGATGGACATTATAGTCGAACTGATAGCGCAGATTGGCCATGAACCGGTCGAAAGGCCTGGCATTGGCCTCGGCCGCGACACAATCGCGCGCCTCGGCGATGCCGCTCTGTTCGCCCAACGGGCCGACGCGCAACGGCGGCGGATCGACCACCAGCATCGGCAGGCCGAATTCCCACCAATGTTTCATGTCCATGTCCAATGGTCGGCTGAACGGCAGGGCGTTGACCAGCAGCAACTCCGCCGCCTTGCGGTCGAGCGCGTAGCCGAGCGTCAGACCGGGCACGCGATTGGGCGCGGTCAGCCGCAGGTCCGGCTCCAGTGTGGCGACGACCCTTCCGCCGGCCAGTTTTCGCGCGAAAAGCTTGACCAGAGCGCCAGACAAACGGGCGCGGCGGATTCCTTCCAGCGCCTTGGCCAGGGCCGCGTCGGCGGCGAAATCGTCCTCGAGGATCACCGCGCCTTCGAGATTTTCCTCGACGATCCGCCGCCACAACGCATGGTGGCTGAGATAGCAGCCGATTTCCGGGCGCGACAGCGGGCGTTTGTATTGCCGGGCGTTGCGCTCGGCGTCATAGGCTGCGGCCAGTTGCGCCTCTCCGAGCGCGCGACCGTCAATGGCGTCGAAAAAATCGAAATCGAGACCGAGGTCGCCCAGCGCCTTGACACAAGCGGCGCGCCGGGCGCCGGCGTCCTTCAGCGAAATGACATAAATCGGCCAAGCCAAATCGGACTCCAAATCCAACTCCCGACGGAATTCACTTGAACTCGCGCGGAAAATCGCGCGAGCGCCGAACCGCCAGGACACATAATCGACCCCATTCGCGTCGAAAGGGGCCATGCTCAGCTTGCGCTTGCCGCTCAGCACGCGCTTCACCGGCAAGGATGCCGGTTCCGGCCGATCCCAACCAGAGTCGATTTATAGCACAATCCCATCGATTTGATAAAATCCACAAAAGACCGACTTTCGCCCACCGTCGCAGGATGACAGGGACGACGCGGCGCATTAGAAAGAAATTTCCTCCATCCCCGGGCGGAAATTGTCGGATCCCAAAGCCTTTATCCTTCATCTGGATCGCGCCAGCCAGCGGCGACCGCAGGCGGAGAAACTGCGCGCGTCGCTGCCCATCCCCGCGGAAATCCTCCCGGCGGTGGACGGGGCTTTGTTGTCCGAGGCCGAGGTCGCCTCAGTTTATTCCCGACAAATTCATGCGCCACGCTTCTACCTGACGCTCAATCGCGCGGAAATCGGCGCCTTTCTCTCGCACCGCGCGGCATGGCGGCGCATTGTCGAGGAAAATCTCGATTACGGCCTGGTGTTCGAGGACGACGCCGATGTCGATCCGATCATTTTCAAACGCACCTGCGCCTTCGCCCGCGCGACCAGCGACCAATGGGATTACGCGCTGGCGCCGGCGATGCGGATCGGAGAGGCCGGCGCGAACGAACGCGTGACGCTGAACCACCCGAGCGCCCCGCCCCTGCGCGCGCTGGCGCAATTCGTCTCGGCCAGCGCGGCGCGGCGCTTGCTGGCGGCCACCGAACGCTTCGACCGGCCGATCGACACGTTTCTGCAAATGAGCTGGGTCACCGGCGTGGAACTGCTGACCTTCACACCTTCCGGCGTCGTCGACGCCTCGAAAAACCTGGGCGGCTCCACCATCCAGCAGCGCAGCAAATCGACCGCGGAAAAACTCTGGCGCGAGGTGTCGCGACCGCTTTATCGGGCGCGGGTGCGATTTTATCACGCCTTTGCGGCGCGACCGCGCGGTTGAGTTTTTAATCGATCGCCAGCGACTTCAGTTTTCTGTGCAGCGCCGAGCGCTCCATGCCAATAAATTCCGCCGTGCGCGAAATATTGCCGCCAAAACGGTTGATCTGCGCCACCAGATATTCGCGCTCGAACACCTCGCGCGCCTCGCGCAGCGGCAGGCTCATCAGCTTTTCGCCGCCGGCGCCGGTGGGCGTCGAGGGCACCAGAGCGCCGATTTCCTGCGGCAGCATTTCCGCAGTGACTTCCGCTTCCGTGTCGCCGCCGGTGAGGATCATCAGCCGTTCGACATTGTTGCGCAACTGGCGGATATTGCCCGGCCAGTCGTGGGATTGCAGCACCGCCATGGCGTCGCTGGCGATCCGGCGCTTGGGCAGGCCGGAATTGGCGGCGAGCTGATCCATGAAAAATTCGATCAGCTCGGGAATGTCCTCGCGCCGTTCCGAAAGCGAGGGCACCCGCACCGGCACCACCGACAGGCGATGGAACAGGTCCTCGCGGAAGGCGCCTTCGGCGATCAGCCGGGGCAGATCGCGCGCCGTGGAAGAGATCACGCGCACATCGACATGGACCCGCGTCGCGCCATCGACGCGGGTGAAATTCTGATCGACCAGCACGCGCAGGATTTTGGCCTGCGTCTCGCGCGGCATATCCGCGACTTCGTCGATATAGAGCGTGCCGCCATGGGCCTCTTCCAACGCCCCGGTTTTTCTCGGCTTGCCGTCGCGGGCCTCGACGCCGAAAAGTTCGGTCTCCATGGTCTCAGCGGCGATGGCGGCGGCGTTGATGACGACAAAGGGTCCGGAAGCGCGGGTCGAGGCGTCATGGATGGCGCGGGCCGCCAGTTCCTTGCCGACGCCCGGCGCGCCGGAGATCAGAATGCGCGAATTGGCCGGCGCCACCCGCTCGATCATCTGACGCAATTGCTGGAGGGCGGGCGAATGGCCAGACAATGTGGTGGCGGCGGCGCTGCGCGCCTTGAGGTCGGAGACCTCGCGACGCAGGCGCGAAGTCTCCAGCGCCCGCTCGGCCACCAGCACCAGCCGATCGGCCTTGAACGGCTTTTCGATGAAATCATAGGCGCCCTGGCGGATCGCCGTGACCGCCGTCTCGATATTGCCATGGCCGGAGATCATCACCACCGGCAGGGTCTCGTGGTGGCGCTTGATGCTTTCGAGCAATTGCAGCCCGTCGAGCTTCGAGCCCTGCATCCAAATGTCCAGAAAGATCAGATGGGGACGGCGCGCTTCGATGGCCGCCAGGGCCTCGTCGGAATTGCGCGCGGTGCGCGTGCCAAACCCCTCGTCCTCGAGAATCCCCGAGACCAGTTCGCGAATGTCGGCTTCGTCATCGACGATGAGAATGTCGTGCGCCATGATCCACCTAAGCCAATGTCTTCACGGGAAAATGCAGGCGCACCAGCGCGCCCTGCCCCGAGGTTGCGTCGAGCAGCTCAATGCCGCCGCCGTGATCTTCCAGAATTTTCTGCACGATGGGCAGGCCGAGGCCGGTGCCCTCCGCGCGGGTCGTCATATAGGGCTCCAGCAGCCGCGCCCGGTTCTCGCGCGGAAAACCTTTTCCATTATCCTCGACGTCGACGATCGCCTCGCCGTCCTGGTAACGCAGGCTGACAATGATTTTAGCCGCGCGGTCGCCCATTTCGGTCGCCGCTATGCCCTCCGTGGCGTTTTTCACCACATTGGTCAGCGCCTGCGACAACAGCCGGCGGTCGAAGCGCGCGATTTGCGGCCCTTCCGGCAGTTCGCCGGCTATCTCGATGTCGGGATGGCCGACGCGCATCAGGAACAGCACCTGATCGATGCAGGCGCGCAGATCGTCCTCCTGCAGTTGCGCCTTGGGCATGCGCGAGAAGGAGGAGAATTCGTCGACCATGCGCTTGATATCGTCGACCTGGCGGATGATCGTGTCGGTGCATTGGTCGAACACATCCTTGTCGGCGACAATCACCTTGCCATATTTGCGCTTGAGCCGCTCGGCGGAGAGCTGGATCGGGGTCAGCGGATTCTTGATTTCATGGGCGATGCGCCGGGCGACATCGGCCCAGGCGGAGGTGCGCTGCGCCGCCACCAGATCGGTCATGTCGTCGAGCGTGGCGACAAAGGTGCGCTCGCCGCGATTGAGCGGCCCCGGGGCGATGCGGACATTATAGGTGCGCTCGCGCCCCGCGCGCGTCAATTGCAATTGTTTCTGCGTCAGCCGCGCGTGGCCGGCGCGGGCGTCCGCGAGAATCGGCTCCAGTTCGGGCAGCACATCCGCCACCGGCTTGCCGATCGCCTTTTCCGCCTCGCCGCCCTCGGGGCCGAGCAGATCGCTGGCCGAAGGATTGACCACGGAGACGTCGCCGCGCGGCCCGACGCCGATCACCGCCACCGGCACGCCCGAAAGCACGGCTTCCGTGAAGAGCCGGCGCTCGTCGAGCATGTGATTGGCCGTAATCAGCCGATTCTGCTGGAGACGAAGCTCAGTCGTCATCTTGTTGAAGGTTTCGCCGAGATGGGCGAGATCGCCCTCCGCCGCGCGCACCGGCACCTGCACATAAAAATTGCCCGCCGAGACCTGATCGGTCGCGGCGATCAGGCGGCGGATCGGCGCCACCAGCGTATTGGTGAAGGCGAGGCCGAGCCAGACCGCCGAAAGCAGCAGAATCACCGCGAGAAGGCCGAACATGATCGCCAGCGTCAGCCGCAGATTGTAGCGATAGTCCTCGAAGGCCCCGAACAGCGTCACCAGGGCCTCGGCCTGTTTGGGAAATTCCACGGTGAAGGGATTTACGGGGCGGCTGACATAGAGAAACACGTTGTCGAAGGCCGGCATGGGCCGCAGGGCGACGAAAATCCGCCCCTCGTTGAGTATCAGGCAAAGCGGCTCGTTTTTCGCGGCGTCGTCGTAATCGCTGTCCTGCGGCTTGACCACGGGATCGGAATGGCTCGCGGCTATGTCGGCCTGTTCGAGCAGCGAGCCGTCGCGCTTGATCAAGGCGGCGGCGGTGAAGCCGAGAAATTTGGCGCGCGAGGAGAAATAATCCTTGAACAAACCGCGATCGGCGTCGAACAGCGGCTTGCCGCGGTCGAGATCGCTGGCGGTGAGCTGCGCCTCCTGCAACAGCGCCCGGCACTGGTCCTCGCGGAACAGATTGGCGGCCTCGGTGGCGCCATTGATGAAGCCGCGCATGTCCTTCATGAAGGCGGGATTGAGGGTCTTTTCGAGCGTCACCGAGCCGACCAGCGCCATGGACAGCGCCGGGACCGAGGCGATCACCGCGAACAACGCGACAATGCGGATATGCAGGCCGGCGGCGGCGGTCTTGGCCCGCCAGGCGCGGATCAGCAGCAACGATTCGAAGGCGACCAGAAAGGCCAGCAGCGCCGCGATGGCGAAATCGACGAGAAACAGGATGGTGACCGTGTCGGCGGTCGGGGTGATCGGCGTCAGCCCGGCGAAAATCAGAAAGGAGCCGACGGCGCTGAAAATGGCGAAGGCGACGATGAACGGGCCAAGACGCGGCAAGAGCCGCCGCTCGCGCCGCCGCTGTTTGCGGGTTTCGCTCTTGTCCGTGTTTCGACTCATGCCGCCTGCGAATTGTCCCCGCCACGCTCACGGCGTCTTTTTGGTCCGCCCGCGCCCGGATGAGATTGATAGCCTGAGACGGGAGGCGTGGCAATAATGCAACGCTGTTGCATGAATGCGACAAAACAACGGCGATTTCTGGTCATTTCAACAGGGTTTTGAGCTCAGAACCCATGTCCGCGACCTGTTCCGGCCGAGGCGAAACTCCGGCGTCGAGCAGTTTGCGCGCCAGCAGATGATCGCCGGGGCGATTGACCGATTCCACCGAAATCAGCTTATCCCCAAGGAAATTGAACAGGGAAAAGGCGTTTTCGCCGAAATTCCGTTCGATCTGGCGATCGCCCGCGCCGACGCCGGCCATTTGCAGCTTCACGTCATATTGGTCCGACCAGAACCAGGGCGCGGCGGTAAAGGGTTTTGAACGCCCCATCAGCGCCGCCGCCGCCGCCTTGCCCTGCTCCACGGCGTTCTGCACGCTTTCCAGCCGCAGCAACTGGCCATGCCGCCGCCAGACCGTGCAATCGCCGGCGGCGACGATGTTTTCGCGCGAGGTTCGCGCGCAAGCGTCGACGATGACGCCGCGATCGCAGTCCAGCCCCGCCGCGACCGCCAGCGCGTCATTAGCCACGGCGCCTATGCCCAGGACCACCAGATCGGCCTGCAGACGCCGTCCATCGGACAGGATCACGGCGCGGATTTTTTCCGACCCCTCCAATGCCGCGACCTGCGCGCCGAAAAGCAGCTTCGCTCCGCGAGAAACATGCAAATCGGCGAAGCTTTGCGAAATCCTGGGCGTCACCGCGCGGGCCATCAGCCGGTCCTGGGCCTCGACAACCACAACGGCGCGGCCTTTTTTGCGCGCGGCCGCCGCCACTTCCAGCCCGATGAAACCGCCGCCGATCACAGCGATTTTTTCCGCCGCCTCCAGCCGCGCGGATATTTCGCGCGCGTCCTTCAGGTCGCGCAGCACGCAAACGCCCGGCAGATCGGCGCCGGGCATATCCGGCTTTCTCGGCCGCGCGCCCGTCGCCAGGGCGAGGCCGCTCCAGGCCAGTCTTTCGCCATCGGCCAGCACGATTTCGCGCGCCGTTGGGTCGATATTTTCCACCCGGGCGCCAAGCCGCAACTCAATCCCCTTGCCGGCCAGAACCTCCGGCGCGCGCAAAAACAGCTTTTCGGTCGCGGTTTCCCCGGCGAGCCAGGCCTTGGACAGCGGCGGGCGCTGATAGGGGGCGACGCCCTCGTCGCCAAGCAGCAAAATCTCGCCGGCGAATTTTTCCGCGCGCAGCGATTCGGCGATCTGCAGGCCCGCCTGCCCCGCGCCAATGATGATGATCCGCTCGCTCATGCGCCCTCGCCCTTGGAATTTGACTGGATTACAGCAAGGCTCCCGCCGGGGCAAAAAACTATTTGACCGCCAGGAAGGCGCGGATTTGCGCCGCCGGCACAAAATATTTGGCGAGATCGACGAGTTGCGCGTCGCGCCGACCATTCTTCACGGTGGTTTTGTTGACCTGAATCTTGCGGCTCATGATTCCCATCAGGCAGCCCTTGACCGAATTGAACACGCCGGAGCCGGAATTGCCGGTGCTGGCGACATCGGCGATCGCCGTGATGACCCGCCTGGCGCCGAGATAAATGCCGTAACCGGGCCAGGACTGCCGGGGCGACCGAAAAATATTCACGGCCAGGGCGCGCAACTCCTGGTCATGGCCACGGACCTCCACGGCCAAGGCCGGGCCCATCTGACACAGAAGCAAGGTCGCCAGGGCGCCCGTCCGCAACCGCATGATCGCTTCCTCTTGTCACGTCCCGACCCGGTTCCGAGGCGGCGCCCCCTCTCTGGGAGAACTCATGGTCAAAAAAGGACTTTACGCCAATTCGCCGATCCGCTCGCGCCCGCTTCGCCTTTTGTGGTAGCAAAACCGTTCCGATTCAAGTGTCCGTCGCGCGCCCGCGCGCCAAGGGAGTCCTCATGCTCGAAATCGTCTTTCTCGACGCCGCGACGCTGGCGGCGGGCGTGGAGCTGCCCGTTCCCGATTTTCCGCATCGCTGGACGCTTTTCGCGGCCACCGCGCCGGAGGACGTGCTGGCCCGCGCGGAAAAGGCCGACATTCTCGTCACCAACAAGGTGAAGATCGGCGCCGAGACCATCGCCGCCGCGCCCCGACTGAAATTGATCGCCGCCGCCGCCACCGGCTACGATCATATCGACGTCGCCGCCGCGCGCGCCAAAAACGTGGCGGTGACCAATATTCGCGGCTATTCGGCCAATGCCGTCCCGGAACATGTCTTCGCGCTGATCCTGGGCCTCAGCCGGCGGATTTACTCCTATACGGAGGCTGTGCGCCAGGGCCGCTGGCAGCAAGCCGGACAATTCGCCTTTCACGATTTTCCGATTTTCGATCTCTACGGAAAACGCCTTGCGTTGATCGGCTCCGGCTCGCTCGGCGGCCGCGTCGCCGAGCTCGGCCGCGCCTTCGGCATGGATGTGGTTTTCGCCGGGCGCAAAAACGGACCGCCGCGAGATGGCCATATGCCCTTCGACGAGGCGCTGGCGACATCCCAGGTGATTTCGCTGCATTGTCCGCTCAACGCCGAGACGGAAAATATGATTTCCGACCGCGAATTCGCGCTGATGGCGAAAAAACCGCTGCTGATCAACACTGCGCGCGGCGGCATCGTCGATGAGACCGCCCTGGAGCGGGCGCTGGACGCGGGGCTGCTGGCGGGCGCCGGCATTGACGTCACCCGGCCTGAGCCGCCGCCCGCCGACAGCGCGATCATGAGGCTGGCGCGCCGCCCCGAGGTGCTGGCGACGCCGCATACCGGCTGGGCCAGTCTTGAAGCGCAGCAGACGCTCTGCGCGCAGTTGAAGCAGGTTCTGGAGGTTTTTGTCGCCGGCGACAGGCTCAACCGGCTGGACTGAGAGCCCTCACGGCGTCAGGGCGGTCTCCCGCTTTTTCGTCGCCTTGACCGCGCCGTCCAAAATCTTGCGGAACATCTGCACGCTCCACTCGAAACCCGCATCCTTGGCCCGGGCGGTCAGCGGGCCCAGCTCGACATTCTCCGCGGTTTTCAGCGGCGCGTCGAGCGCCAAAGTCGCGCCGCGGAAAATTTTGAGCCGCGCCACCGTCTGTCCCGCCGCGACCGGCGCCAGCAACGGCCCGGTGTAGACGATCTTGCCGCTGAGTTTTTCAGCGGATCCCCTGGGAATCAGCAATTTGAGCGGTGTCTCGGAGACAAGATCGACTTCGGGCTTGGCGCCGCCATAGACCTTCGCCGTTCCCACCACCTCGTCGGCGGCGAAAAGATCGCGGCTTTCAAAACCGTGGAAACCCCAATTGAACAATTTGCGCGCTTCCTCGGAGCGGTCTTTCGCCGATCTGGCGTCGAGCACCACCACGATCAGCCGCTGTCCCGAGGCGACCGCCGAGCCGACCAGATTGTAATCGCCCTCGGGGAGATTGCCGACCTTGAGCCCGTCGCCAGCGATGTCGCTGAACAGGATGGGATTGCGATTTAACTGGCGAACCTTGCTCCAGGTGAACTCTTTTTCCCCGAAGAAATGGTAATATTCAGGATAAGCGGTGATGATATATTGCGCCAGCACGGCCATGTCGCGGGCGCTGACTGTCTGCGCCGCGTCGGGCGAGCCCCAGGCGTCGGTGAAATGCGAATGGGTCAGGCCCAGCTCGCCGGCGCGCACATTCATCATCGCCGCGAAATTCTCTTCCGAGCCGGCCAGCCCCTCGGCGAGCGCGATGGCCGCGTCATTGCCCGACTGGACGATCAGGCCGCGCAAAAGATCCTCGACGCGAATGCTCGAGCCTTCGCGGGCGAACATGGAGGTGCCGCCGGACGCCGTCTTCCAGGCGTGTTCGGAAACATAGAACGGGGTGTCGAAGGTGATGCGGCCCTTTTTCAGGTCGCGGAACACCAGTTCGGCGGTCAACAGTTTCGACACCGAGGCCGGGGCGACCGGATCGTCGGCGGCTTTTTCGTACAAAACCGTCCCCGTGCCGGAATCCATCACCAGGGCGTGGGGAACGATGGTGCTGACGCTCTGCGCCCAGGCGGGACCCTGGAGCATGAAAACACAAAGAAAAGCGGCTGTTATCCTGGACAAGGCCTGCTCCGCGCCGCAGCCTGGCGGCTTGAAATGGAGGCTAGGTCTTAAACCGTTTCCGCGCCCTTTGCCAAGCCCGCGCCGTTAAAAGCCGCCCGCATCAGCGGCGGGAGACGCGGATTGGCGTATCGGCGCCGGGAATCGTGCCAAGATCGAAGGGACGCTGCGGCGGCAGCGGCGGATGGGCGGGCAGATCGCTGGCCGGCGCATCGTCGGCGAGCGCCGCGCCCGGCGGCGGCGTGAACTTCTCGACGGGAATGCTGTCCTGCGCGGCGCTCTCGGGCTGGGCCAGGGCGACGCGCTCGACATCGGCGGCGGCCTGACGCGGCGGCGGCGCGGGCAGCTCCTCGCGCTGTTCGGCGACGCGGGTCGGCGACATGGAATAGCCGTCGAGCTGGGCGGGTTGACCGTCGAGACGCAAGGTGGCGAGCAGTTTGCGGTCGTCGGAGCCGGCGAGCGCCGCCTTGCCGACATATTCCACCTTCACCTGGGCGGTGCCGATATGCTTGTAATCCAGCGCCTCGGCGGCGCGGGCGGAGAGATCCATGATGCGGCCGCCATGATAGGGGCCGCGATCGTTGACGCGAACGATGATCGAGCGATGGTTGCGCAGATTGGTGACGCGCGCGTAGCTCGGCAGCGGCATGGTCGGATGGGCCGCGGTGATGGCGTTCTTGTCGTAGATTTCGCCATTGGCGGTGCGCCGGCCGTGGAAGGCGTCGCCATACCAGGACGCTGCGCCCGTGGCGGCGTATTTCTTCTCGCTGGGCACATAGGTGTGGCCGGCGACGGAATAGGCCTTGCCGACCAGATATTGACCGCCGCCCTTGGGCACGTCCTCGCCATCGGCGACGACGCGCGGGCTGGCGCGGCCATAGGTCCCCTCGGGGAAATATTCCTTGGCGTGGTGCTGCATGGACGGGCCTTGGGCGCAGCCGCCCAGAGCGAAGCCGGCGGCGACAAGTCCAAGAGACAGAAGACGTTTCATCGCGGAGGTCACATCCCCGGAAAGCGCGCGCGAATGCGCGGCGTTTGAGTCGAACTTTAGCAATGCGCACCATGCGGCGGGTTTATTGCCAAAAGGTTGATGCAAAAGCCCCGCTCCCTGTCCCCATGATTATCACGGATTTGTGATCGTCGCAAAATTGGCCCGCTTTGCGGCGGAAGTGCGGCGGCGCGGGTTAGACCTTCACCCCTGCTTGGCCCAACCGCCCTCTTCGGTCTCCGCCCAATAAGCGAGCTGGGCGTCGCGCCGGCGCAAGGCTTTCCACTGGGCGCGGGCGTTATCGAGAAAGCCCTCGTCGCGGCCGTCGAACAGCACGATAAGCCTTTCGTAACCAGAATCCAGAAAAGCCTCGGCTTCAACGCCTTCGAGCAGGAAGCGGGTTTGCGCCCCGTTGGGATTGTCGGGCTGAAGCGTCAGCCAGACCGGCTGCGTCTCCGGATCGGCGTCCTTCGCTCCGCCATGGGGCAGGAAACTGTCTTCGGCGAAGGTCCAGAGCAGATCGTCCAGCGCGGCGAGCCGCTCCGGCGTCGCCGCCTGGATCGCCGCGCGCCAGCCGCGCTGCAGCACCCGCTCGACCAGATTTGGAAGAACCTGTTCGAGCCGGCGGCGCTGAAGCTGATAGAACCAAACCTCTGTCATCAGCTTTCGTAATTGTCGCGCACCAGCCTGTCCAGCAGACGCACACCAAAACCGGAGCCCCAGCTCTGGTTGAGATCGCTGGCCGGCGAGCCCATGGCGACGCCGGCGACGTCGAGATGCGCCCAGGGCACGTCATTGACGAATTTTTGCAGGAACTGCGCGGCGGTGATCGAGCCGCCAAAGCGCCCGCCGGTGTTCTTGATGTCGGCGAATTTGGATTCGATCATTTTTTCATAAGCCGCGCCGAGCGGCATGCGCCACAGCTTTTCGCCGGTGGCCTCGCCGGCTTTTTTCAGATTTTCCGCCAATTCGTCATTGTTGGAGAACAGGCCGGCATATTCTTGGCCCAGCGCCACCATGATCGCGCCCGTGAGCGTCGCCAGATCGACCATGAAGGCGGGCTTGTAGGCGTCCTGCACATGCCAGAGCATGTCCGCGAGAACCAGCCGCCCTTCGGCGTCGGTGTTGACGATTTCGATGGTGGTTCCCGACATGGCCGTGACAATGTCGGCCGGGCGCTGCGCCGCGCCGTCCGGCATGTTTTCGACCAGGCCGATGGCGCCGATGACATTGGCTTTCGCCTTGCGGCTGGCCAGCGCGCGCATGAGGCCGGTGACCGCCGCCGCGCCGCCCATGTCGCCCTTCATGTCCTCCATGCCCGCGCCGGGCTTGAGCGAAATGCCCCCGGAATCGAAACAGACGCCCTTGCCGACGAAGGCCACGGGCGCCTTGCCCTTCTTGCCGCCGTTCCAGCGCATGATCACCGCGCGGCTCGGTCGCGCCGAGCCCTGACCGACGCCAAGCAACGCGCGCATGCCCAGCTTCTCCATGGCGGCAACGTCGAGAATCTCGACCTCAACGCCCAGCGACTCCAGGCTCTTGGCCTCGGCCGCGAAGGATTCGGGATAGAGCAGGTTCGGCGGCAGATTGACCAGCCTCCGGGCGAAATCCACCGCATCGGCGAGTCCGGCGACCTCGCCAACCGCCTTTTGCAGGACTTTCACGTCGGCGCCGGCGAGCGCGATGGCGACGGGATCGTCGTTTTCCGGCTCGTCCTTTTTGGCCTTTTTGCTTTTGAACTCGTCGAATTTATAGGCGCGCAACCGCAGGCCCAGGGCGAAATCCGCCGCCGCTTCGGCCAGTTTTTCCGGCGGCGCGGCGAAATCCAGGAGCACCCGCGCCAGCTTGGCCTTGCCGAGTTTCGCCGCGGCGACGCCGCCCAGCCTGAGATAATCGATCTTCTCGCCATCCTTGTCCGGTGCGGTTCCCAGCACGATCAGCTTTTGCGCGGCGAGACCGGCGGGGGCGAGAAATTCCAGGGCGGAGCCGATCTTGCCCTTGAACCCGGCGAATTCGGCGTTGGCCGCGATCAGGCCGGCGCTGGCGCCGAGAATTTTCTTCGTCTCGGCGCCGAGGCCCAAATCCTTGTCGGCGAAGGCGATCAGGATCAGGCCGCCCTTTTCCGGCGGGTTGAGGACATCGGCCAGCGCCAGGGCGCCGATGGAGACAGTCGCGGACATGAAAACCTCTTGGCTGAGCGGTTTTTTTGAAGGGGGAATTGGAAAAACGCGCCGGAGCGCCCGCGCCCACTATGCGACGGCGCGGCGAACAGGGTCAATGCGCTTGGCGGGCAAGCGGTTTCATTACGGGAATGAGGGGGATGGAGGCCTCGGGAAGGAATTAAACCTTCCCTGAGAGGAGTTGCAATCCTCTGCGTATTCGCTCCGCCACGAGGCCATAATCGCCGCCAGGGACGATGACGCGAACCTAGCCGGCGAATCTTGCCAAATGGTTTCGCCGAATGCCGAAACGGCGCCTCGGCGGCCCGACCGAACGACAGGGTCAACGAAAGCTTATCAATGCCGCAGGCCCGGCGCCTCCTGGCCCGTGGCGGCGACATATTCGCTATAGCCGCCGGGATAGAGATGCAGGCCCTCCGGAGTCAGCTCGAACACCCGCGTGGACAGCGCCGCGAGGAAATGCCGGTCATGAGAGACGAACAGCATGGCGCCCTCATAGCTCGAAAGCGCCTTGATGAGCATTTCCTTGGTGGCTATGTCCAGATGGTTGGTGGGCTCGTCGAGCACCAGGAAATTTGGCGGATCGAACAGCATTTTGGCCATGACCAGCCGCGCCTTTTCGCCGCCCGAGAGCACCCGGCATTTCTTTTCCACATCGTCGCCGGAAAAACCGAAACAGCCGGCGAGCGCGCGCAGACTGCCCTGCCCCGCCTGGGGAAATGTCGCTTCCAGATCTTCGAAGATGGTGGCCTCGCCATCCAGCAATTCCATGGCGTGCTGGGCGAAATAGCCCATTTTGACGCTGCCGCCGATGGTCACCGTGCCCTGATCCGGCGCGGCGGCGCCCGCCACCAGTTTCAGCAGCGTCGATTTGCCCGCGCCATTGACGCCCATCACCGCCCAGCGCTCGCGGCGGCGCACCTGGAAATCCAGCCCCTCGTAAATGGTTTTGGAGCCGTAACGCTTGGCGACATTTTTCAGCGTCGCCACATCCTCGCCGGAGCGCGGCGCCGGCGGGAAATCGAAAGCAATGGTCTGGCGGCGGCGCGGCGGCTCGACCTTCTCGATCTTTTCCAGTTTTTTGACCCGGCTCTGCACCTGCGAGGCGTGCGAGGCCCTGGCCTTGAAGCGCTCGATGAACTTGATTTCCTTGGCCAGCATGGCCTGCTGGCGCTCGAATTGCGCCTGCTGCTGCTTTTCGTTGAGCGCCCGCTGCTGCTCGTAGAATTCATAATCGCCGGAAAAGCTGTTCAGCGACCCCGCGTCGATTTCGATGATTTTTCCCACGATGCGGTTCATGAAGGCGCGGTCATGCGAGGTCATCAGCAGCGCGCCGTCGAAATTTTTCAGAAAATCTTCCAGCCAGATCAGGCTTTCCAGATCCAGATGGTTGCTCGGCTCGTCGAGCAGCATGGCGTCGGGGCGCATCAGCAGGATGCGGGCCAGCGCCACGCGCATCTTCCAGCCGCCGGAGAGTTTTGCGACGTCGCCATCCATCATCTCCTCGGAGAAATTCAGGCCCGCCAGCACCTCGCGGGCGCGCCCCTCCAGCGCATAGCCGTCCAGCTCCTCGAAGCGCGCCTGGACCTCGCCATAACGCTCGATGATCTCGTCCATTTCATCGAGCTTGTCGGGATCGGCCATGTCGGCTTCCAGCGCTTTCAGCTCGGCGGCGACGTCGCTGACCGGACCGGCGCCATTCATCGCCTCGGCGACGGCGCTATGGCCCGCCATTTCCCCGACATCCTGGTTGAAATAGCCGACGGTCAAGCCGCGATCGACGGAGACCTGACCCTCGTCGGGCGTTTCCTCGCCGGTGATGAGCCGAAACAGCGTGGTCTTGCCCGCGCCATTCGGACCGACCAGCCCGATTTTTTCGCCACGCAGCAGCGAGGCGGAAGCCTCGACGAACAGCAGATGATTGCCGTTCTGCTTGCTGATATTTTCCAAGCGTATCATGAATCGCCCTCTTTGCCCGCGCTTGTAGGGCATGGGACCGAAGGGGGAAAGGGGCGGCCAGGCGATGCGGATCGAAATCGACGCGGAGGCGTCGGCGATGCCTTGCCGACAATGACCGAAGACACGTCGTCAGCGTCTTCCCCGGTTTCGGTCGAACGCGAATTCGCGTTCGCTCAGGTTTTCGAGCGTTTGGCGCCAGAATCCCGACAGTCCGACGGCGTTTCCTCCGGCGCCGCGGCCAGGCGGGCGCCGGACCTCGCATCTTCGGTCCAATCGGCGTCGGCGGTCAGTTGGCGCAAAATCTTCTTCGCCGAAGCGATATGCGCGACGCTGCGCCGCAATTCTGGCATTTGGAATCCAAGCTGCAGCAGTTCCAGTTCGGCATAGGCGAGTTCGATTTGCGCGAGTTCGACAAAATTCCTGGCTTTATCGTCCATTTATGTTTCACTCATCATTCGGCGGTTGGCTTGCGCGTTGGCGCTGGTCGCATTTGGCTTTATTTTAAATACTCCCGCTCAGAGTTAGGTTTTCGAGAGGTTGCCGACAATTGCTCTTTGCAGGCGCGGTCCCTGAGCCTTGGCGCCGGACAGTCTATACTTAGGTTTCGGGCGCCTGTGGGGAAGGGATAGGGCCGGCTCCTCCTTTCGACGCTGTTGCGCCTTGGGTGGGCTGGCCCTAGCTTATGGACAGGTCCGCGTCATATTTTCAGCAGCGGCCGCGACCGGTAGGCTCATTTGCCCAAAAACAACGCCCCAAACTCGAGGCGCTATTCCAGATTTCCCTGGCTCAGCCTCGATACGAATGCGGAACTCGTAACGCAGGCCAATCCCGCCGCCGAAGCTTTTTTTGGCTATTCGATGGCTGAGCTGGTCGGGCGCCAGGCCGCCGATCTGCTGGATGCGGTCAGTCTCGCGGCTCTGGACCAGGCGGCGCGCGGCGGCCAGCACGCCATTCCCTTGCTGGCGGCGACCATAACGCAGCGCAGCGGCGCGACGCATGGCGTCACGGTCAAGGCGAAAAGGACGTCGAAGAGCGGCGTCTGGTCCTGCCAATTCATTGAACTGGGATCGCGCGGCCTTGGCGCCGAATTGCGCCGGCAGAATTGGGCGCTATGCGCCTATGCGCGCTCTTCCGCGGCCTTGACCCGTTTCGACGGCGCCCAGGATCTGATGGCGCGCATTTGCGACGCGGTCGTCGAGCAGCCCGTCTATGTGCTGGCCTGCGTCGGCCTGTTGCGCGCGGACGGCTGGCTGGAGTTCGTCGCGTCGGCGGGTCCCGCGGCGGGCTATCTCGATGGCCTCAGCTTGACGGTCTCGGACGAGGTTCCCGAAGGATTGGGCGCCAGCGGGCGCGGCATGCGCAGCGGCGTGCCCAATCTGATCCGAGATACGCTGACCGATCCAATTTTCGCGACCTGGCGTGAAAAGGGACTGCGTTTCGGGCTTCGCTCGACAGTGACCGTGCCCATCCGCAAAGCTGGCGCCATTGTCGGCGCCTTGCTTGTTTACGCCCGGGAGCCCGAACTCTTTCGGCCCCAAGGAGCTGAACCTCTTCTGTCAGCTTGCCGAGGAAATCGCCTTGGCCTTGACGACCGACGAAGAGCGCCGCCAGCTGGAGCGGATCGAGCAGGAGCGGCTTCGCGCGGAACAAAAGGCGCGCGAGGCGCAAGCCGAATTGCTGCGCGTCTCCCGCATTTCCTTCATGGGCGAATTCGCCGCCGCGCTCGCCCATGAAATCAATCAGCCGCTCGCCGCCTGCGAGCTCAACGCCGAGGCGTCGCTGCGCTGGCTGGCGCGCGATCCGGCCAATCTGGGCGAGGCGCGCGCCGCCTTGACGCGCATTGTCCGCGATTCGCGCCGCGCCAACGATGTGATCAAGCGAACCCGGGCCATTTATGTCTCGGGTGAGACCAGTTTCGCCCGTTTCGATCTCAACGAAGCGACGGAAGAGGTGCTGGTCGTCACCGCCGAGCGCAGGCGCAAGGCCGATGTGAAGCTGGATTTTCGCTCAAGCCCTTTGCCCGAGGTCTGGGGCGACCGCATTCAGGTGCAGCAGATCATCTTCAACCTCGTGTTCAACGCGCTCGACGAATTGGAGAGCCTCGGCGACCACCAGGGCCGCATCATCGTGACGACCGCGCTTTTCGGTTCCCGCGAGGCGCTGCTGGAAGTCCGGGATAATGGCCGCGAATTCGACAAGGGGATGGAAGCCCGCGTCTTCGATCGTTTTTTCACCACCAAGGCCGGCGGCTCGGGCCTCGGCCTGGCGATTTCCCGCCGCATAGCCGAAGCTCATGGCGGAAGATTGTGGACGGAAGCCGGCGAAGGCGCCAGATTTCGCCTGACCCTTCCTCTCGCGGGGGACGAGACGTGACGCCGGACGCCACCATCATTGTCATCGACGACGATCCCGCGATGCGGGAGTCGCTGGACAGCCTGCTGCGTTCGGTGGGCATGGGCGTCGCCGCCTACCCTTCAGTCAAAGCGTTTCTCGACGACCGAACGCCCGTCGGCGCCGCCTGTCTGGTGCTCGACGTGCGCCTGCCCGGACAAAGCGGCCTCGACTTCCAGGAGCAATTGGCGCGCAAGGGCGTCCACATTCCCATTATTTTCGTGACCGGTCACGCTGATGTGCCGATGACGGTTCGCGCCATGAAAGCGGGCGCCGTCGAGTTTCTGGAAAAACCTTTCCGCGACCAGGATTTGCTCGACGCCATCCAGGTCGCTCTGGCCCGCAACCGTGAGCGGCTGGGGGCTGAAGCTGTGTGGAAGGCGTTGCAGGACAGGTTGGCGACGCTGACCGCGCGCGAAAGACAGATCTTGCCGCTGGTCGCCGCCGGTCGCTTGAACAAGCAGATTGCCGGCGAGCTCGGCGTGTCGGAAATCACGGTCAAAGTGCATCGCGGGCAAATGATGCGCAAAATGGGCGCGAAAACCCTCGCCGACCTCGTGCGCATGGCCGATAAACTGGCATTGAACGTCCAGTCGGACTGACGGCTTATTATACCGTCGTATAGGAGTCTCTATACGATAAATACAAGGGGTTATTCTGGAAATTGTTGGACCGAACTCAGTTTCTCCAATTATCTTGGCCTTGGCGTCCGCTTCCGACATTTCGCGAACGGCGTCAGGGGAGCGACAGGTGAATTTGGCGGGAAAGTCCATTCGAGTCGCGGTCATCGACGACGACCTGTCCATACGCGAAGGACTCATCGGGCTTCTGAACGCGCTCGGCTATCAGTGCCTTGGGTTTCCGTCGGCGCCCGATTTCATCGGTTTCGACGGCGTCGACATGTTTTCCTGCCTGATGATCGATGTGCACATGCCGGACATGAGCGGTCTGGAACTGTTGCAATGGTTGCAGGACAGGAAAGCCGCGCCGCCGGCGATCCTGATGACTTCCCACGCCAGCGAAGGCGTCAAGTCCGAAGCTTTGCGGCTCGGGGCTCGGGAGTTCCTCGACAAGTCTCGCAGCTTCGACACGTTAAAAGCGGCGATCGAGCGGTTGACCGGCGGATAGGGCCGCCTGATCCGCCGCCATTTTCCAGAAAATTTTTCGGGGCTGCGGAATTCTTGGCCTTATGCGGTTCCCTGGCCCGCGATTTGCCTGTCTGACGCGGAAAAACCAATTCGCGGAGCAAGACTCATGGCTTTCACGTCGATCTGCGCCAAAGACGCCATCGCCGAGGGCGGCATGGGCTTTTTTCAGGCGGGCAAGAAGAGCGTCATGCTGCTCTGGCCAAAAGGCGGAGAACTCAAGGCCTTTCGCGGGCGCTGCCCCCATGCCGACGTGCCGCTGACCGCAGCGACATTCGACGGCAGGATCGTCACCTGCCCGCATCATAGCTGGGGGTTCGACCCCAACACCAGCAAATGCGTCACCCATCTGGTCAAGAACGCCCTGCACGCCTACGAATTGCGCGTCGAGGGCGACGAAATCCAGGTCGATCTCGGCGAGGTCAAGGTTTTGCGCCCTCGCGCCTGAGGGCGCCCCGACCGCCTGGATCAGAAGGGAATATCGTCGTCGAGCGAATCCGAGGCGCGGCCGCCGAAGCCGCCGGACGAAGGCGCGCCGCCGCCGCCAGAGCCGCCGCGCGACTGCATCGGCGAGGAGCGGCCGAAGGATTCGCCGCCGCCGCTGAAGGCGCCCTCGTCGCCGCCGCGCGAGCGGCTGTCCAGCAGGGTCAGCTCGCCGCGGAAGCGTTGCAGCACAATTTCCGTGGTCTTGCGCTGGTGGCCTTCCTTGTCGGTGAATTCGCGGGTCTGCAATTGGCCCTCGAGATAGATTTTCGAGCCCTTCTTGCAATATTGCTCGGCGACCTTGCCCAGATTTTCATTGAAAATCACGACATTGTGCCATTCGGTGCGGTCCTTGCGCTCGCCGGTGGCCTTGTCGCGCCAGCTCTCGGTGGTCGCGATCGAAAAGCTGACCACCGGATCGCCATTGCCGGTGCGGCGCACTTCGGGATCGCGGCCAAGATTGCCGATGAGAATGACCTTGTTGACGCTACCCGACATTTTTAACTCCCGTCTCGCAAGCGGCGCATCCTAGCCGATGCGCCGGATTGACGCGCGTCCGCATTGGCTTTTTCCACAGCCGGTTTTTCCTTTTTCGCGCGCCGCGCGCCTTACCGGCGCGGCGCCCGCCAAAATGGCGCGGATGCGCCAATCTGCTGGAAGTCGCCTGGAAAGAAACCCGCCAATTTCCACGTGTTCTTTATATGTTCTAGCGCGACGGTGCGAATCGTGCAAGGCTTGCGGTGGAAAAAAGACCTGTGGTGGAAAAAACTTGCGTCCGCGCTTAAGTGTGCGTGAACGCCGCTGGAAGCAAGCATGGACCAGAAGACCAAAAAGCCGCCCGCCAAAGCCAAGTCGAAAACGCAGGCGAAGGTCGAAGCGAAAGCCGAGACGCGCGAGCAGCTCGCCCTGCGCATCGGCGAGGGGCGCGTCATCAGCTTGCGCGGCGCGCGCGAGCATAATCTCAAAAACGTCAATCTGACCATTCCCCGCGACAAATTGGTGGTGTTCACGGGCCTGTCCGGCTCCGGCAAGTCTTCTCTGGCCTTCGACACCATTTATGCCGAGGGCCAGCGCCGCTACGTCGAGAGTCTCTCGGCCTATGCCCGGCAATTTCTGGAAATGATGCAAAAGCCGGATGTCGATCACATCGACGGCCTGTCTCCGGCCATTTCCATCGAACAGAAGACCACCTCGAGAAACCCGCGCTCGACGGTCGGCACGGTGACCGAGATCAACGATTACATGCGCCTGCTCTGGGCGCGCGCCGGGATTCCCTATTCGCCGGCCACGGGCCTGCCGATCGAGAGCCAGACGGTCAGCCAGATGGTCGACCGCGTGCTGGCCCTGCCCGAACGCGCCCGGCTCTATCTGCTGGCGCCGGTGGTGCGCGGGCGAAAGGGCGAATATCGCAAGGAAATCGCCGAATATATGAAGCGCGGTTTTCAGCGGCTGAAGATCGACGGCCAGTTCTATGACATCGCCGACGCGCCCGTGCTCGACAAGAAGCTCAAGCATGACATTGACGTCGTGGTGGACCGCATTGTCGTGCGCGCCGATATTTCCGCCCGCCTCGCCGAAAGTTTCGAGACGGCGCTGGAGCTGGCCGACGGCATCGCCGTGGTCGAATTCGCCGATGGTCAAGACGAGGGACAATCCGAGGCCCGCGCGCCCATCGTGTTTTCCTCGAAATTTTCCTGTCCGGTCTCCGGCTTTTCCATTCCGGAAATCGAGCCGCGCCTGTTCTCTTTCAACAATCCCTTCGGCGCCTGCCCGAAATGTTCCGGCATCGGTTTCGAGCAAAAGGTCGATCCCGAGCTGATCGTCCCCAATCCCGAGCTGACGTTGAAAAAAGGCGCCATCGCCCCCTGGGCCAAATCGCCTTCGCCCTATTACGGCCAGACGCTGGAGGCGCTGGGCAAGGCGTTCAAATTCCGCATGGAGGACCGCTGGTCGCATATTCCGCCTGTCGCCCAGGAGATCCTTCTTTACGGCACGGGAACGCAGGAGGTTTTGTTCTGCTATTCCGACGGCAGCCGCTCCTACGAGGTGAAAAAACCGTTTGAAGGCGTGATCCGCAATCTCGAGCGGCGTTTCATCGAGACCGAAAGCGATTGGGCGCGCGAGGAGATTTCGCGCTACATGACCGCCAAACCCTGCGACGCCTGTTCCGGCTTCCGCCTCAAGCCGGAGGCCCTGGCGGTCAAGGTCGCCCATCGGCATATAGCCGAAATATCCGAGCTTTCGGTGCGCGACGCGCAAAAGTTTTTCGCCGGACTGCCGGAACAGCTCGATTCCAAGCGCAACGAGATCGCCGCGCGCATCTTGCGCGAGATCGACGAGCGCCTGCGTTTTCTGGTGGATGTCGGGCTGGATTACCTGACGCTGTCGCGTAATTCCGGCACTTTGTCGGGCGGCGAGAGCCAGCGCATCCGCCTGGCCTCGCAGATCGGCTCGGGGCTGACCGGCGTGCTCTATGTGCTCGACGAACCCTCCATCGGCCTGCACCAGCGCGATAACGCGCGGCTGCTGGAGACGCTGAAACGGCTGCGCGACCTCGGCAATAGCGTGATCGTCGTCGAGCATGACGAGGACGCGATTCTGCTCGCCGATTATGTCGTCGATGTCGGCCCCGGCGCCGGCGTTCATGGCGGCGAGATCGTGGCGCAGGGGACTCCCGCCGACATCATGGCCGATCCCAATTCGCTGACCGGCGCCTATCTGACGGGTCGGATGCAGGTGGCGACGCCGAAAAAGCGACGCAAGCCCGACCTTAAGCGGCTGTTAAAACTGTTTGGGGCGCGCGGAAATAATCTGCGCAATGTCGACGCGGAAATCCCCTTGGGCCTGTTCACCTGCATCACCGGGGTGTCGGGCGGCGGCAAATCGACGCTGATCGTCGATACGCTCTACAAGGCGGTGGCGCGGCGGCTGAATGGCGCGCTGGAGCATGCCGCGCCCTTCGACCGCCTCGAGGGGCTGGAGCTGATCGACAAGGTCATCGACATCGACCAGTCGCCAATCGGCCGCACACCGCGCTCCAATCCGGCCACCTATATCGGCGCCTTCACCCCCATCCGCGACTGGTTCGCCGCCCTGCCCGAGGCCAAGGCGCGCGGCTACGGTCCCGGGCGTTTTTCGTTCAACGTCAAGGGCGGGCGCTGCGAGGCCTGCCAGGGCGACGGCGTCATCAAGATCGAGATGCATTTTTTGCCGGACGTCTATGTCACCTGCGACGTCTGCAAGGGCCGGCGTTACGACCGCGAGACTCTGGAAGTTCGCTACAAGGACAAGAGCATCGCCGATGTTTTGGACATGACGGTTGAAGAAGCCGGCGAGCTGTTCAAGGCGGTGCCGTCGATCCGCGACAAACTGAAGACGCTGGCGCGTGTGGGCCTGGGCTATGTCAAGGTCGGCCAGCAGGCGACCACGCTGTCGGGCGGCGAGGCGCAGCGGGTCAAATTGTCGAAGGAATTGTCGCGGCGCTCCACCGGGCGCACGCTCTATATTCTCGACGAGCCGACCACCGGCCTGCATTTCCACGATGTGAAGAAGCTGCTGGAAGTGCTGGATGAACTGGTCGCGCAGGGCAATAGCGTGGTGGTGATCGAGCATAATCTCGACGTGGTCAAAACGGCGGATTGGGTGATCGACATGGGCCCCGAGGGCGGCGACGGCGGCGGCAGGATCGTCGCCAAGGGCCCGCCGGAAGCGATCATGGCGGAAAAGGCCTCGCACACCGGGCATTTCCTGAAAGAGGCCCAGCAGAGGCGGCCGACGGGCGTCTGAACCGAAAACGGGCGACGCCTCGGCAGGCGCCAGTTGAACCCGCGCGACTTGAGGCGTGAGCTAGCGCGCCATGCGGGGAACGCAATGCTGCATTGCATAAAATGCGGCTTCTAAAATAGTTCACATCGGATCATTGTCACTAAAGTCGAATGACTAAACGTAAGGTTTCAGCGAGAGGGCGCGGTTTATCCCCTTCTTGCCGATGCGCCCGCCGGTTCCTCCCCCCGGCGGGCGCTTTCTTTTTTGGGGGGCGGCTCCAGCCTATTTGCCGGCGGTCCAGCGCGCCAAAGCCAAGAGCGCCCGGGAAAAGGCGCGATCCAGCGCCTGTGCCGGCTCTGCTCCGGCGATTTCGCCGACCGGCTCCGTCTCGACAAAAATTTTCGCGGCCGAGCCGCCGTTCGCGCCGAAAACCTGCGCCGCCAATTCGACGCGCGCCTGCCGGCTCCCTAACTCAATGTCGAAACGGCGGATATCGACCCGCAGCCGGGCTGAGGCCGGCTGGCCCTCTTCGCGAAGATTGGCCGTCAGTCCCGCGTTTTGCAAGGTTTCGACGATGCGGCTGCGCGCAAGGCGCGGCAGGCTGTCGGCCCATTGCGCGCCGCCGAGCCTTTCCACCGCGTCGCCGTTGCGCACCACGATCAGATCGCCGTCGAGCGGCGGTTCGGCGCGCGGCGTCTCGACGATCAGCGTCCCGCGCAAAACCGCGCGGCCAGGCCTCGCGGCGCCAAGATCATAGGCGGTCGGCGTCCCCGCGCATCCGGCGAGCGCCAGCAAAGCCGCAAAGATCAACGCCGGTTTCATGCGCGCCAAATCTCAATGTCCCTGATAGTCCGGCAAAGCCGGTTTGGAGCCGAACAGCAGGCTTTGCGGGTCCTTGTCGAGATGGCGCACCGCCTTGTCGACGCTCTCCAGCGTCCGGCGTCCGTCCACCGCCAGCCCCTCATATTGTTTCAGCCCGGTTTTGGAAAATTGGGTGAGATTGTCGGCCAGCTTGCGGATCGAACGCGCCGCATCGGAAACATCCGTCAACAGCGTCTTGCCGCCGCTCGACGCCAGCATGTCGTTGAGCCTGGCCACGGCCTTGTCGGCGTTGCCGACGATGGCGCGCACTTTTTCCGGATCGACCGCCGCCATGGCGTCGCGGAAATTGCCGGAACTGTCGGCGAGTGTCCCGGACAGAGTCTCGAGATTCTTGAAGGTCGCGGAGACCGCGGGCGAATTGTCGTCGAGCAGCTTGTTGGCCTTTTCCAGAAATGTGTCGGTCTTGGCGGCGAGCCGCTGCGCCGTCAGCAGCAGATCCTGGAATTGCGACGGCGCGGCGTCGATCACCGAACCGTCCGGCAGGTTGGCCGCGTCCTTGGAGCCGCCGAGCAGCGAAACCGCGGCCACGCCGGTCAGCGTGCCATATTCCAGCATCGCCTTGGTGTCGGCCTTGACCGGCGTGCGCGCGTCGATATCGATCATCGCGTAAACCTTGGTCGGATCGTCGGTGCGCATGCCCAGATCCTTGACTTCGCCGACGCGCAAGCCGTTGAACAGCACATAGCCGCCGACCGACAGTCCCGAGACCGAGCCGGTGAAATTGATCTGATAGCGATGTTGCGCCGTGGTCTTGCCCACCGTCGAGAACCAGACGGCGAAAGAGAAGGCGGCGAGAATCACGGCCAGGGTGAACAGGCCGATCAGCGCGTAATTCGCGCGCGTCTCCATGCGCTGGCTCCCCTGTTCACGCAAAACCCTCCGGCTTGACGATGGCGCGCGCCCGCTTGCCGCGGAAATAGGCGCGCAACCAAGGATGATCGGAGGCGAGCATGGCCTCCAGCGGCCCCTGGGCGATCACCTTACCGTCGGCCAGAGCCGCGATTGTGTCGCATATCGAGTAGAGACTGTCGAGATCGTGCGTGACCATGAACACGGTCAAGCCCAGCGTTTTCTGCAATGTGGCGATCAGTTCGTCGAATTCGGCGGCGCCGATCGGATCGAGGCCCGAGGTCGGCTCGTCGAGAAACAGCAATTCCGGATCGAGCGCCAGAGCGCGGGCCAGCGCCGCCCGCTTGACCATGCCGCCCGACAGTTCCGAAGGAAATTTCTCCGCCGCGTCCGGCGGCAGGCCCACCAGTTTCAGTTTGAGAAAAGCCAGATCGTCCATCAGCTCTTGCGACAGTTTCAGATATTCGCGCATCGGCGCCTGGATATTCTGCCGCACATTCAAACTGGAAAACAGCGCGCCGCCCTGGAACATCACCCCCCAGCGCCGCTCCATCACGCGATGCTCCGCCGGCGTGAGAGAATCGAGGTCCTGGCCAAACACGCTTATCGTCCCGCCCTGTTTGGCGGTGAGGCCGAGAATGGTGCGGGTCAGCACCGATTTGCCCTGGCCGGAGCCGCCGACAAAGCCGAGCACAGTGCCCCTGGCAACGTCGAGGGCGAGGCCCTTCAGAACTTTTTTCGCGCCGAAGGCCACATTGAGGTTGCGCACGGAGATGATCGGTTCCGCCATGTTCCCCTCAATATTTGATCGAGGCGAAGAAAATGGCGAACAGGCCATCGACGAAAATCACCATGAAAATCGAGTTCACCACGGAGTCCGTGACCCTCCGCCCCAGCGATTCCGCCGAACCGGCGACCTTGAACCCCTCGATCGCCGCGATCATGCCGATCACCAGCGCCATGAAGGGCGATTTGATCAGGCCGACGAGAAAAGTGTTCATGCCAATCGCCGCCTGGATGCGTTCGCCGAACACCTGCGGGCTGACGCCATTGTAGAGATAGGCGGTGACCATGCCGCCAAACAGCGCCGACATGTCGGCGAGGAAGGTGAGCAGCGGCAGCGCGAGGATCAGCGCCAGGATGCGCGGCAGCACCAGCACTTCCATGGGCGACATGCCCATCACCCGCAAGGCGTCGACTTCCTCACGCATTTTCATCGAGCCGATTTCGGCGGTGATCGCCGAGCCCGTGCGTCCCGCGATCATGATCGAGGTCAAGAGCACGCCCATTTCGCGCAACACCAGCACGCCGACCAGATCGACCGCATAGGTCGAGGCGCCGAAGCGGCGCAGCTGGAAAATGCCCTGCTGGCAGATGATGCAGCCGACCAGAAAATTGATCGTGACGATCACCGGCACGGCGCGCAGCGCGAAACTTTCCAGATGATACACCATGGAAGTCGGCCGCATGGCCTTTGGCTTGACGATAACCTTGGCCGCCGAAAGCGCCAGTTCGCCGAGGAAGGCGACGCCGCCCATGACATCGCCGCCGCGCGCCGCGCTCCACTGTCCCAGCGCGATCAGCGACGCCAGCGGCCACGGGGTCTTGTCCGGCGGCGCCGCATCGCGCGGCGCATAGGCGGCCTCGCGCAAAAGAATGCGCCAATCCTCGCTGGCGCCGGTAATTTCGGTGGCGACTCCGGCGGCCTGCATCCGCGCGCCGGCCTTGTCGATCAGCCAGGCGCCAGCGGTGTCGAGCCTGCTGACGTCGGAAAGATCGATTTCGGCCTTGCCGGCGCCCTGCGCCGCGCCCGCGAGCGCCACGCCGGCGCGCTCCAGATCGCGCGAGGCGCCAATAGTCCAGCCGCCGCGCAATTTGATGCGCGTCAGAGCTTCGTCCCCTTCAACCGAAAACTCGGGGGGATGATCTGCCGGCTTGGCCATGCGCCGCGACTCGAATTCCATGATGTGCCCGCAGCAAGAGATATAGAAGCCGCCGGACTTTGGCAAAGCCCTTGGGCCTGTCGCTCGCCCGCGCCGGTGCTATAAAGGGGCATGATTCCCAGCGCCCCCCGCCGTCTCGCCGCCGCCGCCCAGATTTTCAAACTGGCCAAACCTTTCGTCATTTCGCGCGGCGCCAAGACCGAGGCGGTCGTGGTGACAGCCGAATTGAGCCAGAGCGGCTGTCGCGGACGCGGCGAATGCACGCCCTATGCCCGTTATGGCGAAAGCGTCGACAGCGTGCTGGCGCAGATCGAGACCGCCCGCGCCGCGCTGGAAACGGGCGCGGACCGCCTCGCCCTGCAAGGCCTGCTGCCGGCGGGCGCGGCCCGCAATGCGCTGGATTGCGCCCTGTGGGATCTCGAGGCGAAGCTCGCCGGCGTCCCCGCATGGCAAATGGCGGGTCTCGGTCGGCTCTCGCCCTGCGTCACCGCCTATACGCTTTCGGTGGGGACTCCGGAGGAAATGGCGCGCGCGGCGCGGGAAGCCGCGGAACGGCCGGTGCTCAAGGTGAAACTGGCCGGCGAAGGCGACCCGGCGCGGCTTTTCGCCGTGCGCGACGCGGCGCCCGACTGCGAATTGATCGCCGACGCCAATGAGGCCTGGCGGCCCGAATTTTTGCCGGAATTTTTCGACGCTTGTGTCAAAACCGGCGTGGCGCTGATCGAACAGCCTTTGCCAGCAGGGCGGATTCGGCCCTCGCCGGGCCGCGCCCGGTTCCGGTCTGCGCCGACGAAAGCGTCCATGACCGCGCCGGGCTCGCCGCGCTTCGCGACCGCTATGACCTGATCAACATCAAGCTCGACAAGACCGGCGGCCTGACCGAGGCTTTGGCGCTGGCCGATGAGGCGGAGCGATTGGGGTTCGGCCTGTTCGTCGGCTGCATGGTGGCCTCGTCGCTGGCCATGGCCCCCGCCCTTTTGCTGGCGGCCCGCGCCCGATTCATCGATCTCGACGGCCCGCTGCTGCTCGCCGAGGACCGCCCGGAGGGGCTGAGCTTCGACGGCTCGGTGATTTATCCGCCCGAAGGGAAATTATGGGGATGACCGGCGGGTCCGCCGCCCTCAAGCGGGACTTGCCTCCGCGTTCGCCGCGTCGCCCTCGGGCTGCCCGATCCTCGCGGCGGCGGCAAGGGTTCGCAGGCGCAGGAATTCGGAACAGAGCGGCAGATTGAACAGCGCCGCCATCATGACGAAAATGCTGAAATGGCGTTCATAGCCGAAACCCGCCAGATAGGGGGCGGCATAGGCCGCCATCACCGCCAGGGCGACGATGGCGAGCCTGCGGGCGCGCATATCGCCGCGCAGCGACCGCGTAGAGATTCAGTTGGGCGGCGGCGGCGAGGGCAGCGGCGCCAGCAAGAATGCCGAAAAGAAGGGCCCGGGCCTTATGCGTGCCGGCGGGTCACGCATCAATTTCCGTTATGGCAGAGACGTCACCCATACCGACTTTCAGCTTGACGGTTCTGCCGCTGATGACGCGCGTGCTGGATACAAGCAAGATTCAAAACAACGTGAAAATTGAAGGCCTCTCCCCGGAGTTCCAGGAGGCAAGCTTCAGACCTCCTCAAACATGATTTGGTCGATGCCCTCTGGCTGATGATAATTCCGATAACATTGGGCGGCGGAAAACGATTGTTTGCCGAGGGCACGATCACGGCAGCGTTCAAGGTGACGGAAAGCACAGTCACCTCGAAAGGCGTCATTATCGTGCATTACGAGCGTGCAGGCGCAGTCCCAACCGGAAGTCTATAAACATTGGCCGGGTCGCCCAGGCTTAAGACCGTTAATGGGTAATCATGACGCAGTATTTGGTTGTTATTCACCACCCCAGCCACTACTACCCGTCTTTCGAGGACGAAGCGATGGACCGCAATATCGATTCACTCAACGGCGAAATGAAGGCTGCTGGTGTCAGGGTTTTCGTTGGCGGCCTGCAGCCGGCCAGATTTCTGGCATAAAAGCAGAAAGGGCGATCGCTTCGCCCTTTCTTTTCGTGAACTTTCACCATGGGGTTCAAACTTTCAAATTAAATGTCCACCCACATCTGCTCCAGGTAAAGTATGCAAGTGACTAGCCCGGATTTCTCACAAGAGTAGGTTCTAAGAAGTTGTTTTGAGTGGAAAAAGGCCGTCGTTTCAGGCATAACTGCGAGTGTCGAAGTCGTAGTCAACGCCAGAAACGGACGGCCTTTCTAATGACAGAGTGTAGTCAAGAAACCTTCGAGTTTGCAGCACATTTTTCACGCAAAGTGATGGCGGAGTTTTCTGCCGACCGGCTCACCACCGATGGCGGCTCTCCGCTGTTGCGCCAGGTCGACCGGCGCATCGGATTACTGCGCCGCTTCGCGCAGTGTTTTCTCGACCACCGCGATTCGTCGCGCATCGAGCATTCGGTGGCCGAGATGGTCGCGCAGCGCGTCTATGGGTTGGCGCTGGGCTATGAGGACCTCAACGATCACGAGCAACTGCGTCATGATCCGCTGCTGGCTGTGCTGGCCGGCAAGCGCGAGTTGGACTCGCCCCTGGCAGGCAAGAGTACGCTGAACCGTTTGGAGTTGTCGCCAGCCGATCCAGTTTCCACGCGCTATCACAAGATCAGCTACTCACCGGAGAAGATCGATCATCTGCTGGTCGATCTGTTTCTGGGGTCGCACACCACGAGGCCGGGGCGCATCGTGCTCGATCTGGACTCGACCGACATTCCGCTGCACGGGCATCAGGAACGGCGTTTCTTTCACGGCTACTACAACAGTTACTGCTACCTGCCGCTCTACATCTTTGCCGGAGATCATCTATTGTGTGCGCGGCTGCGTCCGGCGGATCAGGACGGCGCGGCGGGAGCGGTCTCGGAAGTCGAGCGCATTGTTGCGCAGATCCGCCAGCGCTGGCCGCGCGTCGAGATCGTGGTGCGCGCCGATTCCGGCTTCTGCCGCGAAGAGCTGATGAACTGGTGCGAAGAGAATCGCGTCCACTATATCCTTGGGTTGGCGCGCAACGAGCGCCTGCGTAAGCGTCTGGCGCGGCCGATGCGCGAGGCGCAAAAGCAATATGAGACAACCGGCAAGGCTGCGCGGGTCTTCACCGAGTTCACCTATCGCACCCACAAGAGTTGGAGCCGCTGGCGTCGCGTCCTCGCCAAAGCCGAGTACATTCCAGGAAAAGAGAATCCGCGTTTCGTCGTCACCTCGCTTGTCGACGGCGACGCCCAATCGTTGTACGAGAAGCTTTACTGCGCGCGTGGCGAGATGGAGAATCGCATCAAGGAACAGCTCTGCCTGTTCGCCGACCGGCTGAGCACCGAAACCATGCGCGCCAA
>CAWDOR010000037.1:0-34940 GCA_963804045.1 uncultured Alphaproteobacteria bacterium | reverse complement strand
CGCGCGCTTTGCGCCGAAGCCGGCATGGACGGCTGCCTGCCCAAGCCCATCGCGCCGGAAGCCCTGCTCGCGGCGCTGCGCCGGGCCACGAGCCGGAAAGCCGAGGGCTTGAGGCCAAGAATCGCGCGAAGCGGCGGCTCTCGACGTCAGAACCGTCGCGGCGCTGCGGCGGCTCGGCGGCGACGCCTTTCTGCGGGATTTGGCGATGCTGTTCGCACGCGACGCCGCCGCCCTGGTGAACGATCTCGATCTCAGCCTCGCCCGCGCCGACCACCCCGCCCTGCGCCGGCAGGCCCATGCGCTGGAAAGCGGCGCCGGCAATATGGGCGCGGCCGGCCTGGCCGCGCTCTGCCGCGACTGGCGGCGGATGACCGCGGCGGAGCTGATGCTCGCCGCTCCCCGCCAGGCCGCGCGACTGCGCGAAGAATGGCGGAGGACGCTGCGCGCGCTGGGCGCCGCGCTGGCCGAACGCCGCCAGGCGGCCTGAGGGCTAAAACAGGCCGGCGCGATAATCCGCATAGGCCTGCATCAGCTCGTCGCGGCTGTTCATGACGAAGGGACCGCTCCAGGCGATGGGCTCGCCAATCGGCCGCGCCGCCAGCAACAGGGCTTTCGCGCCCGAAGCGCCGGCGCGCAAACGCGCCGCCCGGCCCGGCCCCAGCGCCGCCAGGGTCAGGCCGCGCAGAGCGAGGGGCCCGTTTTCGCCGGGCGCCTCGGCCTCCCCCTGATAAAGCACGAAAAAGCCCTCGTGGCCTTCCGGCAATTCGTGGGCGAACTCCGCGCCGGGCGCGAGGTCGAGATCGAAATAAACAGCGTCGACATGGGGGGCCTTGACTGGGCCGGCCACGCCGCCGGGGCCGACGCCCGCGATGATTTTCGCGCTAAAACCCTCGTGCGTCTCGACTGGAATTTGCGCGGCCTTGAACTCCTGGTAGCGGGCGCGGTCATTTTCTCGCCGCCGGCAGGTTGACCCAGAGCTGGAAGCCGCGCATGAGCCCTTCGCTCTGCACAGGCATCTCGGAATGGACGATCCCGCGCCCGGCCTTCATCCATTGCACGTCGCCGGGCCCGATCACGCCGGAATGGCCGTGATTGTCCCAATGCCGCATTTTTCCGGCGAGCATGTAGGTGACGGTCTCGAAACCGCGATGCGGATGATCGGGAAAGCCGCCGATATAATCGCCTGGCCGTTCCGAGCCGAAGAAATCGAGCATCAGGAAGGGATCGAGCGGCGCCTGGGCGCTCGATCCGATCAATCTGATCATTTTGACGCCGGCGCCGTTGGAAGTCGCCTCGCCATTGCTGAGGGCGACGATTTTGCGATCTGTTGAGGTCATGAGCGATCCTTTACGCGACAGATTGCGACGCGGACCTGCGATCACAAGTCTTGACACCGGTCATTTGCAATTTTGCAAATTCACACTTTAGGGGGGAGCGGGCAAAAATTCTCGTAAAGCACCGCGATCAGCTTTTCCACGCGCGCGTCGGCGAGAGCGTAGCGGATGCTCTGGCCGTCGCGCGTGGCGCTCACCAGGCCGTCCTTGCGCAACAGCGCCAGATGCTGGGAAATCAGACTTTGCCGCGCTGCGAGCTTGTCGGTGATCTCGCCAACCGTGACCTCGCCATCGGCGAGCAGGCATAAAATGCGCAGCCGAACCGGATTGGCCAGCGATTTGAGGAATTCGCTCGCCTGATCGGCGGCGGCCGCCAGAGCGACGGGGTCGCTGAGGGCGTTCATTTCATCCGGAATTTTCGTAGCGCAGGACATGACCATCGATCCGTGCCGATTCCTCAAGCGTGGAAAGGGCGTCCAGGCATGGTTTCCCAGGCGGGGCCTTCTGTCAATTGCGACGGGTCCGATCGCAGGCGAATTCGTCCTGAATTTATCCACAAGCCTCGCTTTGACGCGGTTTCGGGCGCAAGTTACAAGCGCGCCCCGCCATTTGACCTGACCGAATTGAGCCCGTCGCCATGATTTCCATCAACCGCCGAATTGCCGATGAATTGCGCGTCGCCGAGACCCAGGTGGCGGCGGCGGTCGATCTGCTCGACGCCGGCTCGACCGTGCCCTTCATCGCCCGCTACCGCAAGGAGGCGACCGGCGCGCTGGACGACACGCAATTGCGCAATCTGGAGGAGCGGCTGCGCTATCTGCGCGAGCTGGAGGAGCGGCGCAAGGCGGTGCTGGATCTCGATCCGCCCCAGGACAAGATGACGCCGGAGCTGGAAAACAGCTTGTGACCGCCGAGACCAAGGCGCAGCTCGAAGATATTTATCTGCCCTACAAGCCCAAGCGCCGCACCAAGGCGACCATCGCCCGCGAGGCCGGGCTGGCGCCGCTGGCCGAGGGGTTGCTGCTCGATCCCCAGCTCGAGCCCCGCGCGGAAGCCGAGAAATTGTCGATGAGGCCAAGGGCGTCAAAACCCCGGAGGAAGCGCTGGAGGGCGCGCGCGCCATTCTCGTCGAGAAATTCTCGGAAAAAGCCGAGCTGATCGGCCGTTTGCGCGAGGATTTCTGGTCGCGCGGGCGGCTTGTGTCCAAGGTTCGCGACGGCAAGGCGCAGGACGGCGCCAAATATTCCGATTATTTCGATTTCTTCGAACCGCTGGCGAAACTGCCCTCGCATCGCATTCTCGCGCTGTTTCGCGGCGAGAAGGAGGAGTTTCTCGATCTGGCGATGGAGCCGGAAAGCGCGGCGACGGCGGAAACTCAGGGCGACACCGCTTACGAGCGCGCCATCGCCTCGGCCCTTTGGCGTGGCCGAGCGCGGCCGGCCCGCCGACAAATGGCTGGGCGATTGCGTGCGCTGGGCCTGGCGCACGCGCATAAAAATTTCGCTGGCGGTCGATGAGCATGCTGCCCTGCGGCAGAACGCCGAGGATCAGGCTGTCAAGGCTTTGGCCGGGAATTTGCGCGACCTGCCGCTGGCGGCGCCCGCCGGGCCGTGTGCCACCATGGGTCTGGATCCGGGATTTCGCACCGGCGTCAAAGTCGCGGCGGTCGACGCCACCGGCAAGGTGGTCGACACCGGCGTGATCTATCCGCATGAGCCGCAGCGCCGTGGGACGATGCCTTGCGGCCTGGGCCGGCTGTGCCGGCTGCACAAGGTCGAGCTGATCGCCATTGGCAATGGCACGGCCTCGCGCGAGACCGACAAGCTGGCCAGCGAACTCGTGGCCAAATTGCCAGAGCAGAAAATCGCCAAGATCGTGGTCTCCGAGGCCGGCGCCTCGGTCTATTCGGCCTCCGCCTATGCGGCGAGCGAATTGCCCGATCTCGACGTCACCCTGCGCGGCGCGGTCTCGATCGCCCGCCGCCTGCAGGACCCGCTGGCCGAACTGGTGAAGATCGACCCGAAAAGCATCGGCGTCGGCCAATATCAGCACGATCTCGCCGAGTTCAAACTGTCGCGCTCGCTCGACGCCGTGGTCGAGGATTGCGTCAATGGCGTCGGCGTCGATCTCAATACGGCCTCGGCGCCGCTGCTGGCGCGGGTTTCCGGCCTGGGCGAGTCGCTCGCCGCCAATATTGTCGCCCATCGCGACGCCAATGGCGCCTTTCGCAAGCGGACCGAACTGAAGAAAGTGCCGCGCCTGGGCGAAAAAGCCTTCGAGCAATGCGCCGGTTTTTTGCGCATTCGCAATGGCGACGATCCGCTCGACGCCTCGGGCGTCCACCCGGAAGCCTATCCGCTGGTGAGAAAAATTCTGGCGGCGACGAAGGCCGATATTCACGTGCTGATCGGCGATGCCAAAACCTTGCGCACCCTGTCGCCCAAGAATTTCGCCGACGAGCAATTCGGCCTGCCCACCGTCACCGACGTGCTGAAAGAACTGGAAAAGCCGGGCCGCGACCCCCGTCCCGAATTCAAGACCGCCACCTTTCAGGAGGGCGTCGAAAGCTCTCCGACCTCAGGCCGGGCATGGTGCTGGAGGGCGTGGTGACCAATGTCGCGGCCTTCGGCGCCTTTGTCGATATTGGCGTGCATCAGGACGGCCTGGTGCATATTTCCGCCATGTCCAGAACCTTCATCAAGGACCCGCGCGAGGCCGCCAAGCCCGGCGATGTCGTCAAGGTCAAGGTCTTGGAGGTCGACGCGCCCCGCAAACGCATCGCCCTGACCATGCGGCTCGACGACGCGGTCGAACCCCGATCCGCCCAGGGACAGGCGCAGCGCGGAAACCCGCCGGCCGGCGCCATGGCGCGGAGCCAGCCGCATCGCGAGCCGCCGCGCCCCGCCAGCGGCAACGCCTTCGCCGAAGCCTTCGCCCGCGCCAAGGGCGCCGAACCGAAAAAAACGCGGTAAGTCCTGGGCGTCGTTAAGAACGACGCCATTTTGGCGCCACGGCGCCGGGCTTTTCGTTGTGGATGTGACCCAATAGGGCTGACTTGGCCATGATTTCCGTTTAAGGCGGGGCGATGAAAAAAGCCGCCGCCATCGGCCTCCTGCTGGGATTAGCGCTTTTCGCCGGCCTGACCTTCTACGAAGGCGCCGGCGACGTGCTGCACGCTTTCGCCTCCATCGGCTTTGGCGCGATCTGGATCGTGCTGCTTCGTTTCGCCCAGACTTTCATCTCCGGCTTCGCCTGGCGGGCGCTGATCCCCAAGCCGCGCCCGGCGGCCTGGCTGTTCTGCCTGCTGCGCTGGGTGCGCGAATCCATCAATAATCTGTTGCCGGTCGCCGCCGTCGGCGGCGACGTGTTCGGCGCCCGGCTGCTGAAGCGGCGCGGCGTCGCCGGCGGCCTCGCCGCCGCCAGCACCGTCACCGATCTTCTGGTGCAGACCGCCACCCAGGCCGTCTTCACCCTGATCGGCGTCATCCTGCTGTTCGACGCCGGGGTGCAAGCCAATCTCTCGGCCGCCGTCGGTTTTGGCGCGCTGCTCATGGCCCCGGCGCTCGCCGGTTTCTGGCTGGCGCCGCGCGTGCTGTCGATGAAATGGCTCGACCGGCTCGCGGAGAATGTCGAGACCCACACCGGCTGGCCCTCGGTGGTCGGCCTGCCCGCCCTGCGCGCCGGTCTCGACACCGTGCTGCGCAATCGTCTGGGCCTCGCCCGCGCCCTGGTCATCCATATGGGCGTCTGGTTCATCGGCGTGCTGGAAATCTATCTGGGATTGGCGCTGATCGGCGATCCCCGCTCCTTCGCCACCGCCGTGACCATCGAAAGCGTGGGGCATGCGGTCAAGGCCGCCGGCTTCCTCATTCCCGGCGCCTGGGGCGTGCAGGAGGGCGGCTTCATTGCGCTTTGCGCCGCTTTCGGCATAGCCTCGCCCGACGCCATCGCCCTGTCGCTGATCAAGCGTATTCCCGATCTGCTCTGCGGCGCGCCGGGCCTGCTGGTCTGGCGCGTCATGGAAGGCGAAAAGTTCAAGACCCTGTTTTCGCGCAACAGTCTCGCGGAGGAAGAAGCCAATGGCCTTTAGCCGTCGTCGCGTTTTCGGGCTGACCGCCCTGGCCCTGACCCTGGGCCTGCCGCTGACCGCCCGCGCCGCGGATTCCGACCAGGCCATAGCGATCGTCGAAAAATTGCAGAACAGCCAGATCGACATTCTCCGTCAGGCTGGCAAATTGAGCCTGAAGCAGCGCTATGACGCCCTGCGTCCGGCGCTCGGCGAGGCCCTGGACCTCGACGGCATGGCCAAATCAGCCTATGGGCCGGGATGGGAGGCGCTGCCCGCCGCCATGCGCGACCAATGGACGCAAGGCTTTGGCGATTATGTCGCCGCGACCTATGCGCAAAGGTTCGAATTCGTCGAAGCCAAGGCCTTTGAGCGCGACGCCAGGACGGAAGAACGCGACGGCGCGCAGATCGTCACCTCGCGCCTGATTCCGCCCAAGGGCGAGTCGCTGCAGATTGACTATGTCGTCAAAAACACCGCCAAGGGCTGGCGCATCGCCGATATTTTGGCTAATGGCTCAGTGTCTGCTGTCACGCAATGGCGCCGGGCTTTGCACGGCATGGCGCTCGACGAGTTGCGCAAGCGCGCCGCCTCGATGCAGGGGCGCTGAAAACAAGGGCGACGCATGTTTTCGGGTTTCGATCTCGCCGATCTGTTCGAGGCTTCGCTTGTTTTCAAGCTGCTCGACCTGCTGGCGGTCGCCTCCTGCCTCTATACGCTCTTGTCGATTTTCGCGGTGCGCCGCGCCTTTCCCCGTGAAAACCGTCAGGCCGCGCCGAAAATCGCGCCCGGCGTCGCCATTCTCAAGCCGCTTTACGGCGCCGAGCCCGGCTTGGCCGAGCATTTGCTGAGCTTCTGCCGCCAGGATTACGCCGGTCCCGTACAGATTTTGTTCGGCGTCCATGACGCCGGCGACCCCGCCGCCGCGGTCGCCCGCCGGCTGGTCAATGCGTTGCGCGCCGGACAGATCGCCGGCGTCCCCCTCGGGCTGACCGCGGAGCTGATCGTCGATCCCGCCCATCACGGCAGCAATGGCAAGATCGACAATCTCATCAACCTGTCGCGCCATATCGCCGGGGAGGTCGTGGTTCTCGCCGACAGCGACATCGCCGTGGCCCCCGACTATCTGACCCGGCTGACGGCGGCGCTGGAGCGGCCCGGCGTGGGCGCCGTGACCTGCCTCTATCGCGGCCTGCCGATGACCGGCCTGTGGTCGCGCCTCTGCGCCATGGGCGTCGATTTCGCTTTTCTCCCCAATGTCGTCACCGGCCTGGCGCTGAAAATGGCCCAGCCCTGCATCGGCGCGACCATCGCCCTGCGCCGCGATGTGCTGGACGCCATCGGCGGCTTCGAGCCGCTCAAGGACCAGCTCGCCGACGATTATATTTTGGGCGCGCGGGTGCGCGGCCTTGGCCTCGAAGTGGCCATCGCCGATTTCGTCGTGCTTCACGCCCATGGCGAGACCAGCTTTGGCGATCTCTGGCGGCAGGAATTGCGCTGGGCGCGCACCATTCGCGCGCTCGATCCGCTGGGCTATTTCGGCTCCGCCGTCACCCATCCCTTCGGCTGGGCGGCGCTGGCCATGCTCGCCGGTGGGTTCGAGGCGGGCGGCGTGCTGCTGTTCTGCGTCGCCCTGCTCTGCCGCCTGACCCTCCAGGACGAAATCGACCAGCGTTTTCCGGGCCGCGTGCACCCGCTCTATCTCATGCCGCTGCGCGACCTGCTGAGCTTCGCTCTGTTCTGGGCGAGTTTTCTGCCCGGTTCGCTGCACTGGCGCGGCCAGGGTTTCGAGCTGCGCGACGATGGCGTGATGACGCCGGTCGAAATCGAGGACGAAGGCGCGGAAGCCGCACGCTGACCTTGTGTCGGCGGGCGCCAACCCCATTTATAGGCCTCGGATCGCCAGGAGGCGTTTATGACCAGGGAATTCAAGGTTTCGCGCAGCGAGGCGGAATGGCGCGCGCGGCTCACCCCCGAACAATATGACGTGTTGCGCGGTCATGGCACCGAGCGGCCCGGTTCCTGCGCGCTGAATCACGAAAAACGCCCCGGCGCGTTTTTCTGCGTCGGCTGCGGCCAGGAATTGTTCCGCTCGGGCGAGAAATTCGAAAGCGGCACGGGCTGGCCGAGCTTTTTCGACCCGCGCGACGGCGCGGTCGAGACCAGCCGCGACACTTCCCACGGCATGATCCGCGACGAGGTCCATTGCAGCCAGTGCGGCGGCCATCTGGGCCATGTCTTCGACGACGGTCCGCCGCCGACCCATCTGCGCTATTGCATCAATGGCGTGGCCCTGGAATTCAGGCCAGATGACGCCAGTTAAAGGCAAATCATTTGTCGCACTGGCGATTTCCAGCAAAAAAAGCTATGGAGCGGCTTGAAAAAGCCCTGGGGCCACCGCCCCATGATCTGCGAGACAGTTAAATGCGCAAGGTTGTCGGCGCCAAATTGCACGGTATCCACGTGACAGACGCCAATATCGACTATCACGGCTCGATCACGCTCGACCCCGATCATTGCGAGGAGGCGGGCATACTCCCGCTCGAATTCGTCGAGATCTGGAACAAGCATTCCGGCGCGCGCATCTCCACCTATGTCATCCTGGGCGAGCGCGGCTCGCGCTGCTGCATCCTCAATGGCGCGGCGGCGCGCACCTGCCAGCCGGGCGACCAGCTGATCATCTGCTCCTCGATCTATATCGAGGCCGAGGACATTCCGACGCTCACCCCCAAGGTTCTGGCCTTCGACAAGGACAATCACATCATCGACCGCCTGTCCTATCAGGTCGATCGCGACGAAAACGGCCGCTATCGCTTCGCCATTCACGACGAAACCGGCGCCAAACAGCCCATTCCGCTGAAATCCAAAAGCTGATAGGACTTTCGGCGAATAAACCCATCTCGCGCGAAAACTGGTCCTTTTCGCGCCTTTCCCTGTCGAAACGCGGGAATATGGCCAAAGCCCACGGGCTTTTAGGCCGCGCCAGGCGTTTCTTTTCCTCGAGGAGACCAAAATGAACGCACGCCTGTCGCTGCCCAAAGACAAGATCAAGGTTTTGCTGCTCGAGGGCATTCACCAGACCGCCATCGATCTGTTCGCCGCCGCCGGCTACACCAATGTGGTCAGGCTGACCAAGGCCCTGGATGGCGAGGCTTTGCGCGAAGCGCTGCAAGGCGTCCACATTGTCGGCATCCGTTCGCGCACCAAGCTCACCGAACAGGTTTTCGAACACGCCGACCGGCTGATGGCCGTGGGCTGCTTCTCGGTGGGCACCAATCAGGTCACGCTGCCGGCCGCCGCCGCGCGCGGCATCCCCGTGTTCAACGCGCCCTTTTCCAACACCCGTTCGGTGGCCGAGCTGACCATTGGCGAAATCGTCATGCTGCTGCGCCGCATCCCCTCGCGCTCGCTGGAGGCCCATAACGGCGGCTGGGACAAGAGCGCCACCAACAGCTTTGAGGTGCGCGGCAAGACGCTGGGCATTGTCGGCTATGGCAATATTGGCAGCCAGCTCTCCTATCTGGCGGAAGCCATGGGCATGCGGGTGATTTTCTTCGACATCACCGACAAATTGCGCCACGGCAACACCGAACCGACCGAGAAGCTGGAGGAACTGCTGGCCCAGTCCGATGTGGTCAGCCTGCATGTGCCGGAGACGCCGCAGACCAAGAACATGATGGGCGCGGCGCAATTCGCGGCGATGAAAAAGGGCGCCTATTTCATCAACAATGCTCGCGGCACGGTGGTCGACATCGACGCCTTGGCCGAGGCGCTGAAGAGCGGCCATCTGCTCGGCGCCGCCGTGGACGTGTTCCCCAAGGAGCCGGCCGCCAATGGCGAAAAATTCGTCTCGCCGCTGCAAGGGCTGGAGAATGTCATCATCACCCCGCATATCGGCGGCTCGACCGAGGAGGCGCAGGAGCGCATCGGCGCGGAAGTGGCGCGCAAGCTGGTCGATTATTCCGACATTGGCTCGACGGTCGGCGCGGTGAATTTCCCGCAGGTGCAATTGCCGCCGCGCCCGGCGGGCACGCGCTTCATGCATGTCCATCGCAACGTGCCCGGCGTGATGCGCAAGCTCAACGACGCCTTCTCCAGCCGCAACCTCAACATCGCCTCGCAATTCCTGCAAACCGACGGCGAAGTCGGCTATGTCGTGATGGAGGCCGACGGCACGATCGAACAGGCCGAACAGGTGCTGGAGGACATCCGCGCCATCGAAGGGACTTTGCGCGCCCGCATTATCTACGAGCGCTGAGTTTCGCCGCTGATTTTTGGGGGCGCCGTCGCCAGACGGCGCCCTTATTCATGGCTTGCGGAACCTCGCGCGATCCGCTGGCGCGAAGGGGCGGACCTTAAAGCCATCGACAATGCGCACCAGCTTTTCCGCACCCTTGGACAGGCGGAACTTGCCGTCGGGGTATTCGACAATCAGAAAGGCCTTCCATTTGTTCCGCGCGACATCCTCCTCGATTTCCGTAGCGGTCCACAAGCGCCGACCAGTTTTCAGGCTCCAATAAGCGATGGACGAGCCGTCCGTGTCGCCAATACGCCAGACATGAAGGGAATCCTCGTCGAAATGAACGTCGCGCTCGGCCAGAACCGTTTTCCCGCTTCGGGCCTCGACAATTTCGCTAAAAACGGAGTGGGGATAGACTTCCCGGCGCCGATAGGCGCCATTGGGCGAGGCCTCCTTGTCGCCAGAGGAGTCGTAGAGAGCGCGAAACAGCGTATCGATTTGGTCTACGTCGCCATTTTCTTTTGTGCGCAACAGCCGCGCGTGAAGCGGGTCCCATACGCGTAAGCGGCCGAGGGCGGGGCTGGAGTTGAAACGACCGTGCTCCATCCAGGCTCCCACGAAACGATTATCCTGGCAGGGAAACGCCCACAGCTCGCGCAATGCGTCCCCATTGAGTTCATACATGCTGGCGCCGACAAACTCCCCCGCCGGGAACTCTTGATCTGTCGCGCGGGCAAGACGCCGCCCGTGAACGGCGACGCCCGGCGCGGGGCAGCCGGCGCCGCCGGCTTCCTCAGGCGACGACGCCCGAAACGAGAGTTTTCGCACGTGATGTTCGACGTCGATCAAAGTGTCCCAGACCTCACCATCCTTCACGCTGAAGACTTCATACACACCGGGATCATAAGTCGGCATGACTTCGTTGGGCGCGCCCGGAACCAGCGGCCCAATCTCCATTTTCGTGAGAAATTTTTCGGCTTCGGCGTCAGTCGTCCACGCATGCGCGTATGGATTGAGCTTCCGCCAGTCGCTGTCGGCGGCTCGATTGGCCTCGGCCGCGACAGCGGCGCCGGTTTCCAGCTTCCAGGCCAGGTTTTTGCCGGCTTCGTCGCGGCCAAACAAAAGCTTGTCGTCCTCGGATAAGGCCACGGCCTGCAAATCGCGCGCAGCAAAGCGACGCAGGATGACGCCGGAACTCGGCGTCCCAGAGCAGCACGGAATCCGGAACCGCCGTGACGAGCCAGCGACCATTATGCGACCAGAGCATAGCCTGGGTGAACGACTTATGCCCGATCTGCGGCACGAGCCTTTCCTCGGCCCGCGCCAGCCGCGGAACGAGGGCGCAAAGCCCGAAACCGAGCACCAGAGCGCCGAACCGGCGCGAGGAGGCTGAAAAAAACATGGCCCGCCGCAATCTCAATAAGAAAATGACCGCGCGATGGAAATCTCGCGCCGCCCCAAGCTCCCCCAGTCCGGAAATTTCGTCAACTCGACAGCGCAAACGGGGAAAATTTTCGGTTTCGCGCTTGCCGGGCGGCGAAGCGCCGATTATGGTCCGCCCCCGACTGAACGCATCGGCCAGACCGGTGGCGAAAAAGTCTTGGGGCGTCGCCAAGTGGTAAGGCAGCGGATTTTGATTCCGCCATCCGTAGGTTCGAATCCTGCCGCCCCAGCCAAAACCGCATAACTATCTGAAATGACTCTGAAATCGCCTTAGCTGGGGCGGCTTTCCACATCCCTGTGACACGTGGCTGTGACACCAGGGAGCCGCCTGTGCCTGCCATCCCCCATGTCATCCGCCGCGGCGCCGCCTATTATTGGCGTCGACGCCTACCGGCCACGCTTGCGCAAACGCGAAAATCGGCGACGCTCATATTGGGGTTGCGCACAAGTGATTCCCGTCGAGCGCGATTCCTGGCCGGCCAGGTGACCGCACTCGTCGACCTCCATTTCCTGCCCGCCGTCATGAATCAACGCCTCTCACAGAAACAGATCCAGAACATCTTTCGCGAGGTGTTCACTCGCCATCTCGACAAGCTCGACGCCGTCGTCGCGCGGGAACGTCGCGACCCCGACTTTAATGCAGAGGATAGCCGGCGCAGCGATCGCGTCACGGGCTGGGCCTATCGCCTGCTAGAAATCCGCGGCGGCGCGGCGACTGTTGATCTCCGCGCGCGCGAAGCGATGGTCTCCGACGGCATGGGTGAACAGGATGTTGCCGAGGTCTTGGCGATGCTCGCCATCATGCAGCGACAAAATTTGGCGGCCGAGCGGCCGGAACGGCTCAAGGCGACCATCGAGAAGGCCGGCGGCGAACCCAATGCCGCTAACCTCGCGCTCGCTCAGGAGGCGATTTACCGGGCGATGGCCGAGGCCAATTTCCAGACCGAGCGTCGCTACGACGGTGTGCGAGTCGAGACCGCGTCGCTCGTCGCCGACATCTTGACGCAGCGCGCCGTTGAGGGCGAACCGGATGCCGCCCGGAAAGTCCATAACGAAATCAGCGGACCTATCTCGCGCCCCGAGCCGTTCTTGCAGGCGCGCAGCGAAACTGGCGTAACCGCCATCGAAGAGCGGGCGACGTCGGGCAGGCCTTACGACGCGCCCATTGCGCCCGCCATCACGGTTGAGCGTGCCGCTCAAGTTCCGGTCACATGGCCGGCCGCCAAGCCCGTGAGCTTGGAGATGCATCCCATCGTCGTTTTTGGCGAAAAGCTGATTGCGCAAAACCTGGCGGATGACTCTTGGGATACGAAGACCCGAAAGCAGGCGCGACAAATCTTTCGGCTGTTTGGCAAGCTTCTACTGGAGCAGTCTGTCATTCGCGCCGAGGCGCTGGAGCAGAGCCATTTCGCCCAGCTTGTCGACCTTCTCGCGGCAGTTGCGACTAGTTATGGCAAAAGCTCCAAGGACGATTCTCGCACCACAGCGGAGCTGCGGGCGATCGGGGCTGGAAAGCCTCCCGCTCAGCGCGGTATCAAGTCTGAGACATTGAATCGGCACCTGACGTTCCTCGGGCAATTGCTCGTGTTCATCAAGGGCCAGGGCGTGAAGCTGGACCGTGACATCGACCTCAGCCTGCTCCGCGGCAAAACCCGCCATACGCGTGGCCGAACCAAGCGGGCTCTTTTCAGCGGCGACGAGCTGGCAGCCATCTTCCATCTCGCCTGTTTCGTCGGGTGTTTGGGATGGAAGGACCATGAGGCGTTCGAGCCAGGCCCCAATCTCTTCCATCGCGGACTCTATTTCGCGATCCTCCTGCTTTATTATACGGGCGCTCGCCGCGAGGAAATTTGCGGTCTGATGGTCCAAGACGTTCAAAATCCCGAGTTTGAGATCAACGGGGAACGCAAGCGTCTGCCCTGCATTTTTATCGACCGTAACGAACAGCGCCGCATAAAAAACGTGCAGTCGATCCGCATCATCGCGCTCCTTCCTGAGGTCATTCGGCTTGGCTTCCTGGAATATGTCGATGAAATCCGCTCGCTCGGTTACGCGCTGGTGTTTCCTGACCTGAAGTCGCCGACCTCCAGCTCGCCGCTCGGCGACCGGCTTTATGACGAATTCAAAAGGGGGCTCGACAAGGCGGTGTGCGATGCGAGCGCGCGCAAAAAAGTGCTGCACTCATTTCGCAAGACGTTCGGCGACAGTCTGAAGCAGGCTGGCGTTGCGGCGGAAATTCGCGGCGATATTTTGGGTCACGGCGGCGAGACGGTCACCGAGGAAATTTATTGCGACCCGATCGCGGTGACGGCGATGATTGACCATATGTCGAGGTTGCCGATTGTCACCGGGCATTTGGAGCGGCGGCCGATCACTCTGATTCCTTGGGTCGAGCAAAAGCTCAAGCCGCCATTCTCACGCAAGAGCAGGGCAAAACCGCCCATTCGGACCTCTTTGGCGCGATAGGCGAAAAAATAGCGCGCCGTCGCTGAAATGATCTTTGGGCTGAGACGGTCGGTCTGCTCTTGGGGAGCAGCCGGCTCGATCGCCCCGCGCGCCCCTTTTCGTGCCGGGCGAATTGACTTTTCCATCCCGCCGCAGCCGCTTCGCCGAGTAATATTTGACCAGATCCTGCCCCCTTCCGCGCAATGAACGACGCCGACTCTTCGTAATTGCGCATGCTCATCCGTTACCGCGAGCGAATTAGGCGTTACTGACGGCCATTGCGACCTCTTCGTCGAGCGCGCCGACATTCGCATCAAGGCCAAAAACACCTCCCGTAAAAGTGCGCGCCGCATTTCCTCCGCCGTTGCGCGCAGCGACTTCCGCGTTACCGGCAGCGACTTCGACCGACCGAATCCCCGGAGTAACAGGGGAGCTAGCACAGCTCGGAAAAGCGTGAATTGAAGCGTCGTTGCAGGGGCCTTCCAAAAATAGTCGAGGCGCCGTCGATCGATAGGATGCCGATTTCCGGCTGGCGCTTGCGAACCAGCCTTTGATTTGACAATCGCTCAAGTTGTCCCAGGATTATGATCACAACGATTCCAAAATGGGCTGTCGCATGCGAGGGGAAAATTCGTCAGTCGATCTATTGAAGCCGGCCGCAAGGGGCGGCCGGGAGGCGAGCGCGACTTCTCGCGGCGCGGCAATCTCAGCTGGCGGAGCACCTCGCCGAATCCAGCCGGCCGCTCCGTCAACAAAGCGGACCCAAAGCGAGTCGACAAAGTCCGCCTATGCGACGAAGTTCGCGCAACTGCGCGAAGCCCACAGAAAGGCCACGGGATCAGACCATCCGTTGGATTTCGTGGCCTGGCTGATCGGGCGCAAGCCGGATTGGAAAGAGGCGACTTGGCAATTCTACGCGGCGTCCGCCAGTTTTGGACTGGAGGTCGAGTTCGCTCGAAACCCGGGGAGCGCGCGGGAAAGCCGACAGGCCCTCGAATTCCTTAGGTCGGCGACGCTGCCGGAAGGGTTGAAAGTCTCGCAAAAGACGTCGGCGCCCAAAGCGACTCGCATTCGGAAGGACGAGAAGACCCGTATTTTTGCAGCGCTGGCCCTAAGCCGGTCGCGCTATGCCCGATCGCTGGAACAGTTCTTAGACGGGGCCCTCGCCACTGGGCTGAGACCCTGCGAATGGCGCAATGCCGAGGTCGCTGCTCCTGAGGAGGGCTTCGCCCTCAAACTGGTGGTGCGGAATGCAAAATTCGGGAATGAGCGCGCTCACGGGGAGACCCGCACTTTGCGCTGGTCGGCGCCCTCGCCGGAAATGCAAGCATCAGTCGAATGGTGCGTGGGAAAAGCCCGCTCGTTCGCGACCAAGGAGGAATATGATTGCTTTGTGAAGGCGCTTGCGGAGCTTCTACGCAACATCGATCGCAAGTTTTTCGAAGGCAAATCTCACATCGCGCCTTCCAGCGCGCGGCATGAATTTGCGGCGATGGCGAAGCTCATTTATTCGCCTGCCGAAGTGGCCGCGCTAATGGGACATGCCGTCGACACGACGCCCACCGGCTACGGCCGCGCCAAAAAAACGGGCTCCGGAAGGTTCGCCTCCAAGCTTCGCGCGGCGCTCCCCGTTCCAGACCCCGTGGAAGTCGCAAGGGTGAAGAGGGTCTATGACGAGGGGATGCGCAGGATGCGCGAAGGGGGAAGCTCCGAGCCCAAGCAGGCCGAGCAGGTCCAACAGACCGATGCGCCGACTTGGACCGAGGCTGAAGATTTTCCCCGGCCCGGAGCGTCCAGCATCAAAAAGCCCTTTGGGCAAACGGAGGCGGAAAGGATGGAGGCGGAAGCCGCCGCCGAAAGAGCGAAGGCCGAAGTCCGCGCGATGGTCGAGCGGCGCCCCGGTTTCGTGCGGTACAAAGGCGCCGAACCTGATCCGGAAGAAAACGACCCGTTGAAGGCGCCATGACGCGCTGCGATCCCGCTTTGGCGCCGCTACTGCTTCGAGCTCTGATGTAGGGGGGGGGAACGATGCCGAACATGTGCGCCATAACTTCGTGGGACATCTGGAAATGGAGATGTTGCCGAAGCGACGCCCTCGAAGGCGGGCCGAGAAGGCGCCGCCGCCGTGGGCCTTGATTATAATCCTTTTCAATTGCATTGCTAAAGGCAGTGCCGATATACGGCGGATGAGGTCGACACGCAGTTCGGCGTGTCCCGGTTCTAGAGCCAGGATCGACCTAGGTTTAGTCGGCGCGCTCGCATTCTACGAACGCCGTCGATGGAATTTCGTTTTCATTGACGGCCTAAGGTTCAGCTGGAGGCAATGCGGCGAACCACAGTTTAGCGGACGCCAAATCACAATTGGCATTTGACCCCGCCGGGCATCTGCTTGTCTCCGCGCGCATACCCCGGACGCGGGACGCTGGCGGCTTCGTCAAGCATTTGTCCCGAACTCGCCTCGTCAAGACGCAACAGCTTCCATCCGACTGGCTCGCCATGGACGCTGCCGCCGCGAACTTGCCAGACGCGCATTACCCAATTTCCTTCCCTCGTCAGGCCGACAGCATGCACCTCTACAACACGGGAAAAACCGTTGTAGCAGAGTTCCAGGCGCCTGCCGGATCGCAGAGCCTCGCAGGCGTTGGTGGCAAACATGTGAACCCCCTGAGGCTATTGGATCATGAGCACCTGCCCAGAGACTGGCAGGTGAAGGGCGAGCAGGACCGGTTTCCGGATAGATGACGCCGCCGCGACCGCGTCGCCATAGATCCGCAACTGCCCCGCGTGTTTCTTCGCCTGGTCCAGCCAGAGCGCCTCCCCGCCGGGAAAGCTCTTGTGGTCGATGACGACGATCGCGTCGGTCGCCTCTATGATGACGTCGAGACGGCCCGAAAGCGTCCGACTTCCCCGGCGGTGTGTGACGGGCGCCTCGCGCCGCAGTACCGAGTCGGGCCAACGGGAGTCGATGAACTTGCGGAAACGCGTTCCCATAGTCACGACGTCGCGGGGATCGAACCCCGTGACGCCCCAGGCGTCGAGCAGGCGATTGGCGAGCGCTTGGCGGAACCCGTCGTCCCAGCACGGATCGTCGGCGGCAAGGAAGCGATGGAGCGCCTCGCCGACCAGGTTCATGTCTGGCTTTCCCGCGAAAGGCAGCCTGCCGCCGAGATCGATCTTCTCGACGATGCCGGCGTCGTCAGCTCGTCCTTCGGCGCTGGGCTTGATCGCCAGCGGTGAGAATGCTCGCGGGGGGACCTCGGCGGCGGCGAACGCTGACGAGGCTGCGGAGAAGGTCGCCTCGCCGTCGGGAAGGGGTTCAGAGACGCGGACGGAATGCCGCTTGCCGTTCACCTGCAACGTGTCGCCGACCAGCGGGACGACGATTGCCGGGCCGCCGGCCTCGGACGTGAGTTCGTCGAGCCATGCCCAACCCTTCGTGGATTTTGGAAGGGCGAGGACCAGGTAGTCCCGCGCGCGGGTGGCGCCGACGTAGAGTAGCCGCGCCCTTTCGGCGCGTTCGGCGCGCTCCGCCGCCCTACCTGCGGGCGAGTTGGAGGCGGATATGTCGAGGACGACGTTCTCCTTCTGGGAGCCGAGCGGCCAGGGCCAGAAGCTGATCCAACGTTTCGCCAGGGGATCCTTCCAGTCGATCTCGCTGGCCGGAATATCGCTCATTAGTCGGACCCCGAAGGCGCTGTCCTTCGGTTCGTCGTCGAGATCGGTGAGGACCACGAGCGGCCATTCAAGGCCCTTGGAACCGTGGTAAGTCAGGATGGTCACGGCGTCGGATGCCCGGTTGGCCGGTCGAGAAGCCTCCTGGTCGCCGAGCCATGCGCAAAGATCGGTGACGGTCGTCGGCGCCCGGTCGCGGTCGCGCTCGGCTTCGTAGGCGGCGACAAGTTTGCGCAGCTCTTCGAGGTTGAGCATACGGTCCTCGACCTGACCCCACCGCGAGACGGCTTTGCCGACGCCGCCGAGCACCAGCACCGCGTCGAGGTATTCGAGCGGCGTCCTGTGGACCCCACCCTCGGCGACCGCGCGTAGTTTCGGCGCTATCGGAACGAGGGCCTCAAGGACCTCGATGCTCTGCACGTGCAGGCTGGCTTCGAACCAATCAGGCTGCGCATCGCCCCTATGCAGAAGCTGCGCGAGTTCGGCCAAGGCCACGGTATCGCGCATGTCGGCGCACCAGCGGAGCGCTGCGAATGCCAGGCGGCCCTCGACCGTCCCGAAGAGTTCCCCGCGTTCGATTGCAACCTTCAGGCCGGCCTGCGCGAGCGTGCTGGCGAGGGCGAGGCAAGTGTCGTTGCCGCGGCAGAGGATCGCGACGTCGCCTGCTGCGAGCGGACGCGAACCTTCCTTGGTAGGGACGGCCCATTCGCCGCCGTTGGACAGAGCGTCGACGATGCCTCTTGCGATCGCCGAATAGCGCGGCGCGTTTTTTACGCCGCCGGGGATGTGCCAGACAGCGAGTGGAGTACTCTGGCCGGGCGCGTCATCGCGATCCACCTCGTTGATTGTCGTGGCCTCCACCGGGAGGCCCGCCGCCCTGAAGGTCGGCCCGAACGCGTCGTTGAAGAACCCTACCAGTCCTGGACGCGAGCGGTAGTTCGTGCCGAGAGTCATGTCGTTGCCGCCGGTAGCCCTGCGGATGTCCTGCGCCACGTAGGTGATGAGGTCGGGATCGGTTCCCCTGAATCCGTAGATCGCCTGTTTCGGATCTCCGACCCAGACGCTCGCTTCCGCGAGTTTCGACATCTCGACGAACACGGCCAGTTGGAGGGGGCTGGTGTCCTGGAACTCGTCGACGAAAACGGACTGGATGCGTTCCCTGAGTTGCAGTTCGAGTTCGGCCTTGCCAAGAAGTTCGAGCGCGAGGCGGTCCTGGTCGACGAAGTCGACGAGGCCCCAATGTTTCTTGTGTTCCGCGTAAGCGTTCATGGCCTCAGCGCCGCAGGCGAAAACCGCCTCGATGTGCTTCCTGACCTGCTCGAACATTCGCGGATGCCTGGCGAAGGCCGTGGCGGCAATCTGTATGGGCGCGAAATTCGGCTTGTCGGGCACGCCGACGTCGAGCTTGGTCAGCCTGGCCCACCTCTGCCAAGGGACCTCCTTGATGTCTTTTCTTGCGAAGTCACGGATGTCCTCCAGAACCGACAGTGTCTTCTTCGCGGGCCTCTGTTTCTCCGATAGTTTCGCCAACTCCTGCGCCGACAGGTATTGGGACGAGGCAGCCCCGATCGCGTCCATGAGCGCCCCGTCGAGGGTGGCCTCGGTCTCTCCGGGCAGCGGAGGCTGCATGAGAGCGCGAAATCCGGTGACTGAGCGGTCGGCGCAGTCGGGAAGCTTCTCCGAAGGGATGTTGTTCGCGCGCGCAAACTCGACGATTTTCTTCACGTCGTCGCGCCAATCCTTGGCCTTGAAGGCGTCCTCGTAGCCGAAGAGTTTGGTCAGGCCCCCGATTGTGTCGGCGTGGCTTCCGATCGCCGCATCGGACGCCTTCACGAAGGTGCTCTTGGCCACCTTCTCGTCGATGACGTCGACGATCGGGGAGAGGCCGAGTCCGAAGGCGAACTCCTTGACCAGTCCGCCGCAGACGCCGTTGATGGTGCCGATCCGCGCTCCGAGCAGGCGAATGGCCTTCTCGACCTCTCCGCCGGCGATCAGCCGTTCGCGGGCGCGCTCGCGAAGTTCTTCCGCAGCCTTGATCGTGAAGGTACTTGCGAGGATTCGCTCGGGGTCGCGTCCGAGCCTGACCTCGGATTCGATGCGCGAGGTCAGGTCGTATGTCTTGCCCGTTCCGGCGGAGGCGGTGACGACGCAGACCCGATGCGGAGTATCGTTGCTCATGGGTTCGCTCCACAGATGCCCGAGAAGTCGCAGCGTTTACAGTTAGGCTTGGTCAGCAGATAGGGGTCGGCGAATTTCTCGGGCTTCGTGTCCCTGTTCGTGTACGCCGATCTGACGGTGCCCGCTTCAAGATCGGCCATCGCGAAAGCGAAGGACGCCTTCATCTTCTCCCAGGTCTCTTTCGGGGTCGGTCCGGCGACCACCGTCGCCATGTCGCCCGAAAGGGCTCCGCTGGTGAAGAATTGCTGCTGCCTCAACATGTAGTAACCCGCCGCGACGTCGACCCGCTCGTCGGAGACGTGCCGGGAATAGACGGCGATCTGCAACGCGGTGCCGCGCTTCAGATCGTCGCGGACGTACTTGTCGGACTTATACCATTTGAGGTCGACGACGACTTGACGACCTTCGATCGTCTCCGCGCGAAGGTCGATGCGCCCATCCACGCCGACCCCTTCGGCGAGGGTGTCCTCGACCTCGAACTTGCTCTCGACCCCCGTAACCGTCAGGCGCTCGCTGTGGAGAAACCGCGCGAGTTTGGCCAAGGACAGGGGAACCGACCTTCGCGCAGCCGCCAGTTCTGAAGACGAGCCGGGCAGGAGGAGCGTGGCCGCCATCTGCGGCAACAGTTCATCGAAGCGCCTTGCGGCGAAGAGCTCCACCGTTCCGGGGTCGGGGGGTGTGCCGGGCGGAAAGGCCTCCTCTGCGATTCTGTGGACGAGAACGCCGACGGTCTTTTCTATACCGGGCAGCGCTTGTCTGGCGCCGGACCGGAGCTTGCTTCCGTATTTCAGCGTCCACTTCAGCGGACAGGTCAGCAGCGTTTCAAGCGACGATGCCGATTCGAACTTCCGCACGCTGATTTTGCCAGCCGGCGCCATCCAGATCGGGCGATGGTCGGAAGCGGGCATGATCGGCACCTCAAGGCGCGCGAGCGCGCGGCCGGCCAAGGCAGGACTGGGGTCGTGGAGAATTGTCTCCGCCCGAACGGAGATCAGCTTCGCGATATCCGGCTTCCTTGCCGCAAGGGAGTGCCAGAGCGGGTGGGTTGTCGTCTCGTCTCCGCCCGCGAGGGACGGTCTGACTAGAAGCAGCCGGTCACGCGCAAGCCGAAGCGGTCTTTCCCAGCCGGCGGCGAGGCGCCGCAGTTCGACTTCCGGCTCGTCGAGAGGGCATCCTGCTTCCCATAGCGCCGAGCGTTCGAGTTCGTTCCACCTCGCGGCGGATCGCGTCTCGTCGATATCGGCGAAGTGCCACCAGACGATGGTCCCTGCCTCGCCCCATATGGCTCCCGGATGGTCGACGGCACGCCATGGGGCGGCCTCGGCCAGGGACTTCGGGTCCGACGCGCCGATGCCGACTGACTGCTCGATCATGCGCTCGACGAGGACGCGGTCTAGCCGTTCGACCTCGGTTGCATCGATAGCAAACGACAGTTCGCGAGCGATTTGAGCGAGCGAGTGTAACAGCATGTCGTCTTCGGTCGCCGAGCGTTTGACAGCCCAAGCATAGACCCGCTCGGCTATGCCCTTGGCGACTCCCCTCGGCATCCCCTTCTCAGGGTCGTGCCTTTCAGGCTCGACGAACTCGCGCCACGCCGCGACGCGTTCCGCGTGCTTCTTGGGGTCGCTCCCATCGGGTACGTTGTTCGCGATCGCGTCCCATGCCGCCAGCCAGACGTCACCGCCGATTCCGGGCGCTTCAATGACGGCTGCCGCGAGCTTGTTGGCGGCGGAACGAGACAGGGGACCGATCGGCAGCAGCAGGAAATCAAGCAGCCGGTTGGGGTCTGGCGGTTGCCACGCGAGCGCGAAAGTCAGCGGCAGGACTTGCAATAGCGCGCGGTGGGCCGAGTGCGCGGAGTTTCCGAGCCTGGGCAAGCCCATGGTCGTCAAGGTATTGTCGAGCAGCGCGGTGTCCTTGCCGAGGACGAAGGTGACCTTCGCATTGTCCTCTTCGGTTCCCGCGGCGAGCCAGCTCGCGAGTGCGTCCGCCGCCACGATCTCGGTGTCGGCGGTGAGCAAAGCCAAGGTTCCGTCGCCGGTGAGTTCCGGGGCAGCCAGGTCCGGGAACGCATTCGAAAGCCTGTGAAGATCTGTTTCGCTCTGGGATGGAGGCAATTCAGGGAGTTGCTCGATCACCGCCCCACACCGTTCCAATTCGTCGAGCAGGGCACGCCAACCAGAGGGCAGCGTCGAACGGGCGTCGACCAGCGCGACGGTGCGCAGTGGAAGCTTGGGGGCCGCGCGAAGCGCCTCGACCGCGGCGCGCAAGCGATCGGCGCGGGCCGTCGGAAGGTCCGGGCCAGACCCTTCCGCCGCCGCCAGATCGGAGAGTTCTTCCTCGATAAACCGACGTCCGGGCGCCAGCCGGCTTCCACCAGTTCGTCGCGCCAGCCGAGGATTTCGCGCGCTGCGGACCACGGATCCGTCTTGAACGAGTCCGACCAGAACCGTCCGGGACCCGCCGCCTCGATCTTGCGCAGGTATACTGCGATACGGCGGACAGGCGTGACTTCGGGTCGGCCCAAGCCGAGCATGGTTTCGACGTGGTCGAGGAGGCCGAGCGGGCCGACGACCTCCTGATCAAGCGCCGCTTCGGCGGCGCCGGGATGTTCGGGCCAAGCGCCGGCGTCGGCGAACCATGAAAAGGTCAAATCCATAAAGAAATCTCCGCGGCTACGGCCAATACCCTGACCGATGACCTTGCCGATGGTCGCGGATCAAGAGGGTTCATGTGTCGCACTTAGATGTCGTCACGATTTCCGACCCGCAGTGGCGAGCCAAAAGTCGTTTTCCGCCTGGACGACGATCGTACCGATGACGTCTTGATCAAGGTCAGGAAACAGCGTTTCCGCGAGGAGCGTGCGTTTCGCCACGCCCACTTTGGCCGCCGAAAACCGAGGATCGGAAATTAGCTGTTTGACGAATGAAGAAAGTTTCGTCCGTTCTTCGATCCGCACTTTCCGAGTGGACTCTTGTCCGATTTCTTCGACCTCCTCGGACAGGGCATCAGCCGCGACTTCAAAATCAGCGAACCATTTCGCCTCCTCGACAAGGACGTGCAGGACGGCATCGTACATGAGCGCCAGTATGATCCGACACGTCTCTCCATTTCTGGACCGCCAAGTGGAAACCAGCTTTTTCGACGAGCTAAGGTTGAGAGAAGTCTCGTCCTCCTCGTCCAGTGCTTCCATGACCTGCTCACGCGAGTTGAATTTCGTCGAGGATACGTAGATCAATTTCGGCCTCAAATGAGTGATCAAGAAGGTAAATTCAGAGCTTGTTACCGCCACGATAGGAATTTTCGCCGAGTGTTCGACAATCGCCTCGACGATCATTGTGTTGCAATCGCTGGCTGCTGCTTGGACGTTTGCGACGATTTGGTCGAGTGAGACATCTTCCGACATACGAGGCTCCCGGGTTGTCATCGTAGTGATGGTGGAGATTGTGGTAAGCGGCAGTCAAGCGGAGCTTGTTGAGGCTCCTTGATTTCGAACAGGTCGAGAGTTGAACCATCCCTAGTCTGCGACAGACCTTCGCCTCTGTGCAGGCAAGGGTGTTTAATCCTCGTCAGGCCCGCCCCTCCTTCGAAGTGGACCCACCCGCCGTTCGGCATGTTCACCGTGATGATTTTGGCGCCACAGACGGGGCATGGATGCCCGTAGCACCCGCCTGTCGCCTCATTATTGGACCCGCAGACGGCCCAGCATTCATGAACGTGAATGACTCGTCCAGACTTCAGGGTGCGGGAATGCGGGCGACGTCTGACAACGCGGAGGGCCATCTAGTTTCCTCCCCGTGTTTCGATGCGGCTGCCTCGCACTTCCTTCCGCACGTAGAAGCCATTGGGAATGGCTTCCTGCACCAATGGCACGTGGGAAATCAGTCCGACCGACCGCCTTTGGCTGGCGGCGAGATTGGTCAGCACCTGGAGCACTTGGTCGAGTGTGCCGGATTCGTTGTTGGTGTCGAGGCTGCCAAAACCCTCGTCGATGAAAATCGTGTCGAGATGAACTTTGCCACTCACGCTCTCAACTACGTCCGAGAGGCCGAGCGCCAGCGCCAAGGCTGCGATGAAGGTCTCGCCTCCTGAGAGCGTGACGGGCTGACGCGCCTTGCCGGTGTAGACGTCGAAAACCCGGATGCCGAGGCCCCGGCGCGCTCGGCCTCCGCTGTCGTCGGATTCCCGATCCAGCGAATACCTGCCGCCGGTCATGGGACCGAGCCGCCTGTTGGCGGAATGAAGCACTTGGTCGAACATCGCGCCGATCGCGTAGGTTTCTAGGTCGAGCCGCAAGGAGTTGTCAGCATTGAAGCAGGCGGCCAGCCCGCGGAGTGTGGCGGACTCCGCTTCGGCCTGATCGAGTTGACGCTGGGCTTCCGCGATCTCGCTCTGCACGTTTTGCAGATGGCTCAATCGAGCGCCCACCTGCGCCCGATGGTTGGTCCTACCCTTCAGCGCCTCCCCCGTCTCCAGAAGGGCCGCCTCCAAAGGCCTCAAATCGGGACGTTCGCAATCGGCGATCGCCGCGCGTGCGCCTTCGTCGCTTTTGCGGGCGAAATCCAGGTGCCGCTCGAATTCTTCGACGGCGGCGATGTCCGTTTCGACTGAGGCGATCAATGGCTTGAAGGATTGGTATTGAGACTCGGTCAGGTCGCACTTGGCGAGGCGCGCACGGAACTCCGTATCCGCGTCCGCGCGCCTGCGCAGCGCATCGTCGAAGAATCCTGTCGCCGCCTCCTCGTCCTTCTTCGCCGCGAGAGCCGCGTCGCGCCAATCGTTCGCGGACTTCTCCGCGACCTCCAGACTGGCGCGCCGCGCGGCAATGTCGCGTTGGGCAGAGGCGTGCGCCTCGTCGAGGACGTCCTTGTCGCGCAATCCCTCTGGGATCGTGGAAAGCGCCTGCTCCAGCCTGTCGCGCACCAGCCCTTCTTGGTGCTTGGCCTCATCACGCGCGCTTCGGGCGATGTCGCGATTTACCTCAGCTTCCTTCAATTCGTCGTCTAGCGCGGCCAGTTCTCGCTCGGCATCGAAGATGTCTACCTCGTCGCCGAGCGCTTCGATTTCGATCCTGACGGCAGCGGCCTTTTCACGTAGCAGGGTTGCCGAATGTTCGGGCGCCGGCAGTTCGGCAAGCCTGTCCTGGCGTTCCTTCAGGCCGCCCTCGGCGGACGCGAGAAGCCGCTCGCAGCGCTGCCGATCTTTCTGAGCCGTTTCCCACGTCTTCTTTGCGTTCCTGAACGCCGCGTCGAGACCGGCGTTCTCGCTCTTTCCGTTAGCAGGTCCGGGATGCTCACTGGATCCGCAAACTGGACATGGCTCGCCATCGACCAGTTTGGCCGCGAGATGCAAGGCTTGGGCGGCGGCGAGGTTCGTCTCGGCGAGGTCGAAGTGCGCTTTTGCGTCCGCTTCCAACGCGATCGATTCTACGAGTTCGGCCTTCAGACTGCCCGTCGTCACATTCGACTTGTCGCGCGCCTTTATCGCCTTCTCGTATCCTTCGGCGGCATTGAGCGCCGCGTCCAGCGATAGAAGCGCCGTCTGGTGGTCGCCGCGCGCCATTTCGGTCACTCTGGTCAGCTTCAGAGCCTGTTCCTGAGAACGCTTGCGCCCGACAAGGGAGTTGAACACCCGATCGGTTTCGTCGAGCTTCCCCTGCTCCGTGGAGTGCGCCGCCCCTGCGCTTCGCGCATTCTCTTCAAGGCTGCCTGCTTCCACGAGGGTTCGCTGGTGGCGTTCGAGTTCCTCGGCCTGCCTCCGCAGGTCGTCGATCACGTTCGCCCGCGATCTTTCATCGTTCACGGCTTCGGCAGCCGACTTGGCGGCGCGGTCCGCGTCCAGGGACAGACGAAGTTTCTCCTCCTTCTTGTCTGCATGGGACGCCACTTCACCCGCCGCTTTGAGCAGGAAACCTTCGACATCGGCAAGGGACTGCGCGCGCCACACGTTGGAATTCCGATCTTTCAGCGCGTGCATGTCGTCCGCTTTGGCGGCTAGATCGTCGAGTTCCGACTTGGCCTTTTCCGCAGCATGGAACAGCGCGTCGAGCTTGCTTGCCGAGTTCGAGTTTCGATTTCGCGTCGCCGGCGACTTGCGAGGCCTCGGTCTCGCTCTGAATGGCCCCTTGGTGCTCGCTCTGAACTTCCACGATTCCTTGGGAGAGCGCATCCGTGCTTTCGAACCCTTCGGTTTTCACGCGCCCAATGCAGACTTCCCGCTTTTGTCGGACGTCTCGCTCGAAGGCAGATGCCTCGTCCTTGAATTTTTCAGCTAGCCGCCGATAGACCGAGACATCGAAAAGCTCTCGCAGGATCGTCAGTCGCGCGTCCGTTTTGGCCGTCAAGAACGTCTCGAATTTTCCCTGGGGCAGAAGGACGATCTGCCGAAACTGCTCGGCGCCGTAGCCGAGGACATCGGTTACCGCCTCCCGAACGGCTCCGACCTTCTTCTCGGCGACAATCTTGCCCGTTTTGCCCGCACAAATTTCTTCGACCGTGATGCCGGTGGCGTCGAAAAGCCACGCCACGTGCGCATCCATAGTCTCGCCCGTCCCCCGCTGCTTCGGCCTCGTCTGTTCAGGGCGACGGCGCACGACGAAACGACGCTCGCCGATGTCGAAGATGAACTCAACCTCCGTTGGTAGAGAGGGATCGGCATGATCGGAGCGCAGGGAAATGGCTTCCTGTTCGGGTTTCGCAGCCTCTCCGAAGAGCGCGAAAGTCATCGCGCTGAAAACGGTGGATTTGCCCGAACCGGTTTGGCCGTAGATGCCGAACAGGCCGGCCTTCACGCCCTCCTGGAAGTCGACGATTTCGCAGCCGGCGAAAGGCCCGAAAGCTTGGATCGTTAGTCTGACCGGCCTCATTGCGCGCGCTCCTCGTCGTTCAGGCCGTGAAGGCCAGAGGTGATCAACTCCAGCTCGCTCTCGGCCAATTTTTCGTCCCTGACGTATTCCAGAAAATTCCCGATCACCTGGATGGGATCGGCGACTTCAATCCGCGCCAGCAAAGCGGCATTAAACTCCTTCGGCTTCTCGTCGCGCGCGTAGGCGAGTTGGCATGCGTTGGGAAAAATCTCGCGCAGCCGTTTCATAGGATCAATGAGCGGTGTTTCGTCGGTGAGAATAACCTTGACGAAGTCGTTCGATGGAGTGTTCAGGACAAGATCGGCCATCTTGCCCCGCACTTCGCGCACTCCTCGCAAAGGTCTGAGGAGTATCGTCTGGATCGTCGCGGCGCCAACGCCATCGAGGTCGACCAAACAGACCGACTTCGCTTCGCCTCCCTCATCGAAGCCAAAGGCCATGGGCGCGCCGGAGTACCGGATGTGCGCGGCGCCCGCCGATTGCGGACGATGGAGGTGGCCAAGCGCCACATAGTGTGCCCCGTCGAAGACCTCCGAGCCCACCGTCTCAATCCCGCCGACACGGGCGAGCGGGCGTTCCCCCTCGCTGACATTTGCGCCGGTTACGAATCCATGGGCGACAACGACCCACCTCGCATCGTCCGGCACGTGCCGCCGCGCCGCCGCGACCTGCGCGCGCAGCACGTCCTCCGGCGTATTGAATGCCTCGTCCTGAAAGCATTCGCGAGCCGCGAATTCGTAGCTGAACGGCAAGGCTGAAAACGCGACGGGGCCGTGAGCGTCTTCAAGGATGAGCGGGATCTCATCAGCGGCGACTGGTCCCCGAATGAGCGCGCGCCGCGCATCCGTCATGATTGACATGGCGCCGATCCTGTCGCCGGAGTCGTGATTGCCCGCGATCATCACGACCGCGGCGGCGGTTTCGCGAGCCACGCGCGACAGGAATGCATTGAACTGCCTTACAGCGGTGGCAGGCGGCGCCGCGCGATCAAATACGTCGCCCGCGATCACAAGCGCGTCCGGACCGTGCTCGGCGATGATTTGCAGAATTTGATCGAGGATCGCCTGATGGTCCTCTTCGAGGGAAATGCCGTTGAATTGGCGTCCGAGGTGAAGATCAGCAGTATGGAGAATTCTCATTGGCGCAATCAATATAATTTTTATATGTGTAATTTTTATATGGACAGAAAGCGACCGTCAAGCTAATTTCGTGAGCATGGAGTTCGACGAACTGAAATATGCTCAGCGCGAGCGGCTAATCTACCTCGACCAGTGTCTCACGTGGCGTGGCATGGCCAATCGCCGCGACCTGACCGAACGCTTTGGGATATCGTCCGCTCAGGCGGCGCTGGATTTCCGCCTGTATCTCGACCGCGCGCGTGAGAACCCGCCGGTATACGATCCGATTCGAAAGACCTATCTCGCCGCTGGGGACCACAATCCACTCGCCCCATCGAGCTTGGGCGAGGCGTTCGAAACGGTTCTCGCTTCCGAAGATGGTGATTTGTCGTCAAAGTTGCCTGCACCTAAACGTCGGGCGGACCCAACGATCATCTCGCACCTCTACCAAGCAATGAAAACAGAGAACGCATTACATATTCGATACACGTCGATGACAACGGGCAGCAACGAAGGTCAATGGATTGCCCCGACGCGTTTCTCGTCTGACGGAGAAAGCGTCCATCTCCGGGCATTCAGCTTCAAGCACGAGGAATACCGCAACTATTTGCCGATCAGGATCGACGCGCGCAGCAGGTTCAAGGCGCGCGCCCTATCGCAGCCGCTGCCCTATGATCGTGAATGGAATACGCGTGCCCGAATCTGGCTGCGTCCGAAGGCTGGCCTCACCGTGGAGCAAGCCGCCGTGGTACGGCACGAATACGGGTTCCAAGACGAGATGCTTTGCGTTGAAACCAGGCAGGCTCTAGAGTTTTTTCTGGACCGTCGCTGGGGGCTGGACCAGCGCGGCGCACGTCTTGAGCGTGTTAGAACTGATTACGAGGAGCTGGTTTGATGGTGTCCCAGCGATTGTGCGCTTCTTGCCGCGAGCGAGCCGGGTCGGGACATTTTCGGCGCCGTCGCATGATGGTCATATTGATCCCTTGAACGCGAAAATCCCCTCGTCGAGGAACGGCTCGTCCAGGTGGAGGCCGTGCCCATTGGTTTAGTCGCACGCTTTTTTTGATCTGCGGGAACCTCTTGGGGAGTATAAAGGTCGGAAGGGCGGAAGGGCGGGAAGGCTAAATCGGCGTTGCGACAAAATTGGACGTAAAGCTTCCGCGATCATCATACGATCATTTTGAGGCGGGTATGACGGGGGAAGCGGCATCATGCGGACCCGGCACGAGACCTGCCGAGACGACCGTGCTTGCGCCGGCGACATGAATTTCCTGGTCGTCGAAAAATATGTGGGCGCCGGTCGCGGCGAGAATCGGCGCTTTTTGATGCGCGCCGACGAAATGGGCTTCATCGGCGGGCGTTCCCCAGGCGCGCAACGTATGAATGACGCGCTCGTGGGCCGGCGCATTGCGCGCCGTAACAATGGCAATCCTCACGCGGCTCGTGCCGTCGGGACGCATGTAATATTGTCTCAGCTCGGCTAGTTTCGGGAGGAAGGTTCTCCCAAACGGGCCGCGCTCCATCGGTACTTCAGCGTTCCTGGTTTCATGCTCCAGGAATTTTACAAGGCCGTGTTCTTGATAGATTCGATCTGAAATCGGCGGAGAAGACCACTGCGTCGCCGTCGAACGCAAACCGCACTTCATCGGAAGGGATGGATTCGCCGAAATGGGGAGCGGGGCCAAGCCGAGCGGCCGCCGTGCCCGCGATGACTGCTGCGCGCACATCTTCATCGCTGTTCGACAAGAACACGTCAATATTCCAAGCGCTGACAAAGGGCGCAACAGAACGACCGGAGGTGAAGCTGCCGCGCTTTATTGCCAGCCCGTGATGTTCGAAGGAATTGAAAGCCCGCAACGACAAGTCGGGAGAATTCTTGGAAAGAATAATGACGTCCACCAACCGTTTCCCTTCGACAGGATTCAGTGCGAGTAGACGCTTCACGACTTCGAACGCAGAGCCCGGCTGGAGCGGCGTCTTTTCGCGCGCCCTTTGCAGGGCGACGTAAGCATCGACGCCGTCGCGCTCGAAGACCGCGTTCTCCTCTTCGAGATCAAACATTGCACGCGTCGAAACGCCGACCACTAAGGGCAGACTGGCCGTCGGATCGGCGATGGAATCTTTTTCGGTCATTAATGGTTGTTTGCCAAATCGATACGACAAAAATGGTCGGCGAAACTCGCTCCGGCAGCAAGAATCGGAATTTGTTTCCTCGGTTTCCGAGCTTACAGGGTCGCTGAAGGCGTTGCAAAGCCGAGCGCCGTAAGTCTCTTGCCCGTCAACAGGGCAGGTGCTGGAAATGGTCAAATTAGTCATGGTCCTAGCCCTCCATATGTTCGTCGTCGGGCCCAGCGTTATCGGCTCGCATCGCGCGGGGTTTGGCGCACAGCGGCTCAATCTCGATTTTGCGGATCACGCCGACGACCTTTTTGATCTGCGCGCCATCAAGGTACGAGGCTTCGCACAGCGCTTTGGCGAGCCGCTCCAGCGCGGGCCGGTTTTCACCCACGGCGCGCCTGGCGGCCGCGCTAGCGTGCTGAAGGATTTCCCCGACCTTGCCGCTGAAGGCGACAAGACGCATCGGCGTAGCGAGTTGCTCCGGTTCGCCGAGCCAGATGGGTCCGAGACTGCCGAGTCCAAAGGAGCCTTCATAAGCGGCGGCGAGCATGGTGGCCTTGGCGAGATCGGATTGTTCGCCGCCGCCGGCGCCGGCGGTGAAGTCGCCATAGACCAGCTTTTCCGCTTCCCGGCCGGCCAGCAACTGCGCGATGGCCTTGATGATGTCGAGGCCGGTCATGGCGCGCCCTTCGCCGGCAAAGAGGGTCGATCCGCCCCAATCGTGGATGGTCAGCGACTGCGGCTCACCGAGACCGGCGGCGAGAGCAGCGATCGCGTGGCCGGCTTCATGAACCGAAACCCTTTCGCGGATATGCTCGGGCAAGGCGTTTCGACCTTCGCGGATGGCGCCCAAAAGTCCATCGAGCATCAACTCCCTATTTTCACGCCGGGCGGTCCCGCGCGCGCGCCGCACCCAAGCCTCGCAATCGGCGCCCGTGCCGCCGCGCGCGGCGACGGCGGCCGGGGAAATGTCGATCGCATCGAGATCACCTTTGAGGTGGAACCGGAAGATTTTTTCCAGCGCTTCGATGTCCGGCAACGGAATTTCGACCGTGCGATCGAGCCTGCCGGCGCGGGTGATGGCCGGATCGATTTTTCCGACATGATTGGTCGCTCCGATGACGACGACGCCCTGGCGGCCGCCGGCGCCGTCCAGCGCTTCGAGGAATGCGTTCACGACTTGCGTGGAATAATCCTTGTTGTGATCTGTGAAAGAACCTCGGTCGCCGAAGGAGTCCAGTTCGTCGACCAGAAAAATGCAGGGCGCTTTGCGTTTGGCCTCGGCGAAGCTTTCGCGCATGGCGGCTAAGCAGTGGCCAAGATGGCCCTCGCGCGCGGCCTGCCACTGCGCCAGCGATCCGATCACGAGCGGCAGCCCGGCGCTCTTGGCGAGCGCCTTGGCGTAAGTCGTCTTGCCGGTGCCGGGCGGCCCGTCGAGCAAAAGGCCGCGATCGACCGCGCCCCAGGAAATCTTGCCCTCTTGATAGGCCTTGAGATCAGCGATGATGCCCAAACCAATCGTCTTGGCCTCACCATAGCCGTACAGATCTTCCAGCCTCGGGTCGAGATCGGTCAGCGACTGACGCCTCTTGATCACCTCAACGAGTTTGTTCATAGATCCATCGGCGCCGCGATCGGCGTGAACGGATATACGCAAGTCGGACAGATCGCAATTGCGGGCGAAATCCTCATCCATCGGCGTCGACGGCGTTTTCCCGGTGACGGCGCCGATCACCAGCGAAATGCCCGAGGCTCCCAGCGGGTTGAGCGCGATCCGATAATCGGCGATGCGGTTCAGGTCCTTGGGCAGTTGGGAGACGACATCGCCGGCGATTTCGATGATGGGATATCGCGCCTGGAGCGCGTATCCGACCCATTTGCTCAAATCAGCAGCTTCTGTCGCGCCCATCTGGCTGCTCCGCTCAAAGATCGCAACCGCGCGCGGGCCTCGGAGCTGAGTACGGCCGCCATCAAAATAATGCGGGGCGACAGTTTCAATTTTCGGGCCTAGGACGCAGGCTTTCAGAACCTTTTCGACCTCGGAGTTCACGCTTGCATCACCGGTTTCAACGAGCACAACGGGAGCGTCTTTGCGCAAAGCCTTGACGAGGCCGATTTCCGGCTCGATGGCGCGCGCCAGGCGAACGGCGGCGGCAGCCATATCGACGGAGAGATAAACATCCTGCTCGCTTTCGACGTCGCCGTCCGTATCATCGAGGTCGGCGAAGAGCTTGGAGGCTTCGTCCTCAAATTCGGGCTTTTTGGCTTTCTTGCGCGAACCACCGCCCGCGTCTTCGAGTAAAATTTTCAGGAAATGTCGCGCCAGGGCGTCGCCTTCCTTTCCGGCCTTGCCGTCGCCGCCGATGTGCGACGCACCGATCACAGTGGAGTGCGCGGGAGCGGCGAGTTTGCGTTTGGATTTTTGCGTCACGGTCATGGGAGAATCCCTTCGAAAAAAGCCGACGTGGGCGAACCCGCCATTGCGAAAGCTCGGAACTGTTGCGTTCGTGTCAGTGCAGACCGGACGCGTTGGGCACATGGGGCGGGGCGCAATCCCCGAGCTCGATTGAAACTCGACAGGGTCCGTGCCCATTCGAGTTTGGAATCGACCGCGTAGAGCATCGAAGTCAGGATCGGGCCGGGTCTGGCCTCGGGATGGCCTTCGACGACGCCCATGAGGCGGATGCCGCCTGGCGCAGCAAAGAAGGCCCAATTCGACAGGACCGGCGCCTGGGCCAAAATCTCGGCGTCGGGCGAGCGGCCTTCGGCGATGGCGTCGAGATCGTCGGCGAGCGGGCGAAGCTTGACGCCCATGCCATTGCAGGAATGCGGGATGCTTAGATTGGCGATCGTGACCAGCAGATGGTCGAAGTAGTCGCTGTCGATCGCGATCGGGGGCGCGAGGATGGAAGGTGTGGACGAAGACATCGATTTCTCCTCGCGTCTGAGTTGATGAGAGTTCTCGGGTGAAATTTCCGAAAGCGCGTTGTCACCCGCGCGCATGGGCGCTTGCGCCGAAGGGGTTCGTCGTCTGGCGCGGCGCGGAGCTTGCCGGCGCCGAAGGCGCGGTGAGCGCGGCCACGCGGTTCGCCTCGACCCAGGAGGCGGCGAGGGAATTGTCGCTGCGCTTTTTGAGCATGTGCGCGAGGAAATCTCGGGCGGCGTAGCTGCCCTCAATAGCAGTCGCGAGCACCGCGCTCATCGCCAGGTCAATAACCTGGGGCGAGGACCGCTTTTTGATCGCGACGCGAATGGCGACCCCGAGCGCCGCGCCCGCATCGCCCATTTTGGCCAGGCGCCAAGCAAACTCGCCTACGAGATCAACGCACCGCATATGCGCGCGCAGCATGCTGAGATCTTCAGCGACCAACCCGTCGGCGGGAACGCTGCGCCAGAGGGCCAACGGCGAGATGGTGTTCTTCGAGGTCGAGTGGTCTGTGTGTTCGTTTTTCATGGCAAAGTTCTCCTGTTCGCGCTCAGCGAGCGCGTTGATGTTTTTCGAGATTTCTCGGGCAGTTGGCGTTAAGCGCCGACAAGTTCTAGCGGGTCGGAATTTCTGTCCGAAGATTGCCATGGACGTCGGCGCAAGGAGACGCTCCGAAGAGCGCTCCGCCTGCCACGCCGGACCGTGCCATACTTCGCCGGACCACGCCCCGCCACGCCGGGGTTATTCGAGCAGCTCCACTTTGAAGCTGCCGAATTTCGGGCGCAAGTCTCCAAGGCCTTCTCGGAACCTGCAATTTCAAGGAACTCAACCACGTCGGCGCGATTGAGCAGCGATGGTAGGAATTGCGCCGTCACATCGACCTTCCAATTCGGAAATCGGGGGCGTGTGCGCATCGTACGTGCGCCATTGATCTGCACCGGATGACGGAATTGGAATTGGCTATCGGCCCAAAGATCGTCCAATGTTATGGGGCCATCGTATTGAAGGATCGGCGCTTCTGGACAGAGAAAGCCAGCTTTCGCCTGCTTGCCCTTGCGTTGTCCGCGCAGCCGAAAACACGGCGGACTCGATCGCTTCGGCCGGGATGCATGGCGATCCATCCCTCGTCCACATACCGCCTTCCCATTCGGTCTTCGCGATTTCCTCGTGATCGGCAGCCGTTTTGGCGCGCTTGGAGGTGAGGCGACCCAGGTCGATGCAGATCGGATTAAGAGGATCGACCAAGCGGGACGAGTGCATAAGCAACGGACGGACGCCGATGATCCTGAAGGAAATTTGTTGCGTGCTCATTTGCGAGCACTTCCTCACGGTGGGATCGAAAAGGGCGGTCGGGTTTTCGAGCGCGGCTTTGAAGTCAGCCCTGTTCGGGCGCCGCGATGCATAGCGCCTGCGACGCAAGTGATCAGTGACCACACCATGGCATTCGCGACAGAGCGCGGTCAGGTCTCCTGCGTCTTCGTGGCCGAAGCGCGCGTAAGATCCCGGTGGTGCGCTTCCAGACCCGATGTTTCCTTCGGATCATTGCAAACACGGCAGCGATAGCCGGCGCTTTCGAACTCCGCGAGACAAGCATCAGATACCTTCCAGCGAGCGCTACGGATGTAATCGTCGTAGTTGGGAAAAGCGGCGGATGACTTTTCCATGGCCTGAACGGGGGCGTTCCCCTCGACTTTCTGGCCGGCGATATCGCTGGATCCGCTCAGATCGGGGCCAGTCGTGTTATCTTTGGTTCGATTCGTCATTGGTGCCTCCAGTTGAGGTTTCCACTGGACGGAACATACATTTAAAATGTAGTAATGGGAAGCGGAATGTAGAGATGGGGAACGCAGGGTGCGAACATGCTTAACGCCGCATGGTGCCGGGCAGCGCGCGCGCTGTTGGGGCTCAAGCAAACCGACCTCGCGGCTTTGGCCAAAGTCGCATCTAAAACGCTTGCCGACTTCGAACGTGGAGCGACTGCGCCGCACGAACGAACCATCCGCGACGTTCAGCACGCTCTTGAAAAGCGGAATTGAGTTCGAGGTTGGCATGGTCCGACCGTCGTCGGCATTAAATTCAGGCGTCCAATTTGAGCATCGCAGCTCTCTGTTCGCTGCGCGATATTCAGCGCGACCTGGAGGATCGGGGGATTGAATTTTTCTTCGATCGCCCCGAGCCAAGTGGCATCCAGCAAAAACGAGTTGCCAGCTCTCGTTTATGATCTCGCGACCCGCAGCTTAGCTTTCCCGTTGCCACAGCAGCTCGAATGACAGACATTGCGTTCTCTTCCCAAACCGCCGTCACTTCGGTCAAATATTCATAGTTAGAATTTCGAAAGGGCGAATGGCCCGCTATGGACAAGAAGTCACTTTCAGAACGCGATATTTGCACGAAGTTCATCTTGCCCGCCGTCACAGGCGCAGGCTGGGACGCAATGTCCCAAATCCGCGAAGAGGTCTATTTCACCAAAGGCCGCATCATCGTACGCGGCAAGCTCGTCAGCCGCGGCAAGGCGAAAAAGGCGGACTTCTGTTG
>CAWDOR010000036.1:0-165105 GCA_963804045.1 uncultured Alphaproteobacteria bacterium | reverse complement strand
TATAAAGCGTGCCGATGGAAAAGCCTGCCCTTTCCGCCACGCGATTGGTGGTCAGCGCCGCCTCGCCCTCGCGCTGGAGAATCTGAGCGGCAGCTTCGAAAATCGTCGCAATGGTTTTGCGCGCGCGCGCCTGTTTCGGCTTTTTACGCAGGATTTCAGCGTCTTCATCGCTCATCGCCGCCGCCGGAACAAATGCGAGTAGGGAAGATGAGCTTTGCTCATTATTCTGCTCGCGTCCAGCCAGGATTGCCCCATGACCCTGACCGTCCGCATTCCTAATTTCCGCCTGCGCGAGTCCGAGTTTCCGCTCGACTGGATTCCCGGCGAGGCCTTTCGTAGCCAGTTGATGAACGCTTTTTCGCTGACATTTCCGATTGGCGAAAAATTCTTCATCGACTCTGTGCGCGCCGCCCTGCCGGAGCTGCGCGATCCCGCCCTGCGCGAGGAAGTGGAGAAATTCATCGCCCAGGAGGCGATTCACACCACGCTGCATCGCGAGATGAACGCCCGGCTGACCGCCGCCGGGCTGACATTCGTCATCGAGAAAATCCTGTTGTGGCGGGTGCGCGCCAGCGCCCGTGTCTCGCTGCGCGACAATCTCGCGACGACCCTGGCCTATGAGCATTTTACCGCGCTGATGGGCGACATTCTCTTCTCCCATTTGCAATGGCTTGACGGCGCGCCGGAAAATCTGCGCCAGCTCTGGCTCTGGCATGCGGCGGAGGAATGCGAGCACAAGGCGGTCGCCTTCGACGTTTATTGCGCGCTGGACGGCGGCTACTGGCGGCGCGTGCTTTGGTTCGCTTATATCAGCCTCGTGTTTGTCTTCGATGTCTCGATCCAGACGCTGCACAATCTGCACAGCAGCGGCGACCTGCTGTCGCTGACAAGCTGGCGGCGCGGCCTGAAGTTCCTGCTGGGCCGCGACGGCTTTTTCCGCGCGCTCGCCCCCGGCTGGCTCTCCTATTTCGGCCGGGATTTTCACCCAAGCCGGCGCGGCGACGACACGCGCGCGAAAGCCTGGCTGGCCGATCACAGTGCGTTATGGACGGCGCGCGCCTGACAGGCCGAGTACAAATTCCGGCGCGGGATCGTGGAAGTTTTTCGCCCTGTAGACATTCAGCGCGAAGACCTCGGCGCCATTGGCGGCGATCGAGATGGGCGGCAGCGGCTCGATGGAGTCGAAAAAATCCTCGTAGAGAATATTGGCCTGTTCCAGCGTCATATAGCGCCCGACCAGGATCGCGTCGCGGCCGACGAAGGCCTCGGGGTCGCGGGTGACGCCAAAGCCGCGCGGATCGTCGGAGAGGCAGAGCACCGGAAAAGCCCCGCCGAGCGCCGCGTCGAGCTTGCCGGCCTCGAACCAGCGCGAGGCCACGACGAAATTCTTGTCCCCGGCCAGCCCTCTGGCGTAAAATTCGCGGCGGAAATCGGTCCAGTCCAGCGTCTCCTTGAAGGGATAGGCTGGGCCGCTGAAAGCCTTTACCCGCTCATGCGGCAGAATGGCGATCGAAACCGTGGCGAAGACGACAAAGCCGGCGGCGCCCGCCACCGCCCGCCGCATCCACTGCGCCAGGGGAAATTTCTCGGCGATTTCGCGGCCAAGCAGCGGCAGCAGCAGCAAATAGCCCGGCGCCGCCCAATGCGGCAGCAGCCTGTGCTCCGACCACAACGCCGGCAGGGTGAACAACACGATCGGGCCGGCGGCGAGACAGGCGAGCAGCAAACCGCGCTCATCCGCGACGCCGCGTCGAAAAGCGCGGATGAACAGGGCAAGCGCCGGAACGAACACCCAGGGCAGCAGGAACAGCGCCTGCATGCCCAGCAAGGCGAAGGGCGCGCCGGGACGAAAGCGCGGCTCGCCGGTGCGCGCCCCCTGGAACAGAAAGGACACCCAGCCGTGCTGCGCGTTCCAGATCAGCGCCGGCGCGAACATCGCCAGGGCGAGCGCCGCGGCCAGATAGGGCCAGGGGGTGAAAAACCAGCGGCGCTGGCGCGGGCTCAGGAGCATGAACAGGCCGGCGCCCGCCAGCAGAAAGACGCCGTGATATTTGGCCAGCAGCGCCAGGCCGGCGAAAAGCCCAGCCAGCAGCCACCACAGCGGCGCCCGCAACTCCGCCTCGTCGAAAAACACATGGGACAAGGCCCAGGCGCCGCCAAGCAGCGCCGGCAGCAGCGGCGCGTCGGGCAGAATCGAGCAGGCGTCGACCAGTCCCAGCACCGGCGCCATGCACAGGGCGAATGACGCCCAGAAGCCGGCCTCGGCCCCGAAAAGGCGGCGTCCCAGCAGGAAAATCAGAATATTGGTTAACGCCGACAGCAGGATGAAGGGCGACCGCAGCGCCAGATCGCTTTGCCCAAGAAAACCGCCGGCTGCATGGACAAGCCACCAGGCCATGGGCGGATGATCGAAGCCGCTGAGCGCCAGCGTGCGGCTGGTGGCGACCGTATAGGCCTCGTCCATGCCCAGGCCGAGCGAGGCCGCGAAAAGGAATCTTAACGCCAGAGCCGCAAGGATCAGCGCCGCAAGACGGCTTTCCGGCCTGCCGGGCAATCCGGCGACCGTTCGATCTGACGACGGAATTCGATCCATGCTGGCGTCCAACAGACAAATCTCCTCTCCGCACTCCAGCCCCGAATTGCGCGACGACGCGGCGCGTCTGCTCGCGGCGGCGCAGCGGCTGGCTGGACTGGCGGGCGTAATGCAGCTAGCAGAGTTCGGAGTCGAAAAAACATGCCCCCCCGGAAGCCCATCCCTTGACCGCCGAACTCTCCCTCGTCATTCCCACCTTCAATGAAAGCGGCAATCTGCGCGAGCTGATCCGCCGCGTCGACGCGGCGCTCAACGGCGTCGCCTGGGAAATGATCGTGGTGGACGACAATTCGCCCGACGGCACAGCGCGGCTCGCCAAGCAGATCGCCCAGGAGGACGGCCGGGTGCGCTGCATTCGCCGCGTCAACCGTCGCGGTCTCGCCGGCGCCTGCATCGAGGGCATGCTGGCCTCCGCCGCGCCGGTGGTGGCGGTGATGGACGGCGATCTCCAGCATGACGAAAAAATCCTGCCGCAAATGCTGGAAAAAATTCGCTCCGGCGCCGATCTCGTGGTCGGCAGCCGCCTGGTCGACGGCGGCTCGGCCGAGGAGGGTTTTTCCGCGCGCCGCGCCGCCATCAGCCGATTCGCCACGCAAATGGCGAAAAAGGCGCTCAAGGCCGATTTCAACGATCTGATGAGCGGCTTTTTCATGCTCAAGCGCGACATCATTGAGGATTGCGCTGGCGATCTGACCCCCGCCGGCTTCAAGATTTCTCGCGGATCTGGTCGCTTCCGCGCATAAAAAACTGAGGATTGAGGAAGTGGGCTATACATTCCGCGAGCGCCTGGCCGGCGAATTGAAATTCGACATCAAGGTCGGCCTGGATTTCCTCGGACTGATGCTCAACAAGGCCAGCGGCGGGCGCATCCCCGTGCGCTTCATCTTCTTCGGCCTGGTCGGCGCCAGCGGCGTGCTGATCCACATGGCCACGCTCTACGCGGCCCTGGCCCTTCCCGGCGTCAGTTTCACCCTGGCGCAAAGCATCGCCGTGATCGTCGCCATGAGCTCGAATTTTTTCATCAACAACGAGATCACCTATCGCGACGCCAAGATCAGGGGCTTTTGGCCGCTGCTGCGCGGCCTGATCTATTTCTACGCGGTCTGCGCCATTGGCGCGGTGGCCAATGTCGGCGTCGCCGACTGGCTCAACCACATCTATCCCGTGGTCGCCGTGGACGCGCTCGCCGGCGTGCTCATGGGCTCGGTGTGGAATTTCGCTCTGTCCTCGCTGTTCGTCTGGCGCAAGGATTGAGTTTTCGGGCCTGAGATTGCCTTCGACGAGGCGGCGTGAGACAGTCCCGGGCGCCGATGGAGGCGCTCGGGAGGCTCCATGACCAAGGCCCTGCTGCTGCCCCTGTTCGTCCAGGTCGCGCTGACCTTCGCCGTGACCTTCGCCCTGGCGCGGGCCCGCGTCGACGCCGTCAAGAGCGGCGCGGTCAAGCTCAAGGAAATCGCGCTGAGCAGCGCCGGCTGGCCAGACCCGGTCAGGCAGATCGCCAACAACTATCAAAATCAGCTCGAACTGCCGGTTCTGTTCTACGCCCTGATCGCCCTGGCCCTGGCGAGCGGCGCGGCGGACCGGGTTCTGGTCGGCGGCGCCTGGCTTTTCGTGGCGACGCGCCTGGCCCATGCCGGAATTCACGTCGGCGGCAATAATGTCCTGCGCCGCTTCCAGGCCTTCGCCGCCGGCGTATTGGTCCTCGCGGCGCTGTGGCTCTATTTCGCCGCGCGCATCCTTGTGGGGTGAGCCTCACTCCCCGCTGTGATGCTTGCGGATTCGCCGCACCGTCCACCAGACGAAGCCGGCGATCAGGGGAATGGCGATCGCCGTGGCGATCGTCGGATCGACATGCGCGCCCGCCTCATGCGCGCCTTCCAGAACATGCTCCAGCACGCTGGAAATATAATAGGTGATGGCGGCGACCGAGAGGCCCTCTACCGTCTGCTGCAGACGCAATTGCAATTGCACGCGCTCACCCATCTGCCGCAGCAGATCGCCGTTCTGCTGCTCGACCTCGGTATCGACCCTGGTGCGCAACAATTGCGCGGCGCGGGTCAATTTGCGCGACAGATCGGCCTGGCGCGCTTCGGTGTTGAGGCAGGTGCGCAGGGCCGGTTGCAGCCGTCGCGTGAGAAAGCCGTCCCAGCTGGGATAATCGGGCAGAGCGGTTTCATCTATGGCCTCGAGCCGCTCCTGCACCAGTTCGGCATAGGCGCGCGTCGCGCCGAAACGATATTGGCTGGCGGCGGAATCGGTTTCGAGCTGGGTGGCGAGCCCGGTGAGATCGTCGAGCAATTGCCGGTTCTGCTGCACGCCCTGGGCATGAGTCATGGCCACCAGCAGGCGCGGCAATTCGCCCTCGATCTCGCGGATCGCCGGCGCCAGTTTTTGCGCCTCGGGCAGGCCCAGCAAGGCCAGAGTGCGATAGGTCTCGATCTCCAGCAGCCTTTGCGCCAGCCGCCCGGCCGACAGGGCGGGCATGGAGCGATTGGCGACGAGAATGCGGACGAAGCCGAAGGTGTCGGGGGCGAAATCGGTGGCGATCAGCGCCCTGTTGCGATTGGCCTCGGAAACCGCGATTTGCAGCGGACCGAACTGTTCGTTCAAGACGGCCGGGTCGGCGTCGCCGGCGACCAGATGCAGATCGGCGGCGACCAGCAGCGGCCCGGCCTGCGGCAGCAAACGCACTTTGCTCATCAAGGCGGCGGGCGTCGGATCGAACAGGCCCTGAGACTCAGGCCCGGAAAACTCCCAGCTATGGGTGATGAATTCGCCATGGCGCTCCCAGACCAGGGCGACGCCGGCCATTTCCAGCCGATATTGCCGCAATTGCGCGTCCGGCCCCGGCTGTCCGCGCTCGAGGCAGGCCTTGACCAGCGCCTGACGGTCGGCCTCGGCCTGGGCGCCATCCACCAGGAAAGCAAAATGCAGAATGCGCCCGGGACTTTCCAGCGGCCGTGTCGGTCTTGCATGCAATTCGCCCAAAATTCGCGCACGCAAGGGATGTTGTTGGAAAGCCGAAGCGCCCTGATTTGCTTCCGCCATGTTTTCTCCAGTGATATAGAAGGCTTACATATTGGCTCGCGCCGCGAGTCTCCGGGCCTTTATGGCATGGAATGAGTTTAAAGGAGAATGCGACTATGGGCCTCACCCGGTTTCGCCAGGCTTTTTCGCCGCGCCTCGCGCTGGCCGCGCTGGCCGCGCTGGTTCTCGCCGCCTCGCCCGCCTATGCGCTCGACCCCGCGCCGGCGGCGCAGACGGCGACCCTGACCATTTTCGCCGCCGCCAGCCTGAAAAACGCCCTGGGCGACGCCGCCGCCGCCTGGAAGGCCAAGACTGGCGAGGATCTGGCCATTTCCTACGCCGCCTCCTTTCCGCTGGCCCGGCAGATCGAAGCCGGCGCGCCCGCCGATATTTTCGTCGGCGCCGATGAGGAGAGCATGGACTATCTCGCCGGCAAGAAACTGGTGAAGGTCGAAAGCCGCAGGGATTTCCTCGCCAACGAGCTGGTGCTGATCGCGCCCAAGGACGGCCCCGACGCCGTGGCCCTGACCGCCGCCGGCCTGACCGGCGCGCTGAAGGACGGCCGCCTGTCCATGGGCGACCCCTCCAGCGTGCCAGCCGGCAAATATGGCCAGGCGGCGCTGACCCATCTCGGCGCCTGGGACGCGGTGAAGGACCATCTGGCCCTGGCCGACAGCGTCCGCTCCGCCCTGCTCTATGTGTCGCGCGGCGAGACCCCGCTGGGCATAGTCTACGCCACCGATGCCCGCGCCGCCGCGCCGGACGCGAAGATCGTCGCGATGTTCCCGCAGGACAGCCATCCGCCGGTGCTCTATCCGATCGCCTTGACAGCGGTCGCCAGACCGGAAGCGGAAAGATTTTTGAGCTGGCTGGAAAGCGCGGAAGCCGCGCCCTTCTTCAAGAAGCAGGGGTTTGGCGTGCTGACGACCAAATAGCGCCGGGCTTGACCCATCGCGCGTAAAAGGGCCTTGTGGCGACTGACGGAGCAATATCCATGCAGACACTGAGCCCGGACGGTCGGCGAATCGTCGACGATCTCGCGCAACGCCACGGTTTCAGCCCCGACGCCGTCACCGCGTTGCTAGCGGCCGTGGCCGCCGGCAATGGCTTTCAGGCGCAATTCAATCATCCCGAATTTGGCGGCATGGGCCAATGGTCGCAGGGCGGGATGATCATGATCGGCGACATGTTCAACCAGGGCCTGAAATATCGGGTCGGCGCGCTCTGCGACGAACTGTCGGGCCTGTTGCGCAACCAGCCGTTTTTCGCCGCCCCCAGCCAGAGCCAGACACAATCGCAGGGCGGCGGGTCGTTTCAGAGTCAGGGCGGAGGCTCTTTTCAGACGCAGGGCGCCGGCTCGGGCGTCAGCCTGTTCGTTCCTGGGAGCGACCCAAACAACTGGTGGCCCGCCGAACTTGGTTCGCCCTCCGCCACCGGCGCGCAAAATGATTTGCGCTACGCCTTTTTCCCGGGCGCGCGCCGGCTGGCGCTGCGCATTGGCGGCGAAACCAGGATTTATGACAGCGGCGATCACGCCATCGGCGGCTTTTCCCAGCAGCAGAGCGGCGACCAGTCGCTGAGTTTCACCAGCCAATTTGGCCTTGTCCGGGTGTCCGACCTGCCGCTGGTCAGCCCGGCCGCGCAGATTTCGTCGCCGCCGGAACCACCCCCTACGGCGCCCGCTGCATTCGCCCCTCCGCCGCCAGCGCCGCCGACTCAAACCTTGGCCGACGATATTTTCGCGCTGATCGAGAAGCTCGCGGCCCTCAAGGAAAAAAATATCCTGACCGACGAGGAATTCGCGGCGAAAAAGACCGAATTGCTGAGCCGGCTGTGACGCGAGTCATGGCCGGCCGCGATAGCTAGTCAAATGGGATGAAACGGAGCATCCCCGCTTGTCGCGTTGGCTTGCCGGTATCGCTCGTATGATTGACGCCATCCATGACCGGCACTTCGGGGAAATCGAAGGGGCTCACGCCGTCCAGGCAAGCCACGTTCACGGCAAACAGGTTCTGGTTCGACCTTCGTTGATGATGGGTGTATATTCCGCAGCGAGAACAGAAGAAGTGCCGCGCGGTTCCGGTGTGGAAGCGGTAGCTCGTCAGCGAATCCTCACCCTGAAGAATTCTGATCCCTCCCATTTCCGCCATGACAACGACGGCGCCTCGCATCCGGCAGTAGGAACAGGTGCAGCGACGGATCGAATTGAAGCCGTCGCTGAGCGCCGCCTCGAAACGCACCGCGCCACAATGGCATTGGCCGGTCCGAACCTTCGTGTCACTCCCCATGGCGCCCGCGCCTCCCGTTAAAATCGAGTCTACGCCCAGTCGCTGCGATCCGCGCCGCCGCGAGAAAATCAGCGCCGAGCCGCCCACGCTCGCCCGCTCGCTACCGCCGCGCCTTAAAAAACTCCCGCAAAATCTCGGCGGCTTCCGAAGCCCGGATGCCGCCATAGACCTCCGGGCTATGATGACAGGTCTTTTGCGCGAAAAAGCGCGGGCCATTGTCCACGGCGCCGCCCTTTTCATCCTCGGCGGCGTAATAAAGCCGCCGCAGCCGGGCGTGGGAAATGGCCCCGGCGCACATGGCGCAGGGCTCCAGGGTCACATAGAGGTCGCAGCCGGTCAGCCGCTCATCGCCGATTTTTCTCGCGGCTTCGCGGATCGCCAGCAGTTCGGCATGGGCGGTCGGATCGCGATCTTCCAGGGTGCGATTGCCGGCGGCCGATAAAAATTCACCGTCGCGGGTCACGCAGGCGCCGATCGGCGCCTCGCCGCGCGCGGCCGCCGCCCGCGCCTCGGCGAAAGCGCGGGCAAAAGGGTCGAAAGCCGGGGTTTTCTCGGACAAGGCAGCAAAACCATTCGCAAATTGCGGCGTCTGTTGCTATCAGAACGCGATGAGCAACGACAGAGCCAAAACGCCCTCGCGCAAAAAGCCGCCCGCAAAACCCAAAGTCACGGGCAAGATTCTCGAGGCCAAGGAACATGAGGGCGAGCGCATCGCCAAGGTGATGGCGCGCGCCGGCCTGTGCTCGCGCCGCGACGCGGAGGAGTGGATCGCCGCCGGACGGGTGGCCGTCAATGGCCAGACCCTGGTCAGCGCCGCGCTCAACGTCACGGAAGACGACAAGATCGCGGTGGACGGCAAGCCGCTGGCGACCCGCGAGCGCACGAGGCTGTTCCTGTTCCACAAGCCGCGGGGACTGGTGACCACCGACCGCGACCCCGAGGGGCGCGCCACGGTGTTCGACTATATCGCCGAGCATAATCCGGCCCTGCCCCGGCTGATGTCGATCGGACAACTCGACATCAACACGGAGGGCTTGCTGCTGCTGACCAATGACGGCGGACTGGCGCGGACCCTCGAATTGCCGGCGACCGGCTGGCTGCGCCGCTATCGCGCCCGCGCCAATGGCCACACCGATCAGACCAAACTCGACACGCTGAAAAAGGGCGTGACCCTCGAGGGCGTCGATTATGCCGGCGTCGACGCCAAGCTCGACCGCGTCCAGGGCGCCAATGTCTGGATTTCGCTCGGCCTGCGCGAAGGCAAGAATCGCGAAGTCAAGAAATTGCTTGAGCATCTGGGGTTGGGCGTAAACCGGCTGATCCGCCTGTCCTACGGCCCGTTCCAACTCGGCGAAATGGCCGAGGGGACGGTCGAGGAAGTGCGCACCCGCGTGCTCGTTGAGCAATTGGGCGAAAAACTCGCGGCCGAATCGGGCGCCGATTTCGACGGGCCGGTGATCGACCGCACTCCCGAGCCGGAGCCGGAAGAAATTCGCGCCCCGCGCGGCGGAGACAAGATCCGCCCGCACCGCGCCGGGCCGGATGCGCCACGCCCCGCGCCAAAAAAGCCGGAGCCGCGCAAGCATGTCTCGGCCCTGCGCGACGACCGCGTCAAGGCCGAAAAAGGCCCGCGTCGCCGGGTCGAAAAGGGCGAGACCGCCGACCGCAAGGGACGCGCGGTGACGGTGGAGCGCGTCAGCATCGCGCGCAAACCGGAAATTTCGCCCGACAATCGCAACGCCCGGCGCTTCCGTGCCGAACGCGAAGGCGCCGAGGCGCGCCCCGAACGGTTCGAGGGCGAGCGCAAGCCCCGGGGCCGGGCCGAGGGCAAGCCGGACTTCGCGGGCGATTTCAAGCGCGACTTCAAGGGCGAGCGCGGACCGAAACGGTCCGGGCCGCCGCGTGGAGAGGCCGGCGCGGCCAAGAGCTTCGCCCCCAAGACATTTCGTGGCGAGCCCCAGGGCGGCAAGCCCGCCGGCCGGAGTGAAAAGCCCTTCGGACGCAACGAAAAGCCCGCCGGCCGGAGCGAAAGACCTTTCGGTCGAAGCGAGCGCCCCGCGGGCAAGGGCGAAGGACCGTCCGGTCGGAGCGAAAAACCCAGCAGGCGAGGCGACAGGCCCCAGAACCGGGGCGCGCCGAAACCGTTTGGCGGCGGCGGCGGCAAGCCGCCCGGCAGAGGCGGCAGGCCGTCGCGCCCGAAAGCCTGATGCGCATTGTCGGCGGCCGGCTGAAGGGCCGGACTCTCAGGGGGCCGCAGGGCCAGGGCATTCGCCCGACCTCCGACCGGCTGCGCGAGAGCCTGTTCAATATTCTCGCCCATTCCTACGATGACCCGGTTCCGGGCGCGCGGGTCATCGACCTGTTCGCCGGCACGGGCGCGCTGGCGCTTGAGGCCGTTTCGCGCGGCGCCGCGTTCGCGCTGCTTGTGGATGACGGCGCCGAGGCCCGGGCGCTGATCCGCGAAAATATCGAGGCTCTCGGACTGGGCGGCGTCACCCGCACTTTCCGCCGCGACGCCCGCCGTCTCGGCGCCGCGCCGCCTGGGCCGGCCTATGACCTGGCTTTTCTCGATCCGCCCTACGATCGCGGCCTGGCCGAGCCGGCGCTGACCGCCCTTTCGCGCGGCGGCTGGCTGAAGCCGGGCGCGCTGGTCGTCGTCGAGGAGGCGGCGGCGGCCATGTTCGAGCCCGCGCCTGGCTATGAGCTGCTCGAGCGCAGGGATTATGGAGAAACCGAACTGATTTTTCTGCGATGCGAGGGAAATATTTTATGTTAGAAGCGCGACGATAGAATGACATCCGCGCATCTGGATCGACCTTCGCGCGCGCCGCCAGCTTGAAAACGCGGCGAAGAATGGCGGCTTGCCCCGACCGCGCCGAAGCCTGCCGGCAATGAAATTAAAATCTCGCGCGAGCCGAGAGCCCGCCCACGCGGGGCTCAAGGATCGAAGCGGACGCAAGGATCGAAGGATCGTTTCATCGTGTTGATTATGAACAGCTTGCGGATGATTTACGTCCATTTGCCCAAATGCGGCGGCACTTCGGTTGAAAACAAGCTCCACGAATATTCGCGATGGAATGACGTCAGCCTGGGCAGCAGCGCCCTCGGCGAGGTGATGCAGGCGGAGTATTCGGCGCGCTATGGCTTGAACAAGCATAGTTTCGCCTCGGATATCGCCAAGGTGATCGGCGCCGAAACCTGGCTGCATTATTATTCCTGGGCGACCGTGCGCCATCCTTTCGCGCGCGCCGCCTCGCTTTATAATTATATCGCCGGCCTGGCCGAACAGGAGGGCGCCGCGCTCGGCCTTCCCGTCGAGGACGCGGACCGCGCCGCCTGGGCGCGGGCGGTCGCGCTGCCCGACAGCGCCCCATGGAACTATCCGGCGATGCGCGCCTATATCAATTCGCTGGCCGAATCGCGGCCCTTCGCCGGCTTTCTTCGTCATCCCGCGCTGCTTGACGATCCCGCCTATATTCCGCAATGGCTCGGCGTCTGCAACGAGACCGGCGACGGCCTGCTCATCAATGAATTCATTCGTCTCGAGGAAATCGAGAGCCAATGGCCCCGGTTCTGCGCGCGCTTCGACCTGCCCGCCGAGGCCTTGCCGCATGACAATGTCAGCGCGCCGCGCCGCCGGCTTCGCGCCGGCGACTTGTTCGCCGCCGATGAGGACCGCGCCATCGTCCGCGAGAGATTTCACGACGATTTCGTCTGGTTCGGCTACGATCCGGCGGGACCGGCCTGACAAGCGCTGGACAGGGGTTAAGCTTTCTGTTATCGCAACCGCCAACGGTCCGGCGCTCCGCAAGCGCTAAGAAATCTTATTCAATCTGGTCTCCAGGCGCTGTCGCGCCAAAGCGGAGGCCCCTGCTACGGGATGATGGCGTGCAAGTTCTGGTTCGCGACAATAATGTCGATCAGGCGCTCAAGGCGCTGAAGAAAAAAATGCAACGCGAAGGCATTTTCCGCGAGATGAAGCTGCGCGGCCATTATGAGAAGCCTTCCGAGAAGCGCGCCCGCGAACAGGCGGAAGCCGTGCGCCGCGCCCGCAAGCTGGCGCGCAAGAAGCTGCAGCGCGAAGGCCTGCTGCCGATGAAGCCCAAGCCCGCGGCTCGCTGAGCCCCAAAACACCGGTCCCTCGCGACTTTTGCGCCCTTCGCCCGTTTTGCGTTCTTCGCAATTTGGCGGCGGGCGTTTTCGCTTTCTTGCCCCCTTTCCGCCTTAATGCGACCTTATGCGGTGGGCGCGCAATAACGATTGGTTATGGAAAATGACCGATGGTGTGCGCGGCGCGGACGCCGCGAATCCCGAAAGATTCGAGGCAAAACCCATGGCGCGCGACGGCTCCCCACTGCGGATGGCACAAATGGCCAGAATTCCTTTGCTCTCTCTCGCCCTGCTGGCCCTGGCCGCGCCGCTCGCCGGCTGCAATTCTATGACCGGATTGAATTCCGGCCGGCAAGGCCCCGGCTATGCCGAAATATCCCGGGCCGATCCCAAGGCGGTCGAGGCCAATATCGATTCGCTCGACGCCGTGGTCGCCAATCATCCCACCGATCCCGAAGCCTATAACACCCGTGGCGTGGCTTTGGCCAAGATCGGCAAATACGACCGCGCCATCGGCGATTTCAACCAGGCGATCAAGCTCGATCCGCGCAACGCCTCGGCCTATACCAACCGCGCCCTGGCCGAACGCCAGACCGGCGCCAATGACGCCGCGCGGGCCGATTTCTCCCGCGCCATCGAGGCCAATCCCGCCCATGCCCCGGCCTATCTCGGCCGCGCCAATGTCGAGCGCGCCCAGGGCCAGTTCGACGCGGCGCTGCGCGATCTCGACGAGGCAATTCGCCTCCAGCCGGAAAACGCCCAGTCGTTTCACGCGCGCGGGCTGATCTATCAGAAACAGGGCGACAATCAGCGCGCCGTCTCCGATTTCGACAACGCCATCGACCGCGATCCCTTCGCCGCCGCGCCCTATCTGGCGCGCGGCCAGAGCCTGCTGGCGCTGGGCAAGCCGGACAAGGCCGTCGAGGATTTCAACGCCGCGCTCAATGTCGACAATCACAATGCCGAGGCCTGGGCGGCGCTCGGCCTCGCCTATGAAAAGAAGGGCGACCGCAAACAGGCCTCGGACAATTACCGCCGCGCGCTGTCGCTGAATTCCGACCAGCCCACCGCCCGCGCGGGCTTAAGCCGCGTCGGCGGCTGATTACTTCAGTTCCCCGAGCTGCCTGAGCCGCAAAAGCTTGGCCTCGGGACCGGCGTAGGGTTCCTGCCGGTCGACGTTCCAATAGGTCAGAGCTTCCAGCGGAATATGCGCGCCGGTGGCGGCGCAGATCACATAGGCGCCCGGCTTTTTGATCCGGAATTCACCGTCGAGATAGTCCAGTTCCGCCACGCCCATCGGCGGGGTGCGGCGTTCCAGCCGGTTCATGTCCAACTCCCTCGCGTCGGAGTGACGCCCGACAGGATTTACCCCCGCTCCCGCGGCGCATCAATCAAATTCCCAAACCCGTCAAATTCCCATGCCCTCCTGCGGCTCGGTGGCTTCGGCCGCGCCGGGCTCCTTTCGCGCCGGGCGCAGCAGCGTGACCGTGCAGGGCGCCTGCGTCACCACGCGCTCGGCGACCGGCCCCAGCGACGAGGGCCGGAAGGCCGAAGGCGCGCTGGCGCAGAGCACGATCTGATCGACATGATTGGCGCGGGCGAATTCGAGCAGGGCGCTCGCCGGGTCTTCGCCCTCCAGCACATGTGCGGTGACGCCTTCCTCCGGCAATCCGAGCTTTTCCGCCCAGCGGCGCAGATCGGCCAGCCGGCGCAGATGCAGCCTGCCGCCGCTCCCGCCGTCGTCGCGGCCCGGACGCGGCCTGGGGATGACGGTGACGCAGGCGAGCCGCGCTTCCGGCGCGGCGCGCATCTGCCGGCGGATATTGTCGCACAACATATCGAGGCCGGCGGCGCCGCCGGCGAAATCCACCGCCGCGACCAGGATCGGCGCCGCCGCGCGGCGCTGGGCCATGCGGCGCACATGGCGCGTGGGCGCGAATTTCAGCGCCCACCAGCGCCGCCGCGCCGTCAGCCAGCCGTCGGCGGCCTCCTTTTCGGCGCGCCCGGTCAAAACGATCTGTTCCGGCGCGGCGAGTTCGAGCGCCAGCTGCGCGGCGGAGGCGTAGCGCTTGTCGGCGTCGGGCTCCAGGCAATGCAGGATCGCCTCCTGCAGCCAGGGCGGGCAACGCGGATTGAGCGAGCGCGGCGGCTCGGGATCGCGCCACATGCGCCGCGCCAAAGCCTTGCGTCCCCTGGGCAGGCCAAAGGGCCGCTCGCCGGTGAGCAGATAATAAAGCACCACGCCCAAGGAAAAAATATCGCTGCGTGGATCGCTGCGATCGCCCAGAATCTGTTCCGGGGCCAAATAGGGCGCGGTGCCGAGCGGCACATGAATTTCCTCGGCCAGCAGATCGGGCAGCAATTCGCTGTGCGACAGGCCGAAATCGATCAGCGCGTATTCGCCGCTCGCCCGGCGGATGATGTTCGAGGGCTTGATGTCCAGATGCAGCACGTTCTGGGCGTGGAGGTCGGCCAAGGCGCGGGCCAAGCCGCGCCCGATGGCCGCGACTTCGGCGACGGGCCGCGGCAGCGCGTCGCAAGCGCGCAAAAGGCTTTCGCCCTCGATCAGCTCCATGACCAGATAGGGCTGGCGGCTGAAATCGCCCGCGCCGATGAAGCGCGGCGCATGGGGGCCGCGCAGCAGCGGCAGGATCATCTGCTCCATCTCGAAGCCGACAATGGCGGTGGCCTGCTGCCGGTCGTCGGCGCCGCCGATCAGCGGCGCCTTGAGCAGGGCCGGCGGCGCCATGTCCTCGCGCGTCACTTTCCAGATTTCCGACAACGCGCCGGCATGGAGCCGCTCGACGAAATGCCAGCCATCGAGCACGTCGCCGGGACGAAACAGGGTTTTTGGGGCGTCGGTCATCGCCGCGACTGTCTACTTAAGTCAAAATTTGCGCAAGCCCCGCTGTTTTCGGCGCGAAACTGGTCTAGAAGGGCGCGTCGAACCCTCACGCGGAGCCGAACAAAATGACGCCGACAAAAATTCTGGTCGCCCAGGGCGGCGGCCCCACCGCGGTCATCAACCAGTCGCTGGCGGGCGTCGTGCTCGAAGCGCGCAAATTCGCGCAAGTGGCGCGCGTTTATGGCGCCCATCACGGCGTGCGCGGCATTGTCAACGAGGACCTGCTCGACCTCACCCAGGAGACCAGCCACAATCTGGAAATGGTCGCCCATACGCCGTCTTCCGCGCTCGGCTCGACCCGCGACAAGCCCGACGCCAAATATTGCCACGAGATTTTCGAGGTGTTGCGCGCCCATGAGATCGGCGCCTTCTTCTATATCGGCGGCAACGATTCCTCCGATACGGTGCGCATCGTCTCGGACGAGGCGGCCAAGGCCAATTACCCGCTGCGCTGCATCCATATTCCCAAGACCATCGACAATGATCTGGTCGGCAACGACCACACGCCGGGCTTTCCCTCGGCGGCGCGTTTCGTCGCCCAGGCTTTCGCCGGCGCCAATCTCGACAACGCCGCCCTGCCCGGCGTCTATGTCGCCGTGGTCATGGGCCGCCATGCCGGATTTTTGACGGCGGCCTCCGCCTTGGGCAAAAAATTTCCAGATGACGGCCCGCATCTGATCTATGTGCCCGAGCGCGTTTTTGACGTCGAAAAATTCCTGGCCGACGTCAAGCGCGTCTATGACCGGCTCGGCCGCTGCGTGGTCGCGGTGTCCGAGGGCATTCACGACGCCTCGGGCGCGCCGATCATCACCAAGCTCGCCCAGCAGGTCGAGCATGACGCCCATGGCAATGTCCAACTGTCCGGCACCGGGGCGCTGGCCGACCTGCTCTGCGAGGAGATCAAGAACAAGCTGAAAATCAAGCGCGTGCGCGGCGACACCTTTGGTTACCTGCAACGCTCGTTCATCGGCTGCGTCTCCGACGTCGATCAGCGCGAGGCCCGTGAAGTCGGTGAAAAGGCGGTGCAATACGCCTTCTGGGGCGACCGCAACGGCTCGGTCGCCATCAAGCGCACCGGCTTCTATTCGGTCGATTACGAATTGGCGGCGCTCGACCAGGTGGCCGGCAAAACCCGCGTCATGGAGGATGAATTCTTGTCCGCCGAAGGCAATAACGTCACCGACGCCTTCCGCCTCTATCTGCGCCCGCTGCTGGGTTCGGGCATGCCCGACGCTTTCAGGCTGCGGCCCAATGCTGTGCCCAAGGTTTTGAAGAAGTAATCGAAAAAGCCCCGGAAACCGAAGTTTCCGGGGCTTTTTGCTCCCTCTCCCCGCCTCGGCGGGGAGAGGGGACAATGCCCGTCTCAGCCCGCCAGCGCCGCCTTCACCAGCCCGCTGGCCTTGGCAAAATCCATCTTGCCGGAATGGGCGCTTTTGAGCACGGCGATGACCTTGCCCATGTCCTTGATCGAGGCGGCGCCGGTTTCGGCGATCGCGGCCTGGATCGCGGCGGCGACTTCCTCTTCGCTCATCGGCTGCGGCAGGAAGGTGGAAATCACCGCGATTTCCTCGCGCTCCTGCTGCGCCAGCTCGGGCCGCGCGTTGGCTTCGTAGATCGCCAGCGATTCCTGGCGGCTTTTCACCAGTTTTTGCAGCAGCGCCAGAATATCGTCCTCGGTCACGTCCTTGCCGGAGGTGCGGGCCTCGATATCCTTGTCTTTCAGCGCGGCGGTGATCATGCGGATCGTGTCCACCCGGCGCCGGTCGCCCGCCTTCATCGCGGTTTTGAGTTCGGCGGTAAAAGTTTCGCGCAGCATGGCGGGTTCCTGAATGTCGTGGATTGCGGGCGGGGTTGACGTCACAAACTCGAATGCCTAGCTTGCGCGCGGATTTCAACCCCCGTAAAGCAAAAAGCGCAAGCGCCCTTCAAAGGGTGCGGCGACCGCGCGCGAAAAAATGAGCAGAAAATGACCGATCAAGCCCAAGGCTGGCAAAAACCCATTCCCACCGCCCTGCTGATTCTGGCGGATGGAACGGTGATCGAGGGGTTCGGCTTCGGCGCGACGGGCCAGGCGGTCGGCGAAGTCTGCTTCAACACCGCCATGACCGGCTATGAGGAAATCCTCACCGATCCCTCCTATGCCGGGCAGATCGTCACCTTCACCTTCCCCCATATCGGCAATGTCGGCGCCAATGACGAGGATGTCGAGACCGTCGATATGGGCAGGATCGAGGGCGCGCGCGGCCTGATCGTCAAGGCCCCCGTGACCGACCCCTCCAATTTCCGCTCGCAGAGCCATCTGGACGCCTGGCTCAAGGCGCGCAACATCATCGGCCTGTCCGGCATAGACACCCGCGCGCTGACCGCGCTGATCCGTGAAAAGGGCATGCCCAACGCCGTGATCGCCCATGACCCCGAGGGCAAGTTCGATCTGGAGGCGCTTAAAGATCGGGCTGCGGCCTGGCCGGGCATAGACGGCATGGACCTGGTCCCCGGCGTCACCGCCCAGGACCATTACGGCTGGACCGAGACCACGTGGCGGCTCGAAACCGGATTTGGCGCGCAAGGCAAGACCGCTTACCGCGTCGTCGCCCTGGATTTCGGCGTCAAGCGCAACATCCTGCGCCTGCTGGCGGAAGCCGGCTGCGAGGTCAAGGTCGTGCCGGCGACGACCGGCGCCGAGGAGATTCTCGCGCTCAAGCCCGATGGCGTGTTTCTCTCCAATGGCCCCGGCGACCCAGCCGAAACCGGCAAATACGCCGTGCCGACCATTCAAAAAATTCTCGCCGCGAAAATCCCGACTTTCGGCATTTGCCTGGGCCATCAGATGATGGCGCTAGCGGTGGGCGCGAAAACGGAGAAAATGCATCAGGGCCATCACGGGGCCAATCACCCCGTCAAAGATTTCACCACCCATAAGGTGGAGATCGTCTCGATGAACCATGGTTTCGCCGTGGACCCCAAGAGCTTGCCAGCCAATGCGGTGGAGACCCATCGCTCGCTGTTCGACGGCTCCAATTGCGGCATAGCCCTGACCGACCGCCCGGCCTTTTCCGTCCAGCACCATCCGGAGGCCTCGCCCGGCCCGCAGGACAGCCATTATCTCTTCGCCCGTTTTGTCGAACTGATGGACAAGGCCCGCGCGGCCTGAGCGACAGGCGCGTCGCGCCGCCGACACGCCTGTCCGATTCCTGTCCGGCTTGCGCCGCGCGCGACAGAATTGTCGCGCCAAACCCCGATCCTTGCGAATCGTGACAAGGGCATGGCTCTTGCTGCCGCTCCTCCGGGAACATCTGTTTCCACCAACCGGAGGGACAACCAATGGCCAATGTGACTTTTACCTCGCCGAGACTGGCTCGCGATGTGACCGTCTATGCCGTGGCTGGCGCGCGCGGCACGCTGCTCGCCCTGGCCAAGGAGCACAAGGTTCCGATTCCCTATGACTGTCAGGACGGCGAATGCGGCTCCTGTCTGGTCGAGGTGTCGATCCTGAGCAAGACGCCGCACGCCATTTCCTTGACCGAAAAGGAAAAGGAAGTGCTGAAACAACTCGGCAAGATTTCGAAGACAGAAGTCTCGAATGCGGAAGTCAACGACCTGCCGCCCCACTACCGGCTCGCCTGCCAATATATCATTCGCGACGAGGACATCGTCGTGAAATTCGAAGGCGACGAGACGGTTCCCGTGAAGACGAGCAAGTCGAGCGCTACGGTTATTAGCTAACCCAACGGAAAGGCCTCTCGCGGCGCCAGCCGCGGGAGGCCGAAGTCTCAACCAAGCGCCAAGGGAAAACTTGCCGAAAACGGGGCGGCGCCCTAAATCTCCGATGGAAGTCCGGCGGCCGTTCGGACCAACGGCAGTTTGGGCGATGGAGCGCATGGGAAGCGACAATGGGCAGGACGCCGATCCGCCGCAGGCGGAATTGGATGCGCCCACCGCCGCCGACCCGGCGGGGCAAGAGGCCAACTCCCTTCAAGAGGCCAAGTCCGTTCAAGAGGCGGAGGCCCGCGACAAGAAGCGCCGGGCGCTGCGAAACCGGCTCGGCGCCGGCGCCAGCCTGCTGCTGGTGGCGATCGCCTTTTTCGTGTTGTCGCGAACCCTGGCCCATCTCGACATCAAGGAATTGCGCGCCGCCTTCGCCGACACTTCCCTGCGCCGCATCCTGATCGGCCTGGTCTTCACCGCCGGCTCCTATCTGATGCTCACCGGCTATGACGCCATAGCGCTCAAGCAATTGAAGCTGAAACTGCCCTATCGCACCACGGCGCTGGGCTCCTTCGCCTCCTATGCCGTGTCCTTCACTCTGGGCTTTCCGATTTTCACCGGCGGCACGGTGCGCTACTGGATCTATTCGCGCGCCGGGGTAAAGCCCGGCAAGATCGCCAGCCTCACCGTGGTCGCCGGCGTCACCTTCTGGCTGGGCATGGCGGTGGTGATCGGCTTCGGCCTGCTGGTCAAGGCCGCGCCTTTAGCGGAAATCGACCTTTTCGCCGTCAATCTCAACCGCCTGATCGGCGCCGGCGTGCTGGTCGCCGTCGGCGTCTATCTCTATTGGGTGTCGATCCGCCCGCGCCGCGCCAAATTGCAGGGGTTTTTATTCGAATTGCCGGGCTTCGGCCTGACGCTCGGCCAGATGGCGCTGGGCGTGCTCGACCTGTGCTGCGCGGCGGCCGTACTTTATGTGCTGCTGCCCAGCCACGCCGATCTGGATTTCTTCACCTTCGCCTCGGTCTATGTCTTCGCCTGTCTGCTGGGCATCGCCAGCCATGCGCCTGGAGGCATCGGCGTATTCGAGGCGACCATGCTGAAAGTGCTGCCTTCGCCCTCGCAAGAGGCGCTGCTGGCGTCATTGCTGATGTTCCGGGTTCTTTATTATGTCATACCCTTCGTGTTGGCTCTGACCCTTCTCGGCGCCAATGAAGGGGGACGGCGCTGGGACGCCCTGCGCGCCACCATGAACCGCGCCGAGGGCGGGGAAGACGCTTCACCCTAAGGAATTCAAGGGCATGATCGAGGCCCAGTCATGATCGACGTCAAAGACGCGCGCGGAGAACTGATCTCCAGCCTGATCGAGGCCATGCCGGAACCGGTCCTGGTGGTCAGCGATTCGGTGCGGCTGGTCGCCGCCAACGCCCCCGCTCGCGCGCTGTTCCCGCAATTGCGCTTCGACGCGCCGCTGGCCTCGTCGATCCGCGCCGTCGATCTGCACGACGCCATCGGCCGCGTCCAGGCGAGCAGCCAGGCGGAAGACATTTCCTGGCTGGCCCGCGCGCCGGTCGAAAGGCTGTTCCAGGCCCATGTCGCCGCCTTTGGCGCGGAAGGGGAGCCTGCGGAAGGGGAGCCCTATGTCGCGCTGACCCTACATGACGCCACCGAATCGCGGCGCCTCGAACAGATGCGCGTCGATTTCGTCGCCAACGCCAGCCATGAATTGCGCACGCCCCTGGCCTCGCTGCTCGGCTTCATCGAGACCCTGCAAGGTCCGGCCCGCGACGACGCCAATGCGCGCGGGCGCTTTTTGGGCATCATGCTGCAGCAGGCGCGGCGCATGGCGCGGCTGGTGGACGATCTTTTGTCGCTGTCGCGCATCGAGCAGAGCCTGCATGTCCAGCCCCGCGACGCCGTCGATCTGGCGGCGGTGGCCGACCATGTCCGCGACGCCCTGTCGCCGCTCGCCCAGGAAAATCGCGTCGAACTGATCGTCGAGGCGCAAAAGATTTTTGTGCGCGGCAATCGTGACGAATTGCTGCGCGTGGCCGAGAATTTGATCGAAAACGCCATCAAATACAGCGCCCCCGAAGCCGACGAGGACGCGCGAAAAGTCTGGATCGCCGTGGACTCGCGCGATGGCGCCGGACGGCTCTGCGTGCGCGACGAGGGACCGGGAATCGCGCCGGAAAACATTCCGCGCCTGACCGAGCGTTTTTACCGCGTCGATGTCGGCCAAAGCCGCGCCAAGGGTGGCACGGGCCTCGGCCTGGCCCTGGTCAAACATATTCTGGCGCGCCATCGCGGCCGGCTGGAGGTCCAGTCGAAACCCGGCGAGGGCGCGATTTTTACCGCCAGCGCGCCGCTGTTCAATTAGCGCCCGCAGCGTCCTCCGTGACAATCGCGCGGACCAGCCGCGCCGCCGTGCGGGTCGGGACGCTGCCGACAATGCCCATCAGCGAACGGAATTTTTCGCGGGACACGGCGACATCCGGGAAGCCGGCGAGAAAAATCCGCGCCGCGTTTTCATCGGAAAAGCCAAGCGCCGCCAGCGCCAGAGCCAAGGGCTCGCCGCCCTTGTCATCGGCAAGGCGGCGCGCCATGAACGGGGCGCAGGCCAGCGCCCGCGCCAGCGCATGGGCGAAACCGGCGCGGTCGCGCCGGTCGGCGGCCCTTTCCAGACCGAGGCGCTTGCTGGCGTCTGGCTCGGGAATGCCTTTCGCGCCATGCGCCGTGTCGAGGCGGCAATGGCGCGCCAATGCGATCAAATGGCCGCGCTCCTCGCCGTCCGCCTGGAGGAACAGGCGGAAATGGCAGAGATGCAGGAAGTCGCGCTGCAACAGCCGGCGCGCCAGCCTGGACTCCTCCCGTCCCCGCTCGATCAGCCGACGCAAGCTCTTGCGACCGAGCTGCGCTTCGCCATTCGCGGCCAGAGCGCAAAGCACCTCGATTTCCGGACGCTGGGCGAGAAGATCAATCGCGCGCTCGTCGAGATCGTCGCGTTGCGCGAGGGCGCGGGCCTGATCCGCCGAGCCGCCCGCGGCGATCGCCATGAGGGCTTCGCCGTCCTCTTGCCCACGCGACGGATCGAACGCACCGCTCTCGACGCGGTCCAAAGCAAGTGCTGGCGGCGGGCGCACATTGATCGCAGCACGCCCGGACATCGGTTCATTCCGCCTTGTCGCAACCATGATCGCCTCCCTTGAAACGCCCTATCCCCTTTTTTATTTCCCGCGTTTTTTGTTTTTGCCTTACCTGCCCCGAGCCGGAGCCTTGTCGCGACAACAACCTTTTTCGCGAAGATTGTTTCCCGCAGCGCGCAAATTCCGCAGTGGATAACTGTCGAGCCGAACCGCGCCTGAAACCTCCGAAAACGCAATCCGCCACGAATAAATATTAACGTTATTAAAAATTTAAGCCTATTTCGCCTGTCTCGGCAGGTTCGGAAAATACGGAGGGCTTTTTTGGCCGCGCTGGTTCCGTAGCGTGACCCAAGCCCGGAGTCGAGAGTCCAGGCCTCTCGCCGCATCGCCGGATTTCCAGGGCGGGCGGGCGCTGTCACGAAAGCGTCATGCGACTGTCGTAGTCCGACCACGCGCCACCTGTAGCGCAGGCCGTCGGCGGAACATTTCGCCGCTCCCTCTCACCTCGGATGAGGTCAATATGTCGAAATTCCTGCTGCGCACCGCCGTCGCCGTCGCCATTGTCGGCGCGGCCGCTTCCGCTCTCGCCGTCGATATTTCCGGCGCGGGCGCCACTTTCCCCTATCCGGTCTACGCCAAATGGGCCGACGCCTATAAGACCCAGACCGGCAATGGCCTGAACTATCAGTCGATCGGCTCCGGCGGCGGCATCAAGCAGATCATCGCCAACACCGTGACCTTCGGCGCCTCCGACAAGCCGCTCAAGCCCGAAGAGCTGGCGAAAAACGGCCTGGCGCAATGGCCACAGGTGATGGGCGGCATCGTCCCGGTCATCAATCTCGAAGGCGTCAATCCCGGCGATCTCGTCATCGACGGCCCGACCCTGGCGAAGATTTTTCTTGGCGAAATCAAGGTCTGGAACGATCCCGCGCTGGTCAAGCTCAACCCGAGCGTAAAACTCACCGACGCCGCCATCGCCGTCGTGCATCGTTCCGACGGTTCGGGCACCACCTTCAATTACACCGATTATCTCGCCAAGGTTTCGGCGGACTGGAAGTCCAAGGTCGGCTCCGACGCCGCGGTGGAATGGCCGGTCGGTCTCGCCGCCAAGGGCAATGAGGGCGTCGCCAACACCGTCGCCAACACCAAGGGTTCGATTGGCTATGTCGAATATGCCTATGCCAAGCAGAACAAGATGACCTTCGCCAAAATGGTCAATCACGACGGCAAGACGGTCGCACCGGAGACCCCGAGCTTCCAGGCCGCCGCCGCCAACGCCGACTGGGCCAATGCGCCGGGCTATTACCAGATCCTGACCGACCAGAAGGGCGACAAGTCCTGGCCGATCACCGCCGCCACCTTCATCCTGATCCACAAGCAGCCGCAGGACGCGGTCGCCGCCAGCGAAGCCCTGAAATTCTTCGACTGGGCCTTCAAGAATGGCGCGAAGGACGCGGAAACCCTCGATTACATCCCGATGCCCGACACTGTCGTCGGCCTGATCCGCAAGACCTGGGCGAGCGAGATCAAGACCGCCGACGGCAAGCCGGTCTACGAGAGCAAGTAAGAATATCCGGGATCGGGGGCGCGGCTCCCGATCCCCTTCAAAAACGAGGCGTAAAATGTCGGAGGCGGTTTTGGGAGAGCAGGCGAATGCGGTGGCGCATGGCGACCTTCGCGCCAAGGTGCTCAAACGCTTCAAACTGGGCGACAGCGCCTTTCACATCGTCACCAAATCCTCGGCCACCGCCGTGTTGTTTCTGCTTGGCGGCGTGATTTTCTCGCTGGTCTACGGCTCCGCCCCGGCGTTGAAGCAATATGGCTTCGGTTTCCTGGTTTCGGATTCCTGGAACCCGGTCACGGAAAAATTCGGCGCGGCGCCGGCGATCTACGGCACGCTCGTCACCTCCTTCCTCGCTCTGCTGATCGCCGCGCCGCTGGGATTCGGCATCGCGGTCTTCCTCACCGAACTTTGTCCGCATGTTCTGCGCCGCCCGATTGGCATAGCGGTGGAGTTGCTCGCCGGCATTCCCTCGATCATCTACGGCATCTGGGGCATGTTCGTGCTCGCCCCCTTCCTCCAGGCCAATGTCCAGCCGCAACTGATTTCGGCCTTTTCCGGCGTCCCCGGCCTGTCGCAGGTGTTTTCCGGCCCGCCCTATGGCATCGGCATCGCCACGGCCTCGGTCATTCTCGCCATCATGATCCTGCCGCTGATTTCCTCGATCTCGCGCGACGTGTTCAACACCGTGCCGCCGGTGCTGAAAGAGGCCGCCTATGGCGTCGGCTGCACCAAATGGGAGGTGATGCGCCGCATCGTCGCGCCCTATACCGGCGTCGGCCTGGTCGGCGGCGTCATGCTGGCGCTGGGCCGCGCGCTGGGCGAGACCATGGCGGTCACTTTCGTCATCGGCAACGCCCACAAGATCTCGCCCTCGATCCTCGGTCCCGGCACCACCATTTCGGCGACCATCGCCAATGAATTCACCGAGGCCGACGGCGTGCTCTACACCTCCTCGCTGGTGGCGCTGGGCCTGCTGCTGTTCGTCATCACCTTCATCGTGCTGTCCTTCTCGCGGCTGCTGCTGATGCGCATTGAAAAACAGGGAGGGCGCTGAGCCATGACCATCCAGGCCTCCCGAAAAATCCGCAGCGCCATCGCCATGGGCGCCTGTTTCGCCTCGGCCGCCTTCGGCCTGATCGCCCTCGCCTTGATCCTCGGCGCTCTGCTGTGGAACGGTTTCGGCAGTCTCAACGCCGCCGTGTTCACGCAAATGACGCCGCCGCCCGGTTCTTCCGGCGGCCTGCTCAACGCCATAGCGGGATCGCTGATCATGACTTTTTTCGGCGTGCTGATCGGCGCGCCGCTCGGCCTGTTCGCCGGCACCTATATGGCGGAATATGGCCGCCACACCAAGCTCGCCACGGTGGTGCGCTTCATCAACGACATCCTGCTGTCGGCGCCCTCCATCGTCATCGGCCTGTTCGTCTATGAGATCACCGTCGTGCAGATGGGCCATTTCTCCGCCTTCGCCGGCGCCATCGCCTTGGCGCTGCTGGTGATCCCCGTGGTGGTGCGCACCACCGAGGACATGCTCAATCTCGTGCCCGGCGGCTTGCGCGAGGCCGCCGTGTCGCTGGGCCTGCCGCGTTCGCTGGTCATCCGCCACATCGCCTACAAGGCGGCGCGCGCCGGTCTGATCACCGGCCTGCTGCTGGCGGTCGCCCGCGTCTCCGGCGAGACCGCGCCGCTGCTGTTCACCGCGCTGAACAACCAGTTCTGGAGCACCAATTTCAACGCGCCCATGGCCAGCCTGCCGGTGGTGATCTTCCAGTTCGCGCTGTCGCCCTACAAGGACTGGCAGGCGCTGGCCTGGGCCGGCGCGCTGCTGATCACCCTCGCCGTGCTCGCCCTCTCCATCACCGCCCGCGTGCTCGGCGCGCAGAAGACCGGGAAATAACGGGACATGTCCATGACCGAAACCACGCCCGAAACCCTCGCCGCCGCCGCGCCCACCGCGGCGCTTCCTGAAAAGATGTCGGTGAAGAATCTCGATTTCTTCTACGGCGACAACAAGGCGCTCAAATCCGTCCATGTGCCGCTCTACGACCGCCATGTGACCGCCTTCATCGGCCCCTCGGGCTGCGGCAAATCGACTCTGCTGCGCGTGTTGAACCGCATGTACGATCTCTATCCGGGACAGCGCGCCGAAGGCGAGGTTCTGCTCGACGGCGAGAATGTGCTCGACCCCAAGCTCGACCTCAATGCGCTGCGCGCCCGGGTCGGCATGGTCTTCCAGAAGCCCACGCCCTTCCCCATGACCATCTATGAGAACATCGCCTTTGGCGTGCGGCTCTATGAGAAGCTGGGCAAGGCCGAGATGGACGAGCGCGTCGAGACGGCGCTGCGCGGCGCGGCGATCTGGAACGAGGTCAAGGACAAGCTCGGCGCCTCGGGCCTGTCGCTGTCGGGCGGCCAGCAGCAGCGGCTGTGCATCGCCCGCACCGTGGCGATCCAGCCGGAAGTGATCCTGTTCGACGAACCCTGCTCGGCGCTCGATCCGATCTCCACCGCCAAGGTGGAGGAGTTGATCGACGAATTGCGCGCGCAATACACCATCGCCATCGTCACCCATAACATGCAGCAGGCGGTGCGCGTGTCGCAATATACCGCCTTCATGTATCTCGGCGAGATGGTGGAATTCGGCGAGACCGACCAGATTTTCACGACGCCGCGAGAAAAGCGCACGCAAGATTACATCACCGGCCGCTTCGGCTGATCGCGACCGGAGGGGGAAAGTCCATGATTGATCATACTGTCAAATCTTTCGACGCCGAGCTGGAATCGCTCGGGCGCCATATTTCCGAAATGGGCGGCATAGCCGAGAAAATGCTCGCCGACGCCATGGATGCGCTGGCCGGCATGAATTCCGAGCTGGCGCAGAAAGTCATCGCCGCCGACGGCCGTCTCGACGTGCTGCAGCGCACGGTCGAGGAGCAGTCGGTGACCACGATCGCCCGCCGCCAGCCGGTGGCCGTGGACCTGCGCGAAATCATCGGCGCCGTGCGCATTTCCGCCGATCTCGAGCGCGTCGGCGATCTCGCCAAGAATATCGCCAAGCGCGTCATCAAGATCGCCGGCGAGGGCCGCATTCCCCGCGCCGTGGTCGGGCTGAAAAGCATGTACGATCTCGCGGTCATGCAACTCAACGACGTGCTCGACGCCTATGCCCAGCGCGACCCGGAGCGCGCCAAGGAAGTCTGGCTGCGCGACGCCGAACTCGACGCGCTCGAGGATTTGGTGTTCCGCGATCTGCTCACGCACATGATGGAAGATCCGCGCAACATCACTTTCTGCACCCATCTGCTGTTCTGTTCGAAGAACCTCGAACGGGTCGGCGACCACACCACCAATATCGCCGAGACGATCTATTACATCGTCAAGGGACAGCCGCTGCCGACCGACCGTCCGCGCGGCGTCGATTCCTCCACCTTGTCCTGATCGAGGCCGCGATGAACGAGACGCGCATTTCCGGCATGACCGCGGTTTCCCCCGGCGGCGCGCCGCGCATTCTGGTGGTGGAGGACGAATCCGCCTTGTCCCTGCTGCTGGCCTATAATCTCGAAGCCGAGGGCTATGCGGTCGAGCGCGTCGAGCGCGGCGACGAGGCGGAATTGCGGCTGGAGGAATCCGCCCCCGATCTCGTCATCCTCGACTGGATGCTGCCGGGCGTCTCCGGTCTGGAAATCTGCCGCCGTTTGCGCGCCCGCGAGGCGACCCGCACCTTGCCGGTGATCATGCTCACCGCGCGCGGCGAAGAGGGCGAGCGCGTGCGCGGCCTCTCCGTCGGCGCCGACGATTATGTCGTCAAACCTTTTTCCGTGCCGGAACTGATGGCCCGCGTCCGCGCCCTGCTGCGCCGCGCCCGCCCCGAGCGCGTCGCCACCAAACTGATCGCCGGCGCCCTGGAGCTGGACCGCGAAACCCGTCGCGTCCGCCGCGCCGGCCGCGACATCCATCTCGGCCCCACCGAATTCCGGCTGCTCGAATATTTGATGGAAAAGCCGGGCCGGGTGTTTTCGCGCTCGCAATTGCTCGACAGCGTCTGGGGCTTCTCCGCCGAAATCGACGAGCGCACGGTCGACGTCCATGTAGGACGCCTGCGCAAGGCCTTGGCCCAGGGCGACGAGGAAGACCCGATCCGCACCGTGCGCGGCTCCGGCTATTCCTTTGACGAGACCTTTGGCAGAAGCTGAGTTTTTGGCGGCGAGTCTACCCCCGGCCGCCAGTGGCTTGGGTTCGCATTCAGCCTGAACCTATCTGTCATGCCCGGCCTTGTGCCGGGCATGACGGCGTTGATTCAACCGCCGATCTTGGAAAAATCCGCCACCAGATGAATGGCGCGGCGCAATTGCGCGAGAAGGCTCAGCCGGTTCCCGCGCAGCTCCGCGTCGTCGGCATTGACCGTGACCTTGTCGAAAAAGGCGTCCACCGGCGCGCGCAATTTGGACAGGGCCTGCATGGCCTCGGCGAATTTTTCCGCCTTCAGCGCCGCATCGGCCTCCTGGCTGGCGGACTGCAAAGCGGCAAACAGCGCCTTTTCCTCGGCCTCGGCCAGAAGGTCTTCGCGCGGCGCCGTTTTAAAGGCCCCGGCGCCGTCCTTCTTCTCCTCGGCTTTCAAAATATTGGCGGCGCGCTTGTAGCCGGCGAGCAGGCTGGCGCCATCCTCGGTCTTGAGAAACGCGTCCAGCGCATTTATGCGCGCGACGATCAGCACCAGATCGTCCTCGCCCAACGCGAAAACCGCATCGAGCAGATCGTGGCGCGCGCCACGGTCGCGGAGATCAATCTTCAGGCGGTCGGCAAAAAAGGCGAGCAGGTCGTGCGTCTTTTTATCGACCGCCCAAGGCGAATGAGCTTCGATCGTTTCTTGGCTTGGGAGCGGATTTAACGGCTGACCGCCAAGCTCACGAATTTCCTTATTCCGCGTTTCGGAATCCTGATTGCGCAACCTCGCTGCAAAGCCATGCAATTCGAGATTGATCACGCTTCCAATGCGCAGCCGCAGCCCATTCTCCAAAATAATCCGGATCACGCCCAGCGCCGCGCGCCGCAACGCAAATGGGTCTTTGCTCCCGGTCGGCTTCTCATCAATCGCCCAGAATCCCACCAGCGTATCGAGCTTGTCGGCCAGCGCCACCGCGACTGAAACCGGCGCCGAGGGGATGCGATCCGTCGGCCCCTGCGGCTTGTAATGCTCCTCGATCGCCGCCGCGACCGCCGCATCCTCGCCCTGCAATTCCGCATAGCGCCGGCCCATCAGCCCCTGCACTTCCGGGAATTCGCCGACGACTTCGCTGACCAGATCGGCCTTGGCCAGTTCCGCCGCCCGCGCCGCCAAAACCGGATCGGCGCCGAGTTTGGGCGCCAATTCCTTCGCCAGAGCGACGATGCGGTCGATCCTCTGCCCCTGGGTGCCCAGCTTGGCGTGAAACACAATGTTCAGCGCCCGCAGCTTCGCCAACCGCTGATCCAAAGGCTTGCCCTGGTCGGCAAAATCCGGCAGCGGCGCCTGATCGGTCTTCCAGAAATAGAGCGCGTCCGACAGGCGGGCGCGGACCACGCGGCCATTGCCGGCGGCGATCTGCTTGCCGCCGTCCGAGGCGATCACATTCGACACCAGCAGGAACTTGTTGGCCAGTTTTCCACTCACGGGATCGCGCAGCACAAAGCATTTTTGGTTGGCGCGGATGGTGGCGCGGATGACTTCACCGGGAATCTCCAGAAAGCTCGCGTCGAATTCGCCCAACAACACCACCGGCCATTCGACCAGGCCGGCGACCTCGTTTAAAAGCCCCTCGTCCTCGACCAGTTCCAGCCCCTGGGCAAAGGCCAGGTCCTTGCAGTCATGGAGGATGATGTCGCGGCGCCGCGCCGGATCGAGCACGACCTTGGCCGCCGTCAGCGCGGTCAGATAATCGTCGAAGCGCCGCACTTTTATCGGCTGCGGCGCGAGGAAACGATGGCCATAGGTGATATTGCCGGCCTTGACGCCGCCGACCTCGAAGGGGACGATTTCAGGGTCTTCAGTTTCCGGCCCGAACATGGCGACAATGGCGTGCAGCGGCCGCACCCAGCGCAGCGCGTTGGAATCGGCTGATGCCGCGCCCCAGCGCATGCTCTTCGGCCAGGGGAAATTTTTGACGACGCCGGGCAAAATCTCCGCGAGCACGTCGAGCGTGGCCGAGCCCTTTTTCTCGATCACGGCGACATAGAACTGGCCGCCCTTTTTATCGGTTTCGATCCGGGCCTCGTCCAGAGACGCCAGCCCCGCGCTCTTCAAAAAGCCCTGCACCGCCGCCTCGGGCGCGCCGACGCGCGGGCCCTTCTTCTCCTCGCGCTGATCGGGCTGATTGGTCGGCAAGCCCACCACATGCAGCGTCAGCCGGCGCGGCGTGACAAAACTCTCGGCGGCCTCATAGAGCAACCCGCGTTCGACCAGCGCGTCGGTGACGAGCTTTTTCAGGTCGGTGGCGGCCTGGGCCTGCATGCGCGCCGGAATTTCCTCGGAGAAGAGTTCGAACAGGAGATCGGACATTTGGGTCTTTCGGAATCTTACAAGCCAGCGCCGTCGGTCTTCATCCAGGCCGCGCCGCAGGCCTTGGCCAGCTCGCGCACGCGCAGGATGTAGGACTGGCGCTCGGTGACGGAGATGACGCCGCGCGCGTCGAGCAGGTTGAAGGCGTGACTGGCCTTGACGCATTGGTCATAGGCGGGCAGCACCATCAGGTGCTTGTCCTCGCCGCGCTCGCCAAAACCCAGCAAGGCCTTGCACTCGGCCTCGGCGCGCTCGAAATCGCCGAACAGTTTTTTGACGTCGGCGGCTTCAAAATTGTGGCGCGAATATTCCTGTTCGGCCTGCAGGAACACATCGCCGTAGGAAATGCGCTCGTCGCCGTCGAGCCCGTTGAAATTCAGGTCATAGACGTTTTCGACGCCCTGCACATACATGGCGAGGCGCTCCAGGCCATAGGTCAATTCGCCCGACACCGGCGCGCATTCGACGCCCGCCACCTGCTGGAAATAGGTGAATTGCGACACTTCCATGCCGTCGCACCAGCATTCCCAGCCCAGGCCCCAGGCGCCCAGCGTCGGGCTCTCCCAATCGTCCTCGACAAAGCGAATGTCATGCAGCCCCGCATCGACGCCGATCGCCGCCAGCGAGGCCAGATAGAGCTCCTGCAAATTATCCGGGCTCGGCTTGAGGATCACCTGAAACTGGTAATAATGCTGGAGGCGATTGGGGTTTTCGCCGTAACGGCCGTCCTTGGGGCGGCGCGAAGGCTGCACATAGGCGGCTTTCCAAGGTTTTTTGCCCAGCGAGCGCAAAGTCGTGGCGGGATGAAAAGTGCCGGCGCCCACTTCCATGTCATAGGGCTGAAGAATCACCGCGCCCTGCCGGGCCCAGAAATTCTGGAGGGTCAGGATCAGGCCCTGAAAGCTCTTTTTTGGATCGAGGGCGGAAAGCGTCTGGCTCATCTTTTCCCAAGGGGGTTCGGTGTGGCGCGCAAACTAAAGCGGCGAGGCCAAAAGGGAAAGCCGGATTTTGCCGATTTTAACCGCGCGGCCCGGTTTCCCTGACGCCGGGCAGGCGTTCAGCTTGCATTCAGACGGTTTGCGCTAGACAATCGCCATCTTGGAACAGGAGTTTCAGCCATGACTATGGTGAAGAACATTGTGAAGGCCGCAACGATAGCGGTCGCTCTGGCGCCACCACGCTGGCGCTGTCGGCGCCGGCGGAGGCGCGCGGCGGTCACTTTGGCGGCGGCCATTTTGGCGGCGGCGGTTTCCGCGGCGGCGGCTGGGGCTGGGGGTCCCGGCTGGGGCTATGGCTATCCTTATTACGGCCCCTATTACGGCGGCGGTTATTACGACGAGGAGGATTACGGCCCGGTCTGCCGCATCCGCCATGTCCGCGTCCACACGCCCTATGGCTGGCGCTATCGCAACGTGCGCTACTGCTACCGCTAATCGGCGAATAATCTCCGCCCCCGACGGTGAACCTCTTCCGTCGGGGGCGAAAATTTTCCGTGCTCGCCATGCAGGACCAGGCCCGGCAGCAGCGCCAGCGGCGCCTTGGAGCCCTTTTTGCCGCGCAGGATGACGCGGATCGCGCCCTGCTCCGCCTTGGGGAAAATCGGCAGGATTTCCAACCCGCCCAGCCGGCCGCCCAGCGCGGCGAGAATTTCCGCCAGCGCATCGGCACGGTGAATCATGGCGAAGCGTCCGCCGGGCCGCAGCACCGCAAGGCAGGCGCGCAACCATTTCTCCAGACCGCCTTCATCGAGAACATGGGCCAGCGCCCTGTCGGCGTCGGGCGAAACCCGCGCCGCGCCCGCATTGAGAAACGGCGGATTGGTCAGGACCAAATCGGCTTTTTCCACCAAATCTTCCGCCTTGCGCGCGAAAACATCGAACAGATCGGCCTCGACCACCCGCGCCCGCAATCCATTGGTTGCGACATTTTTGCGCGCCTCCGCCGCTACGGCGGGGTTTTTCTCCAGCAGAACGACATCGACGCCGGGATTGGCCAGGGCCACGGCCAGACCGACCGCGCCGGCGCCGGCGCCAATATCGACCACAAGCCCGGAAACCAGCGCCGGCGCGGCGGCGGCGAGCAAAAGCGCATCGGTGCCGGCGCGATGGCCCTGGGCGCGCTGGTGCAGTTTCAGGCGTCCGTCGAGCAGGAGATCGGGGAGCGTTTTATCGTCGGACATGCCTGATATTAGCCAGTCCTCGGCAAGCGTGTCCAATCAGCGGCGCTTGCCCCTGCGCTTCTAAGGCCCTATGGTCGCGGCGCATAACGAGCGAGGGTTGTATCTTGGGTCTGGTCGTTCCCTTCGACGAAAAATCCGCCGAGCCTGGCATTGAGGCGCTGGTCGCCCTGGTCGCGGCGGACATGAACCGGGTCAACCAGACCATTTTGTCGCGCACCGGCTCCGATGTGGCGATGATTCCCGAAGTCGCCAACCATCTGATCTCCTCCGGCGGCAAACGCCTGCGCCCCATGCTGGTGCTGGCCAGCGCCGGCATGTGCGGCTATCGCGGCGAAGGCCATATCAAGCTCGCGGCCGCCGTTGAATTCATGCACACCGCCACGCTCCTTCATGACGATGTGGTGGACGAAAGCGACCTGCGCCGAGGCAAGCTAGCCGCGCGAAAGCTCTGGGGCAACGAGGCCAGCGTGCTGGTCGGCGACTTCCTGCTGGGACAGGCGTTCCGCATGATGGTCGAGGTCGGTTCGCTCGCCTGTCTCGACGTGCTCTCGGTCGCCGCCACGGTGATCGCCGAGGGCGAGGTCATGCAGCTCGCCGCCGCCAAGGACACGGAAACCACCGAGGACGCCTATCTCGCGGTGATCAGGGGCAAAACCGCCGAGCTTTTCGCCGCCGCCGCCGAAGTCGGCCCCACCGTGGCGCAGCGCCCGAAAGCCGAGATCGCCGCCTGCCGCGCCTATGGCATGAATCTCGGCGTCGCCTTCCAGCTCATCGACGACGCCCTGGATTACGGCGGCGCCGCCTCCACGCTTGGCAAGAATGTCGGCGACGATTTCCGCGAAGGCAAGATCACCCTGCCCGTGGTGCTGTCGTTCCGGCGCGGCAATGACAGCGAGCGCGCCTTCTGGAAAAAAACGCTGGAGCAAGGCGACATCGCCGATGGCGATCTGGAAAAGGCCCAGGAGCTGATGACCAGGCGCCGCGCCCTGGAAGACACGATCGAACGCGCCCGCCACTATGGCGCCATGGCCCGCGACGCCCTGGGGATTTTCCCCGACACGAGCTGGAAAAAGGCGCTGATCGAGACCGTGGATTTCTGCATCGGCCGCGCGCATTGAGGGCTTGGGGTTTCCCGAACCGTCATGCCCGAACTTGTCCCGGGCGTCCACGCCGCGACGAAGCCTCGACCGCCCGGACCTGAACAAAGCCCCATCCCGTCGCCCGCTATCGCGCTTGACTTCGACAGTAATGTTCTATATCTGTTCTTTTGCCGACCCCGATATCGGGAGGATTTCATGTCCGCTTCCACCATTTTGCCGCTGCTTCTCGGAATTTTGTTCCTCGCTTCCGCCGCCCATGTGGAATTCGCGCATCCCCGCCGCTTTCCCCGTCTGGCCCGCATCCCCGCGCCGCTTGCCTCGTCGCGCGAAACTCCGGTCGATCCGGGAGCCATCGCCGCCCTCAGCGCCGATCTGGCCGACGGCCCATCCTGACCGGGGCGTTTAAAGGCTTTTATCCGCTCAGTCCTGACCGGACATGGTGATCTGCGCCAGAGGCGCCGAAAGCGTGTAGCACAGGCCGTGGGGGAGGAAGTCGAGCCGGCTCTCCCCCTCGATGGACATGGGCGCGGTGCGGGTCAACACGCTGGAGCCAAAACCGCTGCGCTCGGGACGGCGCACCGGCGGGCCGCCGCATTCGCGCCAGGTGAAACAATAGAGCTTCTTGTCCATGTCGATCTGGAAATTCAGCTCGACACGGCCTTCAGGCGAGGACAGCGCCCCATATTTGACCGCGTTGGTCGCCAGCTCATGCAGCGCCAGCCCGTAGGATTCCGCCGCGCGCGGGTTGATTTCGATCAGGTCGCCGGAAACGGAGATCCGCGTTTCCGCGACTTCGCCGAGCTGGCCGCATTGAGCGCGGGTGAGGTCGCCGATCTGCACGCCGCGCCAGTCGCGCGACACCAGCATGTCGTGACTCGCGCCAATGGCCGCCAGTCGCGCCATGAACCCGTCGGTGAATTCCTCCGGGCCGGCGGCGTGGCGCGCCGTCTGCCGCGCCACCGCCTGAACCACCGCCAGCATGTTCTTGGAGCGGTGGTTCACCTCGCGCAGCAGGAATTCAATATGTTCGGCGGCGCGGGTCAGCGGCGTCACATCGCGGTAAATGGCCGAAATCGCAGTGACCGCGCCGGTTTCCTCGTCGCGGATCGGCGCCAGCGACAGGGAAAAATCCAGCATGACGCCATCCTTGCGCCGCCGCCGGACAATGTCGCCCTTGACCGGACCCAGGGCCGCCTGGCGCAATTTTTCCCGCGCCTGATCGTGATATTGCTCCGGCGCCACCAGTTCATAGAGTTCGACGCCGATGGCCTCATGCGGCTCGAACAGGAAAATCTCGGAAAAAGCCCTGTTGGCGTTGAGAATCCGCCCGGAGGCGTCGACGCTGACAATGGCGTCGGAGGAATGGGCGACAATCGCCGCCAATTGCTCCGCCGCCCTTTTGCCGCGCCGCAGCTCCGCCTCATATTCGGTGCGATGCCAGCCGCTGAAAAAACTCAAATGGATGGATTTGGCGCCACGACCGTCCCGCCGCAGCACGGCGTTGAGATAGACCGGAAGAATTGCCCCATTGCCGCGCTGGAGCAGGACGAAGACTTCCTCGACCGTTTCATCCTGGCGCAGGCTGTCGATCAGCGAGGAGAAAAACGCCAGGCCCTCGCCCACCAGCAGGCCGGGCAGGCTCTGGCCCTCGGGCGCCCGCCCGTTCTCGCCGATCCAGTCCCGCAGCAGGGCGTTGGCGCGCAAAATCTCGCCATTGAGCGCGACAATGGCGAGGCCGCAGGGGGCCAGTTCAAACAGATCGACTTCGAGGGTTCCGGTTTCGGTCATGCGGCTCTTTGAAGTTTTCGCCTTCAGATCGCTTTTATTCGCGGCATTTCAACGACAAACCGGGGTTGTTCACGCACAGTGCGCACTCCTGCTGACGATTTCGCAAGCACGCGGGAATTTTATCCCGCGTGACGACGCCTTGTCGCATATTTCCTCGCCTCGGGCCGGGCACATTTTCGTGATCGGCGGCATCCCGCTATTTCCCTGAGATAGCGCCGCAATCGGTGTTTCAGGCGCGATGATAGGGATGGCCGGAGAGAAGGGTCATGGCGCGAAACAATTGCTCCGCCGCCAGTGCCCGCACCAATTGATGCGGCCAGGTCATCGCGCCGAAAGCCAGCACCAGATCGGCCTTGGCGCGCAGTTCCGGATCGAGCCCGTCGGGACCGCCGATCAGCACGGCGCAGGCCGGGGCGCCGCCGTCGCGCCATTCGCCGATTTTATGCGCGAAAGCCTCGCTGCCCATGGTCTTGCCGCGCTCGTCGAGGCAGATGATTTTCGCGCCTGCGGGCAGCGCCGCGAGAAAATGCGCGGCTTCCTCGGCCTTGCGGTCCTCGGGGCGCCGCGCCCGCGATTCGTCAAATTCGCGCAACTCGAAGGCGGTGAGGCCGATTTTTCTGCCGCCTGCGGCGCAGCGCTCGGCATAGCGCGCCACAAGCTCGCGCTCCGGCCCGCTCTTCAACCGCCCCACCCCGATCAAGAAAAGCTTCATCCAGCCCTCAACCGGCCGGCCTTGCCTCGGCGGGCCGGTCCACGCCCCACATTTTCTCCAGATTGTAGAAGGCGCGGACCTCAGGGCGGAACAGATGGACGATCAGGTCGCCAGCGTCGATCAGCACCCAGTCGCAGGCGGGAACGCCCTCGACGGCCGGGGTCGACGCGCCAATGTCCTTAAGCGCCCGCGTGGCCCGATCGGCCAGAGCGCCGACCTGGGTGGTCGAACGTCCGGTGGCGATCACCATCCAATCGGCGATGGAGGTCTTGCCCTCCAGATCGATCACAGTGATCTCCTCCGCCTTGAGATCGTCGAGCGCGGCCAGCACGGCGCGCACATCGGCGGGCAGCGCCTTGGGATCGACCGGCGCCTCGGGCTTGGGTTCGGCGGATTGCGCGGCGGGTTTGGGTGTGGGTTTGCGGGTCAGTTTTCTGTCCTCAAAAGAATTGGCTTCAGTCATCGCACAAAATGACGGCGCCGGCGCAAAGAATCAATCGGCTCTCGCCAAAGGGCGCCGCTATTCCTGCCCAAGACTGGCTCCGCGCCTCATTCACCGTCCAGCTTTGGCTCAAAAACGGACGCTTCTGACAATTAAGTCACAAATTTCTCTCGCGGGAATGACCCTTTGCCGCACAGCCGGCGATAAAATCAAGGACGGACCAAGTTCGATCGGTCGTGAACCGGATGGTCGAAGGAAGCAGATCATGAAACGCGCCCTGCTCGCCGTCGCCCTGGCTCTGGCCCCATGCTCCGGAGTCCTGGGCGCTCAGCCCCGGGCGCCCATCGCGACAGCGATCCTCGATCTCGATTACCTCGACACCTCCGGCGAAGCGGAAGATCAGACTTCGGCGCACGCCCGGCGCCTCCGAGACTTCCGCGAGGCGCTCGGCCGCGATCTCCAGGCGAGCGGCCAATATCGCATCGTCACCGCGATCTGCGGCGCAACCCCCTGCTCCTCGCGCGCGGCGCCCGACGAAATCCGTCGCGCCGCGCAAGCCGCCGGCGCGCAAAAGGTGATTTCCGGCGGCGTTCACAAGATGAGCACGCTGGTGCAATGGGCCAAAATCGAAATGATCGATGTCGCGCAGGACCGCATCGCCTTCGACCGGCTGCTGACCTTCCGCAACGATACGGACGAGGCCTGGCGCAGGGCCGAGGCCTTCACGGTGGACGAATTGTTGCGCCAGAACGCCGAAGCCCCGCGAAAAAAACTTGCGGTGTTCGATTTCGAACTTGAGGATTTCAGCGGCGGCGCCGGGCTGGTCGCCGAAAGCGCTGACGACCGCGAGCAATTGCGCCACGCCACGCAAGCCGCGCGAAAAATTCTCGCGCAATCGGGACGCTACGATCTGGTCGATGTGAGCGCCGCCGAGGCGCCGCCGGTCCCCGCCAAAAATTTACGCAATTGCGACGGCTGCGAGGCGGCCATGGCGCAAAAATTTGGGGCGGATCGCTCGCTGATCGGCATAGTCACGCGGATCACGCGCACCGATTACGCCGTGACCTACCGTCTGCGCGACGCCCGCGACGGGCGAATTCTCTCAACCGGTCAGACCGACCTGCGCATCGGCGCATCCTATTCCTGGGATCGCGGCGCCGCCTGGCTGATGCGGGAAAAATTCTTGGCGCAACAAGATCAATGACGCGGCGGCGGCGCGGGCGGTCAACGCCCGCCGCCGCGCAACTGCGTCGAGGACAGCGGCGATCTCGGCCCATGCAGCAGAACCAGCGCCGGCGGGCGGCGGCGGCAAAGCTGTTTGGCGTCGCGCTCCGGCAAACGCCAGCGGGCAAACCAGCCGGCGACGCCGCCAAAACTGGCGCCATGGGTCGAGCCGGGGCGATCCACCACCAGAATTGGCAAGGCGCGGGCAATGTCGCGCCAGCGCCGCCAAAGGTAAAAACCCGCGAGATTGTCGGCGCCCATGATCCAGACGAATTGGACCGAGGGCGAGCGGCGGCGCAAAAACTCCACGGTTTGCCAGGAATAGCGCGCCCCTAGCGCCGCCTCGAAATCCGTCACCTTTACACGCGGCGCCCGGAAAAACCGTTCCGTCGCCGCCAAACGCGCCGCCACGGGCGGCCCCGGCGCCTTCAATGGATTGCCTGGGGACACCAGCACCCATACAGCGTCCAGTCCCGCCCGGCGCAGCGCCGTCTGCACGACCAGCCGATGGCCCTCATGCGGCGGATCGAACGAGCCGCCGAACAGGCCAATTTTTTGCCCAGGCGCATATGGCGGCAGTTTTATGGGGCCGGCAAAGCGCCGCATCTGCCGTTTCATCCGGCGCGCGTCTGCCCGTCGCCATGCACGACATATTTGAACGAGGTGAGCTGCGCCACGCCGACCGGGCCGCGCGCATGCATGCGTCCCGTGGCTATGCCAATTTCCGCGCCAAAGCCGAATTCGCCGCCATCGGCGAATTGCGTCGAGGCATTGTGGATGACAATGGCGGAATTGACCTCGCGCAGGAATTTCTCCGCCTTTTCCTGGTTTTCCGTGACAATGCCATCGGTGTGATGCGAGCCATAGGTCTCGATATGGTCGATGGCCCCATCGACGCCATCGACCAGTTTCACGGAAATGATCGCTTCGAGATATTCGGTGGACCAATCCGCGTCGCTGGCGGGTTTTACCCGCGACTCCAAGGCCATGACCTCGGCCTCGCCGCGCACTTCGCAACCCGCCTCGAGCAAGGTCTTCACCAGCGGCGCCAGCAATCGACCGGCGCCCGCGCGGTCCACCAACAGGGTTTCGGCGGCGCCGCAAATGCCGGTGCGGCGCATTTTCGAATTGAGCAGGATTTTCTCGGCCTTGGCCAGATCGGCCTCGGCGTCGACATAGAGATGCACAATGCCTTCGAGATGGGCGAAAACCGGCACGCGCGCCTCCGCCTGCACCCGCGCCACCAGGCTTTTGCCGCCGCGCGGCACGATCACGTCGATATTGCCGCCCAGACCCTTGAGCATGGCGCCGACGGCGGCACGGTCGCGGGTGGGGATCAGCACGATGCAATCCTCCGGCAGGCCGGCGTCGCGCAGGCCGGCGACCAGACACTCATGGATCAGCCGCGAGGAATGAAAACTCTCCGAACCCGCACGCAAAATGGCGGCGTTGCCGGCCTTCAGGCACAAGGCCCCGGCGTCGGCGGTGACATTGGGCCGGCTCTCGAAAATGACCCCGACCACGCCGAGCGGCGTCGCCACCCGGTCGATTTTCAGGCCATTGGGCCGGACAAATGTCTCAAGCACCCGCCCGACCGGATCGGGCAGAGCGGCGATATCGACAAGGCTTTGCGCCATGGACTCGATTCGCTTGTTGTCGAGCAGCAGCCGGTCGAGCATGGAGGCGGCGAGGTTCTTGGCCTTGGCGGCGATGATGTCCTGGGCGTTGGCGGCGAGCAGATCGGATTTTCGCGCCCGCAGGGCGGCGGCGGCGGCGAGCAGGGCGCGGTTCTTGCGCTCCGGCGAAGCCAGCGCCAGCAGGCGCGCGGCCTTTCGCGCGCGAAGTCCGAGATCGAGCAGAAGATGTTCCAGGTCGCCGCTCTCGCCGCGAACCGCTTGCAGGCTTTCCATCGCCAATGTCCTTTTGGTCCTTGGCCGCCTGTTTAGCAGACCAGGCCCCCGCCCGGCAAACCTGGGCGGCGTCAGCGCCGGATCGGCCAGGACTGCCCGAGATCGCCGGATGTGGAGCTGGCGGCGACCGGTTGAACCTCGGCCACTGGCGCCGGCGACGCGACGGGACCGGCGTCGAAGCTGGCGACGACCGAACCGGAGATGGCAATGTTTCCGGCGCTCCGGGCTCCGGTCAGCGGCAGCGAAATCAGCGGGGTTTTGTACGAGCCGGAGAAAGAGACGGAAACTTGATAGCCCGCGCCGCCCTGGGCCACGGAAACAATGGGCGCCGTCACGACGGCGTTGGCGATGCGCGCCGCGCGGGCGTTAAAACTATCGGTCGCCGCGGCGACCGCATCGGCGTTCCAATTCGCATTGCCGGCGGCCAGTTCCTGCCGGGCGACCGAAGCCCCGGCCAGCGCGGCGCTGTCCGCGCCGGCGCGCAAGGCCGCCTGGGCGCTCACCGCCCGAGCGTAGTCAACGGAAACCGCAAACAGCGCCATCAGCGGCATGAAGCACAACGCGAATATCAGGGCGACGGAACCTTTCGCGTCGCGCGTGAAGCGCAGGACAAGCCGATCTACCCGTTTCAACACGCTTCGCCTCGAATGCTTGCCGGATACAAGACCGGTCTTGTATCCGAACCCACTGACGCAAAGATAATCCGTTAAAGATCAATAAGTAATAAACCAAGACCTCATGCAGGTTGCAGGCCTCAACCATGAACTGTAGGGAAGCCTGAAAATTGTCAGCTTTCTCCGCCGGCGCGGTCAAAGTTCCGGCGCGCGGCCTATTCCGCGAGATCGCCCGCCAGCGCCAGGTCGTCGCGGTGGATCATCTCGGTGCGGCCCTCGACGCCCAGCGCCTCCGCGATATGGCGGGAATTGCAGCCGATGACTTTTCGCGCCAGCGCCACATCATAGCCGACCAGGCCGCGCCCGACCTCGCCGCCGCGCGCGTCGCGGACGATGACGCAATCGCCACGGGAAAAATCGCCCTCGACCGCCGTGACGCCGGCCGGCAGCAGGCTGGCGCCGGCGGCGAGCGCCCGCGCCGCGCCCTCGTCGATGGTCACCACGCCCTGCGGCGCCAGCGACCCCGCGATCCATTTTTTGCGCGCCTTGACCGGGGTCGAGGGCGTCAGGAACCAGGTGCAGGGCTCGCCCCGCGCGATGCGCCCGACCGGATTGGGTTGGCGACCGTCGGCGATCACCATATGGGCGCCGCCGGAGGTGGCGATTTTCGCCGCCTCGATCTTGGTCTGCATGCCGCCGCGCGACAGTTCCGAAGCCGCGCCGCCAGCCATGGCCTCGATTTCGGCGCCGATGCGCGGCACGACGGGAATGAGCTTCGCCTCGGGATTTTTCGCTGGCGGCGCGTCGTAGAGACCGGTGATGTCGGACAGAAGAATCAGCAGATCGGCGGAGGCCATGGTCGCCACCCGCGCCGCGAGACGATCGTTGTCGCCATAGCGGATTTCGGCGGTCGCCACCGTGTCGTTCTCGTTGATAACAGGCGCGGCGCGCAGCGCCAGCAGCCGCCCGAGCGTCTCGCGGGCGTTGAGATAGCGGCGGCGCTCCTCGGTGTCCTGCCAGGTCACCAGAATCTGCCCGGCGACAATGCCGCGTTCGGCGAAAGCCTCGGCCCAGATGCGCGACAGGGCGATCTGGCCGACGGAGGCCGCCGCCTGGCTATCCTCCAGCCGCAGCGCGCCGGGCGGCAGACCCAGCACCGAGCGGCCAAGCGCCACGGCGCCGGAGGAGACCACCAGAACATCGGCGCCGGCGCGGTGCAGGGCCGCGAGATCGTCGGCCAGCCCGTGCAGCCAATCGCGCCGCGCCGCGCCGCGCGCGCTGTCCACCAGCAACGACGAGCCGACCTTTATGACGACGCGTTTGAAATCGGCGAGTTTGGGCAGATCCATTCTATCCTCACGGCCGCCATTCCGGCGCGGGCGCGACTTCAGCCTCCTCGCGGCGGCGAGTTCTCGATAAAGGCCTGCACGGCGCGCAAAAGCTCGGTGACGCCCTCGCCCGCGACCGAAGAGATTTTCAGCGGCGCGCGCGGCTTTTCGCCCTCGGCCAGAACCGGGCCTGCGCTCTTGATGGCGCGCTTCAGCCGCTCGATTTGCTGTTTCAGGGTTTCGGCGTCGAGCGCGTCGATCTTGGTCAGCGCCACCACTTCCGGCTTGTCGGCGAGGCCGTGGCCATAGGCCTCCAACTCGCCGCGCACCACCTTATAGGCCTTGCCCGCGTGCTCGCCGGCGCCGTCCACCAGATGCAACAGGACTCCGGTGCGCTCGACATGGCCCAGAAAGCGGTCGCCGAGCCCGTGGCCCTCATGGGCGCCTTCGATCAGGCCGGGAATATCGGCGAGCACGAATTCGCGCCCGTCGCAATTGACCACGCCGAGATTGGGATGCAGCGTGGTGAAGGGATAATCGGCGATTTTCGGACGCGCCGCGGAAACGGCGGCGAGAAACGTGCTTTTTCCGGCGTTGGGCAGACCGACCAGACCGGCGTCGGCGATCAGCTTCAGCCGCAGCACGATTTCGCGCTCCTCGCCCGGCTGTCCCGCATTGGCGCGACGCGGCGCGCGATTGGTCGAACTGGTGAAATGCAGATTGCCGAAGCCGCCATTGCCGCCCTTGCAGATCACCACGCGCTGGCCGACCTCGGTGAGATCGGCGATCAGGGTCTCGCCATCCACCTCGAAAATCTGCGTGCCCTCGGGCACTTTCAGCACGGCGTCGGCGCCGCGCCCGCCGGCGCGGTTCTTGCCCATGCCATGCATGCCGGTCTTGGCCTTGAAATGTTGCTGGTAGCGGAAATCGATCAGCGTGTTGAGGCCGGCGACGCATTCGGCCACGACATCGCCGCCGCGTCCGCCGTCGCCGCCGTCTGGTCCGCCGAATTCGATGAATTTTTCGCGCCGGAACGAGACGCAGCCCGCCCCGCCGTCGCCGGAGCGGACATAGATTTTGGTTTGATCGAGAAACTTCATTTTTTTGCCGATCTTTTGCCGCTCAGGCTGTAGCCCAAGCGGCGGAACGCTACAAGTTTACGCCGCGCGCCAGCTTTCGCGATTCAGGGCGAAACGCAGCGCCTTTTCGCCCCGATGGCGGCCCGGCGCCGGGCTCTGCCCGGCGGGACGGAACCCCGTCTGGGTTAAAAGCGCCGCCGAAGCGGCGTTTTCCGGCAGGACCGTCGCCAGCAACTCCTCCTTCGGCATGACCCGAAAAAAGGCGTCGACCATGGCCTGCGCCGCCTCTCGCGCAAAGCCCCGCCCCCAATAGGGCCGACCCAGCCAATAGCCGAGCGCGTAAGACTTGCCATCGGGTTCGAGCCCGATCACGCCGATCGGCGCGCGATCCCCGGTCTTCAGCGTCAGCGCCAGGCGCAGATGCCGGCCCAGAGCATTGCCGAGGCGGCTGTCGACGACGAAGCTCCGCGCATCCTCCGCGTCATAGGGATGCGGCAGAAAGGCGGTGTGTCGCGCGACGTCCCAATCATTGGCCAGCGCAGCCAACGCCGGGGCGTCGGCGGCCCGCGGCCAGCGCAGCCAGAGGCGGGGCGTTTCGAGACGGAAGACGTCGTCGCGGGCGAGTTCCGGAAACATGTCAGGCTCCAGTCAAAGCAAAAGGGGAACGCGCGCGTTCCCCTCAAAACTTGGCGCTGGATGTTTCTGACGGAAGAATTAGGCGATCTTCGTTCAGAAACTTGGCCTTATATGGGCCTGACCGGCAGTCTCTCGGGGCTCGCGCCTCGGGAGACCGAAAATCTCCCGGATTATTCAGCGGCCTGTGCGGCCGGGGCGGTAATTACGTTTACGTAGGAACGGGCGCCCTGGGTCTTGAAGAACACCTTGCCTTCGACGAGGGCGAACAGGGTGTGATCCTTGCCAATGCCGACATTGGCGCCGGGATGCCATTTGGTGCCGCGCTGACGCACGATGATATTGCCGGCCACGACCGCTTCGCCGCCGAATTTTTTCACGCCAAGGCGACGACCTTCCGAGTTCGCGCCCGTTGCGGGAGGAACCGCCAGCTTTTTTATGAGCCATTGTCTTGCTCCGAGTTTCCTAACGCCGCCATCGCGGCTTTGTTCAAGTTTTGAAGCGTCAAGCCGATCAGGCGGCGACGACTTCGAGAATGCGCACGACGGTCAGATCCTGACGGTGACCGCGCTTGCGCTTGGAATTCTTGCGGCGGCGCTTCTTGAAGGAAATGGCCTTCGGGCCGCGGGCCTGCTCGACGATCTCGGCGGTGACCGAGGCGCCGGCGACGAAAGGCGCGCCAATGGTCGCGGCGCCGTTGTTTTCGACCAGCAGAACGTCGGAGAAGGTGATCTTGTCGCCGGCATTGCCGTCGAGCGACATGACGGTGATCTTTTCCTCGGCGGCGACGCGATACTGCTTGCCGCCGGTTTTAATGACTGCGAACATCGTTTTTCCTCGTGTTCTCTCCGGTCTGCGCTTTTGTCTCGCGCGACCGGCTTCTTTGCAGCTGAACCAGCATGGGATGGGTTTTTGGCGTTTAGCGCCGCAAACCCGGCTTCGGTCACCTTGTCTCGACCATTGGAATTTGGCCAAAACAAAAAAAGTCGCGGCGGCGAGCCACGACAGACCGTTGGGTTTGATAATCGAAAGCTCCCGGCAAAGTCAAGCGTCAATCGCGCGCGCGCCGCCGGCGATTTCGCACGCGGATTCGCATTTCTGGCTGGCGCGCTCTTGCGCCTGCGCGCGGGAGCGTGTTATTGCGCCGCCTCACCACCGGCGAGCCCGACTCGCCGAAGCACCCGGTCTGGAGAGGTGGCAGAGTGGTCGAATGCACCGCACTCGAAATGCGGCATACGGGCAACCGTATCGGGGGTTCGAATCCCTCCCTCTCCGCCACTACTTGAATATTTTCAATAACTTAGAATGGGCACTCCCCTCTAACCCATACATTGACCCACGAACTGCGCGCGGTTAGGAGCGGACGCTTCCGCAATGCCGTCTTCAAAAACAAGAAGTCGAAACCATGCTCCCAACCACCATAGAATTGCAGTTAATCGGCCTGCTCGCCGCCAACGCCGCCGCTTTTCCCGCGCGGTCTTGAGCGTCAAGTTCGTGAACACGTTGCTGAAAGAGGTATTGCGCCGTTTCCTGTGTGATCTGCCCATTATCAATCTGCGACGCCAAAGCGATCCGATATGACGCAATCAACCTGTCCGTGTCGGTAAATTGAGAACCCCAAAGCCGTTGCATGGCTTCCATGTTGCGTTTTTCCGCCTCAGCGTGGGTAATTTGGTGAGCCGCCGCCAAGGCATGATTACTTTGAGCGATCTGGTTAAATTCAGCCGATTGTTGCGGAGATAGGCCGCCCATCGCACACCCCGCGCATGCTATTAGCAACGACAAGATGGCGTGTTTTCCCGCGAATCTTAAGCTAGACATTTTCCAAAACCTATTTTGAAAAACTCGATATTCCCGAGTGGAGACAAAAGCTCTCTCGATAGGATTTTTAGCATACGGCTCGCTGTATCGAAATGCGGGCCGCCCGCAGCCGGTCACAGCGGACTTTCCTTGCAGATCATCATCTCTGGATCACTTCGCGCAGTTTGTCCCTCATGTCGCGCATTTTCGCGGTGCGGCGATCAAGTTCCGCGCCCTGCGCCCTCAATTCGGCAACAGCGGCAATGATAGCCGTTGTTCCCTCTTCGAATATCAACTGCGCTTTGTCAGGATCGCTCATAACAGCATCGATCGCGTTGCAGTAACTTTGCATGCGCTTCCTTTTAGGATCCAGCTTTAGGTTTCGTTCAATTATTAAGCGTGCAGCCATAGAAAGCTGAAAGCGAAACGGCTTCCAATCAGCAGACATTCTCCGATTTCGAAACATAAACTCAAGCCGGTACGCTATAAATGCAGCGGTGTAATAAGAATGAACCTCGTGATTTGGAGCAAAAATTTCTTTGCCAATCAAAGGCGTCAAATCCTTATAATACCGCCCAACTTGATTTGGCTGCTCAGAAAACACTGATGCGTAAACCTTTAAGAGCAAATCCTTCGTAACGATGCGAACCTTCTCAATACCGGCGACAGTATTGAACTGCCCAGGTCGACGTTCATAGTAAAGGCGCTGATCACCGGTTTTTGATTCAAAATAAATTTCTATTGACTTATGTATAGGATCAAGCGCCCAGAAGCTTTCCTCATCAACTCTGTTCTGCTGATTCGACGCAATGATGACTTGTCGAGTAATCTCCTCGTCCTCAGTCGCTACAATTTTTACAGGAATTAGCGTGTTATTGATATGCACCATCGCGTTTTCTGCGATTACGTGGCTTGTTTGACATCCGTTCACTATTTGAAAATCTTCAAGTGTAAAATTCCAGCCCACACGCTGCAGCTTTCGCGCAACAATAGTTACACCATTATTCCGTAGTGGAAACTCTATATTCTTATCAGACAATAATGTTGCCGCAATCGATCGATTGACAGGCGTGTCGCCTTGAAAGTCCCGAATGTTATCGAAAAATAGCCTGCGCCGAACATTGCCGTCCTCATCAGTGATCATCTTGAGGTATTCAGAGATAGGCAAGAGTCCAATGTAGGATTCCCGTACATTCGGAATTTCTGGCAATGGCAGGTTTTGCGGAAAGCTAACGGTGACGCGGAAAGCATTCTTGGTTTGAAAATAAAGCTTCTGCACCTTGCTCGCATCAAGGGGAGTAAAGCTCATAGCCGCGAACATATGGAGCGCAGAGGCTTGGGCGAGGAAGCCATCTCGGATTACACAGAGATTCGTGTCATCCGCCCAGGTTCCTGTGGTTGCGTAATAAAGAGAAGCCTTTGGCAGGCCGCGAACGAATTTCGTCGCTACCTGATAAATACGATTCTTAATTCTCTGAAGCTCTACAATGCGTTGATTTTGCTTAAACTGAGCCTCTTCCTTAAAGAAGTCTAGAACGGCTTGGAAGAACTTGGAAAGATCTCCAACATCGAACGAAGCGCTCGTCTTAGATTGCACGAACAAAAATTGAACCTGCAAAGTTGAAGTGTGAGCGATGATGTCCTCAAGTTGCTCTTCATCATCCACGATTGTATCGTTAACGATAATAGCGATACCATCAATCCCAAACTCGCCGAGACCTGTGGCGATAACTCCGAAATCGAATTCTTCTGGATAGACGTCCGAGACAACGATGTAGTTTACAAAGGACTCAAACTGTTCTGAGTGCGTTTGTCCTTCAATTTTCTGACTAGCAACAAATTCGCTAAGCAGGCTCTGTGTAACCACGTCCATAGCCGCCTCCATCGATAATCAAAATACTTAGCACCTGCCGTTTGGCCTGTCAGTGGTGAAGCGCTTTTTTGCCCAAGATAACGCCGTGCATGTTTCATCGCCCCCTGACGACCGCAATCCGCCGTTTTGCGCCGTTCACATTATTGAAAACCTCAGTCGACGAACAGAAAATTCCCATCAGATTTTCTAGGGGGGTCTCCGACGCGCAGCGGAGGCTTAATTTTGGCCCGCCCCCCGGGGTGCCCCCTTCGCCCGACGATTGATCGGTTCTGCACGAAAGTTATAACTTTCGCACAACGTTGTTGACCACACACTTTCAAGGTCTTAGGCTGTGCGAAAGTCATGAACGGAAGTGGCGACGATGACGATCTATGGATACGCCCGGGTTAGCACCGAAGGCCAGACACTTACGGCGCAAGAGGCGGCCCTGCGGGAAGCTGGCGCGGTTAAGGTCTTTGCGGAGAAAGTGAGCGGTGCCGCGCTGGGTCGGAAGGCGCTTGCGAAGGCGCAGGCTGCACTCGGCCCCGGGGACGTGCTCTTGGTCACGCGACTTGATCGGCTGGCGCGAAGCACCCGCGACTTGCTCAATATCCTCGATGCGATCGGCAAGGCCGGGGCTGGCTTCCGATCCCTTGCCGACGCCTGGGCGGATACGACTACCCCTCATGGGCGGTTGATGCTGACCGTGCTCGGTGGCTTGGCTGAGTTTGAACGGGAGTTGATCCGCGCCCGAACGGGTGAGGGACGCATTCGCGCGAAGGCCCGTGGCGTCCATATGGGCCGACCTGCCAAGCTCAATCCCCATCAACAAGCCGAAGCGCTGGCCCGACGCGAGGCGGGAGAGGCTTTAACCGATATTGCACGGACCTTCGGCGTTAGTCACACAACCATCAGCCGGCTTCGCTAACGCCGCCGGACTTCGTTTCAGCGCCGCCTCAAGCCTATCGGCAAAACCGCCGTCGAGCGTCGCCGTCACCGCGAGCTTGGGATGAGTGAACGGCAAGGCCGCCTCTGCCGCCCGCATTCGCCGCGCCATTGGTTGGCCCGGGTCGCGATAGACCGCGCAAAGGAAATCCAAAGGAGAGGCGTCAGGCGTCACTACGACTTCAGCCGACGGCTCCAGTACGTTGCCCTGCATTACTGTCGCTAAAGGCGGTCCGCGTAACATACCGATACCTCTTATTTCTAATGTTCCATCCGATCCATATGATCCATCAAATCCATGTGGATCATCACCTTGCATTCCATATGTCCCTTAAGGGAAGAGTTTTACGGAAACCCCGGTGGCGATGTGGATTGACGTGGATCATGTGGATCACTGCGGTTCCGGCTTCAGCCGAATGCCCAGCCACACTCGGCCACTGCCAGCGGGGCGGTATTCACTGATGTGTTCAAAGCCAGCCACTGCCCGGAGTTTCCCGCCAAATCGGTTACTCGGCGTGCTTCGCAACAAGTCGATGCGTCCATTTTCCCGGCACCATCTTTCGAAGCGATTGAACGCCGCGACTTTGACGACTTCGCCCTCGGGGTCCGGCATGAAACATTCGTGCGCCATTGCGGTGAATGGATCGCTCGCGGCGAGCACGTCCCTTTCCAAAGTTTCGGCGCTACGAGGCTGCACAAACCGGCCGCGCTCACAGAGTCGCTGATACGCCCTCACGCATCTGGCCGCGATTCCAGAAAGCTCTCCGCCAAGCTTGTCGCGCAGGTTCACGTCTTCGCGCCCAAAGAAGCTCACGCCGAATCGGACCTTTATGAAACGGCTTGGCAACACGCCGCCCGCGTCGTTGAGGTTCGGCACTTCGTTCGAAATAAGCATCAGTTTTAGCCGAAGCTGACCGTGCCACGGCGTCTTGTATTTCCGCCCGATTGAAACCGTGTCTTCTCCGATGATGTTGAGCAGCATCTCGGTCGAAACGTGCCCTATGCCGCCCGGATCGAAGCTTGCCCCGTAGGCCCGCCCCGGCTTGAAACGCACGTCCGCGAAGACGCCAACCCGCTTGCCGATCAAGCACTCTTTCGAATTCTCCCCTGCGGCCCATGTGTTGAAGCTTAGGCCGACGTAGGAACAATCGCCCACCATTTGCCGCAAGACATGACTGATTGTTCCCTTCCCGCTCCGTTTCTCCCCGATCAGCATCGCCCCTTTTTGAAATCGGGTTTCCTCTGTCATGCAGTAACCCATCCACTCTTCGACAAATTGCTTGCTCTCGACGTCCCCCGGAAACGCGGCTTCAAGAAATCCATCCCAAGTCGGGCATTTCGCCGTCGGATTCCAATCGAAGGCAAGCGCGCTTTGCGCCCATAAATCAGAATTAAGCTCGCGCCTTTCGCCCGTGAGGACGTTCACTATCCCATTGCGGAACACGATCCATTCTGTCGCGGGCCGCCTGGTGCTCAGCCACATGGGCGGCTGACATTCGACGCCCAGCGCCAGCCCGGTTTTCAAGCAATCGAGCACTTCATTCACGTGCCTTGGCGTCGGCTGAAACCTCACCGTTTGGTTCTGACCAGCCCATTTGCTCGCACCATCGAGGAAGGCGTAAACCTGTCCCCTCATCACCTCATCGGGCTCGGGTCCATAGAACGTTCCGTTCCAGCGCCAGAATTGGCCCTGCCAAAACCAAACGACGGTTTGGCCGTTTTGTCGGCAGCGGCGATCAGCAAATACCTTCGCGGTGTCAAACGGCGCGTTCGGGCTCAAGACGGGCGGTGCCGGCTCAAGGCGCGCCAATTCCGCATCGCGCGCGTCGGTCTTAGCTTGCACCTTTGGCGCGGGCGCTGCCGGCTCAGCCTGAATCTCCAGCGGCTGATCACATGAAAGTTTCCGCCGAACGAAGGGCTCCGTTTCCGCCTGCCGCGCAATCGCTTCCTCCAATGCATCGCCGATCCCGGTCCCGGCCGCAGCCTCTTTGATCACTTTTTGTTCCAAAGACGCGAAACGCTTAAACTCGGCCTCGGCTTCCCGGGCTGCTTCGGGTCCCAAGCGCTCGGCGATTCCGTCAATCACTGCCCTCTTCGTTTCATCGTCTTCATGTGCATAGGCGCGAACAACCTCGGCAATCTGCGACTGCCATTCCTCTTTCGGAGCAAATTCCATCGCTGCGCCCTCAATCATCAATAGGGCCGTAAAGGCCCAGGCGGTAAGGGTCAGCCGCGCGCGCCGCTCTCTTCGCCGCATCGGCTTCGGCCCGTTGCGTTATGGCGAGATCGTCACAAATCGTCACAACATCATTCCGCCGCACGTTCACCACGCCGGCTTCGTTAGCGCTTCCGGCATTAGGGTCGGCGGGGCTCACCACTACAGCCGCCTCGCTAATGACCGCGCCGTCGCTCGCCACAACCTTGGGGCGGGGAGTTGGCTTCGGCCCAAGGATTGCCGCAAGCGTCGTCTCAATCTCGGCTTTGCGTTCGGGAGTCATGGTCAGCCCTCTGCTTCAGTTAATCCTAGACGCCCGCGCCAGAGCCCGCTTCGCCAATTCGCAGGCCTGTCCGTTGCCGAAGGCGGTATCTACGGCTTCCTGCAAAAACCTAAGCCGAAGAGCCGGGTCAGGATGACGAATAGCCCAGAACATGCACCATGCGAGGCCGTTGCTAACCACCTCACGCAACTCGGCCAGGAGCATCGGTGGCCCGGCCAGCGCCAACTTCGCAGCCTTGATGTCAGACGCGTATTCCCGCATCGCGTCGACGAGATCGACTTCGGCGTTCGGCGGCGGCACTCGCGCGTTTATGGATAGGAAGTCATCCCCCGCCAGCGAACGCCGTGGGCCAAAACAGAACGCCGCACCACGGGCTGCCATGGGCAATGGGTCCGTTTCTTCCTGTGCGATCAGCCGCAGCATTTTATCCAGCTCCACAACTGAGATTCGGGCGCGTCTTGCAAGCGCCAGAAGCGCTTCTCGGAATTCGTCATCAGTCATCGGCATTGCCTCCCGTCGAGCGTTGCACCTTCGTCGCCGCCATCTCTCAGGGGCGAACGTTTCATCATGTCGTGGTGGGTTGGCTGGCCTCGGAAAGCCCTTACCGCCTCTTTTCGCTCATTAGCGTAGAAACCATCCGAACAAACTCGGCAGCAAAACCGTTGTCGGCCCATTCTTGGGAGAAAATTGGTTCCGCATTTTTCACATTGCTTCATTCTTAATACCCATATCTCCATTATATACTTTTAGTATAACACTATATACTTAAAATGTCAATAATATTTGCTCGCATCATCTCTACCAGAGCTGCTATATTTGCGCAGAGCACCCAAACAGGAGGGCCGCAAGAACGCGGCCCTCCAATGTCTGGGCGTGCCTATTTTTTGAGCTTTCGCTTCGTTTTTTGCTTCGCTGCGCTAAGGAATTCGAGCGCGGCGCTCTGCGATAAAAACGCAGGGCTCTGCGGATTTGGCGCAAGTAACGGTTGCAGCTTTTCTTTTTCGCGGGCCAATTTCATGTAAACCTGCGCCGTTCTTTCCTTGAGTCCGCATTCAAGGGTCATGAAGTCCAGCCAGTTGCCGTGGCCGTGCTTTTCCTTGAGCATTTTCTTGGCGGCAATCAGCGCCTCGCCAGCGCGGATACAGGCGGCGGCTCCTTTTGCAAGGTGCTCGCTGGCCTCGGCATGGGCTGAACGGATTTCGTCCGCAAGCCCCGGCAGCGTCGGGTCTTTGGGCACTATCGCCGGGAGGTTCCGAGTCGATGATAACGGAATGCCTAGGAGCGACATGCGCGGAGGGGCGCCGGTCAATGTGCCGCCCTCCCTGCTTCGGTCAGGAACGACTTGAGGCTCTCGAAGATTACGAGCCTCCGAGTGCCGACCCGAACAGACTCAACCCGGCCCGCGCCGATTAGCTCATAGAGTTTTGTTCGGCCAAGGCCCGACGCCCGAATGGCCTCCGATACAGTAACGGTGATTGGTTGCATTGTTCCTCCTGTGGCCGCCTGAACAGTGGCGGCCGAGGGAATAGAAACATGCTCGGAGCTAGGACGCGATTGACGAAAAAACAGCCGTAATTATTGTCGCCGGTAATTAGGAAGAGCTTGGCCAGTTTCTTCACGAACCAGCTTTCCAGCGGCGCGATCTTCGAGGAGCCGTCTGATCCGACGCTCTAAAGCGCCCGCGCTGTGCCAGACCTTCAAGCCATTGCGTTTCTGTCGCGCACAAAAATCTTCCGCTAAATATCTGATGAGTGTCTTCGGATTCTGATCACCGTCTATTACCCCGTCATACACAACCAGAATAAGCGCCTCGTATGGGGAAATCTCGCCCTTCCGAGGTCGCCCGCGTTTCGGGCGGTGCTCTCGCATCGCTTCGTCCCAAAGCTGTTGCGCACCGTCAATGCCTTCCGACTCAACGGCAGCGGAACAGAGTTCGCGAATGCGAGCGCGCAAGTCGTCAGGCATGGATTGCCACCACTTCGCCAGCCGGGACGACTATCCCACAAAACCGCGCCCATTCGTCCATAAGCAGTCGGCGCTTGTCGAACAAATCTCCGCGCCGGTAGGCGGCTTCGACCTTATCCGGCAAGGAATGCGCGAGCGCATGCTCGGCGACTTCCCGGGGAAAGTTAGTGCGTTCGGCCGCCCAATCCCTAAAGGTCGAACGGAAACCGTGGACGGTTAAGTCGGTTCGGTTCATGCGTTCAAGCAGTTTGAGCAGCGCCATATTAGACAACGGCTTTTTGGATTTTGCGCCGGGAAAAACAAATTCGCTTGAGCGGCTTGCATGCAATCGCTTCAAAATCGCAAGGGCGGGTTTTGAGAGCGGGACTCGATGCTCTCTCTTGGCTTTCATGCGTTCGGCGGGGATTGTCCAAAGCGCCGCGCTAAAATCGATTTCGGCCCAAGTTGCACCGATGACTTCGCCAGTTCGGGTTGCGGTCAGGATCAGGAATTCGAGCGCAAGCGCGGATGTGCTGTCTTGTTCGCGCAGCGCGGCCATGAATGCGCCGGTTTCGGCGTAGGGCAACGCCGAATGGTGCTCTACCTTTTGCACTTTGGAGCGTGGCGGCAAGAGCTTGTCGAGATGACCGCGCCAGCGCGCCGGATTATCGCCTTGTCGGAAATCGCGAACCGTTGCCCAATCGAGAACTCGACTCGATCCGGCCACGAAGGCGCGAGGCGGTTTCAGTCTTGGTTTGCCAAATGGGCTCAAGCGCTCTGGTGACAAGCGAAACGTCGATTGATTGGACCGGAAGTTCGCCGAAAATCGGGTAGGCGTATGTCGCGAGCGTTGCGGACCATTGCGCAGCGTGTTTGGCATTTGCCCAGCCCGCCTTGTGTGCGTCGATAAAGGCTTCCGCACACTGGCGGAAGGTCATCGTTTTGGCCTCGGCGAGCTTGGCAGCGACTCGTTCTTTCTCGCGGGCTTCAATTGGGTCTATGTCGCGAAGGCGAAGTTTGCGACAGTCTGTAGCGTGTTCGCGGGCTTCGGCGAGCGTGATTGTATGAGCGGGACCAAGGCCCATTTCACGCAAGCGACCATATTTTTTGAAGCGGAAAACCCATGATTTCGCACCGCTGGCAGTGACTTGGAGGTACAGTCCGCCTCCGTCAGCATAATAGCCGCGCTTCATCGCCCTAGAGACGCTGAGAGAATTGAGTTTTTTGTATTCGCGGGCCATAAAGTGAAATCCTTTGACCCATACTTTTAGCGCGGAATAGGGCGAATTGCAACGACCAAACGCGAATGATGATTCGCGTATAAGCCATATTTTACAGGGGTTTTACGGACATAGGCGAACTTGCGCGAATAGGTAGGAGTCGGACGCTCCCTCCGCCACTAATCTATGATTCAACATATATTTTAGATTACTGGACATGGCGTTTGTGCCCACCCATTTGTGAGGCAAGCGTTCGGTCGTGTCTCTCGCCAAAATCCTGTTGGGAACCCGGCGGAAATGCGCTCATTGTCGGCGCCAGAGCGGTTCAGCTTCCATCTTCGTGGTTCCCGCCCGCAATTCGCGCCGGGGGCTAGGGCTCCAATCGTCGGAAAAATTTTCGTCCCTGTGAGGCTTAGTTGAATAATTCTCTTCAGCCCCCCCCCGGCCAGGAAGAAGTTTTTCAAAGACAGCGGCGGAACCGAACAAATGGCGGCAGAAAGCTGGTCCATTTTTTTGAAGCCCGGCCTATAATGCGGCGCCGAAAAGAAAAACGGGGCGGCCTTGTCCGAAAATGAGTTTCGCATCGTCATAGTCGACCAGAATCCGTTGCGCACCGCCATTTTGCGCGACGGGCTGCTCGAGGCTGGGCACAGCAAGGTTTTCATCGTCGACGATTTCCTCGACCTGGAGCGCAGGTTGAGCGCCATCGGCCCGGATATGGTGCTGATCGATCTGGAAAATCCCAGCCGCGACGTTTTGGAGCAGATGATCCGCATTTCCGCGCCGCCGCCCGGCCCGTGGCCATGTTCGCCAACACATCCGACGCCGCGATGATCAACGCCGCCATTGACGCCGGCGTTTCGGCCTATGTGGTCGACGGCCTGAAAAAGGAGCGCGTCAAAAACATTGTCGATCTCACCATTTCCCGCTTCAACGCCTTCTCACGGCTGCGCGAGGAACTGGCCGCGGCGCAGAGCCAATTGGCCGACCGCAAGGTGATCGACCAGGCCAAGGGCATGGTGATGAAGGCCAAGAATATCTCCGAGGAGCAGGCCTACGCCATGATGCGCAAGGTGGCGATGAACGAGGGCAAGAAGATCGCCGAAGTCGCCCGCTCGATTCTCACCGCGGCGGAGCTGCTGAAATGACCAAAACGCTGCGCATCGGCTATCTGCCACTGCTTGACGCCGGGCTTTTACTGGTCGCCGCGGCCAAAATTTTCGACGCCGAGGAGGGCGTAAAATTCGAGCTGCACCGCGAGCCGAGTTGGGCCAATCTGCGCGACAAACTGGCATTTGGCCTTTATGACGCCGCGCAAATGCTGGCGCCCGCCGTGATCGCCTCAAATCTCGGCCTCGACGGCTTTCCCACGCCTATGATCGGCGTCGCCGCGCTGGGCCTAGACGGCAATGGCGTTTCGGCGTCGGCGCCGCTGGCGGAGAAAATTTGCGGCGGCCCGGCGGCTTCGGCGCGGGCGCTGGCGACGCTGGCGGTCGAGACGAAACCGCGCTTCGCCCATGTTTTTCCCTATTCGTTGCATCATTATCAACTGCTGCTCTGGTTGCGCGCCGGCGGCGTTCCGCTCGACACGCTGTCGTTGACAGTGACGCCGCCGCCGCTGGTCGGCGCCGCGCTCGCGGCTGGTTTTTTGGACGGCTTTTGCGTCGGCGCGCCCTGGAACGAACTGGCGCAAAAAGGCGGCGCGGCGCGGCTGCTGTTCCCCTGTTCCGCCCTGGTCCGCGATTGCCCGGAAAAGGTCTTGGCCTTTACGCGGGAAAACGCCCTGCGCGAACCGGGCCTCGCCCAGGCCGCCGCCCGCGCGCTGCGCCGCGCCGCGATATGGGGCGAGCACCCGGAAAACCATGAGGAATTTTGCGCGCTGGTCGGCCAGACCCTGGACGCGCCGGTCGCGCCAGAAATGGTCGCCCAGGCTCTGGCGCGCGACAACGCCCCCCCTGTGCTGCGGCTCGACGCCCGCGCGACGGCCCTATCCTCGGATCAGGCGCTCTGGGTGCTGCTGCTGATGGCGCTCGCCGGCCAGACGGAGGTCGATGACGAGACGATTTCGCGCGCAAGAGCCGCATTCCAGCCCTTCGGCGAAGCGCCCGATCTGCCCCTGGCGCCGCAATTTTTCACCGGACGTTTCACGCCCGAGAACTGGCGCGAAATCTTGGCGATATTGATAGCTGGCGCCGTCTGAACCCTGCCGCCGATTTCGGCGCTCCGCATAGATTTTATGCGCTAACCGCCCATTCTTTAGACAAAGCCTCACAGACTTAAATTCAAGCGATAACGACATATTCGTCTGTTTTTCATAGCCTTTAATAGGCAGCGCCCGACTGGCGCCAGTCTTGCGATGGAAGCCGCGAGGTCAATGACGACCCCGATCATCGGTTCGCGAAAGCCAAAGGCGGCTTTCGGTTGTGGCCATTCCGCAGCGCTTGCGCGGAACGACGGGTGTCGCTTGCTAAACCCTTACCACAGTTTCGAACCTTTGCTCGGGCGCGTCGCAGCGAGGGGTCCGTCATGGGACAGGTCGAAAAATTTCCAAAAACGGCCACACCAGTTGGCGCGCAAAGACTTGTGGTGATTGGCAATGGCATGGCCGCTGGGCGCCTGCTCGAAGAGCTTTTCGAAAGGACCAAGACCCCTGTCCATGTGACCCTGTTCGGCGCGGAGCCAAGGGTCAATTACAATCGCATCATGCTGTCGCCCGTGCTCTCGGGAGAAAAGAACTTCGACGATATCGTCATTCATGACGACGCCTGGTATGCCGCCAACAAGGTCGATCTGCGGCGGGGCGAGCCTGTGATCGCCATTGACCGCGAGACCAAGAGCGTCACCACCGGCGCCGGCCAAACGCTGGCATACGACAGACTGGTGATCGCCACAGGCTCGACGCCCTTCGTCATTCCCGTCCCCGGCGTCGACCTGCCGGGCGTCGTCACTTTCCGCGATCTCGACGATGTCGAGAAAATGCACGGTGCCTGCGCCAAGGGCGGCCACGCGGTCGTCATCGGCGGCGGCCTGCTCGGCCTGGAAGCCGCCGCCGGCCTGGCGATGAAGGGCATGAAGGTTTCGGTCGTCCATCTGATGCCGACGCTGATGGAGCGCCAGCTCGACTCCAGCGCCGGCTATCTGCTCAAAAACGCTATAACCGCCAGGGGCATAGAGGTTATCACCGAGGCCAATACCGAGGCGGTCGAAGGCGTCGACCATGTCACCGGCGTGCGCCTCAAGGGCGGGCGCGTTTTGCCCGCCGATCTCGTGGTCATGGCCGTGGGCATCCGTCCCAACGCCACGCTCGCCAAGGCCGCCGGCCTGACCACCAATCGCGGTGTGGTTGTCGACGATTGGATGCGCACCAGCGACGAGAATATTTTCGCCGTCGGCGAATGCGTCGAGCATCGCGGCCAGTGCTATGGTCTCGTGGCGCCGCTCTATGACATGGCCAAGGTTCTGGCCGCTGAACTGGCCGGCGAAAATCCCGCCGGCTTCGTCCCGGCGGCGACCTCGACCAAGCTGAAGGTCACGGGCATAGACCTGTTCTCCGTCGGCGATTTTTCAGACGACGACGAGAACAACGAGGTCGTGCTGCGCGACCCCTCGCGCGGCGTCTACAAGCGCGTCATCCTGCGCGACCAGAAGATCGTCGGCGCGGTGCTCTATGGCGACACCGAGGATGGCGGCTGGTATTTCGACATGTTGAAGAAGGCGGAGGATGTCTCGGCCATTCGCGACACTTTGATCTTCGGCCAGGCCTATCAGGGAGGGTCCCCGCTGGACCCTACGGCGGCCGTTGCAGCCTTGCCGGATGATGCGGAAATCTGCGGCTGCAACGGCGTCAACAAGGGCAAGATCGTCGCGGCGATCCACGCGGGACTGACCACGCTGGAAGAGGTGCGCGCCAAAACCAAGGCCTCCGCCTCCTGCGGCCAGTGCGCCGGCAAGGTCGAGCTGCTGCTCGCGGCGACGCTGGGCGAGAAATTCGCCGGGCCCAGCCGCAAACATATGTGCAAATGCACGGATTTGACCCACGAGGACGTGCGCGGCTTCATCAAGGAAAAGAAGCTCAAAACCCTGCCGGCGGTCATGCAGGAGCTGGGCTGGAAATCCTCGGGCGGTTGTCCCTCCTGCCAGCCGGCGCTGAATTATTACCTGGTCGCGGACTGGCCGGGCGAATATCAGGACGATTACAAGGCGCGCTTCATCAATGAGCGAGTCCACGCGAATATCCAGAAGGATGGAACCTATTCGGTGGTGCCGCGCATGTGGGGCGGCGTGACCACCCCGGATGAATTGCGCGTCATCGCCGATGTCGCCGACCGCTACCAGTTGGCGGTAAAAGTCACTGGCGGCCAGCGCATCGATCTGCTTGGCGTGCGAAAGCAGGACCTGCCCGCCGTCTGGGCGCAATTGCTCAACGCCGGCATGGTCTCGGGCTTCGCCTACGCCAAGGGGCTGCGCACGGTGAAGACCTGCGTCGGCAAGGAATGGTGCCGGTTCGGCACGCAGGATTCCACCGGGCTGGGGATCAAGCTGGAAAAGCTGATGTGCGGCTCCTGGACCCCGGCCAAAGTCAAGCTCGGCGTCTCCGGCTGCCCGCGCAATTGCGCTGAAGCCACGGTCAAGGACATTGGCGTGATCTGCGTGGACAGCGGTTACGACATTCACGTCTCCGGCGCCGCCGGCCTGCATGTCCGCGCCACCGATCTCCTGGGACATGTCGAGACCGAGGAGGAGGCGCTGGAATATTGCTCGGCCATTCTTCAGGCCTATCGCGAACAGGCCGCCTATCTCGACCGCCTCTACAAATGGGTCGACAAGATCGGCCTCGAAAACTTGCGCAAGCTGATTTTCGAGGATCACGAAGCGCGAAAAGCCCTTCACGCGCGCTTTCTGATCTCGCAGCGCGCGGCGCGAAAAGACCCCTGGGCGGAGCGCGCCGCCGGCAAGGACATGCAGGAATTCATGCCGCTCGCCGTGCTTGGACCGAAACTGCCACAGGCCGCCGAATGAGGAGCGCCATCATGGAAGACCAAACTCTTTGGTTCGACGTCGGCCCGGTCGCCGCCGTGCCGCAGCGCGGCGCGCGAACCGTGCGCACGCCACGCACCGAAATCGCCGTATTCCGCACCGCCAGCAACGAGATTTTCGCACTGGAGAACAAATGCCCGCACAAGGGCGGCCCCTTGAGCGAGGGCATCGTCCATGGGCGAAAAGTCGCCTGCCCCTTGCACAATTGGATCATCAATCTGGAGGATGGCGAGGCGACAGGAGCGGATCGAGGCTGCGCCAAGAAATTCCCGGTGAAAATCGAGAATGGACGCATCTACATCGACATGAGCGCGCTGGCGCCGGCGTGAGCGCAAGAACATGACGCAAACCATCAAGACCACCTGCCCCTATTGCGGCACCGGCTGCGGCGTCGCGGCGACGGTTGACGGCGAGAAAATCACCGTCGCCGGCGACGCCGCGCATCCCGCCAATTTTGGCCGTTTATGCGTGAAGGGCTCGGCGCTGGATCAGGTGATGGGGCTGGAGGGGCGTCTGCTGCATCCGCGCATCGCCGGGCGACAGGCGAGCTGGGAGGATGCGCTCGACCTCACCGCGCGCATGTTCGCGCAGGCGGTGGAGACCCATGGCGCCGATTCCGTCGCGTTTTACGTCTCCGGGCAATTGCTGACCGAGGACTATTACGTCGCCAACAAGCTGATGAAGGGCTTCATCGGCTCGGCCAATATCGACACCAATTCGCGGCTGTGCATGTCTTCCTCGGTCGCTGGCCACAAGCGCGCCTTCGGCTCGGACACCGTGCCCGGCTGCTACGAGGATCTTGACGAAGCCGATCTCGTGGTTCTCGTCGGCTCCAATCTCGCCTGGTGCCACCCGATCCTGTTTCAGCGCCTCGCCGCCGCGCGGGAAAAGCGGCGGGGACGGCCCTTCGTCGTCAATATCGATCCGCGCCGCACCGCCACCAGCGAACTCGCCGATCTGCATCTGTCGCTCAAGCCCGGCTCCGACGTGGCGCTGTTCCTCGGCCTGCTAAGTGAATTGCGGCGGGCGAAAAAGCAGGACAGGAAATTTACCGCCGCCCATACCGAAGGCCTCGACGAGGTTCTGGCCGTAGCGCGCGAATGGTCGCTCGACAAGGTGGCGGAGGCGACCGACCTGCCGCGCGCCGATCTTCGCCACTTCTACGATCTGGTCATCGCCAACGATCGTTGCGTCACCGTCTATTCGCAGGGCGTCAATCAGAGTTCGGCGGGAACCGACAAGGTCAACGCCATCATCAATACCCATCTTTTCACTGGGCGCATCGGCAAGCCGGGCTGCGGGCCGTTTTCGCTGACCGGCCAGCCCAACGCCATGGGCGGCCGCGAGGTTGGCGGCCTCGCCAATATGCTCGCCGCCCATATGGATCTGGACGACGCCGCCCATCGCGCTTTGGTGCGCGAATTCTGGGGAACGCCTGTTCCCCTGCCGCAAAAGCCCGGGCTCAAGGCGGTCGATCTGTTCCAGGCGGTGGACGACGGGCGGATCAAGGCGCTGTGGATCATGGCGACCAATCCCGTGGACAGCCTGCCCGACGCCGATTTCGTCCGCGCCGCGCTGAAAAAATGCCCCTTCGTCGTGGTCTCCGACGTGGTGGAGACCACCGACACGCTGGCCTGCGCCCATGTCGCCCTGCCCGCCCTGGCCTGGGGCGAGAAGGAGGGAACCGTCACCAATTCGGAACGGCGCATTTCCCGCCAGCGCGCCCTGCGGCCGGCGCCGGGCGAAGCGCGCGCCGATTGGCGCGTCATCGCCGAAGTCGCGGCGCGCATGGGTTTCGCCGAAAGCTTCGCCTGGAGGGACGCGGCGGGAGTCTATGCCGAACATGCGGCGCTGAGCGGCTATAAAAACGGTGGCGCCCGCGATTTCGACATTTCCGCCCATGCGCAAATTTCGCCCGCCGAATATGAGGCGCTGAGGTCGTTCCAATGGCCGCTGCGCGCAAGCGAAAAACCAGGCGACGCGCCAAAGCGCTTTTTCGCCGACGGCCAATTCTTCACCCCGTCGCGGCGCGGGCGGCTTATCGCCACGCCTTTCCGCCGGCCGGCAAATCCGGCTCTGGGCGAAACCCCCTTCGTGCTCAACACCGGGCGGCTGCGCGACCAGTGGCACACCATGACCCGCACCGGCTGCGCGGAAAAACTGGCCCAGCACATCGCCGAGCCCTTCGCCGAGATCAACCCGCTGGACGCGGCGCGGCTCGGCGTCGAGCCGGCGACTCTCGTGCGGCTCAGCAATGGCCGCGGCGAAGTTCTGTTGCGCGCGCAAATCACCGAGCGCCAGCAGCGCGGCTCGATTTTCGCGCCGATCCACTGGACCGATGTTTACGCGTCAAAAGCCCGCGTCGGCGCACTGATCGCGCCGGTGGTCGATCCGATCTCCGGCCAGCCGGAGGGCAAGGCGACGCCAGTCGCGGCGCGGGCCGCCCACCCCGCCTGGTATGCTTTCGGCTTGACGCGAAAAAAACCTGAAACAATCGACAGCGCCTATTGGGCGCTGGCGCGCACGCGAAACGGTTGGCGCGTCGAATTGGCCGATTTCACCGCCCTCGAACACCCCGAGCGTCTGGCGCGAAAAATTTTCGGCCTGGGCATAGAGGAGAGCTGCGAGATCGTGGCTTCGCGCGATGCGGGCGGCGGCGGCTATCGCTGCGTGGCCACGCGCGACGGCCAAATCCTCGGCGCCTTTTATCTGTCGCCCCGGCCCGTGGTCGTCGCCCGCGCCTGGGCCTGCGAGCGCTTCGACGCCGGCGATCTGGCGCCGCTGGCGCTGCTCGCCGGCCGGCCGCCGCGCAGCGCCAGCGATCCCGGCAAGAAAATCTGCGTCTGCCTCAATGTCGGCGCCAATGCGATTCTCGACGCCATCATCGACAAGGGCCTGGCCACAATCGGGGCGGTCTCGGAAGCGACGGGCGCGGGAACCGGTTGCGGCTCCTGCCGACCGGAAATTGAGGCTCTGTTGCACGCCGCCGCGCAAAAACACTCCCAAGAAAGGAAAACTTCATGAAACTCTCCGACCTGAAAGAATCAGGCCACTGGCCGACGCTGCTCTCGGCCTTCCTCTATTTCGACATCAGCTTCATGGCCTGGGTCTCGCTCGGCCCGCTGATGGCCTATATCGCCAAGCAGATGAACATTCCCATCGAGCAGAAACTGACGCTGGTCGCCATTCCCGTGCTCTCAGGCGCGATCTTGCGCATTCCCTTGGGCGTTCTCGCCGACGCCATCGGCTCCAAGCTCACCGGCGCGCTGGGCCAAGCGGTGGTCGCCGTCGCCTGCGCCTATGTCTGGCTGTTCGGCCTCGCCAATCCCGCTGCGATCGCCGTGTTCGGCGCGATTCTGGGTCTGGGCGGCGCCTCCTTCGCCGTCGCCCTGCCGCAGGCGGGACGCTGGTACCCGCCCCATCTGCAAGGGGTGGTGATGGGCATAGCCGGCGCCGGCAACATGGGCGTGGTGCTCGACACCCTGTTCGCGCCGACCATCGCCGAACATTGGGGCTGGCAGGGCGTCTACGCGGCGCTGCTGGCTCCCATGGCGCTGATCCTGGTCTATTACATTTTCGCCGCCAAGGACGCGCCCGGATCGATCAACCGCATCCCCATGCGGAAGTATGGTCAGTTGCTTGCCGATCCCGACAGCCGCTGGTTCATGTTCTTTTACTTCATCACCTTTGGCGGCTTCGTCGGCCTGGCCTCGGCGCTGCCGCTCTATTTCACCAGCCAGTTCCACGCCACGCCGGTGGCGGCGGGCCTGATGGTGGCGCTGATCGTGTTTTTCGGTTCGACCTTCCGACCGGTGGGCGGCGCCATCGCCGACCGTATCGGCGGGATCAAATCCTTGAGCTTCATGTTCCTGGTCGTCGCCGCCTGCTATTTCGCCGTGGCGATGCTGCCGGAGGGACCGGCCCCGGCGAGCGGCGGCTGGACCCTGGTCGAACTTCCGCCCATCGGCTGGCTGGCCGTGGCGCTGTTCTCGCTGGGCACGCTGTGCCTGGGCATGGGCAATGGCGCGGTGTTCCAATTGCTGCCGCAGCGCTTCCGCAACGAGGTCGGCGTGATGACCGGCTTGGTCGGTTTCGCCGGCGGCTTGGGCGGCTTCTTCCTCGCCAAGACGCTGGCGACATCCAAGGGCATGACCGGCGGCTTCATGTGGGGCTTTCTGTTCTTCTCGGCGCTGGCGTTGCTCGGCGTCGCCGGGCTGACGCTGGTCAAGAACCGCTGGCGCACCACCTGGGGCGCGGTGTCGGGGGCCAGGATTTAACGCGCCACTTTTGCGTGTTTTGTCGAAAAACAGTTAGTTTGGGCGATCCGGTCGGCCTTTTCCCCCGGATCGCCCTTTTCGCGCGGAAGCCAAACCCATGAGCCGGCTGGAACGCCACGACCACGATTTGCGCTTCGAGATCGGCTTCGCCTCTGAATGCGGCAAAAGGTCGGAGAACCAGGATTACGCCGCCGCCCGCGTCGGCAGGCCGCGGCTCGACACGCGTCGCGCCGTGGTCGCCGCCTTGGCTGACGGCGTGGGCGGCGCGAAAGGCGGACGCGAGGCGTCGGAACTCACGGTGCGCGGCTTTTTCGACGGATTTTTCTCCCTGCCCGGCTCGCTCGGGGTTCGGCAGGCCGCCGCCCGCGCGCTCGACGCGATCAATTCCTGGATCGTCGCCCAAGGCCGCGTCGATCCTGAACTCGCGGGGATGGCGACGACTTTCACCGCCCTGATCCTGTCGGGGCGCGCCGGCCATTGCGTCCATGTCGGCGACAGCCGCCTTTATCGCTTTCGCGAAGGCGCGCTGGAGCAAATGACCGAAGACCATGTCATGGGGCGAGGCGCTTTCAGCCATGTGCTGCGCCGCGCCGTCGGGCTGGAGGACTCGGTCCGCCTCGACCATTCCGCGTTTTCCTTGCGGCCGCACGAACGCTATCTCTTGTGCAGCGACGGCGTGCATGGCGCCCTGCGCGAGGCCGATCTGAAAGCTGTCCTCGCCGCCCGCGCCGCGCCCGAACAGACCGCGTCCGACCTCGTCGCCGCCGCGCTCGACGCCGGCAGCGCCGACAATTGCACGGCGATGATCGTCGACATACTCGACACGCCGCCGGCGGCGGAAGCCGAAATCAGCGATTTTTTCGACGGCCTGCCCATTGGCGCGCCGCCGGACCCCGGCCAGATCGTCGACGATTACCGCATCGACGCCTGTCTCGCCGACGGACGCTATTCCCGGTTGATGCGGGCGCAGGATCTGCGCAATGGCGCGCAAGTCGCGGTCAAGTTCCCCAAGGCCGAAGTCGCCAGGGACGCGGTTTTCCGCCGCGCTTTCATCAACGAGGCCTTTGTCGCCGGCCGGGTCCGCAGTCCCTGGATCGGCGAAACCCTCGAACAGCCGCCGGAACGCCAGACCCGGCTTTATTCCGTCATGCCCTTTTACGACGGCGAGACGCTGGAGCAGAGATTGAACCGCGAGCCGCGCATCGATCCGCGCGAGGGCGCGCAGATCGCGACCCGCATCGCCCGCGCCGTCGCCACGCTTCACCGCGCCGGGATCGTCCACCGCGACATCAAGCCGGACAATATTCTGCTTCTCAGGGACGGCGGGCTGAAACTGCTCGACCTCGGCGTCGCGCGGCTGCCGCAGATCGAGGATTTTCCGCCGGAAAACATTCCCGGCACGCCCTCCTACATGGCGCCGGAACTGTTTTCCGGCGCGGGCGGCGATGAAATGTCCGACCTGTTCGCCTTGGGCGTGACGGTGTTTCGCATGTTCACGCGGCGCTATCCCTATGGCGAGATCGAACCCTTTTCAAAACCGCGTTTCGGCGCCGCCGCCTCGCTCACGGCGTGTCGACCCGACCTGCCGGCGTGGCTGGAGGCGACGCTCGCCAGGGCGATCCGCGTCGATCCTGGCGAGCGCTACGGCGATGTGCTGGAATTCGCCTTCGAGATCGAGAATGGCGTGAGCCGGGGCGGCCCGGTCGCGCCAGCGAAAAGCTCGCTCTACCAGAAAAACCCGCTGTTGTTCTGGCAGGGCCTTTGCGCGCTTTTGCTGGCGGCGTTGATTTTCGCGCTGGCTCGGCGCTAAACCGCCGTTCCGCGCGAGGCGCGTCTCGGATCGCGGGCTTGGCCAAGAGGCTCGGTCGAGCAGGTCGCTCCCGCCGAGGCGCGAGAACTTCCCTCCATGCGCCGCGCCGGGCTCTCGGGCGCCAGCGCCTCCCCGACCGCGCCAAATTGCTGTAGGCTCCGCTGCGACGCTCGACGCGGCGGCGGGGGCGGAATATTTTGCGCTCCAACCCTTTGGAGAAGGCCATGAACGGCGCGGAAACTCTGGTTGCGACCCTCGTGGCGCAGGGCGTCGACATCTGCTTCGCCAATCCCGGCACCTCCGAAATGCATTTTCTCGCCGCGCTGGAAAATCCGGGCATGCGCAGCGTGCTCTGCCTGTTCGAGGGCGTGGCCACCGGCGCCGCCGACGGTTATTGGCGCATGAAGGGGACGCCGGCCTCGACCCTGCTGCATCTCGGGCCGGGACTGGCCAATGGCCTCGCCAATATCCACAACGCCAAACGCGCCGGCTCCGGCATGGTCAATATCGTCGGCGAGCACGCGACCCAGCACCTCAAATATGAGGCGCCGCTGACCTCCGACATCGAGGGCCTCGCCCGCCCCTTGAGCCATTGGGTGCGCCGCATCGACGGCCCGAAAACCGTGGCGAGCGACGCGGCGCGCGCCGTGAGCGCGGCAAGGCCCGGCCGCATCGCCACGCTGATCATGCCCGGCGACGCCTCATGGGGAGACGCCGGCGAGCCGCCCGCCTGTCCGGTGGAGCCGGTCCTCCGCCCCGCCCCGCCCGCCGACCGGGTCGAGGCCGTGGCCAAGGTTTTGAAAAACTCCGGCGACGAGCCGACCCTGGTGATTCTCGGCGGCCGCGCCTGCCGGGGCGAGGCGCTGGAGCTCGCCGGCAAACTGGCGGCGGCGACCGGCTGCCGGCTCGCCACCCAGTTCCTGACCTCGCATATCCACCGCGGCGCCGGCCGCGTGACGCTCGAACGCATCCCCTATTTCATTGCGCCGGCGTTGGAGTTTCTCAAAGACTTCCGCCGGATCGTCACCCTTGAAACCGGCGAGCCCATCGCCTTCTTCAGCTATCCCGACAGTCCGAGCCTGCTCAAGCATCCCGAATGCACGGTGCATCGCCTCGTCGAAACCGACGAAGACAGCGCCGCCGCCCTCGAAATGCTCCTGGAGCTTTTGGGCGCGCAAAAAACCGTCGCCCGCAAGCAGCAACGCGTCAAACCGGCCCCGCCCACCGGCAAGCTGGACCCGACCAGCATAGCCCTCGCGCTTTGCGCCGCCATTCCCGAAAACGCTGTTGTCGTCGACGAATCCCTGACCACCGGCCGCCAGTCCATGGGCCTGACCGAGGGCGCCGCCCCGCATGACATGATCCAGAACATGGGCGGCTCCATCGGCTACGCGACGCCCGTTGCGACCGGCGCCGCGCTGGCCTGCCCGGAGCGCCGTGTCATCTGCATGGTCGGCGACGGCAGCGCCATGTACACGATCCAGGCGCTGTGGACCCAGGCCCGCGAAAACCTCAACATCACCACCATTATTTTCGCCAACCGCTCCTATCAGATCCTCAAGACCGAATACGCCAACATGGGTTTTGGCGCGCCCGGCCCCCGGGCGCTGGCGATGATCGACATCGACCGCCCCGCCATCGACTGGCTCGCCATGGCCAAAAGCATGGGCGTGCCGGCAACGAGCGTCGCCACGGTCGAGGATTTCTATTCCGCGCTGGTCAATTCCTGCGCGGAGCCGGGGCCTCGGCTGATCGAGGTCCAACTGTAAGGGAAAGCAGCCGGTCGCTTGCCGCAGCGGATCGGCCCGCCCTCTCAAGCCGATTGTGGCAATTGTGGCAAGAAGTGAAAATCGACAAATCCTTGATATCGGCTATTTGGGCGAAATTTTGTTCACGTTATGTTTCACGTGAAACAGTTCCGGCACATTAGCAAATATTTGTTTTTTCTCTATTTTTGAGATTTTCCGCCCTATCGGCGCCGAGCCCAAAGAGATTTTCACCCCCGTCTCCCCGTAAGCAACCTGCAAGTTGTCACACGAAAAAATGCGTGATTTTTCACGAAAATCGCGTGAATCGCACGAAATTTTGCGCATTTTCGCGTATTTTGCGCGATTGTATTTCAACTCAAGATAGAACTTTCCGGAAAACGGCGTCTGAACGCCCTCATGAAAGGCGCCAAAACCAAGCCAAAGGCCATCCGGCGCATCACATCGACTGAAGAATATGGAATCGAACGGCGCGGGATTGTTGCGCGCGCGCCCTTCTCCCGCTTGCGGGAGAAGGTGGCCGGCAGGCCGGATGAGGGCGCCGGGACCGGAACCGGCCTTGACGCCTTTGCCTTCGGCTCGCAAAATGCGATATGCCGCGCCGCCCGACAGCACTGACATTGCCGTTTGCGCGGACACTGCGCAAGCGCATGACAACGGCGGAAACGGTCCTGTGGCGCGCCTTGCGCGGATCGCGTTTCGAAGGTCACAAATTCAGGCGGCAAGTCCCTGTCGGCAAATACATCGCCGACCTCCTTTGCATCGAGGCGAAGCTGATTGTCGAACTCGACGGCGCGCCGCATGATCAAGTGGAGCAGCAAATTCACGATGCGCGCCGGACCCTTTGGCTGCGTTCACAAGGATATCGCGTGTTGCGCATTCCCAATGACACGGTGATCGGCGGTTGCGACATTGCGCTCGGGCTCATTCGAGATGCTCTGGCGGCGAAATAGCGCCGGCTTTCATTGCCCTCGCGCGCCCTTCTCCCGCGAGCGGGAGAAGGTGGCCGGCAGGCCGGATGAGGGCGCCGAGGAAAGCCTCTGCATTCGGCATTGAACACGAAAGCCATCGGTTGAACGGCGAGGATCGAAGCAGTCCCAAGGCCCTCATCCGACCCGCTCCGCGGGCCACCTTCTCCCGCGAGCGGGAGAAGGAGTTGCGCTCCTCATTCGAGCTTTTCGCCATCGTCAAAAAACCCCGCCGAGGCGGGGAGAGGGGACAGATCGTGCGCGCAACCGAATTTATCGCGACGACAGGCGTCTGACTTGATGAAAGTGAGCGAGCCGATGGGCATGTTTGGGGATTTCGTAGACTGTCGCGGTAACTCTGTCGCCGCAACTCAGCCTACGGAGGCCGCGTAAACTCGCCCGCGCGCGCCCTTCTCCCGCTCGCGGGAGAAGGTGGCCGGCAGGCCGGATGAGGGCGCCGAGGAAAGCCTCTGCATTCGGCATTGAACACGAAAGCCATCGGTTGAACGGCGAGGATCGAAGCAGTCCCAAGGCCCTCATCCGACCCGCTTCGCCGGCCACCTTCTCCCGCGAGCGGGAGAAGGAGTCGCGCTCCTCATTCGAGCTTTTCGCCATCGTCGAAGAGCGGACAGATCGCGCTCAACCGAGCCTATAGCGACCACAGGCGTCCGACTTGATGAAAGTGAGCGATCCGACGGGAATGTTTGGGGATTTCGTATCCTGTCGCCGTAACCCGAAGCATGCGTGAGATTTTTTCATCGCTTTTTTAGTTTCCGCTTTTTGGCCTTTCGTAGCGCCTTTCGATTTACCTGTCGCATCGCTTGGTCGGCGGCCCGCACCGCCAGTTCTGCTTCGGCCCGGGCAGCCTGCGCGGCAAGTTCACGTTCGACGCTCGCGGCCTCTGCCGCCTTTTTTGCTGCTTCGGCGCGCAGGGCCGAAGGCGACTTCGGAAAGGGTTCCGTTTCGGACCGAAGATTGCGTATAGACGGCCAGTATTCCCGGGTTCCTGGGAAAAAATTGGCGCGCCAGAAGCTTTTCATTTCGTTTCTTTTGGCAAGAATTGCGCGAGAAGCCGGTTTGGATCGGTCGATTGCTGCGGGTTTTCTAACAAGCCAACAGGGTTTTTGGGCGCGTATATAATGGTCGGCGATCCGTTTTTCAATTTGGTTGTCGGGCAATTATCACCTTGACATAGTACGATCTACATATAGAATGGTTGGCATAGGAGCTAACCATGTCCATTCTCGCCAACCCGATCTTCAACGACGAAACAGCCGCCCGCGAGTGGCTTGAAGCACGGGTTTGGGCGAATGGTCGCAACTGCCCGCATTGTGGTGCTGTTGATCAATCCACGCTCATGAAGGGCAAAACCACGCGCGCCGGCCTTTACCAGTGCAACGCTTGCCGCAAACCCTTTTCTGTGACCGTTGGAACGCTTTACGAGAGCAGCAAAATCCCGCTGCATACTTGGCTTGCCGTCACGCATCTCATGATGTCGTCAAAGAAAGGCATGAGCGCCCTTCAAATCAGCCGCATGATTGACCGCCCCTACAAGACGGTTTGGTTTCTCTGCCATCGCATCCGCGAGAGCCTGAAAGCTTCTCCCGATCTGGCGCCGATGGGCGGTCAGAACAAGGTTGTGGAAGCCGACGAAACCTATGTCGGCGGCAAAGCTAAGAACCGCGCGCACCGCAAACCCGCGCCCAAGCAAGCGGTTTTCTCGCTTGTCGAGCGTGACGGCAACGTGCGCTCTTTCCACATGGCGCAAGTGTCGTCCAAGACCCTCGGCCCGATCATTGAAAAGAATGTCCACGCCGCCAGCGCCTTGATGACCGACGAAAGCCCGATCTACCCGAAGATCGGAGCTGGCTTCGCTTTGCACGGCACCGTGAACCATTCCGCCAACGAATATGCCCGCGCATATTTCTGGCATTCCAACACGGTTGAGGGTTATTTCAGCCTCTTGAAGCGCGCCGTTTTCGGCACCTTCCATCATGTTTCGGAAGCCCATTTGCACCGCTACACGGCGGAACAGGACTTTAAATGGAACACCCGCAAAGTGACCGATTTCGCTCGCTTTGAAACGAGCATTGGCGGCATTGTCGGAAAGCGCCTGACATATCGGCGCGCTGGTGAAGCAAGGCCGAATTAAGGTTCAAGCGAACCATTTTTTGCGTTGGAGGAAAAAGCATGGCTGCTGAAATAATTACTGGCCTCGGCGCCCTTAAGACCGCCTTCGATTTGGCGAAGGGATTGAAGGATATCGACGACGCCGCCCGACGCAACGCAGCGGTCATAGAACTTCAAGAAAAAATCCTCTCGGCACAGGAAGCGCAAGCGAGCCTGTCCGAGAGCATACGCGCGCTTGAAGCAAAAGTGGCTAGCTTTGAAAAATGGGATGCCGAGAAGGGTAAATACGATCTTCGATGTGTTGGATGGGGCGTGTACGCCTTTATCCTGAAGCCAGAGTACCGCGAAGGAAAACCCCCTCATCATTTGTGTCCAAAATGCTTTGAAGACAAGAAGGTATCTATAATACAGCACAAGTCGCACGGCCCGGATCGGGGTCATTTTTGTCCCTCTTGCAGAACGACATTTTCGTTCAGGGTCTCGCCGTTCAGTTGGGATGAATACGCCCCCTAAGAGATGAAGGCTTAGTTTGCCGGCTTTCCCTTACAAACACGAGCATTGCGCGCAGGGCGCTCCTTCGACTTAGAGGATGTCTTGTGCATCGGTCCAGACTTGACCGCAGCATCAACGGCGCGTTCAAATCGTGACCATCCATCCGCCATCATTTCCGGCTCTTGCGGTTTCTTTTGCCCATTCATCCGAGTGTTACCTTTGCATCCGACGCAGCATTATACCCTATATATCGATGAGGCCGGAGACGAGGGGCTTGGCAAACTCGCATCGGGGCCAATAGGCGGGCAATCTAGATGGCTCGCGCTTGGCGGGTGCATTGTCAGTCGGGAAAACGATCTGAAAATGCCCGCATGGCGAGACCGAATCACGGCTAGATTCCCGCTAAAAAAAACCCGCGACCTTCATTTCCGAAACCTGAAACACGACCAAAAAATCGTTGTTTGCCAAGAGATCGCCAGCCTTCCTGTCGGCATATGCGTTGCATTTTCTCACAAGGTAACGATACCGGGGTCGAGATGGGAAGCGACCTTCAAGCAGAAGGGGTATCTGTACAATTTTTTGCTTCGCTGGCTTTTGGAAAGGGTAAGCACCACCTGTTACAGAAAAGCCAACCCAGCGCCGTGCCTGATTAAAATCGTCTTCTCCCGTCGTGGGAATACCGACTATCAGACCATGAAGGATTATCTAATCCTCATGCGTGACGGGAAAGAGCAAATTCAGCCTATAAGATCAATTGATTGGAGGGTCATAGACATTGAACAAATTGCGGTTGAAAATCATAGCCGATGGGCCGGTCTGCAAATCGCTGACTGCGCTACGAGCGCTTTTTTCTCCGCTGTCGAACCCAATCAGTACGGCAACTACGAACCCGCTTATGGGAGGATGTTGAAACCTCGGCTTATCCGCTCGCACGCGGGGGATATTTTGAACTGCGGGCTAACACCTGTCCCGTCGATGCACAAAAGCCAACTCGACGCCGAACAGCGAGCGTTTTTTGAATCGTTCATTCAAAAAGAATGAGCAGGCCCCCAGCCCCTGGTTCACACCGCTAAGGGTGCTGCCGCCCTAAGGCAACTCGGGGTAATTCTGGCGCATGCCTGCCCGAATCAAATATAGCCCCTACCTCACGAATCGGCAAGGACTCTTATCATTAATTTTGTCAAGTGATGTGGATAACTTTTCCTCACAATCCACATTTAGCCATTGCTATGTCAAGGTGATAATTGCCGGTTGTCGGATAGTGCTCGACGATTTTCTGAAGAACTATGTGCATAGTTTCGTCTGGAAGCTTTTCACGAAATGAATTGATGACATCGCATATCAAACGTACATTTCCGATCGCATAGCCAGGACTGGTTGGCTCTGACTTCGGAATGATGCAATCTACGGCAGGGTTAAACGGCGCGGGTCGGCCCTTCAACTTTGAGAGCGTCATCGGAATGTTAGTGAGCTTGCAGCGGCCCTGCTGTTCATCCCAAAGCTGCTCAAGGTAGCCTTTTGGAATGTTAGCACCACGTCCGGCGCCATGTGAACGAAGGTAGTTTAATACTTGTGATGGGCGCCCATGAAAGCGAATATATTGGGCTTCTACAGACCGGCTGTTAATCTTTGAAACCGCGCGCTTTCGAAGCATAAAGATTGTTTCCATAACGTGCCGGCGCGTCAAAGGGTCCGCCGCCATGTCCGCGACTTCTTTGAGTTCGTCGAACAGGTCTTGATAGATTTCTCCATCCTCCAGCCGCTTAAAGTAGGTTGTACGCAACTCCCTGAACGGCGCGAGCGCGATCGTGTTAGGATGTGGTGTTGGAAATGACATTTGATGCTCACATCTTAAAAGTCGTTCAGGCAATAACGGCTTGCGGCCTGACTCTTCGAGAATCGAAGCCAAAGCCGCCTTCCAAATCGCCTCATATGCCCAAGCCTATTTTGATTTACCCCGCACGTTTTGCCGGACCATCCTATTCAAGACAGTCAGACCCGACTTGAGAGCTGACAATTCGATTGCGTATTTCAGCACTACCGTTCTCCGAAATCGACATCCACCATCCTACCCACCTTTAGAAAACGGTCGAGGATTTTTATCCGGCACTGGTCGAGTGTTGCGCGGAGCCGGAGCCTCGGCTGATCAAAGTGCAACTGTAACTCACCCCACCGGCCGCTCATCGGCAATCACCTTGCCGTCATTGGGCAGCGCGCCGGCCTGAACGATTTCCACCGCGCCTTTCAGCTTGCTGACCGCCTGCAGCGAGGCGGCCAGCGCGGCGCGCAGGTCCTTGCTGTCCTGGGCCGCCTCGACGCGCAGGGTCATGGCGTCCTGCTCGTGGGCGCGGGTCACCACCAGGCGGAGTTTCAGGACTTCGGGATGCCTTTTGGCGATTTCCGCGACTTGTTTGGGATGGACGAACATGCCCTTGACCTTGGTGGTCTGATCGGCGCGGCCGAGCCAGCCTTTGAGCCGCAGATTGGTGCGGCCGCAGGGCGAGGCGCCCGGCAGCAAGGCGGAGAGATCGCCGGTGCCAAAGCGCAGCAGGGGATAATCGCCGTTCAGCCGGGTGACCACGACTTCGCCGACTTCGCCCTCGGCGACGGGATCGTTGGTTCCGGGCCGGACGATCTCGACGATCAGCCCTTCATTGACGATCATCCCCTCCCTGGCCTGGCTCTCATAGGAGATGACGCCGAGATCGGCGGTGGCATAGGTCTGCAAAACCTCGACTCCGCGCGCCAAAAGCTCGGCGCGCAGGCTGGGCGGCAAAGCGGCGCCGGAGACCAGGCCGCGTTTCAGGCTGGAGGCGTCGAGCTTCATCTCCTGCGCCTTGTCGAGCAGGATTTTGAGGAAATCCGGCGTGCCCGCGTAAAAATCCGGGCGCAGATGATGGATGGCCTCGACCTGCTGTTCGGTATTGCCGACGCCGCCGGGAATCACAGGGCAATTCAGCGCATGCGCCCCGCTTTCCATGATATGGCCGCCGGGTGTCAGATGATAGGAAAAGCAGTTCAAAACGATCTGCCCCCGGCTCAGGCCCGCCGCGTGAAAGGCGCGGGCCGCCCCCCAGAAATCGCGCGCACAACCTTCGGGCTCGAAGATCGGGCCGGGCGAAACCAGCAGGCGCTTCAGCCGCGATTTCGGCGTGGCGACGAAGCCGCCAAAGGGCGGGCGCGCCGCCTGCGCTTCCGACAGCTCGCTTTTGCGCATCACCGGAACAGAAGCCAGCTCGGCGCGGCCCCTGAGCTTGTCGATATCGATGCCGCGTAATTGCGCCTTGAGCCGGGCGCCTCGCCCCTGGGCGATTTTCAGCAAGGCGCGCAGATCGCGAAACAGCGCGGTCTCCCTGGCTTTTGGCGCACGCGTCTCCAGCCGATCGAAATATGCCGACATTCCCCCGCCCCCAGATTTGATTCAAGCCAGCCAGCGCTTGCGGCGCTTGTAATGCTTGACGTCCTTGAAACTCTTGCGCTCGGCGCCGGAGACCCCGAGATAGAATTCCTTGACGTCCTGATTTTCCGAAAGCGCCTTGGCCTCGCCGTCGAGCACGATGCGGCCGCTCTCCATGATATAGCCATAGGTGGCGTAGCGCAGGGCGATATTGGCGTTCTGCTCAGCGACCAGGAAGGACACGCCCTCGCTCTGGTTGAGCATGCGCACGATCTCGAAAATCTCCTCGACAATCTGCGGCGCCAGCCCCATCGAGGGCTCGTCGAGCAGGATCATGCTCGGCTTCGACATCATCGCCCGGCCAATGGCGCACATCTGCTGCTCGCCGCCGGAGGTATAGCCGGCCATCAGCCCGCGCCTTTGTTTCAGGCGCGGAAACAATTCATAGATGCGCTCGAGATCGCGGGCCACGGCGCGGCGTCCATCGCGGCGGGTAAAAGCCCCGGTGAGCAGATTTTCCTCTATGCTGAGATGGCCGAAGCAATGGCGGCCCTCCATCACCTGAATGCAGCCGCGCCGCACCAGCTCATTGGGGCTGAGCCGATCGACCCGCTCGCCCAAAAATTCGATCGAGCCCTTGGTGACGTCGCCGCGTTCGGCGCGCAGCAGATTGGAGACGGCTTTGAGCGTCGTGGTCTTGCCCGCGCCATTGGCGCCGAGCAGCGAGACGATGCCGCCTTTCGGCACGGTCAGCGACACACCCTTGAGCACGAGAATGACGTGATCGTAGATCACTTCGATATTATTGACGGAAAGCACATTTTCCGTCGCCGCCGCTGTCGCCGTCATCATGATTTTTCCAGAAAAACATGCGCCGGCCCCAGAAAGAGGCCGGCGCGAAGTGTCACTTGGCGTCGCAGGTTTCGGTGCGGGCCGGCCAGGGCGCGTTCTTCTCGGTAAAGGTCTTGGCGGCGGCTTCGAGCAGCGGCTTCACCTTGTCCGTCGCGGGCGCGATCGGATCGGAGATCTTCACCCATTTGCCGCCGTCCCATTGCTGGATGAAGGCGGGACGATGGCCATTGTGATCGTCGCAGGACAGCTTGATCGGGCCGGTGAAGCCGTCGAGGCCCAGCGCCTTGAGGCGCGCCGCGTCGAGATTGATGGTCTCCAGCCCGCGGCGCACGTCCTCGCCGGTCACGGCTTTCTTGCCGGTCAGTTTCTGCGCGTTGGCTATGCCCTCGGCGATCAGCACGGCGTTATAGACGCCGCGATTGTAGAGCAGCAATCCGACGCTGTCCTTGTTGTCGACCTGGCTCTTGCCCTTGTCGACGACATATTTCTTGATGTCGGCCAGCGCCGCGTAATCGGGCTGCGCCGAATGCCAGTTGAGCGATTTGAACCCCTTGGCCTCCGGTCCCGCCGCCTTGGCGTCGTCGTCGCCCGGCCACCATACCGAGATGAACTTGTCCATGGGATAGGAGACCTTGATCGCTTCCTTGATCGCGGTCGGGTTCATCGCGCCCCAGCCCCACATGATCACATAGTCGGGACGGTCGCGGCGGACATTGAGCCATTGCGCCGACTGGTTCTGCATTTCCGAGGGCGCGACGGGATAGAGCTTGGCCTCGAAGCCATAGTCCTTGGCGAGATCGTCGAGCAGCGGCAGCGGCTCCTTGCCGAAGCCGGCGTCGAGATAGAGGAAGCCGATCTTCTTGCCCTTGAGCTTGTCGAAGCCGCCGGCGTCCTTGCCGATGTAATTGACGATGATCGACATGCCGTCCCAATAGGTGTCAGGCGGATTGAACACCCAGGGGAAATCCTTGCCCTGGGCGGAGGCCGACAGGCCATAGGCCATGGACAGGATCGGAATCTTGTCGACGGAGGCCTTGGGGATCAGCGGCAGCGTCGTGCCCGTCGACCAGGGATTGATCATCACCGGATTTTTGGGCTTCACGGAATCATAGCATTCCAGGCCCTTTTTGGTGTCATAGCCGGTCTCGCATTCCTCGACCGCCAGCTTGACGCCGCCAATGCCGCCGTCGCGCTCATTGAGCATGGAGAGATAGTCATGCATGCCATTGGCGATGGGAATCCCCGAGCCGGCGAAAGGCCCGGTGCGATAGGTGAACAGCGGCACGAACACCGAATCCTCGGCCCGCGCCGCGAGCGGCGACAGGAATGTGGAGGCGACCAGCGTCGCGGCAAGAATCTTGTTTCTCATTCTTTCCTCCCGGTATGAACGCGGCCGCCCTCAATAGGGGAACGGCCAGACGCGCAACTTCTGTTTGCTCACCTGCCAGAGGCGGGCGAGGCCATGGGGCTCGACGATCAGGAAAAATATGATCATCGCGCCGGTGATTATGTAGGTCAGATGCTCCACCTTGTCGGCATGGATGGTGAGGCCCAGCGCCGCCGGCGCCGCGCGCACCGCGATCGGCAGAATATGGATCAGCGCCGCGCCAAGGAAACAGCCGAGCAGACTGCCCAAGCCGCCGATGATGACCATGAACAGCAGCAGGAAGGAGACATTGATGTCGAAGGCCGCCGGCTCGGCCGAGCCGAACCACAGGAAGACCATCAGCGCCCCGGCCACGCCCGCGTAGAAGGAGGAGACGGCGAAGGCCAGCAGCTTGGCCGGCAGAAGTTTTATGCCCATCAGCTGCGCGGCTATGTCCATGTCGCGCACCGCCATCCAGTTGCGGCCGATGCGGCCATGGACCAGATTGGAGGCGACCAGGGTCATCACCGTGACAATGGAGAGCACCAGCAGATAGCGGGCCACCGGCGTCGAGGTGGCGCCGCTGACCGCGACGCCGAAAACCGTGCGGGTCGGCGCCTCGATCGAGCCCGAGGTGGAATAGTCCGACAGCCAGCCGATGCGCACGAAACACCATTGCAGGAAGAATTGCGCGGCCAGCGTCGCCACCGCGAGATAGAAGCCTTTGATGCGCAAGCTCGGCAAGCCGAAGATCACCCCGACCAGGCAGGACACGCCGCCCGAGACGAAAATCCAGACGATGATATTCACCTGGGGAAAGGCGTTGGCGAGCTTGCAGCAGGCGAAGGCGCCGACGCCCATGAAGGCGCCCGTGCCCAGCGACAGCAGGCCGGTATAGCCGGTGAGAATGTTGAGCCCGATCGCCGCCAGCGCATAGACCAGCGCCGGAATCATCACCGAGGTCAGCAGGAAGTCGTCGCCAAACAGGGGAACGGCGACAAAGGCGATGGCGAGAATGAGTCCCAGACCGATGCGATCCTGGCGGATCGGAAACACCGCCATGTCCTCGGCGTAATTGGTCTTGAACTGACCGGCTTCGCGATAGAACATAAGCTTAAATCCGTTCGATGATTTTTTCGCCGAACAGGCCCTGCGGCCGGAACAGCAGGAAGGCGAGCGCGATCACATAGGCGAGCCAGCTCTCGATGCCGCCGCCGACCAGGGGCCCCAGTAGAATTCGCCGAGCTTTTCGCCAATGCCGATGATGAGGCCGCCGACAATGGCGCCGGGCACGGACGTAAAACCGCCGAGGATCAGCACCGGCAAGGCTTTAAGCGCGATGACCTGGAGCGCGAAGGAGACATCGGAGCGCGCCCCCCACATGATGCCGGTGGCCAGCGCCACCACGCCGGCGGTGAACCAGACCACCACCCAGATCTCGTTGAGCGAAATGCCCACCGACAGCGCCGCCTGATGATCGTCGGCGACCGCGCGCAGGGCGCGGCCGATGCGGGTCTTCTGGAAGAAGATCGCCAGACCCGCCACCATGATCGAGGCGATCGCCGCCGCGGCTATGTCGATCTTCTGCAAGGAGACGAAGCCGCCGAGCATTTTGATGTCGATGGCGCCGGAGGGCAGGCCGAGCTCGCCGGTGATCATGTTTTTCGGATTGCCGCCGAACACCAGCTCGCCCAGGCCGATCAGGAAATAGGTCAGGCCGAAGGTCGCCATGAACAGCACGATGTCAGGCTGGTTGACCAGCGGCCGCAGCACCACCCGCTCCACCGCCATGGCCAGCCCATACATGACGCCAATGGTGGCGATCAGCGCCAGCCAGGCCGGCAGGCCCTTTTCATGCAGGCCGACCAGCGTCAGCGCGGCGAACACCATCATGATGCCCTGCGCGAAATTGAGCACGCCCGAGGCCTTGTAGATCAGCACGAAGCCCAGCGCGATCAGCGCATAGAGCATGCCGCCGACAAAGCCCTCCCACAGCGTCTGGACCAGCAGGTCCGGCGCGCCGCCCATCTGCACGAAGGGATCGATGAAAATCTTGTAGAGCAGGTCCATCAGTGGGCAACTCCGAGATAGGCGTCGATCACCTTCTGATCGGCCTTGACTTCGTCCGGCAGGCCGTCGGCGATCTTGTGGCCATATTCCAGCACGACGATGCGGTCGGACAAATCCATCACCACGCCAATGTCATGTTCGATCAGCGCGATGGTCGCGCCGAAATGCTGGTTGACCTCGATGATGAAGCGGCACATGTCCTCCTTCTCCTCGAGATTCATGCCCGCCATCGGCTCGTCGAGCAGCAGCAGGTCCGGCTGCATGGCCAGCGCCCGTCCCAGCTCGACGCGCTTCTGCAAGCCATAGGGCAGCTTGCCGACCGGCGTCTTGCGGATATGCTCGATTTCGAGGAAGTCGATGATCTCCTCGCAATATTTGCGATGCTCGATCTCCTCCGTCATCGCCGGCCCATGGCGCAGCAACTGCCAGAAGAAGCCGCAGTGCATGTGCAGATTGCGCCCGGCCATGATGTTGTCGAGCGTGGTCATGCCCTTGAACAGAGCGACATTCTGAAAGGTGCGGGCGATGCCCTGGCGCGCCGCCTCATGCGGCTTCATCCGCGAGCGACGCGCGCCCTTGAAAGTGATGCGGCCCAGTTGCGGATGGTAAAAACCGTTGATGACATTGAGCATCGAGGTCTTGCCGGCGCCATTGGGGCCGATGATGGCGCGGATCTCGCCCTTGCGAATGTCGAAGGAGACATCGGTGATCGCCTTGACGCCGCCAAAGGACAGCGAGACATTTTCGACCGCCAGCAACACGTCCGGCTTGGTGTTTTCGCTCGTCAAACTCATGCCGCCCGCGCCTCCCTGGGGGCCGCCGCCGGGGCGGAAGCGGGCTCGAAACTCTTGACGTCGTGGATTTTCACCCGCGCCGAAATCACGCCGGTGCGGCCGTCCTCGAAAGTCACCTGCGTCGAAACATCCTGCTCGGTCGAGCCGTCGTAAAGCGCGTTGACCAGCGGCGCGTAGCGCTCGGCGATGAAGCCGCGCCGCACTTTTTGCGTGCGCGTCAGCTCGCCGTCATCGGCGTCCAGCTCCTTGTGCAGGATGAGGAAGCGTTTGATCTGGGCGCCGGCCACGCGCGGCTCGCGCGACAGGATTTCGTTCACCGCCTCGACATGGCCCTGGACGATCTCGCTGACCTGCGGATGTCCGGCCAGCTCCTGATAGGAGGCGTAGGAAATATTGTTGCGCTCGGCCCAGTTGCCCATGGCGGTGAGGTCGATGTTGATCATCACAGAGGCAAAGCCGCGCTTGTCGCCAAAGGCCACGGCCTCCTTGATATTGGGGAAGAATTTCAGCTTGTTCTCGATATATTTGGGCGCGAACAGGCTGCCGTCGACGAGCTTGCCGACATCCTTGGCGCGGTCGATGATGCGCAACTGGCCGTCATCGTCGAAGAAGCCGGCGTCGCCGGTTTTCACGTAGCCGTCCGGTGTCATGGCCTCCGCGGTCTTTTCCGGCTCCTTGAAATATTCGACAAATTGTCCCGGCGATTTGAACTGCACTTCGCCATCGTCTGCGATGCGAATATCGACATGAGGCGCCGGCGCGCCGACCGTGTCGGAGCGCACATGGCCGTCGGCGTGGCAGGTCACATAGAGGAAAGCTTCGGTCTGGCCATAAAGCTGTTTCAGGTTGAGGCCGATCGAGCGATAAAAAGAGAACAGTTCCGCGCCGATGGCTTCGCCGGCGGTGTAGGCGACCCGCACCCGCGACAGGCCCAGGGCGTTTTTCAGCGGCGCGTAGATCACCGCCTCGCCCAGCGCATAATGCAGCCGCGCCAGCAGCGGAACCTGTTCGCCATTGAGGATTTTCTCGCCCCATTTGCGCGCGTGGCCGAGGAAATGATGGAACAGCCCGCGCTTCAGCGCGCCGGCGTCCTCCATGCGGATCATGATCCGGGTCAACTGGCCCTCGAACACCCGGGGCGGCGCGAAATAGAAGCTCGGGCCGATTTCCTTGAGGTCCTGCGCCACGGTCTCGGGGCTTTCCGGACAGGCCATGCAGAAGCCGGCGACCATGCCCTGCGCGTAATTCATGTAGTGATCGCCGACCCAGGCCAACGGCAGATAGGCGAGCTGCTCATCGCGGTCGGTCAGTCTGTCGAAGGCCACGGTGTCGGCGGCGGCGGCCACCGAGCGGCCCGCCGACAGCACCACGCCCTTGGAGCGCCCTGTTGTCCCGGAGGTGTAGAGCATGATCGAAACGTCGTCGCCGGAGCCCGCGTCAATGGCGGCGTCGAGCGCCGCCGCCTTGGCGTGATTCTCCAGCGCCAGCTTTCCCCGGCGCATGACCTCGGCGACGCTCAACAGGCGCGGATCGTCGTAATCGCGCAGGCCGCGATCCTCGTCATAGAGAATATGAGTCAGGCTTTTCAGCCGCGACGCCGCGCCCAAAACCTTGTCGACCTGCTCCTGGTCCTGGGCGATGACGATCTTGACTTCGGCGTTCTCCAGGACATAGCCGAGCTCCTCGGCTATGGCGTCGGCGTAGACCGGCACGGGCGCGGCGGCGAGCATTTGCGCCGCGGTGATCGACCAGTAATTCACCGGACGATTGGCGCCGACCACGGCCATGCGGTCGCCGCGCTCCAACCCGAGCTCGCGCAGGCCCTGCGCCAGCGCCCGGACGTTTTCATAGGCTTGCGCCCAGCTCCAGCTCTGCCAGACGCCGCGATCCTTGTGGCGCATGGCCGGCCGGCCGCCGCGCTCGCGCGCATGAATGCGCATGAATTTTGGAAATGTATCGGCGCGCGCGCCTGCCCCCGTCGCTGTCACGACGCTTCCCCCTGCCGCTTCCACCCATGTGCCCAGCGCAACCCAGGCATGATTATTTTGCGCAGCTTGCGCGGTCGCAGGCGGAATTGCAATGGCTCGCTTGACAGCCAGAAAGGGATTTGCTTGATATTGTGAAGAGCTGCGCCTGCGGAAGCGCCACTAGACTTTCGACTAGTCTTCTCAATCGCCGTAAAAGCGCAATTTCCTTAAATCGACGATGCGCAGCCCCCCGGCTTCGACCTGAACAAGGCCAGCCGCCTCCAGACTCTTCAGCGCGCGATTGGTGGCCTGGCGCGACAGGCCGGCGATCTGGCCGAGCTCCTCCTGATCCATGTCGATGCGGCCATTGGCTTGCGGATTGAGCGTCGGATTTTGCAGCCAGGCTATGGCGCGGGCCACGCGTGCTTCGGCGTCGAGCATGCGGTCCTGTTCGACCAGGGCGATGAACTGGCCCATGCGCTCGTTGAACTGGCGCACCAGAAAGCGGTTGAAGGCGACCGAGGTCTCGAACAGCCAGCAGAAGGTCGCTTTGTTGAGCAGCGCCAGCCGCGTGTCGCGCAGCGCCACCAGATCGTAGAGACGCGGCTCGTCCTTGAGCAGCGAGCCCTCGCCGAACCACATGCCCGCCGCCAGGCCGCAAAAGGCGACGGCCTTGCCGCTGCGCGAAATCGAGCCCATTTTCATCAGGCCGGAAACCACGCCGCACCAGGAGTTGAGCCGGTCGCCGCGATGGCAGATATAGGCGCCCTTGGCGTAGTTTTTCTCCACCACCCCGGCGCGGGCGCGCTCGAAAGCCTCCGCCGTCAGATCATGCGACCAGACGGCGATGTCGCGCAAATGTTCGGCCGAAACCGGCAATTTCTGTCTCCCACGGTTGAGCGTTTCTAGCGCTTTCCGCCGGCGATGGCCACATGTTGGCTTGTCGCAGGGGGGGCTTGCGCTATCATCGCCGCTGAAGCGGAACAACGCAGGGCAAGGTGGGAAGCAACATCGATGACTGAAGAACCCTATCTGCTGCGCGGCGACGCCGGCGGCGTGGTCACGCTCACGCTCAATCGACCCAAAACGCGCAACGCCCTGTCGCTGGGCATGCTCGCCGCCCTGCGCGACGCTTTGGCCGAAATCGCCGCCGACGCCGCCGCGCGCGTGCTTGTCCTGGCCGGCGCCGGCCCGGCCTTTTGCGCCGGCCACGATCTCAAGGAATTGCGCGAAACCAGCTATGACGAAGCCTATATTGAAAATCTCTTCGGCCTCTGCTCCGAGGTGATGCAGGCCATTGTCGCCCTGCCCAAGCCGGTCGTCGCCCGCGTCCATGGCGCCGCCACCGCCGCCGGCGCCCAATTGGTCGCCAGCGCCGATCTGGCCTTTGCCGCCGATGACGCGATTTTCGCCACGCCGGGCGTCAATATCGGCCTGTTCTGCTCGACGCCGATGGTCGCCCTGTCGCGCAACATCGCGCCCAAGCACGCGCTGCAAATGCTGCTGTCGGGCGAGTCCATCGACGCCGCGACGGCGCTGCGCTTCGGCCTGGTCAATGAACTGGCGCCGGCGGAAAAACTCGCAGAGGTGACGGCTGCCTACGCGCAAAAACTCGCGTCGAAATCGCCGCTGACGCTGGCGATCGGCAAGCAGGCCTTTTACCGCCAGGCCGAATTGCCGCTCGCCCAGGCCTATGGCTTTACCGGCGACGTGATGGCCGAGAATCTGAAAACCCTGGACGCCCGCGAGGGCATTGGCGCCTTTCTCGACAAGCGCGCGCCGCTCTGGCGCGGCCGCTGACGCCGCGCCAGAAAGCTTTTCGAGGCCGAATCACTGCGCGAATGTGTTGCAGCTGTCGATCTGGCCCGATTGCAGCCCGGTTTGCAGCCATTGCACGCGCTGCGCCGCCGAGCCGTGGGTGAAGGAATCCGGCATGACCCGGCCTTGCGCCGCCTGCTGCAACTTGTCGTCGCCGATCGCCTGGGCCGTGGCGACAGCCTTCTCTATGTCGCCCGGCTCGATCACCTGCCATTTCTGATTGGCGTTGGCGGCCCAGACGCCGGCGAGGCAATCGGCCTGCAATTCGATGCGCACCGAAATGGCGTTGGCCTGGGCCTGCGACCCCGCCTGCTGCTGCGCGGCCTGCATGCGCGGCAAAATGCCGAGCTGGTCCTGAATATGGTGGCCCATTTCATGGGCGATCACATAGGCATAGGCGAAATCGCCGCCGCCGCCGTATTTGCTCTGCATTTCGCGGAAGAAGGAGGTGTCGAGATAAATTTTCTTGTCGTCGGGGCAATAGAACGGCCCCATGGCCGATTGCGCCGCGCCGCAGCCGGAGCGGGTCTGGCCATTGTACAGCACCACCGGCGCCGGGACGAAGCGGATGTTCTTCTGCTGCGGCAGCACATCCTTCCACACATCCTCATTCTCGGCGAGAATGGCGGCGACGAACTGGCCGATGCGATCTTTTGGCGCGCTCATCTGATGCGCGGGCGCCGCCGGCTGCTGGACGCCGGCGCCCGCCCCCATTTGCGAGACCATTTCGGCGCCGCCGATCACCACGCGCGGATCTATGCCCAGCGCATAGGAGATCAGGCCGAGCACCACCATGGTCCCCAGACCGAGATGGCCGGACGACAGGCCAAAACCGCCGCCGGCGCCGGAATCGGCATATTGGTCGTCGCCCCGGCGATCCTCGATATTGTCGGACTGGCGGAAATCTTCCCATTTCATCGCGGCGCTCTCCATTCAAGCTTTGCCGGAGTGTTTACAGGGGAGGCGGGCTTTGGGGAAGCGCCGGGACGCCGGTTATTCGTAGGCGACCGTCAGCCCCATGCGCTCGAATGTCTCGTCGATTTCCTCGAGAATCCGCTGCAACTCGTTCATTTCGATCTCGATTTCGTCATTGGGCGGGTCCCAGCAGACGACATCGTCGAGATCGACGAAAAAATCCGCCTCTTCCTCGGCGTCGGTCGGCTTGGGGGCGGGCAGAATGGTGCGCACCCGGCCCTTCCAGCTGACGCGGATCGCGCCTTCCGTCAGTTCGACCCCCGGCCTGTCGCCGCGCTTCTTGACCATCGCCGCACTCCCATCCGACATTGCCTTGCCGGCGCTCCCCTGCCGCATCATGCCGGCTTTCCGCGTCCTGACAAGTCTAAAGCCTTGAAGGCGCGGATTTCCACCTTGCGCATCACCGAGGGCAGCGCCGCGCCGCGCAAGGCGTCGCGCTCCAGCCAGAACCCATTTTCGGGCGCGGCGAAACGGCCCGGAGCTATGGCGACGAACACCGTCAGACGCAGGGAAAAATGGGTGAACACATGGTCGATTTCGCCGGCGAGGCGCCAATGCGCGGTCTTGCAGGGCGCGCAATCGGGAGCGCCGCCGCGAAAAATACGCGCGGCCCAATCCTCGCCCCGGCCATCGCGCCAATCCGAGCCGAAAAATTCGGTCATGCCGCCAAGCAGCCCGCGCTCAGGCCTTTTGCGCGCCAGCACCGCGCCATCGGCGCGAAACAGCACGAAAGCCGCGCCGCGCCGGAACGGACGCGGCTTTTTCGCCGGCTTTTTGGGAAAATCCTGCGGCCTCAGCGTCTTGGCCGCACAGGCCTTGGCCAGCGGGCAGATCGCGCAGGCGGGGCTGCGCGGCGCGCAAACGGTCGCGCCGAGGTCCATCGTCGCCTGGGCGAAATCGCCGGGGCGGCGGCTGGGCAGGACCTCCGCGACAAAAGCGGCTATTTCCTTCTTCGCCGCCGGCAAAGGCGTCTCCAGCGCCAGCAGCCTGGCGACGACGCGCTCGACATTGCCGTCCACCACAACGGCGGGCCGGTCGAAGGCGATGGCCGCGATGGCCGCCGCCGTATAGGGGCCAATCCCGGGGAGACGGCGCAGCTCCGCCTCATGCGCGGGAAAAGCCCCGCCATGGTCGGCGACGATTTTTCGCGCGCAGGCGTGGAGATTTCGGGCGCGCGAATAATAGCCAAGGCCCGCCCAGGCTTGCAGCACCTCCTCAAGCGGCGCGCCAGCGAGGTCCGCGACGCCCGGCCAGCGCGTCAAAAACTTCTCGTAATAGCTTTTCACCGCCGCGACGGTGGTTTGTTGCAGCATGATTTCCGAAAGCCAGACGGCATAGGGATCGGGCCGCGCCCCCTCGCGCGCGCGCCAAGGCAGATCGCGGCGGGAGCGATCGTACCAGCCCAGCAGCAATCGGGCGATTTCGCGCTTGCTTTTGTCCATGGGGCGCCAACAATGAAAGGGAAAAGAGAATGGCGCCTTGATCAAGCGAAAGAAAGCCTCCTTTGCCCGACCGCTCGCCGATCTCGTCGGCGGCGCGGTCGATCCCCTGCTGGCCAGGCAGGGCTTTGGCCAGTCGAGCCTGATCCTGCACTGGGCCGATATTGTCGGCGCCCAGCTCGCCGCCTGTTGCGAGCCGATCAAGCTGAACTGGCCGCCGCGTCCGCGCGAAAGGGCGCCCGACGGTCCGATCGAGCCGGCGACGCTGGTGCTGCGCGTGATCGGCGCCATGGCGCTTGAGGTGCAGCATATGGCGCCGCAGATCGTCGAGCGGGTCAACGCCCATCTCGGCTGGCGCGCCGTGGGACGGCTGGCGATTCGCCAGGGACCGCTGGAGCGCGCCGCCGGACCGGCGAAAGTGGCTCCGCCCGATCCGCAAGCTGTGGACGAGGCGCGCCAGCTGACCGAGGGAATCGCCGACGAGGAACTGCGCAAGGCCCTGATTCTCCTGGGCGCGCGAGCGCTGCGCGGCCGCGCCGGAGCCTTGTGAGCGCGAGCTTTCAGGGCTTTCCCCGCGCCGCCGCGCCGCTTATATAGAGGCTAACGCCTTCCATTAGCAGGATCAGCCCATGACCCATGAAAATTTCGGCCTGCGCCGCCGGGAGTTGCTTGCCTTGAGCCTGTTGGCGCTCGCCGCGCCGGTCGCCGCGCAGCCGGCGCCGCCAAAGGAGGAGCCGGTCAAGATTCCGCTCGATCAGCTGCTGGCCGAACAGGCCCTGCCCGATCTCTGGCTCGGCGACGCCAAGGCGCCGGTGACCATGATCGAATACGCCTCGATGACCTGCTCGCATTGCGCCGCCTTTTATGGCGAGACCTTCCCCAAGCTGAAGAGCGACTATATCGAAAAGGGCAAGGTGCGCTTCGTGCTGCGCGAATTCCCGCTCGATCCGCTGGCCGCCGCCGCCGCCATGCTGGCGCGCTGCTCGGGCGACAAGCGCGAGGCCGTGGTCGAGCTGCTGTTCCAGACCCAGAAGGGTTGGGCTTTCGTCAATAATCCGCTGGAGGCCCTGACCTCCACCCTGAAACAGACCGGCATGACCCAGGCCAGTTTCGAGGCCTGCCTCAACGACCAGGCCCTGTTCAACAAGGTGGACGGCGTGCGTTCGCACGCGGCGCAGAAATTCGGCATCAACGCCACCCCGACCTTCTTCATCAATGGCGACAAGCATCCCGGCGAAATTCTGCCGGCCGATCTCGACGCCCTGCTCGCCCCCTATCTGAAATAAGGTTTTTCGATGCGCTATTTGCCGCTCAGCGTCGCCGAGCGCCAGGACATGCTGACGCGCATGGGCCTGACGCGAATTGACGATCTGTTCGCCGACGCCCCCTCGGGGAAATTGCTGACGGAAAAGCTCGACCTGCCCGCGCGCAAGAGCGAGCTGGAGGTCGAGCGCTTTCTCGGCGCGCTGGCGGCGAAAAACACCGCCGCCGACGCGGTTCCCTTCTTCCTCGGCGCCGGCGCGCATAAGCACCATGTCCCCGCCAGCGTCGATCATCTGATCCAGCGTTCGGAATTCCTGACCTCCTACACGCCCTATCAGCCGGAAATCTCGCAGGGCACCTTGCAGGTCCTGTTCGAATTCCAGACCCAGGTCGCGCGTCTCACCGGCATGGAGGTCGCCAACGCCTCCATGTATGACGGCTCGACCGCGACCGCCGAAGCCGTGCTGATGGCCCATCGCGTCACCAAAAGGCGCAAGGCGCTGCTCTCGGGCGGCCTGCATCCCCATTACGCCGAGACCGCGCGCACCCTGTCGGACATGGCCGAGGACGAGATCGCCCTGCTGCCGCCCGATCCGCTGGCGCAGGAAGATTTGATCGCCAGGCTCGACGACAGCCTGTCCTGCGTCGTGGTGCAATCGCCCGACTTTTTCGGCAATTTGCGCGACCTGCGCCCGCTGGCCGAAGCCTGCCGCGCCAAAGGCGTGCTGCTGATCGCGGTGGCCACCGAAATCCTGTCGCTCGGCCTGATCGAGCCGCCCGGCGCGCAAGGCGCCGATATTGTCGTCGCCGAGGGCCAGTCGATCGGCAATGGCCTGAATTTCGGCGGGCCTTACCTTGGCCTGTTCGCCACGCGCGAAAAATATGTCCGGCAAATGCCGGGACGGCTCTGCGGACAGACGCTCGACAGCGAGGGCCGGCGCGGCTTCGTGCTGACGCTCTCGACCCGCGAGCAGCATATTCGCCGCGAAAAGGCCACCTCCAACATTTGCACCAATTCCGGCCTCTGCGCCCTGGCCTTTTCCATCCACATGTCGCTGCTGGGCGAGAAGGGGCTGCGCGAACTCGCCCTGGTCAATCACGCCCATGCCGTGGCGCTGGCCGAGGCGGTCGAAAAAATCCCCGGCGTGAGCCTGTTGACCCAGAATTTCTTCAACGAATTCTGCCTGCGCCTGCCCGGCTCGGCGGCCGATTTCGTCGAAAAGGCGGCGCGCCATGGCGTTTTGGCCGGCGTGCCCGTGTCGCGGCTTCTGCCCGGCGCCGGGCTCGACGAGCTGCTGCTGGTCGCCAGCAGCGAAATCAACACCGACGCGGATCGCGCCGCGCTGGTCGCGGCTCTCGACGAGGAGGCGGGACGATGAACCAGACATTTGGGCGTCCGCGCTTCGCCGAGAAAAAACTGCCGCGCACCTTCTCCGGCCATCATGGCCTCGCCCATGAGACCGGGCTGATTTTCGAACATGGCCGCGAGGATATTTCCGGCGTCGATATCGATCCGCCCGCTCCGTTCAAATCCCGCCTCGGCGGGCTGGAGCGCCAGTCGCCGCTGGGCCTGCCGGGCCTGAGCGAGCCCGAGGCGCTGCGCCATTACGTGCGGCTGTCCAAGCAGAATTACGCCATTGACTCAGGGCTTTATCCGCTCGGCTCGTGCACCATGAAGCATAATCCGCGCCTCAACGAGAAAATGGCGCGACTGCCTGGTTTTGCCGACATTCACCCCTTGCAGCCGCAATCCACTGTGCAGGGCGCGCTGGAGCTGATGCGGGAATTGTCGCGCTGGCTGACTGAATTGACAGGGACGGAAGCCGTGGCGCTGTCGCCCAAGGCCGGGGCCCATGGCGAAATGTGCGGGATGATGGCGATCAAGGCGGCCATTTCCGCCCGCGGCGAGGCGGCGACGCGCAAGGTGGTGCTGGCGCCGGACTCCGCCCATGGCACCAATCCCGCCACCGCCGCCGCGCTGGGCTTCACCGTGCGCCCCATTCCGGCGGGCGAGGACGGGCTGGTTCATGCCGGCGCGGTCGCCGCCGCGCTTGGCCCCGATGTCGCCGCGATCATGCTGACCAATCCCAACACCTGCGGGTTGTTCGAGCGCGAAATCGTCGAAATCGCCCGTCTGGTTCATGAGGCCGGGGCCTATTTCTACTGCGACGGCGCCAATTTCAACGCCATTGTCGGCAAGGTGCGGCCCGGCGATCTCGGCGTCGACGCCATGCATATCAATCTGCACAAGACTTTTTCCACCCCCCATGGCGGCGGCGGGCCGGGCGCCGGTCCCGTGGTGCTGTCCAGCCGCCTCGCGCCTTATGCGCCGGTTCCCTTCCTGCGCCGCGACGGCGAAAAACTGGTTCTGGTCGAGGACGCCGAGGGCTCGCAAAGCTTCGGGCGCATGTCAGCCTTTCATGGGCAGATGGGCATGTATGTCCGCGCGCTCAGCTACATGCTCTCGCATGGCGGCGACGGTCTGGCCCAGGCCTCCGAGGACGCCGTGCTCGCCGCCAATTATGTCCGCGTCGGGCTCAAGGATGTGATGTCCTCGCCCTTCGCCGAGCGGCTGTGCATGCATGAAGCCCTGTTCGATGACGGCTGGCTGAAGGACAGCGGCGTCACCGTGCTGGATTTCGCCAAGGCGATGATCGACGAGGGAATCCACCCGATGACCGTCTATTTCCCGCTGGTGGTCCATGGCGCCATGCTGATCGAGCCGACCGAATCGGAATCCGCCGCGTCGCTGGACATGTTCATCGCCACGCTGCGCGATCTCGCCTTGAGCGTGAAGAATGGCGAGGTCGAGCGCTTTACCGGGCGCCTTTTTATGCGCCGCGCCAGAGGCTCGACGAGACCAGCGCCGCGCGCAAGCCGGTGCTGACCTTCAAAAAGCCGGAAGGCCATCGCGAACCGCCGCAGGTCTGAGCGGAGATGACCCTCGCCCTGCCCGTCAAGCGTGCGATCGCCTTGGCCTTGACGATCGCCGGCGGCGTTTTCCTGCGCGCCTATGGCGGGGCGTCAGGCGTTCCCGCCTTCTGGGTCAAGTATGGCGGCTCCGCGCTCTGGGCGGCGATGTTTTATTTTCTCGTCGCCCTGCTGCTGCGCAACCGCCCGCGCGATCAGGCGCTTTATGTCGCGGCCCTGCTCTGCGCTTTGATCGAATTTCTCAAGCTGGTCCACACCCCGGCGCTCGACGTGTTCCGCATGACCGCCGCCGGCGCCTGGACCCTGGGCAAAATCTTCTCGCCCTGGAATTTTCTCGCCTATGGCGCCGGACTGGCCGGCGCCTATGGACTCGACGGCCTGTTCGCGCCGAAAAAATCAGCCCGCCGGCGGCGCTGATTTTTTTGTTTTGGCTTTGGTTTTGGCCTTGTTTTCCGGCGCCACCAATTCCGCGGCCACGGCGGCGCGATATTTGTCGAGCATTTTTTCAAAGGAGCCGAGCAGAGCCGTCTCGATCTCTGGCTTGCCGTCGAGCCGGCTTACCGCCAGCGCCGCCGCCTCCAGCGTCGACAAAGCCTCGCGGCGCGGCTCGCGGCGCAGGGCGCCATAAAGCGATTTCTGGCGCGGATTCAAGGCAAGACGCCTCGCCTTGAGCACCCAGGGATTGCGCCACCACAGGGTCTTCGCCTGGCTCCAGGAGCCGTCGAAAATCACCACCCCGCGCAGGCCCGCCAGCGCCTTGTCCTGATTTTCCAGCGCCGCGCCTTTTTTATCCAGCACCACCAATTCGCGGTCGCGCGGCAGATCGGCGGCGCGCGTCGCGCCCAGATGCAGCACCGCCCATTGGCTGGGATCGGCGTCGCGCCCCAAAACCTTTGACAGGCTCGGCCAGGACAGGCCCACCTTCAACACCGAATTGGAAAGGGCGCGATGCGCCACGCCCGCCGTGCCCAGCAGCCGGTCCTGCTCCTGCGGATGTTGCAGGATCAGCAGCGCGGTCTTGGTTTTGACCGGCTCGACCTCGGCGCAGACACAGAGGAATTCCGGCTTGGCGCAATGCGGACAGGCAGGCGCGTCTTGATCGGTCAAGCGAGGGACTCCAGCAGGGCCTTGTAGCCGGCCTCGTCGAGCAGGTTTTTCAGCTCGGCGGCGTCAGCGAGCTTCACCCTGTAGAACCAGCCTTTGCCCTGCGCGTCTTCATTGACCAGGGCCGGATTCTCCTCCAGCGCGCCATTGACCTCGATCACTTCGCCGGTCACAGGGGCGAAAACATCGCTGGCGGCCTTGACGCTTTCGACCACGCCGGCCTGATCGCCGGTTTTCGTCGCCTTGCCCACTTCGGGAAGCTCGACAAAGACCACATCGCCGAGCTGGCATTGGGCGAAATCGGTGATGCCGACCACGCCGAAATCGCCATCGACGGCGATATATTCATGGTCCTTGGTGTAGAAAATGGCGCTCATGGGAACTCCCCTCGATGTCAGCGGCGATAGCGGTTGGGAACGAAAGGCAGGGCGGTGACCCGCGCCAGCAAAGGCTTGCCGCGCACCATCAGCGAGACTTGCGTCCCCGGCGCCGCAAAGCTTGGGGGCACATAGCCCATGGCGATCGGCTTGCTCAAGGAAGGCGCAAAGCCGCCGGAGGTGACGCGGCCAATGAGCGCGCCGTCGGCGTCGGCAATTTCAACGCCTTCGCGCGCCAAAGCCTTGCCCTCAAGCGTCAGGCCGACGCGAATCCTTTTCACACCCTCCGCCAGCTCGCGCTGAATGCGCGCGGCGCCGGGAAAGCCACCCTCGGCGCGGCGGCGCTTGGAGATCGACCAGGCCAGCCCCGCCTCGATCGGGCTGGTTTCCGTGTCTATGTCATGGCCGTAGAGGCAGAGGCCGGCTTCGAGCCGCAGCGAATCGCGGGCGCCCAGGCCAATGGCCTGAACCTCCTCCTCCGCCAGCAGCGCCTCGGCGAAATCCTGGGCGAAATCGGCGGCGATGGAGATCTCGAACCCATCCTCGCCGGTATAGCCGGAGCGGCTGACGAACAGCGTCTCGCCGCGCCAGACAAAATCCTGCTGGCTCATGAAACCGAGGCCGGCGACGCCGGGAATATGCCGCTCCAGCGCCGAAGCCGACTTGGGCCCTTGCAGCGCGAGCAGGGCGCGATCCTCGATGAGCTCAAGCGCCAGTTCGGGCAAATGCGCCCGGAGATGGGCGAAGTCCTGGCCCTTGCAGGCGGCGTTGACCACCAGAAACAGCGCGTCGCCCTTGTCGTCGAGCCTGGTCGCCATGAGATCGTCGAGAATGCCGCCTTCAGCATTGGTGAACTGGCTGTAGCGGATGCGGCGCGGCGCCAGCGCCTGGATGTCGCCAGGCAGCAGGCGCTCCAGTTTCCCGGCGGCCCCGGCGCCGCGCAAAAACGCCTGGCCCATATGGGAGACGTCGAACAGGCCGGCGTTTTCCCGGGTCCACAAATGTTCGGCGATAATGCCGGCGGGATAGTTCACCGGCAGCTCATAGCCGGCGAAAGGCACCATGCGGCCGCCGAGGCCGAGATGGAGTGCGTGCAAGGGCGTGGGCAGGGGAAGGGGCGTGGGTATGGGAGGGCTCATGCGGACATCCTAAGCGATTCGCTGGAACAAAGGTCCGGCGCTCGCCCCCTCTGTCTCGCGACCTGAAAGATTTCCCCGGAAAAATCCAGGTTACCCTCTTCGGTGGGCAGGTTTCTCGCCTGCCGCTTTCCAGAGCGTCATCCCTCGCGCGGTCCTTTGGGCCTGAGCGTTTCCGGGGCGGTTGCGCCTTCGGCGCCGGCGTTTTTAATGAGCATGATTCCCTGCGAAAACCGCAAGCCGCCTTTCGGCATCATGCTCCGACCGGACTCTTCCGCGGAGGTTGTTGACTGACGGTCTCAACTCGCCCGAATGCGGGCCTCGAGTCAAGGCAGCTTGTCAAAACCGTCCTTGAATCCGTTCAGCGTCAGCGGAATGCCTATGCCCTCTTCCGGCGTCTGGAAGATGATGAACGTGCCGGTCTTTCCGGTGCGCAACTGATCGAGCAGCTTGTCGTCCATCACCACTTCGGCGACGCAGCCCGACGGCAGGCAGCGAACGAAGCCGGCGCGGCCGACGTCGGTCTGATCGACCTTGAGGCCGAGGCCGGAAGGCAGCAGCACCCCGAGCGGGGCGATGACGCGCAGCAGCTTGCTCTTGCCGTCCGCCGTCTTGAGCGCGATCACCACCAGATTGACATTGGGCTTGTCCTCGGCGGCGACGCTCTGCATCAGGGCGCATTGCTCGCGCGACGCGCCGGGCGGCGTCTCGCAGCGCATTTCCCAATCGCCGAACTTGCCCTTGGCCACGCCCTGCGCGGCGGCGGGAGCGGCCAGACCGAAAGCCAGGCCCAGACCCAGCACGACAGCCCGGAACATTTTTTCGCGCGACATGAAAACTCCGAAAATCTTTGCGGCGCCGAAGCAGGCGGAATTGAGCTTAACGCCTAGCAAACCGGCGGCGGCTGTTCAAGCGCTCCGCGCGAACTGACGGGGGAGAAACCGGCGCAAGCTAAAATCCCGATCCGCGGCGAAAGTTTTGCGCGCGACAGAAGATTTTTTTCGGGATCGCGACCAACACAAAAGTGTTGGCTTCTTTTTGGGATGGCGACCAACACAAGAGTGTTGGTGCCCAGGAGAGGACTCGAACCTCCACGCCCTTGCGAGCGCCAGCACCTGAAGCTGGTGCGTCTACCAATTCCGCCACCTGGGCCCGGCGCGTCTTTTATGGGGGCGGGGGCGCCTGTCAACCCGCGTCCGGGCGCCTAATTTCAACAAAATGTCACGCGGCGCGTTTGAAGCCCGGCGCGGCGGCGGCAAAAGCCTCGTGGCGCTGCAATTGCGTCAACAGCGCCAGCAACGCCATATTATTTTCCTTGGCCTGCCTGGGCATGCGACGGAACCGTCGCAACGACAGATCGAGAATTTCGGCGGCGATATAGCGATCGGCGGCGCGGCAGATTTCGGCGTCGAGTTTCAGTCCCGCCGCCTTTTGCTCGAGAATGGCGGCGTCGGCGCGGGCCGCGTCGAACTGGCCGCGAATCAGCGCCGACCACAGGGCGAAATGACGCTCGCTCAGCAGCTTGAAGCCCGCCGAGCGCAACGGGAAATATTCGACATAGAATTCCCGCAGGCAGTCATGAATGACGGGCAGGCACCAGTCGAGAATTTCCTCCCGTTGCGGACCCTGACTCGCCATTGTTCCCCTCCCCGGCGATCTCGATTTTTGTCGCGTCGGGCCGTCGGCGGAAATTGGCGCTTCCGGGATTTGGCCCGAAAAAATCACATCATATTAACCTTAAGGAACCGTTGACGCTGGTAATCCCGCGTCCATTTGCGCCAGGGCGCCGCGCAAGAGCGCGAGGTCTTGCGGGCGCGACAGGCGGTGGTCGCCGTCGCGGACCAGCGTCACGACCGCCGGGTCGGCGGCGAGATGTTCGACCAGCTTCATCGCATGGCGCCAGGGCACGGACTCGTCTCGCATGCCCTGGAGCACGTGGACGGGGCAATGGCTGCGGATTTCGCCGCCGAACAGGCTGTTGGACTTGCCGTCGTCGAAGAAGTCCCGCGTGAAAACATTGAACCCGTCGCCGCAAACGCCCGTTTCGGCCAAGGTGGCGCGCGCGCTGTCGGGCAGATTGGGCCAGACCAGCTCTTGCGAGAAATCGGTCGCCGGGGCGATGAGAATCATGCCCGCCAGCCGGTCCTGCTCGCCCAGCCGCGCCAGTTCGCGGGCGAGCAGCAAAGCGATCCAGCCGCCCATGGAGGAGCCGACGACGATCTGCGGTCCCACGGTCAAAGCGCGGAAGATCGCGACCGCTTCCCGAGACCATTGTCCAATGGTTCCTTTTTCGAACAGCCCTTCCGATTCGCCATGGCCGGAATAATCGAAACGCAGGCAGGCGCGGGTCTGTTCGGCGGCCAGATCGTCGAGAAATGTCGCCTTGGCGCCGCGCATGTCGGAGCGATAGCCGCCGAGCCAGAACAGGCCGGGCCTTCGCTCGCCGGCGCGGGAAAGATAGGCCAGACGCGGCTTTTCCGGCGCGACCGTGAAAAATTCGAGCTTGGGCTGGCTTTCGGTCATTTGGCTTTGGGCCTTGCGGGCGGCTAGACTCTCGGATCAATCGATTCGTCTGGTTTAACCGCGGAGCCGTCATGACGCCATGGGGCGAAGAGGAAATCGCCGACCATCAGCTTCTGTTCGGGCGCACCATTCTGCAACTGGTTCCGGCGCTCGATCGCAGCCCGGAGGCTTTCGCCTGTCTGGAAACCGCCGCGGCGCTCGACGAGGCCGGCGCCCGCGCCCTGGTGGCCGGGGCGCCGGGGCCGCTGGTGAGCGAATTGCAGGCGCGCGGCGGGGTCTTCCTGCCCTTCGACCTCGCCGCCCGCAATCCGCTGACGGCCACCTTCAATCGCGGTCGGCTGGCGGAACTGGCGCAACGCGAGGGCGCCGAGCTGATCCATTTGCGCGGCGCCGCCGGCTTCGCCGCCGCGCTTCATGCCGCGCGCCGGTTGCAAATTCCGCTGGTCGCCGAGGATTTTGGCCCGCAGGCGCTCGAAGCCGATTCGATTCTGTTTTTCAGCGACGAGGCGCTCGAGGCCGCAAGAACGGCGCGGCCCCAGCTCGCCGGGCGATTTTTCCGGGGCTTGCGCGGCGTCGATCTGCGCGCCTTCGCCGCCGAGGGCTTTTCGCCCGAAAACGTCAAAAACCTGCGCCAGGATTGGACGGTGCGCCCGTATGAACGGCTGATCGTCGGCCTCGGCCTACCAAAAGACCGGCAAAACTTCTTCCTGCTGGCGGCGGAGCAATTGGCGCGCAAGAATTTTTTCGACAATGAGGCCCATGAGGCGCGCTTCATCTGGCGCGATCCCGAGGGCGCCGACCTGACCTCCGGCCCCTTCGAGGCCCAGGCGCGGCAAATGGGACTGGACCGCCATGTGCTGCGCGTCGCCGGCGGCGACCGCGCCGTCGCCTGCCTCGCCGCCGCCCTGGTGGTCGCCCCCGCTGGCGCGGGGCAATTGGCGATCGAGGCCCAGGCGCTGGGCGCGCCGGTGGCGCTGCTGCAAAGCGAGGCCGGCCAGAGCCTCGAATCGGCGCTGGCCCCGCCCAAAGTCGAGCCCGCCGCGCGCACCGGCTGGGCCATCCCGCCCGAGGCCCCCTCCGCGCTCGCCCGCGCCGCCGATGAGGCCCTGCGCCTCGGCGCCTCGGCGCGCGAGGCTTTGGGACGGCGCGCCCGCGACCATGCGCGCGGCTTTTCCGCCGAGCGCATGGCGGCCCTGACCCTGACGGTTTACGGGCGGCATTTCAGCGGCGCGGAACCCGAATCGGCATGATTTAGGTCAAAATCGCGACCGGCGCGGCAAATGCGCGTTGACTTTGGCGCAAATCGCCACAATGTATCCAGAGTTCGGTCCTCGTGGTTTCGGTCGCGGGGTTTTTTGCTGTAGGGTCGCCGCCCTGCGGGCTCGACGAACCGCCTATCGTCAATTTTCGAGGAGATCACGCCATTCGCCGTCCGATGAAAGCCCCCCCGGTTCCGCAGAAGGAGGGACCACGCACCAACCGGGAAATTCGAGTTCGCGAGGTTCAGCTGATCGATTCGGAAGGCCAGAATCGCGGCGTCATCGACACGCTCGAAGCCCTGACGCTCGCCGAAAGCGAGGGACTGGATCTCGTCGAGATCGTCCCCAACGCCAGTCCGCCGGTGTGCAAGATCCTCGATTACGGCAAATATCGTTTCAACGAGCAGAAAAAAGCCGCCGAGGCCCGCAAGAAGCAGAAAGTCGTCGAAATCAAGGAAATCAAGCTGCGTCCCGGCATTGACGACCATGATTACGAGACCAAGATGAAGGCCGTGCGCCGCTTCTTTGAGGATGGCGACAAGGTCAAGTTCGTCCTGCGTTTCCGCGGCCGCGAAATGGCCCATCAGGAGCTCGGCTTCAAGGTGCTGGAGCGCGTCAAGGCGGAAACCCTGGGCATGGCCAAGATCGAACTGGAGCCCTCGCTCGACGGCCGCCAGATGATCATGGTGCTCGCGCCCAAATAAGATTTGCGGGGCGCGCCGCCCTGCCCCATTCTTCCCGTTCACGACTGCGCGGGGAGAGGGAATGGCGGCGCCGGAAAAGATCGATCCGCAAAGGCTCAAGGCGATCATTGTCGGCTCGCTCGGCAATCTCGTGGAATATTACGATTTCTACGTCTACGCCGCCTTTTCGCTCTATTTCGCGCCCTCCTTCTTCCCAAAATCCGATCAGACCGCGCAAATGCTCGCTTCGGCGGGCATTTTCGCGTTGGGCTTCTTCATGCGGCCGGTCGGCGGCTGGCTGTTCGGCCTGATCGGCGACCGTCACGGCCGGCGGCGCGCGCTGATGCTTTCGGTGCTGACGATGTGCGGCGGCTCCCTGCTGATCGCGGTGATTCCGACCTATGAGCGGATCGGCGTGCTCGCCCCGGCGGCGCTGATGGCCGCCCGGCTGATCCAGGGCCTGAGTCTTGGCGGCGAATATGGCGCCAGCGCCACTTATGTCGCGGAAATGGGCGAGACGTCCCGGCGCGGCTTCTATTCCAGCTTTCTTTATGTGACGCTGATCGGCGGCCAGCTCGGCGCGCTCGGCGTGTTGCTGGTGCTGCAAAATCTGCTGCTGACCCCGGAGCAATTGCGCGATTACGGCTGGCGCATCCCCTTCTTCATCGGCGCCGGCCTCGCCCTGTTCGCGCTGTGGATGCGCCGCGACCTCCAGGAGACCGAAGCTTTCGCCGCCGCCAAGGCGAAGGGCGCGACGGGAGGATTGCGCGCGCTCTGGACGCATCGGCGCCAAGCGCTGGTCGTCGTCGGCCTGACCATGGGCGGCACGCTCGCCTTCTATATTTATACAATCTACATCCAGAAATTCCTCAAGCTCAGCGTGGGCCTGAGCGACAAGGAAAGCACCTGGGTCAGCGCCGGGGCGCTGGTTTTCGCTTTGTGCGTCCAACCGCTCTATGGCGCGCTTTCGGACCGCATCGGCCGCCGCCCGGTGCTGCTCGCCTTTGGCGTCATGGGGACTTTGGGCACCGTGCCGCTGCTCACCGCCTTGCAGCGCGCGCATGGCGCCTGGCAGGCCTTCGCCCTTGTGGCGCTGGGCTGGCTGATGACCGCGCCCTATACTTCGATCAACGCCGTGGTCAAGGCCGAGCTTTTTCCCGCCGCGCTGCGCGCCACCGGCGTCGGCCTGCCCTATGCTTTCGCCGTGTCGGTGTTTGGCGGCAGCGCCGAATATATCGCGCTCTGGTTCAAATCGCGGGGGCTCGAAAGCGGCTTTTATTATTACGCCAGCGGCGTGATTTTTTGTTCGCTGCTGGTCTATTTCTTTTTGCCGGACACCAAAACAACCTCGCTGCTCGACCGCGAGGCCATGGCCGAGCTGGAATGAGCGACGGACCTTTACGCTTCTTTTACACAGGCGCCCGTCAACCCGAATGGCGCGCTTATGCGGCTTGGGACTAACTGAGGCCTCCTGCTACAGGAGTCCGGTCGATGCTGCTGTTTCATCCTCATGCGCATCCGGCGCGGCCCTCGGCCGATGACGCCGACGCCGCGCTCGACGCCGCGACCCGTCGTCTGGCCCATACGATCCTGCTGATCGTCACCGCCTTGCTGATCTGGTCGGTGTTCTCCCGCCCCTGGCAATTCATCGCCTCCAACGGCGCGTCGCCGAAAACTTGCGTCTATCTCGGCCGCGCCGGCGCGGATTGCGCGCCGCAGCCGCCCGCCGCGCATTGATATTGGACCCAGGCGGCGTTCATTCCGCCGCCTGGGCGATGGCCTCAAGGAAGACGTCGCCGTAAAGCACGACTTTTCTTTCGCCGACGCCGTGAATGGCGCGCAAATCGTCCAGCGTCGCCGGGCGTTTTTCCGCCATTTCCAGCAAGGTGCGGTCGGCGAAGACCATATAGGCGGCCAGGCCCTGATCGCGCGCCAGTTCGCGGCGCAATTGGCGCAAGGCCTCGAAAACCTTTCCGTCGCCGGACCCCACATCCTCCAGCTCGCGGGGTCTTTTCGCCGCCTTGCCGGTCGTTTTCATCTTCGGCGGATCGGCGCGCAGGGTAAATGTCTCGCGTCCCAGCATGATCGCCTCGCCCTTTTCGGTCAGGGCGAAGCCGCCATGCTCGGCGCTGGCCGCGCGCAAGGCGCCGGCGGCGAAAAGCTGGCGGTAGGTCGAAGCCCATTCGCTCTTGGAGCGATCCGCGCCGACGCCAAAGGTCTTGAGCGTGTCATGGCGATTGCGCTTCAAGGCGTCACTGTCGGCGCCCATCAGCACATCCGCGAGATAATTCAGGCCAAAACGCTGTCCGGTGCGATAGGCGGCGGCCAGGGCCTTTTGCGCCTCCACCGTGCCGTCGCGAGTGAGGACCTCGCCGCGGCAGAAATCGCAGGCGCCGCAGGGTTTCGACTCCTCGTTGAAATGGGCGAGCAGCAATTGCCGCCGGCAGGCGACCGCCTCGCACAGCGCCGCCAGCGCCGAAAAGCGCCGATGCTCGGCGCGCTTGCGCTCCTCGGCGAGATCCTTTTCGTCGATCTGGCGGCGGCGCAGCGCCATGTCCTCGAGGCCATAGAGCGTGAAGGCGTCGGCGGGCAGGCCATCGCGGCCGGCGCGGCCGATTTCCTGATAATAGCTCTCTATGCTCTGGGGCATGTCGGCATGGGCGACGAAGCGCACGTCGGGCTTGTTGACCCCCATGCCGAAAGCCACGGTGGCGAAGGCGACCACGCCATCCTCGCGCAGAAAACGGTCCTGATTGGCGTTGCGCCGCGCCTGATCGAGGCCGGCGTGATAGACGACCGTGTCGAACCCCTGTTCGGCGAAGAAATCGGCGAGCCTTTCGCAGCCGGCGCGCGAGGCGCAATAGACAATGCCGCTCTGGCCGCGCCGACTGGCGAGAAACCGTTGCAATTGCTTGCGCGGCTGGTCCTTGGCGGCGAAGCTGAGCGAAATATTGGGCCGGTCGAAGGAGTGCAGAAAGATTTTCGGCGGCCGGTCGAACAGCCTTTCGGCGATGTCGGCGCGCATGGCGGAATCGGCGGTGGCGGTGAAGGCCAGAATCTGCACGGCGCCGAGCTTTTCCACGCTCTGGCGGATCAGCCGATATTCCGGGCGAAAATCATGGCCCCATTCGCAAATGCAATGGGCCTCGTCCACCGCGACGCGGCTGATGTTCGCGCGCAACAGCGCCTCGATCATGCCCTCCATCGCCAGCCGCTCCGGCGAGACGAACAGCAGTTTGAGCGACCCGGAACGAATTTGCCGCCAGGTTTCCCCGGCCTCGGCCTCGGAGGTCTGCGAATTGAGCGTGGCCGCCGGCAGGCCCAAAGCCTGCATCTGCCCGACCTGGTCGCGCATCAGCGCGATCAGCGGCGACACCACCAGGGTCAGGCCCTCGCCTGACAGCGCCGGCAATTGATAGCACAGGCTCTTGCCCGAGCCCGTGGGCATGACCGCCAGCACGGGATCGCCGGAGAGCACGGCGGCGACAATCTCTTCCTGACCGGGACGGAAATCGTCGAAGCCGAAGATTTTTTTCAGATATTTTTTGGCGGAGCCCAGATCGCTCATGGCCCCTCCGTGCGAAAAATCTCGGAAATCCGTCCGCCCGCGACGGCGAAGAGATCGGCGCGGCCCCGAAGCTCCTCGAACAGGCCGGCGTCGGCGCCGGTCATCCACACCTGGCCGCCCAGCGCGTCGAGCGCGTCGAACAGCGCGCGGCGGCGCAGCGGATCGAAATGGGCGGCGATTTCGTCAAGCAGCACCAGCGGGGCCATGCCGCTCATCGCCGCCACCAGCCGCGCATGGGCGAGCACCAGGCCGACCAGCAAGGCCTTTTGCTCGCCGGTCGAGGCGCGGCGCGCCTCGCAGGCTTTCGGGCCGTGGCGCACCAGCAGATCGCTGGCCTGCGGGCCGATCAGGGTGCGGCCCGCCGCCGCGTCGCGGGCGCGGTTGTCGCGCAAAATGGCGCGATAAAGATCTTCGGCGGCGAGCGCGGAATTATCCGCCAGCAGCTTGTCGATCTCGCCTTCCAGCGCGATTTCCGCCCAGGGAAAGGGCGAGGCCTCGTCGCGGCTGGCGGCGATCAGCGCCGCGAGCCGCTCCACCGTCTCGCGGCGCGCGGCGGCGACGGCGATGGCCAGTTCGGCGATTTCGCGCTCGGCGGCGTCGAGCCAGATTTTTTCGCCGCGCCGCTCCTCGAGCAGGCGGTTGCGATTGCGCAAGGCCTTTTCCAGCCCGTTGACCCGCGCCCCGTGCTCGCTGTCCACGGCCAGAACCAGGCGGTCGAGAAAGCGGCGGCGGTCGCCGGCCGGGCCGGTGAACAGGCCGTCCATGGACGGCGTCAGCCAGACGATGCGCAAATGATCGGCGAAGGCGCGCGGCGAGGCGATCGGCTCGCGATCGAGGCGGAATTTTCGCTGCGCGGCGCCGTCGAGGATTTCCAGCCCGGTCCCCAATTGCAGCAAGCCGCCGGCCTCGCCGTCCAGCTCCAGCGACACCGCGAAGCCGCCGGGACCGCCCTCGCGCGGAAAATCGCTCAGATCGGCGCGGCGCAGCCCCCGCCCCTGGGCGAACAGCGACAGCGCCTCGAGAAGATTGGTCTTGCCGGCGCCATTGTCGCCGGCGAGCGCCACCAGTCTCGCGCTCGTCCTGAGGTCCAGGCCCGCATAGCAGCGGAAATCCGCCAGCGCCACGCGGCGCACTTTTGGCGCGCGCAACAGGGAATCGCTTGGGGGGTGGATGGTCATGGCCGCAGTTTAACTTTTTGCCGTCCCCGCGCGTCAAAATTTTCCGCCGACAGCCAGGATTTCGAATGCGGCGCGCCGCGCCGGCCATTCGCCATCGAGCATGGAAAACCAGGCGGTGTCGCGATTGCGGCCCTTGACGATCATGTGCTGGCGGAACACGCCCTCGAAACCGAAGCCCAGCCGCAAGGCCGCGCCTCTGGACGCCGCGTTGCCGGCGTCGCATTTCCATTCATAGCGGCGAAATCCCAGATCCTCGAACACATGGCGCGCCAGCAGATACTGCGCCTCGGTCGCGCCCCGGCTTTGCTGCAATTCCGGCGAAAAAATCACCGAGCCGACTTCGACGACGCGATTGGGCAGGTCGATCCGCATCAGCGACAATGTGCCGAGCGCCCGGTCGTCGTCCTGGGCGATGGCCACATAGCGCAGGGGATCGTCGCCCGCGCCGAGCGCCGCGAAACCGGCGCGAAAAGCCGCGCGCTCGGCGAAAGGTCCGACGGCGATGAAAGTCCACAGGCTTTCACGCCCTGGCGCGCATAAGGCGTCGAACAGGGAGGGGAGATGGCTTTCGCCCAGCCTTTCCAGGCGAATGCTTTCGCCTTGCAGGGACGCGCCGGCCGGTCTCAAGGCCGGCGCGGGATCGACGGGACGGAGTTCCACGGAAATTTTTTCGTTCTTGCGACACTCGGTCGCGCTGCGGGACGGTTAACAAACTGTTTAACTGATTCCGGCGGAAAAATCGCGCCCGTCGGTTTTTCCCGCCTTCGCCGGAGGCGAACATGACTGAAATCGAATCCAACATCCAAACCATCGTCGAAACCAAAGCCGCCGAGCGCAAAATGCCGCCGGCCGGCCCCCACGCCCGCGCCGAACTGACCAATTTCGACGCCTGCCCCGGCTGCGGCGCCCTGCCCTGCGAAAACGAATTCGAGAACGACTCCGACCCCGGCGCCGGCTGAGCGCCGCCGCCTCCCAAGTCTCTCGCGTCCCAAAATTCAAGCGCCCGCGAGATGGGCGAATTGGGCGCAGACCTGCTCATAGACCTGGCGTTTGAACGGCACGATCAGTTCCGGCAGGCGCTCCATGCGCTCCCAGCGCCAGGCGTCGAATTCCGGCTTGTGCTTGCCATTGTCCGGCGTCTCGATGTCGATTTCCGACTCCTTGCCAGTGAAGCGCAAAGCGAACCATTTCTGCGTCTGGCCGCGAAACCGGCCGCGCCAGTTCTTGCGGCCAATATCCGTGGGCAGGTCGTAACTCAGCCAGTCCGGCGCCTCGGCGATGAAATCGGCGCTGCGCACATTGGTCTCCTCGCGCAATTCGCGCAAGGCCGCCTTGTAAGGCGTTTCGCCGTCGTCAATGCCGCCTTGCGGCATCTGCCATTCATGCTCCAGCGGATGCACCTCGGGGCCGCGCTTCGATTTGCGTCGTCCGACGAAAACCCGGCCCTTGGCGTTGAGCAGCATGATGCCGACACAGGGACGATAAGTCAGCGCATCCATCATTACCTCTTGTCAGCGCCGCGCAGAACCGATGAAACCGGCACCAGGGCCACGCCGCGCGTCTTTAGATCCGTTAAAAAGCCGACGATGCGGCCATTGGCGAGCGGCAGGCCGGAGGCGAAGCCGACCGCGACTCCCTTCTGCCGCGCCAGAGTCTCCAGTCTGGCCAGGGCCGCGTCAATGGCCTCCGGGCGCTGGACCTCGTCAATGCGCACATCGGCCTTGAGAGCGCCGACTTTCTTTTCCTCGGCGAGTTCGCCGGCGAGGCTCTGCGGCGCGGAGCCGTCCTCGACGAAATCGAGGCCGCGCTCCGCCAGTTCGGCCATCAGCGCGGCGGTGGCGTCGCGGTCGGCGGTGAATTTGCCGCCCTGAAAATTGATCAGGCCGATATAGCCGACCAGACGGCCCATCTGCCAATGCAGATCGTCCTCGGCCTTGGGGGCGTTTCCTGTCGTCAGCACATGCGGCCCCGGCGCCTGCGCCGCGTCGAAAGGCTCCATCGCCGCCTGCAACAGAATTTCATGGCCGGCGTCGCGCGCCGAATTGCCGAGATGCTCGACCCGCGCGCCATAGGGGGCGAAAGCCAGGCTCACCGCCGCCGGCAGGCGGGCGATGGCCTCCTGGGTCGCCATGTCGTTCAGCCCCATGCCGCCGACGACAATGGCGATGCGCGGCATATTGGCTTTGAGCGGCGGCTGCGGCCGGGCGTAAACATCGGCGGGACGGGCGCCGTCGCGGCCGCGCCGGGGCAACAGGCCGAAGCGGGTCTTTTCCGCCAGCCGCGCATCCGGCGCCGGCGGCAGCGCCTTGGCGCCGGAGAAATCGGGCACGTGAATGATCGCCGGACCGCCGGCGCCGCCGCGCACCACGCGCACGCCATTCTCCATGTCGACCTGCTGGCCCGCCTCGGCGGCGGGCGCGGCGGGCGCGACCTGGACCTGGGGCGGCGGCGGCGCAGGCGGCGCCGGCGGCAGCGGCTGGATCGTCGCCCGCGCTTCCGGTTCGCCGCCGAGCCCCTGTCCACCGCCAGGCCCCTGCCGCGCGGCCAGCCAGAAGCCGCCGCCGACCAGCGCCAGGCTCACGCCAAGGCCAACCGAAAGCAATGGCTTGCGCCGCCCGCCCGGCGGCGGCTGCTTGCGGTCGAGCCCCAATGGGCGGTCGAGTTCGTCCTGCATGGCCCTCTACGAAACAACCCGGCCCGCTTCGATGAACGGGCCGGGCGAAAATATTGGCAGGCTTATTTTTCCTGAGACGCCGGGCCCTGCTTGAGCACCGGCTCGCCTTGCGGGCCGACGCTGGGCGTGGGAACAGCGCCCTCGGCAGGCTTGACGGCGTCGGGTTTGGCCGCGTCGGCCTTGACCGCGTCAGGCTTGGCGGCGTCGCTCTTGATCTCGGCCTTGGCCTGCGTCTGGGCGTTCTCCGCCTTGAGCGCCTCGACGGTCTTGACGCCGCGCAGCAGGTCGAGCGCCGCGTGCAGCGCCTTGTCCTTGGCGGCGTCCGGCGGCACATAGGCCTGCGAGCCATGGCCTTCGTCGTCGCCATTCTTCAGATGGCCCTTGAGCGAGGCTTCGCCCTCGGTCTTGTCCTTGCCCTTCAGATCGTCCGGCACGTCCTCGAGCACCTCGATGTCCGGCTCGATTCCCTTGGCCTGGATCGAGCGGCCCGAAGGCGTGTAATAGCGCGCCGTGGTCAGGCGCAGCGCGCCATTGTTCTGGCCGAGCGGAATGATGGTCTGCACCGAGCCCTTGCCGAAGCTGCGCGTGCCGATCAGCGTGGCGCGCTTGTGGTCCTGCAGCGCGCCGGAGACGATTTCCGAGGCCGAGGCCGAGCCGCCATTGATCAGCACCACCACTGGCTTGCCCTTGGACAGGTCGATCGGCCGGGCGTTGTAGCGCTGGGTTTCGTCGGCGTTGCGGCCGCGCGTGGAAACGATTTCGCCATGGTCGATGAAGGCGTTGACCACCGCCACCGACTGGTCGAGCAAGCCGCCGGGATTGTTGCGGAGATCGACGATATAGCCCTTGAACTTGTCGCTGGCGATATCCTTCTGGATCTTCTGCATCGCCTCCTTGAGGCCGTCATAGGTCTGTTCGGTGAACTGGGTGATGCGGATATAGCCGATGTCGGAGCCTTCGACATGCGAACGCACCGATTTGATCTGGATGACGGCGCGGGTCAGGGTGATGTCGAGCTTGTCCTTTTTCGGACCGCGCACGATGGTCAGCTTGACATTGGTGTTGACGTCGCCGCGCATCTTGTCCACGGCCTGATTGAGGCTCATGCCCTGCACATTCTCGCCGTCGATGGCGGTGATCAGGTCGCCGGAGAGCACGCCGGCCTTGGAGGCGGGCGTGTCGTCGATGGGCGCGACCACCTTGACGAAACCGTCTTCCTGCATGACCTCTATGCCCAGGCCGCCGAAGGAGCCGCGGGTCTGCACCTGCATGTCCGTAAAACTTTTCGCGTCCATATAGGAGCTATGCGGATCGAGCGAAGTCAGCATGCCCGAGACCGCCGCCTCGACCATTTTCTTGTCGTCGGGCTTTTCCACATAGTCGGTGCGGACTTTTTCGAAGACATCGCCGAACAGATTCAGGCTGCGATAGACGTCGGAGGCGGCGGCATGGGCGCCTGGCGGCGTCAGCGGCGCGCGCAGCCCGATCGTCGCGGCGGAGGCGCCGAGAACCATGCCCAGCATGACCAAAGATGTTTTGCGCATTATCCGCGAACCCTCATATTGTCCGATTTGGCCCACCAGGGCCCCGGATCGATAGCCGCCCCGTCCTTGCGAAACTCGACATACAGCACCGGCTGCGCCGCGCCAATGGCGATTGTCGCCGCGGTTTTCGCCGCGCCGTCGCCCATCGACCCGACCGGTTCGCCGGCGAGAACAAACTGCCCGACCGCGACATCGACTCGCGCCAATCCGGCCAAGACCACATAGTAGCCGCCGCCGGCGTTGACGATCAAGAGCTGTCCATAGCTCCGCCACGGGCCGGCGAAGGCGATATAGCCATCGCAAGGCGACGAAACAATGGCCTGCGGCCTTGTCGCCAGCGAAAGTCCCTTTTCGGCGCCGCCAAAATCGCTGGGCGCGCCGAAATATTTGATCACCGACCCGTTGGCGGGCAGCGACAGCAGGCCCTTGGCCTCGGCGAAGGCGATCGCCGGCGTCAGCCGCGCCGGATCGCGCTGCGGCAGGCTGGCGAATTTCTTTCTGGCCTCCTCGACCTCCTGCTCGCTCTGTTTCGCCTGCGCGGCGTCGGCCTGCCGCGCCTTTTCCGCCGCCGCGCGGGCGCTGGCCAGTTCGCTTTCCATTTTTCCGATGAGATCGCGCAGATTGGCGGCCTGTCCCGCCAAAATTTCGGCGCGGCGGCTTTCCGCCGCCAGGGCCTCCTGCGCCTCGCCAATCGCCTTCTGCCGCGCCGCGACCAGCGCCTCGAGCCGCGCCCGCTCGTTGCGCCGGGTCTCGACCTCCTGCGCCAGCTTGGCCTTTTCCGCGACGATGGAGGCGCGCAGGCTGACCAGATCCTGCAAATCGCTGGCCAAGGCCTCGGTTTCCGCGCGTAATTGCGGCAGGACCGCGCCAAGCAGCATGGAGGCGCGGATGGCGCGCAGCACATCCTCCGGCTGGGTCAGCAGGGCCGGCGGCGGCTTTCGCCCCATGCGCTGCAAGGCGGCGAGCACGGAGCCGAGAATTTCGCGACGCCCGTCCAGAGATTTGCGGATCGCGGCCTCGGACGCCGCCAGCGTCGTCAACCGCTCCTCGGCGGCCGAAGCGGCGTTTTCCGCCGCGTCGATCTTTTGCCTGGCGTCGATCAGCGCCGCCGTCAGCTTGGCCCGGTCATTCTGGAACGAATCGATTTCGGCCTGGATTTTTTTGCGCTGCGCCTCCGATTGCGCCAACGTGTCCTGCACGCCTTGGAATTCGGCCCGCTGTTTTTCAAGATCGCCGGATTTGGGCTCGGAAAGCCGCAACTCCCCCGCCGGGCTTTGTCCGGCGGCCGGCGGGTTTTGCGCGACGGCGGGCGCGGCGCGACACAGCAGAGCCGCGGCGAAAAACACCGCCCGCCTCGCCCGCCTGTTCCGCCGCCAAACCATGCTTTCCCCGCCGAATCGCCGCAAGACAGTTTAGCGACGGGTTTGGCGCCGGCAATGGAGCGCGGCGGCCCTCAGCCGAAATAGGCGTGGAGAATGCGCCCGTAAATCCGGGTGAGCGCGTCGATATCGGCCAGGGGCGCGCGCTCGTCGATCTGGTGCATGGTCTTGCCGACCAGGCCGAATTCCAGAACCTTGCCATATTGGGCGATGAAACGCGCGTCGGAGGTGCCGCCCGAGGTGGAAAACTCCGGGTTTTTGCCGGTTTCGGCCTGGATCGCGCCGGCGACCAGTTCGGTGAAGGCGTCCGGCGCGGTGATGAAGGACACCGCGTTGCAAGGGTCGAAGTCCAGCGAGAATTTTTCCGCCGGGCGGACGCTTTCCAACCGGCGCGAAATCTCGGCCTTCAGCGTGTCCGGCGTCCATTTGTCGTTGAAACGCACATTGAAGCGCACCCGGGCCTCGCCGGGAATGACATTGGTCGCGGCATTGCCGATGTCGATCGAGGTGATTTCCAGATTGGAGGCGTCGAACCAGTCCGTGCCCGCGTCGAGCGGCGTCGCCTTCAAGGCTTCGCACAGCGCCAGCACATGACCCACGGGATTGTCGGCGCGCTGGGGATAGGCGACATGGCCCTGCTGGCCGATCACGCGCAGCCGGCCATTGAGCGAGCCGCGCCGCCCGACCTTGATCATGTCGCCGAGTTCATTGGGATTGGTGGGCTCGCCGACGATGCAATGATCGAACTGTTCGCCCTGTTCTTTCATCCAGGCGAGCATTTTGGCCGTGCCATTGATGGCCGGCCCTTCCTCGTCGCCGGTGATGAGAAAGCCGATCGAGCCTTTGAGCGGGTTTTTCGCCAGATAATCCAGGGCGGCGGCGACGAAGGCGGCGATCCCGCCCTTCATGTCGGCGGCGCCCGGCCGAGAATTTCGCCATCGACGATCTCCCCGGCGAAAGGATCGCTCCGCCATTTGGAAGCGTCGCCCGGCGGCACGACATCGGTATGGCCGGCGAAGATCAGATAGGGTTTTTCCTGGCCGATCCGCGCGTAGAGATTGTCGATGTCGGGGGTATCAGGCTCGGAAAACGGCAGGCGGCGGCAGGAAAAACCCGCCGCTTCCAAGGTTTTTTGCAAAATGTCGAGCGCGCCGGCGTCGGCGGGGGTCACCGAGGCTTTTCGAATCAGATCGCGGGTCAGCGCGACGCCGGGGCTAAGCTCGTTCATCTCAATCGCGCAAAAGCTCGTTGATGCCGGTCTTGGAGCGGGTCTGGGCGTCCACGGTCTTGACGATGACGGCGCAATAGGTCGAGGGCCCCGGCGTTCCGTCGGGCAGCGGCTTGCCCGGCAGATTGCCTGACACCACCACAGAATAGGGCGGGACATAGCCGACATGGACCTGGCCCGTGGCGCGGTCGATGATCTTAGTGGAGGCGCCGATATAGACGCCCATGGCCAGCACCGAACCCTCGCCGATCACCACGCCTTCCACGACTTCCGAGCGGGCGCCGATGAAGCAATTGTCCTCGATGATGGTCGGTCCGGCCTGCAGCGGCTCGAGCACGCCGCCAATGCCGACGCCGCCGGAAAGATGGACATTCTTGCCGATCTGGGCGCAGGAGCCGACCGTCGCCCAGGTGTCGACCATGGTCGCGGTGTCGACAAAGGCGCCGAGATTGACGAAACAGGGCATCAGCACCACGCCCGGCGCGATATAGGCGGAGCGGCGGACGATGCAGCCGGGCACCGAGCGGAAGCCGGCGGCGGAATGATCCTTGGCGCCCCAGCCCTCGAATTTGGAGGGCACCTTGTCATACCAGGTGGCGCCGTCGGGACCGCCGGGAATCACCGACATGTCATTGAGGCGGAACGACAGCAGCACGGCCTTTTTCAGCCATTGATTGACCTTCCAGCCGTCCTTGCCCGACGCCCCCGGGATTTTCTCGGCGACGCGCAGCTTGCCGGAATCGAGCAGGTGCAGGGCGAACTCCACCGCGTGCCGGATGTCGCCGCCGGTTTCGGCGTTGATTTTCAGGCGATCTTCAAAAGCGGCGTCGATAATGGTCGCAAGCGCATGCGGCATGGGCGTTCCCCTGTCAGTTTCTGACTTTGGTTTCGGTTTTTGCCGCGGTTATGTCAAGGTTGACCGGTGAAATGGTCGCGAATTCGCGTCCATGCGGCGACTGTTCCGCATGCTGTTTTGCTGTATCCTGCCGTCGGCTCCGACAAGGCTCGGGTTTCATGCGGATTTTCATTTCCATCGCCGCCTATCGCAACTCCGAACTCGGCCCCACGCTCGCCGATGCGCGCGCCAAGGCGGCCCATCCGGAAAATCTCACATTTGGCGTCTGCTGGCAGCATGGGCCCGAGGAGACGCCGCCAGCGGAATTTTCGGCCTGCCGGCTGCGGCTGATCGGCCTCGACTGGCGCGAAAGCCGGGGCGCCTGCTGGGCGCGGGCCGAGGTGATGAAATTATGGGAGGGCGAGGACTGGTTTCTGCAAATCGATTCCCACCACCGCTTCGCCGAAAACTGGGACGCGCTGCTGCTCGCCGAGGCCGAGGCGACCGGCGTCGCCAAACCTTTGCTGACGGCCGGCGCCGCCCCCTATGAGCCGCCGGGCCCGCCCCCGCCCGGCGCGCCGACGCATATCACCTTCGACCGTTTCGACGATGACGGCATCTTGTACCAGGGCGCGGCCTATCTCGACCCGAACAGGGAAAAACGACCGTTTCGCGCAAGATTTCTTTCCGCCCATTTCCTGTTCGCGCCGGGAAGTTTTGTTTTGGACGTTCCCTACGATCCCGAGCTTTATTTCCACGGCGAGGAAATTTCCCTCGCCTTGCGCGCCTTCACCCACGGCTACGATCTGTTCCACCCCTCGCGGCACATTCTCTGGCACCATTACGGCCGCCTCGACCGGGCCAAACATTGGGGCGACCACCAGCGCGCAAACGGGGCAAGCACCGAATGGTTCGAACGCGATGCTTTAAGCCGGCGGAAATTGCAACGGCTGTTTCTCGAGGGCGAGCAAGGCAGGTTCGGCTGCGGCGTTGTGCGGAGTCTGGCGGATTACGAGGCCTTTGCGGGGCTTGATTTCCGCGCCCGCACGGTGAGCGAGACGACGCGGCGGGGGGATGAGCCGTTCGTTTCAAATTAGCTATTGGCCGCATCGCGTTGCAGCCATGCCGCTAGGCCCGCTTTGACCGCCGGGATGATTTCCCGCTGCCAAGCCATTTCGACATAGGGTCGAAATTGATGCCAGTTCAGAATGAAAACGGCTTCGCCTGCGCGACGTCGCGTTTCCACATTCTGATCGGCGAGACCGAGGGCCAGAATTCGGACGATGTCCTCGCGGGGCGCGCCATTCACGCCCAGGGCGAGGCGAGTATATGACGTCGGTTTGGAAGAAGACGTTTCACCGATCAATTGTTCGAGCGATTTGATTTTGAGGTTTCGTAAAAAATCCTCGCCGAATTGTTCGAGTTTCGCGATTTCGGCGCTTTGCAGCGTGATCCAGCGCACTTCGCCTTCTTGATCGTCCACCAGCTGAACCCAAACGGGAAACTCCGGTTTCTGCCAGGACCACCGAAGAAAATTCGGTCGATCTTCGCTGAAAATCGGCAGTTCGAAATTAATTCCGGATTTGCCGAAACTTTGCTCGACAAAGCCGCCGATCCGACGCGCGCAAGCATGCGGCGTCCCGTCCTCCGCCAGGACTGCGCGCAGGGAATAGGGTCGGCTGCCGGCGTCGAAAATCATTTGTTCAGCCTCTCATTGAGGAAACCGATAAACCGTTGCTTCAGGCTGAGAGCCAAACTTTCGACCTTGTCGTTGTCAAGTTTTTCTCCCTTCTGCGGCATGGACGCCTTGAACCAGGCCTCGACCGCCTTCGCAAGGTCGAGAAGCGAAGCGCCGCCCGGTTTGCTGACGACTTCATTTTCAGGAAGATTAAGCAATCCGCGCAATTCGCGGAAAATCGCTCCTATGCCAATGTGACGCTTGCTGCCAGTCGGTTTGCCTTTTTTCGCGGAGGCCGCTGTATCCGGCTTTGGCTGTCCCGGCGACCATGAACGGTCCTTGGGAATGTCGCCAAAACTGTCTTTTCTGGCCTTGCCGGCGGTTCCCTTAGGGGCCATGGGATTAAAATCGCCGCGCAACATTTGATCCGTCGTTATGAGACCGGCATCGCGCAAGCCGCGCGCGGTCTGCATCGCGGTCGCCATGCCATTCGAACGCGCTTGTTCCAGCGCCAGCAATTCTTGATGGCGCGGAGCCAATTGATCGTAAGGCACGTTGGCGACAGCAGGCATATTTCTATAACTCTCTTCGCCGCGCGGCGTCTTGACGAATGTCGTCGAGAGCGTGAAATCTTCGGGCGTTCTTGGGTCTCCATAACGAACTTCGGCGCCTAACGCAGTCGGCTGAAATTCGCTTGGCGAGGGGGCCGAGCTGGGGTCCGCCTGCATAGCGCGATAATCCAGAATGCGTTGGGCCTCGGGCGACGGTTCAGGACGATTGCCGACTTGCGCCATGGCCCCGTAAATTTCCTCACCCTCGGGCGGTCCGTAGCCGGGTCCCGCCAGTTCCTCGGTTTCCTGCGGACCTTGCAGGAGAAGTCATGTAATCGGCTTCAGCCTGAACCAGTATAGGCTCGATCATAAGTCCAACTTTCTTATCCTCTTTCTGCGTTACGCTCTTATCCGGATTGATCTTAGCTGTTATATCGGCGCCTTCCATCGTCAAGGCGGTCAAGCGATATTGGGTCTTCCATTTGCTGAGTTGCGCTCCAAGTTTTTTCTTGCTTGGGTTGGTCGCCAACAAGGCGTCCGCCTGCGGTTTGATCGCAGCGACGGCCTTTTCCAGGTCCTTTTGCTTCTCCTCGTCGGTTCGCTCATCCTTTTTGCCGCTGAACAGCTTGGCAAACAGCGCCTTGGCCTTGCCGATGATAAAATTGATCGCCTTGTCCAGCGCCTTGTCGACGTAATCCTGCACTTTCTTGATAACGCCGCGGATTTTTTCCGCGACATTGCCCAGGCCCAAAAAGCCGGCGAGCAGGCCGATGGCGATGGAAAGGGCGTTGGCCAGCGAGCTTTCGACCTTTTTCGCCGCGCCGGCGATCTGGCCCGCCGCTATGGCGACTATGCCGTCGACAAAGGCCTTGACCGCCGCCGCGATCTTCTGGACCTGCGCGATAAAGGATTTGACCGTGTCGTAGATCGAGATAATCGCCGATATGAATCCCGCGCCGGGAATGAACATGGCCACCAGCTTGGGAATGGCCTTTTTGACGATCGTGTCGGTGACGAAACCGATGATGCCATCGACCAACATGTCCTTGAGATTGGACAATTGCTCCTTGATCGCCTCCCAGGCCGCCGCCGGTCCGCCATCCCTCAACGCCTTGATGACGACAAAGGCCTTTTCCAGGCCGGTCATGATCAGCTCGCCCTTGGGGCCGAGCGCCTTGACGATTTTGCCGCGAATCTGCGTCCAGGTAATGCCCAGAACGCTCAGCGCCAGCTTGCCGAATTCGGCCAAAGAAAAGGCCTTGGGGATATAGACCCCCGGCAGCGAACCGGTCAGCCAGTCGAGCAAAGCGGTCTTGAGGTGCTCGCCAATATTGTCGGCGAAATTCGACAGGCCGAGCTTGGCCGCCGCCACCAGATTTTTCACAAAGGGCAGCGGGTTCTTCAAAATGTTCTTCAGCGCCGCGCCGGTCTTCTGGATATAGGCCCAGGCGCCGGGACTGACCACGTCGAAGACAATTTTCAACAGCTCCCAGACGGCGGTTCCCACCCAGGATATGAACCGTCCGGCGAAATCGCCGAAAATGCCGATCACCTTGCCGAAGGCGCCGGGCAGATCGAGCAGGCTGTCGATCTTGAAGGCCTTCAGCGCATTGATGAACAGCGACGGGATTTCCTGCACAAACCCCTTGAGCGCGGCGATATTGGTCCCGACCCAGGCGATGATCCGGCCCTTGGCGCCCGATTTGACGATATTCTGCCAGACCTCCTCCTGGCCCGCCATTTTCAGCAGGCCGCCGACAATGGCGTCGCCGAGCGGCGACGCGGCGTCGCCGCTGATCGGGTCCTTGCCGAGAATCGCGCAGAGAATGTCCCAGGCCGGGGTTTTCGACGCCAGAGCCGCCAGCGGCTTGAGAATGGCGTCCTTGATGAACTGGATGACCGCTTCGGCGACGCCGACGAAAAAGGCTTTGATCTTGTCGATGGGCGCGGTGAAGATCGCCTTGGCCCGGTCCCAGACGCCGCCGAGATCGAAAATATCGCTCCAGCTCAGCGAATGGAGGAAATCCATCAGCGCGTCGCGCAGCGCCGAAGCCGCCAGCCCCAGGCTCTTGACCTGGGCGTCGATGAAGGCGCCGGCCTTGTCGATCACGCCATATTTGTCCAGGGCGCGCACGATCAGGTCGCCGCCGGGCAAAAAGTCGATGGCCGCGCGCAAAATATTGGCGCCGTCGCGTTCCACCGCCGCGCCATTGATCGGATTTTTTCCCAGAATGACGGTGAGCAGGCGGAAGCCGGGGATGAAATTGGCCTTGTCGGCGATCTCGTCCAGGGCGTCGTCGAAGGACAGCCGCCGGATCGGCCCGGCGACCTCCGCCGTGGCGCGGACGCCCGTGTCCGGCGCGGCGGCGGCGCGCATTGGCTCAGGCGCGGGCGCCGGGCGCGCGGTCAGGCCGAGCGCGGCGGCGGCGCGGCGCAGCAGGCCCGGCTTTTTCTCCTCCGATTCGGCCCGCGCCGGTCCCGGCTCGGCGGGCAGCGGGCGGAACACTCCGGCGGCGCGGCGGTTCTGAATGACATGGGCGGTTTCATGCGCCATCAGCCGCAGATCGTGCTCGCTCTGGCCGTGACCGAGCGTGATCCGCTCGCCCTCGGTATAGGCGCGGGCGCCAATCGCCGAAGCGGCGGCGCGGGCGGTCGGGCCGCCATGCACCCGCACGCCATGCAGCGACTGGCCGAAGCCATGCTCCAGCCGCGCCCGCACCGTTTCCGGCAGCGGACGCGAGCCGGTGTGGCGGGCCTGTTCGACCTTGGCCGCCGCCTTGGCGCGGTCGCGGGCGAGCCAGCCGTCGGGCGCGGAGAGCCGGCGAATTTGCCCGGAAGCGGCGGGGTCGAGAGGTTTCGACCCGGGGTCGAGAAGCTTCGACCCGGGATCGGCGAGCTTTTCCGCCGGCGAGGAGCGGATGCGGCCGGAGGCCCCGGGATCGAGGATTTTTTCCGCCGGCGCCGAGCGCACCCGGCCAGAAGCGCCGGGGTCGAGAAGTCTCGACCCGGGGTCGAGAATTTTCGGTGAAGCTTCAGCGCGCAAAAAACCGGCGCCGCCGGGATCGCCGACCCTGTGCCGCCCCCCGGAAGCAATGGTTGAGGCCGCCGCGTCGGCCTCATGCTCCTCGGCGTCATGGGCGCCGCCGAGCTTGACCGAAGCGCTCAGGGATTGCGCCGAGGGCGAGGACGCCAGCCCCAGGGGCGCGCGCCGGATTTCCGCCGGCGCGGGCGCGCTTTTCGGTCGCAGCGGCGCAGGGCCGCTCATTGCGCCGCGCTCATTCGACGGCCCTCATTCGACGGCCCTCAAGGCCAAGGCCAGATTGGCCGGGGGATTGCGTTTCAGCTTGGAATATTCGCGGCGCAGCGCTGGCGACAGCAGCTCCAGGCCAATCGCCGCTCCCGCCGGCGCCAAGGCCGCCGCCGCGAGCACGACATTGCGCACGCCGCCGCCGGGCAGGTCGCAATAGGCGGCGAGGCGCTCCAGCACCGCCGCCTCGGGCGCGCGGGCGCCGAGATGGGCGCGCCACAGCGCCAGCCGCTCCTCATAGCCCGGCGCGGGAAAATCAATGGCCAGATCGAGACGCCGCCAGAAGGCCGGATCGATCCGCCCGCGCGCATTGGTGGTGAGAATGACCAGCCCCTGATGCGTTTCCAGCCGGGTCAGCAGATAATTGGTGAGCATATTGGCGTAGCGCTCGCCGGTCTCGCCGCCGTCCGAGCGGCGGCCGAACAGGGCGTCGGCCTCGTCGAACAGCAGGATGACGTCGGCGGCCTCGGCATGGTCGAGCAGCGCGTCGAGGTTTTTCTCGGATTCGCCGATATATTTGTTCATCACCGCCGCGAGATCGCAGCGAAACAGCGGCGCGCCAAGCTGTCCGGCGATATAGCTGGCGGCGAAGGTTTTGCCCGCGCCGCTCTCGCCAGCGAACAGCGCCCGCACGCCGCGCGTAAAACCCGCGCGCATCGCCGGCCCCAACCCGTCCCAGATCGCCTCGCGGCTGCGGCAGCGGGCGATCAAAGCCGCCAATTCGCGCGCCAGACCGGGCGGGCGCACCAGCGCCGCGCCATCGACGCGGCGCGTCACCGGCTGCGCCAGACGCCACAAAGCGCGCGGCGCGGCGGCGAGCCGCGCGGCGACAATATCCTCGGCCGAAACCGCGCGCCCCTCGGTCTGCGCCCGCATTTTCGCGTCGCGGGCGAGGCCCTTGATGGCGGCGGGATAAAGCAGGGCGTCGGCGGCCGCTTCCGTCAGAAATTCGCCGTCAGACCCCAGCGCGCCGCGCCAGAGCGCAACGCGTTCGCCGCGCGGCGGCGGGGCCAGCGTCAGTTCGACCGGACGTTCCGCCAGCACCGCGCCGCCGCCGGAGACCAGCGCCGCATAGGGCAGCGCCTGGGGATTATCGAGGCTCGCGGCCTGGGCGTATTCGGCCTCGACGCGCAGAACCGGCAGCCAGCCGCAGGCGCGGCAGGCGGCGGCGAAGGCGCGGTCGTCGCGAAACAGCGGCAGAGGAACTTCAATGGACGCGAGACCGATTTTTCGCGCCAGAACCGCCGCCCAGCCGGCGCGTCCCGAACCCGGCGGTCCGCGCAGGACCAGACCGTCGGCCTCGCCGGCGCCGATCAAGGCGGCGGCGCGGTCCAGGTCCGGCCAGGGCGCCGCCTCCGGCTCGGGCAGCGGTCGGCAGCCGGGCCAGGCCGGCGCCCCGCCGCCCAACGCCCGCCACAGCGGCAGATGGGCGGTGAGCAGGCGATTGGGCAAGGCGTCGGCGCCGGAGAATTCGACCAGTCCCCCGGCAAGCAGCGGGCCGTCGGCGAGGCTCAAGGCGTCGCCAGAAGCTTCGCCCGGCGCGGCGAACAGGGCTTCGCTCAATTCCAGCGCGAGATGGACAGTCGGACGCGCCGTCGCCAGCGGCGCCTGCAAGGCCATCACCGCCAGGGCGACCGGACGGCGCCGCTCGCAGCCCAGGGCGAGGCCGAGAAGGAACAGATCGGCCTGGGTCAGGCCAAGCGCGCGCGCCAGACGCGGCAGCGGCCCCTCAGCGCCGCGCCAGCGCGCCGCAATCTCCGCCTTCTGTCCCGGCCAGGCGAGATCGGCCAGCCCCGCTTCGCGCGCCGCCGCCTCGCCGTCCTGACGGATCGCGGCCAAAGCGGGATCGGGATCGTCTAGCGCCTGGGCGTACCAGGCGAGGCCGAGGCGGCCGAGCAGATCGACGATGTCGAGGGCGGCGGTCATTCAAAAACCTCCCCCAGAGAAAATCGGCAGCTTGGGATAGTGGAAAGCCACGACGCGTCCGAGCCAGGGCGTCCAGCCGGGATTGAGGTCCAGTCCGGCGAGCCGAATGTCGATGTCGATGGTCTCGGCCAAAAAATCGACATCGACATGGGTTTCGTCGGCGCGCAGCCGCGCCAGCCGCCGCGCCGGAAAAGGCCAGGGCCCGCGCGGCGCGTAAAGCGACTCCAGCCCGGCGGCGAGTTCGTCGAGAAGCAGTTCGGGCGCGCGCGCGTCAAAATCCTGACGCTCGAAAAACAGGCTCAGCGGCTCCTCCCCCGGCAGACCGAACAGCGCGCCCAAATCCAGCAGCAGCCGCCAGCCGCTCGGCGCCTCCTCGCCCAAAGCCTCGAGCCGGGCGGCGATGTTGAGCCGGCGCAGCGCGTTGACGAGGAAAAACACCCCGCCCCAATCGGTGACGATGGCCTCGCCTGAAGCTTCGGTTTCCGCATGCGCTTCGGACCGGGGTTCAGCGGCGGACGGCGGCGACGCCTCATCCTCGACTGTCGCGGGGCCCGCTGGAGCAGGCCCCGGCGCATCGGCGCCGGCCTGACGTGCGGGCGGCGTCAAAATGGCGGGGCTTTCCGCCTCGCGCGCATCCGCCGGCGAAGGCGCAAACGGCGGCTCCGCGAAACGATCCGCCGCCAGAGCCCGAGCCTCTGGCGGCGGATCGGCGGATTTGGCGGCGGGCGGCCCGGCAAAAATTTTCATCAGCGCGCCAACGGCGGGCGCTTCGGGACGGCGCAACAGGCCCGGCGCCCAGCGCAGCAGCGCCAAAAACGCGGCGGCGCGGCGGGCGGGCGCGCGGGCCGGCAAAGGCGCGAGAACCGCCGCCCAAAAGTTGGCGGCGCGCTGGGTCAGGGCGCTCTCCACCTCCGCCTCCGCCGCGAAAAACACTTGCGCTCCATCTTCCCGCTCCGGCCAGTCCGGCGCCGAAAAACCCGTCGCGAAGGACACCGCCGCGAGCAGCCGCTGGGCGGCGGCGGCGTCGAGATCGCGCCAGACCGGCGCCAGCAGGCCCCCCGCCGCCAGCGCCGCCACAGCGGCGCCGGCCTCCAGCGGATAGTCCGCGAGCAGCGCCGCCAAAGCCGCGCCCGGCCCGGCCTGCGCGGGAATGTTCAGGCGCCGCCAATGCCAGGCGTTCAAGCGCCCCGACAGCGCCGCTTCGGCGCAGGCGACCGCCAGGGCGGGAAAATCATTGTAGGAAACCGTTTCCTCGCCCGCCGTGGCCGCCAGCCCCTCCAGCGCCTGCTGCAACGCCGAACCCAGCTTTTCCGGGGCGCCGCGCAGGGTCAGCCTGCGGACGAAGACGAATTTGCGCACGCGCGGCGTCGGCAGCGCCGCCAATCGCCGGCGCAAATCTCCCTCGGCAATTCCACGCGAAAAAATGCGGCGAATGGCGACGCTATCCTCGGCCAGGAGGGTCATGACGGACTCCATTGGCGCCCGGCCCTGGGACAGGATCGTCCAATTGCCGTTGGGAACGCTGTTGGTGAAGCTTTTGACGACGCTGAACGTGGTTCCCGTCGCGTCATGATCCTGCACGCTCAGCACGCCGGCGAGGGCCTGGTTGTCGTCGAACAGATTGAGCAGCGACCCGACCGGCGGACGCGCCGAAATAATGCCGCGCAACGGCCAGCCGACCCGCGGCGGCGCGCCTGTGGTGGTCACCGCGCCCGACACAGCCTCGTTGGGATCGCTGAAGGCGGCGATCATCACCGTGGCCGCCACCAGATTGGCGACGGCGCTGCGCCCGGCCGAACTGGATTGATCGTCCATCTGGCTCGATATCCAGCCGACCAGCGCGGCGAGCTGGCGCGCGGTGGCCGCCGTGGGGGCGTCGAGCGTCGAAGGCAGCGGCCATTGGGAAAAGTCGAGCAGCGGCAGGGTTTTGTTTCGCGCCCGCGACGCCAGATCGAAACGGGTCGAAGTCGGCAGCGCCGCCACGGCCGCGTAAAGCGCGCCGGCGGCGCTTTCCAGCCTGGCCCGCTGCGCCTCGGCCTGGAGCCGCAGGTCGCTGAGCGAGAGAATGCCGAGATCCGGCGGCGCCAGCACCGAAAAGGCCGCCGTCTGGGTCGCCGCCAGCGAGGGCAGCGCGGCCCAACTGGCTGAAAACACCGGGGTGAAATTGGCGCTGAGCGTTTGCGTCAATGTGCTCAAATCCATTGCCGCGGCGCTGGCCACCGCCGGCTGCGGCAGGGTCCAGTTCGCCAGCCGCGCCGAACGGAAGGTCTGAAGCCGCGCCAGTCCGGGGAAATCCGGCAGCTCGTTCCAGCGGCCGCGCAGCACCGGCCAATCGTTGAGCGGCGCCTCCTGCAGCAGCGCGATGAAAGGCTGCAAGGCGGCGGGCGGCTGGACATCGCCGAAGTCGGGCAGACCGTCGGCGCGGGCGCCGACGAGCGGCAGACCGTTCACCGCCCGCGCGGAGGCCAGCGTTTGCAATTCGCGCCGGAAAAACAGGCCCGTGGCCGCGTTGATGGCGGCGGCGCGGGCTGCGACGGCGGCGGTGACCCGCGCCAGTTCCTGCTGCGCCAATTGCTGCGCGGCGGCATAGTCGCCGGCGGCGGTCGCGGCTTGCGCCAGAGCCGCGCGCAAGGCGTCGCGCGCGCTCGCCACCGCCTGCGTCGCCTGGTCGATGCGCGCCGCCAGGCTTTGCACGCGGTCGCGAAACAGCAGATAGCCGCTCTCAATCGTTCGCGCCTGAGTTTCGACCGTGGCCATATCCGCGAGCAGAGCCCGTGCGTATAGGGTGATATTGGCGTAGCTGTTGTTTTCGCTGTCGGCGCCCGCGTTGTCTTGCGCCGTGACCGCCGAGAAGGGCAGATAGAGCTGCGAGCCCAGCAGCCCCTGCAAGGCGGTGATTCCGGTGGAGGCCAGACCGAGAATCGTCGCGCCATTGGTGACATAGCTGGCGGCGCCATAATTGACGCTCTGATAGGTGAATTGCGGCGCCTGCGACAATCCCGCGGTTTCCATCGCCACCTGCGCGGCGATGTCGACGCCGGCGCCCAGCTTGAAGCCCGCCAGGCTGGCCTGGGGCGCGACGGCGGCGGTGGTGGAGGCCGACAGGGTTCTGGTCAGGGCGGCGTTGACGCCGGTGGACGCGGGGCTGACCTGAAGGTCGATCGCGCTGTTGCGCATCAGCATGTCCGTCGCCTTGGGCGCCGCCTGGGCGGGGGCGGTCGACGGGGTCGCCGTCGTCGCCGGCGTCAATTTGAAGAATGGAATGGTGCGGATCACGCTCAAGCCGCTGCCGTCGGTGGGAATGCCGCCGGCGAGGCCGGAAACATAGACCGAGGTCATGTCGAGATGCTGGCGCTGCAAGGCCAGCATGCGGTCATAGGCGGCGAGCTGCCGCTCCTGCGCGACGGCGACGCGGCAGAGAATGGCGTAGAACAATTGCAGCGAGGCCAGCGCCGCCAAGGCGCCGGGCTGCGTGCTGTCGGCCGGCAAGGCGAGCAGCGCGCCGATCGCCGCCAGCCGGTCGGCCGGCGCGGCGCCGGCGGCGAAAACGCCGGCGTCGATCAGCGGCTGCAGCACGACGGGATCGGCCGAGGCGTCCTGGATCGCGCTGGTCCAGGAGACGAAGCCGGAATTAGCCGGCAGGTAAGCATCGAGCGGCGCCAGCAGGCTGTCGGAGGTCGGCGGCGCGAAGCCCGCGACCGTGGGATCGGCGCTCGCCGGCTCGGGATCGGCGATCTGATAGCCCAAGGCGTAAAATTGCGCCATGGGATCGGTCGAGGCAACTGGAATGGGCGCGGGCGGCGCCGGCGCGGGCGGTGGATTGGCGCCGCCGCCAGCCTGGGCGGCGGCGGTCGCCGCGGCCGTAGCCGTGGTGATCGCCTGATTGATCTTGGTGATCTTGTCGGCGGCCCAGTTCAACACCGCGCTCGGCGTCGTCGCCGCATCCGCGACCTGCGTCAGATCGGAGCCGGGCAATTTATAATAATCGAGCAGATTGGCGACATTTTGCGCGGCGCCGTCGGCGTCCATCAGAAAGGCGAGCGGCTGCGCCTGCGCCGAAAAATTGGCGTCAAGCCCGCCATAAAGCGCGAGCCAGGCGGCGCGGGCGGCGACCTGGGCGGCGCGGGCGCGGGCATAGGCCAGATGCAGATCGGCGGCCAGAACCGGATCGGCGCGCGGATGATCGATGAGGTCGCGGCTCCATAGCGCATCGGGCACGGCCAGCGCCAGGGTGGCGGCCTCGGCATTGCCGCTGGCGAAATCGAGCCCCGGCTGGCCCGCCGCGTCGGCGAGGAATTTTTGCGCCTGCCCGGCGCGGATGAACTCCAGATAGACCGCCATGCCCTTGGGAAAAAAGGCTGGCGGCGCGGAATCGGAAAACAGGCCGCCCGGCAATTCGCCGGCCGCCGGCAGATAGCGGAAGCGCGCCCGCAAAGCGTTCTGCCAGCTTGCCGATGTCGGATCGGCGCCGGTCTCAAGCAGGGCCTCGGCGATGGCCTGGCGGCTCTGCGCCAGCAGCAGGGCGTCGAGCGGCGCCGGCCCGGCCGGCAGCCGTCCGGCGGCTCCATTGACGATGATGTTCTGCGCGCCATTGACGGTCTGGAGCAGCACCGCCGCCAGCGGCAAGCCGCCCTGCGCGTCTTGAGCGAGCGTTTTCCAGGTCAGGCCGCCGGCAAACAGGTTGAAAGCCAGCGCATGAGCGGCCGCGTCGGTTCCCGCCGGCGCGGCGCCGAGAGGCGCGGAGAGGAAGATTTCAACAAAACTCTGCTGGGTCAGATCGAGCAGGGGATCGCCGGAAGAGAGCAAAGCCTGATCGGGCGGCGGCCCGATCAGGCCGTCGTAATCCACGGGGCGCGCCAGCAAGAGATACAAGCCGTCCGTCATTTTCGTCGCGCCGGTCGTGGCGAAAGAATTGGCGAAAAGATCGGCCCAGGCGACGCTCAGCGGAACCGCCAGCCGGATCGGCGGGCCGGAAAAACCCAGACCCAGTCCCGCCGCCACCGTGACCGTCAGATTGGCGGCGTCCGGCGACACGCCGAGGCCCCAGATGGCGCCAGGCGTGGCTGTCCGCAAGGCGGCGAAGCGGTCGTCGACATAGGCGTCCTGAAGTTCGAAATCGCTGGCGGACAGACTGCGGCCGGCGAAAAAATTCGGGCGTTGCGCGGCCGGCGTCGCCTGAGCGGGCGCCGCCAATCGGATCAAAACGCTCATTTCGGCCTCCTAACGGGATCGGCTGTCGCGACCATTCGCGACGACGGCGCTCAGGACAGGGTTCCAACCGGTATTTTGGACGGCAAGGGGATGATCGAAGGCTTGGGCAAAACCGAAGGGCTTGGCGAAGGCGAAGGCGAAGGACTTGGCGAAGGCGAAGGGCTCGGCGACGGCGAGGGGCTCGGCGACGGCGAAGGACTTGGCGAAGGTGAAGGGCTCGGCGACGGCGAAGGGCTCGGCGAGGGCGAGGGACTTGGCGAAGGCGAAGGACTTGGCGAGGGCGAAGGACTTGGCGAAGGCGAAGGGCTTGGCGTCGGGACCGGATAGCCCGCCGCCAGCAGCGCCGCCTTGACCCCGCCTATGCCGCCATCGGCGGGGCGGATCATCCAGGGCAATGCGGGTTGGCTCGCGGCGAAAATCTGCGCCCAGACCGCCGGCAGGCTGGGCGCCGGACCCAGCCGCCCGGGCAATCTCAAAACCAGCGGGTCGATGCGCGGCAACGCCACGGTCGGATAGGGCCGGAAGGCCGGCGGCGCGGCATTGGCGACCGGCGTCGTCAGTTGCGGCGCGAGCGTGGCGAAATCCGTGGGCGCCAAAGGCGCGAGCACCAGGATTTGCGCCGGCGTCCGCGCGGTGAGATCGAGTGCGGGCTCGCCCGCCGCTTGGGCGAGCAAGGCTGGGATCTCGTCGGCGCGCGCCGGCAGCAGCGCCACGTCGAGCCAATCGGGGAAAAAGCTCTGGGTCCCCGCGGCGACATCGACGCAGGCGCGCGGCATCAGTCCGCTTGGCGGCAGCAAAGTCAGCACGTCGGCGGCGCGGAACGTAGCCTGTCCCGAAGCCGCCAGAGCGGCCATCATGTCCTGGTAGAATTGCCGGCCCCAGCGCGCCAGATCGGCGCCGGCGGCGTCGGGATCGCCTTGCAGGCGCAGCGGATGGCGCAGCAGTTCCGGATCGAACCAGACCGGCGCGCCACGCGACATGGCGACCACGCCAAGCGCCAGGCTGTCCCCGGGCAACGCCGGCGGCGCGCCCGCGCTCGCCAGTTGCGCCGCGACCTGCGCCCGCGCCTGAAAAGCCGTGCCGGTCGGCATGGGCAGCGGCAGGCCGACCAGGGCGATTTCGACGCTGTCGGCGATATTGGCGGGCGTGAGGCCGACGGCGGCGAGATCGCGCGGAAAAATTTCGGCGACGCCCGTGGGCTGTTCGCTCAGCACCAGCGCCACCGCGTAGAGCCCGTCGCCAATTCCGGCGAACCCCGCCGGATTCAATGTGATCTGCGTGGCGAGATCGAGCAGGTTGGCGCTCAGCGCATCGCTCGCATTGGCGGAACTGTAAGCGATGGCGCGCCCGCTTGGCGCGACGCCGCGCCCCTGGGCGACGCTGAGGACGCCGCCGTTCAGCGAAGCCGTCAACCCCTGGGCGACGCCGTCGCCCAGGGTCTGGCCGAGATCGCGCAGGCGCTGGTCGAAATAGCTGTAATCGCGATTGAGGTCCTGGGCGGTCAGCAACCGCCCATCCTGGTAATAGGTGCGGCTGAGCTGCGGCTCGGGCTGCATGGTGCGATAGACCGCGGCCGAGGTCGGCGCGGCGGAGCCGAGAAGGGGCGTGAAGCGCACGCTGGAGCCGTTGGAGCTGGTGGACATGGCTGCCTCCGGTCAGGGAAGTGAAAGGGCGGTGAGCAAGGCGTTGGGCCGAATGAAGGGACGGACCAGATTATTGACCGCCGTGCCCGCGAGGGTCGGCGGCGCGGTCAGCGACGCCAGAGTGACGTGAACGCTGGCGAGCAGCAGCCGCGCCGATTCGGCAAACGCGCCCTCGGCGCCGGGGCTGTCGTCGAAGGCGGGCGGCGCCAGCTTCATCATCATCCAGGCCTGGACCTTGAGAAAGGCCTGCTGATCCGCCGGCAGCGCATTGAGCATGGTCTGCTCGCGCGCCGAAATCGCGCCGGGCAGATCGCTCGCCGCCGGCGTCGCGCCGCCGGGCGCCCAGGCGGCGAGCGGCTTGGCCGGCGCGTCGGCGCCCGCCGGCGTGGAATCGCCAAGCAATTCCAGGGCGAAGCCGGCGTTGACCCGCGCCGAGACCACGGGATCGAGACCGGCGTCGAACAGATCGGCGACCACCGGCTGCAAGCCCAGCGCCTGACTCTGGCCGCGCGCGGTGACCCGCAGGGCGAGCACGCCATTGGCGTAGAATTGCGCCAGATCGGCCGGCGGCGACGCCAGCCAGTCGCGCAGCGAAATCCCGAAGACCTGGCCGACGACGATCTCGCGCCCCAGCCCGTCTATGGCGTAGCCGGGCTGCACGGTGAGGCGCAGATCGGTCGCATCCTCCGGCGGAATCCCGACCGCGACATACAGACCGAACAGGGCGCCCGGCCCGATCAGCCAGCGCTGGGCGCGGGTCAGCCGGCGCAGGTGAAAATTCTGCTCGGCGTCGAGCGCCTCCGCCCCCAGCAATATGCCGGGCTGGAAATTCACCCGCTGCAAGGCGGAGTCGAATTGCGCGTCGGCGGCCAGCGTGTCCTGGTCGATGCTGGCGGAATCATCGGTCATGGTCCGGCCTCCGGTTCATTGCCGCAGCGCGGCGGGATTGCGCACCACGCTGTCGCGCCCGGTCACGCTCTGGTCCAGCGTCAGTGCGGCCGTGGGCGCGGCGGGGTCGAGGAATGTGTCGATGTCGAGCAAAGGCGACAGGCCGAGGATGAAGCGGCCGTCGGTCCGCACCATGTCCCAGGCGATCTGCGCCGGCAGTTCCGCCGTCAGCGTCTCCTGGATTTCCGTCTCCAGCGCGGCGGCGTCCGGCCCCTGCAGCAGCACGGTCACCTGATAGCGGTCGATATATTGGTCGAGAAATCGCGATACCCGCGCGGGATCGGCGCGCAGCGCCTCCGGCGCCAGCAATTGAGCGAGATCGGCGACGCGCTCGGGCGCGAGAACCAGCGTGTCGCCGACAATGCTGTTGCCGTCGAGCACGCCATAGCCGGTCAGCGGATTGGCGTCGCTCAGATTCAGGCCGAGCAGAGTGGCGTCGACGCGGCGCAGCCTGTGGGTCTCCAGCACCACGATCTCGCCGCGCGCCACCGCGCCGTCGCTGACGATGTCCAGCGCCAGACAAACGCCGCGATAGGTCCCGCGCCAGCGCATCTGCTGGCCGGCCTGGGCGATGGCGCGGCGCAGGCGCGGCTCCGGCCAGCCGGATTTGAGGGTCACGCCGAGATAGCTGGCGAGCCAGGGCAAAGCCGAAACCGGCGCCGCATAGGGATCGAGCAGATATTCGGCGACGGCGACGCGATCCTCCAGCGGGGTCAGCAGGCCCTCGAGATTGGCGAACAGCCTTTCGCGGAAATCCGGGGGCGACGGCGGGGTTCCCGGCGGCTCGCCGTCGTCGGGCTCGCTGGTCTGCTGGAACAGGCTCGGCAGATAGTTCCGCTGATAGCAGAAGCGCGGCAAATAGACCCGCGTGGAGCGCAACAGCGGGCTATGCAAGCCGTCGCCGCGCAGCACGGCGATCAGGTCGAGAAAGGCCCCGGCCATGCGGCGGTTGCCGCCATTGCGCCTTTGCAGCAAGGTTTCGTAGAGCCCGCCCGATCCGCCCGCCAGCGCCGCGAGTCCCGGATGAAACGGCAGTTCCGAAGGCAGCGCATTCGCGACCGGCGGCGGCTGGCGATGGAAATCCGGGCCGCCGTCGTCGGCGGCGATTTGCGGAAGGTCGGGCGGCGCCGCCAGGGCTTTTTGCGCCATGGTCGAGAGATCGCCGGCGGTCTGGCCCGGGTTCCAGGCCCGCGCCCAATATTCGATCGAACAGCCGGGCGGCAGCTCCGCCTCGACCATGATCCGGCTCCAGACCATGTCGGGATCGCCCGAGGCCAGCCGCGCCCGCCACAGCGCGCCGGCGGCGACAAAAGCGGGATAGGGCAGCGGCAGCAGCGGGCGCGGCCCGGTCGAGCTGAAATAAAGCGCATGGTCGCCGCCATTCGCGGCGAAGCGCGGAATGGCCTGATCGAGCATGGGATAGCGCCGCGCCGCCAAAGCGAAGCCGGCGCCCGCGACCAGCGTCCCCACCGCGCTGTCCAGCGGTTTGGTTGGGTCCTGGGCCAGGGCCAGCAGCGCGATCAGCCCCTCCGGCAGCAAGGCGACATCGAGCATGGTCGGCAGAGGCGTCGCGTCGGTCGCGGTCAGCGGCGCCGAGCTCCAGGCGTTGGCCGCGCGGTCGAATTGCGCCAGCGCCTGTCCGGTCGCGGTCGTCAATAACAGCACGAGGCGGGTCTGGTCGGCGGCCATGGCGACCACCGCGCCGGCCGGGCGCCCGGCCAGCAGCGACGCCAGCCGCAGCGGATCGGAATTGGGCGCGACAGCGGTGAAAATATTGGTCGGCGGCGCCAGAAATTCATCCACGGGACCGCCGAGATAATAGCCAATGCCGCCTGACGCCGCGACGAAGACCGGACCGTCCGGCGCGACCGCGACCGCCCCGCCCTGGGGGTCGAGCGTCACCGCCACGGGCGGATTTTGCGGGCTGGAGAGCCCCCAGCGGGCGCGCAGGTCGAACAGATGCAGAAAACTCTGCGTCCCATCCGAGGCGAGCAGCGCCAGCCGCGACCCGCCCAGCGCCATGTCGATGAATTTGCCGGCCTTGGGCGCCAGAGCCTTGCCGGAATTGTCGAGCAGCGGCGTCCAATTGGCGCCGTCCAGGGTTTCGACGCTCATGCGATCCGCCGTCAGCCGCGCCTGGCCGCCGTAGGAATCCACCACCTGGGGCGCATTGGCCGCCAAAGCCGCCTGGCTCTTGGCCACGCCCTGATCGGGCGGCAGCAGCCAATGCTGCTTGCCGGCGAGTCCGGCGCCGCCGCGCGAAGCCCCGCCCCATGCGATCGTCGCCGGGTCGAAGGCCCAGTCGGAGCCGTCGGCGAGCAATTGGAAGGAGGAGCCGTTGACGTCGCGCATGTCAGCCTCAACAGACGGTAGGAACGACGGGAACCAGAGTGGGCGGCGCGCCCGAGCCGGAGCCGGAGCCGCCGCTCCCATTCGCGCCTTCCGGCCCTGGCGGATCGGCGCCGTCGAAGGCGACGCCGACGCTGTAAAGGCGCGGAACCTCCCAGGCGTTCAAGCCGATCGCGGCGATCAGGGTGGCGGGATTGACCGGAGCCTGACTCCACGCGCCCGCATCCCGGCGATAGAGCGCGACATTGTCCACCGCCAGCACGCCCGCCGCGCGGCCCGCCTCGGTGCGCATTTCATCCCCCGCCACGGCGCGGCCGAGCGGCCAGCCGCCGCCGTCGATCCAGCCGGGCGGCAGAGGCCAGAGATAGGAGACCAGGGCGTTCTGCACGGCCAGCGTCGCCGCGAGCTGGTCCACGCCATTGCGCAGCCGCAGGCTCACGCCAATGTGGATGTCGATGGGCACGGCGGCGAGCACGAACAGCTGGGTTCCGATCAGCGTGCGCTGGCTGAGATAGGCGAAGACCCGTTGCAATTGCTCCAGCGTCGCCGCCGGCGCGGCGCCCAGCGCCATTTGCTGATTGGGCCAGACGAAAACGCTGACCACGCCGGGCGCATTGGTTCGCGTCGAGGCCGCCTCGGCGCCGGGCATGAGCCCCTGGACCACTTCGGCGCGGCCCAGCGACAGGCCCGGCGTCGCCAAGGCCAGCGCCTGAAAATCGCCCACCGTCACCGCCCGGTCGCGATTGGCGAGAAAGGCGGGAATGCGTTTTTCCGCGTCCGACACGGATTCCCTGTCCGAACCGCCGTCCGTGGCGATTTCCTGACGCACCGTCCCGATATTGGGGGCGACCGCCTTGAGACTGCCGGGCGGCAGGTTGCCATTGGCGCCGCCGCCCCAGGAGTAGCTCTGCGCGACAATGGTTGCGCCGGCGAGCGGCCGCATGCCTCTGACGCCGTCGCCGAAACTCACCGTTCCCGCCGTGGCGTCGAGAACGAAGACCTGGTCGCGCGGGCCGGCCTGACCGAAATTGGCGATCGCGCTCCAGCTCTGTCCCTGCGTCGCGCCCGCCGGCCAGACCTGGAGCGCGAGGCTCGATGGATCGAGCGGCGCATGGGCCAGCTTGAACACGGCGTCGCCGCTTCCATCGGCGACGCCGAGCACTTCATTGGCGACCGGCGTCAGCGCCGCGATCGCCACGGCGTTGATCCCCAGCCAGCCCAGGGTCAGCCCGGCCGGATCGGCGGTGGTCAGGGTCAGCCAGAGCACGACCTGATCCGGAGTCAGGCCGCTGGGCAATTGCGGCGGCGTCGCGGCGGCGCCGGCATACATGGGATCGCCATTGACGGCGGGCGGCGTCAGCAGACTGGCGTCGCTGGGCAGGCGCAGCAGGGTCACGCCGGGGGAGCGGCCGCCATTGGAGGTGTCGGCGGCGACGGTCAGCGGGATTTGCAGCGGCGCGCCACTGGGGTCCTGGGACACGAGCCGCCAGACCAGGGTGCGTTTGGGCAGATCGCCGGCCTGATTGAAGAAATCATAGCCGGGCAGATCGCCTGGAGGCGCGAGGCCGATGGACAGCGCCAGCCCCTTGGCGGAAAAGCCTGACAGCGCCGTGCGCAGATCGGCGATATTGCCCTTGAACCCGTTTGGCGTGGTCAGCGCCAGCCAGACCTGGCCATCGACCGAGGCCGACAGGTCGAGCGCGCCGTTCTGGAAGGCCGACTGGGTGGCGAAGGGCTGGGGATTGTCGAGGCCGTAGAGGGTTTTCAGCAGATGCAGCAGCCGCGCCTGATTGGCGGGATTGCTTTCGCTGTGCCTGGCCTTGATCAGGGCGGTCAGTTGCAGCGGCGTCGGCTGCACATCCGTGGTCGATGTGAAATTGACCTGTCCCGCGGCGAATTGCGCCGAACCGGCGGGCGCCGGCGCGGGCAGCGGCAGCAGCGGCGGGGCGTCGACGCAGACCACGCCCGAGGCCGGGGCCGCCGGCCGCATCGGCATGGACAGCAGATTCATGAAGGCGCGGCGCTGGCGCAGCGGGATCAGATTCTGCCGGTAGATGATGGTTTCCGCCAGCCAGGCGAACATGTCGATCAGGGCGGCGCCGGGATCGCTCGGCGCGATATTGGTCCATTCGGGATTATAGGCCTCGATCCGCGCGATCGCCTCGGCGACGAGATCGTCGAAGGCGCGGTCGTCGAGATTGGGGATGGGCAAGGGCATCAGACGCTCCCCAGGGCCAGGGCGAGAGTGAGGACCTGCGCCGGCGCGCCCGCCGCGCCGGCCTGGGCATAGGCGACGGTGATCACCACCGAGGTCGGATCATCGGGCGCCTGCGCGACGGTGACGCCGGAAACAATGGCGCGCTGCTCCCATTTGCCGATGGCCACCGTGATCGAGGACGAGATCATCGCTCGTGTGGTCTCGGTGTTGGGCTGGCCGATCCATTGCCGCAGGCCCGCGCCAAAGCCCGGCCGCAACGGCCTTTCGCCCGGCGAGGTCATCAGCAGAGTCCACAAGGCCTCGCGCAGGGCTTGCGCGTCCGTGGAAAACGCCAGCCGCCCGTCATCGCCGGGCGCGCCAAGCGGCCAGCCGACAAACAGGCCGGCGTTTATTTCTTGACCGGAATTGGAAGACATATTTTCACCCAGGCCATCCAGCCGAAAACGATGTTCAGGAGACTCAAGACGATGGAAAGCATCAGCATGGCGCAGATCATGATCGCCGGCAGGCTGAAGGAGCAGATGAAGCGCAGGCCCAGCCCGCCGGACGAGCTCACGCTCCCCTTCCACAGGTCCTGCGCCGCGCTCGACGACCCCAGCGAATTGACGAGATCGGCGAGATCGGGCGGCAGATCGAATGTCGCGCCCTGGGCGAGTCCAGCCTTGGCGTCGGAGATCGCCGGCATTTCGATCAGTCTTGGCCGCGCGGCGGAACTGTCGAAAAACGCGGCGACGGCGAAGACTTCGCTCGGCTTGCCCCAGAACGGGCATTCGCAGCCGTCGGGCCGCAACACCCGGACGAAAGGCTGGACGAAATAGCGGGTGGGATAGCCCGAGGCCAGCTTGGCAACCGGCAGGGTCTTGTTCGCCGAAACCACCGCCTTGGTCAGCCGCGCCTTCAGCGCCGCCCGCAATTGCGTCGCCGCCGCCTCGCTCACCAGAAGATTGCGCGCCTTTGCAGAGGTCGGCGCGGAACTCGGCAGCGTCACGGCTGAGGAATCGCCGCGCTGCGTCAGGCTCGCCAGCAGGGCCGAGACCGTGTTGGGATCTTGCAGGACCGAGCCCAGCGTCGCGCCCTGGGGATCGGGATTGGCCGCCGCCCAGGCGCGCAAGGCCGCGCCGGCCAGCGGCGAGGGCGGATCGACGTAAAAAATCAGAGCATTCAGCAAGCCCGCGAGAATGGCGTTGTCTGGTTCGCTCCAGCCGGCGGCGGCGGCGAAGCCGTAGCCGACCAGCATGGCGCGCAGCGCCGCCGCCAGGCGGGAATCGATCTGCCCCCGCGTGATCATCGCGTCATAGGGATAGGGATAGGAGGCCGGAAGCGGCGCCGGCGCGATTTTGCGGCCGGCCAGGCCGAAGGGCCAGGGCAGCTCCTCCAGCGGCTGGCTCATATCCGGCGCCGGCGGGTCCGGCGGCGTGAAATTGCCGCCGCCAAGCGGCAGATAACCGTAAAGCAATGTGTGCGGATTTCCCTCGCCGTCAACAGCCGACAAGACGTGAAGCGGAAAGGTCTCCTCGCCGGTATAGGCGACAGGCGTCGCGGCGCTGGGCGGGACCAGGCCCAGGACTTTCAGCTCGCGGGCCGCTTCGGGATCGGATGTGGTTTCGACCGGCGCCCAGCCCTGCGGCTGGCCCTGGACGATCTGAAACCCTTGCGGCGCGGAAGGGTCGCCGCTGCGCAGCACGAAGCCGGCGGAAATGATTTTTTCCGGCGCCACCGTCGGCAGGCCGAATATGTCGCAATGCGCCTCCCAGCAGACCATGTGGAAGGCGCCATGGGCGGGGCGGCGCAATTTCAGCCCCGAGGACGTCGTATCCTCGCTCTCCCAGGCGAACAATGTCGCCGGATCGGGCGAGCGGGTGACATCGTTCTGGAACAGCTGGACGAAATTGGAATCGAGATAGCGGTGCAGCGCCACGCGCCGCGACGGCGCGTACCAGGGCGCGGTGAGCGCGACTCTATGGCTCTCGACCGGCGTCACCATATGTTTCCGGCTCCCGGCGTGTAGGAGGCGCCGACCACCGTATTGGCGATCAGCGTGTCGCATTGCACCACGCCGCTGAATTGCGACATGGCGGCGTTGACGGTGACGCTGGGCGCGGCGACCGTCACGGAAGGCGCGTTGACCTGCACCGCCGAACTGGCGGTGACGGTGATCGTGCTCGGCGTCACCTGAATGCTGGAGCCGCCGACCGTGACGGTGCAGGCGTCGCTGCTGTCGGTGAGCACGATCGTATTGCCATGCGGGGTGGCGACCGTCATCGACGAGGCGCTGTCGTCGAAGATCATTTTTGTGCCGCCCTGGGTGCGGATGACATAGCGTTGATCGACCGGATTTTCGTCCGAAGGCGCGGCATTGGCGCCCTGCCAGACCGAGCCGAGAATGAAGGGCTGATCGGGGGTGAGAAAGGCGACTAGCACCACTTCGCCGGTCTTGGGCAGCAGCGCGATCCCATAGTTCTGCCCCGCCGAGGCCACGACGCAGTTCGCCCAATAGGGCGTGCTGAGTCCGGCCAGCGTGACCTGCACGCGGCCGCGTCCCTGGGGATCGACGGTGTTGGTCACCGTCGCCAGCGCCAGCGCCGTCGGCGAAGCCAGAAGATGTTGCAGGGCTTGCGTCATGGCTCACCCACTGTCGGCGCGCTCGATGCGCGCATAAGTCTGATAGCCCGAGGTCTCGTCGAACAAATGGGCGCAGGCCACCACCCAATAGGCGCCGGACAGGCGCTGCGACACGCCGGTCAGCGTCACCGCGCCGCCCACGGCTATGTCGGGATTGCCGGTGCAGACCAAATCGCCGTGGAGGAAGCGCCGCCCCTGCGCGTCATAGGCGGCATTGGCGAAATCCGTCGCCTCCGCCTGGATCGCCGGGGCGGGAAACATGAAGGTCTCGTCGCCGTCCCAGCCCAGGCCTTGCAAGACATTGGCCGCCGTCTTGCCCTGGGCCGCGACCATCAGGGTCGTCCCCTGCGCGGTGATCGGCTGGCCCGCCGCGAGGTCCATGCCGCCGACGCTCGCCTGGATCGGCTGGCGCGCGAGATCGGCGACGACGCGCAGCCGTTTCAGCGAATCGCCGGCGTCGAGCGTCACCGGCGCCGGCGGCTGCTCGCGCTTGCGGACAGTCAAGGTGGTGTCGGTGAGGCGCGGCGCGGCTGCGTAGCGCGCGGCGATGCGGCGCAGGAAGGCGAGATCGCTCTCGTTGATCTGATTATAGTCGCCGGGCGTATCCGACAATTTGGCGTCGGCCTGCAAGCCGGCGCCCGAGGCGATCTGGGCGACCAAAGCATTGGGGCTGATCTGGACGAAGGCGTTGCTCTTGCGCTTGCGCGCCAAGCGGTGCAGCGCGTCCTCGGCGAGCAGCGCCAGTTGCGGCGCGCCCTCGCCATAGCGCTCCTCCATTCCGGTGATCTCGCCCTTGAACACGGTCTTTTGCGTCGCCAGGCCAAAGGCGATTTCGAGCTTGTCGCCGAGCGACACCTTGTCGAACAGAAATGACGTCGGACCGCTTTGCTGCGCGCCCCAATTGACCAGCCTGATCTCGGCGGAGGCCATGCCGGCCTCGGGCGCGCGCACGGCGACGTCGAGCAGCGCGTTCACCATGTCGTCATTGGCCGCGCCATTGAGGCGCAGCGCCGGACGGGGTGAAACATAGGGCGCGCCGTCGGCCATGGCTCAATCCACCTGAATGCGGCGATGGCGGTCGGCGACCACCGACAGTTCCAGCATGCGCTCGCCCTGGCCGGGCTTGGCCTGCGGCGGCTCGGACGCGCCGCCTCCCTGGGCCGCGCCTCCCCCCTGGGGCGCCCCGCCCGGCTGCTGCGGCGGCGCGGGCGCGCGCGGCGGCTCGGCTTCGACAATCAATTCATCGATCAGGATCGGCATTCACTCACCCCAGACTTCGCGCCGAAAGAAGCGCTGGCGGAAAATCCGGCGCCGCCGCCCGAGGAGGCGGTGAAGGCGCCGGGAATGGCGGTGCCGAGATCGGCCGAGGCGCCAACCGAAAATCCGACGCCGCCGGAGGCCGAGGCGCTGGCCGAGACATCGGCGCCAATGCCGACATTGAGGCTGAGCCCGGCGGAAAAGCGCGGCGTCTCCAGACCATTGCCCAAAGCCGCGCCGCGCCAGTCGGTCGGGTCCTGGCCTGCCGCGTTCAACGCCGGCGAAATCGGCTGATTGGGCGGAAGCGGCTGGGCGACGCCCGGGGTGCGCTGTGGAATATTGCTGACCTTGTAGCGGCTCTGGGTCAGCGACAATGACACCGAGGAGCGCAGCGGCACGCCGCTGGCGGAAAAGAATTCCAGCGTCTCATTGTAGGAATTGACCAGGCCGACGAACTGGAACGTCCCCCACAGGAACAGGCAGGGATTGGCCGGGACCGGCTTGCCGCCGGGCGCGCCCTGCGGATCGGGCGGCGCGACAAAGGCGGCGACGATCTTGCCGGTGATGGTGGTGGTGACATCGGCGCCGTCCTGCTGGTCCTCGAAAATATCGGTGGTGTCGAACACCAGATCGACCGCGAGCTTGGCGCTGCTGCTGCTCGATTGCTGCGAGGCCTGGCTGGAGGAATTCTTGCTGCCGGTGTCGGCCTTTACCGTGATGGTGTAGCTGAGCTTCAGCGTCTCCGGATTGAAATGGACGGTGATCGCCTGATCCATCAGCGCCTGTTTGCTGTTGGGATCGATGGGCACCAATTGGGCCTTTTGCAGGGTGCTGTCAGCCATCAGGGCGCGACCTCCAGCGACAATTGCTCATAGGCGACCTGCAATTCCTCGATCGCCACCTGGGTCGAAACGGCGGAGAGATCGGGCGATTTGAACTTGATCGGCAGGACATTGACCAGGGTCCAGCTCAGCGCCACATCGGTCCCCGAGTAAATATCGACGCGGCCGTTGAGCAGCCGGCCGAAGCGCTCGCGATGGGCGACGAGATCGAACCAGGTCCACAGGTCCTGCGCCGAGGTGACGCCGCGCTTGAGCGTCATCGTGCCGAAAGCCACCGGGCCCGGGCGCTGGACCATGCCGAAATTGCGGCCGCCCTCCTTGATGGCGCGCGGCGTCATGGTCGCCTCCAGCCCGGCCATTTCGCTGAAGGCGGCGTCGCACAGCGGTCCCGGCCCCAGACCGCCGGGCAGATTGCTGCCGGTCAGGCTGATCTGGAAATTGAAGGGGACGAAGGGGCCGGTGCTCATGAGCCGCCCCCCGCGCTGGCGACGACGCCGGTCGGGGTGAATTGCAGTTGGAGCGTCTCCAGCGCCAGCGCCGTCTGGATCAGAATGTCATAGGCGATGACATTGGCGGCGGCGCTCCTTGGCGTGATGGTCACGGCGTCGGAGACCTGGGTTCCCGCCAGCGCGCCAGCCTTTTGCAGATCGTCGAAAAAATCCATCAGGATCAGCTCGACCCTGCCGTCGTCATAGACATTGTCGAACAGCAATTGTTCGCCTAGCGCGACCAGCTGGCGCGTCAGCCAGCCCATCAGGCGACGGTTGCCCGCCGAACGCCGCGCGGCGGAAACCGTCGCTCCCAAGGGAACCGCCATATAGTCGCCGTCGATCACCGCGCCCTGGCCGCCGGCGCGCAGCACGGTGACCCCGAGCGCGCGCAGATCGGCGAGCGCGCGGTTCTCGATGGCGCGCAGGGGGACAGCGCCCGCCGGCAAGGCCTGGCCATAGAGCGAAGGCCAGACGCCGGAGTTCTCGGCCATGGCGGCGATCATGCCGGCGACTTGACCGCTGGCGCTGGCGGCGCCGGCTCCGGGCGCGCCGTTCAGCATCGGCGCGAGAGCCTGAACCTGCGGCAGGATGGCGGCGCCTGCGCCATAGAGATAGCTCTGGGCCCGCGCCGCGATCCCTGCGGTCGCGAGGGTCTGGTCGGCGCCGATGGGCAGGCAGAACAGCAGTTGCATGTCCGGACGCTGCGCGGCCAAGGCGGCGTTGACCGGCTGCAACACGGCGCCCGGCGTCAGAACAGCCGCGCCGGCGCCGGGCGCGGCGGCGGCGGCGGGCGGCGCGACCGGCCAGTCGGCGAGCGGGCGGAATTGCGGCGGCGGCGGTTTGGGCTGCGGCGCGGCCGCCAACGGGACGATCGCCGCATTGAAACAGAGCTGTTCGAGATCGGGCAGAACCACCATGCCGGCCTGCGGAACCGTCATGACAATATCCAGGCCGCGCGCCGGCAAATAGCCGGCCATGATCGGCGCGATCGAGGGCGCGGCGGCGACATAGGCGTCGAGCGGCGCGCCCGGATCGACATTGACGCGAATGACGATGGCCCGCACCCCGCCGGCGCGAAAATAATCGCTCACCGCCGCCGCCAGCCAGGAGGGATCGTCGGGAAAGACGGAGGCGAAAGCGGTCGCGCTGTCGAAGGCGAGCGGCAGACCGGTCAGGTCGGCGCCTTGCGGCCTGTAGCCCAGCCGGGCCGCATAGGCGAGCGCGGCCTGCGCCGCCTGCGACGCGGCGAGCGTCGCCCCGACGGGCGCGGCGCCGATGAAGGCCACGACCATGGCCGGGTCGGCCGCCGCCGGCGGCAGGCCGAGCAGGACGATGCGCTCGTCAGGCGAAACGAGTTCGGGCGAGATGAGATCGGACGATAGGGTCATGAACCGGGCCTCGGGCCGAAGACGAAAAAATCACGCCAGGGCGAATTCGATTTTTTCCGAGGACAGCACCAGCTCCTCCATGGCCACATCGCCGCCGCCCTTGGCGGCGAGCGTCGGCCCCGTCCATTTCAGCGGCATGACCGAGCGCAGCGTCCAGCTCGCCACCGGCTGGCGCGTCTCGTCGAGCAAGGTGATGACCACGGAATCGCGCTTGCCCGCCACGCCGGTGGTCCGCACCGCCTCGACCCAGTCGTGGATGTCGGTGCTGCTCACCACCCCGCGTTTGAGGGTGACGTCGCCGGTCTTGTAGACGCTTGGATATTTATGGCTGTGGTTCTCGGTGAAATTGCCGGTGCGATATTCAGCGACGGTGATTTCCGTCACCAGGCCGGCGACATCGGAAAAGCCGCCGATAATGTCGGTTCCCCCGCCGGTTTGCAGGGCGACGATGAAATTAAAGCCAAGATAGGGCGTGACGCGCGCGGAAGACGCCATGGAGACCTCCCAGGAAAATTGCAAAAAGTGGCGGACGCCTCTTTACGAGGCGCTCGCGGTCCATTGTCCGATGCGGAAGATGACGAATTCGGCGGGTTCGAGCGGGGCGACGCCGATCACGCAGATCAGCCTGCCATTGGCGAGATCGGCCTCGGTCATGGTGGTCTGGTCGCAGCGCACGAAATAGGCGTCGCTCGGCCGGGCGCCGAGCAGCCGCCCGTTGAACCATTCATTGTAGAGGAAGTCGCCGACCGTGCCGGCCACCGCGCTCCACAGCGCCGGCCCGTTGGGCTCGAACACCACCCAGCTGGTCGAATCGGCGATGGATTGTTCGAGATAGAGGAAATAGCGGCGCACATTGACATATTGCCACTGCGGATCGGCCGACAGCGTGCGCGCGCCCCAGACCCTGACGCCGCGCCCGGGGAAGGAGCGGATGCAATTGATCCCGAGCGGATTGAGCACCATCTGCTGGGGCGTGTTGATATAGGTCTCCAGCCCCACCGCATCGACCACCACCTCATTGGCCGGCGCCTTGTGCACGCCCCGGGTCACGTCGGTATTGGCGTAGAGCCCGGCCATGAAGCCGCTGGGCGGCAGCAGGATATTGCCGCCCGCAGCCGCGAGCGAGGCGACCTGAATCCAGGGATAATAATAGGCCAGGCGCGAATCCGAGAATTGCCCGGCGAAGGCCTGGGCGTCGGCGACCGCCGAGCCCGCGGGCGCCTCGATGATGCCGACGCGATAGAGCATCTTGTCGCAATGCGCCTGGATCGCGGTGATCACGGATTGATGCACATGGGGATCGGCCGCCGCCGCCGGACACAGCACCATGGAGATGTCGTCGACGCTTTCCAGCGCCGCCAGCCCGTAGGAGCCGTTGATCTGATCGACCTCGCCGACATAATCGGCATATTGCGGCGGCGAGCCGTCATTGCCGCCCGTCAGCGCCACGGTGAAATTCGCCGGCGCCGAAACCGGAGGCGTCTGCTGGCTCGCCCACAGCGCCGTGGCGGCCTGCAAACCGGCCATGAAGGCGCTGGCCGTCACCGTCGTCTCGCCGGGGGCGAGAACGGCGGAAACCGGCTGGCTCGCCGCCGCCGAACCGGTCGGCGTCGCGACAAGCTTGGCATAAAGGCTTTGCGGCGAATCCGATTCCAGATCGACGGCGCCGAAGGAATAGATTTGCACGCCATTGCTCTGGACGCTGATGTCATAGGAATCGTGATAAATATTGCCGTCGCCGACCCGCGTCGGCAGCGCCAGCGCGGCGAGCGGCAGGGTCAGGTCGGCGCTCAGCGCGGCGTTGAGCGCCTTGGGCGCGGTGAAATTGCTTCCCGAGACCGTGGCGTAGAGCAAGGCCGGCGCGCCGGCGGGGGCAAGGCCGAACAGGGCGCAGGCGAGCGGACCGAGCGGGATGGAATAAAGCGGCGCCTGTCCCCAATTGGTCGTCGCCGGAGGGAATGTCGCGCTGGTCACACTCGACACTGTGGACAGGCTGGCGGTCGACGCGGTGGCGAGCGCCGCGGGCACGCCGGCGCCCGCCGGAAAACTGACGGCATGGGTCAATCCGGTGGCGTCGACATAGATCGCCGGGACGCCAGCGACGAAATTGTATCCCGCCGCCGCTGGAGCGGGCGACGGCGAGGGCGTCGGCGAAGCCGAGGGCGTCGGCGAAGCCGAGGGCGTCGGCGAGGGCGACGGGCTCGGGCTCGGGCTTGGACTTGGGCTTGGGCTTGGACTTGGGCTTGGACTTGGGCTGGCGGCGGCGGGCGGCGAAACCAGCGCGATCAGGCTCGGCAGCACCGTATTGGCGGGGAGCGCGGAGCCTATATTGGTCAAGGCGGAGGTGTTCACGTTGGTCAGCCGCAGAACCAGGGGCCCGGCGGCGCCGGCGGGCGCGCTCGCGACCTGCAGCAGTTTCGGCGAGCGGCGCGGCGTGAAGACCAGGGTCAGATTGCCCATGGCGCCGGGGAAACGGGCGGCGATCGTGGCCAGCGCCGTGCCGGTCGGCGGAATGTTCAGGCTCGCGGCCGCCGCGCGTTGGCTGATCAGCCCCTGCTGGGCGATGTCGCTGACCACGCGGGTCAGATAGAGCTGCTGCCCGCCATTGTCGAAAAAGGCGCGGGCGGAATAGGCGGTGTAATTGAGCAGCGAGGTTCCGTTGAAAACAAGATTCTCGACGTCGCCGAAATAGGTGACGTAATCGTTGAAACTGGTCAGCAATTGCGGCTGGCCGCGCACCGGGCCGGTGCGCGTGGGACCGACGATGGCGGCGACGCTGGTGCTCGCCGGCGCGATCTGGGAGGGCGTGAAACTGACTTCCTCGACGAATACGCCTGGCGCAAGATATTCGGGCATGGGACGCCTCCCTGACGCGGTTAGTGGCTGAGGACGATGGGCGATATTTTCAGGCTTGCGGCGGTGCTGACCACGCCGCGCGGCGCGGCGAAACTCTGGCTGGCGGCGGCGGCGGCGCCCGCGGTGGAGACATTCACCGGCTGGAGCGCGTCGGGATCGCCCAGCGCCGCGCCCGCCTGGGAAAACGCCGCGCGCACGGTCATGGTCATCTGGTCGGGGGCCTGACCGGCGGCGAGCGGCGGCAGGCCGGTCAGCGGCACGATGACATCGCCATTGGCGTCGGCCTGGCCGCAAAAACTCAAGGCGAGACCGTCGCGCGAACAGCTCAGCACCACGAGGCTCCACGAGGCCGCCGCGCCGGTGTCCCAGCGCAGATTGAGCACGACCGCGCCAGCCTCGGTCACCCGCGTCGCCCGGCGGCTGGGCCGCAGGGCGACATAGCTGGGCTGCGCCGGATTGGGCGTCACCGTGAACAGGCGCGGAAAATAGCGGCCATCTAACGACTGCACCTGCCCGGTGACGCTGATCGGCGTCAGATTCGGCAGGCCGGCCTGCGCGACATCGGCCCAGGCGGCGTCGAGATTGGCGGCCGGCGGATTGGGCGGCGCCGGGACCAGAACCGGCGGCGCGACAAAAGCGCAGCCGAGCGGCGTGATTTTCGCCTTTATGCCTTGGGGCGGCTTGGCGGGATCCTGAATGGCCAACGTGACCTGCAAGGCCGGCGGCGGTCCGGCTATGCCGCGCGGCGCATTCGAACCGTCGGGCGCGGCCTCGGCCCAGAAAATCGCGCCGGCGACCGGCGTGCGGATCGCCTCGGCGCTCATGTCGCGTCTCCCGCGACCAGGGCGCGGTCGAGCACCGGCGCATATTGGCGCATGTCGGGCTGGAGAAGCACCCGCAAGCCACGCGCCACATAGGGCACGGTGAGGCAATATTTCATCGGCAGCGTGTCCCAGATGCGCATCAGCTCCTCGCGCGTCAGCTCCTCGGTGGAGACTTGCACATCGTCGGATTCGTCCCAGTCGAAGGACAAGGCCGGCGCGCCGGCCGCCGGCGGGATTTGCGCCGCCAGCCGATCCGCGCCGATGACCGGATTGATCGCCAATTGCTGGAACGCCCAGCCCATCAGGCTGATTTCGGCGAAAGCGGATGAGCCCATGGCGATCAGCAGGAAATGCAGCATCAGCGGTATCTCCGCCGTTTTCGGCGTTCCCGGCAGGGCCCGGCGATAGCCGCCGGCGACCGTGGGATCGACGCTGAGGCGATAGAGCCAGAGGGCCAGATAATCGCCGGCGGGCGGGTTCTTGAAATCCTGGCTGCCGAATAATTTGACGGAGCCGCTGACCGACTCCCCGCCCGGCGCCGCGGCGCCCGTCAATTCCGCCGGCAAATTCTCCGACAGCATGCCCTGGATCGCCGACATGACGCCCTGGATCGCTGCGTAACTTGCCACAGGCGCCTCCAATAAATATAAAAGACAGGCTGACGAAACAACTTTCGCCAAAACAATAAATATTTACTCACGAAATCACGGGCGTGAGATCGCGTCAAGCGGAACTATTCTTGTAAGTTCCGATTTTTACAGCGCTTTCTATAGCAACAATCATTAAATGGCGCAAGCGATAACTTGAAGTTTTTCAAAAAGCTCGACCCCGCGCGCCATTGGGATCGGCGTGACCATAAAAGACGCGCGACGGGCCGGAAGGTTCCGCCAGGCGATGCTCAAGACCGAATTTTTCTTGGCGACGGATGGCCGGCGCCGGCTTTGGCATTGGGTCGAAACCGTGGCGCCGCTCGGCGCGATGTCCTAAGACGTGCTCCGGTCTGGCGCCCCTGTGTGTGAAAGGATAGCGATGCACACTGACAATTCATCCCGGGCGGCGGCTCCCGCCGCAATGCGCGACGAAGAGTTCGTCGTCGCCACCGCATCCGGAAAAATCTTCGCGAAGCTCTGGGGACGCCTGGACGCCGGCGGCGGGCGCAAGCCGATCGTCCTGTTTCACGATTCCATCGGTTCCGTCGAACTCTGGCGCGATTTTCCGGAGAAACTGGCGCAGGCGACGGATCGCCCCGTCATCGCCTATGACCGGCTCGGCTTCGGCAAATCCGATCCCTGTTCGGGCCGATTGCCGCGCGATTTCATCCGCCGTCAGGCGCGGGGGGAATTCGCCGCGTTGCGCGACCATTTGCGGATCGGCCAGATGATCCTGTTCGGCCACAGCGTCGGCGGCGGCATGGCGGTCGCGGCCGGCGCAACCTTTCTGGAGGCCACACTGGCGGTGATCACCGTCGCGGCGCAAGCCATGGTCGAGGACCGCACGCTCGAAGGCATTCGCCGGGCGCAAGCGGCGTTCGAACAGCCGGGACAAATGCAGCGGCTGGCGCGTTATCATGGCGACAAGGCCCGCTGGGCGCTGGACGCCTGGACGAAGACCTGGCTTTCGCCGGACTTCGCCGACTGGACGCTCGACGAGGATTTACGCGCCCTGCGTTGCCCGGTTCTCGCCCTTCACGGCGAAAACGACGAATATGGCTCGCCCGCGCAAGCCAAGCGCATCGCCGAACTGGCGCCCGGCGACCGTCAGGCGGTCATTCTCGGCGGCTGCGGCCACACGCCGCATCGCGAACAGCCCGAGGCGGTGCTGAACGCCGTCGGCGCCTTTCTCGACCCGCTGCCGTGAATTGGCTTGACGCCCTTGCGCCGGCGCGGCCTGGCGCCAAGCCGGCGCTTCAATAGCCGCCGGAGGCCGGCTCCGGCGCGCCGTCGATGAAACGCCGCGCCAGGGTCTGGGTCGCTTGCGCCAGCACCATCGTATCGACGCCGACCGCGACAAAGGTCGCGCCGAGGTCGAGAAAGGCGCGCGCCACCGCTTCGTCCGTCGCCAGCACGCCCGCCGCCTTGCCCGCCGCCAGAATTTGCCGCACCGCCTTTTCCATGGCGGCGACCACTTCCGGATGGCGCGGCTGGCCGAGATGGCCCAGCGACGCCGACAGATCGGCCGCGCCGAGGAACACGCCATCGACGCCCTGCACCGCCGCTATGGCTTCGACATTGTCCAGACCCGCCTTGGTTTCGACCTGGAGCAGCAGGCAGATTTCATCATTGGCGCGCGCCAGATAGTCGGCGGCGCGCCCCCAGCGCGCGGCGCGCGCAATGCCGGCGCCGACGCCGCGAAAACCGTGCGGCGGATAGCGCGTGGCGCGCACCAGCATATCCGCTTGCTCCGCCGTCTCGACCATGGGGATCAGCAGCGATTGCGCGCCAATGTCGAGAAACTGCTTGATGAGCGTCGGATCGCCCTGCGGCGGCCGCAGGATCGGATGCGACGCATAGGGTTCGACCACCTGCAATTGCGCCAGCATGGTGCGCAGATCGAGCGGCGAATGTTCGCCATCGAGCAGCAGCCAGTCGAAGCCGGCGCCGGCGCAGATTTCGGCGCTGTAGGAATTGGCCAGGGCGACCCACAGGCCGATTTGCCGCGCGCCGGATTTCAGCGCGCGTTTGAACGGATTCGATGGGGTCTGCACGGCGGCCTCCTCGGCGAATGAACTCGCTTTTGTTCAAGCAGAAGCGCCGCGCGCCGGCAAGACCTGTCCAGGACCCGCCCGCCACCGGCCCAAACGCCGGTCATCCCAGCCCGCGCGCCGCAAAGCCCTGACGAGGACGATCGCGAAGCGACGGCCAGCGCGCTCGATTGTCTCTGCGTCCTGGGCGTGGTGGTTTTCGCGATTCGTCCCGGGCTCGCCGATGACGATTGCCTGACCACGCTGGCGCTTGGCGCCCCGTTCGGCCTCATTGGAAAGGCATATGTCTGATTGATGTTTGAATGGCGCGCCCGAAAGGATTCGAACCTCTGACCCCTAGATTCGTAGTCTAGTGCTCTATCCAGCTGAGCTACGGGCGCCTGTGTCTGGCGGGCGATTGCTCTCCCCTCCGCGACAGTGGGGCGCTGTTTAGCCGCTCGCGCCCCCCTTGGCAACCCCGCCTCCGCGTTTTTTTCCTGCGCGCTTTCCCGACGCGCCCGCGTTGACTTTTCGCCCCCCTTGCCTCTATAAGGCCGCTCGCGATTTCGGCTTCGCGCCGACGTCGATGGCTTGTCGCATCCTCGATAACAGGATCGGACGGGAACCGGCGTGGCGCGAACCCTTTCAAATCCGGCGCGGACTTGAGTTCCAGCGCCAAAGAGACCGGAGCAGACCCGTGAAGCGGACCTATCAACCTTCCAAACTGGTGCGCAAGCGCCGCCATGGTTTTCGCGCCCGCATGGCCACCGTCGGCGGCCGCAAGGTGATCGCCGCTCGCCGCGCCCGCGGCCGCAAGCGCCTCTCGGCCTGAAGCCGCGGCGCGTTCGCGCCCGGCTCGCGCCATGCCCCGTCCCGGCGACGGCGAATTTTTTTCGCGCCGCCCTTCGGCTGCCGCCGAGGGCGACGCGATTGGCGTTGCGCGCCCTGAGCGGTTGAAAAAACGCGCCGATTTTCTTGCCGCCGCCAAGGGGCTTCGCCAGCACCGGCGGGGGTTCCTGCTCCAGGCGCGCCCGCGCGGCGACGGCGAGCCGGCTAGGGCCGCCCCGCGCTTCGGCTTCACCGTCACCAAAAAGGTCGGCAACGCCGTGGTGCGCAACCGCATCCGCCGCCGTCTCCGCGAAATCGTCCGACTCGATGCGCAGGGACGGGCGAGACCCCATATGGATTACGTGCTGGTTGGCCGAATCGAGGCCCTGACCGCGGAATTCGAGGCTCTGCGCGGCGAATTCCGCCGGGCCCTGGGCAAAATTTCTCCAGACGATCGCAAGCAAGACCGCTGAACATGCAAAACGACGCCAAGAACCTCCTCCTCGCCATGGGCCTGTCCCTGCTGGTCATCGTCGGCTGGAACCATTTTTATGGCGCTCCCAAGATCCAGCAGGCGCGACAGACGCAGAGCCAGCTCAACGACATCGCCCGCGACCCGACGGCGCCGGCCGCCGAGCCGGGCGCCGTCGCTCCGCAACAGCCCGCGGCGCCGCTCAGCCGCGCCCAGGCTCTGGCGGAGAGCCCGCGTCTGGTCATCGACACCAAATCCTTGTCCGGCACCTTGTCGCTCAAGGGCGCCCGGCTCGACGATCTCGCGCTGAAGGCCTATCGCGAGACCACCGATCCGACCAGCGCCAATATCGTTCTGTTGTCGCCCTCCGGAGTCCAGGATGGCTATTTCATCGACCTCGGCTATGTCGCGCCGCGCGGCGCGACGCTCGATCTGCCCAAGCCGGATACGCTGTGGAAGGCCGATGGCGACAAGCTGACGGAGAGCACGCCGGTCACCCTGACCTTCGACAATGGCAAGGGCCTGGTCATCAAGCGCAAGATTTCGGTGGACGAGTCCTATATGTTCACTATCGCCGACACCGTGGAAAACCACGGCAAGGACGCGGTTTCCTTCTTCCCCGACGCCTCCGCCACCCGCCAGGGCCTGCCCAAGACTTCTGGCTACGCCGTGCTGCATGAGGGCTTCATCGGCGTGGTCGGCGCCGAGCAAAGCTCCACCGAACTGACCTATGCGGCGATCGCCAAGGAAACCGGCAAGGCCAAGGTGCTGCCCGTGGACGCCTATGCGCAGGGCGGCTGGCTCGGCTTCACCGACAAATATTGGGCCACCGCCATCGTCCCGGACGCCAGCGAAGGCTACAAAGGCTGGTTCCGCGAATTTTCCGGCGCCCAGCAGCAATATCAGGCCGATGCCTTCGGCGAGCAGAAAACCCTGGCGCCCGGCGAATCCTGGTCGGCGGCCACGCGGATTTTCGCCGGCGCCAAGGAAAGCAAGGTTCTCGACCACTATCAGAACGATCTCGGCGTCAGCAAATTCGACATGATGATCGACTGGGGCTGGTTCCATTTCATCACCCGGCCGATGTTCTGGCTGCTTGAGACCCTCTACAAGCTGGTCGGCAATTTCGGCTTCGCCATTCTCGCCATCACGCTGATCGTCAAGGGCCTGTTCTATCCGCTCGCCAGCAAGTCCTATCTCTCCATGGCCAAAATGAAGGTCATCCAGCCGAAGATGAAGGCGCTTCAGGAGAAATATGCCGACGACAAGGTGAAGCAGCAGGAAGAGATCATGGCTCTCTACCGCAACGAGAAGGTCAATCCGGTCTCGGGCTGCCTGCCGGTTCTGCTGCAAATCCCGGTGTTCTTCTCGCTCTACAAGGTGCTGTTCGTCTCCATCGAAATGCGCCAGGCGCCGTTCTTCGGCTGGATTCACGACCTCTCGGCGCCCGACCCGACCAATGTCTTCACCCTGTTCGGCCTGCTGCACTTCGATCCGACGCAAGCGCCGATGATCGGCCATTTCCTTCATCTCGGCGTCTGGCCGCTGGTGATGGGCGTGTCGATGTGGGTGCAGATGAAGATGAACCCCGAACCCGCCGATCCCGTGCAGAAGACCATGTTCGCGTGGATGCCGGTGATCTTCACCTTCATGCTCGGCGCCTTCCCCGCGGGACTGGTGATCTACTGGACCTGGAACAATCTGCTCTCCGTCGCCCAGCAAAGCCTGATCATGTCGCGCGCCGGGGTGAAGGTCGAACTGTTCGACAATCTGCGCAAGACCTTCGCGAAATCGGCCTGATTTTCTCCCTCTCCCCGCCTGCGGGGAGAGGGAGCGCCAGCGATCGGCGCCTCCAACCTGGGCGACTCCATGACTGAAACCGATCCCGCCCCCGACTATGCCGAGATCGGCCGCTGGCTGTTCGCGCAAAATTGCGAATTCATCTGGGCGGCGGACAAGATCGACGGCCTGCCGCCGATGGGGCCGCTCGAGATCGCCTTCGCCGGACGCTCCAACGTCGGCAAGAGCTCTCTCCTCAACGCGCTGACCGCGCGCAAGACGCTGGCGCGGACCTCGCATACGCCGGGGCGCACCCAGCAGCTCAATTTCTTCAATCTCGGTCCAGACGCGGAAGCGCCCTTGCTGCGGCTGGTCGATATGCCTGGCTATGGCTATGCGGCGGTCTCCAAGGAGAAGATCGCCAACTGGACCCGGCTGATGAAGGATTTTTTGCGCGGGCGCGCGTCGCTGGCCCGCGTTTTCGTGTTGATCGACGGCCGCCACGGCCTCAAGGACGTCGATGGGGAAATGCTGACCTTGCTCGATCAGGCGGCGCTGTCCTATCAGATCGTGCTGACCAAACGCGACGAAGTGAAAAAATCCCTGATCGAAAAAACCATTGAAGAGACGCAAGCCGCGCTGAAGAAACATCCCGCCGCGCACCCGCACGTCATCTTCCTGTCGTCGCATTCTGGCGAAGGTCTCGCCGATTTGCGCGCGGCGATCATGCAACTCTACGCCGAACGCGACCGCGACGCTTTTGCCCGGCTGCGCGCTTGAGCCATCGGGCGGAATCGAGCTAAACAACCCGCGCAACACGAGCCAGGGCCCCGTCATGAGCGACATCAGGACCACGCAACCCCTCGATCAGGCCGCGGCGGTGGATCAGGCCAAAATCCTGATGCAGGCCCTGCCCCACATGCTGCATTACGACGAGGCCATCGTCGTGGTGAAATATGGCGGCCACGCCATGGGCGACGAAGCGACCGCGCGCAATTTCGCCCGCGACATGGTCCTGCTCGAACAGTCCGGCGTCAATCCGGTGGTGGTCCATGGCGGCGGCCCGCAGATCGGCGTCATGCTCGGCAAGCTCGGCATCAAGTCGGAATTCGCCGACGGCCTGCGCATCACCGACAAGGCCACCGTGGAAGTGGTGGAAATGGTGCTGGCCGGCGCCATCAACAAGCAGATCGTCGGCACGATCAACAGCGAGGGCGGACGCGCCATCGGCCTGTGCGGCAAGGATGGCAACATGGTCACCGCCCGAAAGGTCGAAAAGGCCGAACGCGACGGCAAGCCGGCCGTCGATTACGGCTTTGTCGGCGAGCCCGACAAGGTCGACGCCACCGTGCTCGAACAGGTTCTGGGACGCGAGCTGATCCCCGTGCTGGCGCCGATCGCCTTGGGCGCGGAGGGCGAGACCTATAATGTCAACGCCGACACTTTCGCCGGCGCCATCGCCGGAGCCCTGGGCGCCAAGCGCCTGCTGCTGCTGACCGACGTGCCCGGCGTGCTCGACAAGGACAAGAATCTGATCAAGGAATTGCGCATTGGCGACATTCCCGCGCTGATCGCCGAGGGCGTGATCACCGGCGGCATGATTCCCAAGGTCGAGACCTGCATCTACGCCATCGAGCAGGGCGTCGAGGGCGTGGTCATTCTCGACGGCAAAATTCCCCATGCGGTGCTGATCGAACTGCTGACCGACCACGGCGCCGGCACGCTGATCACCAGGTGACGGGCGCGCCCCACAAGAAAGACCTGGCGGATTTCCGCCGGGTCGAGACCTGGGTCTTCGACCTCGACAATACGCTCTACCCGCCGCACAGCGATCTCTGGCCGAAAATCGACGCGCGCATCACCGCCTATATGATCGCGCTGTTCGGCCTGGACGGACTCTCAGCCCGCGCCCTGCAAAAGCACTATTACCGGGTCTATGGCACGACGCTGTCGGGCCTGATTCACGAATATCGGGTCGATCCCGACGAATTCCTGCATTTCGTCCATGACATCGACCGCTCCTCGCTCGCCCCCAATCCGGCGCTGGCTGCGGCCATCGCCGCGCTGCCGGGGCGAAAACTGGTGCTGACCAATGGCTCGCGCGCCCATGCGCTCGCGACGGCCAAACAGCTTGGCGTCGATCACTTGTTCGAGGATTTTTTCGACATCGCGGCGGCGGATTTCCTGCCGAAGCCGGCGTTGCAGACTTATTTGAATTTTTTCGAGCGGCACAATGTCGATCCGTCGAAAGCCGCCATGTTCGAGGACATCGTCCATAATCTCGAAGCCCCGCACGCCCAGGGCATGCTGACCGTGCTGGTGCGGCCCCAACAGGGCGCCGAGGATCATCGCGAAGCCTGGGAAAAGCAGGCGCATACGCCTGGCCATGTCGATTTCGTCACCGACGATCTCACCGGCTTTCTCAACAGCCTGACCCTGCCCGCCGGTTAATCCGATTCGAACAGGTCGCGCGTGTAAACCTTGTCGGCGACATCGGCCAAGGCGGCGCTGCGCCGATTGCACAGGATCAGATCGGCCTCGCGCTTGAACGCCTGGAGGTCGCGCACCACGCGCGAGCGGAAAAACTCGTCCTGTTCGAGCAGGGGCTCGTAAATCACCACTTCAATGCCCTTGCCCTTGATGCGCTTCATGATTCCCTGAATGCTCGAACTGCGGAAATTATCCGAGCCGGCCTTCATGATCAGGCGATAGATCCCGACGGTTTTCGGGTTCTTGCGCACAATATCCTCGGCGATGAAATCCTTGCGCATCGTGTTGGACTCAACGATGGCGCGGATCAGGGTTTGCGGCACTTCGCTGTAATTGGCGAGCAATTGCTTGGTGTCCTTGGGCAGGCAATAGCCGCCATAGCCGAAGGAGGGATTGTTGTAATGGTCGCCGATGCGCGGGTCGAGGCAGACGCCCTCGATGATCTGGCGCGTGTTCAACCCGTGGGTCGCCGCGTAAGTGTCGAGTTCGTTGAAATAGGCGACGCGCATCGCCAGGAACGTATTGGCGAAGAGCTTGATCGCCTCGGCCTCGTCCGGATCAGTCAGCAGCAGCTCGACGTCCCGCTTTTCGGCGCCGTCCCTGAGCATTTGGGCGAAGAGCGCGGCGCGTTCGGAACGCTCGCCGACGACAATTCGCGACGGATGGAGATTGTCGTGGAGCGCGCGCCCTTCCCGGAGGAACTCCGGCGAAAAAATAATGTTTTCGCTGGCGAATTTGCGCCGCATGGCCCGGGTGAAGCCAACAGGGACGGTCGATTTCACCACCATCACCGCATCCGGCGCGAAGGTCAGCACGTCCTGAATCGCGGCTTCGACCGAGGACGTGTCGAAATGGTTGCTCTGCGGATCGTAATCGGTCGGTGTGGCGATGAGCACATATTTCGCGCCAGCGAAGGCCTCGGCGGCGTCGGTGGTCGCGCGCAAATCGAGGCTGCGAGTCCGAAGCCAGTCCTGCAAATCGGCGTCGATGAACGGGGCCTCCTTGCGTCCGAGCTTTTCGACCTTGGCGGCGGAAATGTCGCGGATGACGACCTCATGGTTTTGCGACAGCAGCACGGCATTGGAAAGTCCGACATATCCCATGCCGGCGACAGCGATTTTCAAGACCAGACCCCTGCGAATTCAGATGCAAACCCGCTGTCTAGCAATCGAATGTGACAAGGCGCCGAAGTCCGTCGGCGCTTGACGGACCGACGCCCCCCTTCCGTCCAGCCTTATTCCCGGCGTTGCGGAAAACTCCGACAATCCTCGCTCAAGTTTGCCGCGTTATATTCGCGCCAGCCGAACGATCGGCGAGGCGGCGCGGCGAGACATATCGTCCCAAGTCCAACTGGAACGCCCACACATTTGAGCGAGCCCTGACGATGGTGGGGAAACGACCAAAATACGGCTCGGCCATCGGCAAAGTCCTGGCGCGCGTCCGCTGGCCCGTTCTGGCGACCTGGATTGCCGCGATGGTGGTCAGTAGCGCCTTTTGGGCGAAAACAGCCCAATATTGCATTCAGATATAGGGCGCTATCGCTTCAAGGACCGTTTCGCGGGCCGGTGAACGGGACGAACCCCGGAAAGGGGCGCCGCTCAATAGGCGCTGGGATCGTAGATCAGCAAAAATACCGTCCGGAAAATAATCTTGAGATCGAGCCAGGTGGACCAATCCTCGATATATTTTATATCGTATTCGACGCGATTTTTGACTTTTTCGTAGCTGTCCAGCTCGCCACGACAGCCGTTGACCTGCGCCAGGCCGGTCAAACCCGGCTTGACGCGGTGCCGCGCCGCATAGCCGTCGGCGATGTCCCAGAGCTCCCGGCCATTGGTCTTGGTCATCAAGGCGTGAGGGCGCGGCCCGACAACCGACATATCGCCGCGCAAGACGTTCACGAACTGCGGCAGTTCGTCGAGGCTCGTGCGACGGATGAAACGTCCTGTTCGCGTGACGCGATCGTCGTTCCGCGCGGTTTGCCGGCTGGCGTGCGCATCCGCGGCGGCGTGGTGCATGGAGCGGAATTTCAGCAAATCGAACTGATTGCCGTTGAACCCGACACGCTTTTGACGGAACAGGATCGGCCCGGGCGTCTCGAGCTTGATCGCCAAGGCGACCAGCGCCAGCACAGGCGCGAGGAAGGCCAAAGTCAGCGAGGCGACCGCCACATCCTGCACGCGCTTCGCCAACAAGCTCCAGCCGCTGATCGGCCGCTCCGCCGCCTGCAAGGCGACGCGATCGCCGATGACGCTCACTCCCAATTGATGGGCGTGGATTCGCGCATCATCCGGCAGAACAAAAATTTCGGTCGAAAATTGCCGCAATTGCAGCAGCTTTTCGAGCATGACCGGCGCATCGACCCAAGGCGCCACAATATAAATCTGGTCGATTTCCGCCCGCGCGATCCAGGCCGCCAGACTTTCCAGCTCGGTCAGATTGGAGAGACACAATTCCTTGGCCACCTGGGCCAATCCGCCGCTCGTCGTCCTGAGCTCGGCGGAGGAGAGCGGTTGGGCGAAAACGCCGACAGAGAGCGCGCGAAAGACGAAATCGCCGTTTTTCAGCCGCGACCGCACTTGCGCAACCAGGGACATTCGGACAAGCGGCAGCGCCAGCGTCGCCATGCCAACCCAGGAAAAGAACCAGATTCGCGAGAAATTCTGGGTCGTCTTGGTCGCCGCGCCGACGATCACCAGCAAGAAAAAGGTGGCGACCAGCGCCATGATCTGCCGACGCATGGCGTGGTTTTTGTCGAGCACGCGCCGCACATGATAGAGACCGGAAACGTGCGACATCAGGATAAAGGCTGTCGCGGTGAAGGCCACGGCGAGAAGCCGATCGGCGCCCATTTCCGTGACGCGTTCGCCAAGCGGAAGCGAGAGCAGCGATGACGACCAGCCGCAAGCGACGAACACCAGCACATCGATCACTGCGAAAAGGACAACCTGAACCTCCAGGCACAACCTCCGGCCAGTCGGAGGAGCGACGCCAGCGGCGACGCCTTCATTGGCAATATCGATATTTCGCAACGCAGCATTTGACATTGAGATCCATCGCAGTGCAAAAAAAATATGATGCAACCATACCGATTGTTAATGACTTTTCAACTACTTTTTCGTGTCAAAATTGCATAATGACGCCTGCGCAATTAATTGACGATAGGTCAATTGCGCTGCACTGCAGCAACTTAGAGGTTGTGCCGCGACAGTTTAAATGGCTCATCGAGACCAATGCTGACGACGCCCATCCGCCCCGCGCGGCCACGCCCGCAATGACCGCCGCATGAGAGCATTTTCACGCAAGTGGACGCCAGTTCGCGTGAAGGAAATGCGTAAAAGCGAAAATCGCGCGCAACGGCTTCGCCCGCGCGCGACGCGCATAATTTTCAGAGTCGAAATCAGCCCCAAAGCAACCAGCAGACAAACAACCAGAACAGCGCGGCGGGAATTGCCGCATAAGCAACGCCACGAAAAACGCCAAATGGACTGTTGCGGTCGTCGTTCATCGCCGCTCCCTCGCCCGCGACATTCGGGATTGCGATCACTGGGTGATGGCCGATAAGTTTATACTCTCTCATACCGAAACTATAAATCCAGACCGGTTACCAACTAACAAAAATTATTAAAAAAAACTAGTAAAAATCGATGACGTAACGTCCGTATTTCGTTTTTTTATAAGGAAGACCTTTCACATATAAATATGTTCCAACAAAGGATTGCCATATATTCGCCGCAACGGGCGCAGCGAAGACCGAAGAACCGCGGAGTCCGTCAGTTCGATTTTCTTGCCGCGAAAGCCTCGGCGAACTCGCCGAGCGTCCGCCCGACGAAATTTTCGGCGATTTTGGCGAACACAATCTGCAAGTGGTCATAAAGGCGCTCGATATCGGCCGCGGTCACAAAAGTCGGACTTCCCCCGGGCATGAACTCCGACGAGTGAAGCGTAAACTGGAGGTAGGGACGCCCGCTCATCCGGGTCTGCTCGACGACATCGAGCAGCTCGGCGAGGTTGTTTCCGTCGGGCCTCATCCAATTATAGCGCGGCTCACGCCGTCCGAGCGCGCGCCGGACGAGTTCCCGCGCCCAAGGCCGCCGCCCCCTGACGATGGTCATGGGCGCCTCGAGAAGGCTGGACGACCCGGGACGGCTGATATCGGTTTCGTCGAGATAATAGGGATCGTCAGGGAAAAGCCGGTAATCCGGGCGACGCGGATGGCTCGCGCCTCCGGCCTGGCCGCGCCAGTTCACATGAGGCGTGACCGAACAATCGATCTTGTAGCCCAGGCGGACGAGAGAACGGCAATAAGCCTCGCTGAAGCCGAAGCGTCCCGCGCGATGGCTGACCATCGGCCTTTGAAACAGGTCTTCCAGCGTCTTGGTCATGAATTCGACCTTCTGGTGAAGAAGCTCGTCCGGATATTCGCAGGGATAGGGCTGTTCGAACCAGTCCTCGGCGCCCAGCGGGCTCAGCGGCGGCGAATCCCAGGGATGCATGTGCATGCCGATTTCACCCTTGTCGCGCGCCAGAATATCGCGCGCAAATTCGCGAAAAACCTCGCAATTGGCCATCTCGAAATTGGCGAGATAGCTCGGCCGGAAGCCAAAGCCTTCGCACAGCGCCTGGAAACGCGGCAAAAACGCGGAGTTTTTCGTCAAGGCCTGACGCGGTCGCCCCCAGACGTTGTCGCCTTCGGTATCGATCACAATCAAAAATGCCGCGGATTTTCGTGCGGCGTCAGAAGGAATTTGCATCGATCGTCGGCTCCATGCTGAGGCGCCCAACATGCCCCCGTCACGCCATTTGACGCAAGCGCCCCAACAATCTCCCCCAGAACGCGCAAGGCGCGGGCGAACGGCGCGGGCCGGCCACAACCCATGCGACGCAGCGTTATTTTATAGATTTCTTAACAACGACTAACAGGAATTAAGCTTTTAATTTCAACATTTAACCGTTTGTTAGGGTTAACCGAATACTACTTTTTTTACCAACTTTTCTGGGCGAGTCATCAGCGTGATCAAAACATTCATTCATCCCCATGCTGTTTCATCAGTGATTGGCCGCACCATCCGGCTGTTGTCGGTGATGACGCTGACAACGGCGCTTTGCTCCTGCGCCGCGGTTTCGCGCCTGGTCCCCAAGGATGGGCCGTCGGGCGCCGAAATTCGCGCCAGCGCGGACGCCACGATCAGCGACCCGCAGGATCCGCTGCGCTATGTGCTGGTGAATCTGAGCGCCTCGATGGTCGGCTCGATCGACCAGCCCTCCTCGGGCTTCAGCAAATTCCGCAATGTCGGCGCCGCCAGCCGGGTCGGCGCGAAAGTGGCGATCGGCGTCGGCGACGTCATCGCGATCACGGTTTTCGAGGCGCTGGGCGGCGGCCTGTTCATTCCCGCCGAATTCCACCATGCGGCAGAACAACTCCGTCCAGATTCCCAACCAGCAGGTCGGCGGCGACGGGCGCATCAGCATTCCCTTCGCGGGTGAAATGCGCGTCGCCGGCAAAACCGCCGACGAAGTCTCCAAGATGATCGCCGCCCGACTCGCCAAACGCGCCATCGAACCGCAGGTCGTGGTGAGCATTGTCGAGCGCAAGGGCAATGAAATCAGCGTCCAGGGCGACGTCAACCAGCCCACACGCATCTTCATGGATCCCGGCGGCCTCAAGCTGCTGAGCGCCCTGGCGCGCGCCGGCGGCACCAAGGGCCGCCCGCACGAAAGCCTGGTGACCATTCAGCGTCACGGCGAAGTGCAGCGGGCGACGCTCTCCGAAGTCATCAACCATCCCGAACAGAACATCAATCTTCTGCCCGGCGACAGCGTTTCGGTGGTTTTCCAGCCCAAGGTCTATATGGTCTTCGGCGCCTCGAACAACACGGCGATCAGCACGACGTCGCGGCGGTTCCCGTTCGAAACGGAAAATGTCACCCTGGCGGAAGGCGTGGCGCAGGCCGGCGGCCTGGACCAGAACCGCGCCGAGCCCAAGGATGTCTTCCTGTTGCGGCGCGAATTGCGAAAAACGCTTGAAAGACTGGGCCTTGACACGACGCGCCTGCCCGAAGAATCAATACCGGTGGTTTACGCGATCGATTTGAGCGGTTCGGAAGGCTATTTCGTGATGGACAGCGTTCGCTTGCATCATATGGACATGGTCCTGCTGAGCGACTCGCCCACAGCCGACTTCAGCAAGCTGCTTGGCGTGGCGAACAGCGCCGGCCAGCTCGGCGTCGCCGTCAAGGCCATGGCGCAATGAGCTCCTTCGACATCGCGCCCAGCGCATGGCGCGCGAGGCTCCCACGACGCCCCTGGGCGGCCAAGGCGAGGGCTATGCGCTGGACAAGCGCCTGCCTCGCCCTGGTCTTCTCCGCGGCTTTCTCGCCTCCAGTCAGCGCCCGAGACAAGGATTGTGTCGATGCGCTGACGCCTCAAGCCGTGCAAAGCTTTCTGACGGCGCCCGGAGGCATGCTCGAAAGCGCCCGGTCGCGCGACGCCAATGTGTTGAAGGCGCAGGCGGCCGCCTATGCGATTTACAGCAGCCGGACCTTGAGCGCGCTGATGGACGTCGTCAGCGCCGCCTCGACCAAGCAGCGGGTCTGGATCGCCGAGGCCATGGCCGAAGCCGCCGCCGCGTGCCGCAAGGCCGGACGCGATACGGGAAAAATGATTTTCGCTGCGGTGAGCCGCGCTGGCGATCCGCAATTCAAACGCAGTTTTTTCCGCCGGGTTGACGAGTTCGAGCCGCCGCGGCCGGAAATGCCGGCGGCGTCGAGCGCATTTGGCTCCGCATCGGAGGAGTCCAGGCCAAATCGCCTGCAAGGCGACCCGCGCCGCGACCCCGCCATGCCCGGACCTTCCCTCACCGATCCCTCTTCTCCATTGGACGCCGTGAAGCGGTTTTAAGAGGCGCGCCAACACCCGAGCAAGACCGGCCCGTCCTTTCCGCCAATGCAAAAGGTTTCTTGTGATGCTTGATGTTGAACGTATTGCAGCTCCGCCTCAGTCCGCGACTGAATATAAATTTGCCCCCCAGCTCGACGCGCTCGGCCTGCTGCGAATCGTCTATCGGCAATGGCCCTATATCGCCGCATGCACGGCGCTGATGCTGATCCTGGGGCTGGTCTATCAATTCACCGCGACGCCGAAATATACGACGAATTTTCTCATCTATATCGAACCGAACAAGGGCCATTCGCTGGCCAAGCAGGAAATCGCCATGAACGGGCCGGCCGACCCCGCCCTGTTCGAAAGCCAGGTCGAAATCCTGAAATCCGACAGCGTGGCGCTGGCCGCGGTCCGCAAATTGCGCAAGGAGGGCAAGGAAGTTCTCATTCCAGAACCGAGCATTCTCGCCAAGGCGGCCACCTTTGTTTTTTCCCTGCTGCCCAATTCGCTCGCGCCGACGCCGCCGACCGAGGACGACAAGGACCGCGTCGCGGCGGATGTTCTCTCCAACGGCGTCAAGGCCAAACGCCTCGGCGTCACCTATGTCATCGAAGTCGATTACACCTCGCTTTCGGCGCAGGCGGCGGCGGACGGCGCCAACGCCATCGCCGACGCCTATATCGATGGCGAACTCGACGCCAAATATCAGGCGACGCGCCGGGCGAGCCTCTGGCTCCAGGATCGCATCAAGGAATTGCGCGAACAGGCGTCCACCGCCGATCAGCGCGTGCAGGAATACAAATCCGCGAACGGGATCATCGACACGTCGCGCGGCTCGATGAACGAGCAGTCGCTGGCGGATGTCAGCACCCAGCTCGGCAGCGCCAGGGCCATGACGGCCGAAGCCAAGGCGCGCCTGGACCGCGTGGTCGAAATCAGTCGCGGCGATATTGTCGATGGCGCGATTTCCGACGCGCTGAAAAGCGACATCATCACGCGCTTGCGCGCCCAATATCTGGATCTCGCGACCAAACGGGCAGAAATCGCCGCCAAATATGGCAGGGACCATGGCGCCGCCATCAATCTGCAAAATCAGATGACGTCGATCAAACGCGCCATGCAGGCCGAACTCTCGCGGATCATGGAGAGCAGCCGCAGCGAATATGAAATCGATCTGGCGCGCGAGAAGAACCTGCAAAAGGACCTCGACAGTCTGGTCGAGGAAAACAGCGAGAAGGGCAAGGCTCAGGTGGAGCTGCGCGACCTCGAGAGCTCCTCGCAGACCTATCGCAACCTTTATGACACCTTCTTCCAGAAATTCGAGGAAGCCGTTCAACAGCAAAGTTTCCCGGTCTCGGACGCGCGCATCATCACCTCCGCCATCCCGCCGGAGCGCCCGAGCTGGCCGAAATTGATCGTCGTCTTTCCCGCGGCGCTGTTTCTCGGCATGATGCTCGGTTTCGGCGTCGCCTTGTTCCGCGAATTCCTCGGCAATAATTTCCGCATCGTCGATGACGTCGCCAATTACGCCGGCTTCGAGTGCCTCGGCATTCTCCCCAATCTGGCCTTCGAACCGAACGCCAAGAAAGCGCCGCCGCCCACCGCCGGCCTGCTCGGCTCCAGCACGCCCTTCCTCCGCCAGTCCGTCAATGCGCCCTTCTCACGCTTCACCGAAACGCTGCGCAATGTGAAAGTCTCCATCGACATCGCCAGGGCGCAGGAAAAATCCGGCGTCATCGGCATCGTCTCGTCGGTGCCGCGGGAGGGCAAAACCACTTTCGCGGTCAATCTGGCCTTGCTGATCGCCCAGATGGGCCACAAGACGCTGCTGATCGACGGCGACCTGCACAATCCCTCCATGAGCCGCCATCTCGCGCCCAATTGCAAGAACGGGCTGCTCGAACTTCTGACTCACAGGGCGGAATTCGCCGAGGTTGTGGTCAAGGACGCAGCCACGAGCCTCGAGTTCATCCCGGTTTGCGCCCAGGCGCGCAACGCCAACACCATCGCCGCGCTGACCTCGAAGGCCATGAACGACCTGTTGGAGGAAGCGCGCAGGACCTACGAATATGTCGTGATCGATCTTCCTCCGGCGATTCCCGTCGTCGATGTCAAGGCGACCGCGCATATGATCGACCAGTTCGTCTTCGTCATCGAATGGAGCGTCACCAGCCGCGACGCCGTGCGCGAGGCGCTGGAAGGCGCGGAGCAATTGCGCGAGCGACTTGTCGGCGGCGTGCTCAACAAGGCCGATCCGGCCGCGCTGAAGCGGTTCGAGGCTTACAAGGGACGCTATTATAACAGTTATTATGTGGAATCCTGAGATACGCGCGCGTTTCGCGCGCGCTCAACATCGGGACGAAGCGAAACGGGCGAAACGGCGGCCATGGCGGATGTGACACTTCGTGAGCAATCGCGTTCCACGCGGCCGAAATTTATCAGTTTCGCCAGCGCCTTCGCACATCCGAGCCTCAACATAGACACCACGCTCGGCCCGTTTGAACGGCGCCTGCTGTCCATCGTTTTTGTCATGTTTTACGTGACCTACGCGTCGCTCGGCCGCGACGTCTTCTATAACCATCTCAACCAGACCAAGGGCTCCTCGCTCGAAGACCCGATCGGGGTCGTCCTGCCCTATGTGCGCGTCGCGCTCTCATTTCTGACCTTTGGCTATCTGACCTTGCGTCTTGGCCTCGCCTGGGTTCTGCCGCGCATACCGATTCAATTCGCGCCCTTCGTCTTTCTCGCGCTTTTCTCCTTTATCTGGGCCTCCGACGCCAAGGACGCCTTGCGCGAATCCTCCGCCCTGCTGGGGATCTGGATCGCTCTGCCGCCCCTGGCGCACCGGCTGGGGCTGGTTCGGGTCGCGCGCCTCTCGCTGCTGCTGATCGCCTGGGTGATGATCATCAGCTTTCTTCTGGCGATCTTCGTGCCCAGCGTCGGCATCCATACCGGAACGGAAGTGGTTCAGTCGGGCCATGCCGGGCGCTGGCGCGGCATATTCGCGCATAAAAACGGCATGGGCCCTTGGGCCGCCTTCGGCTCGGTCCTGCTGTTGTCCTATGCCGGCCTTTTCGATGGATTCAAGCCGATCATCCGCATCGGCTGGGTTTGCAGTTTGGCCTGTCTGATTTTTTCGCATAGTTCAACCGCGCTGGTCGTGGCGGTGACGCTGCTGGCCGCTTCGGCGATTCTGCATATCGGCAGACGCACCTCGGCCGCGGTCGCCGGCATTTTGACGTTGCTGCTGGTTCTCGCCGCCGCGCTGTTTATCGTCTTTGGCTCCGATATTATTTTCGAACTTCTCGACCGCGACGCGACTCTGACCGGGAGGACCACGCTCTGGGACGCCGGCATAGACTTTTTCTTGCGGCGCCCTTGGCTCGGCGACGGTTATCAAGCCCAGGGCGGACAATTGTTCAGAGACTATACCTATATCGTCATGGGGCAGGAGCTCGGGCCAGAAAACGGCTACCTGGCGCTCCTGCTCGATCTGGGGATCGTCGGATTCGTTTTTTTCATGGTCCCGCTGATTGCCGGCCTGCGCAACGCGCTCAGATGGATTCCCTATCTTAGCCAAAGGGAGCGCGACGCCCTCGAAGCTCTGTTCCTTCTGCTCGCCGGCGCGGCGATTCAATCTCTGGTGGACGGCACGGCGATGATCTGCACGGGGTTCGACGGCGTCATCACCTTCACTTCGTTTTTCCTTTTCATATCCATGGCGAAATCTCCCGACGCGGTGGCGCGTTCGCAGCAAAGATTGGCGCGGAATTGGGCGCGACCCGGGCGAAACCGGCAAATGCCATCAAAGGAAAACCCTGGCCAGGCAGTCGCGACCCTTGCCGATTCGCTCAAGGGGTCAAAGCCGTGAGGTTTCCATTGGTCCCTGCTTTCAAGCCGGGACAATGGGGTTTGCGGGGGGAATTACCCGGCGAGCTGCGCCGACCTGATCGCCAGCGGGAAGGTCTTCCGCCTGAACATGGAAATCAGCGGCGCCTCGATGAGATGATAAACGGCAAATCCCAGCGCCGTGGACAGGACCATGACGACCGCGATGAACACAGGGTCCGACCAAGACGCCGTTACGGGAATTCCCACCTTCGTCCAGACGGCCCGCATGGACCCCATGACGAACAAGTGCGACAGATAGATGGAATAAGAGGCGTCTCCCAGCCGGCTCAACAGGCCGGAGCGGCCGAAGCCAGCCCGATCGAGAGCGAGGGCGGCGCAAACGACCGCAGCCGCGGGAACGCCCCAAACCACGCCGCGCCAATGCGCCAGCAGTTCGCTCGGCATTTCGCCGGCGGCGGCGAGACCCGCGAATCCGGCAATCGCCATGAGGACCGCGACGGCAGGCGGCAATGTGAGCCGTCCGGCGCGCAGCAGCGCGCATAGGCCGAGCCCGAAGATGAATTCCAGCAGCATGCTGTTGGTATAGAAACCGATGACAGCATCGCCGCCATTGCCGGACATCAGGCCGACGCCGGCCGCGCCCAGGAAAACGCCAGAGGCGATCAGGGCGCGAAATCTGAACGCGGCGCCCATGCAGACTGCGAACAAGACATAGAAATGCATTTCGTAAATCAGCGTCCAGCCGATCGCGAGCAATGGAGATATTGTATCAGAGCTTGGATTAATATGCGGGATAAATAGAAATGAAAGTATAACATGCGCCTCAGAGAGGCTGGCGTGCCGAAACGCCCCGGGCGCCACAAGCAACGAAACGGCCGTGAGCGCTGTGAACAGCCAATACAAGGGCGCGACGCGTATGATGCGGTCGACGACGAATTGCGACACGTGGCCCCGTTTGGACCACGAAACATAATATATAATAAATCCGCTGATGACGAAGAATATATCGACGCCGCAGGCCCATATTTCCCGCGTAAAAAGACGCGTCATTCCACCGACAGCGCCGTCCGTATGATTAATAACGACCATCAGCGCCGCAATTCCACGCAAATATTGCAGAGTTACAAATTTTTTATTTGTCATTTTTTGACGCCGCCACAATCCAGCGGACGATTCCGTCCGTCAAGTCGGCAAATTAACCATGGATTTCATGGCGCGCAAGGGTTGCGTCATTGCATTAATGCAACCGACGCGCGACTCCCTGTCCGTTCGGATTGTTGCGCGAGAGGGGGGGCGAGGCGAAGCCGGCGAGGCGCCGGGTGAAGGCCGTCCTCTCGTAACACTCGCCATGAAAACGGATGGCGATCGAGGCGACGGCCCGACACGGGCGACGGGTTTGGTCAAATCTCGCGCATCAAGACAGCCGCGCTCGCGTCCGCGAGGCTCAAAGCGGCCCGCCGTCCGTCACAGCCGCTCGGTCGAGAGCGCCAAAGCTGTCGCGACGGAGGCGTCGATCTTGTCGGCGTCGTCATAGAGCACCATGCCGCCATAGCCCTTGTAAGCCCAGTAGGCCCATGGGAAGGCGTGTTTTTCCGCAAGCTGCCGGACTGTCGTCAGCCAGAAGGCGCGATCGGCCTGGTTGATTTTCTCTCCCTGCGCATAGGGAACGCAGCCGAATTCGCCCAGCAGGATTTTGTCGGGACCAACCCCTGCCTTGGACGCCCAGTTGGCGATCTTGGCGAATTGCCCCTGCACCCTTTCCAGGCCCGGCCCATTGCGAGCGTAATCGTCGAGGGCGCGGAGCAAGCCCGCGCGATAGCCGTCGGGCCGCGCGCCGCCGCGACGCGCGTAGGTTTCGAGCCGCGCCAGCGCCAGCGCCTTGCAATCGGCGATATTTTGCGGGTCCGGCGGCCAGCGCAGGTCGCCGATGAATTTCGTATCCTCGTCATCCACCCCTTGATGGGTAAAATAATGCGGTTCGTAAAAGTGAAAGGTGTACAGCACGGCGCTGCCCTTGAACGGCGACGCATCGACATTGGTCAGGGCATAGGGGCTGCTCCAGGGCGCGCCGGTCAAAACCAGCGGCAAATTGGGCGCCTGGTTGCGCGCCGCGGCGTGAAGCCGTTCGAGCATGGGCGGCCAGCGTCCAATTTCGGCGCTGCTGGCGAACCAGGGTTCGTTGATCAATTCAAAGGCGAGCAGATCGGGTGAAATCGCGCGCAATCCCCTGGCGATCCGGCCCACGCAATCGACATAGGCGTTGAACATGTCCGGATAGGCCGGATCGAGGATGCGTTTCACCTGGTAATGCGGATTGACCCCGACCGGATGCAGATCGAAAATCACCTTGAGATTGGCCGCGTGAAATCTGGCGATGATCTGCCGGGACTGCTCCATCAACTGCTCGAAACGGGAGGCGTCGGCGGCGACGAAAATGCTCGGATCGACCGTCAGCCGGACGAAATCGAAACCCAGCGTCGCCAGGCGGCGCATTTCGCCATCGCTCATCCTGTGCTTGGCTTCCTGGAACGGCGGCCAGACATAGTCGATCTGATCGCCGCGCTGTCTGATCTCCGGCCAATTCAGCAGATGGTGGACGCTGACGCCCCGCTTCAGCCGAAGAACCGGCGTATCGGCCGCCGCCGCGGCGAAGGGTTTTGCAACCGGCAGCAGCGCCGCGCCCAGGCCCTGGCATAATGTACGTCTGGAAATTTTCGGCATTGGCAAATCCTTTGGTGATTCAATGAGAGCGCATTGGGGATGCGGCGGCGGTCACGGTCGGTTGAAACTTGGCGCGACCCGCGCCACTTTCGCGCGCATTTTATCGCGCGCCTCAACAAAAGTTGCAATCCGCTCTAGCCAGGCCCGCGACAATCATGGCAAGACACCGGAGCAGATCGGGCCATTGGCGACTTGCCGCAACTGGCTGAACTGGAGTTATTTTTCGCATGGAAAATTATCGCCTCGGCAAAAATATTTCCGTTTATCTCGATTTTTTGCGAACAGCCGCCGCCTCTTTCGTGTTTTTCGGCCATGTCCGCACCTTCCTGTTTCCGGCCACCGGCATCGCCCTGATCACGGGACAGGCGCGCGAGGCGGTCGCCGTGTTTTTCGTCTTGTCCGGCTTCGTCATCAGTTTTGTCGCGCATGAAAAGGAAGCCGATTGGCGATCTTACATTCTGGCGCGCGTCGCGCGGATTTATCCGGTCGCCATCCTGGCCATGATCGTGACGGCCGGCGCCGATTACATCACGTTCAGCACGATGCAGACGGTTGTCCTGGGCAATAATGGCGCGCCCCTGCTGGCGTTCCGCGAGCCCATCGGCATATTCAACAGCCTTGTCAATCTGACCTTCACCAATCAATTCTGGTTCAGCCATGTCGTCTTTGGCAGCGACGAGCCTTATTGGTCGCTCGGATTCGAGGTCTGGTATTATGTCTTCTTCGGATTGCTGACTTTCCTCGACGGCTGGTCGCGCCGCCTGGCGATCCTCGCCTGGGTCGCGATTTGCGGGCCGAAAATCCTGCTCTATCTGCCGCTCTGGTCTCTCGGCGTTTTCGCCTACAAATCCCTGGCGACGAATCGGTTCCGCGTCACCAGGGCCATGGCTGGCGCGATATTCGTGGCGACGCCGGTTTTCTATCTTCTGGTGTGGAAACTCGGCCGCCAGCACGCCTCGAACATATTTTTGACGTCGAGCCTCGGCCAGGAGCTGATCAGTTTTTGCTATTTCACCACGATCGGCGCCATCGTGGCGGCGAATATCCTGGCTTTCGACGCTTGCTTTGGGGCGCGCGCGCTATGGGGAAAAACCTTCGAGAAATGCGTGAGATGGGCCGCGGGCGGAAGTTTCACCCTCTATCTCATGCACCAGCCCCTGCTCATCATGTTGATGACGCTTTTTCCCAGGACGCGCGAGTCGCCGCTCCTGGGCGCCCTGGCCGCCCTGGCGACGCTGGTCCTGGTCATGGGCCTGGCGGAAATCGCCGAGAGGCGGAAAAAAACCTTCGCCATGGCGGTCCAATATCTTGGCGGACGCCGCCGCGTGGAAGCGCGCCGGGCGTGATGACAGCGCCGCGCATAATCTCTTGGTTCCTTGCATCTTTTTCGAAACCGGGCGGCGCCCACGAGGAAAATGCGCTGGCGCTCCGGCTTCGGTTTGGCTATTCCGATCAGGTCGAAGTTTGAAACATGCATTTTCGGGTCGGGCCGCGGATTGCGCTTTTTTTTCTTGCCATGCCAAGCGTTTGCTCAGCTTCCCGGGCCCAAGGAGTTTGAATTGACCCAATGACGCAGCTGCAACTCAAAGCCCGTTATCTGCTCCGCAGGATCGTTCAGGACGGGCCCTTGGCCTGGCCCGTCCGCGCCCAGATCGAAAACGGTCCGTTTCTCTCCGCCGCGCAACTGGAGGCTTTGGCGCGGCGACGGCTTGCCGCGACCCTGCGCCGCGCCATCGCGCTTTATCCTTTTTATGCTGGCGTCCCCAAAAATTTCTCCGATGACGAAGCCGGCGCCGTTCTCAAGGACTATTTCCCGGTCATCGACAAGCAAAGCCTGCTGGACAATCCCGAGACGCTTTATCCCAATCGCGGCAAGCGGCGCCCATGGATGTCGGTCGGAAGGACCAGCGGAACGACCGGCACGCCCCTGGAGGCGTTTCGCAGCCCCGTCTCCATTTTCGCCGAAAACGCCTTCATCCGCCGCCATTGGCGTCAGGCCGGCTTTTTACCGGGCGATTCCCGGATCACCCTGCGCGGCGACGTCGTTCGCGGCCTCGCCGCGGAGACGCCGCCCTTCTGGTTTTTCAACCGGGCGGAAAACCAGCTTGTGGTTTCGACGCGCCATTTGCGCGACGATTTTCTGCCGGCCATCGCGGAGAAAATCGCCGCGTTTCGCCCCAAGGCCCTGCAGGCCTATCCCTCCGCCGCCTATACGCTCGCCCAATATCTCGAACGGAGCGGCGCGACGATTGAAATTCCGCTCGCCTTCACCGCGTCGGAGCCGCTCTACGCGCATCAGCGCGCGCTGATCGAACAGAGGTTTCAAACTCGGATTTTCGACATGTATGGCATGGCCGAGCGCGTCGCTTTCGCGACGAGCTGCGCCGCCGGCGCCCTGCACCTCAACACCGATTATTCCCATGTCGAAATCCTCGACGAAAATGGACGCGACACCGACGGAATCGGATCGGTGGTCGGCACGACATTTCACAACCACGCCATGCCGCTGGTCCGCTACCGGCTGTCCGACCAGACGCGATGGCTTCCCGGCGTCTGCGCCTGCGGCAGCCCGTTCCCGACGATCGAGCCCGTGTCCGGAAAGCTGGAGGATGTCCTGACCGGCGGCCAGGGGCAGGCGATCAGCGCCTCGATTCTGACTTTCGCCTTCAAGGGCCTGCATCTGATCAAACAATCGCAGGTCGCCCAGACCGGGCCGAAACATTGGGAAATCCGCGTCGTCCCGCTCCCCGGTTTCGGCGAGGCCGAGCGGAGCAAACTCATCGCCAACATCCACGATCTCGTCGATCGCGACGTCGAGGTCGCCGTCACCCTTCGCGACGAGCTGCCGCGCACGGCGGCCGGAAAATTTCGCTGGGTCGTCAACGAATGGCGCAAGGGGCGAGGCCCATCCGGCCCCGCCGCCGACGTCGCGCTGTCATGAAAAACAGGCCCGCCTCGGCTATTGCCGGATAACCCACGGAATTGCACGGAAGCGAGATGGTTGAATTCGCCCCAAGCCCACCGCCGGATGACGAAAGACGCGTATTCGTCGTCGGCCCCATCGCCGAGCCCGGACGCCCCGCCAATGGCGGGTTCCAAAGCTCGAATCTTCGGCTGATGGCGGTTTACCGCCGGCTATTTCGCGCGGTGGACGGTCTGCGTTACCCCGAGCCCGCCGGCCAATCGCTTCCGAGCAAAGTGCTGCGCTATATCGGCGGCTTCTCCGGGATCACCACGCGAATTCTGCGAGAGGCCAATCGCGAGACGATTTTCCATTTCACCCCCCTGTTTCGGCAGTTCATCCTTTGGGAATTCGCTTTCGTGCGGCTGGCCAAGGCCCGGGGCGCCGCCGTTCATATCGACATCCGCGCCGGAAATAAAATCCAGATCCTGGAGGCGGCCTCGCCATCCTATCGAAAGCTGTTCGCCAGAATGCTGAACCTGGCGGATTCGATCTCCTATGAATCGACGACCTACGAAGCGCTCGTCAGCCGGTTGACCGAGAAATCCGGCTTTTATCTGCCGAATTTCGTCCTGCTGCGAAATGTCGGCGCGCCGCGACAGAGCCAGTCGCAGCCGCCTCGGCTGATCTATGTCGGCCATGTCTCGCAAAGCAAGGGCGCCGCCGCCGCCCTGGCCGCGCTCAAGGCGCTGCGGCGGCGCATTCCCGAGGCGACCCTGACTCTGGTCGGCGCGGCGGCCCCAGATGTGAGCGCCCTGCTGGCGAGCGGCGAAACCGGCGTCGACTGGATCGGCCCGCAAGACGAGCGCCGGGTCATGGACGAACTCGACCGCAGCCATTTCTTCGTCTTTCTCACGCTCTGGCCGGGAGAAGGACAATCCAACGCGCTGACCGAGGCTTTGGCGCGCGGGTTGGTTCCGGTTTGCACCCGTCATGGCTTCAATGCCGATGTGCTCGGACCCGTCGGGCTGATCGTCGAGGATCGCGACCGAAGCGAAATCCTCGCCGATTGGATCGCCAGCGTCTGGACGACGGATTGGCTTGCCCGCTCCCACGCCTCCACGCAGCGCGTCCTGGATTGTTTTACCGACGCCAAATGCGAGAAAATCCTGCGGGAGATTCATCGGCCGAAGCCGGGCGGCGACGCTGGACAGGCAAGCGACGCAACCACGAAACGGCAAGGCCACGAGACTATCGGTCGCAATACGGAAGGCCTCTCGATCAACGGTCGTTCACAAGGTTAAGTTAAATGCGCCGGCTGTTGCGAAGCGAAACATTTGTGGCCTTGGGCGGACAGATTGTTCAACTGACGCTGACTTTTGCGACCGGCATTTTGATCGCGCGCATCCTCGGCCCGAGCAATTACGGCATATTCAATATTTTGCGGAACACCTTTCTGACGGTCGCGATCCTTTCGCCGCTGGGGCTCGATATCGGCCTGCTGAAATATTGCGGCAAGGCGGCTCCCGGAGACATGAAAGCCATTCATGTCGTTTCCCAGTTGCGCCGCCTGGTCTTCGCGATCAATTTTGCCGTTTTTCTGGCCTTCGCCTTCGGCCTGAGCAAATGGCTCATGGACCGATATTACCATTACGAGCATTTCGATATTCTGCTTTCGCTGATCATGATCGGCCTGCCCATCACCGCCGACCTCGGCATTTCCGGCGCCGTGTTCAAGGCGCGTGGCCAGGCCGCCTGGTTCAGTCTGCTGACGCTCTATCTGCAATCTCTGGCGCGCATCGTCATGGTCGGCGCGGCCGCGCTGTTTTCCCCCACCCTCCCCACTCTGGTGGGCGTCAATGTCCTGCAATTAGCGATCAGCGAAGCCGGGATTTTCCTGTTCAACCGCAAGAAGCGCCCGGCGCCGACCGCCGAGCCGGGGCCATCCGGGACGGCCGACTGGGGCGAAGTCCGGCTGGTCTTGAGGGAATCGCTGTGGATGGCGCTGAACATGTTCGTCTATGGCGTGATGCGCCTCTGCGACACGCTGATCCTCAGCGGCTATGTCGCGGCCCGGGAAGTCGGCGAATATGCGGCGCTCAACACCATCGCGGCGCTGGTGCAGATCTATCCGCTGGCGGCGAGCCAGTCGCTCGGCCCCAATGTCTCCCGGCATTTTCACGCCGGCGATCTCCAGGGCGTTCGCAAGGTTCTCGACGATTACATTCGTTTCGCCGCCATAGCTTCGGGCTTCGTCTTTGCCGGCGTCGCCGTCTTCGGCGAGAGGCTCGATCTGATTTTCGGCCATGATTTCCAGTTCAACCCCATCGTCTGCTTCATCATGCCCCTGGGCTATATTCTGAGCGCGACGCTGGCCCCGACCGGATTCGCCCTGTCGATGACAGGC
>CAWDOR010000035.1:0-129238 GCA_963804045.1 uncultured Alphaproteobacteria bacterium | reverse complement strand
CTGGCCCGTGGTCAGCGAGGAAATATCCGCCGAGGTGATCGCCACCGTCTGCGCCGTGGTCAGGATCGCCACATCGTCCGTGGTCACAGCCTTCAGTTCCGCGCCCGTCAGCGCCGCGATCTGCGCCGTGCCCAGCGCATGGGCCTGATCGGTGGACAGCAGCGCAACTTCCGCCGTGCTCAGCCCGGCGATCGCCGCCGTGGTCAGCACATTGACCTGCGAAGTCTGCAGCGCCACGACATTCGCCGTGCCCAGAGCCGCCGCCTGGGCGCCCGTCAGCACATGCGCCGCCGCCGTGCTCAGCGCCGCCGCCTCATCCGTGGTCAGCGCCCCGAGTTGCGCCGTGGTCAACGCCGCAGCCTGCGCCGTGGTCAAAACATTCACATTCGCCGTGCCCAGCGCCACGATCTGGCCCGTGGTCAGCGAGGAAATATCCGCCGAGGTGATCGCCACCGTCTGCGCCGTGGTCAGGATCGCCACATCGTCCGTGGTCACAGCCTTCAGTTCCGCCCCCGTCAGCGCCGCGATCTGCGCCGTGCCCAGCGCATGGGTCTGATCGGTCGACAGCAGCGCAACTATCCGCCGTGCTCAGCCCGGCGATCGCCGCCGTGGTCAGCACATTGACCTGCGAAGTCTGCAGCGCCACGACATTCGCCGTGCCCAGAGCCGCCGCCTGGGCGCCCGTCAGCACATGCGCCGCCGCCGTGCTCAGCGCCGCCGCCTCATCCGTGGTCAGCGCCCCGAGTTGCGCCGTGGTCAACGCAGCAGCCTGCGCCGTGGTCAAAACATTCACATTCGCCGTGCCCAGCGCCACGATCTGGCCCGTGGTCAGAGAGGAAATATCCGCCGAGGTGATCGCCACCGTCTGCGCCGTGGTCAGGATCGCCACATCGTCCGTGGTCACAGCCTTCAGTTCCGCCCCCGTCAGAGCCGCGATTTGCGCCGTGCCCAGCGCATGGGTCTGATCGGTCGACAGCAGGGCGATATCCGCCGTGCTCAGCCCGGCGATGGCCGCCGTGGTCAGCACATTGACCTGCGAAGTCTGCAGCGCCACGACATTCGCCGTGCCCAGAGCCGCCGCCTGGGCGCCCGTCAGCACATGCGCCGCCGCCGTGCTCAGCGCCGCCGCCTCATCCGTGGTCAGCGCCCCGAGTTGCGCCGTGGTCAGCGCAGCCGCCTGCGCCGTGGTCAAAACATTCACATTCGCCGTGCCCAGCGCCACGATCTGGCCCGTGGTCAGAGAGGAAATATCCGCCGAGGTGATCGCCACCGTCTGCGCCGTGGTCAGGATCGCCACATCGTCCGTGGTCACAGCCTTCAGTTCCGCCCCCGTCAGAGCCGCGATTTGCGCCGTGCCCAGCGCATGGGTCTGATCGGTCGACAGCAGGGCGATATCCGCCGTGCTCAGCCCGGCGATGGCCGCCGTGGTCAGCACATTGACCTGCGAAGTCTGCAGCGCCACGACATTCGCCGTGCCCAGAGCCGCCGCCTGGGCGCCCGTCAGCACATGCGCCGCCGCCGTGCTCAGCGCCGCCGCCTCATCCGTGGTCAGCGCCCCGAGTTGCGCCGTGGTCAACGCCGCAGCCTGCGCCGTGGTCAAAACATTCACATTCGCCGTGCCCAGCGCCACGATCTGGCCCGTGGTCAGCGAGGAAATATCCGCCGAGGTGATCGCCACCGTCTGCGCCGTGGTCAGGATCGCCACATCGTCCGTGGTCACAGCCTTCAGTTCCGCGCCCGTCAGCGCCGCGATCTGCGCCGTGCCCAGCGCATGGGCCTGATCGGTCGACAGCAGCGCAACTTCCGCCGTGCTCAGCCCGGCGATCGCCGCCGTGGTCAGCACATTGACCTGCGAAGTCTGCAGCGCCACGACATTCGCCGTGCCCAGAGCCGCCGCCTGGGCGCCCGTCAGCACATGCGCCGCCGCCGTGCTCAGCGCCGCCGCCTCATCCGTGGTCAGCGCCCCGAGTTGCGCCGTGGTCAACGCCGCAGCCTGCGCCGTGGTCAAAACATTCACATTCGCCGTGCCCAGCGCCACGATCTGGCCCGTGGTCAGCGAGGAAATATCCGCCGAGGTGATCGCCACCGTCTGCGCCGTGGTCAGGATCGCCACATCGTCCGTGGTCACAGCCTTCAGTTCCGCGCCCGTCAGCGCCGCGATCTGCGCCGTGCCCAGCGCATGGGCCTGATCGGTCGACAGCAGCGCAACTTCCGCCGTGCTCAGCCCGGCGATCGCCGCCGTGGTCAGCACATTGACCTGCGAAGTCTGCAGCGCCACGACATTCGCCGTGCCCAGAGCCGCCGCCTGGGCGCCCGTCAGCACATGCGCCGCCGCCGTGCTCAGCGCCGCCGCCTCATCCGTGGTCAGCGCCCCGAGTTGCGCCGTGGTCAACGCCGCAGCCTGCGCCGTGGTCAAAACATTCACATTCGCCGTGCCCAGCGCCACGATCTGGCCCGTGGTCAGCGAGGAAATATCCGCCGAGGTGATCGCCACCGTCTGCGCCGTGGTCAGGATCGCCACATCGTCCGTGGTCACAGCCTTCAGTTCCGCCCCCGTCAGCGCCGCGATCTGCGCCGTGCCCAGCGCATGGGCCTGATCGGTCGACAGCAGGGCGATATCCGCCGTGGGCAACTGGACGATCTGCCCCGTCGTGAGGGCCGAGATTTGCGAGGTCTGCAACACCGTGGCTTCAAGGGTTGTCAGGCCGGTAATGGCCGCCAGCGAGAGGGCGCTGATCTGCGGACCGGTAAAAGCTGAAATTTCTTGCGTGCCGAAAGCCCCGATCTGCGTCGAAGTCAGCGCCGAAGCCTGGCTTGTGCTCAAGACCGCGACATCCGTGGTCTTAAGCGAAGCAATCGTCGCGGTCGAAAGAGCCGCGATCTGAGAATTGGTCAGCGAGGAAATGATCGAAGTCATGGGGCGCGCCTTGTTGCCGGTCTGAAGGCCTCTCGCCCCGCCGAAAGGACGGGTGGGCCGGAAACTGGAAACATGGCTCGCACGAGCCGGAGCGCCGGAAACGCATCATGCCTCGGCCTTGTCAGCCGATCCCGGAGCCACAGATTGAAGCCGACGGCGCCATGAGGCGACGCCGAAACTACAACCATAACGTGTATCTCCCAGATTCCTTTAACAATAGGTTTACAGCGGCGAAACTGTTTTGCGGTCGCAGGCTTGGCGGCGACCTGGGGGGCGGCGCGCGCCGGACGGTTCGCTTCAAATGCCAGATTTTTTTGGTGTTATTATAATATATTAACCATGTTTTCTGATCTTCATCCAGAACTTCAACTGAGAGAATTCGGATTGGTCGATGCAAAATGCGACCGGCTTTTTTGGGCCCCTCTGTCTCCCCTGCCCGCTCCGCCAGCGCCCGAGCGATTGACAAGGCCCACCGTCGCGACTCAATTGTCGGGAGCGACCGGTCTGGGCGCCGGTTGAATCACGGGAAGGACAATGCAAGACATAGCACTGATCGTCGGCGCCGGCCTGCTCGGCGGCGCGATGAACGCCATAGCCGGCGGCGGCTCGTTCGTCACGCTGCCGGCCCTGGTCGCGGCCGGCGTGCCCTCGCTCAACGCCAACGCCACCAGCACGGTGGCGCTGGTGCCCAGCGCTCTGGCCACGGCCTATGCCTATCGTAAGGATTTTCAGGGTTTTGACGGGGTCAAGCTCTCAACCATGGCCCTGGTCAGCGTGCTCGGCGGCGTGCTCGGCGCCCTGCTGCTGCTGAAGACGCCGCAAAGCCTGTTTGACGCGATCTTCCCCTTCCTGCTGCTGTTCGGCGTGGTGGTTTTCGCCTTTGGCCGCAAGCTCGGCGATTTTTTGCGCGCGCGCATCAGCGTCCATCCGCACGCCCTGCCTGTCGTGCAGTTCTTTCTCGGCATTTACGGCGGCTATTTCGGCGGCGCGGTCGGGGTGATGATGCTCGCCGCCTGGAGCGTGCTCACCGCGACCAGCATCAACAATATGCAGGCCTCGCGGCATTTGCTCAACGCCTCGATGAACGCCACGGCGTCGTTGTTTTTCATTATCGGCGGACTGATCCAATGGCGGCAGATGGCGCTGCTGCTGGTCGGCGCCACCATCGGCGGTTACGTTACAGGACATTTCGGCCGCAGGCTCGATCCGGCCAAGGCGCGCCTCGTCATTACCTGTCTCAACGCCGCGATCGTCGCCTTGGTGTTCTGGCGGCGCTACGGCTGAAGCCGCTCGTCAGCCATTGCCGAAAATCGGCTTCTGCTCGCGCGGCGAGCTGCGCAAATATTGCGGCGGGCCGACGATCTGGTCGCCGAAATGCGCCGCCGCATGCCACGGCCAGCGCGGATTATAGAGCATGGCCCGGGCCAGGGCGATCAGATCGGCCGAGCCGTCGGCGAGGATTTTTTCGGCCTGATCGAAACCCGTGATCAACCCGACCGCGACCACGGGCATGTTGACGTCGCCCTTGACCTGACGCGCCAAGGGAACCTGATAATCCGGCACCATCGGAATCTGCGCCGGCGCCAGGCCGCCGCTCGACACATGGATCGCCGCGCAGCCGCGCCGCTCCAATTCGCGCGAGAAGGCGCAGGTTTCCTCTATGGTCCAGCCGCCGGCCAGCCAATCCGTCCCCGAGACGCGCATGGTTACGGGACGATTATGGGGAAAGGCCTCGCGCACGGCGTCGAAGACCTCCAGCGGATAGCGCAGCCGGTTGGCCAGCGACCCGCCATAGAGATCATTGCGCTTGTTGGACAGCGGCGACAGGAACTGGTGCAGCAGATAGCCATGAGCGCCGTGAAGCTGGATCGCATCGATCCCGAGTCGCGCGGCGCGGCGGGCGCTGGCGACGAAGGCGTCGCGGACGCCGTTCATGTCGTCGCGCGACAGCACCTGCGGCGCCGCCTCATGCGCGGCGAAGGCAACAGCCGAGGGCGCGACCGTGCGCCAGCCATTGGGCGACTCCGGCGCGATCTGCGCGCCGCCGAACCAGGGCGCGTCGCAGGAGGCCTTGCGCCCAGCGTGGGCGAGCTGAACCGCCAGCTTGATCTCCGAATATTGCCGGATCATGCCGAGCACGCGCGCGAAAGCCGCTTCATTGGCGTCGCTGTAAAGGCCGGCATCGCGATAGGTGATGCGGCCCTCCGGCGCCACCGCCGTCGCCTCGATCGTCAGCAGCGCCGCGCCCGACAGAGCGAGTTGCCCGTAATGGGCCAGATGCCAGTCGGTCATGCAGCCGTTTTCCGCGGAATATTGGCACATGGGCGCGATGACGATGCGATTGGCGAGACTCAAGCCATCGAGGGTCAGCGGTTCGAACAGGCGGCTCTTGGCCATGGACAATCCTTGTTGCGATAGCGGCGGAATCAATTCGCCTCAGATCAAACCATTTTGCGCGGATCGACAAGCCGGTCGAAATCCTCCGCCGAAACCAGACCAAGCGCCAGCGCCGCCTCACGCAGGCTCATATCCTGTTCGGCGGCGAGATGGGCTATGCGGGCGCTCTTGTCGTAGCCGATTTCCGGCGCCAGCGCCGTGACCAGCATCAGCGAGCGGTCGACATGTTCGGCGATGTTCTTGCGGTTGGGCTTCGTCCCCTCGATCAGATATTTGCGAAAATTCGCGCAGCCATCGGCGAGCAGACCGATGGAGTTCATCAGATTGGCGATCATCAGCGGCTTGTAGGCGTTCATTTGCAAGTGGCCGCCGGCGCCGCCGAAACCGACCGCGACATCGTTGGCTATCACCTGCACGGCGATCATGGTCAGCGCCTCGGCCTGGGTCGGATTGACCTTGCCGGGCATGATCGACGAGCCCGGCTCGTTTTCCGGCAGAATCAATTCGCCGATGCCGGCGCGTGGCCCGCTGGCCAGCAGGCGGATGTCCTCGGCGATTTTATACAGCGAACCCGCCAGAACCCGCAAAACCCCGGAGAGATGCACGAGCGCGTCATGGCTGCCCTGCACGGCGAATTTATTGGGCGCGGTGACAAAGGGCAGTCCGGTGAGCGCGGCGATTTCGGCGGCCGCGGCTTCGGCGAATCCCGCTGGGGCGTTGATCCCCGTACCGACCGCCGTTCCGCCCAACGCCAGCCGATAAACGCCTTTGAGGGCGTCGTCGAGCCGCTCCAGATTGTCGCTCAGCAAAGCTGAAAAACCCGACCATTCCTGGCCGAGCGTCAGAGGCGTGGCGTCCTGCAAATGGGTGCGTCCGATTTTGACGATGTCGGTCCATTCCCTAGATTTGGCGGCGATGGCGTCGCGCAAGCCCGCGACCGCCGGGATCAGCCGCCGCACCACGGCGATCGCCGAGGCCATATGCATGGCGGTCGGAAAAGAATCGTTCGATGATTGCGCCATATTGGCGTGATCGTTGGGATGAACCGGCGTCTTGCTCCCCAGCGGCGTTCCCACCAATTGGCAGCAGCGGTTGGAGATGACTTCGTTGACGTTCATGTTGAACTGGGTGCCGCTGCCGGTCATCCAGACATGCAGCGGAAACATGTCGGCGTGTTCGCCAGCGAGAATTTCGTCGCAGGCCCTCGCGATCAGATCGGCGAGAGCGGCGTCGAGGCGGCCGGCGTCGCGATTGACCCGGGCCACCGCCTTTTTCAGCAGCGCATAAGCCTCGACCATCTCGGGCGGAATCAGCTCACGACCGATGGAAAAATGCTCAAGGGACCGCTGGGTCTGCGCGCCCCATAATTTATCGGCGGGCACGCGCAACGCGCCGAGCAAATCCGTTTCGATGCGGAACTGGTCCATGCGCGGCCCTCCGGCGGCTCAAGCGAAGAGTGTAACACCATCCGCGCCTGAAAAGGACCGAGGGGATGAAATGCAAAAACCGCGCGAAAAAATTTTCGCGCGGTTTTCTGGCCAGTCAGGACCTCCGGCTCAAAAATGCCAGATCAGGTCCGAGGAGACGACGAGCGCATTGTTGCGGTTCGGCGGCTGCCCCACCGGGTTTTCGCTGTTGCCGTTGAAGGCCGGGGCGTCGAAGGAGCGATAGAAAGTCACTTCCGGTCGCATTTCGATCTGCGGCGAGAACCAATGCTGCCAACCGAAACCCGTCTCGAAATAGCGGGTCTTGGTTCCCGTGCGCTGGCCCTGGAAATCGTCGAAATATTCCAGGCGCAGCGACAGATTGTTCAGCGTGTCGATCTGGTAATTCAGATAGGTCAGGAACATTTCGGTGTGGGTGGTGCAGGTCAGCTGGGTCACATGCGGGCACTGCGCCATATTGGGCGCGTTCCACAAAATGCCCGACGCCGGATTGGAGAAGGGCGTGCCGCCAGCGGCGACAATGGCCTGCACTTCCGGATTGTTCTGGTTGGGCACCTTGTTGAGATGGATGTTCCAGGTTTCGAAGCCGATATGCCATTGTTCGTTGAACTTGTGGAAATAGGTGCCGCCAATCCATTGCAGATTGTTATAGCCCCAGATTCCACTGTTCAGCGCGTCGCCGCAGACATAGATATTGTCGCCGCCCTCATCCGAGTTCCACCTGACGCAGCCCGTATAGGACGGGATCGCGCCGGGATCCTTGTACATGGTCGCGCTGGAATAGAGCGGATTGAGGGTCTTCGCGCCATTATACATGAAATATTGCGCGGGATTGGGAAGCTTCGCATAGGCGTCCCAGGGCATGGTGTCCGATCCGACGGAAAGGCCGAACTGGATGATCCAGTTCTTGTTGATCGCCTGCGACAGCTGGATGCCGGTGTTGGTGTAATTGTCGAACGTATAGCCCAGAGAGTGGGAATACATGTAATTGTTCGGGGCGAGCTGGGCCTCGATGTCCGGCAGGGCGATGAAGCGGCCAAAGCGCACCATGAAGCCGTCGAGAATATAGGGCACAAAGACCTCGCCATACATCATCGGCGCGTCATAGCCCTGGACATTGTTCCTGTTCAGCAGTTGGTACGACCACAGACCGTAAGCCGTGGTGTAGCGGTAGTCCGAGCCGTAAATGCCGGAGACCCTGAAACCCCAGTCGATATGGTCCTTCTGCACCGTGTCGGGGGTGCGCTCGATGTAGAGCACCGCCTGGTCGAGATCGAAGCGGTTGGGCTCGTAATAATAGGCGCCCGGCGAATTGCCGCCCGGACGGGTGTTGCTGGAGAGATTGCCGCCGGCGGCGACCCAGCCATAGGCCTGAATGCCCCAATCGGCCATCGTCTGCCCGACCTTGGTGTTGGCGATGGCCACCATCAGCGGGCTATCCACCGAACCGGTGCGATTGGCGCCGAAGGTCGTCGTGCCGCCATAGGGCCAGTCGATGAAGGGATAGGGCGGCGCGCTGACCGGCTGATTCCAGCCCTCCCGGCGCGCCGACGGCGCGCTCGGATCGGCAGGCGCGGAATCGTGACCCCATTCCAGCTTGTAGTAGTTCACCAGGCGAATGAAGACATTATCGCCGAGATTATTGGTGTTGTAATTGGGATCGACCGCCGGCGTCGGCGCCGGAGCATCGGCGGCGAAAGCGCTGGCGCCGAGCGCGACAAGCGCTCCGGCGGCAAAGGTCGATCTCAGGGCGTGACGCCTGTTCATTCCATAAACTCCTCGATCTCCTGCCCAGCAATTAGGCACGCAACGCGATGAAAATCCATTATGAATTCCTTATCAGCAAATTTCGGGCCCATAACAAAAAAACCAATAAGTATTTAAACTCAGCATGTTGAACTGATGATAGCTGGGCCGGGGCCGGATTGTCGGCTTTCGACCAGCTCACCTTTCCACGGACTGTTGCCAAATTACGACAGAGCGTCCGTCGTCTAATCCGCCCGGCGGCGCGAGCCCGATCGATCATCGGCGCGCTCCTGTTCGGATCACCTAAGTCCAGCCAAAGAAAACCCGCCGGAAGCGGCGGGTGGGAGGCGCCACCGCTTTGATCGGCGGGTGAGAAGTTGGGCCGCCGGTGAACCGGCGGCCCTTCGTCGATCAGAAGTGCCAGATGATGTCGGCGGAGGTGATGATGTCGTTGCGGCTGGTCGGAGCGATACCGTAGCTCGGGACGCCGCCGAAGGCAGCCGCGTCGATCGAGTGATACCACACGGTTTCCGGACGAACCTCGACCTGGGGCGAGAACCAATGCTGGTAGCCGAGACCGGTGCTGACATAGCGGGTCGCGGTGCCGGTGCGCTGGCCGTTGACATCGTCAACGAATTCGGCGCGCCAGGAGATGTTATCCAAGCCGCTGACCCGATAGTTCAGATAGAACAGCGCCGTAACTTCGGTGGTCGTACACCAGAGCTGGGCAGCGCTCTTACACTTGGCGCCGAACGGAGCATTGTACGGGTTGTTTTCGGTGAAGCCCATCATGCCATAGGCGGCCGCAGCCGAACCCAACGCTCCATTATAGCCGCCACCATGGGAATCGCCCGTGTTCAGCACCTTATGCTGGTGCGTCACATAGGACTCCATGGAGATGTGCCAGTCCTCGTTGAACTTGTGGTAATAGGTGCCACCGAACCATTGGAGGTTGTTATAACCCCACTGGCCCGCGTTGATGCCGTCCATGCAGAGATAGAGGTTATCATAGGCGCTGTCGGACTGATATTTCAGACAGCCGGCGAAGGAGGGCACCGCGCCCGGATCGGTCCAGATTTTCGTAGGATCGCCGTAATAAGCCTGGGAGATCGCGTTGCTCGCCGTGCCGCCCGGAGCATAGAACGGGTTGGCGGACTTCTGGCCCCAATGGGTGAAGGCCGTATCCGTACCGACCGACACGCCGGCCTGAACGAACAGGTTCCGGGTCACGGCCGTCGAGGTCATGATGCCGGTATTGGTGTAGTTGTCGTAGCCATAGGTCAGCGAGTGCGAGAACATATAATTGTTCGGCGCCAGCTGGGCTTCGATGTCGGGGATCGAGATATAACGGCCAACGCGGACCATCATGCCCTCGGCGACCCACGGAATATAGCCTTCCAGCCACATCATCGGATAGTCGAAGCCGTTGATGTTGTTATGGCCATAGAGCGCGTTGGACGAATAACCGAAGGAGGTCGTGTAGCGATAGTCCTGACCATAGATGCCGGAGACGCGGAAACCCCAGTCGAAATGGTCCTTCTGCACGGTGTCAGGCGTGCGCTCGATATAGAGCACCAGCTGGTCGAGCGAGAAGGTGTTGGGACGATAGGAATAGGCCGCCGGCCAGTTGCCGCCGAGCGCGCCCTTCTGGTTGGACACGTTGACGCCGCCGTTGAGCCAGCCATACATCTGAATGTTGTTGTCGGCCATCCATTTGCCGGCCGCGGTATTGCCGAGCGCGACCATCAGCGGGCTATCGACCGAAGCCGCGCGATTGCCGCCGATGGAGGTGGTGCCGCCATAGGAATATTCGGTGAAGGGATAGGGCGGCTGGGTGACCGGCTGCGCCGGCCAGGGCGCGTCGCGGCGGCTGCTGGGCGCCTTGGGATCGACCGGAGCACTGTCATGGCCCCATTCGAGCTTGTAATAGTTCACCAGACGCTCGAAGAAACCGTCGCCGAGCTTGTCCAGCTCCTTGACCGTGTAGTTCGGATCGGTCGGGCTGGCGGGAGCGCTCGGGGCGGGACCCGCGTAAGTGAACGGAATGAGATAAGGGTTCGGCAGGCCGGCGGGGGCCGCTGCGTCCGCCGCGTGGGCGCCTGCCGAGAACCCCACCAGGGCGCCAGCGACAAGGGCCGGGATGAGTGCGTTACGCCTGTCCATCAGGATTTCAACTCCTCTTTTCGATGCCCGAAATTTGCACGCCCCCAATATAAACACCATAAGGAATCCGTAAGGCGCATATAACATTTTCGTTTCATTTATTTTATATAGCTTTGTTTTCAATATGTTGAGCTAAGCTCCTGAAGGCCGCACCGAGTCAAATGCGGCGAAACCGCGTTATCTTTCTGACAAGTGTTGCGGATTTAATACAGTTTTCGTGACCCTGGGACCGCATGGCGGGCATCCCGAGGCAGAACGTATATTTATGAGACTTATAAGGGTTATTTTTGCTAAAAATTCACCTATTTTAGTCATTATTCGCCATATTTAAGATAATACGATTTACAAAATACGCTTAGTGTTAATTTTCATGCAAAATATTTGGTGATATATGCTATATTTTTTATATTTTTGTTATAAATTATGTCGGATAAGCCACATTTTATTATAAATGTTATCATTGTTGCTTTGATAAACGGGCTCGTCGCTCAGTCCGGCTGGCAAGGACGAACAAAGCAAAGGCCCGCCTTCCCTCCTTACGACGCTCGACCGGCTCTTTGTGCGCGAGAATCGCTTGACCCCATGAAGCCGTAAAAAAGCAGCCGCCTTGGATCGACATTATCCCGCAGAAACAGTTCGCTAAAGCATCAATTGCGTTTCAGTGCGGAAATCGCCGGCTGGCGCCGATCTTTGCCGCAACGAAAAACCCACGCGCGCCCGTGATGAAATTTTGGGCGAATACTGACGCGATTTCGGCGGGTCGCGAATTGATTCAGGCCTATTTTCAGCGCCTTGCGTCATGGCATGTTTTTCACGCATCGAGATGCAAGTAAATCCACGTGGGTTTTGCTTATTATTTGATCAGCAACGACGCCGTAATCCGGTGGATGATTAAAGCTTGGGCGCCAAGGCCGGGCCGGCTCGCCTGTCACGGAATTGGGCGCCCGCCCCTCTCGGCATATGCTTGATACGCCCGCGCGGCCCGCCTATTGCTAGAATCGCGACAAAGACGGCGCCTGTCGCGCCTGGCCGCTAAAAACGTTCCGCACGGATGAAACCAGGAATTCTCGTTGTCGATCATCAGGTGAGCGCCCAGGGCGCGCTGACCCATCATCTCGAACGCGCCGGCTATGCCGCCATGGCCGTCGAATCGGGCTTGCAGGCCATCGAGCTGATCCTCACCCAGCAACCCGATCTCGTTCTGCTGGAGCTGGCGCTCGCCGACATCGACGGCAAGGAGCTGATCCGCACCGTTCGCGAATCCTATCACGGGCCGATACTCGTGATCTCCGCGCGCAGCCGCGAAGCGGAGAAGATCGAGGCGCTGGATTCCGGCGCCAATGATTATATTTGCAAGCCTTTCGCCATTGGCGAATTGCTGGCGCGCATCCGCGCCCATTTGCGCGGCGCGACGCGATCCGGCCCGGCGCTGCCGTCGGAAAATTCGGATGTGACCATCGATCTGGGCCAGCGCATGACCATTGTGCGAGGCGAGCAGCACAAGCTCACGCGCAAGGAGCTGGCGCTGCTGCAGGTGCTGATGCGCGACGCCGACCGCATCGTGCCGCATCAATTCATCCTGCAGAAGCTGTGGGGCGCGTCGCATGACACCAGCGCCCAATATTTGCGCGTGCTGGTGCGGCGGCTGCGGCAAAAACTCGAGGTCGATCCCGCCGCGCCCAAAATCCTGCTGACCGAAGCCGGCGTCGGCTATCGCCTGGTCTATGCGCCGGCGAGACCCTAGAATCGATCTCGTCGATTTAATCGTCATCCGCATATTGAAACGGATAGGCCTGTGCCGAGGCCGCGACATCGAAAACCCGCCAAGGCTCCGCATTGAGACGCAGCGGCATTGAGACGCAGTTCACGGCTTTCGCGCAGGCGCAGCATCAGCCGATGCGGCCCGGGACTCACCGGTTCGCGCTAGCGATAGGTCGTGCGGCGCTGGATGAGAAATTTGCACAAACTCGTCTCCAAGCGAATGTCACGGCGCAAGCTCACACGATTCGCGTTTTTTAGGGTTTCCCCCGGCGATTCCGGCTGGCGGCGCGCGCCGGCCTTGAGCGCTCAAGGCGCCGTTTTCAGCGCCTCCGCCGGCAGGCTGAAACTGTGGCGCCGCTGGTCATATTCGAAAATTTCCGCGTAACGGCCCCAGTCGATCGCCGTCGCCAGCGTCAATTCCGCGTCATGCGCGCTCAGATGATCTTCGAGCTCCGGCGTGAATCTTTCGCGCGGCGCCGCGTGGCCCGGTCGGTCGGACAGGACATGGCGAATATGCGCCGCGAGCGGCACGTTGCGCAGCAGGTGCTCGGCGAACAGCCGCTTGCGCGCGTCCGCGGCATCGCCGACGAAAATTTTTCCGGCCGCGGTCAAATGCAGCAATCCCGCGCGCATTTCGGCAAAGCCAAGGATCTGCGCGGCGCCCGTCACCGGCAGCAAGCGGTCCACATCGAGATGCACGCGCTCGGCCAGAGCGCGCAAGTCGGCTTTCTCGTTGAAAGGCGCATCCGCCAGCAACTCCAGCAGGCCAACAATGCGATGGCAGGAGACGAAAGGCAGGCGCATGCCCACGCCCGCCATCGCGCCTTTGTCCTTGCCCTCGACGAAAGCCGCGTGACCAGCGGTCATGCGCGCATAAATATCGTCGACGATCTCGCGGAATTCCGGGGCCAGCCTTTCGCGCGGGCGCGGCAGCGGCACTTCGATCTCGGCGGCGATGCGCCCGGGGTCTGGCGCCAGCACGATGATGCGGTCGCTGAGAAAAACCGCCTCCTCGATATTATGGGTGACCAGCATGGTCGATTCGATCGCCAGTTTTCCGCCACTCCACAGATCGATGAAATCCGAGCGCAAGGTCTCGGCGGTGAGCACGTCGAGCGCGGAAAACGGTTCGTCCATCAACAGGATCGCCGGATCGACCACCAGGGCGCGGGCGAAGCCGACGCGCTGACGCATGCCTCCCGAGAGTTCGCGCGGATAGGCGCTCTCGAAACCGTCAAGGCCGATCATGTCGATGGCCGCCAAGGCTTTGGCCTGGGCCTCTTCCTCCGGGACGCCGAGCGCGTCGAGGCCGGCCATGACATTTTCGAGCACGCTGAGCCAGGGAAACAGCGCGAAGGTCTGGAACACCATGGCTATGCCCTTCGCCGGACGGTCGACGGGATGGCCCTGATAGGTGACTTTGCCTGCGGTCGGCTGGATCAAGCCGGCGGCGATGCGCAGCAATGTCGATTTTCCGCAGCCGGACCGCCCGAGCACGCCGACGATCTCGCCTTGGCGAAGGCTGAAGCTGATGTCGTCGAGCACGACGGAGGCGGTCCCGTTCGGCCGGGCGAAGGCCTGGTGAACATGCGAGAGTTCAAGAACCGCTTTCGACGAATTTTCCGTTGCCGCTCCAAGCATGTCTCGCCTCTCAATCCAGCCGCAGATGGTTTTCGCCATAGGCGTAGAGCCGGCGCCAGAGAACCCGGTTGAAGAAAATCACGTAAAGCGACATGACGGCTATGCCGAGCACGATGCGCGGATAATCGGCCCTGGTCGTCATCTCCGCGATATAGGCGCCAAGCCCCTGCGCGGCGAGATGGGTCTGGCCCCAGGACACGGATTCGGCCACAATGCTGGCGTTCCAGGAACCGCCCGAGGCCGTGAGTGCGCCGGTGACATAATAGGGGAAGATTCCGGGCAGGATGACTTTGCGCCACCATCGCCAGCCGTGAATCTGAAAATTATCGGCGGCCTCGAGAAAATCGGTCGGATAGGCCGTCGTTCCCGCGATGACATTGAACAGAATGTACCATTGCGTCCCCAGGATCATCAAGGCGCTCAGCCATATGTTCGGGTTGAGGTCGAAGCGGACGATCAGCAGCACGACAAAGGGAAACAGCAGATTGGCGGGGAAGGCGGCGAGGAATTGCGCCAACGGCTGAAGCTTCTCCGCCAGGCGCGGCCTCAGGCCGATCAGCACGCCCAGCGGAACCCAGATGAGCGAACTCAAGACAATGAGCACGGCGACGCGCAGCAAAGTATAGGCGCCAAGGCGAAACGCCGTGAACACATCGCTCAGGCCTAGTTCGCTGGCGATATAGCGGACGATCAGACCGGTGGCGGCAAGCGCCATCGCGATGGCCGCCAGGGTCCAGAGACGATCGCCGCCCCGCGCCCGCGCGGAGCCGACCGCGACGACAGGTCCGGGAATTGTCGCGTTGAGAAGGGGCGCGCGCAAAACCCGGCGCATCGCCAGGGACAGCGGCCGCACCGAGGCGCGCAGCAGTCCGCTGCGTTGCAGGAGCATCAGGAACCAGGAATGCGGCGTGGATTGCGCCGCCGCCTGCTCGAAACGGAAATGGTCGGCCCAGACCACCAGCGGCCGGAACATCAGCTGGTCGTATAGCGCGATGACCAGGGTCATGGCGCCCAGCGCCCAGAAAATCGCCGGGAGATTCCGCTGTTCGATCGCCAGGGCGACATAGGAGCCGACCCCCGGCAGGGCGATCTGGGCGTCGCCGACGCTGATCGCCTCGGAGGCGACGACGAAGAACCAGCCGCCGGACATGCTCATCATCATGTTCCAGACCAGGCCGGGCACGGCGAAAGGCGCTTCGAGCCGCCAGAAGCGCTGCCAGGAGGAAAAATGAAAGGCGCGGCTGGCTTCGTCGAGATCGTGCGGGAGGGTGCGCAGCGATTGGTAGAAACTGAAGGCCATGTTCCAGGCCTGGCTGGTGAAAACCGCGAAGATCGAGGCGAATTCCGCGCCCAGAACCCTTCCCGGAAACAGGTTCATGAAGAAAATGACGGTGAAGGAGATATAGCCGAGGATCGGCACGGATTGCAGAATGTCGAGAATGGGAATCAGGATGATTTCGGCGCGTTTGCTCTTCGCCGCCAAGGTTCCATAGGTCAGGGTGAACAGCAGCGACGCCGCCAGGGCCGCGAGCATCCGCAACACCGTGCGCACCGCATAGCCGGGCAGGAACGCCGGGTCGAGCGACACAGGCGTGGCCTGAATCGATTCAATCGGCGCGAATGTCCCCCTGGCGCCCAGCGCCAGCAGGACGAAAACGACGAAAATCAGCGGAAAGGCGATGAAATCCCAGCGGTTTGGCGCGGCGAGCCTTCCCGGCTGGATGAGCCTATGTGCGGGGTCCGCGATCTTCATTGCCTGAGCCATATTTCAACAGAAGCGAGATTGTATGACAGCGACCCGAGAATGTCGCGCAAACCTTGAGCGCGGCGCAACGAAACGCCTCGACCTGCCGTACGGCCAGGGGTTTGTTGAAGATCAAGGCGGCGCCGCTTCGCCCTGTGACAGATTGAACCAAGCGCCGGAGGCGCGCGTCATGACTTAACAGGATCGGCCACAAGCGACGGGCGCTCCGCTTGCGCCCGACGCGAAGGCGGAACGCAGTGTCTCGCCGCCAGCCATTAGGGGAAAGCGCGCAGGGATCGCCGTGGGGCTTGCGCTCCTGCTTGTGGCCGGCGGTTTGCTGTGGCGTTACGGCCATGCCGCGCCGCCGACGCATTATGTCAGCGCCGCCGCGACCCGTGGCGACATAACGCGCACGGCGACCGCGACCGGCACGGTCAATCCCGAATTGACGATCATCGTCGGCAGTTATGTCTCTGGGGTGCTGACGACGCTTTCCTGTGATTATAACACCCAGGTCAAGGCCGGACAGGTCTGCGCCAAGATCGATCCGCGCCCCTATCAGGCTCTGGTCGATCAGGCCAAGGCCGATCTGGCGGTGGCCAAGGCGCAACTGGTCAAGGACCAGGCCAATCTGGCCTATACGCAGCTGAACTGGAATCGCAATCGCGTGTTGCTCCAGGAAAACTCGGTCGCCAAGGACGCCGCCGACCTGTCGAAAAGCAATGTCGATCAGGCCCAGGCCCAGGTCGGCTATGACCAGGCGACCATAGATCAGCGTCAGGCGGTCCTCGCCGCCGCCCATGTCAATCTTGAATATACCAATATCACCTCGCCGGTGGACGGCACGGTGGTCTCGCGCAATGTCACCCAGGGCCAGACGCTGGCGTCGAGCCTGAACACACCGACGCTGTTTCTGATCGCCACCGATCTGACGCGGATGCAGGTCGACACCAATGTCAGCGAAAGCGACATCGGCGGCGTCAAGCAGGGCGACAAGGCCACATTCACGGTGGACGCCTTTCCCACACGGGTTTTCTCGGGAACCGTCACCCAGGTGCGGCAATCGCCGCAGACGGTGCAGAATGTCGTGACCTATGACGCCGTGGTCAGCGTCGACAACAAGGATCTGGCGCTGAAGCCGGGCATGACCGCCGAAACGCGGATCGTCCTCGACCAGCGCGTCAATGTCCTGCGCGCGCCCAACCAGGCCTTGCGCTTCACGCCGGCGAGCGCGGGCGCGCCGGCGCCGGTCGCGCCCGGCGGGGCGCGGCTTTGGGCGTTGCGCGACGACAAGCCGGTCGCCATCGACATTGTCGCCGGACTCGACGACGACAATTTCACCGAAATCCGTCAAGGCGATGTCAAGGAAGGCGATAGGATTCTTGTCGGCGAGGCGCGCGCACTCGCCCGTTGACGTTAAATTATCGCAGCTGGACGTGATATGTCGCACCCTGTCCTGAAAGTCGAACAGCTCACGCGGACTTTCGTCGTCGGCGATGTCGAGGTGCGCGCCCTGCGCTCGGTCAGCCTGACCGTAGAGCGCGGCGAGTTCGTCGCCATCATGGGCTCGTCGGGCTCGGGAAAATCGACGCTGATGGCGATCCTTGGCTGTCTCGACCGTCCCACCAGCGGCCATTATTATCTCGACGGCGTCGATGTCGCCGGCCTCGACGAACCCGCCTTGGCGCGCATCCGCAGCGAAAGGCTCGGCTTCGTCTTCCAGAGCTTCAATCTGCTGGCGCGCACCAGCGCGCTGGAAAATGTTGGCCTGCCGCTCTATTACGCCGCCGCCGGCCCGGCGGACGGCGCGACGCGGCGCGCGCGGGCGCAAAAATCTCTCGAATTCCTGGGCCTTGGCGCGCGCGAGGCCAATATGCCCAACCAGCTGTCCGGCGGCCAGCAGCAGCGCGTCGCCATAGCCCGCGCCTTGATCAATGCGCCGAGCCTGCTGCTCGCCGACGAACCTACCGGCAATCTCGACACCAAAACCTCGCATGAGATCATGGAGAACTCTCACGCGACTGAACCGCGACCAGGGCGTGACCATTGTCGTCGTCACCCATGAATCCGACATAGCCGCCTATGCCGACCAACTCGTGACCATGCGCGACGGCGAGATCATTGGCGATGCGCGCACCCGCCCGCAGCGCGCGCCCTTGCCCGTTTCAAACGCGGCGCCCCAGCCGCGAACGCCCTCCTCCAGCGGTTTCTCGTCCTTTGGCCTGATGATCGCCGCCGCCGCCGTGCAGGCCATTGGCCGCAACATGATGCGCTCCGCGCTAACCATGCTCGGCGTGTTCATTGGCGTCGCCGCCTTGATCGTCATGGTCGCAGTCGGCGACGGCGCCAATGACGCGGTGCGCCAGCAGATCGAGGGGCTTGGCGCCAATATGGTGGTGATCCTGCCCGGCGCGGTCTCCAGCGGCGGCATGCGCGGCGGCTCCGGCAGCGCCAGCACTCTGACCCTCCAGGACGCGCACGCCATCCGGCGCGAGGATTCCGCCGTCGCCCAAGTCGGCTATCTCATCCGCCAGCAGGGACAGGTCCAATACGCCAATCAGAACTGGGCGACGACGATCCAGGGCGTCAGCCTCAATTATCCGCCGATCGTCAATTGGCGCGTCGCCTCCGGTCGCGGCTTCACGGCGGAGGATTCCGACCGGGCCGAACTGGTGACGCTCATTGGCGAAACGGTCGCCCGCCAATTGTTCAGCCCGAGCGAAAACCCGGTCGGCGCCTATATACAGGTCAGGAACACGCCGCTGCGCGTGATCGGCGTCCTCGCCGCCAAAGGCCAGTCGGCCTTCGGCCAGGACCAGGACGATCTGGTGATGACGCCCTTCACCACTGCCGAACGCAAGGTTTTGGGGGCCGCAGCGCCGACTCAGGCGCAGGCGCCGCTCAACTGGGCCTATCTGCCCGATCCCAACCCTTACAATCTTCAGCCGCGCCTGACCGGCTACGCCAACCAGATCTATGTCCAGGCGGCGAGTTCGGCGCTGGTGCAGACGGCGATCGACCAGGCGAGCGAGACCTTGACGCGCCGACATCGCCTGAAAGCCGGCGACCCCAAGGACTTTTCCGTGCGCAACCTCAGCCAATACGCGGAAACCGCGGAAAACAGCAGCCGCATCATGGCGCTGCTGCTGGCCGCCGTCGCCTCGATCTCGCTGCTGGTCGGCGGCATTGGCATCATGAATATTCTGCTGGTCTCCGTCACCGAGCGCACGCGGGAAATCGGACTGCGCATGGCCATTGGCGCGCGGCGCCTCCATGTGCTCCTGCAATTCCTCGCCGAAGCCGTGATTCTCTCGGTCAGCGGCGGTCTCGCCGGCATTGGCGCGGGCGTCGCCATCGCCGAGATCATTTCGATCGGCTTTGGCTGGCGGGCGCCCCTGTCGCTGACCGCCGTGGCGGGCGGCTTCCTGTTCTCGGCGGCGGTCGGTGTGTTCTTCGGCTATTACCCCGCGCGAAAAGCTTCCAGCCTCGATCCCATCGAGGCCCTGCGCTACGAATAGGGAAAGGCGGCGCGCCGGTCAGCGTCCAAGCCCGCCGAAAACCGAGCGGGAAAACAATTCATCGACAATAAGTGGTGAAATGGTCGGAGTGGCGGGATTCGAACCCACGACCCCTAGTCCCCCAGACTAGTGCGCTAACCGGGCTGCGCTACACTCCGACTGCCCGCCTTATAGAGAAGCCTTTTCGCGCTGGCAACGCGCCCGACGCAAAAAAGTCGCAAGATCACGCCAGCAAACGGGCGCATTCCGTCAATTCGGCGAGAACCGCCTCCAGCCGGTGGCGATTTTCCGGCGAAAAGCCCCCCTCCGCCGGCCTGGCCGGCGGCGCGGCCGCAGCCGCGAGGGTCGCGCCGGCGGGCGCGACACCTGTGGGCGCAACACTTGTGGGCGCAAGGACGGAGGCCGGCGCCGCCGAACGGCCGGCCGCGGACGCGTCGATCACAGCGCGCACGCCCTGTTCCTTCAGGATGCGCTGCACGCCCTTGATCGTATAGCCTTCGCTGTAGAGCAGCACGCGAATCGCCGCGACCAGCCTGATGTCGTCCGGCCGGTAATAGCGCCGGCCGCCGGCGCGTTTCACCGGACGGATCTGGGTGAATTTGGTCTCCCAGAATCGCAGCACATGCTGCGGCAGGTCCAGTTCATCGGCCACTTCGCCAATGGTGCGGAAGGCCTCCACCGTTTTTTCCATTTTTTCGCGCTCCGCCTCTCCCGCCTTTCGGCGGCGGCCTGGGACGGGATCGGAATTTTCAGCTTAATCCGCCGCTTGTCCAGAGAAATTCGCCGCGGATCAGCCCTCCTGGCCGTTCATCCGCGCGCGCATGATATGGGAGGCGCGGAACACCAGAACCTTGCGCGGCGTGATTTTCGCCTCGACGCCGGTCTTGGGATTGCGCCCCACGCGCTCGCGCTTCGAGCGCTGCAAAAACGTGCCGAAGCTCGACAGCTTGACATTCTCGCCGCGCGCCACGGCGGCGCTGATCTCGTCGATCACCATTTCCACCAATTGCGCCGATTCCATCCGCGACAGGCCGATGCGGCGAAAAATCGCCTCGGCGAGATCGGATCGGGTGATCGTGCGCTTATCGTCCGCCGCGCCATCGGCGCCGGCGTGAAGCGAGGCATGAGAAGAATCGACTGAAAGCGAACTGGCGGACATTGACCCCACCTTTTTGAATGAATTGACCCAATGGCGATGCGACGCTCAGGAAATCCCCTCTCACGTCGCAACAGGCGACAAAGCCTAGCGGTCCCGGATTTTGCAAAAGGCCAATGGCGATCCGCGACCGACTCGCAACTTACGACGTGCGGAGGCGATGGTCAAGTCGAAAAACCCTGACTAGCCAACAGTTTGAACTGATTTTGAAGCAAAATTTCCACCCGCGCCGGGTATTACCAGCGAATCAGCGCGGAGCCCCAAGTAAATCCGCCGCCAATGGCTTCGATCATCACCAGATCGCCCGGCTTGATTCGTCCGTCGTCGCAAGCCACCGCGAGCGCCAGCGGAATCGAGGCCGCGGACGTATTGCCGTGATCCTGCACGGTGGTGACCACTTTTCCAGGGGGGATGCCGAATTTCTGCGCGGAAGCGTCGATGATCCGGCGATTGGCCTGATGCGGGACAAACCAGTCGAGATCGGCGGCGCTCAAGCCAGCGGCGGTGAAAGCTTCGGCCATAACGTCCGTCACCTGGCCCACGGCGAAGCGGAACACTTCCTTGCCTTCCATGCGCAAATGGCCGACCGTCCCGGTCGAGGAGGGGCCGCCATCGACATAAAGCTTGGCGCGATGGCGTCCGTCGCTGCGCAATTGCGTGGTCAGCACGCCCTGCGGCTTTTCGCCGCTGGTTTCTTCAGCGACAAGCACGATCGCGCCGGCGCCGTCGCCAAACAGCACGCAGGTGGTGCGGTCCTGCCAGTCGAGAATGCGCGAAAAGGTCTCGGCGCCGATCACCAGCGCCCTTTTATGCGAACCGGAGGCTAAAAACTTTTCCGCCGTGGCGACGGCGAAGACAAAGCCGGCGCAGACCGCCTGAAGATCGAAGGCCACGCCCTTTGTCAGGCCTAGCCCCGCCTGAATCTGGGTGGCGACGGATGGAAACGTGTAATCTGGAGTTGAGGTGGCGACGACGATCAGGTCGATATCGTCGGCAGTCAGGCCGGCCTTGTCGAGGGCGGCGCGGGCCGCCGCCAGGCCGAGCGTGGAGGTGGTCTCGCCTTCGCCGGCGATATAGCGCTGCCTGATGCCGGTGCGCTGCACGATCCAGTCGTCGCTGGTTTCGACCTTGGCCTCCAGATCCTTGTTGGTCACGCACAGCTTCGGCAGGGCCGAACCGACGCCCTTGACCACCGCGCGCAACCCTTTGTTTTCCCCGCTCACATCAATGTCCTGTTTCTTCGGGTTGCGCCGCGGCCCCCTCGGCGGCGCGCGCCGCCGCAGGCTGTTGGGCCGCGCGCGCCGCCGCGCTTTCATTGGTCGCGCGCAGGGCTGCGTGTTCTTCCGCCAGCAGCATCATGTCGCGAATTTTTTCCAGCAGCCCGTGGCGCACCATGCCGTGGCCGATTTCGATCGCCCCGGAAAGGCCGTCGGCGTCAATGCCGCCATGGCCCTTGATGACCACGCCGTCGAGGCCGAGCAGCACGGCGCCGCTGACCTCGCGCGGCGACAATTTAGCCTTGAGTTCGACAAAAGCCGAACGGGCGATGAAGGCCCCGATCTTGTTGACCCAGTTTTTCGACAGGCCCTGACGCAGATAGGAGGCGATCTGTCGCGCCGTGCCCTCGGCGGTCTTCAACGCGATATTGCCGGTAAAGCCTTCGGTCACCACCACATCGACCGTGCCCCGGCCTATATCGTCGCCCTCGACGAAGCCGCGATAGTCGAGCAGGGGCGAATTGATGTCCTGCAGCAGGCGCGAGGCGGCCTTGACCTCCTCTATGCCCTTGACCTCTTCGGTGCCGACATTGAGCAGGCCGACGGTGGGCCGCTCGAGATTGAACAGCGCGCGCGCCATGGCCGCGCCCATCATGGCGAGATCGACATATTGCTGGGCGTCGGCGCCTATGGTGGCGCCGACGTCGAGCACGATCGAGCGATCGCGCAGCGTTGGCCAGATCGCGGCCAGCGCCGGGCGCTCGATTTGCGCCATGGTGCGCAGGCAGACCTTGGACATGGCCATGAGCGCGCCGGTATTGCCGGCGGAAACCGCGCAATCGGCCTCCCCGCTCTTCACCGCCTCGATCGCCATCCACATCGACGACACTCGCCGTCCGGCGCGCAGCGCCTGGCTCGGCTTGTCGGCCATGCCCACGGCGACATCGGTATGGACCACCCGGCTCGCCGCCGCCAGTTTCGGCGCCTGGGCGAGATAGGGGGCGATCTTGTCCCTGTCGCCAAAAATGATGAAAGTGGAATCCGGCTTGCGTTCCAGAAATTGCGCCGCGCCCGGAATGACCACCGATGGGCCGAAATCGCCGCCCATGGCGTCGAGCGCGATCCGCACAGGCTCAACCATCCCTTAGTCCCGATCCTTTTCTTCGTCCGCCGGCCGCGCCGATGGGCGCGCGACAATAGCTTTTGCGCGGGCGTTGGCAAGCCCAAAGCGTGCGGAAGGCGATCATCCCTCCGGCTCTTTCTTCCGAATCCTTAAAAGACAGGGAGTCAGTCCTTCTTCAATCGCGCCAAGGCGGCGAAGGGCGACGGCTTGGCTTCGTCCGCGTCCTCGCTGACTTCGGCGAATTGCGCGCCCGGCTTGCGCGGATGCGGATCGAGACCCAGAGCCAGGAATTCGCTGGCCAGCGCGCCCAGATCGACCTTGCCGTCGAGGATCGGGTCCGGCGGATTCTGGCTGTTCGGCCAGGGCGCGGGCCTTGTCGAGCGCCGCCTCGATCTCGGCCATGGCCTTGGCGTAGGCCGCCTCGGCCTCGGCCTGGGGCGCGAAGGCGACCTCGAAGCTTTCATCGACCGGGGCCTCGAAAGGCTCCAACGTCACCACGCAGAGCTGGGTGACGATCGCGCTCACCCGGCCCTTGACCGACAGCCCCTCGCGCCCCCGGCGCTTCAATTGCGCTTCGACGATCACGTCGCGCAGGGCGACGACGCCGTCGAGTTCCGCCAAAGCGGCGCATTCCTCGGGGCTGGCGGCCAGACGCAGGGTGGCGCCGGCTTCGCTGACGCTGTCCACGACGATGGGGCGGGAAAAAAGCGGCGTGTCGCCATTGGTCTCGGTGGTCATCAGGGCCTCGTCTCGATCAGGGCGCCGGAAAAGGCGCTTCGCCGTGTAAATATGTTTCCAGCGGCGTCGCCGCCAGTTGCGCCCGCGCGCGGCGGTAATAATCGGCGAAAGCGCCGCCGTCCCCCGCCCCGCCCAATATATTGCGCGCCAAGGCCTGGGCCAGTTCGGCCTCGCCCGCCGCCTCGGCCTGGGCGTAAGCCGCGCCGCGTCCCAAAAAGGCGCCGGCGAGCTTGTTCATTTTCTTGGGCACGCCGACGTCGGATATGCCGATCTGCCGCAAGGCGTCGTCGAAATGGGAGAACAGGGCGTTGGACAGGGCCTGGGCCAAGTCCGGACCGGGCGGTTCGGCGGCGGCGAGTCGGGTCAGCGCCAGCCCGGCGTTGAGGGTCACCACCTCGAAACGGCCGACCAATGTGTCCGGCGCGCCATAGGGCGGCAGGAAAAACGCCGGCAGGCGCGATTGCGCGGTCACCGCGCCGAGCAGGGCCCTCGCCTCGGTCTTGAACGGTGTTTTGCGAAACAGGCCGAAGATCATGCCAAACCCATTGCTCTTTGCCCTCAATGTCCCGCCGCCGGCGAAAAGCGCCGCCGCCGACGCGAAAGCCGCATGGACCCGCCTTGCTTTTGCCTTCACTGGGGGTTAGGCGTGTGTGCGCTTTCGCGCAAGGGTAAAATCGCCTCATCATCGTCGGAGAAGTCAGGAATGCGGCCGAGGAATGACAAGTTTTGCGGAACGCGGACGCGGCGCGGACGCGCGCTGGCCCTTTCCGCCTTTCTGGGGCTCGCCGGCCTCGGCGGCTGCTCGACCCTGGAAAACGGGACGATCACGCGCGGCTATGTGTTCGACGAGCAGACCCTGTCACAGGTCAAGATCGGCGCCCCGGCGGAACAGGTTCTGTCGATTTTGGGATCGCCGACCACAACCTCGACCATTGGCGGCGACGCCTGGTATTACATCAGCCAGAAGGTCGAGCAGCCGCTGCCCGCCATGCCGGCGCGGGTCACTGACCAGCATGTTTACGCCGTTTATTTCGACAAGGCCAAGCGCCTGACCCGCGTCGCCAATTACGGCATGGACGATGGCCGCATCGTCGATTTCAGCACGCGCCAGACCGTCACGATCGGTGGCGAAAGCCGCCTGATCGCCAGTCTGATGAAACAGGTCTCCGGGCTGAAATACAAAATGTTCTAAGGCTTTCGAGCTTTGCAGCCCATCGGCCCGGCGCGACCCGCCCGGGCCGATTTTTTTTGCCTGTGGCCGGTGGCGGACGCAAAAAACGCGCGGCTTTCGCCGCGCGTCGCTGTCTGGATCGGCCGCGCCGGAGCTTTGGGGGGCCGGCGGCTTTTCCGGGAGATTACTTGCCAGTCGGCGCCGCGGGAACGGCAGGAGCAGCAGGAGCAGCCGGGGCGGCGGGGGCGGCGGGCTGCTGCCCCTGGATCTTCTGGCGTTCTTCCTCGGCGCGCTTCTGCAATTCGGCGGCGAGCTTCTTCTGCTGCTCTTCCAGAAATCTTGGGATCGATCGCCGGGCCGTCGAAAGCGGCGCCGAAACCGGCCAGCGGCAGATTGAACACCACTTCCGAATTCGCCTGATTTTTCACGGAAACCGCCATATTGGTTCCCTTCTTGGCGGCTTCGATGACATCCTTCTTCACCTTGGCCTCGGCGAAACAGCCGTTGGGGAAGCAAATTTCATAGGCGCCCTCGGCGACCGGCCCCTTGTCCACGGCGAAGCGGAAGCCGGGGCGCAGCATCAGGCCGACCGGCATCAGGAAGCGGACGATTTTGACCTCTTCGCCCTTCACGTCATAGACGGCCAGAGCCAAAACCGGCGGCTGATCCTTCTGCGCGCCGAAGTCGCGGGTGGTGTAGCAGATTTCCTTCTGAGTCGCCTGATCCTTGCCGCAGACCTTGGTCCAATTCGGCTGCGACGGCGTCAGGTCGACCTTCATCGGTCCCTGCGGCGCGCCCTGCTGGCCGGCCTGGGGAGCCCCTTGCGCCGGCGCCGCCGGCTGCTGCTGGGCGAGAGCCGGGAGGACGCCGAAAGCCAGAGCGCCGGCAACCAGAGCGAGCCCAAAACGGGACGAAGACCCAATGCGGGACGAAGACATGGACATCCGAATTCCTTTCAACTGAGCCTTGGTCCGCCCGACCGCCCGGGCTTCAACCCGATTCAGCGTTCCGCGAGCGAAGTTGCGCGCTCTTCGCCCCGAAATGAGGCGATAAATTGACGGCGCTTTCATATCGCCTTCCCGGAAGTTTTTCCAGCGGCCAATTTGACGGTTGAACGAATTTGGCGCGAATTTCTGGCTTTGGGCCGCCGCCTCGCCTAAAATGCCGCCATGCCGCAGCTTCGCCGCGCGATTCTTCCCTGTCTTTTCGCGCTGCTTTGCGGCCTGTGGCGCCCTGCCGCCGCCGATCCGGACGAAGGGCGAATTGTCCAAGGCTCGATCACTCATGGCTCGATCACTCACGGTCTGGCCATGCATGGCGACCCCGCCCTGCCCCCGGATTTTTCCGCGCTGCCCTATGCCGATCCCAATGCGAAAAAAGGCGGCGTGCTGAAGCTCGGGGCGCTCGGCGCCTTCGACAATCTCAATCCCTATGGCGTCAACGCCGGCTCGACCGCCATGGGGCTGATCGGCTCGGTCTATGAAAGCCTGATGGCGCGCAATCTCGACGAGCCCTTTTCGCTCTACGGCCTGATCGCCGAAAGCGTCGAGACCGACGAGGGCCGGGATTACGTGACCTTTCGGCTGAACAAAGCCGCGCATTTTTCCGACGGCGTCGCGATCACGGCGCGCGACGTGGCCTTTTCCTTCGATTTGCTGAAAGCCAAGGGGCGGCCGCAGACCCGCGCCGCCTATGCCCTGGTGAAAAACGTCGAAACGCCCGACGCGCGCACCATTCGTTTCGATCTGACTGGCGCCGACGACCGCGAATTGCCGCTGATTCTGGCGTTGATGCCGGTCTTGCCCGCCCATGCGCTGACCGAGGCGGTTTTCGCCGAAAACGGCCTGGCCAAACCGCTGGGCTCCGGCCCCTATGTGGTCGAGACCGTCGATCCCGGCGCAAAACTGGTCTTGCGCCGCGATCCCAATTACTGGGGCCGCGATCGGCGGGCGATGCGCGGTCTTTATAATTTCGACCGGGTCGAAATTCTCTACAGCCGCGACGACAACAGCCTGTTCGAGGCTTTCAAGGCCGGATTGATCGATTATCGCGAGGAGACCGACCCGAACCGCTGGGCCTCCGCCTATGCGTTTCGCGGACAGAAAGGCGGCGAGGTCGCGGTCGAAACCCTGCCGCTCGGCGGCCCCAAGGGCATGGACGCCCTGGCCTTCAACTGCCGGAGGGAGATATTCGCCGATCCGCGCCTGCGCGAGGCCCTGGCGACGATGTTCGATTTCGAATGGACCAACGCCAATCTGTTCGGCGGATTGTTCACCCGCACCAAAAGCTATTTCGACCAGTCCGATCTTTCCGCCGCCGGACGGCCCGCCGACGCCCGTGAGCGCGCCCTGCTCGCGCCTTTTCCCGGCGCCGTGCGCGAGGACATTATGGAAGGACGCTGGGCGCCGCCAGTCTCCGACGGCTCGGGCCGCGACCGCGCCATGGCGCGCCGCGCCCTGGCGCTGGCGGCGCAGGCCGGCTGGCGCTTGAAAGACGGCGTTCTCAGCCGCGACGGCGCGGCATTGAACTTTGAAATCATGACGGTCAGCCGCGACCAGGAGCGGCTGGCGCTAACCTTTGCCGGGCAATTGCGCCGCATCGGCGTCACGGCGCGGGTGCGCGCGGTGGACGAGGTGCAGTTCCAGCGCCGCCGCCAGACTTTCGATTACGACATGACTTTCGCGCTGTGGCAGGCCTCGGCCTCGCCGGGCAATGAGCAGCGCAACCGCTGGAGCGCCGAAGCCGCCGACCGCGAGGCCTCCTATAATTTCGCCGGCGTCAGGAACCCGGCCGCCGACGCCATGATCGCCGCGCTGCTGGCGGCGAAAGGCCAGGACGATTTCAACGCCGCCGCGCGGGCGTTGGATCGCGTGCTGCTCTCCGGCTTTTACGCCGTGCCGCTGTTTCATCGCGACAACCAATGGATCGCCTATCGCCGGCGCATCCGCCACCCCGAACGCCTGCCGCGTTTCACCCAGCCGCTGTTCGACGATGCGCTGGCGAGCTGGAGTTTGCGATAGAGCGTTTTCAAGAGAAACGGATACCGGCTCGCGTGAAAAAATGCATTAAAACTTGAATCTGGAGCCCCGCTTCGATTCCATCAAATCGGAAAAGGCGGTCGTCGCGCTTGCCAGGCGGCGCCGCCCAGCCCATGCTGCGCGCATTGGAGCGCACCCGTGGAATTTCTCAAGGCCTCATTGGAGCTGAAACCGCAACGCGAGCGCCGGCCCTGGCCGCCACGCCGGCTGGCGCTGGCCCTGCAGGGCGGCGGCTCCTTCGGCGCCTTCACCTGGGGCGCGCTCGACCGGCTGCTGGAGGAAGACAGCATCGAACTGGACGCGCTGTCGGGCGCCAGCGCCGGCGCCGTCAATGCGGTGCTGCTCGCCTCAGGCCTCGCCGCCGGCGGCCGCGACGGCGCGCGGAAAAATCTCGACCATTTCTGGACCCATGTCAGCCAGCAATCGCTGTTCCTGCCGAAAGTGGCGCGGCTGCCGCTGGACATGCTGGCGCGGGCGCTGACGCCCTATCAGTTCAATCCCTTCGATCTCAACCCTTTGCGGCAGATGCTGGAAAGCCATGTGGATTTCGAGCGGCTCCGCGAGACGGCGGGGCCGAAACTGCTGATCGGCGCGACGCGCGTGTCCGACGCCTCCCTGCGAATTTTTTCCCGTGCGGAAATGAGCATCGATTGCGTGCTGGCCTCGGCCTGCCTGCCGCTGCTGCATCACAGCGTCGAAATCGGCGGCGAATTTTTCTGGGACGGCGGCTATGTCGCCAATCCGCCGCTGACGCCGCTGGTGGTCGAGACCGAGGCGAGCAATGTGCTGATCGTGCAGATCGCGCCGAAACGCTCGGAAGGTTTTCCGCGCAGCCGACAGGAAATCGAAAGGCGGATCGACCAGATCAATTTCTCCTCCTCGCTCGACCGCGAAATCGACGCCATCCGCCTGCTCGCGCCGCTTTGCGCGGCTGGCGACGCCTCGGGCAAATGGGCGCAACTGCGGCTCGACCGCCTCTCGGCGGAAAATGAGATCGGCGTGATGGCCGACGAGAGCGCGGCCAATCTGAGCTGGGCCTTCGTCAGCAAATTGCGCGACGCCGGCCGCGCCGCCGCGGAAGGCTGGATTTCGCAAGGCGTGAATTGAAGACGCAAGCAGAACCTTTAGGCGGATCGAACGTTGTTGCGAGGCGACAGGAGTTCGGCATGTCCCCCAAGACTTTGCATTTCGTCACTCTGGTCGGCAGTTTGCGCAAGGCCTCCGTCAACGCCGGCATAGCCCGCGCCCTGCCCGCTCTGGCGCCGGAGGGCGTGAAGGTTTCCGCGCTCGGCTCGGTCGGCGATTTTCCGCTTTATGACGCCGATCTGCAAGCCCGGGAGTTTCCTCGCGCCGTGAGCGAAATGGGCGCGGCGATTCTGGGCGCCGACGGGGTCATTATCGTCTCGCCGGAATATAATTATTCCATTCCCGGCGTGCTGAAAAATGCGCTCGACTGGCTGTCGCGTCTGCCCAAGACGCCGTTCAAGGGCAAGCCCGTGCTGCTGCAAAGCGCCTCGCCCGGCGCGCTCGGCGGCGCCCGCATGCAATATCATTTGCGTCAGGTTTTCGTCTTCCTCGACGCTCGCGTGATGAATGTCCCAGAGGCCATGGTCGGCGGCGCCTATGGCAAATGCGATCCCGCCACCGGCGATCTGTCCGACGAGGGAACCAAGGCGTTTTTGAGCAAACAACTGGCGGGCTTCGCCGAATTTGCAAGGCATGAGGCGATCGATGGCCACAATTTCTAGGCCATGCGACGAAAGACGATGTCGCAAAACAACTCGCGAAAGTTGTATATTGCTCTAGGTCAATTGCAAAAATGAGTTTTCATTTACAATTGTGGTTGGAAATAAAAAAAATAATAAACTGGGAGGAGGCCATGTCCCGCACCACCAACGCGCTGGTTGAATGCGCCCTGATCGATCTTCATTACGCCCTCGCCGAAGTCCAGGAGGCGAATGACAAAGAGGCTCTTATGCGCGCCATTGAACATGCAGCGCGCGCGCGTGACAGTCTGATCGAAAGGCTGGCGGAATTGGAGAAAAACGGCGGCGGGGGCGAGGCGGTGGCTTAGCCGCCATTCGCTGTTCGAAGCTTCCCTCGCCGAAGGTGTGAGTTCCGAAGCGACAACTCAGCCGAGCGCCAGACGAGTCCCGCGAAACCCATAACTACGTAATGACCCCCATTGCCGCAGGGAAAGCTTCGTATTAGACGTCATATTTGACGGCTTGCGGAGGCAATCGGTCTATATTGATCGCCGGCGCAGGCGTGGGGCGGAGCGTAATGGCTATCAAATCACCTATTGATGTCGCCGTCGGCGCGCGTCTTCGCGAACTCAGGTTGCAACATGGGTTGGACAGCGCCCGCATAGCGGCGCGGCTCGAAGTTTCCGAGGGCAGGCTGCTGCGTTTCGAGAGCGGCGCGGAGCGGATCGAGGCCCGGATCTTGGCGGCCATAAGCCGGATTTTTTCCGTGCCGATCAGTAGTTTTTTTGCCGTCCCGCAGACCCAGAGCCCAATGATGGAAGCGTCGATCCTGCCATTTCCTTCCGATGGCCGGCGCAGGAAGGCCTCGGGGGCCAATAGCGACTACGATAGCAAAGCCCGCTGATCCCACCCCCGGCAGGAACAGCGATCACGCCAACGCTTTCCTGAGCTGATAGCGGGTGTGGCCCCAGGGAAAATCCTCCATGCGGGCATATTCGACATAGCCGCGCCGGGAATAAAATCCGGGGGCCTGATAGTCGAAGGTCGCTAAAACAGCCCATTTGCAGCCGCGCCGACGCCCCTCGACCTCGGCTTCGTTCAGCAGGCGCGAGCCCAGCCCGTGCTGGCGAAAAGCTTCCTCGACCCAGACCAGATCCAGCGCCAACCAGGCGCCGACCGCCACGCCCTGCGCGCCGCCACGCACTTTGCCGGCGCGGTCGCGGATCACGATGCAAACGTGATTTTCCGGGTCGCGCACCGGGTCGGGGCCAACCCGGCTCTCGTTGAATTCCACCAAGCCGCTCATCAGAATGATTTGCGCCGCGTCATCGGGGGGATTTTCCGATGCGACGGTGAATTCATCCTCGTCCGGCAGGCCGGCGGCGTCGCTCATTCGGCGGCGGCTTTGGAATAGCCGAGACGATCGTTCAACTGGTCGATCAATTTGCCCGCCGCTTCCGCGATCACTGTGCCCGGCGGGAAGATCGCCGCCGCGCCCGCTTTATAAAGCGCGTCGAAATCCTGCGGCGGGATGACGCCGCCGACGACGATCATGATGTCGCCGCGGCCTTCCTTCTCTAGCGCGGCCTTGAGCTCCGGCACGAGAGTCAGATGGCCCGCCGCCAGCGAGGAAATGCCGACGATATGCACGTCGTTTTCTACCGCCTGGCGCGCCGCCTCGTCCGGGGTGGCGAACAGCGGCCCAATGTCCACGTCAAAACCGAGATCGGCGAAGGCCGAGGCGATCACCTTCTGGCCACGGTCATGACCGTCCTGGCCGACCTTGGCGACGAGAATGCGCGGGCGGCGGCCGTCGTTCTCGACGAATGCCTCGACCTGAGCCTGCACCGAAGTGACCGCGCTGGAATTCACGCCCGCCTCCCGCTTGTAAACGCCTGAAATGCTCTTGATCTCGGCGCGATGCCGGCCAAACACCTTTTCCAGCGCATAGGAAATTTCGCCGACCGTGGCTTTCGCGCGCGCCGCGTCGATGGCCAGCGCCAGCAGATTGGCGCCGGTCTTGGCGCCTTCGGTCAGCGCGTCGAGTTTCGCCTGGGTTTCCGCCTCGTTGCGTTCGGCGCGCAGGCGCTTGAGTTTTTCCAACTGCTGGGCGCGCACAGATGAATTGTCGACCTTGAGGACGTCGATGGGCTTTTCGTCGGTGGGGCGATATTTATTGACGCCGATCACCGATTGCTTGCGGGAATCGATGCGCGCCTGGGTCTTGGCCGCGGCCTCCTCGATGCGCAGCTTGGGAATGCCGGCCTCGATGGCCTTGGACATGCCGCCAAGGGCCTCGACTTCCTGAATATGCGCCCAGGCCTTTTGCGTCAGTTCGGCCGTGAGCTTTTCGACATAATAGGAGCCGCCCCAGGGATCGATGATCTTGGTCGTGCCGGATTCCTGCTGGAGGAAAAGCTGGGTGTTGCGGGCGATGCGCGCCGAAAAATCGGTCGGCAGCGCCAGCGCCTCGTCGAGCGCATTGGTGTGCAGCGACTGGGTGTGGCCCTGCGTCGCCGCCATGGCCTCGATCTGCGTGCGGATGACATTATTGAAAACATCCTGCGCGGTCAGCGACCAACCCGAGGTCTGGCTGTGGGTGCGCAACGGCAGGCTCTTTTCCGACTTGGGCTCGAAGGTCTTGACCAAATTGGCCCAGAGCAGCCGGGCGGCGCGCAATTTGGCCACCTCCATGAAGAAATTCATGCCGATCGCCCAGAAGAACGACAGGCGAGGCGCGAATTGATCGACTGTCAGCCCAGCAGCGATGCCCGCGCGCAAATATTCGACGCCGTCAGCGAGCGTATAGGCCAGCTCCAGATCCTGGGTCGCCCCGGCTTCCTGCATATGATAGCCGGAAATGGAGATGGAGTTGAACTTCGGCATATTCTGCGACGTATAGGCGAAAATATCGGAGATGATGCGCATCGACGCCTTGGGCGGGTAGATATAGGTGTTGCGCACCATGAATTCTTTGAGAATATCGTTCTGGATCGTGCCCGACAATTTCGCCGCCGGCACGCCCTGCTCTTCCGCCGCGACAATATAGAGCGCGAGAACGGGCAGAACCGCGCCGTTCATGGTCATGGACACCGACATCTGGTCGAGCGGAATGCCCGAGAACAGCGTGCGCATGTCATAGATGGAATCGATGGCCACGCCGGCCATGCCGACATCGCCGCCAACGCGCGGATGGTCGGAATCATAGCCGCGATGCGTGGCGAGATCGAAGGCTACCGACAGGCCCTTCTGGCCCGCCGCCAGATTGCGGCGGTAAAAGGCGTTGGAATCCTCCGCCGTCGAGAAGCCGGCGTATTGGCGCACGGTCCAGGGCTGGTTCACATACATCGTCGGGTAAGGGCCGCGCAAAAACGGCGCGGCGCCGGGAAAAGAATCCACCGCCGGCAGGCCCTCGACGTCGTCAGGGCCATAGACGCTCTTGACCGCGATATCCTCCGGCGTCAGCCAGGACTCGGACGAAAAAGCCGGGGCCGGCGCGCTAACGGTGGTGTCGAGGGCGAGGGTGGAGAAATCGGGAATACGGGTCATCCGGGCGTCCGTCTCATACGTTGGTCGGCCCCTTATACTGCGGCGCGGCGCCGGGCGCCAGTTTGGCTTTATTCGGCAATGGTCCAATGCGGGCGGCGCCCGCAGCGGGGTCGCCGCGTCGATGCGACGAGCCCACAGGCAGACGATCGCGTGGACTTGGCCCGGCTCGTCCTCAGCATCCGTCGGCTTCGGTCCGCAGATCGGAGTTCAGCCAGAATCGGTAGAAACCGAATGTGTGCAATTGCCGCAATGCGCCGCGCCAGGCGATCTTGAAAAAGGCCCTGGGGCGCTGCGTGAAGGCAATGGATTTTGGCACAAAGGCCACGCACAAATCATTCATGAAGCGACTCGTCGTGCAAAAACGCCTGCAGACGTGGAGCCGGCTTAAGCGGAAAACTGCAAGATTGCATTATGTTATGCGCCGGTTGCGTGGCGATGGCCGCGGCGCGGCTTTGACAAATTGAGCCTAAGCTTTTAGAAGGCGAGCTCATTTGACTGCGGCAGAAAACCGCCGAAAAAGCGACGCCCATCGCATAATGGGGCGAACCCTCACAACTAAAAGCCCGGCCTAAGTGAGCGTCATCGACAAATTTTCTATAGTTCAGATTCACATCGCCACGCATCGACAACCTCTTCTTTCGGCAAGGCCATGACGCTTTCAACCACAAAATCAAGCATCTTTGACGTGGCCTGCATTTTGGCGGCGTTTTTGTTCACGTTTCTGGTTTACGGAATTTATATCGACGACGCCTTCATCACCTTTTCCTATGCCAAAACGCTGGCGACTTCAGGCGTTTGGGGAATGCATCCCGGATTCGTCTCCAATGCGGCGACCTCTCCGCTCAATGTCATGATTCTCGCATTGCTGAGCCGCGACGGCCTGACTCCCCTGCAAGCGCAAATCCCGTTCAACCTGCTGGAAATCGGCGTCATTTTCTTCTGTCTGAAGCAGATCGGCCGCGACAGCCGGATCGCGGCCTGGCCCGGCTTCGCCACGATTTTACTGATCGTCAATCCGCTGCTGCTTTCAACCTCCGGGTTGGAAACCTATCTGTTCATCGCTCTTCTTCTGCTGCTTTGCGTGACGCTCGACGCCGAGGATTATATCGTCGCGGGCCTCTGCGCCGCCGCGCTGATCCTGACGCGGGCGGATGGCGGGCTGGCCGTCGTCCTGGCGCTGGCCTGGATCGCCGCGCGCTCGCCGTCCGGGGCGCTCAAATTTTTCTCCGTGGCGGCGAGCGTCGTGGCGGTCTGGCTGGCTTTTTCCTGGATTGAGCTCGGCTCCCTGCTCCCCGACACCTATTTCATCAAAAGAGGCCAGAGCGCTTGGGGCGAATATCATTTCCTCAATGGCTTGGCGCTTTACGCGCGGGTCTATCCGTGGGCGACCGCCGCCTCCTTCGCCCTGCTGCCCCTGCTGTTGTGCGCCCTGCCCTTCGCCGCCAGGGCGCCCCGGCCGCCGCGCGCCATCCTCCTGCTCGGCCTGCTCGCCGGCCTGGGCGGCGCGCTCCACTTTCTCGCCTACAGCCTGATGCGCGTTCCGCCCTATCATTGGTATTATGGTTGGGAATGCGCCGCGACGACCCTGCTCGGTTCGCTGGCGCTGTTTCTCGTGACGCCTTCCGGCGGATGGCCGCGCGCCGTCGCACTTGCCGTTCTCGCGGCCGTCGCCATGACCGGCGCCCTGATCTCCGCCTCCGCCGCCTTGCGCGACGGGCAAATGCCGATCCATAGCAATTGGGGAACCACGGCGCAGTACAGAAAAATCGCCGAAGACATCAATCGCGTCTTCACGGGCGATCATTTCCATATCGATGGCGAATTGGGAGTCATTCAATATTACAGCAAAGCGGAGGCCGTGAATGAATTTTCCGACAGGGAAATCCTGCGGGACATTCAAAACAAGGCCAAGCCGGGGGCGCTGTCCACTCGACTGCTAGCGGCCAATTTCGCTTGGCTAAAACCCAGGGGCGACGCTCCCTCCCCCGCACTGCTATCGACGACCGCCTGCGGCCTGGAGGCCAGGGCGACGCTGCGCTGGACCACCGGCTCGACCTGGCGCGCCAGCGCGCCCTGGTGCTGGCTGCCCGAAGGGCCGTGAGCCGCGCCGCGCGCGGGGCGCAGGGAAACCGTGCCGAGAGGCCTGGACATCGCCGGAATGACGGACGCCGATCGGCAGGCGCGGGCCTTATCAAAAATCGGCTGAACGAACTCCAAGCTGATATACTCCCCATGACTTTGCGCGCCGTGGCGCCGCACGTTGGCTAACCCAATAAAAAGGAATTACCGATGACTCTTTTCAAGTTGCAAACCCTGGTCACACCCAGCATCGCTTTTTCGGCGCCCGTGGAAATGTACGCGCGTCCGTACGGCTCGTCTTATCGTTTCGAGTTGAAGACGGGACAGATCGTGATCGACCGCAATTCCGCAATGAGTTTCGACACATTTTTCAACTCGGTCTCCGTCGAGACGTGGAAGCGCGAATGTCAGATCGACGACCTTTTTCTTGTCTTGCGGGGTTCCGGGCGTTTCCTGCTGCGCTTCGGCGTGCATCGCATCGCCGCGCCCCAGGCCTGGCTCGACGAGATCGCGGTCGAATTGACCGAAGGCTTAGCACGGAATTTCCCGCTTCCGTTCTGGTCCGGACTCGGAACAGGCATGCTCTATTTCGAACTGGTCGCCCGCGACGATGGCTGTGTCTTCTCCGGCGGCTTTTTCGCGACATCGACGCCGCCCGTTCGCGATGTGAAACTGGGCGTGGTCATCACCCATTTCAATCGTAAAAACTGGGTCCTGCCGGCCATCGGGCGGATTCGCGACGGCCTGCTTGCCGATCCCGATTACAGCGGTCGCATCGAACTGATCGTCGTCGACAACTCCCAGACCATCACGGACGAAGAGGCCAGGGACGTCACCTTGATCCCCAACAGGAATGTCGGCGGCTCCGGCGGGTTCTGTCGCGGCCTGATGCATCTGGAAGACCAAGGCGAATTCACCCATTGCCTGTTCATGGATGACGACGCCTCCTGCGAAATCGAATCTCTGAGGCGCGCCTATGCGCTCCTCGGCTATGCGACCAAATCGAATATCGCCGTCGCCGGAAGTCTTCTCCGCGAATTGGAGCCTTTTCGCACCCACGAAGTCGGCGCGACTTTCGATGGGAGCTATCACCCAGTCAAAAGCGGACTGGACACGCGCGACATCAAGCACTTGCTCGAGCTCGAGCGCCGGAATCGCGACGTGAACTACGGCGGCTGGTGGTTTTTTGGCTTTTCATTGAAGGAATTCAAGCACTATCCTTTTCCATTCTTCGTGCGTGGCGACGACGTCTTGTTCAGCCTGATGAACGATTTCCATATCGTCACAATGAATGGGATCGCGTGCTGGGGAGAGGACTTCTGGTACAAGGAATCGCCAATGACCCGCTACCTCTGGGCAAGAGCCACGCTTGTCATGCTGATGTCCGTGACGGAGAAGCCTTTCAAATATTATTTCCGGACAATGAAGCGCTGGTTCAAGGACGCCGCCTATTCGTATCATTACGATTCCGCGCACATCTTTACACTGGCTTTACGGCACGTGATGCAGGGACCCACGTTTTTTGTCGATAACCTCGACATGGACGAAGTCCGCAAAAGCCTCGCCAATTACATGAAAGTCGAGAAACTTGCTCCGATCGAGCGAAGCAAGGATGTTTGCTACCCGCGCGCCAAGAAGGCGTCGGTTCTGAAAACCTTCATTCGGAAGGCCACATGCAACGGACAGCTTCTTCCTTCGGTGTTGTGGAAGAAAAAAAAGGCGATGTTTCAACCCAAGGGGTATGGCGCCGACCAGGCCCAGACCTATCGCTATCGCTACATCCATTATGAGCACGAACCGCTGCATGTCGGCTTCGTTTTGGAAGTCGATCGACGGCGGTTTATCGATGAAGCCCGCGAATTCCTGACGACGGTGTGGATATTCCATCGTTCATTCGATAAGCTGAAACGGAGATATCGCGACGCGCTGCCTGAATATACCAACCGGGCCTTCTGGGAGCGGGTGTTTGAAACGGAGCGGTCGAACAGCGAAGCCGCCAAGGACAACCCCGGCTTGATCGTGGACGCGGACGGCGCATTGCCGCCCGCCTCGGTTTCGGGATCGGCTGCAGAATGCAGCTGAGCGCGCAATTCGATCCAGTCGTCAAATTCCTCGCTCCCATCCCCATTGGTCCGCCGCCGCCGCCCTGCTAATTTGGCGCACGACTCATTGGGAAGACCGCCATGCCCTCGCTCGAAAAGAACTCTCGCCACGCTGGACGCCGACCGTCAGGGCGCGCTCGATCGGCTGTTCGAGCTGTTGCGCTTCAAGAGCATTTCCACCGATCCGGCTTTCGCCGGCGAGGTCGCCAAGGCCGCCGAATGGCTCAGCCTGCATTTGCGCGATCTTGGCTTCGACGCTTCGGTGCGGCCCACGCCCGGCCATCCGATCGTCGTCGCCAAGGCGGCCGCCGCCCGCGCCGACGCCCCCCATGTGCTGTTCTACGGCCATTACGACGTGCAGCCGGTCGATCCGCTGGAGCTGTGGGACGCCGATCCTTTCGACCCCAAGCTGAAGGAGGTCGAGCCAGGCCGCCGCCAGATTCTGGGACGCGGCTCGGCGGACGACAAGGGCCAGTTGATGTGTTTCGTCGAGGCCTGTCGCGCCTTGAAAGCCAATGGCGGCTTGCCCTGCCATGTCACCCTCCTCTTTGAAGGCGAGGAGGAATTGGGCTCGCCCTCGCTGCCGGCTTTTCTCGCCGCCAACGCCAAGGAATTGAAATCCGACCTGATGCTGGTCTGCGACACAAATATGTGGGACCGCACCCGGCCGCTGATCACCTGCATGCTGCGCGGGCTGGTGCTGGAGGAGGTGACGATTCACGCCGCCAACCGCGACCTGCATTCCGGCATGTTCGGCGGCGCCGCCGTCAATCCGATTCATGTGCTGGCGCGACTGATCGCCGGGCTGCATGACGACGAGGGCCGCATCACCCTGCCCGATTTCTACGACGGCGTTCCCGAACTGCCGCAGGACATCAAGGCGCAATGGGAGGCGCTGAAATTTGACGAGGCCAAGTTTTTGGGCGAGGTCGGGCTGGCGCAGCCGGCGGGCGAGAGCGCCTATTCGGTCCTTGAAAAAATCTGGGCGCGGCCGACCTGCGACGTCAATGGAATCTGGGGCGGCTACACCGCCTCGGGCTCGAAAACCGTGCTGCCGGCGGAAGCCCACGCCAAATTCTCCTTCCGCCTGGTGGGCAAGCAGAATCCGCAGGAAATCGCCGAGAATTTCCGCTCTTACGTCAAGGCCAATATTCCCGAGGATTGCCGCGCCGAATTCATCAGCCATGGCGCCAGCCCGGCGATCACCCTGCCCTTCAAATCCGAGGCGATCCAGCGCGCCAGCCGGGCGCTGGAGGCCGAATGGGGCAAGCCGCCGGTGCTGGCGGCCTCTGGCGGCTCGATCCCCATCGTCGGCATTTTCAAGCGCGAGCTGAAGGTCGACTCGCTGATGGTCGGTTTTGGCCTGGACGACGACCGCATCCACTCGCCCAATGAGAAATACGAGCTGTCCTCCTTCCAGAAGGGCGCGCGGAGCTGGGCGCGGATCTTGTCGGCGCTGGCGGGGTGAACCGCCGCCAGGCGACGGCTACAAGTCTAGCCTTGCCATTAACCCAGGGTTTCCATGTCGATGATAAGTATCATTGGCATTTCCTGTGGGAGAGTGTCATGACGCGCAATGTAAATTTGTTTTTCGCTTTTTCTTCAGCCCTTTGCATCCTCGGCGGCGGGTCCGCTTCGGCGCAAATGGCCTGCCGGAGCCTCGATGGCTTGAATCAGAGCAATTGTTTGCAGGTCCAGGTGCAAATCTCCTTGCAGCGCCCGCTCGCCAGCGCCGACGACGGCCCGGAAGCGCAGGGCAAGGCCATGGAGAGCGCCCGCCAGGCGATCTACGACAGCATTAAATCGGAATGCGGCATGCTGAGCGCCAGTTTTGGCTCGGACTGCCGGTTGGTCAACATCAACGCCGGCAGCTCGATTATGGCGCGCGGCAATATGAGTCCGGCCGTCAACGCCAATGGCAACGCCAGCTTCGAATTGACTCCGCGTCGCGCCGAAACCCCGGCGGCGCCGAAAGAGCCGGCGGCGAAATAACCGCCTTCCGCGTTCGCACGGAACTGACCTTGGCGCCCTCGCCCCGCCGCCGCGGGTCGCGGGCGCGGGCCGGCGGCGTCTCGCGGGTCCCGCCCGCCGCCCATCCCGCAAAAAACCGGCCGAAAACCCAAAATCGTCGCAGCGCGAGCACGATGACCTGTGGACGCGCGCGCTTCGCCTCCCTACTTTGGTCTGAACCCGCTCCCGGGGATCGGCGCGAAACTGCGCCCGCAAAAATGGAAGCGCAGTGGAAAATTCGGGTTTGAAACAATCGCAGGGCTGGCTGGTCGTGCTTGGCGCTCTCACTGCGGTGGCGCCGCTGTCCATTGACATGTACCTGCCGAGCTTTCCCACGGTGACCAAAGCGCTGGCCGCGCCGCCCGGCGGCATGGAGCTGACGCTGGCGGCTTTCTTCATCGGCCTGACCCTGGGCCAGCTCGCCTATGGGCCGATCAGCGACCGTTTCGGCCGCAAGCCGCCGCTCTATTTCGGCTTCGCGCTCTATATGCTGGCTTCGCTGGGCTGCGGGCTGTCGCAGAATGTCACGGAGCTCTGGATGTTCCGCTTTCTCGAGGGCATGGGCGGCTGCGCCGGCATTTCCCTGCCTGCGGCCATTGTCCGCGACCGGCTCGCCGCGCGCGACGCGGCCCGCGCCTTTTCCCGGCTGATGCTGGTGATGGGCGTGGCGCCCATTCTGGCGCCGCTGTTTGGCGGCTGGGTGCTGACCCTGTTCGGCTGGCGGGCGATTTTCGTCGTGTTGGCGCTGTTTGGCGCGGCCTCGCTGGTCTCGATTCGTTTCGGCCTGAGCGAAAGCCATGACACGGTTCACGCCGAGCCGCTGCGACTGGGCTCGGCGCTGCGCAATTACGCTTATCTCCTGTCGAACCGCGCCTATCTCGGCTTCGCGCTCGCCGGGGGCCTGTCGATGGCCGGCATGTTCGCCTATATCGCCGGATCGCCCTTCGTGCTGATCGATCTCTATGGCGTCAAGCCCGAGCATTACGGCTGGTTCTTCGGCGCCAACGCCTTTGGCCTGATCGCCTCCAGCCAGTTGAACGCCCGCGTGCTCGCCTCCTACCCGGCGACGACAATTCTGCGCTATTCGCTGTTCGCGCCGCCGCTCGCCGGACTGGCGCTGGCGGTCCTGGCGCTGGCCGGCTGGATTTCGCTGCCGTTTTTCCTCATCGGCTTTTTTATCTTTGTCGCCAGCATGGGCTGGATCACGCCCAACGCGATGGCTTCGGCTCTCGCCACCCATGGCCAGATGGCCGGCGCGGCGGCGGCGCTGGCCAGCGCCCTGCAATTTTTCTTCGCCACGCTCGCCGGCGCGCTGGTCGGCGTCCTCCACAATGGCACGGGACAGCCGCTGGCGCTGGTGATGGCGCTGTGCGGTTGCGGCGCCTGGCTCGGACACCGACTGCTGGTTCCCCACAAGGTTTGATCTCATGCTCGTCAAAGGCAAGTGGACCGAGAACTGGCAGCCTGTTCAGGCCGTGGACGCCAAGGGCGGCTTTGTCCGGCAGACCTCGTCCTTCCGCCATTGGGTGACGCCCGACGGTTCGGCGGGGCCGACCGGCGAGGCCGGCTTCGCCGCCGAGCCTGGGCGCTACCAACTCTATGTCGCGCTGATCTGCCCGTGGGCGTCGCGCGTGCTCGCCGCGCGCAAGTTGAAGAAGCTGGATAATGTGGTTTCGGTTTGCGTGGTCGAGCCGGAGCTGAGCGACCAGGGCTGGCGCTTCGCCCCCGGGAGCGACAGCGTCAATGGCGCGGCTTTTTTGCACGAAATCTACAGCAAGGCCGATCCGGAGTTCACCGGACGCGCCACCGTGCCGGTTCTTTGGGACCGCGAACGCGCGACCATCGTCAATAATGAATTCCGCCGATCTGCTGCGCATGTTCAATTCCGGTTTTGGCGCGCTGGCCGATGACGCCCTCGACCTCTATCCCCTGGATTTGCGCGAAAAAATCGACGCGCTCAATGAAGAGATCTATCCGCGCCTCAACAATGGCGTCTATCGCGCCGGTTTCGCCACCACGCAGGAAGCCTATGCGGAGGCTTTCGCCGGGGTGTTCGCCATGCTGGAGGCGCTGGAGGCGCGGCTCGCCCAAGGCGGCCCCTTCCTGTTCGGCGCGCGCCCGGTCGAGACCGACATCCGCCTGTTCGTCACCGCGATCCGCTTCGACGCCGCCTATCACGGCCTGTTCAAATGCAATTTGCGCAAGCTCAGCGAATATCCCGCGCTGACCGCCTGGCTGAAGCAAATGCTGGCGGTTCCAGGCCTGCGCGACACCGTGAGCATCGACCATATCAAACGCGGCTATTACTCGATCAAGACGCTCAATCCCCAGGGTATTGTGCCGCTCGGCCCCGATCTCTCAGCGCTTGGACTTTGACATGCCCGCGCCCGCCGCACTCGTCATTCTGCTGCATGGCGTCCATGCCGACGGCGCCAATCTGGCGCCGCTCGCCGAGCATTTGCGCCGCGCTTTGCCCGGCGCCGCCGTGGTCGCGCCCGACGCGCCTTTCGCCACGCCATTCGGTTTTCAATGGTTCAGCCTGGAGGGCGTGACGCCTGAGAACCGGCCCGAGCGCATTTTTTCCGCACGCGACGCCTTCGATGCCGTGCTGCGCAAAATCGTCGCGGCGCATGGGCTGGAGAAAAATTTGCGGCGCGTCGCCCTGGTCGGCTTTTCGCAGGGGTCGATGATGGCGCTCGACGCCTTTGTCTCCGGGCGCTGGCCGGTCGGCGGCCTCGTGGCCTTTTCTGGCCGGCTGGCCTCGCCGCCGCCATTCGCCCCGCCCCGGGACACGCCGGTGGCGCTTGTTCATGGCGACGACGATTCCGTGATTTCCTGCTCTGAAAGCCGCGAGGCGGCCAAGGCCTTGCAGGCGCTCGGCGTCGAGACCCGGTTGCGGATTTTGCCGGGCGTCGATCATTGCATCGACGCCGAAGGCGCCAATCTCGCCGCCGCCTATCTGCGCGAGCGTTTCGCCGGACTGCCGCCGACCGCCTGAGGGCGATGAAAAACGAGGATGTGACAATGAAGCAACCGACGATCTATTTGTCCCATGGCGGCGGCCCCTGTTTCTGGATGGAGTTTCCCGAACCCTTTGGCGCTCATGCCTTCGACCGTTTGCGCGATTATCTCGCGGGATTGCTGGACACATTGCCGGAGCGACCCAAGGCCATTCTGGCGATATCGGCCCATTGGGAAGAAGCTGCGCCCACCGTCGGCTCGGCGGCGGCGCCCGGCATGATCTATGACTATTTCGGCTTTCCCGAACATACCTATCGACTCAACTATCCGGCGCCCGGCGCGCCGGAGCTGGCGCATCGCGCGCGCGCATTGCTGAGCGCCGCCGGCATAGCCTCCGCCGAGGACGCCCAGCGCGGCTACGATCATGGCGTGTTCGTGCCGATGCTGATTGTCGACCCCAAGGCGGAAATTCCCGTGGCGACCCTGTCGCTGCGCCACGACCTGTCGCCCGAGGCGCATCTGGCTATTGGCGCGGCGTTGGAGCCTTTGCGCGAAGAGGGCGTGCTGATCCTGGGCAGCGGCAACAGCTTTCACAATCTGCGCACGTTTTTCGATGGGCGCCCCGGCGGGGAAGATTTCGACGCCTGGTTGACGGCCGCCGTGGAAAACCCGCAAGTCGAGGCGCGCAACGCGGCTTTGGCCGCCTGGCGCCAGGCGCCGGGCGCCCGCGCCGCCCATCCGCGCGAGGAGCATTTGCTGCCGCTGATGGTGGTCGCCGGCGCGGCGGGCGACGATGCGGGCCGCCGGGTCTATGCCGACCGGATCGGCGGCAAGGCCGTGTCGGGTTACGCTTTCGGCTAAGCTCGAGCCTACGGAATGGGTTTCCAAACCCATTCTAATTCTTGCTCCTTCGCGCCGCCCCCCTTTACGCTCCGCTTTCGGTCGCGATGGGGGAGCGGGCATGTCGTCGAAACAGGATCTGGTCAATATTTTCACCCAGGAAGAGGGCGTCGTCCATATTGGCGGCATTGACGCTTTGGTGCGCCTGACCCTCGACCAGATCCGCATGGACGCGCGGCGCGGGCTGAAGACCGGCATGTTCGTCTCGGGCTATCGCGGTTCGCCGGTGGGCATGCTCGATTCCGCTTTGCTGCGCCAGCAGAAGACTCTGCTGAAGAACAATATTCATTTTGTCGATGGGCTGAACGAGGACCTCGCGGCGACCGCCGTCTGGGGCACGCAGATGCTGCATACGGTGGGCGGCCAAAAACTCGATGGCGTCACCGGAATGTGGTACGGCAAGGCGCCGGGCGTGGACCGCTCCGGCGACGCGCTGAAACACGCCAATTACACTGGCATTGGCAAGAATGGCGGGGTGCTGGCGATCGCCGGCGACGATCCCTCCTGCAAGAGTTCGTCGCTGTGCTCGCAATCCGAGCCCATGCTCTATCATGTCGGCATACCCAGCCTCTATCCCGCCGACCAGCAGGAAATCCTCGATTTCGGCCTGCATGGCTACGCTATGTCGCGGCTGGCCGGCGTGTGGATCGGCATGAAGATCGTGACCAATATCGCCGACGGCTCCGGCGAGGCCAATGTGTCGCTGGACCGGCTGAATTTCGTCACGCCGGATATGAGTTTCGACGGCGTTCCCTTCGCGCCCAACATGAATCTCGGCATGAACGTGCGCGCCGAGGCGCTGGAAATGGAGCAATCGCTCTATACCCGCCGCCACGAAGTGGTGAAGCGCTATGTCGCCGCCAATAACATCAACCGCGTGGTGTTGCACAACGACTCCGCCTGGATCGGCATCATCACCGCCGGCAAGACCTATCACGATGTGAAACAGGCGTTTTTCGAGCTGGGCCTGGACGACGAGGCCTTGAAGCGCTTGGGTGTGCGCATTTTGAAAATGGGCATGCTGTTCCCGATGGAGCCGAGCGTCGTCCGCGACTTCGCCCGGGGACTGGAAGAGGTTTTTGTCATCGAGGAGAAGCGGCCTTTCCTCGAAATGTTCGCGAAAAATGTGCTGTACGGGGCCGCCAATGCGCCGCGCGTCGTCGGCAAATTCGACGAGAAGGAGCAGACGCTCCTGCCCCATTATGGCGAATTCGAATCCGATGTGATCGCCAAGGCGCTGGTCAAGCGGCTGTCGCAAAAGGGCCGGATCGCCTCGGCCGACGCCTGGCTGGCGCGGCTCGACGAAATTCATGCGCGGGAAAAGGTCGCGACGCTTGGGCGCACCGCCTGGTATTGCTCGGGCTGTCCGCATAACAGCTCGACGGTCGCGCCCGAGGGCGCCATTGTTTCCGCCGGCATTGGCTGCCACACCATGGCGATGTGGATGGGCCGCAACACCGTGATGGGCACCCATATGGGCGCCGAGGGCGCGCAATGGATCGGCATGGCGCCCTTCACCGATGTGCCCCATATCTTCCAGAACATGGGCGACGGCACCTATGCCCATTCCGGCAGTCTCGCCATCCGCTATTGCGCCTCGGTGGGCTCCAACATCACCTTCAAGCTGCTGCGCAACGCCCATACTTCCATGACCGGGGGCCAGGAGATCATGGGCGCCCATCCCGTGGTCGATGTGGTCAATGATCTGCTCGCCAATGGCGTGAAAAAGGTGATCGTCACCGCCGACGATCCCTCGCGCTTCCAGGGCGTGACTTTGCCGGGAGGCACGGAAGTTTGGCATCGCGACCGGCTTGACGAGGCGCAACGTTTGCTGGCCGGCGTGCAGGGCGCGACCGTGCTGCTGCATGACCAGGAATGCGCCGCCGAATTGCGCCGCGCCCGCTCGCGCGGCAGGGCCGAGGAACCGGTCGAGCAGATGATCGTCAATGAGCGGGTTTGCGAGGGCTGCGGCGATTGCGGGCAGGTGTCGAACTGCATGAGCGTCGAGCCTGTCGACACCGAATTCGGCCGCAAAACCCGCATTCACCAATCGTCCTGCAACAAGGATTATTCCTGCGTGAAGGGGTTCTGTCCGTCCTTCCTGACGGTGACGCCGAACCCTGAGCCCGCCGAAGGCGACAAGCCGAAAACGAAGAAAAAGGGCCGCATTCCGCTGCTCGACCGCGAGCTGCCGCAGCCTTCATTCAAGATCGACACCAGCGTCGGTTTCAACGTCCATCTGATGGGCATTGGCGGCACGGGCTCGGTGACGGTGGCGGCGACCATCGCCAATGCCGCGCGGCTCGAGGGCAAGCATGTCATCGCCCTGGACCAGACCGGACTCGCGCAAAAGGGCGGCGCGGTGATTTCCGACGTCAAGATCAGCCATGAACCCTTTGGCGGCTCAAACAAGATCACCGACGGGCGCACCGACCTCTATCTGGGCTTCGACATTCTCAACGCCACCGACGCCAAGAATCTCGACAAATGCCTGGCCGAACGCACCATCGCCGTAATCTCGACGACGCAGACGCCGACCGGCCATATCGTCACCAACCGCCACACCCAGTTTCCGGCGGAAGCGCCGCTGATCGAGGCGATCAACCGCGTGACGCGGCGCGAGGACAATGTGTTCCTCGACGGTCAGGCGCTGGCCGACGGGCTGTTCGCCGACAGCATGGCCACAAACCTGTTCATGGTCGGCGTCGCCTATCAGGCCGGGACGATCCCCTTGAAGGCGGAGTCGCTGGAAGAGGCGATCCGCATGGCCGGCGTCGGCGTCGAGCAGGGCGTCGCGGCATTCCGCTGGGGGCGCATGGCGCAGCTCGATCTGGCCTTCGTCCAGGCGGAAATCGCCAAATATGCCCCGGTCGTGGCGCCGCGCGCGCTGTCGGCGGCGGAGCGGAAAATCGTCGACTCCATTGGCGCGACGGGCGAGGTTTTGCGGCTGGCGGAAGTCCGCGCGCCCGAGCTGATCGCCTATCAGGACGCCGCTTACGCCCGGCGCTACGCCGAAGGCCTGGGCCGGATCGTCAAGGCCGAGGCTTCTACCGCGCCGGGCTCCACGGCTTTGAGCGCGGCGGTGGCGCGCAATCTCTACAAGCTGATGGCCTATAAGGACGAATATGAAGTGGCGCGGCTGCACAGCGCGCCGGAGTTTTTGGCGCAACTCGATGCGCTCTACCGCAATGGCTATTCAGTGAAATATAATCTGGCGCCGCCTCTGCTGGCCAAGCGCGACCCGGCCACCGGCCATTTGCTCAAACAGCAATATGGCCCGTGGATGCTGAAGGCTTTTGGCCTGCTGGCCAAGCTCAAAAGCCTGCGCGGCGGTCCGCTCGATCTGTTCGGCAAGACCGAGGAGCGGCGCAAGGAGCGCCAGATGGTCGAGGATTATTTCGCGCTGATCGCGGAAATCGCCGGCAAGCTCACGCGCGAAAATTATGCGGCCGCCGTGGCCTTGGCGGAGCTGCCTGACGAGATCAGGGGCTATGGCCATGTCAAGGAAAAGGCCATAGCCGATGTGGAGCGCCGCCAGGGCGATTTGCGCGCCGCCTTCAACACGCCAGCTGTGGCCGTGGCGGCGGAATAGGCTGAAAAAACGGCCCCCGCTTGCGGGCGGGGGCCGAAGATTCTCAATAGATCGGGAAACGCCCGGTGAGCGCCTCGACCTTGGCCTTCACGCCGGCCTCGACTGACGCATTGCCGGCCTCGCCATTCTGCGCCAAGCCGTCGAGCACTTCGACGATCAGCGCGCCGACCTGCTTGAACTCTTCCACGCCAAAGCCGCGCGAGGTCGCGGCCGGGGCGCCCAGGCGGATGCCGGAGGTGACCCAGGGCTTTTCCGGATCGAAGGGCACGCCATTCTTGTTGCAGGTGATCTCGGCGCGGCCCAGGGCGATTTCGGCGGCCTTGCCGGTGAGCTTTTTGGGACGCAGATCGACCAGCATCAAATGATTGTCGGTGCCGCCGGTGACCAGGTCGAAACCGCCGGCCAAAAGCGTCTCGGCCAGCGCCTGGGCGTTGGCGACGACCTGATGGGCGTAGGTCTTGAATTCGGGACGCAGGGCTTCGCCGAAGGCCACGGCCTTGCCGGCGATGACATGCATCAGCGGGCCGCCCTGGAGGCCGGGGAAGATCGCCGAATTGATCTTCTTGGCGATCTCCTCGTCGTCGGTCAGCACCAGGCCGCCGCGCGGGCCGCGCAGGGTTTTATGGGTAGTCGAGCTGACGACATGGGCGTGGGGGAAGGGCGAGGGATGAGCGCCGCCAGCGACCAGACCGGCGAAATGCGCCATATCGACGAAGAGATAGGCGCCGACCGCGTCGCAGATCTCGCGGAACCTGGCGAAATCCCAATGGCGGGCATAGGCCGAGCCGCCGGCGATGATCAGTTTCGGCTTGTGCTCATGGGCGAGCTTTTCCACCTCGGCCATGTCGATGCGGCCGGAGTCCTTGCTGACGCCATAGGGCACCGGCTTGAACCAGCGGCCGGACATATTGACCGGCGAACCATGGGTGAGATGTCCGCCGGCGGCGAGATCGAGGCCCATGAAGACATCGCCGGGCTGCAACAGGGCGAGGAAAACCGCCTGATTGGCCTGGGAGCCGGAATTGGGCTGCACATTGGCGAAGCGGCAGCCAAACAGCTTGGTGACGCGCTGAATGGCGAGGTTTTCGGCGATATCGACATATTGGCAGCCGCCATAATAGCGTTTGCCCGGATAGCCCTCGGCATATTTGTTGGTGAGCACCGAGCCCTGAGCCTCCAGCACCGCGCGCGAAACAATGTTTTCCGAGGCGATCAGCTCGATTTCCTTGCGCTGGCGACCCAGCTCCAGTTCCACGGCGTTGAAGATTTCCGGATCGGAATCGGCCAGCGTGGCGCTGAAAAAGCTGTTGGATTGGCTCATGTGGGCTCCTTTGGCGCGTCGACGGCGGCGGCTGGGGGTCGGAAATTGCCCGCCCCATATCATGCGGAAGCCGCGCTGGCAAAAAATGAGGCGGCGAAGGCCGACGGCGCCGAGCCGAACCATTTTTGGTCGCATAGGCTCGTTTGAGTTTTCGTTCAGGGCTTTCTAGGTTAGGCTTAGCTTAAATAATAAGCTAACGTAGCGGAGACTGCCTTGATCGAAGAAAACATCGGCGCCAACCGTCCGGCGCTGCGGCGGCCCCTGGACGAAGCGCGAAGTCGGACGGCGGCCATTTCTTTCGACGGCGCCGAATTGGCGCGCGCCCAAAGCGCGCGCGATCTCGAACAAGCCCTCGCGCGGGAAGAATTCGAGCTCTCGTTGCAGCCGCAAGTCGATCTCAGCGGCGCGACCCTCGGCTATCGGGCGCTGCTCCGCTGGCGCCGCGCCGAGCGCGGCCCCGTCCCGCTGGACGACAGCCCGATGCGGGCGCAAGACAGCGAGCTGACGGCGCGAATTGACCTTTGGCTGTTGCGCCAATGCTGCCGCGAAGCGGCTTTGTGGCGCAGCCCCTTGCGGGTGGCGGCAAACCTTTCCGCCGCGCTGTTCTTTCGCGCCGATTTCATCGAGACCCTGCGCGCCCTTTTGCGGGACCATGACTTGCCGCCACGCCGGCTGGAGCTGGAAATCGGCGGCGATGCGCTGGCCGAAGACCCGGAGAGCGCGAGTGCGATCCTGCGCAAATTGAAGGCGCTGGGCCTGACCCTGACGCATGATGGTTTCGGCGCCGGCGCCTCGACCCTGCCCTTTCTGCCCAGCCTGCCTTTCGATCGGCTGAAGCTCGACCGCAGTTTTGTCGCCAGCCTCAAACGCGCCGGCAAGTCGCGCGCCGTGATCCGCGCGCTGGTCGACCTGGGCAAGACGCTCGGCCTGGAGGTGGTCGCGCAGGGCGTGGAGACCCGATCCCAACTGGCGCTGCTGCGCGAGGCCGGCTGCACGCAGTTCCAGGGCGATCTGCTCGGCCCGCCGCTGCCGCTCGACGATTACGCGCCGCTCGCCCGCCGGCCCGGCGCGGCGGCTTCGCTCGATCCCGTTGTCATCGTAAACGCCAATCCGCCGAGGCCAGGCGCCTTCGACTGAAGTTGTGGGGCGTCTAATCCCGCGAATAGCCGCAACGTTTGGCCGATTTCGGACTCTCCCAGCAGCCCGTCGCCTTGCAGTTATCGAAACTGTTCTGACAGACGCTGAGGCATCCGACGAAATTGTGATGATGAGTTCTCGCAATAGGTTTCGCACTGCTTATGGTGACCGGAACAGCTCGCCGCTGGCGAGGCCGACGTCCCCATCAGGAGGATAGCGACCGCCGGCGCCAGTAGCTTGAGCGCGATTCGCCACATGGCGGCCTCCCCTTGCTTGTCCGACTCCGCCGGCCGGCGAGCCTTGGCGCGGAAACGCGCCGCCCCCGTTTCGGGTTCCGCGCGAAATCACGGCGAATCCGAAACCAGGGGCGCGTAGCCACAAAAAACCCCTGAAGGTTGGCGTCCAACTTTCAGGGGCCGGTTCACCACCGGCGCGGGGTTTTTCGTCGAGCGCTTTCTCCGGCTCAGCGGTCGTCCGGGGCCGCGTCAAAACGGTCGGACTGCTGCTGCACCGCCGCCGAAGGCTGGGCGGCGGCTGAGCGGGCGGCGTCGGGGGAAAAGCCGTCGCGGCGGTAAATATCCTCGCGGAACTGGACAATGCCCTCGGGCGTGCCCCAGGCGGTGATATAGACCCAATAGACATTGACCGGCGGCTCGATCTTGACGTCGAGCCGCTCGCCCGAGGCTATGGCCTGGTCGATATGGTCGCGGTCCCAGCCGGGCTGGTTCTTCAACAGCCAGGCGACGTAGTCGCGGACATTCTGCAGGCGCATGCAGCCCGAGGAGACGAAGCGGAAGTCGTCGCCGAACACGCCCTTGGCCGGGGTGTCGTGCATGTAGACGCCATAGGGATTATTGATGTTGATGCGCACCACGCCGAGCGAATTCTCGGTGCTCGGATCCTCGCGGAAGCGGTAATTGGTGGCGTCCAGCGAGTGCCAGTTGATCTGGTCCGACTGCACTTCCTGATTGGCCTTGTCGAAAATATGGATGTGGTTGTCGCGCAGATAATTGGGGTCGGCCTGCATGCGCGGGATCAGATCCTTGCGGATGATCGAGGCCGGCACGGTCCAATAGGGGTTGAAATCAATGTCCAGCGCCCTTGTCTGCATCACCGGCGACTGGCGGTCGATCTTGCCGACGCCGGCGATATGCCGCGTGGCGATCGCATCGTTCTCCACCGTCTCCACCACGGCGGCGGGAATATTGGCGGTGACGAACCGTTCGCCCAGATTGGCGGAGAAGCTGCGCAGGCGGATCAGATTTGTTTCGAGCTGCTGCAGGCGATAATCGGCGGGCACGTTCAGCGCGTCCATGGTCGCCTGATTGACCACGCCGCTCTCGATCAGCCCGTGGCGCGCCTGAAAGCGCTTGACCGCGACTTCGACATAGGAATTGAAAACGCCCGAAGAAGTGGCGTTGGGATCGAGATCGCCGGTGACGATCAAGCGCTTGCGCAAGGCCAGGACGGCGGGGCCGGAGGCGCCCAGCTTGAGACTGGCGCCGGCGGGCACCTTGTTCCAGCCGCCATTGCCGACAATGCGACGGTAATCCTCGATGGCGGTTTCGGTCGCGGCCAGCGTGCGCGGCGACAGCAGCGGCGTATTGGTGCGGGTGACCTGAAGCCGGGCGCCGGCGTCATAGCCCTGGGCCCATTCGGCCTGGTCGAGGGCGTTTGCCGAGGTCGCGGCGAGGCCCGCGCTCAAGGCGGCGGTCAGAAACAGGGCGGCGCGGCGGCTTTTGTCGCCGAGAATGCGTTGGTGCAGAAACAAGGGTCCTGTCTCCGTAGGTCCGTTTGTCGCGAGCGCGAGACGCGCCGCAGGAAATCGCCGGAAGATTTCGCTGATTGGCGTTAACAGAGCGCGAATAGCGCGGCGATTTTAAGGCGGCAAAGAGCAAAAACGAAAAAAGCCGGGCGATGAGCCCGGCTCAAGTCTCAGGAAAACCGTAAGCTTGGACCTCAGAGGCGATATTTGATCTGGTCGGTCCAGAAGCGCTCCAGGCGGATCAGGGCGTTGTTCATGCTGCGGAATTCGTCGGGAGCGACGCCGCCGATCTGTTCGACCGTGTGGACGTGCTTGTCATAGAGGCTGGCGATGATGTCGCGGACTTCCTTGCCTTCGCCGGTCAGGCTGATGCGGACCGAGCGGCGGTCGACGCGCGAGCGGGCATGGTGCAGATAGCCCATTTCCACCAGCTTCTTGACGTTATAGGAGACGTTGGAGCCGAGGTAATAGCCGCGGGTGCGCAGCTCGCCGGCGGTCAGTTCGGAGTCGCCGATGTTGTAGAGCAGCAGCGCCTGGACGGCGTTGATGTCGGAACGGCCGCGGCGGTCGAATTCGTCCTTGATGACGTCGAGCAGGCGGCGATGCAGGCGTTCGATCAGGGTGAGCGCCTCGAGATAAACGGGGCGGACAGTGGCGCCGCGCTCGGCGCGGGCGGCGGAGACTTCCGTCTTCACAACATTGCTCATGGCTTGGCTCTTTCGTTGCGGTTTCCTGGAGGCGCTTGGTTGCGCGCCGTTGATATATGCAAAATAGCCGCGCCGAATGAAAACGAGTTTAAACAACAAACTGAATCGAAAATGAACGCGATTTGCGTGATTTGAAGTGAATCCTTGCTGAATCCGAAAAGCGTTTACCTTGAGTATTTCTTACTTGGCGCCCCAAGTAGAACGCAGCTTTCGACTCGCCCAGTCCACGGCTGTTTCCAGCGCGCCGATCTCGCCGCTGGCGACATTGGCGCGCCAGGACAGGAACAGATAGGCGGCGATCAGCGCGCCGTCCAAAAGTTTCAGCGCGCCGCCGCCGAGGAAAAAGCCCGGCTTGATCGTGGCGACATAGAGCTGCGCCAGCACGGTCAGCAGCCAGACCACGCCGCCCCAGGGCGCGACCAGCCACAGGCCCACGGCGGCGACTAGGTCGAGCACGGCGAAAAACACGATGGCCGCCACGGTTGCGGCGGACAGGTCGAGAAAATTTCCGCCCGCCGGCGCCAGCACGCGGCGCCATTGCTCCAGCCCCTCGACAATCCACAGCAGCGACACCAGCCGCAGAAAAATCGTCAGCGTCAGGCTCCAGCGCGCCTCCTCGGCGTCCGGCCCGGGTTTGGCGCCCACGTGAATCGCCGCCGAGGATTCCAGATCGTTGTGTCCGCCGGGGGCGTAATTGGTCATGTGCGATTTGCCTTTTCAGCAGCCTCCCGCCTGGGTTAATCTATTTGCCCCGATCCGGCAAAAATTTTCGACGCCGCTGCGAATATGATAAGCGGGAGTGAAGAGGACCAAGCCATGACCAACCCGCCCTTCGATCCCGCGCTCGATCTGATCCGCCGCCCCCGCCGCAACCGCAAGGCCGATTGGGCGCGCCGCCTGGTGCGCGAAAACGTGCTGACCGTCAACGATCTCATCTGGCCGATCTTCGTCGTCGAAGGCGAGAAGCTCCGCGCCCCGGTCAAGAGCATGCCCGAGGTCGAGCGACTCTCGGTGGACGAGGCGGTGGCCGCCGCGCAGCAGGCGGCGGAGCTGAACATCCCCGCCCTGGCGCTGTTTCCCTATACCGATCCGCATTTACGCGATCCCAATGGCTCCGAGGCGCTGAACGAGGAAAATCTTGTGTGCCGCGCCGTGCGCGCCATCAAGAAAGCCGTTCCCAACATTGGCGTGATCACCGACGTCGCGCTCGATCCCTATACCAGCCATGGCCATGACGGCTTGCTGGAAGGCGAGACCATCCTCAATGACGAGACCGTCGCCGTTCTGGTCGAACAGGCGCTCAACCAGGCCCGCGCCGGCGCCGACATCATCGCCCCCTCCGACATGATGGACGGGCGCATCGGCGCCATTCGCGCCGGCCTCGACAGCGAGGGTTTTATGGACGTGCAGATCATGGCCTATGCGGCCAAATACGCCTCGGCGTTCTACGGGCCGTTCCGCGACGCCATCGGCACCAATGCGACGCTGGTCGGCGACAAGCGCACCTATCAGATGGACCCGGCCAATAGCGACGAGGCGCTGCGCGAGGTCGCGCTCGACCTGGAGGAAGGCGCGGACATGATCATGGTCAAGCCCGGCATGCCCTATCTGGATATTATCCGTAGGACGAAAGATTCCTTCGGCGCTCCGACCTTCGCCTATCAAGTTTCCGGCGAATATGCGATGATCCAGGCTGCTGCGCAAAATGGGTGGCTCGACGGCGAAAAAGCCATGATGGAGAGCCTTTTGGCCTTCAAAAGGGCGGGAGCGGACGGCGTTCTCACCTATTTCGCGCCAAAGGTGGCGGAAAAGCTCAAAAAGGGGGGCTAACCCTCGTCGCGTCTTTTTGCGCGAAAACTCTTTCCGCCTGGCTTTAGGGAGAAGGATCATGAGCGCGCCCAAAAGGCCCGGCGCCCACACGGATTTCCGGGAACGATTATTCCCCGAGGGTTTTTATCGCACCGATCGGCTGCGCGTCGCGCCGCTGGAGGCCGGCGACGCTTTTCCGCTGGTGTTTCTCACCAACGATCCACTGGTCGCTCATGGCTGCTCGCTGCTGCCGCAACCTTTCACCCTCGCCGACGCCGACCGGCTGATCGGCCTGCCCAAGGCGGGGCGCGGCTGTTTCGCCGCGCTGCGCGCCGGCGACAGCGGCGTGATGATCGGTTGCGCCGGGGTTCTGCTGCGCGAGGATGATGCGCTTGAGCTGGGCTTCTGGCTGGGCGCGCCCTATCACGGCAAGCATTTTGGCGCGGAAGGCGCCGGCGCGGTGCTGAGGCTGGCGATCAAGGCTTTTCCGCAGGCGCAAATCGTCGCCGAATGTCCGCGCGAGAACGCCGCCTCCTGGCGGTTGCTGCGCCGGCTGGGCTTCGAGCCCGGCTCCGGCCAGGCGCTGCGCGAGGGCGCGGAGCTGCTGGCCTGGCGCGCCAGCGAATGCGTGAGCTGATCGGCGGCGCTTCTCCATAAGCCCGCGGCGCCTCTCGATATGCTGGCGGCGCCTCTCGATATGCTGGCGGCGCCTGTCGACATGCTGGCGGCGCCTGTCGACATGCTGGCGGCGCCTGTCGATATGCGGGCGGCGCCTCTTGCGCGACTCGCGATCCGGGGCCAGATTAAGCGTCGCTGTCAAAAGGATGCGCCATGACCCAGGTTTCGGGCCCCACCGCCGTTTATCCGCTCGCGCCGCTGCCGGCCAGCGCGCTGGCCGGCGTGCGCACGCGGCGCACGATCGCCATTCTGCTCGACCTGCTTCTGATCAGCCTGTTGTCGATCGCTCCGTTTTTCCTGTTGGCGGTGCTCGGGCTGGGCGTGTCGCCTGTCGCCTTCCTTTTCACACTCTTCGCCTCGTTCTGGCTGGCGATTTTCATCCTGCCGGCGTTTTTCGCGGTTATCGCCTTTTTTTACAACGGCATCACCATTTCCGGCTGGCGGCGGGCCACGCCGGGAATGAAGGCCATGGACCTGGAGATGCGGCGGGTCGACGGCGCGCCGGTTCCCTTTCTCTATGCGGCCTTCCATGCCGTGCTGTTTTACCTGAGCTGGATGGTCGCGCCGATCCTGCTGATCTCGCTGGTGACCCCGGACAAGCGCTGCCTGCATGACATGCTCGCCGGCGTGATCGTCCTGCGGCGCGCCTGAGCGGAGGGCGGCCTTGTCCAGCGAACCCCGCGACCCCCCGCAGTTTTACCTGACCTCGCCGGCCCCCTGCCCCTATTTGCCGGGCAAGGAGGAGCGCAAGATCTTCACCCATCTGGTCGGGCGCCGCGCGGCGACCCTCAATGACGCGCTGACCCATTCCGGTTTCCGCCGCTCGCAGACCATCGCCTATCGACCGGCCTGCGAAAATTGCAAGGCTTGCGTCTCCGTGCGCATCCTGGTCGATGAATTCGAGCCCAACCGCACGCAGAAAAAGATTTTGGCGCGCAACGCCGATATTCAAGGCGATTTCGGCCCGGCCCGCGCGGACCCGAGCCAGTTCAAACTGTTCCGCGCCTATCTCGACAGCCGCCATTCCGACGGCGGCATGGCGGACATGGCCATGATCGACTATGGCATGATGATCGAGGACAGCCATGTCGAAAGCCGGCTGGCGCTCTACCGGCAGACCGGCGCCGAGGGCGAAGCCGGCGATCTCACCGCCTGCTGCCTGACCGATATCCTCGATGACGGCCTGTCCATGGTCTATTCCTTCTACGACCCCGAACACAAACGCCGCTCGCTCGGCGCCTATATGATCCTCGACCATATCGAGCGCGCCAAGGCCATGGGCCTGCCGCATCTCTATCTCGGCTATTGGGTCGAGGGCTCGAGGAAAATGGATTACAAGGCGCAATATCTGCCGCAGGAAAGGCTGGGGCAGAATGGCTGGGCCCTGGTGGGGTGAATATAGGTCTTTCCCGCGACGCCAAGGATCCCAGGGGGATCTGGATGGCGTCGCCCGAACTTGGGTCCGGTGGTCGGCATCAGGGTTTCCCACCAGGCTCGATTGAAACTTTGCAAGCCGTTTTGCGATTTTGCGCAATATCTCTGGATGTTGCGCCGAAAAAGCTCGAGGCGGCCCGATCAGGCGGGGACACTGCCGAAGGCAAGTATCTCCCGGGCGATGGCCAGCAGCTCGCTCTGGCTGTTGGGCTTGGAAAACACCGCGTCGGCCCCCTGAGACATAGCCTTGTCCAGGACAGTCTTGTCGGTCGCCGTGGTCAGCACCACGGCAGGCACGTCGGTCAGGCCGAGGTCGGAGCGCAGCGCATCGAGAAAGCGGCCGCCATCGACCAAGGGCATGTTCAAATCGACGACGATCACTTGCGGCAGGTTTTCCAGCAGATCGTCGCGAGCCACGGCGCCCAAGGCGTCCAGGCCGTTGACGGTGTGGACGATGTGCAGATCGACATTGGCGTCGCGGGCGGCCGAAGTCAGCGCCCGCTTCAACAGAAAGGCGTCGTCCTGATCGTCCTCGACGATCAGAATATGACGGCGCTCTCGTTTCGTCTTGGCGTCCGCGCTCATTCGCCCTCCGGAACCCATTGTCGCAAAAGATTGTCGCGAAAGATTGTCGCGCGAAAATATGGCGCCGTTCGGACGCCGAAATCTCGAGCCCACGCAGCCTATCGCATTCGGCAAACACCGTCTCACACGATTCAGTGTACATTATTGACTCAGGTGGAGATCAAGGGGGAGGCGGGTCATGTCGAACGAATTTTTTGCGTTGGCCTTCGAGGCCTGCCCCGCCGCCATGCTGATGATCGATCCTGCCGGTCGGATCGAACTGGTCAATACCTATTGCGAGCAGCTTTTCGGTTTCGCCCGTAGCGAAATGGTCGGATTGCATGTTGACTTCCTGTTGCCGGAAAATCTGCGCGACGCGCATCGCGCTCTGCGGGAAGCCTATGTCGCCGCACCGGAAAAGCGCCTGATGGGTCTTGGCCGCGATCTGCGCGCGCGGCGTCGCGACGGCGCCGAGTTTCCCGTTGAAATAGGACTGACGCCGGTGGCGACGGCCCAGGGCACGCGCATTCTGGTTTTCGCCATAGATATCGCCGCTCGTCTGGACGCCGAGGCGAAGCTGAAAAAATCCGTCGACGACCTGCGCCGCGCCAATGAAGGCTTGGCGAGCTTCGCCTATATCGCCTCGCACGACATTCAGGAGCCCTTGCGCAAAATTTGCGCCTTCGCTGAAGTGCTCGACAACGCGCTCGCCACGTCGGACGCCGAGGAAATGCGTTACGCCGCAGGGGTCATGTCCGATTCCGCTCGCCGAGCCCGGCAATTGGTCGCCGATCTGTTGACGCTGTCGCGCTCAATCGAGAGCGATTTGAAACTAGAGGATTTCGACCTTTGCCGGCTCATTGACGAGGCGATAGAGCTTTGCGCGCAAACGATCGAGGAAACCTCGGCGGATATCCAGATTTTCGGCGCGAGTTTCCACATTTGCGGCGACCGATCGCAAACGCTCCAAATCCTGGTCAATTTCCTCTCCAATGCGCTTAAATACCGCAAGTCCGGCCAAACGCCGCGGATTCGCGTCCGTCTCCTGTCGGACGGGGCAGATAAGAAATTGATCGTCGAGGATGACGGTGTCGGTTTCCCGCAAACCCAGGCGGAATCAATTTTTGAGCCATTTCGTCGCCTCCATGGCAAAAGCGAGATTTCCGGAAATGGCATAGGCCTCGCCATTTGCCGGACGGTGGCCAATCGGCACGGCTGGGCGATTTCGGCGAAATCGACGCCAGATGTCGGCTCGGCTTTCATCATCGTCTTTCCATTTTCCCCGACGGGAAGCGAGGCGCCCGCGCCTTCTCCGGTTGCGTCAGAGCCGCTTTGATCGCATGGGTCATGGCGACAACCCGACGAATCTTAAGTAAGAAATCATATATTACGCAGGTAATGCAAACTATTTTTCTTAACTCTATTGTTAACGATAAAATTTGTCGTATGCTAATTGGTGCGATTCACATTGATCAGGCTTGGAGTCGGACATGAATTTTGATGTCGTGACTGAGCAAATGGAATATGATTTGCTGGCGCCAGAGCGCGAGACGATCAGGGCGTTAATTGTTGATGACGATACGGAAGACGCGTTTTTATTTACAAAACTTCTCACAAAATCTAAACAAATGGACTTTTTAGTGACCTCCTGCCGCTCTGTTGAAGAGGCTGCCAGGCTCATCACATCAGAAAAGTTTGATATTATATATGTCGATTACTGGCTCGGATTGGAAACATCGATAGGATTTATTGTCGATGCCGGGTTGAAACAATTGCCGCCCTTGATTCTCATCACGGGCTTGGACACGCCAGACATACGCCGCTGCGCCTATCGCGCTGGGGCGGCGGCGTTTCTCTCAAAGGATAATCTCTCGATTCAGGCGATCGAAGGCGTGACTCTGGCCGTGCTCGAACGGCAGATGGCGCGCGCCTAACGCCGCCACCGCCCCAATTCGGCAAGAGCCGCCTCGCCGCTCATATCGCGCTTGGCGGAAGGGGGAATGCACAAGTTTTCCTCGCCTCTCGTCCAAAGCCTAGCTAGCGGGCGCTTCCCACCGATGCTATAGGCGCGGCGGGCGGCGTAAAACCGCACGAATTCAGCTCAGGGGAAGGTCAGCGCATGTCGAAAATCAAGGTCGCCAATCCTGTCGTCGAAATGGACGGCGATGAAATGACCCGGATCATCTGGCAGTTCATCAAGGACAAGCTGATCCATCCCTATCTCGACATCGATCTGAAATATTACGATCTCTCCGTCGAGAACCGCGACGCCACCAACGACCAGGTGACCGTGGATTCCGCCGAAGCCACCAAGAAATACGGCGTCGCCGTGAAATGCGCGACCATCACGCCCGACGAAGCCCGCGTGAAAGAGTTCAACCTCAAGGAAATGTGGAAATCGCCGAACGGCACGATCCGCAACATCCTCGGCGGCACCATCTTCCGCGAGCCGATCATCTGCAAGAACGTGCCGCGCCTGGTTCCCGGCTGGACCCAGCCGATCGTCGTCGGCCGTCACGCCTACGGCGACCAGTATCGCGCCACCGATTTCAAGGTTCCCGGCAAGGGCCGCCTGACCATCAAGTTCGAGGGCGAAGACGGCACGGTGATCGAGAAGGAAGTCTTCAAGTTCCCGAGCGCCGGCGTGGCCCAGGCCATGTATAATCTCGACGATTCCATCCGCGATTTCGCCCGGGCCTCGCTGAACTATGGCCTGCTGCGCAAATGGCCGGTCTATCTCTCGACCAAGAACACGATTCTCAAGGCCTATGACGGCCGCTTCAAGGACCTGTTCCAGGAAATCTACGAGAACGAGTTCCATGACCGCTTCGTCGAGGCGCGGATCACCTATGAGCATCGCCTCATCGACGACATGGTCGCCTCGGCGCTCAAGTGGTCGGGCGGCTATGTCTGGGCCTGCAAGAACTACGATGGCGACGTGCAGTCCGACACGGTGGCCCAGGGCTTCGGCTCGCTCGGCCTGATGACCTCGGTGCTGATGACCCCCGATGGCAAGACGGTGGAGGCGGAAGCGGCGCATGGCACCGTGACCCGCCACTATCGCGAGCATCAGAAGGGCAAGGAAACCTCGACCAATTCCATCGCCTCGATCTTCGCCTGGACCCGCGGCCTCGCCCATCGTGCGAAATTGGACGACAATGCGGAGCTGCTGAAATTCTCGCTGACGCTGGAAAAGGTCTGCGTCGATACAGTGGAAAGCGGCTTCATGACCAAGGATCTGGCGCTGCTGGTCGGTCCCGATCAGAAATGGCTGACCACCTCGGGATTCCTCGACAAGATCGACGAAAACCTGAAGAAGGCCATGGCGTAAGGACCAGGCTTTTCCGCGCAAGCAACGAAGCGGGCCGCTCTGGCCCGCTTTTTTATTGGTCGAAAACCTGTCGGATCGCCTTCCCCAAGACGGCTTGGAGCGTCAATTGGCGTTGCGGCGGAACGGCGTCGCGGGGGCGTGCGGCAGCGCGTAATGGCCCTGCGAGGGCCTCGTAACCTTGCCGGCGCGCAACATGCGGTGCAGCCGCACGGTGAGCGCCTCGCGGCTCATGGCGGCGCCGGATTCGACCACGCCGTTATAAATATTTTCAACCGAGGCGCCCTCGGGGAAGACGCCGATGATTTCAAGGATGAAGGCCTCGGCATTGCCCGCTTCCGCAGGCCGCTCGCCGTCGAGGCGGACCACGGAATCGCCAGCCTCGGCGCTCCCGCCGCGCAATTCCTCGACCAGAGCCGCCAGATCGGCGACGGCTTCGTGGAATGCGGTGGGATCGAGAGTCCGCACCGATTCGAACTGCAACGCCAGCCGGCGCGCTTCGCCCAGCAACATGCGGGCGAGATCGCGCGCCGCCGCCCCGCGCTCGTCGTTATCTTCAGAAATGTAAGACATGGCCCGCCTCCGCGTAAGGCAAGCGTACGAGAGATGGCGCAGCGAATCAAGATTTCTTGGATGGCGCTCTTTTTCCGGTGCGAATTTGTCGAAAAACGCGTTACCCACGGCCTGGGTTAATTGACATTAACCGGTATGAGTAAGATAATCTTACAACATGTGTTTGTTTTCATTTCGTTCTTCGCGGAGGGGGCTATGGCGGAATTGTCTTTTCTCTTGATTTTCGCCGTCGCGGCGCTGGTCGCCGGTTTTGCCATGGGCCTTCGGCTAAACGTCAGCGCGACGCGCGGTCGTGACGGTCGCCTGGCCAGGCAAGTCGAGCTCCGCCTCGGACGCGGTCGCCTTGGCCCCGATGGCGCCGGCTGGCGGCTTTATTGCAGCTTCATCCTCGCCCGCGGGCGCGACGGGAAGGCGGCGGACGCTACGTCGGCGGTCCTGCCGAAGTGAGATGCGCCCGCCGCAAAACGGTCATTTTGCCGCGCGAGATTGAATGCGCGAAAATCTGAGCGCCCGTGCGGTCGTCTTGGTCTTGCTCCGGGTTTTTCTGAGCGATCCCGTTGCTCCGGTCGGCGCAGATTTCCTCGGTCCTTTTCCTGGGGCGATGGTATAAGGCGGTGTGGAGTTTTGCCGATGAAAGCCTTTCCTCCGGCGACGGTCGCTTTGTCGTTTTTCGCCATCGCTCTCCTGACCTTGGCCGCGCGGGCGGAAGAGCCCGTTTTGACCGGCTTCTGGCAATCCGAGGACGACAATGGCGCGCCAAATGGCTGGTTCCAGTTCGGCGAACGCGATGGATTCTATGAGGGGCGACTGGTGAAAGCCTTTCCCAAGCCCGGCGAGGAAGGCAAGCATGCGACCTGCGAGCGCTGTCCCGGCGCGCTGAAGGGCGCGCCGATGATTGGCCTGCCGATCGTCACCGACATGAAACGCGAGGGCCTCGCCTATGAGGACGGCCATGTGCTCGATCCCCGCGACGGCAAGGTCTATGACGCGCGCATCGACCTCAGCCCCGACGGCAAAAAGCTGATGCTGCGCGGCTATATCGGCATTTCCCTGCTGGGCCAGACCAAAGTGTGGAAACGTCTGCCCGACGACGTCATGTCGCCGCCGAAAAAGCAGCCAGCCAAAGGCTCCTGACACGCCGGCGGGTCCAAAATCCGCTCCCGGCGCTAAAGTTACCTAACGTTGTTCGACGAACTCAAGCCTATTTGCGCCGCAATTTCGGCGCTACGCCAGTCGCACCCAAAAAATGAGTCCGACTTGACAGCAATGGCTTGATCTGACGCAATGTTCGAAAGCTTAAAATTCGTTAACCCTTTAAAAGGCCGAGGTTGACGTTCCGTAAAGACCCGAGGTTTTCGTGTCGGGGCGCGGTGGCTAGAGCGGGGCAGATCGCCGGCGGCGCGGTCCGGGGAAGAGTTTTGTAAGGCGGGAGCCAGGCATGACGTTCAATTGGACCGGCGGCATCGCCGATTACGACACTCCGACGGCATGGGGCGGATCTCTGCCCGGAAACAATTCGACGGCAGTCATCCTCGCGGGCATGCCGATCATCACCGCGATGGACGCCGCAAGCCTGCCAACCAGCCTGACCTTCCAGATCGGCGCCACGCTGGCCTCCTTGCCACTCGGATCGACGGCTGTTTTCCAACCCGGCGCGGGCCTCGAACTGGATGACGCCACGCTGCTTTCCGGCGTGACCATCGATGTCAACCTGACGGGCGGATCGCCCTTCGAGGGCGCCGGACTGGTCGCCGCCGGCAACGCCGCTTCCGACGCCATCATCAACATTGGCGCGATGGACGTCCTTGGCATAGGCGTCGAATCCGATTCAAGCGCGGCCTCCGAACTCCTTCACCAACGCCGGCCAAATCAATGTGGAGGGAACCTCGTCCTTGGCGCCGGCTTTCTTGTTTGTCGCTCCGCTGAAGGGCGCTGTCGATCCGACAGTGAATTACGGCCAGATCTCGCTGGTTGACGGCATTCTCGGCGCCGGCGCGGCGGATTCCACCAGCGGAGCGACTGGCGACATCAGCCTGAGCCAGAACAGCACGGCGATCGCCAGCGCCTGGCTGCAGAACACCAATGTCACATTCAAGGACGGCGCCGACAATATTTTCGGCCTCGTCCAGAACGCGAGCGGGACCGTTGGCGGAACCGGAGCCAATGCCGAATACGCCTATGGCGGCGCGATTTCTGGATTCCAGCAGGGCGATCAGATTCAGCTGATCACCGACGCGACCTCGGATTTGCCGGCCTCGCTGTCCTATTCCAGCGGCCAGCTTACCATTGAGGATTCCGCCGACGAAACTCTCGGCGCGCTCAACCTCGCCGGCTCCTTCGCGACCAATGAGTTCTATCTGGCTCGCGATGCGGCCGCCACGACCGCGAACAATCTGAACCTCGACAGCCAGTTCGACATTGTCGCCGGCGACGCCTGGACCGACGCCGGCGGCTCGAGCGGGGCGGCATTCGACGTTGCGGGCGACTGGACCGGCGGCGTTCCCAAATCGGGGGAAACCGCCATCGTCGGCGCCGGCAAGGTCGAGATCAACGCATCGAGCACGACGAGTTCGACGGAGGTCAGCAATCTGACCTTCGACATGGGGGTGGCGTCCACTTATGGCGCGAGCGCGAGTTCCGATCTCGCGGTCAAGAACTACACGCTGACCGGCGACACGATCAATGTCACCGCCGCCGGCGGCGACACCGGTTCCCTGGCCGACTGGACCTCCGCCTCGGCCAGCGCGCCCATCATGCTCGCCGGCTTCGGCGCCAATGGCGCGGTGAATGACACAGGGACCATCAATGTCGGCGCCGGCGACGCCTTCGACATAGGGATCGCCGACGCCAGCAGCACGTCGACGACACCAGGCGATTTCGACAACACCGGGACCATCAATCTCGACGGCCTCGCCGACGATGACGCGGTGATGATGGTGAAGCAGGGCAATGCGGGCGGCAACCCCTCGGCCGGCGCCTATGCCGCCTATGGCGACGTCAACCTGTCCCACGGCGATTTCTATGCTCTGGCGCCAGACAATAACGCCGGCTCCTCGATCGGAAGCAGCGCGTTCACATTGAGCGATTCCAGCACGCTCGCCGTGCTCAACACCATTTTCACCAACGCCGCCGTCGATTTCAAGGACGCGACCGGGACGCTGCTGCTCGGCCAGACCGGCGCCGGCGATTTCGAGTTCGGCGGAACCGTCGAGAATTTCCAGGCGGGCGACGCGATCGGCCTGCTGCAAAGCACGGGCGACGCGGCGCCGGTCTCGCTGAGCTATGATTCGACCGGGGACAAGCTCTATGTCTATGACAGCGCGACGCAAGATAGCGCGACGCAGATCGGCGAAATTCAACTGAGCGGAACCTACACGGCGGCGGATTTCTCCCTGGCCTCGGCCACGGCGCCCTCCGGTCAGATCGACGCGGAAACCGGCCAGAGCTACGCCGATCAATATGACATTGCTTTCAACGCGACGGGCGCCGACACCTGGGTCTCCGGCGCGGTCGGTTCGATTGACACGGCTTCCGACTGGCAGGGCGGCGCCGTGCCGTCCCCAGGCGCCACGGCGACGCTGGACAATGGGACCATCGACATAGGCGCGCAGGACTATGTCCCCGACAGCCTGACTCTCGACGCGGGCCAGATCGGCGGCGGCTCGACCATCGATCTCGCTCAGCAGAGCCTGGGTTCCGATTTCACCCTCGACGTCACCGGGACGGGCGGCGCTGTTGCGGAGCCCGGCGCGGTTTCCGCGGCGGATAGGGCCACGCTCAACGTCACGACTTTTGGCGATCTTTACGGCCAGATCAATGTCGGCGCCGGCGATTTCCTCGCCGTCACCGCCAGCGCCGGCACGGCGTTCGGATTAGCCGGCTTTTTCCAGAATGACGGCGCCATCGACGTCACCGGCGCCTCTGGCGATTACGGCCTGGTCACCTTCGAGCCGGGGGCCGTCGGAGGCGCCAACTGGGCCAGTTATGGAGAGATTACCCTCGACCATGGTCTGCTGGCGGCGGGTTTGAGCGATGTTCCTTCGTCCGGCCAGACCAGTTCCGGCGACATCTATCTGAGCAATGGCTCCGATGCGCTGCTCACGGCGGCTTTGCAGAACACCAATGTCTATTTTGTCGACGGTTCGGGCGAGCGGCTCGACATCGCCGGCGACGTCAGTCCCGCCAGCGCCGGCCAGACCTATGTTTATGGCGGCGACATCTACGGGTTCCAGGCCGGCGACGCCATCGCCTTTCAGACGGAAGCGACGTCAACGCTGAATCCGACCGGCGCGACCTTCAGCTATTCGGCGGCGAACCAGAGCGAGACCGTCACGGTCTGGCATGGCGCCACCCAACTCGGCCAGGTCACATTGGCGGGCGTCGCCAGCGGCGAGAGTTTCAGCGACACCTTGGTCACGACCTCTGCCCTGTCCGGCCTCGGCTATACATCGGAACTGGATGTGAGCGTCCAGGCGCCCATCTACACATGGCAGGGCGGCGCGGCGGATTATTACACGGCCAACGCCTGGACCGGGACGACCGGCGCGCCGCCCGATGGCGCTTCCGCCGCCAGTCCGACCCAGGCCTGGATCGGCCAGGGCGATGTCGAGTTGGCCTCGGGGGACGCCGCGCCGGCCAATGTCACGCTCAACATGGGCGTGCTGACGCTGGGCGTCGAGACGAGCTCGACGCCAGCTTCACTGCTTGACGTCACCGACAATTCGCTCGGCGCGGGCGTCACGATCGACAATTTGACGGCCGGCGGAAGCTTCAATCATGGCGGCTCCGGCGGCGCCGACGCCTATCTCGCCGGACTCGACGTCCACGGGACCGTCAATTTCGCCGGGACAATCAATGTCGGCGCCGGCGACGCCGAGATGATCAAGATCACGCCCGACAGCCCGACGACGACCGCCGAGGGCTTTTTCAACAATACCGGAACCGTCGATCTCACGGGCTCGACCAGCCAGTTCGCCGCCATGGTGGTGAGCGACAGCAGCCCGCCCGCCTATGCCGCCGGCGGCTATGTCAATTATGGCCACGTTAATCTCAGCCATGGCCGGCTATATGCCGAAGCGTCCGACACCGGCCCCAATTCCCCGGCCAATGGCGGCAATATCAGCCTGAGCAACGACAGCGAGCTGATTGTCGAAAACGCCCTGCTCAACAACACCACCGTCACGTTCGAGGACGGAACAGACAAGCTGGCGCTCGCTCAGGACGCCTCCGGCCAATATATGTTTGGCGGCGAGGCCACGGGAACCGCCGCGGGCCTGCAAAGCGGCGACGTCATCGCGCTGGAGGAAAGCGCCACCACCGACAATGTGACGCATTTCGCCTATCAATCGACGGGGTCGGGAAGCGGCGTGCTCGACCTCTATGACGCCGCCAACGCCGAAATCGGCCAGGTCCATGTCTCCGGCGCCGATCTGACCGCCGCCAATTTCATCGGCGTGCAGAACGATTACAACGCGGGGGACGGTTTCACCGGCGAATATGACATTGTCGTCGCCAATTCGCTCACTTCGCTGGACGTGCCGATCGCCACCACCTACAGCCTCGGCCAGGCCGGATCTTCCGGCTGGGAGCCGCAGACGCTCAACGTCACAGGCGACGCCACGGTGGAAGGCGTTCTCAATCTCGATGGCGAGGACGCGACCGCGACTGGCGGCAGCTTGCTCAACATAGCGGGTTCACTGACGGTGAATTCCTCGGGCCTCGCGCTGATCGGCGACGGCCAGGCGCCGATGCAGCAGCCGACCGAGCTTTTGGCGGGCTCGCTGGTCAATGCCGGTCAGATCGATATTGCCGGCGGACTCCCAAACAACTCCGACGCCCCGGCCGAATTGATCGTCAATTCCATCGCCGGCGATGGAACCGCCGGCGTTCTCGCGGGCGATTACGACGTGGTCGGCGACGCTCTGCTCGAATTCTCCAGCGGCCAGATCGACAAGATTTCCGGCATTGTCACCATCGACGGGCCGCAGGCCTATATCGCCGACGCTGGCGCCGCCGATTCCAATAGCGCGCTCGCCGGACTGACGAACATTTCCGATTCCGGGCTTTTGTCGCTGGAGGATGGCGACACGCTCAATCTCTCCACGGCGCTGACCAATGACGGGGCGATCTACCTTGGCGGCGCCGACGCCTCCACAGATCTCTTCGTCAACTCGCTGACCAACGACCAATACGCAACGATCTGGCTCGGCGATTACAATGCGACCTCTTCGGTCCTCGGCGCTTCCTCCGATTTTTCGAATTTCGGAAAGATCGAAGGGCAAGGCGTGGTCCAGGTCTCAGGTTCGACCACGCTCGTCAATAATGCAACCGGCGTCATTGAAGCCAACGGCGGCCAATTGACGCTCGATGCGCGGACCGTCGACAACGCCGGCGCGCTGGACGCCGATGCCGGCCAGATGGTCTATGGCGGCGCGGTCACCGGCGCCGGTTCGGCGGAAGTTTCGGATTCCGGCGTGCTCGACTTCACCGGAACCTTCGACCAGAACGTTCAGTTCAACGGCAATGGCGCGCTGCAACTGGCGGAAGCCGATTATACCGGCGTGCTGTTCGGCTTCGATTTCCACCGATAGCATCGACCTGACCAATTTCGCCTATGATTTCAAGGGAAGCCCCAGTCTCAGCGCGACCGGCAATGTCCTGACCATTTCGGAGAACGGCAAGACCACTACGCTCGACTTCGACCCGAGCCAGAATTTCTCCGGCCAGACCTTCCAACTGAGTTCTTATGACAATGGCGCTGGCACGCAAGTCACGCTGATTCCCTGCTATTGCACGGGAACCCGCATCGAAACCGCGCGCGGCGCCATCGCCGTGGAAAATCTCGCCGCCGGCGATCTGGCCCGCACCGCGTCCGGCGCGCTGCGGCCGGTGAAATGGATTGGCCGCCGCCAGCTCGACCTGAAAAGGCGCCCTGCGCCCGCAAATGTCTGGCCGGTGCGCATTGGCGCCGGCGCCTTCGGCGACAATCTTCCCGTCCGCGATCTCTGCGTCAGCCCCGGCCATAACCTTTTGGTCGACGACGTGCTTATTCCCGCCATCGCCCTGGTCAATGGCGCGACCATTGTTCAGGAAACCTGGGAAAAAGTCACCTATTGGCATGTCGAGCTCGACAGCCACGACATTCTGCTCGCCGAGGGCCTGCCGGCGGAATCCTATCTCGATTGCGGCAATCGCGCCGCCTTCGCCAATGGCGCCGTCGCGATCGAGCTTTTTCCCGATTTCGCGCCAAAACGCGCCGAAGAGACCTGCGCGCCGATCGAAAAGACTGGACCGCGCGTCGCCAGGGCCAAGACGGCGCTGCTGGAGCGCGCCCTAAGCCTGGGCCATGCGCTCACCGACGATCCGCGCCTGCGGCTGATCGCCGATGGCATGGAAATCGCGCCGCTCTCGCGCCGGGGTCAAGTCTGGGATTTCGACGTCCCGGCCGTCGCCGGCGAATTGCGGCTGACGTCGCGGGTCTGGAGCCCCGGCCAGGTCGAGCCGGAAAGCGCCGACGACCGCCGTCTGGGCGTCCTGGTCACCGCCTTGGAGGTCGATGGCCGGGCGTTCGATCTGGCCGCGCTGAACTCCGGCTGGCGCGCGCTGGAAGGCGCCGCCGCCGCGCCCTGCCGCTGGACCGATGGCTCGGGCCTTCTGCCCCTGGGCGCGCGGCGTATCCGCGTCACGCTGGGCGGCAGGCCGCTCTACTGGGAAGAGACCGCTGACGCCGCCGCGCGTCTGTTCGGCTTCGCCGGCTGAGTCTTTCGCCACGTTCCGAAAAAAACGCCGGAGGCAAGCCCGGGATTGCGGCTCAGGCCTCCTCCGGCTCTCCCGCGAGCAGCGCCAGGCGGATCAGCTCCGACAGGCTTTCGGACTGGGTCTTGGTCATCAAATTGGAGCGATGGGTCTCCACCGTCCGCGAACTGATCCCCAGTTCGAAGGCGATGGTCTTGTTCAGCTTGCCTTTCATCAGACCGTTGAGCACGTCGCGCTCGCGCGCCGTCAGCCCCGCCAGGCGTCGCCGCGCTTCAACGGCCTGGGCCTCGAAATCCTTCGGGCGCGACTTTGCGCGCCAGGGCGGCGAGAATCGACGAGACGATCAATTCGTCGTCGAACGGTTTTTCGATGAAGTCCACCGCGCCGAGTTTCATCGCCTTCACCGCCAGGGGCACGTCGGCGAAGGCGGTCATCACCACCGCCGGCAGCCCGAGGCGGCGCTTTTTCATTTCCTCCAGCAATTCTATGCCGTTGAGGCCGGGCATTCGAATGTCGGTGACCACGCAGCCGGTCGGCGCCGGCCGGGACTCAAGAAAATCCAGCGCCGAAGGATAAAGCCGCGCCGTCAAACCGGCGGATCTGAGCAGAAGATCGAGGGATTCGCGGACGGCCTGGTCGTCTTCGATGATGTGAACGATCTGTCCGTGGGACATGGGGCGCTCCGGGGCAGGGCCAGACAGAAGCAGCTTAACGCAAGTCTTGAGGCGAAACTGGCGCAAAAACTACAATTCCTTTGAATATTTAGACCCGCCGCGCGTCAGGTCGAGTTCGATGGCCTCGGTATTTGCCACGGCTTTCCGGCCGGCCGGCAAAGGTTTAGCATAACCACCCCGCGTCGGCGCTTTTGCCTCCGCGGCTCGGGAGCGTGCGATGTCGCAGGCCCATGTCAGCGGCGAAACCGGCGGGATCGTCGGCGGCCTTTTGCGGGGGCTGACGCCGCAGGCGGCGTCGGCGCGCATCGCGCTGGTCGCGGCTTTGCTGATTTTGAGCCTGCTGCTGCGCTGGCGCTTGGACGCTCTGCTCGGCGATCGCTTGGTCTATGCGCCGTTTTATCCGGCCGTGCTCGTCGCCGGCCTGCTCGGCGGCGTTCCCGGCGGCCTCTTGACCTTGGTCTGCGTGCTGGCCGCCACCCATGCGCCTGTTCAGGGGCGGGCGCTGGCCGGATTGTCGGCGCCGGCGGACTTCTTCGCTCTGGCGGTGTTTTTGTTCAACAGCGCCATGATCCTGGCGCTGGTCCGTTCGCTGCGCCGGATGAAGCGCGCCCATGGCCTGCTCCGCGCCTGGCAGCGGGATGACGACGAACAGCTCGGCCAGTTCGTCGAACAGGCGCCGGCGGCCATGGCCATGTTCGACCGGAACATGCGCTATCTCGCCGTCAGCGCCCGCTGGCGCGAGGATTACGGTCTCGACCGCGACATCGTCGGCAAGTCGCATTACGAGGTCTTTCCCGAGATCGGCGAGGCCTGGAAACAGGTTCACGCCAGCGCGCTGGCCGGCGAGACCGTGCGCAGCGACTGCGACCGGTTCGAGCGCGCCGATGGCGAGACCGTCTGGCTGCGCTGGGAGGTGCGGCCCTGGCGCCACTCCCATGACGGAATCGGCGGCGTGGTGATCTTCTCCGAGGACATCAGCGACCGCATCGCCATTCGCCGCGCGCTGGAGGACAACGAGCGCCGCCTCACCGCCATTCTCGCTTCCGCCATGGAGGCCATCGTCACGATCGATGACCGAGGCGTCGTGCTCTCCGCCAATCCAGCGGTCGGCGAGATTTTCGGCTATGAGCCGGAGGAGGTGATCGGAAAGAACGTCGACATGCTCACGCCCTTCGCCGGAACCGGCCGGCACGACGGCTATATCGCCGCCTATCGCGCGACGGGCGAGCGAAAAGTCATTGGCAATCGCCGCGAATTGGAGGGACGGCGCAAGGATGGCGCATTGTTTCCGCTGGAACTGACGGTGAGCGAGGCGCGGATCGACGGCCGCACCCTCTTTGTCGGCTTCATGCGCGATCTCAGCCCGATCGACGCGGAAAGGCGCCGCGTCAACGCCTTGCGCGACGAACTCATGCATGTCAGCCGTCTCAACGATATGGGCGAGGTGGTGGCGGGGCTGGCGCATGAAGTGGGACAGCCTGTGGCGGCGATCCTGAATTTCGCCGCCGCCGCGCGCCGCACGGCCGCCCGACCGGCCGACCCCTCCGGCGGTTTGGCCCTCCAGCCCGATCTGATCGGCCGCATCGAGACCCAGGCCCGCCGCGCCGGGGAGATCATCAAGCGGCTGCGCGGCTTCATCGAGAAACGCCCCGCCGAACGCCGTCCGGAGGATTTGCGCGAATTGATCGAGGAGGCGCTGCGGCTGGCGCCCTTGCGCTCGCGCGCCAAGATCGTTCTGTCGCCCGCGGGCGAAGACGAGGTTCCGGTCTGCGTCGATCGCATTCAGATCGAACAGGTCGTGGTCAATCTGCCGCGCAACGCCGACGACGCGCTGGGCCAGACGGCGGCGCCGGAAATCCGCGTCGAGATCGCCAGGCCCGACGCCAGCCATTTGCGCGTCGGCGTCGCCGACAATGGCCCCGGCGTCGCGCCCGATGCGCTGGAAAAATTGTTCAACGCATTTTTCAGCACCAAAATGCTCGGCATGGGCGTCGGCCTGTCGATCAGCAAGAGCATTGTCGAAAGCCATGGCGGCGAGATTTCCTACCGCGCCAATCGGCCCCATGGCGCCGTGTTCGAATTCACCTTGCCGGTCGCGGGGGCTGGAGACGCATCGGACTCCAGCGGCGAAACCACGTCCCAGTTTACGGCGGCGGACCGATAAACGCGTCGGGTCCCGGCGCCTTTTCGAGAAAATTGCGCGGCAGCGGCGGCAGGGGCTGTCGGTCCAGGGCCACCAGGCCGATCATGCGCCGCGCGTCCGGCGCCACCAGCGGCAGGGCGACCATGCCCGCCGGCGGGCCGAACAGGTCGAGCACCTGCCGCGACGCTATGCTGGCGACGCCCGGCAGCGCCGCATGGGTAATCAGATTGAAGATCGAATTGGTCTCCACGGCGGGGCGCGGCGCCTTGCCCACCGAGCGGAACAGGCCGTCAATGATGCGGCGATTCTGCATGTCGCCGGTCAGCAGGCAGAGTTTCAATTCGGCCGCCTCGGCCCAGCCGATATTTTCTCTTTTGCCCAGCGGGCCGTCGGCGCGGGTCAACAGGCAGTAGGATTCATTGTAGATCGGCTTGGACAGCACGCCGGACAGCGGCTCGTTGTCGAGATAGGTCATGCCGGCGTCAATCTCGAAAACCTCCAGCTTGCGCTGGATCTGGTCCGAAGTCAGCGACAGGATTTCCAGGGTCACCGAGGGAAAGGCGGCGCAGAACGGCGCGGTGACCCGCACCGCCATCGGCAAGGCCGTGGGAATCACGCCGAGGCGCAATTTGCCCCGCAGGCCCTCGCGCGCCTCCGCGATTTCGGCGCGCAGCGAGTTGATTTCGGTCAGCGCCCGGCGCGAGCGCGCCAGCACGATTTCGCCTTCCGGGGTCAGGCCCTGAAAGCGCCCGGCGCGCGCCACCAGCGGCACGCCCAATTCCTCTTCCAGTTGCGCCAAGGCGGCCGATAGCGTTGGCTGCGACACGTTACAGGCCTCCGCCGCGCGGCGAAAATGCTTTTCCCGCGCCAGCGCCTCCAGATATTCGAACTGGCGCAGGAACATTTTTCGTCCTTGTCTTAGTTCGGCGGGCTGGCTGGCGGCAGCAGCGGCGCGGCGGCGTTGGAGCGGCGGATCAGCCCCTCGGCGTCGGGCGCCACATTGGGATCGTCCCAGGAGCCGGAGATGCTGAAGCCCAGTTGCGGCCCCTTGCCGTCCGAATCCGCGCTTCTGGCGCTGGCGTGCAAATCCAGGGCGCGCTCGGCGATTTGCGCCCGCCCGGAGAAATAGGCGGCGAGCGGCTTCGACAGCGCCACGCCCTCCTCGATTTCCGCCTGGCCCTGGACCACGTTGAATTTCGCCGAGAGCTGGTCGAAGGCCGTGCGTCCCGAGCGCAGGTCGGCGCCGGCGGTCAGCGGCCGGCGCTCCAGGCGGCGGAAGGCGAGGCCCAGGTCGAGGCCAAAGACTTCGCCCTCGGCGACGGAAACATCGCCACGGGCGTCCAGATGGGCGGCGAGATCGGCGTAACTGTCGCCATTGGTCTCGAAGGTCAGCGCAAAGCTGGCCGCGCCGGTGAGAATCTGGCGTTTCAGCGCGTCCCAGAGCAGCGGCGCGGCGTCAAGCTTATCGGCGGCGATCGAGCCGCGAATGTCGAGTTCCGGCGCCGGCTTCCGCGATCACCGCCCGCGCCCGCGCCACGCCGGAATAGGCGCCGCCCTGGGCGAGATTCAAATCCAGCCGACCGTTCTTGAGAAGGACCGAAAGCGCCGCATTGTCCAGTTGCAAATCGCCGATTCGGGCGCGGGTCGCCGAGAGCCGCAGATCGAGATCGGCGGCGCCGAGATGCGGCGCGGCGAAGGAGTCGCGGCTCCACTGGCCATTGACCGCAGCGGCGGGAAAATCCTCGAACATGGGCGAGAAATCGACGGTCGCCCCGGCCAGCGTGGCGGCCACCGAAGGCTTCTGCCCGTCGAGGCGCACGGACGCCGCGCCAGAAAAGGCGGCGCCGTCCACCGCCAGGCTCAGATTGGCCAGATCGAGCTGACCGGCGTTCAATTTCGCCTCGGCCTTGAGCGCCAGATTACGATAGGGGCCGGGCAAAGGCAGGGCATAGCCCAGCCAGAGCGCGAGCGTCCGCAGCGAGGCGGTAGAGGCTGAAACTTGCCCCTCGAAATGGGCGGAAGGCTCAAGTCTCAGCGCGCCATTGACATTGCATTGAAATGTTTCGTCTGTCAGGCGCAGGGTGATCGGGCTGTCCCCTCCGTGACCAAGTCGGTCGGGCTGCGCCGCCCAGAGCGCGAAACGAGTCGGGCCGCGATCCTCGCCCGGACCGGAGATCCGGTCGCTGACGATCCTGGCGCTGCCGGTCAGCGACAGCGGCGCGTCGGCGCGGCTCCATTCCAGCCGCGCCTCAATGTCCTCAGCCGCCGGATCGGGCTGTTCAGCCTCGCCGCGGCGAAGCAGCAGCCGGCCATGTTCGATTTCGACGTCGCCCGGGCCGGCGCGATCGTCGCGGGCCTCGCTGACAAGCCGTGGCGGGCGCGACGGGTCGACGGTGAACACCGGGTCTGACAGCACAGCGCGGGCGATCTCGACACGACCCGTGGTCAGGCCGCCAAAACCCAGATCGACGCGCAGGCTGCCGGCGGCGATCGACAGGCCGCCGCTCTCGTCGCGAAGGCGCGGCTCATAGATGCGGATGTGCGGACGCGGCAGAACGGCGAAAACCGAGCGGCCATAGGCGGTCACGTCCAGGCCGGCGCGCTCGCGAACTTGCCGTTTCAATGCGTCGATCTGCGCGTTCCGCGACACGGTCCAAGGCGCCGCAGCAAGGGCGATCGCCACGGGAATGGCGAACAGGACGGCCCATTTCAATTGGAATTTCATGACGTCAGGATAAACGCCCACGCCCCGGCGGCCAACAGAATTCGCGGCGGCGGGACAAAAAGCCAGACCTCAACGGCGGCGGGCGCGAACCGGAACGCGAATTGGTTCAGCCGCGCTTTTCGCCAGCTTAGCGGCCACAACAGCGGAAACCAGAATAAGGATGATCGTCATGTATCGACCTCGATTTCTCCATAGTTGGCGCTTTTTTCTGGAAATGCAAGGATGTTCGCGTGAGCGCCGGGTCGGCTCTCGCCGCGCGCGCGCTCCAAGGCGCGATTGGCGGGCGCCGCGAGATGAACGGCGACGCCCTAAAGCTTTTTTTCGCCGCGCAATTCGCGGTAAAGCGCCATGGTTCGCGCATACATGGTCTCGACCGAATAGGGCGCGGCGCAGAGGCGGGCCGCTTCTTGCAGCCGGGCGCGGTCGTCCGGCGGCGCGGCTATGAATCTACGCAGGCCCGCCGCCAGCGCCTCGGGCGAAAAGTCGGCGGCGCCGAACATCGGGCCGTCCGTGCTGGCCAGTTCGGGCACGACGCCGACGCTGGTCGAAGCCACGGGAACCCCGGCCATCATCGCCTCGGGAAAAATCAGGCCGAAACTTTCATAGTCGCTAGAACACAGCAGACAGTCGAAAGCCGGCATGTAATCGCGCGCCGGCGCATAGCCGACCAGGCGGACGCGCGGCTCCAGCCCGTGGCCGCGGATCGCGTCGCGCACAGATTCATTGAGCGGACCGTCGCCGACCATGACCAGGACGGCTTGCGGATAGTCTTTCGCGACCAAGGCAAAGGCCTCGACCGCGCGCAGCGGGTTCTTCTGGTCCACCATGCGACCGACGAAGCCGACGGCGAAGCCGTCCGCGGCGATGTCCAGCCGCTGGCGCATGATCGTGCGGCTGCTTGTCGGACAGGCGCTGACGCCATTGGGAATCAGGCGGATCAGACGCGGCGAAATGCGCAGATAGTCGATGGCGTGGGCGCGCTCCTGTTCCGAGACGACGATGATGGCGTCGGACAAATAGCTGAGCGCCTTCTCGGCCCAACCATAGGCGGGCGAAGCCTCCGGGCTGAGCGTCACGAAGGCGTGCGGCGCATAGACCTTGACGGCGGCGGGCAGAAACAGGCCGGCGAGCCGCGCGAGGCCGCCAGCCTTGGAACTGTGGCAATGAATGACGTCGAACGGGCCGTTCTGGCGCAACACGCGCAGCAGGCGAAAGCCTTCGACGAAATCGTAAAGGCCGACCTCACGATGCATTGGCGTCTCCACCAGATGAATCCTGGGCAAGAGCGCTTCGAGATCGTCGATGAAGATTTTTTCGGCGCGGCAGGGCGAATAAATGACCGTCACGTCCTCGCCGGCCGCCACGCCGCAGCGCGCCAGATCGACGACCACCCGGCTGCTGCCGGCGTTGGTGGATTCGATGACATGGCAGATGCGCATGCTTTGGCGCGGTCCTCGTTGACGCCGCGAGGCGTGAGACGCCTTTGGGCAGGGGGCTGGTCTCAGGCGCTCGCGTCGATAAAACGCGGCAGGCGCCTGGGACCGATGATTCGGAAACGCGAGCTTCCAGCGCTAACATGCCAAAAGATCGTAAAAATTCTCACCATTCCCTCGCGGGCGGGCGGCGCGTTCGGGCCAAGGCGGCCAATTCAGCGCCGCAAGTCCGACAGGCCGGCGGCGGTCGCCGCCAGCCAGGCCAGGATCAGCGTGGTCCCGCCGATGGGCGCGGCATAGGGAAACAGCCGCGCGCCTTTCAGCACGAGCAGGGAAACATCCAGCGAAAACAGCGTTGCGCCGAAAAGCATCAGCGCCCCGGCCAGCCGCCAGAGCCCGCCTTGGCGCGGCGCCAACGCCAGCAGCGCAGCGGCGTGGACCAGCAGGATCAGGGCGACGCTGGCGAGTTTTTCCGCGTTCGCCGCATGGGCGGCTCCGGCCGCGGCGGCCACGCCGCAGGCCCCCAACAACCCGGCACAAGCGGAAAAAGCGGCGGCGGTTTTGTTCATGGTAAAGAGTCTCAACTTTCCGAAAGGATTTTTTTGCACTATGCGGCCCGACAAGCCCGGAGCCAACATGATCGCGCAAGAAATAATCCAGGAAGAAAAAATATACGTGGTCATCGCCATAGATCACGCCTCGGTCACCGGCGGCCAGGCCAAGGTGGCGCTGGAGAGCGCGCTGGGGCTCAAGCGCGCCGGCTATCAGCCCATCGTCTTCGCCAGCGCTTCGCCGGTCGATCCGCGCCTCGCCGCCGAAGGCGTCGAGGTTCTCTGTCTCGATCAGGCCGATCTGCTCGGCAATGAGTCCAAGGCCGCAGCCGCAATCCAGGGCATATGGAATTTCCGCGCCGAACAGGAGCTGGAAAAGCTGCTGGCCCGCTTGCCGCGCGGCCGCACCATTGTTCATGTCCACGGCTGGGCCAAGGCCTTGTCCGCCGCCATCGCCCGTCCCATCCAGAAATCCGGACTGCCGGCGGTCTATACGGTGCATGAATATTTCATGTTCTGCCCCAATGGCGGCTTCTTCAATTACCCGCAAAACCATGTCTGCGCGCTGAAGCCCATGTCGGCCGCCTGTTGGGCGAGCAACTGCGATTCCCGCAATTATCCGCGCAAAATCTGGCGCTGCCTGCGCCAGACGGTGATGCTGCGCGGCGCCCGCCTGCCGCAAACCTTTGCTGACTTTGTCCTGATTTCGCGCTTTCAGGAACAGGTGGTCAAAGACTACCTGCCCCCGGGCGCGAAAATCCATTCCGTGTCCAATCCCATCGATTGCGAGGATCTCGGCCCCAAGGACAATCCGGCGATTGGCGACCTGCTGTTCGTCGGGCGGCTGTCGCCGGAAAAGGGCCTGCATGTTTTCGCCGAGGCGGCGCGCCGCGCCGGCGTCTCCGCTGTTTTCGTCGGCGACGGCCCGGCCATGGAGGAGACCCGCGCCAAATATCCCGAGGCGCGGTTTCTGGGCTGGAAATCCCCCGCCGAGGTCAAGGCGCTGATGCGCGCCGCGCGCGCCCTGGTCTTCCCCTCGCTGTGGTTCGAGGGCCAGCCGCTGACCGTGCTCGAGGCCAAGGCCATGGGCACGCCGGTCATCGTCTCCGACGGCTGCGCCGGGCGCGAAGAGGTCGAGGATGGCGTCACCGGCCTGTGGTTCGAGAGCGCCAACGTCGATTCGCTGACCATGGCGCTGATCAAGGCCAAGGACGACGCGCTGATCGCCCGCATGTCCAAGGCCAGCTACGACGCCTTCTGGGCCGATCCGCCGACGCTGGCGCGCCATGTGCAGCGCATCGGCGCGGTTTACGCAGAGATCCTGGGGCGCGCGGCATAATGAGACGGCGGCTGGTCCTTGCGGGCGCTCTGGGCGCGGCGCTGCTGGCGCTGGCCGTCTACGTCGGCCGCGAGGCCTGGATCGCGCGCAAACTCGCCTATCTCGACGGCCTCCACCCCGCTTTCAATAAATGTTCCGGCTCCGAGCCAGCCAGCGAGGCGGTTCGAAAACGGCTTTATGTCGTCGGCGGCGCCACCGCCCATGACTGGCCGCTGTATGAGTTGGACGCCCGCTACGAGGCGGTCGATTGCGGCGTGGGCGGCGAAACCACCGCGCAATTGGCGCGGCGATTCGACCGTTTCGATTTCCTGCGCTCCGGCGACGTGGTCCTGCTCGCCGCCGGCATTCACGACGCCATAGGCGCTTCCTTCCTGTCGCCGGAAAAACGCGCCGAGCAGGCGGAAAAAACCGTGGCGCGGCTGGCGGATTTGGCGCGCGCGGCCCATGAGGCCGGCGGTTTTGTCATCGTCGCCACCATTCCGCCGCCCTCGCGTCCCGACTGGTTGCGCCGGCCGGTCTGGCGCGAAGAGATGCGCGATTTCACCGAAAAAGCCAATGCGGGCCTGCGCGCGGAACGCTGGGGGCAGGGAATCGCGCTGCTCGATGTGGCGGCGGCGCTGGGCGGCGACGACCGCCGCACCCCCGACGCCTATCGCGGCAACGGCTGGCGCATCAATGACTCAGGATTCGCCGCGCTGTCGGCGGCGGTCAACCGCGCCTTGCCCGAGGCGCGCTGATTCATTTGGAATTGCTGCCGCCACCGGGATGATGCGCCTGGCTGGCGGGCGCCGCGCTCTCGACTGCCGGGACCGCAGCGGGATGGCGATGGCGGCGATGCCGCGCCCAAGCGTCCGCCCCGGCAAGCGACGATCCGATCACCAGCACAAGGGTCAGCAAGGCCAATAAACCGCGCATCCGCGCCTCCTAAGGATCATTCTGTAAACCGCGCGAGCGCGAAATGGTTCCTGTCGGTCCGGATGAATAGCGGCGCGCCATTACCAGACTCTCAACGCGGCGCCGGCCGCGCCCCGCTCTCGGCCCCATGGCGAAGCGCTGCATGGAGACGTCGCGGCAAACGAACCTTCGGGAGTATCGAAGCAACCAGCCGCCCGTTTCGTTCCATAGGCGCTTCGATCGGAAAATTTTTCGGCGCTTGGAAGCAAAGCTTGCCGGAAGCACGGACGCCAGCGGTCCTTGAAACTGACCGCTCGCGTTAGCCCGCCATGCGGCGCGCCCGCTCCATGGTGGACAGGCCATAGAATCCGCGCGCGGTGGACACCAGCCGCCCTGCCTTGATCATGCGATGTAATTTTACTGAAAGATTTCCTTTTGTAATTTCTACACCTATTTCGCCGAGCAGCTCGAAAATGGCGTCGACATGCATGCCGCCGGGCTCGCCCTCGACGATTTCGACAATGGTCGTCTCGATCTCGCCGCCGCGCTCGCCGCCGCGCGCCGCAACCACCGAGAGATGCGGTTCGCCGCGCCGCCCCGGCGCGTCACCCGAGGCGACCAGAAACTCCACCGCCGAGCGGCGCAGCTCAAGGCCGGCGGCCGGGTCCTTCACCGAGAGCCCGGAGACGACGATTTCCAGCCGCGCCAGCAGACGGCGCGCCTCGTCGCGCGCCTCGCGCGCAGCCAGAGCGATGAACTCGGCGTTCTGTTCGAAATTGGCGCTCATCACAAACCCTTCCAAACGGCTGACGATAGCGGACTTGCTTGGCGTCACTTAGCGGAAGACGCCGCCTCCGGCGCACCGCCGGGACGCCGGAGGCGCCCCACGTCAACCGGAACAGACAATAAACTTCGCTCCGCAGAAAAAATTCTAGTGCGGATCGGTTTTTTCACCAAGACAAACTTTACAGTTTTTTCAGACGTGGTAAAAATATTAACTGTAATTTAACCACGCCAGCCGAAATTTTTACAAACTCGGTCACCAAGCGTCAATCGGAGGACAGGATATGAACGGCAGGTTCTGGTTCGGCGCGTTCAACCCGAAAGGCGTCGCCGAAAGCAAGCTGCGCGCCCTGTTCCGTCCGATTTTCACCCCGGTCGCCGCCATGGACTCGCCCTTGGCGCTCGAAGGCGAAAAGGCCGCGAGCGAAGCCGCCGGCGATGCCGGCTGGACCGCCGGCCTGACTCGCGGCGGCGATTTGCCGCCTTTTCGCCTATCGATCGTCGCGGCGACGGGCGCGGCGGGAGCGATGCGTTTCGAGCCGCTGGCTCCCTCCCGCGCGGAAAAACTGCTGATCGCGGCTATCGCGCGCGCGAAAAATAGTTTTCCCGGGCGCGCCCCGGATTGTCGCGACGCCTCGCCCGATATATAAGGGCCGCGCCTCACGTTGGGAGACAGCAAGCATGGCCTCGGACACCGCCGCGGAAAATTACCGCCCGTCCGAAGACGAGCCGTTCATGAACGATCGTCAGAAGGAATATTTTCGTCGGAAATTGCAGCAATGGAAGGATGAAATCCTCCAGGAAGCGCGCGAGACCCTCGTCGCGCTTCAGACCGAGAGCGAGAATCACGCCGATATCGCTGACCGCGCCTCGTCTGAAACCGACCGCGCCATCGAGTTGCGCGCCCGCGACCGCCAGCGCAAGCTGATCGCCAAGATCGACTCCGCGCTGGCGCGAATCGAGGATGGCACTTACGGCTATTGCGAGGAGACGGGCGACCCCATTTCGCTCAAGCGCCTCGACGCCCGGCCGATAGCGACTTTGTCGATCGAGGCGCAGGAGCGCCACGAGCGCCGCGAAAAGGTCTATCGCGACGATTGACGCCGCATTGCGGCCAACAAACCAAAAAAAGCCGCTCCGGTTTGGCCGGAGCGGCTTTTTTTGCTTTCGGCGAAGTTTCTCCGCGCGAGACCCGGCTCAATCCGGCCGGTTGGGGCTCGGCCGTCCCAACAATTTGGCCATTTCCTCTTCCAGCGAATCCAGCGCGTCCAGGGTGGACTGCGGCGCCGGTGTGGCGACCGGCGCTTCCTCGGGCGCGCCGAAAAGCTCACGCAAGGATTCGACACGCGGCGCTTCGGTCGCGGGCCGGGCTTCCGGCTCGACCGGCGTGGACTCGGCCGGGGGCGCCAAAGGTTCGAGCAAGGGGTGAACCGGTTCGGCGACAGGCGGAGCCATGTGTTCGACGGCAGGCGGAGCCGGGTGTTCGGCGCCAGGCGAAGCGGATGGCTCGGCGACAGGCGGAGCCGCGCGGCGCGCCAAAGGTGGGATGACGAAGCGCGGACGCGGCTGGTCGCCGGCGGTGGGCGGCGCGACGGGCCGGATCGAAGGCGGCAGCGGCGCGCGAAAATTCTGACGCGGCGGCAGAGTGAAACGCGGCGGAGCCGGACGTTCGGACGCGGGCGGAGCCGGATTCGGCGGCGCAATCTGAGGGGGCTCGATCGCCGGCGTGGGTTGGGGCTCGGGCTGGGACTCAGGCTCCGGCGGCGCGGCGAAAGGATCGAGGACGCGCCCGGCGGAAGGCGGAACGACCAGCGCCGGCTCCGAAGCCCGCGGCGGAATTTCCGGCCGGCGCGGCGCGGCGAAATCCGCGAAGAAAGGCCGGTTCTCGGCTTTGTCCTCGGCAAGGTCGGGCGCCTTGTCCTGGACGATTTGCTTGTCCTGAACGCTTTCCTGAGCTTTGACCGATTCCACCGCCTGTTGCGCCAAAGCCGCGGCCAGCGCGTCCTTGAGAGCCTCCGACGGCTCCTCCACGGGCTCGGCCGGGAGGCTCGACGGCGACGGCGCCAGAATCGGGGCGGCGGGCGCCGGCGCGAGAATCGAGGCGGCGGACGGAGTCTGTTCATGCGACCTCGGCGCGCGCGTCTCGCGCGGCTCGACGCGAACGATGCCGGATTCCACCAGCACGTCATTGGGGCCGCCGATCATCAGCAAATGTTCGACATTGTCGCGGCGCACCAGCAGCAATTGCCGTTCGCCGTCGAGATCGAAGGTCTCGACGAAGCCGAGACGCAATTGCCGCGAGCGCGCGCCGCGCGGCAGGCGCCGACGCAGTTCGATCAGGAGTTTCGCCATGTTCAGCAACAAGATGACGAAAAGGATGAAAACCAGAATCGCGGCGATCCAGCTCACCATCGGATGATTACGCAGATACTCTTCCATCGCCCCGTCCACTCGGCCCTTTAACCTAAACTATAACGCAGCTGCGGCGATGCGCGCCAAAAAGGTTAAAATTTGGTTAATTTCTCGATTTTACCGGCGATTTCGTCCATGGATATTCATCGCATGGCGCGGGCGGCGGCAAGCTGCTATTTTAACAAAATCCCCTTATTCTCTCCCATGCGCGCGTTTTGAGTCGCGGCGGCGCGCCCCAAGCCCTTTTTTTTTCAGCCGCCGCGGCGGCGCGCCAGACCTAGCGAAAAGGCCCAGCATGAGCCAGGAGTCCGCTTCCGGAAATTTCGACGGCGCCGAGCGTAGCGGCAGCCCGGGGCTGGTGCTGCTGCTGGCGGTGATACTGGTCGCGGTCATGGCCGGCCTGTCCTTCGCGCCCCATCCGCAATCGGCTCGGCTGATTCTGGCGCTGCTGATGCTGCTGGCGCTGATCGGGGTCGCCGCCCTGCTCGCCTATGCCGTCGGTTTCATGCATATCGTCGGCGTTTCGCCGCGCGGCGAGGTCGCCAAACTGGTCGCCGACACCAGCTCCGAGGGCGTGCTGGTCACCGAAGGCGAAAAACGCATCGTCTACGCCAACGAAGCCTATTTCGCCCTGGCTGGGGCGCGCGACGCAGCCGGCGCGCGCACGGTGGACCGGCTGTTCGCCGGCGCGCCCGAGGTCGCCGAGCCGCTCTACCGGCTGGCCCAGGCGGCGCGCGACGGCAAGCGCTGCGCCGAGGAATTGCGCGTCGCCCCGCCGCTGACCGGCGAGGGCGAGGTCGCCTGGTATCGCATCCGCGTCCGGCCGCTGGAACGCAGCGGACAACACCTGGCGGTCTGGACCATTTCCGACGTCACCCGCGAGCGCGAGCGCCACGAAAACGTCTTCCAGGAATTGCAGCACGCCATAGATTTCCTCGACCACGCCCCGGCGGGATTCTTCTCCACCGATTCCGACGGCAATATTTCCTATATGAACGCCACGCTGGCGGAATGGCTGGATTTCGACCTCGCCCAGGTCGGCACCGGCGGCCTGGCGCTGCGCGACATTGTCGCCGACGATTCCGCCTCCCTGCTGGCCTTCGACCACGGCCCGGCCAATACGGTGCGCACCGAGCAGATCGACGTCGATCTGCGCCGCCGCGACGGGTTGCGGCTGCCGACCCGGCTGCTGCATCGCGTCGCCTTCGGCCGCGACGGCGCGCCCGGCTCCTCGCGCACTTTGGCGCTGAATCGTTCGCCCGGCGGCGAGCCGGCCGAGGCGGCGCGGGCCGCCGAAGTGCGCTTCGCCCGTTTCTTCAACTCCACGCCCATGGCCATCGCCACGGTGGACGCGGCGGGAAAGATCATCCGCTCCAACGCCGCTTTCGCCCGACTATTGCCCGGCGCGCTGCACGCCGGCGCCGATGGCGCGCGCGACATCGCCCAGGGCGTCGCCGAACCGCATCGCGATGCGCTGAAAAAGGCCATCGCCGAGGCCGCCAGCGGCGTCGAGGACCATGCGCCGATCGACGCGACCCTCGCCGGCGCCGACAAATCGGCGCGGCTGTTCCTCGCGCCCAATGAGGAGGGCGACCAGCGCGGCGCCTCGGTCTTCGTCCTCGACACGACTGAGGAACGCAACCGCGAGGAGCAGCTCCACCAGTCGCAAAAGATGCAGGCGGTGGGCCAATTGGCCGGCGGCGTCGCCCATGACTTCAACAATGTGCTGACCGCCATTCTCGGCTATTCCGAACTGCTGCTGGCCAATCATCGGCCGACCGATCCGTCCTTCCAGGACATCATGCAGATCAAGCAGAACGCCAATCGCGCCGCCGGCCTGGTGCGCCAGCTGCTGGCCTTTTCGCGCCGTCAGACGCTGCGCCCGCAAGTGCTTCAGCTTGGCGACGTGCTCTCCGACCTGCAAATGCTGACCCGGCGGCTGGTCGGCGAGAAAATCGAGGTCAATCTCAAGCAGGGCCGCGATCTCTGGCTGGTCAAGGCCGATCTCAACCAGTTCGAGCAGGTCATCATGAACCTGATCGTCAACGCCCGCGACGCCATGCCCAATGGCGGCAAGATTTTCCTGCGCACCAAGAATGTGCTGGCCGCCGAATGCGCCGCCTATGGCGAAAAGCAGTTGCCCGCCGCCGATTATGTCGTGGTCGAGGTCGAGGACACCGGCACCGGCATCCCCCCCGAGATCCGCGACAAGATTTTCGACCCGTTCTTCACCACCAAGGAGGTCGGCAAGGGCACGGGGCTCGGCCTGTCCATGGTTTATGGCATCGTCAAACAGACCGGCGGCTTCGTCTTCTGCGATTCCGCCATGGGACGCGGCACCACCTTCCGCATTTTCCTCACCCGCCATATTCCCGTCGCCGAGGCGCCGGCCGAAGCCGCCAAACCCGAGGTCGAGGAGAAGAAACCCGCCGCCGACCATACCGGGCGTGGCGTGGTGCTGCTGGTCGAGGACGAGGAGGCTGTGCGCTCTTTTGGCGCTCGCGCGCTCTCGTCTCGCGGCTACACGGTGCTGGAGGCGGAAAGCGGCGTCGATGCGCTGCGCGTCGTCGAGGAAAACGACGGCAAGATCGACCTCGTCGTGTCCGACGTGGTGATGCCGGAAATGGACGGCCCGACCATGTTCGGCGAATTGCGCAAGCGCGGCGTCAAGGCGAAGGTGATTTTCGTCTCCGGCTATGCCGAGGACGCCTTCTCCAAAAACCTGCCCGAGGGCGAGGATTTCGGCTTCCTGCCCAAGCCCTTCACGCTCAAGCAGTTGATCGAGACGGTTAAGGCTAACATGACATAAACGGCTGGGGCCTCCGCCCCAGCCGCAATTTCGCCGGCTTCCCCGCCCAGGGTCCGGCGACCTCGACTGCAACTGGATTGTCCGTTTTCATGGTGTTTCGCGCCCTTCGCACAGCCGTCTCGCTCTCGCTCGCCGCCGTCCTGGCGCTGGGCGGGCTGGCGTTCTGGCGGGTGACGCGCGCCGAGGACGCCCGCGCCAGCGATCGCGGCGATCTCTGGCTGGTGGTGCATGGCCTTTGCGCCGCGCTCGACAAGGTGACGGGACTGCCCCTGCCCTGCCTGAAAGTCGACCGCGACAAGGGTTTTGTCGTGCTGCGCCCGCCGATGGAAGGGGCGCGGGTGCTGGTGTCGCCGCTGCAAAAAATCTCCGGCGTGGAAAGCCCGCTGATCCTGCGGCCCGGCTCCGCCAACGCCTGGAGCTACGCCTGGCGCCAGCGGGATTATGTCGCGGAAAAAGCCCGGCGTCCGCTGGAATGGAACGATTACGGCCTGGCGATCAATTCGCTGGGCTCCCGCACCCAGGATCAGCTGCATATTCACGTTTCCTGCGTCGATTTGCGGCTCAAGCGCATTCTCGCGCGCAAAACCCTGCCCAAGGACGTCTGGATCAGCATCGATCTCGCCCCCTGGGCCGACCGCTACCGCGTCAAGCGCATCGACCAGACGGAATTGGAGCGCGACCCGTTCAAGATCGTCGCGGCGGAAGTGCCAGGCGCCCGCGCCCATATGGCCGAGCAATCGCTGGCCGTGGTCGGCCTTGGCGACGAAAGCGCCCATGAACTGGTTTTGCTGGACGCCGGCGATTTCGGCCACGCCGAGGAATTGCTCGACCATCGTTGCTAGTCGGGACAAATCCGGCGCCGTTAGGCGACCTTCGGAATTGGCTTGAAGGCGATCTTCATGACTTCGAAGCGCTGTCGATGAGCTGAGACAATCAGAATGGAGTTAGCCACGTTGTCAGAAAGTGATGACATAATAGAGCGCTGAGCACCAGCAAAACCGGGTTGATTTGCTTCGAGTTGCGCCCTCTTCGCTGAGCAATATGGAAGCCAATCCAAACGACCAGCGTTATCAACGCCGCCGAGGCTAAGCTTACACCTTTTGCCAGTTGAACGTTAGTCATGCCAACAACTTGTATTGCCCCTGCGATTTGGGGAAACTGGCATATAAGTCCTAACTTCCCTTTAGCAATCACTCGAGACCAAAACCGAAGATCGGAGATTTTTCGCTCGATGCCCGCAATCCGCCGCTTTGCGTGGCTCGGCGACGGGTCGAGGCGTTGGATTTATCCGCTTGATCTCGTTCGCCCAAGGCGATTTCGCCGGCCAGGCGCCAAGGCGGTTTTTCCGATCGGTCTACGCCAGGCCAAAGGCGCTCCCATGACATTGGCGATGATCCCTATTCATTTGACGCATGAAGGCCTTTCATTTCCTTCATGGCCCATCCAAAGTGAAAATGCCCTCACACCCGCCAAGGGAAAGGGCAAGGTCATAAAAAATCTCGCGTCCACCCTGCTCGCCGCCGGCCTGATCCTCGCCTCCGGCGCCGCTTTCGCCGGCGCGCGGACGGGCGCCGGCGCCGATCGCGCCCAGGCGCAAAGCGCGCAGCGCGATTGCCGCCCCGCCAATGGCGGCGAGATCGTCTCCGGCTACGCCGGCAATGGCGACTATATCGACAGCCGGACTGGCGAGAGCTGCGATCGTCGCTGACCCGGCCCATCGATGCGGAAGGGCCCTACTCCCGGGGGCCCTTCCGCGCCTTTCGGCTTGCGGACTCGGCATGAGAAATCGCCTATGATCGCGAAGCCTTTCCGGTCGAGCCTCATGCCCAATATCAATCAGATCGATCTCAATCTCATCCGCGTCTTCGTCGCGGTCATGGAGGCTGGCAACATCACCCGCGCCGGCGAGAAGCTGGGGTTGAGCCAATCCGCCGTCAGCCACGCGCTCAACAAGCTGCGCGACCTGTGCCGCGATCCGCTGTTCATCCGCACGCCCCAGCGCATGAATCCCACGCCGCGCGCGCTGGAGATGGAGCCGGAGCTGCGCGAGGCCTTGCGGCGCATCGAAGCCGCCTTCGGCCCGCCGGAGTTCGATCCCGCGCAAAGCGACATGCGCTTCGTCATCGCCGTCACCGATTATGTCGCCGCCTTCCATATTCCCCGGCTGGTCGAGCTTTTTCGCGACCGGGGTTTTACGCTCGGCGTCGAGCTGCGGCCGCTGTCTGAAGTGAACCTGTCCGAGGAGCTGGATCGTGGCGCGCTGCATCTGGCGATCGGCGTGTTCTGCCGCGCGCCCGCGCGTTTCGTCATCGAGCCGCTGACGCCGCTGGAGCCGGTCTGGGCGATGCGCCGCGACCATCCGGCGGCGCGGGCCCCCTTCACCCTGGAGACCCTGGCGCGCTATCCGCATCTCGACATTCGTCTCAGCGAGCCGCGCGGCGAGGATGCGCTGGAGCGCGAATATGCCGGCGGCGCCGCCGCTGCGCTCGACCGCCTGCTCGCCGAACGCGGGCTGCGGCGCCGGGTCGGCGCGGTCACCGGCCATATGCTGGCGGTGGCGCCGCTGCTGGCGCGTTCGGACATGCTGGCCTTCGTCCCCAAGCCCATGGCCGAGGATTTCGCCGAACGCTATGGCCTGACCTTTTTTCCGCCGGTCTGCGCCGCCACAAAGATGAATGTCGGCATGATCCACCACCGCACGCTCGGCGCCCATCCCGCCGTCGTCTGGCTGCGCCGCGAGATTCAGACTTTGATGCGCGCCGAGCCGCCGCCAGCCGTGGAAAAAATAGGGGCGCCGCCAGCAGAGAGCGAATTGGAGGCGCCGCCAGCAGTGGAAGAATTGGAGACTCCGCCAGCAAAGAGAGACTCCGCCGCGACGCCAGCGGACGGCTGAGCCGGGCCCGGCCGCGCCAGCTCCTCCTTGAGCACGCTCGCCAGCCGGCGAAACAGGATCTTGCGGCTCGACGAGGGGCGCCAGACCAGAGCGATTCCCCGCGCCGACCCCTCCTCCGCCAGCGGAACCGCCGCGAGATCGAGGCCGCGCAAAATTCCGGCGGCCACAGCCATTTCCGGAACCAGGGTCACGCCCAGGCCATTGGCGGCCATTTGCACCAGCGTGTGCAGGCTGGTGCCCTGGAAACCGGCGTTGCGCCGCGCGCCCTCCAGCGAACAGGCGGCCAGTGCGTGCTCGCGCAGGCAATGACCATCCTCGAGCAGCAGCAGATCTTCGCCAGCCATGTCGCGCGGCGGCACTTTTTGGCGCGAGGAGAAGCGATGATTGGGCGGGCAGACGACAAAGAAACGATCCTGGCAGATTTCCATGGTCTCCATGTCGCCGCAAGGATAGGGCAGCGCCATGATGGCGGCGTCGATCTGGCCGCTTTTCAGCCGCGCCAGCAAAGGCGCGCTCTGTTCCTCGCGCAGATAGATTTTCAGCTCGGCGAATTTGTCGCGCAGGATCGGCATGATCCGTGGCGCGAGAAACGGCCCGATGGTCGGAATCACCCCCAATTGCAGCGCCCCGGACAGCGGATCGCGCGCCGCCTCCGCCGCCTCGACCAGTTCCTCGGCCTCGCGCAGCAGATTTTTGGCGCGCGCCGTCAGCTCCAGGCCGATGGCGGTGGGTATGACTTTCCGCTTGCTGCGCTCCAGCAGGCGCACGCCCAGAAGCTCCTCAAGCTCCTAAATCGCCGCGCTCAAAGTGGACTGGCTGACCAGGCAATCCTCGGCGGCGGCGGAGAAATGGCGCCGTTCGACCACGGCGACGAGAAAGCGCAATTGGCGCAGTGTCGGGAGGTTTCGCATGCCCTTTTATAATCGCTTTTTCCGATAAATAAAAATCATTTTTTGTATTTTACTCGATGATCCTCCCCGTCTAGTTTGCGTTTGCCGACGCGAAGTCGGTCCCGCCTTTCGCGAGGCGTCCAGTTTTTCCGGAGTCGAAAATGTCTCTCATCAATACCGAAGTGAAACCCTTCAAGGCCACCGCCTTCAAGCAGGGCAAGTTCATCGACGTCAGCGACGCCGACCTGAAGGGCAAGTGGTCGGTGTTCTTCTTTTATCCCGCCGATTTCACCTTCGTCTGCCCGACGGAGCTCGAAGACCTCGCCGACGCCTATGCCGACTTCCAGAAGCTCGGCGTGGAAATCTACGCGGTGTCCACTGACACCCATTTTTCGCACAAGGCCTGGCACGACGTCTCCCCGGCGATCAAGAAGATCAATTACGTCATGGTCGGCGACCCCACCCACGCCATCAGCAAGAATTTCGACGTGCTGATTGAAGAGGCCGGCCTCGCCGATCGCGGCACCTTCGTCATCAATCCGGAAGGCAAGATCGCCATTCTGGAAGTCAGCGCCGGCGGCGTCGGCCGCGACGCCAAGGAATTGCTGCGCAAGATCAAGGCCGTGCAATATGTCGCCAGCCACCCCGGCGAAGTCTGCCCGGCCAAGTGGAAGGAAGGCGAGAAGACCCTCGCCCCCTCGCTCGACCTCGTCGGCAAGATTTAATCCCTGCCAGCTTTCACCCGCCAGACCCTCTGCGGCGGCTGGCCCCGGACCTTTTCGGCCCGGGGCCGCTCAAGAGCAAGAACAACCGAATGCGGCGCGCCGGACCTCCGGCTTTTTTTGCGCCCGAAAAAGGAGCCCAGGACATGTTGGACGACGCCATCAAGAGCCAGTTGCGCGCCTATTTCGAGCGCCTCGTTCACCCGATCGAACTGGTCGCCACACTCGGCCATGACGACAAGTCGCAGGAAATGCTCGCTCTGCTCGAAGACATAGCCCCCTTGTCGGACAAGATTTCGCTGCGCGCCGACGGCGACGCCCCGCGCAAGCCGACCTTCGGCATAGCCAGGCTGGGCGAACAGCCGCGCGTGTTCTTCGCCGGCCTGCCGATGGGCCATGAATTCAATTCGCTGATCCTGGCGCTGCTGCATGTCGGCGGCTACGCGGCCAAGGAATCGCCCGAGGCGCTGGACCAGGCCAAGGCCCTGGAGGGCGAATTCGTCTTCGAGACCTTCTTCTCGCTGACTTGCCAGAACTGCCCCGATGTCGTGCAGGCGCTGAATCTGCTTGCCTCGCTGAATCCGCGTGTGCGCCACACCGCCATCGAGGGCGGCGCCTTCGCCGACGAGGCCGAGCGGCGCAAGATCATGGCTGTGCCGACGGTTTTCCTCAATGGCGTGGAATTCGGCCAGGGCCGCATGAGCTTCGAGGAGATTCTGGCCAAGCTGGACACCGGCGCGGCGGCCAAGGCGGCGGAAAAGCTCGCGGCCAAAAAGCCCTTCGACGTGCTGGTGGTCGGCGGCGGCCCCGCCGGCGCTTCCGCCGCCATCTATGCGGCCCGAAAAGGCATTGTCACCGGCGTCGCCGCCGAGCGTTTCGGCGGCCAGGTGCTCGACACCATGGCCATCGAGAATTTCATCTCCGTGCCGCATACCGAAGGGCCGAAACTGGCCGCCGCGCTGGAGCAGCATGTCAAGGATTACGACGTCGACATCATGAACCTGCAAAAGGCGGCGGAGCTGATCCCAGGCGGCGACGGCCTGAGCAAAATCCGGCTGGAAAACGGCGCGGTGCTCTCGGCCAAGACGGTGATTCTCTCCACCGGCGCGCGCTGGCGGCAGATGAACGTGCCCGGCGAGGACGAATATCGCAACAAGGGCGTGGCCTATTGCCCGCATTGCGACGGCCCGCTGTTCAAGGGCAAGCGCGTGGCGGTGATCGGCGGCGGCAATAGCGGCGTCGAGGCGGCCATCGACCTCGCCGGCGTCGTCGCCCATGTGACGCTGATCGAATTCGACCATCAGCTGCGCGCCGACGCGGTGTTGCAAACCAAATTGCGCTCACTGAAAAATGTCGATGTGCTGGTGTCCGCGCTATCGACCGAAGTCCACGGCAATGGCGAAAAGGTCGTCGGCCTCAGCTACAAGGACCGCAAGGACAACAGCATGCATCGCCTCGATCTCGACGGCGTTTTCGTCCAGATCGGCCTGGTTCCCAACACCGAATGGCTGAAGGGAACGCTGGCGTTGAGCCCGCGCGGCGAAATCGAGATCGATGCGCGCGGCGCGACCTCCCTGCCCGGGGTTTTCGCCGCTGGCGACTGCACGACCGCGCCTTACAAGCAGATCGTCATCGCCATGGGCGCCGGCGCCGCCGCCGCGCTTTCGGCCTTCGACCATCTGATCCGCCAGGCGCCGCAGGCGGAAGCGGCGTAACCTGCCGCCGCGGACAGCGGATCGATTGAGCCGCCCTTGCTTCCAGCGTCCGGAAGCAAGGGCCGCCCAACCCAATCCAGCCACACGCCAGAAATGGAAAAAAACAATCTTGAACGCGAACAAAAAAAGAACTTGTGAACTAGAACAAAACCTGTACATTGGCCTTATGGCGGTTGCATAACCCGCGTCAAACATGTCAAAAGGGCCAGGCTAATGTCGCAAGCAAATCTTCGCCTCGTGGAAGGAACCTCCGTGGACAAGACCAAGGCCCTCGACGCCGCCCTCTCGCAGATCGAACGCGCTTTCGGCAAGGGCTCGATCATGCGGCTCGGCAAGAACCAGCCGGTCACGGAAATCGAGACCATTTCCACGGGGTCGCTCGGCCTCGACATCGCGCTCGGCGTCGGCGGCCTGCCGCGCGGCCGGGTGATCGAGGTTTATGGACCGGAATCCTCGGGCAAGACCACGCTCGCCCTGCACACCATCGCCGAGGCGCAAAAAAGCGGCGGCGTCTGCGCCTTCGTCGACGCCGAACATGCGCTCGACCCGGTCTATGCGCGCAAATTGGGCGTGCAGCTCGACGATCTCCTGATTTCCCAGCCCGACACCGGCGAACAGGCGCTGGAGATCACGGATACGCTGGTGCGCTCGGGCGCCGTGGACGTGCTGGTGGTCAATTCGGTCGCCGCGCTGGTGCCCCGCGCCGAAATCGACGGCGAAATGGGCGATGTCCAGCCCGGCCTGCAAGCGCGTCTGATGAGCCAGGCGCTGCGCAAGCTCACCGCCTCCATCTCCAAATCCAACACCATGGTGATCTTCATCAACCAGATCCGCATGAAGATTGGCGTGATGTATGGCTCGCCGGAGACGACCACCGGCGGCAATGCGCTGAAATTCTACGCCTCCGTGCGCCTGGACATCCGCCGCATCGGCGCCATCAAGGACCGCGAGGAAGTCACCGGCAACCAGACCCGCGTCAAAGTGGTCAAGAACAAGGTGGCGCCGCCGTTCAAACAGGTCGAATTCGACATCATGTATGGCGAAGGCATCTCCAAATTCGGTGAATTGATCGATCTCGGCGTCAAGGCCGGCGTGGTCGAGAAATCCGGCGCCTGGTTCTCCTTCGACAGCCAGCGCCTCGGCCAGGGCCGCGAAAATTCGAAAGCCTTTTTGCGCGCCAACCCGGAAGCCGCGGCGAAGATCGAACAGGCGATCCGCGAAAACGCCGGCCTGATCGCCGAAAAGATTCTCGAAAACGTCGACCCCGCCGAGGGCGACGAATAAGTTTTCCACGCGACTTTTCGTGCTGAACCCGGCTTTCAGAGCCTTGCGGCCTGGCGCGCCCCCTGCGTCGGGCCGTTTTCATTTCGAGTTTTCGGCAGAGCAGCTTAGGCGCCCGGACGCCCTGCGTAAAACTGCGGCAAGGCGGTGGCGGGCAAAAACCGCCGCCGCTCTCGAACTCGACCGCGCCCCTCGATTAGATAAGGCCGCTTGACCGCCCACCGCCTCATCGCGGCAGGCGGGACGGCAGGGCAAGAAACTCGAGTGCAATCCATGAGCGGCGTCAACGAAATCCGGTCCATCTTCCTGGAGCATTTCGCCCGGCACGGCCACACCAAGGTCGAGTCCGCGCCGCTGGTGCCGCGCAACGATCCCACCTTGATGTTCACCAATGCCGGCATGGTGCCGTTCAAGAACGTGTTTACCGGCGCGGAGCGGCGCGACTATGTCCGTGCGACCTCCTCGCAGAAATGCGTGCGCGCCGGCGGCAAGCACAATGACCTCGACAATGTCGGCTATACCGCCCGCCATCACACCTTCTTCGAAATGCTCGGCAATTTCTCCTTCGGCGATTATTTCAAGGAAGAAGCCATCGCGCTGGCCTGGGAGCTGATCGTCAAGGGTTTCGGCCTGCCCAAGGACAAGCTGCTGGTCACCGTCTATCACGACGACGACGAGGCTTTTAATCTCTGGAAAAAAATCGGCGGCTTTTCCGACGACCGCATCATCCGCATCGCCACCAGCGACAACTTCTGGTCGATGGGCGACACCGGCCCCTGCGGCCCCTGTTCGGAAATCTTTTACGACCAGGGCGAGTCGCTCGCCGGCGGTCCGCCCGGCAGCGCGGACGAGGATGGCGACCGCTTCCTGGAATTCTGGAATCTGGTGTTCATGCAATATGAGCAGGTGGCGCCGGGCCAACGCATTCCCCTGCCCCGCCCCTCGATCGACACCGGAATGGGCCTGGAGCGCATCGCCGCGCTGATGCAGGGCGTCACCTCCAATTTCGACATCGACCTGTTCCGCACTTTGATCCACGCCGTCGCCGAAGCCACTGGCGTCGAACCGGACGAGAAGAACCGGGCGTCGCATCGCATCATCGCCGACCATTTGCGCGCTTCCGCCTTCCTGGTCGCCGATGGCGTGCTGCCCTCCAACGAGGGGCGCGGCTACGTGCTGCGCCGCATCATGCGCCGCGCCATGCGCCACGCGCAATTGCTCGGCGCCCGCGATCCGCTGATGTGGCGGCTGGTCCCGGCGCTGGTGCGCGAAATGGGCGTCGCTTTCCCCGAACTCAGCCGCGCCCAGCCGCTGATCGAGGAAACGCTGAAACTGGAGGAAAGCCGTTTCCGCACCACTTTGGCGCGCGGCCTGTCCATTCTCGACGACGAGACCCGCGAACTCACCGCCGGCCAGAATCTCAACGGCGAAACCGCCTTCAAGCTCTATGACACCTACGGCTTCCCCCTGGATCTGACGCAGGAGGCCCTGCGCGCCCGCAAAATCGGGGTGGACAAGGAGGCTTTCGACGCCGCCATGGCCAAGCAAAAGGCGGAAGCGCGCAAGAGCTGGGCGGGCTCCGGCGAGGCCGCGACCGAAACGGTCTGGTTCGCGGTCCGCGAGCGCGTCGGCGCCAGCGAATTTCTCGGCTACGAGACCGAGCGCGCCGAAGGCGTGGTCACCGCGCTGGTCCGCGACGGCGCAGAACAGGCCAGCCTGCGCGCCGGCGAAAAAGGTTTTGTCATTCTCAACCAGACGCCGTTTTACGCCGAGTCCGGCGGACAGGCCGCCGATACCGGCCTGTTGCATGCCGCCGGCGTCAAGGCGCGCGTCGACAATGTGCTGAAAAAAGTCGGCGATCTCATTGTTCACGAGGTCGAGGTTTTGGAAGGCGAGATCGTCGAAGGCGCCGCGCTCGAGCTGGAGGTCAACGCCGAGCGCCGCGCCGCAATCCGCGCCAATCATTCGGCGACCCATTTGCTGCACGAGGCGTTGCGCCAGGTGCTGGGCGATCACGTCGCGCAAAAAGGTTCGCTGGTCGCCGCCGACAAGCTGCGCTTCGATTTCGCCCATCCCAAGCCGGTTACCGATCAGGAACTGGCGGAAGTGGAGGAGATCGCCAACAGGGTGATCCTGGAAAACGCAGCTGTGGAGACAAGGCTAATGGCGGTGGATCAGGCCATTGAATCCGGCGCCCGCGCGCTGTTCGGCGAAAAATATGGCGACGAGGTCCGCGTCGTCTCGATGGGCGACCCTCGGGGCAGCGGCGCCCGTCACCCCTTTTCGGTTGAGCTGTGCGGCGGCACCCATGTGCGTCGCACTGGCGACATCGGTCTGGTCTCCATTGTCGGCCGCAGCGCGGTGGCCGCCGGCGTGCAGCGCATCGAGGCCAAGACGGCGACCTCGGCGCGCCGCCATCTCAACACGGAAGCGCGGGTGTTGCGCGATCTCTCGGGCCTGCTGCGCGCGCCCATCGAGGATGCGGCCGAGCGCCTCGCCAATCTGATCGAGGAGCGCAAGAAGCTCGAACGCGAATTGACCGACGCCCGCAAGAAGCTGGCGATGGGCGGCGGCGCCGCCGCCGAACAACCGGTCAAGCAGATCGCTGGGGTCAATTTTTATTCGCGCGCCATCAGCGGCGTCGAAATGAAGGACTTGAAGTCGCTGGCCGACGAGGCCAAGCAGACCATCGGCTCCGGCGTGGTCGCTATTGTCGGCGTGTCCGAAGATGGCCGCGCTGGCGTGGTGGTCGCGGTGACGCCCGATCTCACGCAGAAATTCAACGCCGTGGATTTCGTCCGCGTGGCCTCGGAAAAGCTCGGCGGCAAGGGCGGCGGCGGCCGGCCGGACATGGCCCAGGCCGGCGGCCCCGATGGCGCGGCGGCCGACGCGGCGCTGGCGGCGGTGGCGGCGGCGCTGGAGCAACGCGCCAGCGCCTGAGTTCGCTATCCGCGAGGCCCGTTTCGATCAGATCGCCGATCTCAGCCAGGGGCTGAGATCGGGGGGTCAGCGATATCCCCGTTTTTCCGACTTGGAGTCCGCCTTGCGCCCTTTGCGCGCGGCGTAGCGGGCGTCGCGTTCGGCTCTTTTTTCGATTTCGAGCTGGGCTTTGGCCGCGATCGCCGCTTCGGCCTCAAGCTGAAGTCGTTCAGCTTCGGCGAGCTCGGCCGCTTCGCGCGCTTCCGCCTCGATTTTCAGCCGCGCTTGCAGCGCCGCGTGTTCTTCGGCTTTCTGGCGCTCCCTTTCGGCGGTCCGCGCCGCGCGCGCCGCGACGATTTCGCGGCGCTCCGCCTCGCGCGCGATCACGGCGGGATCGTCGGCGGCGGGCCGCGCCTTGAATTTTTCCAGCAAAGCTTTTTTAGCCTCGGCGGTGGATTTCTGTCTGTCCTGGAAGCTCGCGCCTTTAAAAGCCGGCATTCTCACCCTGTTCCTATGGAGATTTGGAAACAGACGTGTATGCGCCCCGGGAGGGGACGTCAAACTTTTCCGCGTCCTCGCCCTCGACAGCGCCCGCGCATGAGCGCCATTCCCACGCGCCCAGGGGGCCAGGAGAGCGCCGCCCGGCGCGGCTCAGTCCTCGAATTTTTGCGGCGCGAGCCGGGGGCTTTGCGGCGCCAGCGCGCCGTCGGGGCGATAGGGCGCGGCGCCCGCGTCGCGGAATTTATTGACGATGGGATAGCGGCGATCACGGCCGAAGTTTTTCTTGGTCACTTTCACGCCCGGCGCCGATTGGCGGCGTTTGTATTCGGCGAGATAGAGCATCCGCTCGATCTTTTTCACGGTCTCAGGCTCGTGCCCGCGCGCAAAAATGTCGGCGAGGCGCATATCGCGCTCCACCAGGCATTCGAGCATATCGTCAAGCGCGTCATAAGGTGGCAGCGAGTCCTGGTCTTTCTGGTTCTCGCGCAATTCGGCCGTCGGCGGCTTGACGACGATGTTTTCCGGGATGACCTCGCCGTCCGGGCCCAGAGCGCCTTGCGGCTTCCAGTGATTGCGCAGCCGGCATAGGCGGAACACCTGGGTCTTGTAGAGATCCTTGATCGGGTTGAAGCCGCCGTTCATGTCGCCGTAAAGCGTGGCGTAACCGACCGACATTTCCGACTTGTTGCCGGTGGTCACCAGCATCGGGCCGAATTTATTCGACACCGACATCAGCAAAATGCCGCGCGCCCGCGCCTGAATATTTTCCTCGGTGACGCCGCGCTGCGTGCCCTCGAACAGTTTTGCGAGCGCCTGCTCGACGCCCTCGACCGCCGCCGCGATGGGCGTGACGTCATAGCGCAGACCGAGCGCCTTGGCGCAGGTCTCGGCATCCTCGAGCGATTCCCCGGAGGTGTAGCGATAGGGCAGCATGATCGCATGGACTTTTTGCGGACCGAGCGCATCGGCCGCCATGGCGGCGCACAGCGCGGAATCGACGCCGCCGGACATGCCCAGGACCACGCCGGGAAAGCCATTCTTCTGGACGTAATCGCGCAAGCCCAGCACGCAGGCGGCATAATCGGCGCGGTCATCGTCGAGCGGCGCGGTTTTGGCCGCCTCGACGCAAGCCCAGCCTTTCGCGCTGCGTTCGAACACCACCCGCGCCACCGTCTCCTCGAAAGCCGGCAGCCGTCCCGCGATTTCGCAATCGGAATTGACGATGAAACTGGCGCCGTCGAACACCAGCTCATCCTGGCCACCAATCTGATTGAGATAGACCAGCGGCAAGCCGCTTTCGACCACGCGCGCGGTGGCCACCGCGAGGCGCTCGGCCTCCTTGCCGCGCCAATAGGGCGAGCCATTGGGCGAGAGCAGGATTTCCGCACCGGTTTCCGCCAGGGTCTCGACGACATCCTCCCCCCAGATGTCCTCGCAAATCGGCACGCCCAGGCGTATGCCACGAAAATTCACCGGTCCCGGCGCGGGGCCCGGCTGGAACACGCGCTTTTCATCGAACACGCCATAATTGGGCAGATCGACTTTCAGGCGAACGGCCTCGACACGGCCGCCGTCGAGCAGCGCATAGGCGTTGTGGCAATAGCCGTCTTCCATCCACGGCAGGCCGATCAGCACGGCGGGGCCGCCATCGCGCGTATCGCGGGCGAGATCGTCCAGCGCGGCGCGGCAGGCGTCCTGGAAGGCGGCTTTCAGCACCAGATCCTCCGGCGGATAGCCGGCGAGGAACAGTTCGGAGAACAGCACCAGATCGGCCGAAAACGCCGCCGCTTTTTTGCGCGCCGCGCGGGCCTTTTGCAGATTGGCGTCCACCGCGCCCACGGTGCTGTTGACCTGGGCGAGGGCGAGGATGAGTTTGTGCGGGGCCGATGCAGTCATGCTCCCGTTTTAGGCGAGCTTTTCGCGCGCGTCCATCGGGCGCGGGCAAGCGCTCCCGCACCCCTTCGCTCCCTTGACCATCAGGACGCCGACCTTGGCGAAGCGGCCGCCACGCGTTCCGCGCCCGCGCCCGCGCCCGCAGCTCTGGGCGGCTCGCCTTGCGCCGCCAGCGCCTCGCATTCCGCATCGGTGAAAATGCGCGAGCGCGTGTGAAAGCTGACGCCTTCCGGGCCTTCGAGCGAGAAGGCGTTGCCGCCGCCCTCGACCACGTCGATGATCACCTGGCTGTGGCGGAAATATTCGAAGAGATTGGCGCGGATATAGAAGGGGCAGCCGCCGATTTCGCCCAGAAACACGTCTTCGTGGCCGACCCAGAGCTCGCTTTGCAGCGAACAGATCGGCGCCGAGCCTTCGCAGCAGCCGGTCGATTGATAAAAGGCCAGCGGCCCGTGCCGGGCTTTGAGCCGAACGATCCACAAAAGCGTCTCGGCGGTGGCTTCCACTCGTTTGGGCGCGGGCATGGGCTCCTCCGTTTCAGGCGGTCAACGCCAGGCTGACAAAAAAGTTGCGCGGCCCTTTTGGGAGCCGCGCAAAAATCCTCGCAAGGGCGATGCGCGCCCCGGGGGAGCCGGGGCGCGTCCCAAAAAGTTCTCAGAAGAAGCCGAGAGCCTTCGGGCTGTAGCTGACCAGCAGGTTCTTGGTCTGCTGATAGTGGTCCAGCATCATCTTGTGGGTTTCGCGGCCGATGCCCAATTCCTTGTAGCCGCCGAAGGCGGCGTGCGCGGGATAGGCATGGTAGCAGTTGGTCCACACGCGACCGGCCTTGATGGCGCGGCCCATGCGATAGGCGCGGCTGCCGTCGCGTGTCCACACGCCGGCGCCGAGGCCGAAGATGGTGTCATTGGCGATTTCCAGCGCTTCGGCTTCGTCCTTGAAGGTGGTGACCGCGAGGACCGGGCCGAAGATTTCTTCCTGGAAGATGCGCTGCTTGTTGTTGCCCTTGAAAACGGTCGGCTGGACATAATAGCCGCCGCCGAATTCGCCGCCGAGCTGAGCCTGCGCGCCGCCGGTCAGCACTTGCGCGCCTTCCTGCTTGCCGATTTCGATATAGGACAGGATCTTCTGCATCTGCTGGTTCGACGCCTGGGCGCCGAGCTGGGTGGCCATGTCGAGCGGGCTGCCCTGCTTGATCGCCTGGACGCGCTTGAGGGCCCGTTCCATGAACTTGTCATAGACCAATTCCTGGATCAGGGCGCGGCTGGGGCAGGTGCAGACTTCGCCCTGGTTGAAGGCGAACAGCACCAGGCCTTCGAGCGCCTTGTCGAAGAAATCGTCATCGGCGTCGCAGACATCGGCGAAGAAGATGTTCGGCGACTTGCCGCCCAGCTCCAGGGTCGCCGGGATCAGATTGTCGGCGGCGGCGTGAGCGATCGAACGGCCGGTGGCGGTCGAGCCGGTGAAGGCGATCTTGGCGATGCGCTTGCTCGAGGCCAGCGCGCGGCCAGCTTCGGCGCCAAAGCCGTTGACGACGTTCAGCACGCCTTCGGGCAGCAGGTCGCCAATCAGCTCCATCAGCACGAGAATGCTGACCGGGGTCTGTTCGGCGGGCTTGAGCACGATACAATTGCCGGCGGCGAGCGCCGGGGCGATCTTCCAGGCGGCCATCAGCAACGGGAAGTTCCAGGGGATGATCTGGCCGACGACGCCCAGCGGCTCATGGAAGTGATAGGCGATGGTGTCGTGGTCGATTTCCGAGATCGAGCCTTCCTGGGCGCGCAGCACGCCGGCATAATAGCGGAAGTGATCGACCGACAGGGGGATGTCGGCATAGGTCGTCTCGCGGATCGGCTTGCCATTGTCGAGGGTTTCGACCAGGGCCAGGGTGGCGAGATTGTCTTCGATCCGGTCGGCGATCTTCAGCAGGATTCGGGAGCGGTCGGCGGCGGGAGTGCGTCCCCAGGCGTCCTTGGCCTTGTGGGCGGCGTCGAGCGCGAGTTCAATGTCCTCGGCGGTGCCGCGGGCGACCTTCGCCAGCACCTGGCCGGACACCGGCGAGAGATTGTCGAAATATTCGCCCTTGACCGGCGGAACCCACTGGCCCCCGATGTAGTTTTCGAACTTCGACTTGATGAGGTTCTGGCCCGTCAATTTGGCTACGGCTTCCTGGTACATGTCTTCCTCCAATCAATGCGCATTTCTTGCGCTTTTCGATCCGGCCGCCCTGGCGGCAATACCGTCCGAAATTCCGTCGAACGCCAAAAGTTCCGACATCGTCGTGAATTCGACATGGGGGAAACGCGGGTCCGGCAAACCGCCATGACAAAATCCGCCTGCTCCCGCTCGATGAGGGAAACGAGGCGCGCGATTTCACTCGCCGATTTGTTTGGTCATCGCGGACAGCATGGCCTCCCCAGGTCATGTCGCTTCAAGGATGTCACCTTCAGCGGACCAGATGCTACGCCCGGTCCCTTCGACTTCGATACTGCTCTTTAGTGCCATTGACCCTTCACATCTGCGTGAGCATTTCGACGAATATTGCAATAGCAAGAAAATTTGCTGCATCGCACAATAGTCCCGCTCCTACTTTGGCGCCGTGGACGGCGGCGCGATGCGCTTTATCTTGGCCGCTCCGGTTCGCACTCGACCGGAGCCGAGGCCGCAATCGCCCGCGAGAGGCGGTAAGAGAAAAATAAAATCACATCGATAGCGACAAGAGCCACAATGGCTGAAATGGAGGAAACCATGACCGATATGAACTGGACGACCCCGGAAGCCTGCGAAATCTGCGTAGGCATGGAAGTCACCGCCTATCTTTCCGCCGAAATCTGATCGGACCTTAATCGTCTTTCCGCGCGCGCCGCCGCTCCTGGGTTATTTGGCGCGCGCGCCCAACTGGAACAGGTCGATCGCGTGCATTTTCTTGTGCTCGGCTCGGCGGCCGGCGGCGGCCTGCCGCAATGGAACTGCCTCTGCGAGAATTGCCGCCTCGCCTATGCCGGCAACCCGCGCCTGGCGCGCCGCTCGCAGGCGAGCCTGGCCGTGAGCGCCGATGGCGAAAACTGGATGGTGCTCTCGGCGACGCCGGACCTGCGCCAGCAGATCGTTGACGCGCCCGCGCTGCATCCGAAAACCGCGCCGCGTCATTCGCCGATCAAAGCGATCTTCGCCCCCAATGGCGACATAGACAATATCGCGGGCCTGCTGGTGCTGCGCGAAATGCAGCCCTTCACCTTTTTCGCCACCGAGGCGGTGATGGCGCAGACGCGCGGCGGCGTGTTCGGCGTGCTCAATCCGGAACTGGTCAAGCGCCAGACCGTGAAACTGGAGGAAAAGGTCGACGCCGGCCTTGGCTTCACCGTGACCCCCTTCATCACGCCGGGCAAGATTCCGCTCTATATGGAATCGCCCGACGAGGCGAAAATCGAACTGGGCGCCGAGGGCGAGACCACGGTGGGCGTCGAGATCGCGAAGGACGGCAAGCGCTATTATTACATGCCCTCCTGCGCGCGCATGACCGAGGCGCTGCGTCAGCGGCTCGACGGCGCGGAGATCGTCTTCTTCGACGGAACGACCTATGAGGATGATGAAATGATCCGCCTGGGCCTGTCGCACAAGACCGCCTGGCGCATGGGCCATATGGCGATGAACGGCGACAAGGGCTCCATCGCCGCGCTCAAGGATGTCGCGATCCACCGACGAATTTTCATCCATATCAACAATTCCAATCCGGCCCTGCTTTGCGATTCCGAGGAGCGTCGCCATGTCGAGGAAGCCGGCTGGGCGATTTCCTTCGACGGCATGGCCATAAACACCGACGACACGAGGGCGCCGAGATGAGCGAGGATGCGTTCAGCGGGGACTCGCGGCCCTATCTGCTGCGCGGCGTGCGGCTCAAGCATGATAAGGTGCGCAAATGCTGGGTGCTGCTGGCGCCCGAACGCTTTTTGCGGCTCAACGCCATCAGCGTCGATATTTTGCAGCGTTGCGACGGCGTCGCGCCCTTCGCCGCCATCGTGGAGGCTTTGACCGAAAAATACAACGCCGACAGCGTCGTCGTCGAACGCGACATCCGCGCGCTGCTTGGCGGCCTTCTGGAAAAACGGATGCTCGGCCTATGAACGCGCCCACGCCCAAAGCCCCTCTGCCGCCGCCGACCGCCATGCTGGCGGAACTCACCTATCGCTGTCCGCTCGCCTGCCCCTATTGCTCCAATCCCTTGGATATTCAGGGCCGCGAGGTCGAAATGTCCACCGAAGCGTGGAAGGACATCTTTACGCAGGCCGCCGAGATCGGCATTCTGCATGTTCACATGTCCGGCGGCGAGCCGGCGGCGCGCCGCGACCTGCGCGAACTGGTGGAACATTGCGCGGGGCTGGGCCTCTACACAAATCTCATCACCTCCGGCGTCGGCCTGACGAAAAAACTCTTCGACGAACTCGCCGCCGCCGGACTCGACCATCTGCAATTGTCGATCCAGGACGCCGAGGCCAAAAGCGCCGACTGGATCGGCGGCTATGAGGGCGGCTTCGCCAAGAAACTCGAAGTCGCCGCCTGGGTCGCCGAAAGCGGCATGCCGCTCACCGTCAACGCCGTCATCCACCGCGCCAACATTCTTCGCGCGCCGGACATGGTGGACTTTGCCGTCAAGCTCGGCGCGCGGCGCATCGAAATCGCCCATACCCAATATTACGGCTGGGCGCTGCACAATCGCGCCTATCTGATGCCCTCGCGCGAGCAGAGCGAAAAGGCCTTCGCCGCGGTCGAGGAGCGCCGCGAATTTTACAAGGGCCAGATCGTCATCGACCATGTCGCGCCCGATTATCACGCCAAATATCCCAAGGCCTGCATGAGCGGCTGGGGGCGGCTGACGCTCAATGTCACGCCCAAGGGCACGGTGCTGCCCTGCCATGCGGCGGAAACGATTCCCGGCCTGGAATTCTGGAACGCGCGCGAAAAATCTCTTGCCCAGTGCTGGCAGAAGTCGCCCGGCTTCAACGCCTATCGCGGCGTTGAATGGATGAAGGAGCCCTGCCGCTCCTGCGAGCGCAAGCAGGAAGATTTCGGCGGCTGCCGCTGTCAGGCGCTGGCGCTGGCCGGCGACGCCGCCGCCACCGATCCGATCTGCTCGAAATCGCCTGTGCATCATCTGATTGGCGAAATCGCCGAACGGGATTCGGTGGAACGGGCGGAGGGTTTCGCGCCCCGCCGCATCCTGCGCACGTCCGCCGCCAGCGACGCCTGAGGCGGCTGCTGGGCGCTGGCCGCCCGCTCTCAGCCCTGTCTTTTCCTCGGCGGCCCCATTAGCGCCGGCTGGAAGAACACGGCCGCGCAGAGCGTGGTCGCCAATGACAAGGCCAAAAGCTTGCCCATGCTCGCTGTGCCCGGATGGCTCGAGGCCCAGAGGCTGCCAAACGCGGTGGCCGTGGTCATGGCCGAGAAAAAGATCGCCCGGGTCAGGCTGGTTTGCAGCAATTGGTCGGTCCCCGCCCGCCAGGCCATGACATAATAAATCTTGAAGGCCACGCCCAGGCCGAGCAGCAACGGCAAAGCGATGATATTGGCGAAATTCAGTTGCAGGTCGATCAATACGCAGATTTCCAGCGTGTAGACCCCGGCGAGCAGCAGCGGCGCCAGCGTCAGCAGCACGTCGCCAATGCGCCGCAAGGCCAGCCAGAGCAGAAACGCGACCGATAGCAGCGCCAGCGCCCCGGCCTGTTCGAAGGCCAGGATCACCGTATCGCCCGAGGCCGGGATCGACACAGCCGCGCCCGTCGCTTCCGGCGCGATTTTTGTCACGGCGGCGGCGAAGACGCGCAGATTGTCGAAATCATTGCGGTCGCCGCGTGGCGCCAATTCGATCCGCGCCCGCCCGTCGGCGGCGATCCAGTCGCCGCGCAGATCGGCGGGTAGATCGACCAGCGCCACGGGTTTGGCTTGAAGGCTCAAGGCGAGATCGCCGAGCAGCGCCTGCATCGGCGCGATCAGATTTTTTCGCGCGCGCTCGCGCGCCGGCGCCGGCGCCTGGGCGAGCTGTCGCAGGGCCTCGGCCATGGGGGCCATGCCCGCCAGATTTTTCAGCGCGGCGGCGGCGGTTGCAAGCGCCGCGACATCCTCGGCGTCCCCAGGCGCCGGCAGCGGCTTGGGCGTCAAAGTCGCGCCCAGCAATTCGCGGGCGTCGGCGATGGCCGCCAATTTTTCCTTTTGATCCTCGGGAATGAAGCTGGAGAGCGTCATCGCCCCCTCAACTTCCGGCAATCCCCGCAGATTTTCCGCCAGAGCGTCGGCGGCCGCGAGATCTGGCGTGAGAATATCGATGGTGTTGGGCGAATTACGCGGATCCCGCATCAGATCGAGCAGGGTGGCGACCGATTCCGCCTTGGCGCTGCGCAGGTCGAGCGGATTGATGTCGAATTTCACCTTGGTCAGCAAGGGCGCGCCAAGCAGGGCGAGACCCAGGGCGGAGAAAATGATGAGTTTGCGATGTTCGGTCTGGAAACGGTCGATGGGGGCGAGAAAGGCGTAGCCGACCGGCGCTGTCTCGGCCGGCGGTTTTAGAATCGCCAGCAGCGCCGGCAGCAGCGTGATCGTGGCGAAAAAGGCCAGGATCATGCCGGTTCCCGCGATCAGGCCGAGTTCGGAGACGCCGCGATAGGCGGTGGGGATGAAGGAATAAAAGCCAGCGGCGGTGGCTGCGGCGGCCAGCGCCAGCGGCAGGCTGGCTCCGGCCCCGGCGCGGTCCAGCGCCCCCAAAAGCGCGTCGCGCTGAAAACGCTCCTCGCGATAGCGCACGGAAAACTGAATGCCGAAATCGACGCCAATGCCGACGAACAGCACGGCGAAAGCCACGGAAATCGGATTGAGCGCGCCAACCAGCGCCAGGCCGACGGCGGCGGTGAGCGCCAGACCGGCGACCACATTGGCCATGACCGCCAGGATCAGCCGCCCCCAGCGCAGCGCCCGCCACAGGATGAACAGCACGGCGGCGATCATCAGGCCATTGTTGCGCAGCGCGCCTTCGGCCAGCGTGCCGAATTCCTCGTCCTGCATGGCGAGATCGCCGGTCAGCCGCAGGCGAAAACCGTTTTCCGGGGTCAGGCCGAGCTTTTGCGCGGTGTCGCGCAGCGCCTGCGAGGCGGCGGCGCCCGGCTCCAGCGCGGAAAAATCCAGCGCCGGCTTGACCTGCAAGAACCGCCGCTTGTCCTGCACGGTCGCCGGCGCCCCGGAAAACAGCGTCGACCAGGAAAAACCGGATTGGCGCCCGGCGGTCGCGTCATCCAGCGCGCCGGCGACCGAATCCAGGGCGGCGCCGATATTTTGCCCCTGGTCCGGCGCGGACTCCTGCCCGCCATGCGCCATCAGCCCGAGCGCCCCGGCGAGGCCGCGCAGGCTGGGGTCGCGGGCCAGCGCGCCCAAAAAGGGCTGGGCGTCGATGGTCTGCGCCATGCGCGCCACGACCTCGGCCTTGGGCAGGAACAGCAAGCCCTCGCGGCGGAAGAAGTCGGAGGCCTCGACGCAGCGCACATCGGGAAAAATATCGGGCTGCGCCTCCAGCGCCGCCTGCAGCGCGCGGGCGGCGCGATTGGCTACGTCCGGCGTGGGCGCGTCGAGCACGGCGAGCAGGGCGTCGCGCCTTTGCGGAAAGGCCTCGGCCATGGCGATTTCGCGCTGGCGCCAAGGCAGATCGGGCGAGATCAGCCGGTTGATGTCGGTGGACATGGCGAAATGCCGCGCCGAGTAAAGGCAAGCCAGGGCCACGACAACCAGCGACAGCGCCAGGGTCAGCCATTTGCGTCGGGCGCTGAACGCGACCACGCGGGCGACGGCGCCGATCTCTTCGCTGGGCGGGTGAAAGACGGGCGCGGGCGTGTCGGTCATGATTGGAGTCGGTCCGGAAAATTCGCCGGCAAATTGGCCTATTTCGCCGGCAAAGGAAAGTTTGGGGCGGCGAATATCCTTGGCAAAAACCGGGGATGGGCGGTTTTCGCTGGACGCGCCGCCGTGCTTCGGCCTATTTCTCCGGCCAGAATTGAACTTGTCGTTGAAACTGGAGAACGAGCTTCATGGGAATCCCCGTGCTCGAAGGCGCGCGCATCGGCGCCTATATCGTCAAGCAGCATTTGCTGGGCCGCAAGCGCTATCCGCTGGTGCTGATGCTGGAGCCGCTGTTTCGCTGCAATCTCGCCTGCGCCGGCTGCGGCAAGATCGACTACCCCGACAAGATCCTCAACCAGCGCCTGCCCTATGAAGACTGCATGGCGGCGATCGACGAATGCGGCGCGCCCGTTGTGGTGATCGCCGGCGGCGAACCGCTGCTGCACAAGGACATTGGCAAGATCGTCGAGGGCGCGCTGGCGCGCAAGAAATATGTGACGCTCTGCACCAACGCCCTGCTGCTGGAAAAGAAAATGGGCGAATTCGCCCCCAGCTCCGCCTTCAACTTCTCGGTGCATCTCGACGGCGACCGCGAGATGCACGACAAATCCGTGTGCCAGGACGGCGTCTACGACCGCGCCGTGAAAGCCATCGCCGCCGCCCGCGCCAAGGGCTTTAAAGTCACCATCAATTGCACGCTGTTCAACGACGCCGATCCCGAGCGCGTCGCCAAATTCCTTGACACGCTCAAGGACATGGGCGTGGACAGCGCCACGGTTTCGCCCGGCTACGCCTATGAGCGCGCCCCCGACCAGCAGCATTTCCTCAATCGGACGAAAACCAAGGAACTGTTCCGCGCCATTTTCCGCAGGGGCAAGGGCGGCAAGGCCTGGAACTTCTTCCAGTCCTCGCTGTTCCTCGACTTTTTGGCCGGCAACCAGAATTACAAATGCACGCCCTGGGGCAATCCGGCGCGCACGATTTTCGGCTGGCAGCGCCCCTGCTATCTGCTCAACGAAGGCTATGCCCAGTCCTTCAAGGAGCTGATGGAAACCACCGATTGGGACGCCTACGGCGTCGGCAATTACGAGAAATGTGCTGACTGCATGGTTCATTGCGGCTTCGAGCCCTCGGCCGTCGCCCATGCCGTGACCAATCCTCTCGCCGCGCTCAAGGTCGCCTTGTTCGGCGTCGAGACGGAAAAGCCGATGAAGCCGGATATTTCGCTCGAACATCAGCGTCCGGCCGAATATCACTTCACCGAGCAGGTCGAGCAGCGGCTAAACGCGATCGTCGAAGCCGAACAAGGGGCCAAGCAGCCGACGGCTGCCGAGTAGCGCCTTCATCCCCGCCCGCGCCTCGCGGGCGGTGACGATCAGGGCGGGAAGCTGACGCGGCGACAACGCCAGCGCCTTGATCACCGCCGCGATATCGGCGGAGCCGTCCGGCTTCATGCCCACCAGCGCGGCGGGCGGCAAGGCGCGATGATGCGGATCGGCCACGGCGCGCAGCGCGACGAAGGGCAGATTGGCGTCGCGGGCGAACAAAGCCGCGCCATGAGACTCCATATCAACGGCCTTGGCCCCGGTTTTCTTGCGCAAAGCGGCTTTGTCCCGGCGCGTGCCGATCATGGCGTCCACGCCCGCCAGCGCGCCGACGCGGGCGCCGGGCAAACGGTCGCCCAGAACTTTCAGCCAGCGCGGATCGCTGTGAAAGGCGTCGTCATGGGCGAGGATTCGCTCCGCCAGCACGATTTCGCCGGGCCGGACATTATCCGCGAGGCCGCCGGCAATGCCGAAACTGATGACGCCGTCGAGCGGCCCGGCCTCGGCCAGCAATCGCCGGACCCGCATCGCCGACCCGCCGCCGACCAGAGTCAGCGGCGCCTGGGCGGCCCTGGCCTCCTGCTTCATGCCCACGACAATGGCGATGCGGCGCGACAAGCTCGTCTCCGGCGGGCGCCCTTTTGCTGCGGCGCAATGCAGACGTCATCTAAAGTCAATTTGTCGTGATTTGGCAAGGACCAACGGTGTCGCACGTCCACGCCAAGGAATTCGGGGACAGGATGGCGTCGTCCCCCAGACCTCAGCCCACCGGCGCAAAAGCCCCCGGCGGGATCATCCCCTGGACATAAGCCAGATAAAGCGCGTCGAGCTGCGCCCAGAGCACATTGCATTTGAAGCGCACGGCGTCGATACAGGCCTCCTGCTCCTTGCGCGTCTCGGCGTGGTGCTTGATGTAATCGAGCGCAAAATCGGCGTCGCGCGGGGCCTGGGTCAGGCGGCGGCGGAAATAGGCCATCACGTCCTCGCCGATGAAATCGTAATTCTCCAGCATGCCGGCGATGCGCTCGCGATGGATTTTGGGCGCGAACAGCTCGGTCAGCGACGAGGCCACCGCCACCACCAGCGGCTGTTCCGTGACATAGCGCACATAGGCTTCAACGGCGAAGCGCGTGGCGGGCAGCGCCGCCTTTTTCGACACCAACAAAGCCCGGTCGAGACCCAGCCCGTCGGTCAGCACCAGCCAGCGCTCGATGCCGCCCTGTTCCTCGGCCAGCCCGTCATGATCGTGGATGCGGTGAATCCATTCGCGGCGCAAGTCGCGGTCGTCGGTGCGCGCCATCAGCGCCGCGTCCTTGCGCGGCACCGCCTCCTGATAACAATAGCGGTTGAGCGCCCAGGCCTGGACCTGGCCCTTGTTCAGCTTGCCGCCATGCAGCAGCTGATGGAACACATGCTTGTCGTGATAACGCTCGGCGCCCACGGCGCGAATTGCGGCCTCGAACTGTTCGTGCGTCAGCAGCGCATCATCAGCCATTCTCGCCTCCCTTATTCTTGCTGTTGTTATGCGGGAACAGAATTATCACTTTCGGGAGAGCCAGACGATGGATAAAAAGGCGCAAGCGCTCTCAATTTTGTAAGATTTTCGTCACGTTGTTCTCTGGGCATGTCGATATGCAGCCGCTGTTTGACTTGCGCCGGCGCCCCTCGAGAAAAATCACCTCGTCGGCCAGCAGCAGGGCGTCGTCGAGATCGTGAGTGGCGATCAGCACGGTCATGTTTTGCGCCGCGATACGCTGGCCGAGCAGCGCCCGCAACCGCAAATGCAAGGCGCGGTCGAGCGAGGCGAAGGGCTCGTCCAGCAACAACAGCTCGGGCGCGACAGCAAAGGCGCGGGCCAGCGCCGCGCGCCGCGCCAGGCCCATCGACAATTGCGCGGGATAATCGCCGGCGCGGCCCTCCAGCTCGAAAGCGGCCAGCAAAGCCTCCAGCGCAGGATCGCTCAACGAAGGCGCGGCGAGGCGCAGATTGTCGCCGACGCTGCGCCAGGGCAGCAGCCGCGGCTCCTGAAACACCATGCCGATCCGCGCCGTGGGCGCGTCGATCCGGCCGGAAAAATCGCGGTCGAGCCCGGCGATCAACCGCAGCAGCGTCGATTTGCCGCCGCCGGAAGGGCCGAGCAAGGCGACCACGCCGCCGGTGGCGATGGATAGCGAAAAATTCTCATAGACTTTTCGCGCCGGATTTTTCCTGCCCCGCGAAAACGTTTTGGTGATGCCGGAAATCTCAATCGCCATGGGCGTTCCGCCAATCGGCCCAGCGCTCGGCGGGGCGCAGGACAAAAGTTTCGGCGACGATCATCAGCGCGACGAAGGGCAGGGCATAGGCCAGCAGCAGCCGCAGGTCGAACAGCTGGAAGGCCATGCCCATCTTGAAGCCGACCCCATTGGGCCGCCCTAAAAGTTCGACCACCAGCACGATCTTCCACACCAGCGCCAGCCCGCCGCGCGCGGCCGCGGCGAAATAGGGGGCGAGTTGCGGCAGCGTCACATGGCGCCAGCGCCGCCAGCGCGAAAAGGCGAAGACCTGCGCCATTTGCTCGAGATCGCCGTCCAGCGCGCGCGCCCCCTCGCGAAGCGTCACCACGGCATTGGGAAATTTGTTGAAGGCGATGGCCGCCAGCGCCGAAATCTCGTTCAGCCCGCCCCAGATATAGGCGAGAATGATGATGACCAGAGCGGGCGTGTTGAGCACGATCACCAGCCAGGGATCGAGCAGCCGGTCGAGCGTCGGGCTGCGGCCCAGGGCGACGCCGAGCGCGGAGCCGGCGACCATGGCGACGCCAAAGCCGACCAGTACGCGAAACAGCGTAAGGCCGAGATTGAGCTGCATGTCGCCGTCGCGCCATTCGGCGGCGAAAGTGGCGGCGACCGCGGCGGGCGTGGGCAGCTGATGCGGGCCCATCGCCAGGGCGCCAAACTGCCACAGCGCCAGAAACAGGCCGAGCGAGATCAGCCGGATCATGGGCGATAGAACAGGGCCAGATCGAGATCGGAATCGCCGCCCAGCAATTGCGCGCCGCCGAGCCTGGCCAGGACCTTGTAGAGCGCCGCCGCGTCGGCGATTTCCGCGTCGAGCGGCGCGGTCGGAACGCCGGCGCGATAATATTTGCGCACCATCGCCTGCCCGGCGGCGTCGCTCGCGCCGGTCATGCCGGCGATCTTGGCGAAGACGGCGTCATCCACCGCGATCAGCTTTTTCGCCTGCGCCATCATTTCGAAGAAGCGCTTCAGCGCCGGGGCGTTGCGCGCGGCGAAGGCCGGGGTGAAGACATAGCCGGTGACGACGACAGGATTTTTCGCGCCAAGGTCGCGCTCGACATCGACCATGTCCACGGCCCGGCCAAAGCCCTTGTTCTCGAGCCGGGCGCAGAACGGCCAGAACTCCAGGGCGGCGTCGAGTTCGCCCTGCGACAATTTTTCCGCCAGCAGAGCCGGCGCGCCGTAGACGATATTGGCCTGCGATTTGAGATCGACGCCCTGTTTCAGGGCCCAAGCCTGGAGCATCAGCCAGCTCTTGTCGAGCGGCCCGCCGGCGACGCCGAGTTTTTTTCCACGAAATCCGCCGGCTTCGCCAGCCCATCCGGCGCTTTGGCCATGACCGCGCCCAAAGCCGTCGAATGCGGATAAAACAGCAGGGGCTGGCCGAGACTGCGCTCGCGCGCGCCCCACAGCCAGTCCGAGAGGATCATGTCGGCGCCGCCGCCGACCAGGGCGATCTTGCCGGCTTCGGTGGTGGCTAGCTCGGTCGTCTCGAATTCGAGATCGGCGGCCTTGTCCAGCCCATAGGCGCGGGCCACCGCCAACTCCCAGCCAAAGGCGCCATTGGCCTGAATCGCCAGTCGAATCTTGTCGGCGGCCTGCGCCGGCGAGAAGGCCAACAGACCGGCGAAAACCGCGGCGAACAGCCGGAACAATTTCATGCCGCCGCCCTCAATTCGAGTCGCCGCCGCCGGCCTGGCCGTTCAGCGACAATTGCGCGAAATCCATCTTGCCGACCTCGATCGCCGCCTTGGTGCGGCTATAAACATTCAGCTTGCGCAGGATTTCCGAGACATGGGCCTTCACCGTGGTCTCGGCGACGCCAAGCTCATAGGCGATCTGCTTGTTCTGCAAACCCGCGCGGATCATGTCGAGCACGCGCAATTGCTGCGGCGTCAGATCCTGCAAGCGGCGCAACATGTCGCCGCGCTCGATTTCCGAGGGCTGCGGCTGGTTGATGTCGCGGAAGCGCTCCGGCAGATAGATCGAGCCATTGAGCACTTCATTGATCGAATGGGCCAGTTCGTTCTTGGAGGTGGCCTTGGAGACGAAACCGGCGACGCCCATCGACAGCAGGTCGCGCACCACGCGCGGATCCTCGTGGCCGGAGACCACCATGACCGGCAGATGCGGATGGGCGGCGCGCACCCGCACCAGCCCCGAAAGCCCCGATGTTCCCGGCAGGAACAGATCGAACAGGCCGAGGTCGATGTTTTTTTCGCGGCTCAGGACATCGAGCGCTTCGTCAATGGTGGTCGCTTCAAAAATTTCGCATTGCGGCCGCTCCATGCGCACGGCGGCTTCCAGCGCCTCGCGGAACAATGGATGGTCGTCGACGATGAGAATGCGGGTCATTGCGGCGTTCCCGGGGCAGATTTTTTCGGCGCGCATCCATGCGTCCCCTCATTGAGGTGAGTTTGCGCCGGGGCGCGTCCCCACGCAAGTCCATTGTCCGGATGGCCGCTGCTTAAGGAATTTCCAGAGCTTGCGGCGGAAAAAGAACGACCGCTGGCGCGGTCGTTTGCAGTCTGTCGGGGGAGAGACGCCGCCCGCGTCGTTGCGCGGGCGGCGGCGGGGTTTGGCCTTACTTGGCGGCCGATTTCGGCGGCAGCTTGAACACCCAGTAGGAGCCGCCCTGGTTGATGCCGTGGAAGGACTTGGCGACTTCGCCGCCCCACAGCGGCACCGCGCCGCCCCAGCCGGCGGCGACGCCGATATATTCCTCGCCGTCCTGTTCCCAGGCGATCGGCGGGGCGACAATGCCGGTGCCGACATTGAACTTCCACAGTTCCGCGCCGGTCTTGGCGTCGATGGCCTTCAGATAGCCTTCGGGGGTGCCGTAGAACACCAGGCCGCCGGCGGTGGTCATCACGCCGCCCCAGAGCGGAGCCTTGTTGTTGACCTGCCAGACGATCTTCATGGTCGCGGGATCGAAGGCCTTCAGCGCGCCGATATGATCCTCGAACACCGGCTTGATGTTGAAGCCCGCGCCCAGATAGGCCGCGCCCTTCTTGTAAACCACTGGCTCGTTGTGGATGTCCATGCCCCATTCATTGGCCGGGATATAGAACAGCTTGGTCTGGTCCGAATAGGCGATGGGCATCTGGTTCTTGCCGCCCAGGAAGGACGGAACGGCGAAAACTTCCTTGCCCTGCTTGCCATCTTCCGACTTGGTCGGATCGCCCGGACGGTTGTCGTCATTGAACACCGGACGGCCGTTCTTGTCGATCTCCTTGGCCCAGCTGATTTTTTCCACGAAGGGCTTGGCGTCGATGAACTTGCCGTTGGTGCGGTCAAGCACATAGAAGAAGCCGTTGCGGTCGGCGGTGCCGGCGGCCTTGACGGTCTTGCCGTCCTTGGTCAGATCGAAGGACACGACCTCGTTGACGCCGTCATAGTCCCAGCCCTCGTGCGGGGTGGTCTGGAAGGCCCATTTCAGATTGCCGTTTTCCGGATCGATGGCGAGGCGCGAAGCCGCCCAGCGATTGTCGCCCGGACGCAGCCAGCTGTTCCACGGCGCCGGATTGCCCGCGCCCATGAAGATCGTGTGTGTCTCGGGATCGTAGGTCGCGCCCAGCCAGGTCGCGCCGCCGCCGGTCTTGTACATGTCGCCCGGCCAGGTCTCGTTGGCCTTGCCGGTCATGGTCGAATCCGCGCCCTTGTAGGTGCCCATCAGGCCCTCGAGGGTCGGACGGGTCCACACCAGTTCGCCGGTGTTGACGTCGCGCGCCTCGACGCGGCCGACCACGCCGAATTCGCCGCCCGAAACGCCGGTGACGATGATGGCGCCATTGGCCTTGGTCGGCACGATCATCGGCGCGGCGGAAGCGGAATAGCCCGCCTTGAAGTCGTCAATGGCCTTGTGCCAGGCGACCTTGCCGGTCTTGTAGTCGAGCGCGACGATCTGAGCGTCGAGCGTGGCGAAATAGATCTTGTCGCCATAGATCGCCGGGCCGCGGTTGATCACGTCGCAGCAGGGCATGATGCCCTCGGGCAGACGGGCGTCATATTCCCACACCTTGTCGCCGGTCTTGGCGTCCATGGCGTAGAGGCGGCTATAGGAGCCGGTGACGAACACCATGCCGTCGTGAACCAGCGCCTGGGCCTCCTGGCCGCGCTGCTTTTCGCCGCCGAAGGAGAAGGACCAGGCCGGAACCAGGTTCTTGACGGTGGTCGTATTGACCTGGTCGAGCTTGCTGAAGCGATGCGCCTGCAGGCCCATGCCGTTGGTCAGCACTTCCTTCGGATTATTGGCGTCGTTCAGAATGTCGGCGTCGGTGACGGGAGCCGCGAAGGCGCCGCCCATGCTCATCCCCAATATGGAGACGCTGGCGAGAATCGTGCGTTTCATCATTCCCATTCCTCCCAAGTTCGGCCCCGGATATTTCCGAGAGCCTTTTCACTGGACGAAGCGGTTGGCCCGCCGCGTCCGGAATTTTCCGCGCTATCCGCGGGTTATCTCTCCTGCGTCGGCTGGCGCCAGGCGACGCCATAGGACGCGAAAATTTTCTTCAGTTCGCCGGAGGCGGCCAGCGCCGCCAACTGCTTGTCGAGCTCGTCGCCGAGATCGACGGAATCGGCCTTGACCGCGCCGCCAATCGCCAGCGGCTTGGCCAGCCTGTGCGCGGGATGGATGATCTCGGTCGAACGAGTCACCTTATGGGCCAGATATTCGACCAGGGCCGCCTCGCCGTAGAAAGCGACGACCTCGCCCTTGTCATAGGCCTGCGCCGCCTTTTCCGCGCCGCGCACATGCACGACATTTTCGATGAGCTTGTGATCGCGCGCCGAGAGCAGGATGAGATCGGCCAGCGTGCCGCCATCCACCGCAACCTTCTCCTTTTCGAACAGCGAAAAGTCCTCGGCCGGCTTGCTCTTGGCGGGATCCACGGCCATGGCGTAGCCCTCCACCTGATAGGCGGCGGTCAGCTTGACCTTGTCATTGGCCTCCTCGATGCGCGGATCGCTGGGCACATGCAGCATGATGTCGCCCGGCGCCTCGCCGAGGATCGAGCCGCGCCACACGCCGTTGCGCAGATCGTCGTTGAGATTGTCGTCGGGACGCAGCACCAGATAATCGGCCCGGCAGCCAATCGCCCTGGCCAGCGCCGCGCCGATCTCGACGTCGATCCCCTTCAGCTTGCCATCCTCCAGCCAGGACCATGGACTGTAGTCGCGATAGACTGCGATGCGCAGCACGCCGCCGGATTTGACCGCGTCGAGCGGCCGCGCCCACGCTGCGTCCAACGCGGGAGCGACGCCGAGGCCGGCGAGCAGAAGAAGGGCGCCGAAAGCGCGCATGAGACTTAATTGCCCTGAAAGCGGGAGTTGAGATAGGTGCGGATCGCCCACATGCCTTCTTGGGAGAGGATACCCTCGAAGGCCGGCATTTTGGTCAGACCGTTTTGCGTATAGCCATGGCGGATGCGGTTGATGAACCAGGCGTCGCCATCCTCGCCCTTGTCGAGATAACGCAGGTCGGGGGCGATGCCGCCGGACTCGGCTTCGATGCCGTGGCAGCGGGCGCAGTTCTGGGCGAAGCCGGACTTGCCGATTTTCAGCGCCAATTCATTGCCGCGATAGGGGTTTTTTTCCAGCCAGTCGGCGCCGACCGGATTGAGCCCGGTGGTGTCGATGGGTTGCGGGGTGACGTCGCCATGCGCGAGCACGCGGCCGGCGCCGAGAATGGACAGACTGAAAGCGAGGGCGATCCCGAGTTTGCGGGTTTTGAACGTCACGTTTTTCCTCCAGAATTTTGTCTGATCTTAGAGGCCGGCGTCGCGAACGGAATTGTACTTTGGCGCCCTTGAGGCGGAGACCTTTTGGTTTCCTGCGCCAATGGATTTTCTTTTCGTGTCTTTCGCGCGACCACGCCCCTCGCCTCGGCCGGCGAGGATCGCGGGCGGCGGGCGCGGACAGGATCCTTGGCGGTTTTTTCGAGCTGGACGGGCGGCCGGGGCCTCGGCAGGCGTTGGCGATTCAAGACAAAATCAGGGACGATCGCAATGACAAAAGGACCGGACCGGCCTGAACCCTCAGGCCGGTCCCTTTGCTTCGCGCCTCAGCCTTCCTTTTTCGAAATGGCGACGCCGATCTGCTGGCTGACAAAGCCGGCGACCGCGCCGACGATCATCGAAGCCGAGGCGTTGAGCCAGGGATTGTCCACCAGCGAGACCGAGGTGAGCGTTCCCAGCTTGTTGGCGAGCAGGGCGTAGCCGGCGCAGGCGGCGAAACCATAGACCGAGCTGGGAATCGAGCCGAGCGCGCCAATATTGGCGGCGAGAACGATGACCGCCGCGCCGATCGCCACGCAAATTCCGGCCGCGACCGGCACGCCGAGGCCGGCGGCCAGATGGGTCACGCCAATCAGCGCCACGAGCCCGACCAACGCGCCAAAAATATGGGCGGGGATGTTGGACTTCAGCGCGGCGACGCCGCCGCCGGAATGATAATAGGCCGCCCAGGCGATAAAGGCCGCCCAGATTTGCAGCCCGAGTCCAGACAAGGGACCGACAAAGGCCCAGGTTGCAATTCCCCCGAGAGCGCCGATCGACAGAGCCAGAGCAGTGAGTATAGGCATGTTTTCCTCCTCCTTTTTTTGGACAAGCCCGATGGTTTCCGCGAATTATATTCGCAGATTGAGATATTTTTTTAGGCTCGTCCGAATGGATTAAGAAACATGTCGAATATTTGGGCCAGTGTACTTTGGCGCCTAAGGGCAATTTAAGCGTTTCTCGGCGTCAGGACGGCCTGCGCCGGCCCGAAAATACCCGGAGTTGCGGGAATTGCGGAATTACTGGAGGCGAATGGGACAGATGGAACCGTAAACCCGCTTTGCCCTCCCCCGAGTTCCCATATCCGCGCGAGATCGCCTTTTCCCGAAGGCTCTGGTTTGTCCCCGAGCCGTTTCGGCAATAATCCGGCCTCGAACAGAACACACGACGCCAAATCTTTTTTGGCCGCCTCGACAAAAACGCGAAAAAGCGCTCCGTCTGCTTTTTGAAATGCGACGCGCTTGACGCCCGCCCTCTCGCCCCGCCACTCTGCCCGCGAGAGGTTTTGAGTCCCATGTCCAAATCCACGCCTGAATCGCGGCAAAAAATGCGCGTGCGCACAAAACTCGTCTATGCCGGGCGCGCGCCGGAGGATCAGTTCGGTTTCGTCAACACGCCGATCTATCGCGGCTCCACCGTGCTGTTTCCCGATGTCGCCGCGCTGGAATTGCGCGCCTCGCAGCGCTTTCGCTACGGCACTTACGGCACGCCGACCACGGAAGCGCTGGAAAAGGCCTGGAGCGAGATTTCCGGCGCCGCCGACACCGTTCTGGCTCCCTCGGGCCTCGCCGCCTGCTGCCTCGCTTTGCTGACGGCCTTGAGCAGCGGCGATCATGTGCTGGTCACCGACTCGGCCTATGGCCCGACCCGCTCCTTCTGCGAGCATTTCTTGACCCGCATGGGCGTAGAAACCACATTTTACGATCCCCTCGTCGGTGCGGAGATCGCGGCACTGTTCCGCCCCAACACCAAGGCGGTGCTGGTTGAGGCGCCGGGCTCGCAGACTTTTGAGATTCAGGATATTCCCGCCATAGCCGAAGTCGCGCAGGCCAAAGGCGCCTGCGTCATCATGGACAACACCTGGGCGACGCCCTTGTTCTTCCCGGCGCATGAGCGCGGCGTCGATCTCTCCGCCGACGCCGGCACCAAATATTTGTCGGGCCATTCGGACCTGCTGCTCGGCCTGGTCTCGGCCAATGAAAAATGGGCGAAAAGATTGCGCCAGACCTATCAGCTGTTCTCCAATTGCGCCGGCCAGGAAGACGCCTGGCTGGCGCTGCGCGGCTTGCGCACCATGGAGCTGCGCCTGCGCGAAGCGGAAAGACAGGGGCTTGCTCTGGCCCGCTGGCTGGAGGCGCGGCCGGAAGTGTCGCGGGTCCTGCATCCGGGGCTGGAAAGCCATCCCGGCCACGAAATTTGGAAGCGCGACTTTCTGGGATCGACGGGGCTGTTTTCCGTGATCCTGAAACCGGCTTCGGAAAAAGCCGTGGCGGCCATGCTCGACGGCCTCCAATTGTTTGGGCTGGGCTATAGCTGGGGCGGCTATGAGAGCCTGGTCATCCCCTTCGATTGCTCGACCTATCGCGCCGCCAGCGCATGGACGCCGGAAGGCCCGGCGTTACGCTTTTCGGTGGGGCTTGAGCATATTGACGACCTGACCGAAGACCTGGAGAAAGGTTTTGCGCGGTTGCGCGGCGGCGAGTGAGGCTCCGCGCGGCCGCGGCCAGAACGAGCCCGGCGCGACAGTGAAGGCGATTTTCCGCCGGCCAAAAACCAGCGCGACAAAATAGGCGCTGGCGACGCCGATCAGCGCCCCGGCCAGCACATCGGTCGGATAATGCGCGCCGATGATCAGTCGCGACGCCGCGATGGGCAGCGCCAGAGCGAACAGCAACGGCGCCCGGCGCGGCAGAAAAAAGCTCAAGGCGGCGGCGGCGGCGAAGGCGGTGATGGTGTGGCCCGAGGGGAAACTGGCGTAGATCGCCGGTCCCGAGAAAAATTCGAAATGATGCGGTCCCAGCGTGTCGATCAACGCCGGGCGGGCGCGACCGATGAGATGTTTGGAAATTTGCGAGGCCAGGCCGGAAAACGCCTGTACGGCAAAAAAATACAGCGCCCGCGAGGCAAACAAGCCATAGGTCGCGCGCAACCGGCGCCCCTGGGCGAACGCGCGGCCGAAAAAGCCGGCGGCCAGGGCCAGCAGCGCCAGCGCGAACAGCCAGCCGGATTCGCCGAAACGGGTAACGATCTGGAAAAACGCGACAAGGCCCCGCGGATAGCGCCGCGCCGCAAAAGCCTCGGGCGCGTCCAGCAGCAGGCTGAGATCGACCAGCAGGCCCAGAGCCAGCACGGCCAGCGCCAAGCCTAGCGGCCAGAGCCTGTGTGGAACCGGCTGTCGCCGCCGCCAATGCGCGGCGAGGTCGCCCCCGTCCGCCCGCAAGGCGGCGCGCAGGATTTTTCGGGCGCCCGGCGCGGTTTGGGGAAGGTCAATCCGCCTGGTTTGGTCGCTTTCAACGGTCATGACCTCGTGTCGTAATGACAGCGCACCATAAAGTCGAGCGTCGCGCCGCCGTTGACAGGCCGGGCGCCGCGATCCAGTTTAGGAAAAAGCCGCGAAGATCGGCGACACGGGGCCCGGGAGGCGACGCCATGACCAAGGCGAGTGTCTATTGCGACAGACAGCGCGACGCTCCTCTGGATTCAAGCGAAAATCCTGAAAATATCGCCGCGCTGCTGGCGGCGGTCGGCATAGGCTACGAGCATTGGCCGACGCGCGCCCTGCCCGCCGACGCGGACGAAGCCGCCATTGTCGCCGCCTATGCGCCGGAAATCGCGCGGCTGGAACGACGCGGCGCCTTCCGCTCCAGGGATGTCCTGCGGGTCGGGCGCGACTGCGCCGATCCCGTGGCTTTGAGGACGAAATTTCTCGAAGAGCACACCCATGCCGACGCCGAAGTGCGGTTTTTCGCCGAGGGCGGCGCGACATTTTATTTCCACGTCGAGGGCAAGGTTATCGAGCTGATCTGCGGCGCCGGCGATCTCATCGACGTGCCCGGCGGCGCGCGACATTGGTTTGACGCCGGAAAAAACCCGTGTTTCACGCTGCTGCGATTTTTCCCCGGAGATTCCGGCTGGGAGGCGACGTTTACCGGCGATCCCATCGCCAGAAAATTCGTCGATCTGACAGCCTGAAAGTGAAAAAATTGTCGGCGAATTGAGCGGAATATCCCGTCGTCAAGCCGGCGGGCCCGCGTTTTTGTGTCGCCTTGAAGCGCGACGACCCTATTTGTTACCGACAGCGAAATTTATTCATCAAATCAATGCTCTCTCACCGGCCTTTCCCTGATGCCCCCAACGCAATCAAAGATCCCTCCCGACACATACGTCAAGACGCCAAACAGTTCGGCGCAAACCAGCGTCGACTTGATTTAGCTTATTTATGCCAGCGACTACACATATCAGGGCGATATTTCCGACCTCAAAAAAGACGTCGCGAATATCTTGAAGACGTCCCGAAAACGCAATCTAGAGTTCGGCGTGACAGGCGTTTTGCTCTTTAACGGCGATCGGTTTGCTCAGGTCATCGAGGGGCCGGAAAAATCGATCCGAACCTTGTTCAATAATATTTCGCATGAACTCGCGGAATGAAAATGTCGTGCTGCTGCGGGTGCAGCCAATTTCCCGCCGCGCCTTCGACGGCTGGGCGATGGCTTATATAGAGCATCTTGACGCCACGGCTTTTCGAATTCCCGACGGCTTTCTGAGCGATGTTGTATCGAGCGACAGAGAGGCGGCCGCCGAAGCGCTCGACATGATGAAATATTTCATCACCTCCGGCGATCCCCCCGCAAAGACCTGAAAGGATTTTGGCGACCCCGGCTGGATTCGAACCAGCGACCTACTGCTTAGAAGGCAGTAATTTTAGTGTGACGAGGAAGGACACAGCAGGACACATATAAGCCGTATATCGCCTATTTATCCTTGATTTGTGCCAATTTGTCCCATAATGTCTATGACACGGGGTAACGCTATTAGACACGCTTTTTTTGTTACCCTATTCGTTACCCGGATGAAATTTCTATCTTGCTGATTTTCGCCGGGTAACACAGCAGCGGAATCGGCAGCGGCTCCAGGGGCGATCTGATGGCAAAGGCTCTAACCGAACTTTCCTTGAAAAATTTGAAGCCTGGACCGACACGCCGCGAGGAACCGGACGGCAAAGTTCCGGGCCTCTATTATGTGATCCAGCCATCGGGCTCGACTTCATGGGCGTTGAGGTTTCGCCACCTTGGCAAGCCCTGCAAGCTGACCATCGGCGGCGGCGCCATTCCCCTACCCGCCGCACGAGACTTGGCGCGCGAGGCCCTTGTGAAGATCGCAAGGGGCGAGAACCCGGCGGCGGAAAAGATCGAAACCAAGAGGGCCGCCAGAGCGGATGCGCGGCGCGAGAGCGATCTGGTCGAGAAAGTCGTCGAGACATTCATCGAGCGCGTCGTCGAAAAGAAATACCGGGATTCATCCGCCCGCGAAGAGAAGCGCATCCTCAACAGGGAGATTTCCCCGCGCTGGAAAGGCCGCGCCCTCGGCGAGATTGGCCGCGCCGACGTTCACGACTTGCTCGACGCAATTGTTGACCGCGACGCGCCAATCCTGGCAAACCGAACGCTTGCGACATTTAAGCGGCTTTGCAATTGGGCCGTTGAGCGCGGAATCATCAAAGCGTCGCCATGCGATGGCTTGAAGCCGCCGGCGGCAGAGCAAAGCCGCGACCGAGTTTTGACCGACGCCGAAGTTGGGGCTTTTTGGCAGGCCTGCGATGCCATCGGCTGGCCATTCGGACCGCTGGCGAAAACGCTTTTGCTTACCGCCCAACGCCGCGATGAAGTCGGCGCGATGGCCTGGGCGGAAGTCGATTTGCCAGGAAAAAAATGGACGATTCCGAAAGAGCGGGCAAAAAATGGCGTCGCGCATGAAGTCCCACTGTCCGACGCCGCCGTCGCGATCTTGAAGGCGTTGCCCCGGATCGATGACGGCAAAAAGCCCGATCAGGAGACCAAGGCAAAGATCAAGCAATCCGATCTGGTTTTCACCACGACCGGCAAAACGCCCGTTTCCGGCTTCTCAAAAGCAAAGGAGCAAATCGACGCCGCGATGGTGGAAATCTTGAAGGCAGAAGCAGGCGATGATTTCAAAGAGCCAGCGCGCTGGACGTTTCACGATTTGCGCCGCACTGCCGCCAGCGGCATGGCTGGGCTCGGGATTGCCCCGCATGTCGTCGAGGCTGTGCTGAACCACAAGAGCGGGACCATCAAGGGCGTCGCCGCCGTCTATAATCGTTACAGCTACGCCGACGAAAAGAAAGCGGCGCTTGATGCTTGGGCGCGGAAGCTGGACGCCATCGTGAGCGGCAAGCCTGCGGCGAATGTTGTCGAACTGGCGAGCGCGAGGAGCTGATGATGACGGACGATTGGCGCCGCCGCCACATGTTCAGCGATGAAGTTTGGTGTTTGCTGACTAAGCACTATCCCGGCTTGGAAAAACAACCGCCGGCGGTCTCGCGAATGGCGTTCAACATTGTCGAATGGGAGACGAAAAGGAAGCACTCCTACGCGCCCTCGCTGCCAAGCGAACGGCGATCTGCGTACTTGGCGGCGAACAAAAAAATACGAAGTGCAATTGATGCTATGAAAGCCGCCCTCGATTCAGGACAGTCCTCATTTGAGATTTTGCCAGCTTGCGGCACCCAAGATTTTTTGGACCGCAACAACTTTTTTCGTAATTTGATTTCAGATTTGCACATGTGTGAAATCGCGTTTATGGGCGCCGCAGGAGCGGTTAAACCCGCAAAAACAGGGCCAAACAACAATATGCTTCAAACATACGTTTGGATGATCGCTGAATGGTTCTATAACAATGGGCGCGGAGATCGCATTTCAGCAGGAGAGGACAGTTACTCGATTAAGGTTTTTATAAAAGAAATATTCCTAATGCTTAATTATACGGCTCCAGACCGCGCTCTTGCTGACGCTATACGGAGTTATCAGAAAAAACGCGGCTAATTCCGCACGCGCTTTCGCGTGACTGAAGCATAAGCCGCGCCGCACTATTGGCCTTGTCAAGACACACCACGACAAGGCAACCCAATGACCACCGCGCAAACCGATCTAATTCCAAAACCGGCCATCGCCAGAGAATTGGGCGTCTCCAGCCGGACAGTCTCCCGCTGGATGGAAGATCAAAACCTCGGTTTTCCGAAGCCGCTCCGCCTGCGCAACCGCCTTTATTTTGCGCGCACCGCGTTGGAAGAATGGAAGGCGAACCGTATCCGCGCCTCGATTTTGGAGGCTGCGGAATAAGCATGACTATCAAAAATGAAGACCCCGCGCGGGTTGGGCGCGGGGCTCCGAAAACGTTCAAGTTTGCGGCTGTGAACGATCCGGATAATAGCCAAACCCAGCACGATTTTCAAGCTTTTCGCGCCGCGTGGATCGCGCGGCGTTCGCGTCTCCCGCTCACAATCGCCGCGACGCTCGCACCGCCGCCCTTCGGCGGGGAGGTGCGCTGATGCGGTTTCTTCTCCTTCAATCCAACGCCGCTGGCCAACAGGACGAGGCGGACGAGCGCCCGGTTTTTCGGCTGCAATTCCGCGACGGCGACGGCGCAACCCTTGTCTGGGCCGGTCGCTCCAAATCGGAAGCTATCGCTGTTGCGGACAAATGGACCCGCAACGGAATCCGCCTCGTCGACATGACGGAGGGCGCCCAATGAACAACGTTGTTCCGTTCACATCGGCGACCGCGCGCCTTCAAAAAATCGAGGAACAGGCAACCATCGTTTTCGCGAGCTTCATTCACGACGCCTTCGCCAAATATTGCGAGGCGCCGAACGATGACGCTTTTTCCTCGATGTTGTTCGTTCTCTGCGAAGACCTCCGGCGCGATATCGCCACGACGGCGACCCTTCGCGAGCGCTATATCTGGTCGGTTGCGCAGCATGTCGCGACCGGCGCGGGCGAGGATATCGACCGCGAATTTTGCCGCGCCGTGGATCTAACAAAACACCACGCGCCTGCGCTGAAATGGGCGCGCGAATATCTTGCGGGCTTGCCGGCGCGCTATTCGGAAAATTTGGGAGGCGCTCATGCGTGAGCAAATCCCGATGAACACTTTCGACCTCGAAGCCCTGCGAGAGGAGATCGCCCGCGCTATCGACTACGCGACGGCCATCGATATTCACTTGCGGCTTGGCGACCGCGCCGGCGCCTATTGGGATTGCAGCCGCTTTATCGAGTCCGCGAACTGCATCAGCCGCGCGTTTCAGCCGATCAAGCGGGCGATGAAGGCCGCGCCTGCCAGATTGGAGGCTGCGGAATGAACAAATTCACCAAGCCCCAGTCCCAAGGGTTCGCGCCGATTGCAGGCGCTAACTCCAATGAATTGATTACGGAGGATCAGGCCGCCATTGAGTTTTCGCGGCTTTATTCCGGTCGCCTCCGTTATTGCCACACGAGGGGGCGTTGGTTCGAATGGTCGGGCGCGCGATGGAAGGAAAATCAGACAGGCATTGCGTTTAACTATGCCCGCGAATTGGCGCGCGATCTTGCTGCGAAGGAACAAGACCGCGTTCGCTATGTGACGAACAAGACCAGCTTCGCCGGCGGGGTTGAGCGGTTTGCGCGCTGCGATCCCGCATTCGCCGTAACGCATGAAGCCTGGGACGCGGACCCGATGCTTTTGGGAACGCCGAACGGAACCGTTGATCTGAGAACCGGCAAGCTTCGCCCCTCCGATCCCGGCGACGGCATCACCAAGAGCACGACGAGCGCACCGGCCGAACATGCCGATTGCCCGCGCTGGCGCCAATTCCTTGATGAAGCGACGGGCGGCGATGCTGAATTCATCCGTTTTATGCAGCAATGGACCGGCTACAACCTGACGGGCAGAACCGACGAGCACCAGCTCCTTATGATCCACGGCGGGGGCGGCGAAGGCAAATCGACTTACATCAACACCGTTCGCGATTTGCTGGGCGAATACGCGGCTGTAGCGGCAACGGACAGTTTCACCGCGTCGAAAGGCGAAAAGCACACGACGGACCTCGCCATGCTGCGCGGCGCCCGCCTCGTTTGCGCCAATGAGACCGAAGAAGGAAAGGCCTGGGCCGAGGCTCGCATCAAATCGATTACCGGCGGCGACCCGATCACGGCCCGGTTTATGCGGCAGGACAATTTTACATTTACGCCTCAGTTCAAGTTGACCATTGTCGGCAATCATAGGCCGGCATTGCACCACGTCGATCAGGCGATGCGGCGCCGCCTGAATATCGTTCCTTTCACTCGCAGGCCTGAGAATCCGGACCCGCTTTTGAGCGACAAGCTCAAGGTGGAAGCGCCTGGAATTCTGCGCTGGGCAATCGATGGCTGTCTCGATTGGCAACGTAACGGGCTTATCCGGCCCGCGATCATCAAGGTCGAAACCGACGATTATTTCGCTGAGCAAGACACATTCCGCCAATGGCTTGCGGAGGAATGCGATTGCGATCCCGTCAATAACTACAAGACCGCCACGAGTGGCGCGCTGTTCTCGTCGTGGAAAAGCTATTCGCAGGCGGCGAACGAACCCACCGGAACGCAGAAGGCATTTGCTGACCGGATGACCCGGCAGGGCTTCAAGAAACGGAAAGGATCAAAGGGCGTTCGCCTGTTCGAAGGTATCCGGTTGCTGATGACGGAGGCGCACGATGCAGCCTGATCAACGTTCCGGGTGGCGCATGGGTGGCGCATGGGTGGCGCTTCAAGAAGCAAACCGCCACCCGTCAACGCTTAGAACCTCTAAGCGCTCTTGCGCAGGGTGGCGCATGGTGGCGCATTATTGGGACATATCAGCCCTACGCGCGCGCCTCATGAGGGGAAACCCGGAAAGTCCCGCCACAACCCGCCACCCGCCACCCGAACAGGCGTTTAGGTTTCTGTGTTCCAACTGCGGCGCTGCGCGTGAACCGCTGGACCCGGTTACGGGACGCCTTCGGTTGAAGGAAGGAATCCGGGCCGGGGTAGGGGGTTTAAATCCTCCGGCCTTTTTGGGGCCTTGCAACCGGCCACACCCCCACGCAGAGATTTTTTTCTCCTGGAGCGCATCGAAATCAAAGGGGCGGTTGAAATGACCAAATCGCGGGGCATTGGTCGCGGCGGAAAGCGGCACGGCGCCGGAAGAAAGCGCAAGGTTTTTCGCTCAGCGCAGTTTGGCGCCGACCGGGAAAAATTCACCGGAACAGCCTCGGACTTGAAGCAATCGGCTCTGATGGCGCTCGAAACGATCATGCAGACAAGCCGTTCCGCGATGCTGCGGGTGAGGGCTGCGAAGATCATTCTCGCGGAGGCCGCGCGCGAGGGCGAGCGGTTGAATGGGAGACCGAGCCGATGATGAATTTATTCTCGGCGAATGAGTTGGAGCAAATCGCGGTTGATGGCGTGACCGGCCTGCGCGCAACAGACGCGGAAAGCGAGCTGCTCCTGGCCTGGTTGCGCCAGCAAGTTGACGGCCTGCCATCGGCAAAACATCGCCGTCGGGACCAAGCCGTCAAGGAGTTTGCTGGCTATTTCTCCGGATCGAAAAAGAAGATCGCCGAGGACATGGCGGCTGATTTGCTCCGATATGAATGCTCGGCATGGAAGCGCGACATGAACGCCGCAACATCGCCTTATGAGGCGGGAACGCTCTCCGATCTTCGATTTTGCATTTTGAAAGGAAGCGATCACGCGCGCGGAAGACGTGGCGAAAGTGGCGCAATCGGATTTGAGCGAATTCGGCAAATACTTCGGTCTGGTAATAAACAGACGCTTTCGATTACCAGTTTTGGCGGCGAAACTTCGGGCATGATGGATAAATCGAGGTCAGATATGAACGCTGTGCTGCCAATTGAACGTTTTGTTTCCGCGCTGGCGGAAAGTGAGACCGGCAAGCAGATTGTCGCCGATGTTCACGCCGAGGCGGTGCGAAAGCGGAAATCAATCGTCGCCGCGCTCGCCGCTCTCGACGCACGGGCGGATAAAGAATCTCCGGCGCTGGAGAAGGCCGTTAAGGCCGGTATCGATGGCGTGCGCGAAGTCGAGAAAGCGCTGAAGGCCGCAAATGATCGGCTTAACGCCGCCTCGCTCGCCAAGAGCGCAGCAAACGCAATCTACACCGTTGAAAGGGCGCGCCTGGAGGGGCTTTTGCGCGAAGGTTGCGACGAGGAATTGTTGAATGCCTTCCGTTCTGAAATGCTCGACGAACTCGACGCGGCGCGCAAGCTGCATGAGGGTGGATGGAAGCAAACGGTAAGCCCGGTTTCTGGTCATACCGTCATGCTCGGATTCACCAACAAAGCATCGGTTGCCGCGCGCGTTGCGGCCATCCGGGCGGCGATGGACGAGGCCGAAGGACTCCGCTTGGCAGTGGATCAGTCGGCCATTCCCGACAGGTTGGCGCAGTTGCGCGCGGCGCTTCCGGCTATTGGTCGCGCTGTTGGGCCGGGCGTGGAGGCATAACCATGTCCAACGATGTCAGAGAACTAAGCGAAATTTTCCGCCGCCGGGGCACGCCGGTAACCGGTGGAGTCATCTACAAGAGTGTCGCCAAGCCGGGCGCTGTTTTCAAGGACAATTCAATGCGTAACTCTCCCGCCGTCAACCTGACGGTGAAAATTGACAAATCCCTCGACCTCGCCGAGCGCCGCTCCAAGGCGGAAAATCTCAAGGATGCTATCGCGGCGCAAAATTCGTTCAAGAGCTTCGGCGAATTCCTCCGCTCCGTTGTCTCCAAAGACGCTGACCCCGATCACCGCCTTGTCCGCGCCCCCACCGGCGCCGGCGAGGTTGATCCCACTGGCGGCGGCTTCTTGGTTCCGACCGAATACGCCGAAGACCTGATCGGCTCGATTTTCGAGCAAGCCGTTTTGGCGCCGCTTGTTGACCGTCGCCAAACCAACCAGCCTGCCAAGGCTGTATTGCCCGCCGTGAACGAAACGAGCCGTGCTGATGGCTCTCGTTGGGGCGGCGTCGTCAGCTATTGGGTGAACGAAGGCGATGCTCCTCCGCTGAGTTTCCCGAAGTTCCGGGCGCTGGAATTCTCGGCGCACAAGCTGCTTGCGGCGTGTGTCGCCTCCGCTGAATTGATTGCTGACGTTCCCTTGTTAGATGGCCATATCCGCCGTGCGTTCGCGGCGGAAGGCGCCTTCCAGCTTGATAAAGCCATTCTTCGCGGAGCTGGCGCAGGCCAGCCCCTCGGCATTGTCGGGGCGCCGGGAACCATCACCGTAGCGAAGGCGAATGGGCAGGCAGCCGGAACGATCATTTCTGACAACATCGCGGCCATGTGGGCGCGCTTGCCGCTTCCCTCCCGCCGCCGGGCCGCTTGGATCGCCTGTGGCGACGCCGAAACACAGCTGGATTCCCTCGGAACCGGCGGCGCTACGCCCGGAACGGCGGGGCTCTACCTCCCGCAAGGCGCGGCTGGAAACGAGTTTCCGCTCCTGAAGGGCAGGCCGGTCATTTACGCCGAACAAAGCCCGACGCTCGGCACTCCCGGCGATATCGTTCTCGCCGACCTGGGCGAATACATCCTGATCGATGGCGGCATGAAAGCGGCGTTGTCCCTGGAGGTGAAATGGCTCAGCAACGAAGGCGTGTTTCGCTTCGCCCTTCGCGTTGATGGAAAGCCGTCGTGGCCGACGCCGATCACGCCCTACAACGGCGGCGCAACGCAAAGCCCCTTTGTCATCTTGGGGCAGCGCTGATGATGAATTTGCCGGGATGTATCAAAGCGTCTCGGCATTGCTCCCGGCGGCTTTCTCCATCGGTCGCCGGGGCGACCCATGAATTACGGCGTCCGATGGATCGCAACGAGGACTATTTTAGGACCGGATTGAATGGCAAATTCTGATGTTTTCATAACTTTCGGCGGCGATACAGGCGACCTTGAGGCAGCTTGCGCCGTAGCCAAGGCGCAGATGCAGGCGCTTCAAACGGAATTGCGCAAGGCGGCCAGCGAATTCAATAAGGTTGGCGCGGCGGCTGACTCCGAATTAGGCCAGAAGGTTCAAAATCTTGGCCATAAACTCGCGATTGCCAAAAGCCAGATGATTGGCCTACAGGCCGCGTCCAAGGTGAGCGGCGATTCCGTCAAGCAATTGGCCGAAAGGGTCGGCAACGCGGCCTATGAGTACGGGCCTTGGACCGGGGCGCACGTTCAACTTGCTCAGGCTATGGGCGTGGGGATTGTAAACGGTGCGCGTAGTGCGGGCCTTGCTGTCGGCGCCTTTGGCGCAGCGGCGGGAGCCGCCGCCATAGCATTGGGCGCGTCGGTCGCTATTATTGCTTCTCAGGTGAGCGGCCTTCGCAGCCTTGACGACGCCGCCAGGGCCGCAAAAGTGTCGATGACGGCGCTTCAAAACCTGAATGTCGCCGGTCGCGCCGTAGGCATTGACGCGGAACAGATGAATCAGGAAATGGCCGGCTTTGCGCAGAAATTGCGCGAGGCCCAAGTCGCCGGTGGCGATCTGGCCGATTTCATGAAAAAGAACAACATTGCGATCAAAGACGCGCACGGCAATCTGCTGCCGGTTCAAGTGATTTTCGGCAAGATTGCCGAACTGATCCTGTCATCAAACAACGAAATGGATCGGCTGGCGGCGCTGACCAAAGTCGGATTCTCTGGTGACATGCTGAGGCTGATCGAGCGGCAGACAGACGCGGTAAAGATTTTTGCTGCTTCCGCTAAATCGTCGCAAGACGACGTTTTAAAAAGGGGGATGACAGACGGGGAGGCGCTCTCTGCGGCATGGAACGGTGTTTGGGCGGACATAAAGGAAGACGCGCTGTCAGCGTCAGTTTCTGTGCTGGGCGCAATTGGCGACATCGAACATAAAGGTGCAGAGAAATTCCAACATTTGGCCGCCGAAGCAAAAGCGGCTTTCAATGATATTGGAAAATCCGCCGAAATTGCCGGAGCCTCTGTAGGGAAAATGATCGGGGAAATCCCCCTCGCGAGCCAGAAGACCGCTGTCATGCGACGCGAGGCGTCAGACCTCGCTGCGGGTAAAAACCCATTTGGCGACTTAAGCGGGAATCAGTTCGGTCCCAAACCTCCTCCAGCCTGGGACGCGACGACGATCAAGGGCCTTTACGACAAGCCCGACAAGGACAAAGCAAAGGCGCCGCATGATGATAGCGCGCGATTGGCACAGGAAACAGCGCGGGATGAGATCGCCGCCGCGAAGGCGTCGTTCGATGCGCAAAAGGCGCTGATCGACGAAAAGGCGAAACTCGGAATCATTTCGACGCAAGAGCGGATCGCCGAAACGCGGCGCGCTCTCAATGCTGAGGTTGCGGCGGAAAAGGCGGCTCTGCAAGAGGAGTTAAAAACGAAGGGCCTCAAGCCTACGCAAATCAAGGCGATTAACGGCGAGATCGAACAAATCGAACGCCAGCACGTTGCCGCGATGCAAAAGCTTCATTTTCAGGAGGTCGAAGACGCCATAAAGCCTTGGACGCACATGGTTGACACGATGTCGAATTCCTTCGCTTCCGGGATATCCGGAATGATCGAAGGATCAAAAAACTTTCGTCAGGTCATTGGCTCGGTCGCGCAAGGCGTTGAACGCGAAATGGTCAAGAGCGCAACGGAATCAGTCGCCGCGTGGATGAAAGGCCAAATTGCGCAACTGGCGATGACGCAGACGACCGAGGCCGGCAAGACGGCGGCGGAACAGGCCGGCGCGGCCGCCCGCATGGGAATCGGCCTGGGAGAAGCAGCAAGCGGCATTGGTGCGACGATCAGCGGGGCAATTAAAGCTATCACCGTGGACGCTGGGCAGGCTGGCGCGGGCGTCGCGGCCTTCCTCGCCCCTGTCATGGGGCCTGCCGCCCTTGGGCCTGCTGCGGCTACGCAAGGCGCCGTTCTATCGATGGCCGCTTTCGATATCGGCGCTTGGTCAATTCCGCAGGATCAGATTGCGATGGTTCACCGGAACGAACTCGTTATGCCCGCCGCTGAAGCGGGCGCATTCCGTTCCATGCTCTCAGGTCAAGCCAGCGGCACCGGCGCGACTTCCGGCGCCTCTGGCGGCGACACCCATCACCATTACAACGTCGCAATAAACGCCGTGGATTCCGCCAGCGTGAAAAGCCTATTTTCCAATAATGCGCAGGCGCTTTATGCGGCGCTCAAGAAGGGCGCGAGCCGTGGGGATCATTTGTGAGGAATGCAGAATGACCGATGACATTGCGAAGCTTACGAATAACGAGGTTGCCGCGTTGATGGCCGCTCATTCCTACTCGATATATTCGGTTGTCGGCGCTCTCGCCGAAGGCGGATTTCTGACGTTTGATCGCGTCAGCGCATGGGCGGAAACATTTGCAGCCGGCTTTGAGCAAATGCCGGATCGCGCCGAAAACGCGCACGTCGCGGACCATCTGCGGAACTTCGCGGCAAACCTGAACAAGTTGCGCACGATTCCGGATGGCGCGGGGCGGGCGTGAAAACGAGAACCTTCAAGAGGCAAACGGTTTAAAACGCGAAAGCGCTTCGGTCACGCCGGTTAATTCTTGAAGGTTTCGCAGTCGCGCAACATTTTGGATTGCATCTGAACTTGGTTCACTCGGCACATCGAATGAACGACGCCGCGCGTAAGGAAAAAGCGAATTGATTCGCGCTAACAATTCCGTCACCTGGGCTATTTTCTCGCAAATTTGGTGGGTGCTAGAATTATTGCCATTAAATGCAATGAGCCTTGCGTGAATTATTTGAATTTGTGCGGTCAGGTTGGATAGGCTTTCTTGGACTCGTTCGTCGCCATATTCAACACAGGCTTGCAGTTGAGCTATAGCATCAGACGGAACGTCAA
>CAWDOR010000034.1:0-209102 GCA_963804045.1 uncultured Alphaproteobacteria bacterium | reverse complement strand
GCGTCAGATTTAAAGGAATTTTTGAATTTCGCCAGCGGCGAAACCGACGACCAGAAAACGCCCCTTCCAGGCCATGGCGCGCAGGGCTTTTTCGCTGAACTCGCCGCCAATCGCGTCGTAAACGCAATCCACACCCTTGCCATCGGTCAGGCTTTTCAGCGCCTCCTTCAAATCCTCCGTGGAATAATCGACGCCGTCATGCGCGCCATAATTTTTGGCGAAATTTATCTTTTCCGGCGAAGAGGCGCAGGCGATCACATGGGCGCCCATGGCCCGGCCAATCTCCACGGCGGCCAATCCGACCCCGCCGGAAGCGCCGAGAATGGCGAGGCACTCGCCCGGTTGTAAATTGGCGCGCTGTCTCAGCGCGTGAAGCGTCGTGCCATAGGTAATGAAAAGACCAGCCGCGGATTCGTCGCTCAAACCCTCCGGCACACGCGACAGGCTTTCCGCCGGGAACGACGAGGCGCGAGCGTGCGGCGCCATAGGAACAATAGCCGGCGATTCGGTCTCCCGGCCTCAGGCCTCCAACTCCCGCGCCGAGCGCCAAAACCCTGCCACAGAACTCCCCGCCGGGCGAAAACGGCAAATCCGGCTTGATCTGATATTTATTGGCGATGATCAAAGTATCGAAAAAATTCAGCGCGACGCGCGTCGGCGCAACCAACACCTCCCCGGGTCCGGGCGCTGGATCTGGCAGTTCCCGCAGAATCAGGTTTTCTGCTGGGCCATGATTTTCGCAAAGAGCGGCGATCATCCGACTTTCCATTTTTGCTTGGGGATCGCAACTATATGTGGTCGGGTGGAAACTGTCAGCGGTCCGATTTCCGCCCATTTCATCCCCTAGGAACCTCGTCAGGGGACACTCCTGCATGACGAAAAAAATGCTTATGATCCCGTCCAAGTGATTCGCCTTTCGCAACCCCATCTGAACGGCCGCTCGATGAAATCCTTCGCTTCGCGTCACACCCGCATTGTCCTGGTTGGATTGCTCGCCGCTTCCTTCGCTGTCTTGGCCCCAGAAACACAAGCCTTGGCCAAGGCGAAAAAGGACAAGACCACCGAGGAAAAAACCGAAAAGGACAAGGCGAAAAAGGACGGCGAGTTCGGCAAAACTCTGCGAACTCGGCACATTCGGCGAATGGGGGGCCTATCAGACGCCGGGCAAGGCCAAGACCTGCTACGCCCTCGCCAAACCAAAAAGCCGCGAGCCGGCCAAGCTTGCGCGCGATCCCGCCTATATTTTCATTTCGACGCGCCCGGCTGAGAATGTGAAGAATGAGATTTCGATCATCATGGGTTTCCCGATGAAAGATGGCTCCGAGGCGACCGCCGAAATCGGTTCGACGACATTCAGCCTGCTTGCCAAGGGCTCGAACGCCTGGGTCAAGAACCCCGCCGAGGAGAGCCAGTTCATCAATGCGATGAAAAAAGGCTCGAAGCTTGTCGTCAAAGCTGCTTCCGCCAAGGGCAAGACGACCACCGACACCTATCAGCTCACCGGTCTTGGACCGGCCTTGGACAAGGTCCGCAAGGAATGCCCTTGATCCTTGCGCACGCAAAGATTTCTGTCTCGCTTCCCCCAATGTCGCAGGACCAAAGTGTGAGGCGGCGCGGCTTGTGAGAAATCGCGGCGATAGGCCATAATGGGTTCGAGCTAACGACGTCCTTGCAAGAATGGCGGCGTCGAGTCTTGTCCGGGAGGAAGTCAATGTCGGAAAAAGTGTATCCCGTTCCGGCGGAGTGGGAAAGCCGCGCCTTTATCAATGACGCGAAGTACAAGGAAATGTACGCGCAGTCGGTCTCCAACCCGGACGCTTTCTGGGCCGAGCAGGGCAAACGGATCGACTGGATCAAGCCCTTCACCAAGGTGAAGCACACCAGCTACGATCCGCATAACGTGTCAATCAAATGGTTCGAGGACGGCACCACCAATGTGTCGCTGAACTGCGTCGACCGTCATCTCGCCAAGCGCGGAGACCAGGTCGCGATCATCTGGGAAGGCGACAACCCCGATGAATCCAAGAAAATCACCTATAAGCAACTGCACGAGGAAGTCAGCCGCTTCGCCAATGTGCTGAAAGCCAAGGGCATCGGCAAGGGCGACACCGTCACCATCTATCTGCCGATGATTCCCGAGGCCGCCTATGCGATGCTGGCCTGCGCCCGCGTCGGCGCGGTTCATTCGATCGTCTTTGGCGGCTTCTCGCCGGATTCGGTCGCGGGCCGCATTGAAGGTTGCAAGTCCAAGGTCGTCATCACCGCCGACGAAGGTCTGCGCGGCGGCCGCAAGGTGCCTTTGAAAGCCAATTCCGACGCCGCGATCGACAAGACCGGCGACATTGTGCAGACGCAAATCGTCGTCAAGCGCACTGGCGGCAATGTCGCCTGGAAGGAAGGCCGCGATTGCTGGTGGCATGAAGAAACCGCCAAGGCCTCCGCCGATTGCCCTCCGACCGAAATGAACGCCGAAGACCCGCTGTTCATCCTCTACACATCTGGATCGACTGGCGCGCCCAAGGGCGTGGTCCATTGCACTGGCGGCTATCTTGTCTATGCGGCGATGACCCATCAGTACATTTTCGACTATCATGACGGCGACATTTATTGGTGCACCGCCGATGTGGGTTGGGTCACGGGCCATTCCTATATCGTCTATGGTCCGCTGGCGAACGGCGCCACCACCTTGATGTTCGAAGGCATTCCAAACTATCCGTCGATCTCCCGCTTCTGGGACGTGGTGGACAAGCACGGCGTCAACATCTTCTATACCGCCCCGACGGCGATCCGTTCGCTGATGGGCGCCGGCGAGGAGCCGGTGAAGCGGACCTCCCGCAAAACCCTGCGGTTGCTGGGCTCGGTCGGCGAACCGATCAACCCCGAAGCCTGGGAATGGTATCATCGCGTCGTCGGCGAGGAACGTTGCCCGATCGTCGACACCTGGTGGCAGACCGAAACCGGCGGCATTCTCATCTCGCCGCTGCCTGGCGCGACCAAGCTGAAGCCCGGTTCGGCGACCCGTCCGTTCTTCGGCGTTCAGCCGCAAGTGGTGGACGCCAATGGCGTGGTTATCGAAGGCGCCTGCGAGGGCAACCTCGTGATCGCCGACAGCTGGCCGGGCCAAATGCGCACCGTTTATGGCGACCATGAGCGCTTCCAGCAGACTTATTTCTCCACCTATCCCGGCAAATATTTCACCGGCGACGGCTGCCGTCGCGACGAGGACGGTTTTTACTGGATCACCGGACGCGTCGACGACGTCATCAACGTTTCCGGCCATCGCATGGGCACCGCGGAAGTCGAAAGCGCTCTGGTCGCTCACCCGGCGGTGTCGGAAGCGGCCGTGGTCGGCTATCCGCACGATCTCAAGGGGCAGGGCATCTATGCCTATGTCACCGTGATGGAAGGCGTCGAGCCGACTGAAGAATTGCGCAAGGAACTGGTCGCCTGGGTCCGCAAGGAAATTGGTCCGATCGCCTCACCCGACGTGATCCAGTTCGCTCCGGGCCTGCCCAAAACACGCTCTGGCAAGATCATGCGGCGCATCCTGCGCAAGATCGCCGAAAACGAATTCGGCGCTCTTGGCGACACCTCGACTCTGGCCGATCCGACGGTGGTCGAGGATCTGATCGCCAATCGCGGCGGCTGAGCTTCGCGCCCATCGCTTCGTTCCCAGGAGAGAGCGGGGACGTAGACAGTAGAATTTCAACCGCGCCCGAGTTTTCGGGCGCGGTTTTTTTTGCCGTCGGCCGACATCTGGACAATTTTACGAAAGAGTTAAATCGCCCGCTAAGACCATCGCCCGAACAATCGCATTCTTGCCATTCGATTGAAGAGATCGCAGAAATGTTCGCGACTGAAATAAGACAAACAGATTCGAAAGAGGCGCCGAACAACGAATCGGATGTTTCCGAGTTTCTGCGCTTTCGTGTTCCCGGCGACTTTTCCACCAAGAAGCGATCATCGCTCAAATGTATTTGCGTCGGGCTGGGCCCGGACGGTTTGCATCTCAAATCGTCGATCAGGCCAGAAGTCGGCGAGGCCGTGGATTCCATCTTCGAACAGGTCGGCCGCCTGAACGGAACCGTTCAACAATTGACCGCCGATGGATTCATCATCGCGCTGCCATTAGCAATCCTGAGCGGCCTGTGGCGACAGATTTCCTGGTTGTTGACGGAGGAGACCCATCGCCGGCATCTGCGGATCCAGCCCCGTGACGGCAGGACGTCCATCCGCATTAATTCGGAAAAAACGACCCAAGCGGTACAAATTCTGGATTTTTCCCTATCGGGAGCCAGTCTCCAAACCGAGGCGCGGCTGCAAATCGACGACAAGATCACCTTTGCTAACCTGACCTTGGCGCGCGTCGTCCGAGAAGCCGATTCCAACGTCTATGGCGTCGAATTCCAGCGCTCTTTCCGTCCCAGTGAATTTTCCTGGAACACCAAATTGTAAAGAGGCGTCAAGAAACACAAAAAGCCTCGCGAACGCCTGTTCCGCGAGGCTTTTTATTTTAGCGGGGATCTCAGGCTTTGGCGGCGCCGAGCGAGGCGACCCGGGCAGTCAAGCGCGAAACCTTGCGTGACGCCGTGTTCCTGTGAACGATGCCCTTCTGGGCCGCGCGCATCAGCACCGGCTCGGCGGCGGCCAGAGCGGTCTTGGCGGCGACCTGATCGCCGGTCACAATGGCTTCTTCGACCTTGCGGAGGAAAGTGCGCATCTTGCTGCGGCGCTGACGGTTCACCGCGGTGCGGCGGGCAATTTGACGGACGGCCTTCTTAGCCGACTTGGTATTGGCCATTGTTATCCCCGGACAAATGCTGGCCGAGCTGATGGCCGCGCATTCAGAAAATGATGACGGCGCCTTTGCAGGCACCGGGAGTAGAGGCTTATAGGCAGGAAAGCCCCAATTCGTCAACGCAAGAATCGCGATTAAGACCGGAATCGCCCGATGCGTCAGCGGTTGACGAAACGCGGCGGCCTTTTTTCGATAAAGGCGGCCATGCCCTCCTTCTGATCCTCAGTGGCGAAGGCGGCATGGAAATTACGGCGTTCGAACTTGACGCCTTCGGTCATGGTCGATTCATAGGCCGAATTGATGCAATCCTTGATCTGCATGGCGATAGGCAGCGACATGGCCGCAATGGCCGCAGCCGTGCGCATGGCCTCGTCCAGCAATTTCTCAGCCGGCACGATGCGCGACACCAGCCCGCAGCGCTCCGCCTCCTGCGCGTCCATCATGCGGCCCGTGAGGCATAGCTCCATGGCCTTGGCCTTGCCGACGAACCGCGCCAGGCGCTGCGTGCCGCCGGCTCCGGGCAAAATGCCAAGCTTGATTTCCGGCTGGCCAAATTTGGCGTTTTCAGCGGCGAGGATGAAATCACACATCATCGCCAGTTCGCAACCGCCGCCGAGCGCGAAGCCGGCGACTGCGGCAATGGCTGGCTTACGGAAGAAAGACAAGCGTTCCCAGGAGCGGATGGCGTCGCCGAGATAGGCGTCCATATAGGTCAGAGACTGCAATTCCTTGATGTCGGCGCCGGCGGCGAACGCCTTGTCCGAGCCAGTCAGCACGAGCGCGCCAATCTTCGGGTCGCTGGAAATATGCTCCAGAGCGGCGTTCAACTCCTGAATCAAAGGCGTATTCAGGGCGTTCAACGCCTTCGGCCGATTCAGCCGGATCAGTCCGACAGCGCCGTGCGTTTCGACAATGATATTTTCGTAGTTCATGGAACGCCCTTTCCGGCTTCATTGATCACAGGGATAACGAAGCCGGAATGGATTGCAAGAACCGCGCCTCATCAAAGCCCGTCGAACAAGGCGGTGGACAGATAGCGCTCTGCGAAGGAGGGGATGATGATGACAATGGTCTTTCCCTCGGAGCTCGGCCTTGCGGCGACCTGCAAGGCCGCGGCGACCGCGGCGCCAGAGGAAATGCCGACCGGAACGCCCTCGATCCGCGCCACCTGACGGGCAGTTTCCAGGGCCGTGGCGCTGTCGATGGTCACGACTTCGTCGATCACGCCGCGATCGAGCACCGGCGGCACGAATCCAGCGCCAATGCCCTGAATCTTGTGTGGACCGGGTTGGCCGCCGGAGAGCACCGGAGATTCCACGGGCTCGACGGCGATCATTTTCAAACCGGGTTTGCGCGCCTTGAGCACTTCGCCGACGCCGGTGATCGTGCCGCCGGTCCCGACGCCGGAAATGACCATATCGACGCCGCCGTCGGTGTCGTTCCAGATTTCCTCCGCCGTGGTGCGGCGATGAATTTCGGGATTGGCCGGATTTTCGAACTGCGCGGGTGAAATGCCGCCGGAAGTTGAAGCCACCAGCTCCGCCGCCTTGGCGATCGCGCCCTTCATGCCCTGGGCGGCGGGAGTCAGCACCAGCTCGGCGCCGAGCAGAGCCAGCATCTTGCGCCGTTCGATCGACATGGATTCGGGCATGACCAACTGCAGCTTGTAGCCGCGCGCGGCGGCGACAAAAGCCAGGGCAATGCCGGTATTGCCGGACGTCGGCTCGATCAACACCGTCTTGCCAGGGGTAATCTTGCCCTGGGCCTCCAGCGCGTCGATCATGGCGACGCCGATACGGTCCTTGACCGAAGCGATGGGATTGAAGAACTCCAGCTTGGCGACCAGTTTGGCTTTGACGCCGCGCTCCCTGGCGATCCGGTCGAAGCGCACCAGGGGCGTATCGCCGATGGTTTGAGTGATGGAGTCATAGATTTTGCCGCGACCCGGCTTTTTGACGCTCTCAGACATTTCGCCCCTCCTCGAAACCAAGTTTCAGCAAGCTAGCAAAGATGATAATTTTTGTCGACTAATGATGAAGCCGGAGTTGTCATTCATTGCCGAGACGTGACGCCGGTCGAGCCAAAGCCCCCGGCGCCGCGCTCGGTCGCAGAGACTTCCTCGACTTCGATCAAGCGCGCCTGAGTCGCCGGAGCGATCACGAGCTGCGCGATGCGCTCGCCGCGCTTGACCTCGAAAGGATTCTCACCGTGGTTGATGAGGATGACGCCGACTTCGCCGCGATAATCGCTGTCTATGGTGCCCGGCGCATTGAGCACGGTGACGCCATGTTTTAGCGCCAGACCGGAGCGCGGGCGAGTCTGCGCCTCGAAACCCTCGGCGATTTCCATGGCGAGGCCCGTGGGAATCAAGGCGCGCCCGCCCGGAGGCAACAGGATGGGCGCATCGGCGGCGACGGCGGCGAGCAGATCGAGGCCGGCGGCGCCCGCGCTTTGATAGGCGGGCAGCGGCAAATCGGAGCCATGCGGCAGCCTTTTGATTTTCAAATCCACGCTTAAACTCCCTGCGCCGCGCGCAACTGCGCAATATGAGCGATCAATCGGCGCGCCGCCTCGTCTTTCGGCAATTTCGGCCAATGATTCTCGCCCGCCTGTGTGACCAGCACAAATGTGTTGTCCTTGCCGCCCATGACGTCCGAACCCGCGCCGACATCATTGGCGACGATCACATCGCAACCCTTTTTCGCCAATTTTGCGCGCGCATGTTCGACGAGCCTTTCGGTTTCGGCCGCGAAGCCGATCACCAGAGGGGGCCGGTCTTGCGCGCGGCGCGCAACGCTCGCGAGAATGTCTGGGTTTTCGACCATTTTCAGTGTGGGCGGGCCTTCGGCGCTTTTTTTGATTTTTTGTTGGGCGTCGCCATCCGTGCGCCAGTCGGCGACGGCGGCGGCGGCGACAAAAATATCGCAAGGCAGGACCGCCTCGACGGCAGCGGCCATTTCCCGCGCCGTTTCCACCGAAACATAACGTACGCCGCGCGGCGGCGCGAGATTCACAGGGCCGGACACCAGCACCACTTCGGCGCCCGCGTCGCGCGCCGCTTCGGCCAGAGCGTAGCCCTGCTTGCCCGAAGAGCGATTGGCGATATAGCGCACGGGGTCAATGGGTTCATGGGTCGGGCCGGCGGTGATGACCACCTTCCGGCCCACCAACGCGCCCCCGCCTTTTTGGGCAAGACGCGTGCGGATGGCGGAAAAAATTTCCTCGGGCTCGGCCATGCGCCCCGGACCTGTCTCTCCGCAGGCCATGGCGCCGTCGTTCGGTCCGATGAAGTCCATGCCGTCGCGACGTAGGACTTCGATGTTTCGCTGCGTGGCGGGATGGGTCCACATCCGCCAATTCATCGCCGGGGCGGCAAGCGCGCTCTTGTCGGCGGCGAGCAAGAGCGTCGAGGCAAGATCGTTGGCGAGGCCATTCGCCGCCTTGGCCAGCAGATCGGCGGTCGCCGGAGCGATGACGATAACATCGGCTTGCCGGCTCAATTCGATGTGACCCATTTCCGTCTCATCGGTGAGCGAGAACAGATCGTCATGGACCTTGTTGCCCGAAAGGCTCGCCAGGGACAGAGGCGTCACGAATTGCGCGCCCGCCCTGGTCAATACAACGCGGACCTGCATGTCCGCGCCGCGCAGCAATCGGATCAATTCCAGGCTCTTGTAAGCCGCGACGCCGCCGCCAACGATTAAGAGGATGGAGGGAGTTCCGTCGGTGTCGGCCATGCCAGAGCCTCAGCGCCAGAGTTTGAACAGAATCAGCACGAGCAGAACCGCGAAGGCGATCCGCCAGAGACGGTTGCTCGCCGCATTCGCCCGCGCCAGCGCGGAAACGGTCGGAGCCGACAGCGTCAGGCCCTGTCCCGTCCAGTTCTCAAACTGTTCGGCGATGCGCGCGCCGCGCGCCAGAATGGCCGGCGCCTGCGTGGCCAGATTGCTCAGCGACGCCAGGCTTTGGCCGGCGTCCGCCAGCTTGCCGCGCGGTCCCAGATTGTCCTCGATCCAGCTGCGCACCACGGGTTCGGCGGTGGACCACATGTCGAGCTGCGGATCGAGCGAGCGGGCTACGCCTTCGACCACGACCATGGTTTTCTGCAACATCACAAGTTCGGTGCGGGTCTGCATGTCGAACAGCGCGGTGATTTCAAACAGCAGCGACAGCAGTTTGGCCATTGAGATTTCATCCGCCCGCCGCGAATGAATTGGCTCGCCGACGGCGCGGATCGCCTGGGCGAAATCGGCGACGCGGTAGCTGCCGGGGACATAGCCGGCCTCGAAATGCACTTCGGCGACGCGCATATAATTGCGCGTGATGAATCCATAAAGGATTTCAGCAAGAAACCGCCGTTCCTTCAGGCCGAGGCGCCCCATGATGCCGAAATCGACCGCCGCCAGCCGGCCCTGTTTGGTCAGAAACAGGTTTCCTGGATGCATGTCGGCATGGAAAAAACCGTCGCGAACCGCATGGCGCAGGAAGGATTGAATCAGGGTCCGCCCCAGCTTCGGCAGATCTGCCCCGGTGCGCCTTAAATATTCGATGTCTGACAGAGCTATGCCATCAATCCATTCCAACGTCAGAATTTCTCTTGCGCAAAGCGTCCAATCCACCTTGGGCACAAGAAAATCATCGTCGCCATGGGTATTGTCGGCAAATTCGGAAGCCGCGGCGGCTTCAAGCCGAAAATCCATTTCGATTTTCATCGAACGGGCCAGGGTGTCGACCACCTCCACTGGCTTCAACCGGCGCACTTCCGGCGAATATTTTTGCGCCAGGCGCGCGGCAAAAAACATGTCGCCGAGGTCGCGACGAAACCGTCGCTCAATTCCGGGCCGGAGGACCTTGACCGCGACCGAGCGGGAGACGCCGTTCTCGACAATCCTGGCCCTGTGCACTTGCGCGACTGAAGCGGCCGCGACGGGTTCGCTCAATTCGGCAAAAATCTGATCGACCGGCCGGGCGAAAGCCTTTTCGATCACCGCAAGGGCGATTTCCCGTGGAAAGGGCGCCATGCGGTCCTGCAAGGCCTCCAATTCGTGGGCGACGGCCACGCCGACAACATCGGGGCGCGTCGCCAAGGTCTGACCGAGCTTGACATAGGAGGGGCCGAGCCGGGCGATTGCGGGCGCCAGACGCTGAAGACCGCCGTCACGGCGCGCGATCAACCTGGCGAGAAAAAGGGGAATGCGCGTTTCCGTCGGCAGCGACGAAACGTCCACGCCGGAAAATACCCCCTCGCGCGCCAGAATGAAGCCGGCGCGCGCAAGCCGCGAAATATGTCCTAGGGCTGACAGCACGCTTATAAGCCCCTCAAAGCTTCCAGCCGGAATGGATGGCGACCACGCCGCCGGTCAAGCGCGTGAAACCGACACGCTGGAAGCCCGCCTTTTCGATCATGGCGGCGAAATCCTCCGCAGCGGGGAATTGGCGGATGGATTCGACGAGATAGCGATAGGGCTCGGCATCGCCGGTGACCAGCCTGCCCACCATCGGAATCATCGAGAAGGAATAGGATTTCGTAGATTTTGGCGAGCATCGGCGCCTCGACCTGGGAGAATTCCAGGCACAGGAAATGGCCGCCGCGCTTCAACACCCGATAGGCCTCAGCAAGCGCCTTTTCGATGCGCGGCACGTTGCGAATGCCGAAAGCGATCGTGTAGGCGTCATATTCGCCGTCGCCGAAGGGCAATTCCTCGGCATTGGCTTCGACGAAATCGAGCTGACCCGCCAGGCCTTTTTTCTCGGCGCGCTCGCGCCCGACCTGGAGCATGTCGCCGTTGATGTCGAGAACCGTGACCTTGGTTTTGGCTCCGCCAGCCTTGGCCACCCGGAAAGCGATGTCGCCGGTGCCCCCGGCGACGTCGAGATGAGAAAATGGCGCAGTTTTCGAAGGATGCACCCGGGAAACGAAGACGTCCTTCCAAAGGCGATGCAGACCGCCGGACATCAAATCGTTCATGAGGTCGTAGCGGTTGGCCACCTTGTGGAAGACTTCGTCGACCAGGCCCTGCTTTTCGCCGAGCGGAACTTCGGAGAAGCCGAAATGAGTCTGGCTTTCGCCGGCTTCCTGGGGCGCGGCCGCGGGGGCGTTGGACATGCGAACCTCTTCTTTATCGCGCCGGTCGATGCCCTTGACCAAGAGCATGAAGCGCGGATGGACCATAGCGCGCCGTCTCGCGCATGACTATCTATTCTCCCGAATGTTGGAAATGAAGGGGAAGACATGCCGGAACTGCCAGAGGTCGAAACCGTCCGTCGGGGCCTGGCTCCAACCCTGGTTGGCTCGCGAATCGTCAAGGTCGAATTGCGGCGAAAGGATTTGCGCTTTCCCTTTCCGAAGAATTTTGCGAGCGGGCTTGAGGGGCGGCACATTGTCGCGCTGAATCGCCGGGCTAAATATTTGCTGGCGTCGCTGGACGATGGTCAGGTTCTCATCGCGCATCTCGGCATGAGCGGATCGTTTCGCGTCGAAGACGCGACCCTGGGCGAATTCCATTTCCCCCGCAACACAAACCCCGCCCATGACCATGTTCTGATCGCGTTGGAGAGGTCTCGCTTGATCTATAACGATCCACGCCGCTTCGGTTTCATGACCCTGGCGCGCCAGGATGAATTGGACGCGCATCCTTTTTTCGCCCGCCTCGGCGTCGAACCGCTGTCCAATGGCTTCAACGGCAAGACTCTGGCGCAAATTTTTGCGGGAAAGACCGCCCCGCTCAAATCGGCCTTGCTTGACCAGCGCCACATTGCCGGCCTGGGCAATATCTATGTCTGCGAAGCCTTGCATCGTTCGGGGCTTTCGCCTTTGCGCGCGGCGGGCGATTTAACGGCGCAGGCGGCTGAGAAGCTGGCGCGCGCGATCCGCGCGGTGCTTGAGGAGGCAATCGAGGCTGGAGGCTCGTCGCTGCGCGATCATCGCCAGGTCGATGGGTCGCTCGGCTATTTTCAGCACAATTTTCGCGCCTATGATCGCGAGGGGGAAGCCTGCGTCACACGGGGATGCAAAGGCTCCATTGCACGCATGACCCAAAATGGACGCTCGACCTTCTATTGCCCGCAATGTCAAAATTAAACGGCTCGAGGGTGATTCTGGACGGATATGCTGAATTTCAATCTGCGACTGCGACCCAAACCGCCCGATGAACTGATGGTGTCCCATCAGGGACAGCAATTTCGCGTCGCGATCAAGAGATTGACTTCTGCGCGGCGCTTTACATTGCGGGTTCGCGCCGCGGCCCAGGATGTCGTGCTGACCATGCCCGCGCGTTCGGCCATGCGTCAGGCGGAGGATTTCGTCCAGCGTCACGCCGAATGGATCGCCCAGAAGCTGGCGCGCCTGCCGGACCGGCTGCCTTTCGTCCCCGGCGCAGAAATTCCGTTTCGCGGAGCCGGCCATAGGCTGCTCCATGTCGCCAAACCCGTCGCCGGTCGTTCGGGACCGGCCTGGCTCGACGATGCGTCGAACCCACCTGCCATTTGCGTTTCCGGCGACACGGCCCATTTCGAACGAAGGATCGTCGACTTCCTCCGCCGCGAGGCGCGGCGCGAAATCGAAAAATCGGCCCGCGCCCATATCGGCGCGGTTGGTCGCGCGCCCGTATCCATCACGCTCAAGGACACGTCGAGCCGCTGGGGCTCTTGCTCCGCCAAAGGCGCTCTGAATTTTTCCTGGCGGCTGATTCTCGCGCCGCCCTTCGTGCTGGATTATCTGGTCGCCCATGAAATGGCGCATCTCCGCCATCACAATCATTCCGAGCATTTCTGGGCTTTGACCAGAAAACTCTGCCCGGCGACCGCCAAGGCCGAGGCCTGGCTCAAGCTCTATGGCGCGCAATTGCATCGCTATGGCCGCAAGACTCGCGGCGTCAACGACGAATGAAAGTCAGATAAACCGGGCGGCGACCTTCGCGCAAAGCCTTGGCTTCATAGCGGGTTCCCGGCCAATTGTCGTAAGGCCTCAGCCAATCGGCCTCGCATTGCGCCGGCCAGGAGAAATCGGACGAACGCAGAATCCGCGCGAGCGTCCAGCCGACATAGTCGTCAATATCGGAAGCAAAACGCAATTCCGCGCCAGAGCGCATGACTCGCGCCAGGCGCTTCAGCATTTGATCGGAGACGAAGCGCCGCTCGCGATGCCGGCGCTTTGGCCAGGGATCTGGATAGAGAATGCTGACGCCCGACAGGCTCGCCTCGGGCAAGGCGTCGATCAGTTCTCCCGCGTCGCCGGGATGGACCCGGATGTTTTCGAGACCGCGCGCCTCGATTTCCGCCATGAGCTTGGCGACCCCGTTCACAAAGGGCTCGCAACCGAAATAGCCGCGGTTTGGATTGCTTCCGGCGTCGAAAGCCAGATGCTCGCCGCCGCCAAAGCCAATTTCGAGCCGCAGATCGGAGGGGGCGCCGGCAAACAGCGCCCCGGGATTTGCGAGATCTGCGGCAAGATTGACCTGAAGCCTCGGCAGCAGCGTTTCCATCAACCCCGCCTGATAGGCGCGCAAGGTCTTGCCCTTGCGCCGCCCGAAAAAGGCGGCGTCGCGCCGTGCGCGGCGCCCGTCATGGGAAATGGGTTCGCTCATCGGGATCGTCAATTCAGGCGAAATGCGCCTTGAGCTTGTCCGCCAGGTCGGTCTTTTCCCAGCTAAACCCGCCTTCGGCGTCGGGCTGCCGGCCGAAATGGCCATAGGCGGACGTGCGGGCGTAGATCGGCTGGTTGAGCTTGAGATGATCCCGAATGCCGCGCGGCGACAGACGCACGATCTTGAACAGGATTTCTTCCAACGCGGCTTCGTCAACCTTGGCGGTGCCATGGCCATCGACATAGATCGACAGCGGTTCGGCGACGCCGATCGCGTAGGAAAGCTGGATCGTGACGCGGTCGGCAAGGCCAGCGGCCACGACGTTTTTCGCCAGATAGCGCGCGGCATAAGCGGCGGAACGGTCCACCTTGGTCGGATCCTTGCCAGAAAAAGCGCCGCCGCCGTGAGGCGCCGCGCCGCCGTAGGTGTCGACAATGATCTTGCGTCCAGTCAGACCAGTGTCGCCGTCCGGGCCGCCAATGACGAATTTTCCGGTCGGATTGACGTGCCAAACCGTGTCTTCACCGATCCAGCCCTTGGGCAAGGTCGCGACAATATAAGGTTCGACAATGCGGCGAACATCCTCGGACGTCAGATCCTCATCGACATGCTGGGTGGACAGCACGATCTGGGTGACTCCGACCGGCTTGCCGCCGACATATTTGACCGTGACCTGGCTCTTGGCGTCGGGGCCGAGCTTGATCGCGGCGCCGTCTCCGGATTTCCGGGCGCGGGCGAGATTTTCGAGAATCTTATGCGCGTAATGCAGGGGGGCCGGCATGAGGTCGGCAGTTTCATTGGTCGCGTAGCCGAACATGATGCCCTGGTCGCCGGCGCCTTCATCCTTGTTGCCGGCGGCGTCGACGCCCTGCGCGATATCGGCCGATTGCGCATGCAGAAGAATTTCGATCTCGGCGTTTTCCCAATGGAAACCCGTCTGTTCGTATCCAATGTCCTTGATCGCCTTGCGGGCGACTTCTTCGATCTGGGCGTGGGAGATTTCCGGGCCGCGCACTTCGCCGGCGATGACGACGCGATTGGTTGTCACCAGTGTTTCCGCTGCGACGCGGATCTGCAGGGGATCGAGGCCCGCCTTGGCGCCCTCGCGATAGAACAAATCGACGATTTCATCTGAAATACGATCGGCGACCTTGTCCGGATGACCTTCCGAAACCGATTCGCTCGTGAACAAATAATTGCTGCGCGCCACAATCGTCTCCTTTAACCGCTCGTTTCGCCTTCGACCGACGCGAATTACCGCAATATTCCCTATGGAACAGGAAATCCGCGGGGGTGACGATGTTCGGGGATATGCGGCGGCGGACGGCAGCTTTTTAGCGTTTGCGCGTTCGTTTCGTCAAGCCAATGTCGCCAATATGTTCGTTATAACGAACGCCGCTGTCAGCTCGAATTCGCCTTCGGCCAATGTGACGATCAGATCGACAATCTTTTTGCGAACCTTGGGATCGGTAATTCTCGCAAAAGCGCGGTTGAGACTCAGGCCCTCAGCCGTCATAACGAAATCGCTGGCGTAACCTTCTTCGGGCCCATTTTCGGCGAAACCGCCGCTGGCCGCCGCGCTGTCGGAAACTGGAGCGCCCTTGAAGAAATAGGCGAGTGGAATGTTCAGCGTCTCCGCGATTTGTTGCAGACGGCTGGCGCTGACCCGGTTGGTGCCTTTTTCATATTTCTGCACCTGCTGAAACGTCAGCCCGAGGGCCTCGCCCAGTTTTTCCTGGCTCATGCCGATCATCATCCGGCGCATGCGAACACGGGCGCCAACATGCCGGTCGATTGGATTCGGAACTTTAGTCACGGCTTTTTCCGTCTGAAGGTTTGAGCCTATTTGCGACAATACTTGACCTAAAGTCAAATGTTACGTTTGCGAATGATGGCGACGAAGATTGCGATCAACCACATTAGCGTCGGGATGAGCAAGGGATGTTTTGCGAAGAACGTTCCGGTCAGCGCCTTCGGCAGTCCGCCATCCAGAACAGCTTCGGCGCCCAGCGGCGTCGATGAGACAATCCGACCAAATGGATCGACGATCGCGGAAATACCGGTATTGGCGACGCAAATCATGGGTAGTCCCTGTTCGATCGCCCTAAGTCGGGCCTGAGCCAAATGCTGGTATGGCCCAGTCGTCAAGCCGAACCAGCCGTCATTGGTCACGTTCAACATCAAGCCAGGCCGAGCATTTTGCCCGGCCATACGGCTCGCGAGTTCATCGGGAAAAATCAATTCATAGCAAATGAGAGGAAATACGGCGGGAAGACCTGGAGCCATTAACAAATGCGAAATTTCACCGGGCTCGAAACCTCCCGGAATTGAAACGAACTGGGTAATGCCAAGCCGTGACAAGATTTCCGCGTAAGGCATATATTCGCCAAAGGGCGTCAAATGCATTTTGTCGAAATATTCCTTGATCTCGCCATGTTGAACGACGGCGAGGGAATTAAAATAGCGCGCCTTGCGGCCTTCGCCTTCCGCCCGCGCGGCTCCGGTGAACAACACGGTGTTTTGCATCCGCGCGCCGATCGTCGACAGCGCCGATGGATCACGCGCCAGAATAAAGGGAAAGGCCGACTCCGGCCAAAAAATATGGGTGACATCGGCAATGCCCGTGGTCTGCGGCGAGGTCGAGCGATCCGATAATTTCAAGTAGCGGTCCAGCAGTTGGGCCTTTTGATCGAACCGAAAGTCATCATTGGCGATATTGGGCTGAATCAGGCGCAATTTGACGCCTTTGACCTCATCAACCCCGGCCTGTAACCGCAAGGCGCCAAAACCGCCGAGGCCGGCCAAAACGACCAGCGCGATCACAACCGGCTTCCAGCGCGGATCGGCGCCGCCGAGCAGCGCTGGCGCGGCAAACAAGGCCACGGACAGCACGGTCAGGCTGTAAAGCCCGCCGATTGAAGCAAACTGGGCAAGAACCAGATTGCCGCCGAGCGCCATGCCGAAATCATTCCACGGAAAACCCGTCAGGACATGGCCGCGAAGCCATTCAGACAGAGCAAGCCCAGCTGAAAGCGCGAAAATCCGCGCCGCCCCTGCCGACCAGAGCAGGTTCGCCAGGACAAATCCCAGGGCCGTGAACAGCGCAAGAAAAGCCGGCAACCCGATCACGCCGAGTGGCAAAGCCCAGATGAATCGGTCGGCGTCGGCAAAAAAAGCCACGCCAAGCCACCAGAGTCCGGCGACGAAATAGCCGAAACCCAGCCACCAGCCGGCGGCGGCGGCCCTGCGCAAGCTGGTCCATAGTGTGTCGCCGCCCGATCCGTCCAGCAGCCAGACCGAAACAATCATGGGTATGGCGAAAGCCGGGAAAAAATTGAACGGAGCGAGCGCGAAAACCCCGGCGGCGCCGGCCAAAAAAGCGATCGACCTGCGGGTCCAGCCGTCGGCCAGCACCACTTTTTGCGAAAAAACCAGCATTGCGCGCCGTGGAAAAGCGAGGAAACCGAATCACCTGACGCGTCACTCTAATAGAAAAAACTCCGGATCAGAACATTAGTCAGGACGCTTGATCTTGAGCGGATTCCGCATTTTTGCTCACGCTTATGGCGCGAATTTTCAATTTTTTCAGGCGGCGGGGATCGGCGTCCAGAATATCGAATTCAAAATCTTTTTCCGGACTGACCACAACCTCGCCACGGATCGGCACACGACCGGCGAAGGCGGTGGCGAGCCCGCCCAACGTGTCTACTTCTTCCTGTTCGCCATAACGTGCGAAATCAAGACCGGTGGTTTCTGCGGCTTCCTCGAGGCCGGCGCGCGCGTCGGCGACGAAAACACCGGGCGAAACCGTCTCAATTTTAGGATTTTCATCGAGATCATGTTCGTCCTCAATGTCGCCAACGATCATTTCGACGATATCCTCAATGGAGACCAATCCGTCGGTGCCGCCATATTCGTCAATGACGAGAGCCATATGCGTACGGGTCGCCTGCATTTTTACCAAGAGATCCAACGCCGGCATGGAGGGAGGCGCATAGAGCACCGGACGCAATATGCCTGTCGCTTCAAGCGGGCAGGAAAGGTCGATCGGCATATAACGCAAATTCACGCCGTCGGTGGCGGGCGGCTCGACGCCAGCCTTGGCGCGCCGCGTCGCCACAGCGTTTTCCGCAGAACCCGCGACGAAATCGACGAAGTCGCGGATATGAACCATGCCGCGCGGGTCGTCCAGCGTTTCACCCTGCACCGGCAGGCGCGAGTGACCGGCCGTACGGAAGGTCGTCAAGACTTCGGCCAGCGAGGCGTCAATCGAAGTGGCAACAATATCGGCGCGCGGCACCATGACATCGCTGACCTTCAGATCATGCAAGGCTAGAACATTTTTCAGCATGTCCCGTTCATAGGGGCTGAAATCCTCGGAAATGGCTTCGTCGTCGAGGGCGTCCTCAATATCGTCACGGATCGAGGCGCCGCTCAGTCCAAATAAAGCCCGAAGTTTTTCAACGATCGAGCCGGCGCCCCGGCTCGAACTTCGTTCAACACTGGGGGTTTCGTCGCTGTCGCGTTCCGGCGCACCCATTTATCGGCCTTCTTCCTTGGTCAATTCTTTGTAAGGATCGTCTATGCCGAGGCGGCCCAGAATTTGGACTTCCATCGCCTCCATCGTCTCAGCCTCGTCATCGTCTTCGTGATCGTAGCCCAAAAGATGGAGAAAGCCGTGAACAATCATGTGACAAAGGTGCTGTTGCAGCGTCTTGCCCTGTTCCCGCGCCTCGCGCGCCACAGTTTCATAGGCGATGGCGATGTCGCCGAGCGCATGCGCCTCCTGCAAAGGCTCTGGACCAGGAAATGAAAGCACATTGGTCGCCTTGTCGAAGCCGCGAAACTCCCGATTGAGCACGCGAATCCGGGCGTCATCGCAAAACAGCAGGCTCACTTCCGCGCCGTCACGCAAGCGATCGCCCGTCGTCTCCAAGGCGTTGGCCAAATATTTCTCAATCAGCCCGTCGAGGTCGGCAATTTCCAGCCAACTCTCGCATTCAATGCTCGTTTCGATCGACAGGTTCATAATGACCCGTCCTTTTCGCGGCTCGAACGCCCCGCCGCCTGCCTCGGCGCCGCTTCATAGGCGGCGACGATACGACGCACCAAATCGTGGCGCACGACGTCCGCCTCCGTGAAAGTCACATGGCCGACGCCTTCAAGTCCAGCCAGCAAGGAGAGCGCTTCGCTCAATCCAGATTTCTGACCGGGCGGCAAATCGGTCTGGGTCGGGTCGCCGGTGACGACCATGCGCGACCCCTCGCCGAGGCGAGTCAAAAACATCTTCATTTGCATGGTCGTGGCGTTTTGCGCCTCATCGAGCAGGACGCAGGCGTTGCTCAGAGTGCGTCCACGCATGAAAGCCAGGGGCGCCACTTCGATCATCCCGGTCTGCATGCCGCGTTCGACCATGCGGGGATCCATGAAATCCTGCAACGCATCGAAGATGGGCCGGAGATAGGGATCGACCTTTTCGCGCATATCGCCGGGCAGAAAACCCAGCCTTTCGCCCGCCTCGACGGCGGGGCGCGATAGAATCAACCGCTCCACAACGCCTTGTTCGAGCAGCGACACCGCATGGCCGACCGCCAGCCAGGTTTTGCCGGTGCCAGCCGGACCGGCGGCAAAAACCAGTTCGTGACGCTTCAGCTCGCGAATATAAAAATCCTGCGAAGCCGTTCTTGCGCGGACCGGACCTTTTTTTCGCGTCGAAACCTGTTCGAAACCGGAGCGCGTCGCTTGCGTCTCACCGGGAAAAAGATTGCCCTGCATGGCGCATTCCTGGATGGCGCCATCGACGTCGCCGAGCGTCGCGGGCTGGCCCGCCCTGGCGCGCTCGAACAGAATTTGCAGCACGCGCCTCGCGTGCCCGGCGGCTTCCGCCGCGCCTTTGATGACGACATGATTGCCATTGGCGTTGAGCGCGACGTTCAAACGGCGTTCGATGCGCGCCAGATTCTGGTCGTAATGGCCAAAAACCATGGACGCCGTGCGATTGTCATCAAGCAGGACCGTTTGTTCGGTTTCGGCGACGGGCTGGATTTGCGGCATTTCACCCAACCTCCGCCAAATCGGCAGCGTCGCCTGGCAAGCGTCCAAACAGGGAGTTCGAACCGCAGCGCATGATTTCGACGGGAACGACACGGCCAATCAGACCCTGCGGCCCATCGACCTGCACAGGCTGAAGATAGGGCGATTTTCCAGCGATCTGACCGCGATGGCGCCCTGGCTTTTCAAACAGAACCTCGACCGTGCGCCCGACCATGGCCGCGTTAAAATCCCGCCGCTGCGTCTCGACAAGGTCCTGCAACCGCTGCAGGCGTTCCGCCTTGACCGGTTCGGCGATTTGATCGCCCAATTCGGCGCCGGGCGTGCCCGGACGCGGCGAATATTTGAAAAAGAAGGTCGAGGCAAAGCCAACTTCGCGAATAAGTTCGAGCGTCGCTTGAAAGTCCGCCTCGGTTTCACCGGGAAAACCAACGATAAAATCGGATGACAGGGCCAGATCCGGTCGCGCCGCGCGAATTTTTTCGACCAGCCGGATGTAGTCTTCAGCCTTGTGGCGGCGATTCATCGCCTGGAGAATGGCGTCGGAACCCGATTGCACCGGCAGATGCAGGAAAGGCATCAACGCCGGCAGTTCGGCAAACGCCTCGATCAGGTCTTCCTCCAAGTCATTGGGGTGACTGGTGGTGAAGCGCAGCCGGGCGATCCCCTCAATTTGCGCGAGCCTGCGCAGCAGCCGCGCCAATGACCAATCGCCGCCATCCTCGCCCTCGCCGTGATAGGCGTTGACGTTTTGACCCAAGAGACTCAGCTCGCGCACGCCGGCGCGGGCCAGGACTTCGGCCTCGGCGATAATTTTATGCGCGGGCCGCGAGTTTTCGGCGCCGCGCGTATAGGGAACCACGCAGAAAGAACAGAATTTGTCGCAGCCTTCCTGGACGGTGAGGAAGGACGACAGACCGCGTTCACGGATTTTCTGGCCGCTTGGCTGGGTGAGAAAGTCGAATTTATCCTCGACCGGAAAATCCGTCTCGATCACCGGACCTTTTTCCGCCTGCCGCACCATTTCGGGGAGACGATGATAGCTTTGCGGCCCTACCACCAGATCGACCGCGCGTTGCTTGCGGAGAATTTCGGCGCCCTCCGCCTGGGCCACACAGCCCGCCACGGCGATCTGCGTCAACAGACCTTCCGCCTCGCGCGCCTCCTTCACCAGCCGCACCTTGCCAAGTTCCGAAAACACCTTTTCGGAGGCCCTTTCGCGAATGTGGCAGGTGTTGAGGACGATGAGATCCGCCTGGTTCATTTCGGCGGTTTCCTCATAGCCCTCGGGAGCCATGACATCGGCCATGCGCGCGGCGTCATAGACGTTCATCTGACAGCCAAAGGATTTGATGAACAGTTTCTTCGGCGCGCGCGCTGAAAGTGCGACGGAATCGCTTGACGGTCGTTCTGGTTTCAAAATCGGAAAAAGCCCTCGGAAAGCCTTGCTCAGCACATGATATAGTTGATTTTGCCGCCGCCGATAAGCCGCGCGACGCAAATAGTTTCGCTTCTCTCAGGCGATGAGCGTTTCTGACAAGGTCCGAACCCTGTTCTCAGTGTCCGCGGCGATGGTCTTGCGATCGCTCTCCGAGCGAAATTCCAAAGCCTCGCCGAAACGCACTCGGCAATCCACCGGCGCGCGTTTCAACAGCGCCCAGATATGTGGCGCGAGCTCGGCGTCGCCAAACCAGGCGAGCGCGCGCCGTCCCTCGGCATCGAGTTTTTTGCCGCGCGCGGCCACATAGGCGATGGCGGCCGGTTGGACCGCAACCGCTTCGACTTCCGGAAAAAGGCGCAACAGATCGCGCGCCGCGGCAAAATGCGAGGGTTTGAAACTCAAAACGCCGCCGCCGTCGCTCGATGTGCCCTCGCCGAACAATAGGACATCGTCACCCGCCTTCATCCTGGAGGCCATGGCGGCATTGACGCGCGGCACATCGGTCCGGCTATCGCGTTTAACGAAAATCGTATCCTGAGCCTTGGCGAAGGCCCCCAGCACGGGCCAGTCGGAAACTTCGCTCTTGGCGACGAAACAAGGCGTTTCCCGGCTCGCATAGACGAGAATATCGCTCCACGACACATGGTTGGAAACGATCATGCGCGGTTTGGGACCAAGTTCGGCGCCATCGAATGTCACGCGAAGGCCCAGAAGCGAACAAAGCGTCCGCGCAAAAAAGGGCGGAAAGCTTTTGGCGAGCGGCCATTTTCGCTGCCGGGCAAGCCTTTGCAAAGGCACGCCCAGGACATAGAAGGCGAGCAAGGCGAAAATCAGCAGGATCGCGCGAAAATAGGCCATGCCGCCGGATAAGAGCCAGAGGTGACAGATTTTTGACAGACGGAAGCCTCAGGCAAAATCCCGACGCATGACCACGGCGTCGCCGCGACACCCATCGGCTTTGGCGTAATAGGCCTTGCGCAATCCCGCCTCGACAAAACCATTGCGTCGGTAGAGCGCCCGCGCCGCGGCATTTTCAGAATCGACCTCCAGAAACAACGTGGTCACGCCCCGACCTATCAATTGGCTACAATGATTTTCCACCATTTTCTGCGCGCAACCGAGCCGGCGCCATGCGGAACTCGACGACGATCGTCAAAATTTCCGCCTCATCGCTCGCAATCCGGGAAAGCAGAAAGCCGGCCAATCCAGATTTTCCCTGGAGTCCCACGCCGGAGCAGCTCCGATCGCCCAGCAAGGCTTCGAATTCATTGACAGACCAGGCATGCGCAAAGGCAGTTTGATGCAAGACGGCGCAATCGCCGGCGTCGGCGATGCGAAGCCCACGAACTGAAAATTCCGGTTTTCGACGCAGGAGTTGGGGAAATTTCATCTCTGTTTTACGCGCGCGGCAGAGCGGAATTGGCGGAGGGGGTGACGTCGGGGGCCTTCAGATAGAGGGGACGGGGTGGCGCGACGGCGGGGTCCGCGACGAGACCGAGCCGAGCGACGGCGACAATATCCGGCCAGTCCGCCGCCCCGGCCACAGAAATCTCCTGCCCCAGACTCCTGGCCTCAGCTTGAAGCAGCGCCGCGCCCGAACCAATGGCGGTCACCTGCCCGGCGCCCAACAAACGGCAGGCGTCGCGCAAGGAAAGCAGGCGCGGCGAGGCAAGAATGCGCCCCCCCGAGCCATAGGCGGAAAAAAAGACATGGCCATGGCGGGCGTCGATCGCCGCCGCGATGATCGTTTCGCTCTCGGCAAACAGCAAAGGCGTGGCGAGCGCCGACAGCGTCGAAACGCCGACAGCGTCAACCCCGCAAGCCAGAGCAACGCCCCGCGCGGCGGCGACGCCAATACGAATTCCGGTGAACGATCCCGGCCCGACCGTCACCGCCACGCGCCCAATCGACGCGAATCCGCCTGCAACTCGAGACATGGTCTTTTCGATCAGCGGCATCAAGGCCTCGGCGTGGCCCCGCTCCATGGGCAGGGTTTCACTGGCGATAGCCAGCCGCGTCTCCCCGTCATAGACGCAGACGGAAACGGCCGGTAGCGAAGTATCGATGGCGAGAACGCGCATAAGCAGATCGCTGTCAGTCTTCTGATAATTAAACCTGTTCGACCGATTTGACCTGCGGCAGGAAATGGCAAAGCAGATTTTGAACGCCACGCTTCAGCGTCGCCGTCGAGGAGGGGCAGCCGGAGCAGGCGCCCTTCATCTGCAAATAGACGACGCCATCCTTAAAGCTGCGAAAGATAATGTCGCCGCCATCGCCGGCGACGGCGGGGCGAACCCTGGTTTCCAGCAAATCCTTGATCGCCGCGACCGTTTCGGCGTCTTCCTCGGCGAAGTGCTCGGTATCGGTTTGATTGGCGCCAGCGTCCGGCGACAGAACCCGTTTGCCCGAAACAAAATGCTCCATGATGGCGCCGAGGATGGCGGGCTTCAGATTCTGCCAATCGCCGTCGGACTTGGTCACCGAAATGAAATCGGAGCCAAGAAATACGCCGCTGACGCCCTGGATGGAAAATAGCGCCAAAGCCAATGGCGAGACATTGGCCTCGTCCACCGAGCGCAAGTCCCACACGCCGTCGCCAGCAACTTGGGCGCCGGGGAGGAATTTCAGGGTCGCGGGATTGGGCGTCGTCTCAGTCTGAATGAACATGCTTGCCTCCTGGATCGTCCGGTTCAAGGCCGGAGATGGGATCATGCTAAAATAGGGCTCTGGCGCCACGAGGGAAGGGGCCGACGAGGCATTTCGTGCAAGTCAGCGCAAAAGCCCAAGAATATCCTTCACCTGACCCATGATTGGCCGGGCGATTTCCCGGGCGCGGGCGCTGCCGTCGCGGAGAATTCCGTCTATATAGCTCGGATCGGCTTCAAGCCGACGCATTTCCGCGCCGATGGGCGCCGAATTTGGCGACGGCAAGTTCGACCAAGGCCTGTTTAAAGGCGGAAAACTGCGCCCCGCCAAAATCCCGCAACACGTCCTGTTGCGGGCAATCGGCCAGAGCGGCGAAAATGCCGATCAGATTTTCCGCCTCGGGCCGGCCCTTCAGGCCTTCGATTTCGCTCGGCAAAGGCTCTGGATCGGTCTTGGCCTTGCGGATCTTCTGCGCGATGGCCTCCGCATCGTCGGCGAGGCTGATGCGCGAAAATTCCGACGGATCGGATTTCGACATTTTTTTCGTCCCGTCGCGCAAACTCATGACCCGCGCCGCCGGCCCCTGGATCAGGGGCTCGGGCAAGGGGAAAAATCCGCCTTCATGGCCGTTGGCGGCGATCGATTCGGCGAAATCATTGTTGAATTTCTGCGCTATGTCGCGGGCCAGTTCGATATGCTGCTTTTGATCCTCGCCAACGGGAACATGGGTGGCGCGATAGAGCAGAATATCGGCGGCCATCAACGTCGGATAGGCGAACAGGCCGATGGAGGCGTTTTCACGGTCCTTGCCGGCCTTTTCCTTGAACTGGGTCATGCGGTTGAGCCAACCGATCCGGGCGACGCAATTGAACACCCAGGCCAATTCGGCGTGTTCGGCCACCTGACTTTGGTTGAATATGATGTTTTTGACGGGATCGACGCCGGAAGCCACATAGGCTGCGGCGATCCTGCGGATCGCCCGAAGCAGTTCCGCTGGCGGCTGCGGCACGGTGATGGCGTGCAGATCGACGACGCAGAACAGGCATTCATGCGTCTTTTGCAGCGCCACGAATTTGACGATCGCCCCGAGATAATTGCCCAGATGCAGATTGCCTGTCGGCTGAATGCCGGAAAAAACGCGTTCAGGGAAGTTCGTCATCGCAGATCGCAGGATTGAGGGTCTGCGGTCTTATGGCTTTCGATGACCACTCTGGCAAGGGGCGTTCAGTTGACGAAGCCGCCCACCAACCGAATGAGCCGCCCGTTCGGGCCATGGACCAGCTTTTCCTTTGGCGCGTGCTTGTCATTAGCCGCGACCAGCTTGGTTTCTGGCGGGGCATGCTTGACCTTGGCTTCCGCCGCGCCCGGAGTTTTTGTGGCGGCGCCGGGCCTCCGCGTCATTTCCGCGAGCCGATTTTTCAGACCGGAACCAATATGGCGCGCTTTATCGATGGAAACGAAAGAGTCGCTCTTCCCGCCCTCGCCGACATAAATCTTCAGACCGTCATTCGACATATAAGCGTCGCCGGGCCGCAAAGTCGGGTCATTCTTGATGATCTGGTTGATCGCCTCCGACGCATTGCCGCAACAAGGCCGCGCAACGGGGGGCGAATCCTGGTTTGTCAGAGCCGCCACAACCGCCTGCTTCAGCAAGTTTCTGTGATGCGCGGCGAGTTTCGAATGATCGCGCCTATGTTTCCGCCAATGCTGAGCATATCGGCGATCGTGGTGGCGCGCCGAGTGCGCGCTATGCCGATGTGTCGATTTGGAACTCGGCGCGAAATAGACCTGCGACGCGGCGGGCGCACTGTCATGGCCAAAAATAAGATCGAAAAATCCATGCGCCTCCGCAGCGCCACTGAAACCGAAAGCGCTCAAAAAAACCAGGAACGCCAGGACGACGCCATTCTTGATCATGGCCGACTCCAAACACTTACAGACACATTTTCGCGAGGTTAAGTTTTTCTTAACCTGCGCCAACGAATTTAGTGATTCCACATATTTCAATATTCGGCAATTGGATTCTGCAGAATTCTCTAAGTCAGCCATCGAATGGTTATCATTTTCAACAAAGCCGATGTTTTACTAAACCTCTATAAAATATAACGGCTTAAATCGACATTTGCGACGAGGTCGCCGACCTGGGCCTCGACATAACCGCCATCAACGACCACCGTCTGGCCGGAATGGTCGGCGGCGGCAAAGCTGACATCGTCCAGAACACGCTCCATCACCGTCTGCAAACGCCGCGCCCCGATATTTTCGACGCGGGCGTTCACCTGCACGGCGACGCGCGCCAAAGCGTCTATGGCGTCATCGGTGAAGGACAATTCGACCCCTTCCGTCCGCAACAAGGCGCAATATTGCTTGACCAGGCTGGCCTCGGGCTGGGTGAGGATGCGCCGGAAATCTTCCTCGTCCAGCGAGGACAGTTCGACACGGATCGGCAGGCGACCCTGAAGTTCCGGCAGGAGGTCGGACGGCTTGGAGACGTGAAAGGCCCCGGAAGCGATGAAAAGGATGTGGTCGGTCTTGATCGCGCCGTGTTTGGTGGCGACCGTTGTGCCTTCGATCAGTGGCAGCAGATCGCGTTGGACGCCCTCGCGAGAGACATCTCCGCCCCGTCCGTCCCGGGCGCAAATCTTGTCGATTTCATCGAGGAAAACGATTCCGTTGTTTTCGACTTCGCGAATCGCCTGCCGAACGATCTGCTCCTGATCGAGCAGTTTTTCACTCTCCTCGGTCCGCAAAGGCGCGTAGGCGTCCTTGACCGGCATGCGCTGGCGTTTAGGTTGCGACGTCTTGCCGAAAATATCGCCCAACGAAATCGTGCCGATTGAAGCGCCGGGCATATTGGGCAAGTCGAACATGGGTAGCGAGGGATTGGCCGCCGAAGTCAGCTCAATCTCGATTTCCTTGTCTTCCATTTCGCCGTCGCGCAGTTTCTTGCGAAAGGCGTCGCGCGTCGCGGCGCTGGCTCCAGCGCCGACCAGCGCTGTAACGATGCGCTCTTCCGCCGCCAGTTGCGCTCGCGCGGCGACGTCGCGGCGCTTGGTTTCCTTGACCAGGGCTATGCCGATTTCGACGAGATCGCGAATGATCTGCTCGACATCGCGACCGACATAGCCGACTTCGGTGAATTTGGTCGCCTCGACCTTGAGGAAAGGCGCATTGGCCAGGCGCGCCAACCGGCGCGCGATCTCGGTCTTACCGCAGCCGGTAGGGCCGATCATCAGGATGTTTTTCGGTAATACCTCGTCGCGCATCACGCCTTCGAGCCGCAAACGGCGCCAGCGATTGCGCAGGGCGATGGCGACGGCGCGCTTGGCGTCTTTCTGGCCGATGATGAATTGATCCAGTTCCGAGACGATTTCGCGAGGCGACAAATCGGTCATTAAGCTTGATCCGTTTTCGGGTCCGTCAAAGCGAATTGAGGCTTTCGACGACAAGATTGGTATTGGTGTAGACGCAAATCTCGGCGGCGATCAGCAAGGCGCGACGCGCGATGGTTTCGGCGTCCATGTCCGTATCGAGCAGGGCGCGGCCCGCCGCCAGGGCGTAATTGCCCCCGGAGCCAATGCCCATCACCGCGCCGGACTCATGGCCCTCAGGCTCAAGCACGTCGCCATTGCCAGTCAGGACCAATGCGCTGGTCTTGTCCGCCACCAGCATCATCGCCTCCAGCCGACGCAGATAGCGGTCGGTGCGCCAATCCTTGGCCAATTCGACGCAGGCGCGCAGCAGATGCCCGGGATATTGCTCAAGCTTGGCTTCCAGCCGCTCGCAAAGTGTGAAGGCGTCTGCGGTGGCGCCGGCAAAACCGACGATCACCTGCCCCTTGCCGAGGCGGCGAACTTTTCGCGCATTACCCTTGATGACCGTTTGGCCAAGGCTGACCTGACCATCGCCGGCGATGACGGTTTTGCCGCCCTTGCGCACAAGGATTATGGTGGTCGCATGCATGGAGGGTGGGTTGGTCGAATTCCGCCATGAATGTGCCACTCCGATGCAAGCTGCGCTCTGCCTGCGCATCTATTGCGCCGGCGCGGAGCTTGCAAGCCCCCATGGTAAGACAGTGGCGCCAATACGAGAGAGTGGCGTCTCTATATGAGAGAGTGGCGTCTTGGCCGACCATTTGCTAAAGACGCCCTGCCCGAGGGCTTAAGGACAAGACCATGACGCGCCAGGCCGAAATCAAGCGCACCACCAAGGAAACCGATATTTCCGTCAAAATCGCGATTGACGGCGCCGGTTTGAGCAAAATATCGACCGGCATTGGTTTTTTCGACCATATGCTCGATCAATTGGCGCGCCATTCGCTGATGGATATCGAAATCGACGCGAAGGGCGATCTACATATCGATCAGCACCATACGGTCGAGGACGTGGGCATTGCCCTCGGCCAGGCCCTGCGCAAGGCGGCGGGCGATCTGCGCGGCATCGTCCGCTATGCCGACGCCCACCTGCCCATGGACGAAACGCTTACACGCGTCGCCGTGGACGTGTCGGGGCGGCCGTTTCTCGTGTTCCGTAGCCAGTTTTCCAACGCCAAGCTGGGCGAATTCGATACCGAGCTCGTGCGCGAATTCTTCCAGGCTTTCGCCCAAAATGCGGGGATTACCCTGCATATCGAAACGCTTTATGGCGTGAACAATCACCATATCGCCGAAACCTGCTTCAAGGGCGTGGCGCGGGCGCTCGGTCGCGCGCTGGCCATCGACCCGCGGCAAGCCGATAAAATTCCCTCGACCAAGGGAGCGCTCTGAGCGAGCGAAGCGAAAGTGTACCTGTTTTCAGTGTTCCAGCCCTCGGGCATCGGCCAATACGCCGGCGACCACGCCGTTTTCGTTCGCCAGGGCTTTGACCGGTTCGCCTTCCTGCTCACGCCCTTCTGGGCGATTCGTCACCGTCTCTGGCTCGCCTTGGGCCTCTGGACGCTCTGGGCGCTCGTGTCCGGCCTGTTGAGCGCCGTCTTCCATCTCGATCCGCTGGCTTCATCGCTGGTTTATGGAGTGGGCGCGCTGGCCTTTGGCTTCGAAGCCGACAGGCTCAAGGAAATCAGCCTGATGAACAAGGGCCTGCTTTTGCAGGGCTTGAGCCTGGGCGAAAATGTCCGGGAAGCCGAAACGCTCTATTTCGAACGCCACGCCACGGGCGTCGCCGAAGAAGTCCCGATTTCGATCCAGGCCCGCCCGGCCTTGCCCTTCGAAACGCCCGATCTCCTGGGCCTGTTTCCCTCCCAGGAGGACAAACTTTGAACGTCGCCATCATCGACTATGGCTCAGGCAATCTTCACTCCGCCGCCAAAGCTTTCGAGCGCGCGGCGCGTGAGGGAAGCCTTGCAACCGCGATTGACGTCACGAGCGATCCCCACGCCGTTGCGAAAGCCGATCGCATCGTGTTGCCCGGCGTCGGCGCCTTCGCCGATTGCCGCCAAGGCCTGTTGGCCATTGACGGCATGCTGGACGCCGTGACCGAAGCCGTGACAAAAAACGCCAAACCCTTTCTCGGCATTTGCGTGGGCATGCAATTGCTGGCCGATCGCGGCCTCGAACATGGGGTGACCCCGGGGTTGGGCTGGATTGGCGGGGAAGTGACGGCCATTGCGCCCAAAGACCCCAAACTGAAAATTCCGCATATGGGCTGGAACAGCCTGACGCCAAATGGCGCACATCCTCTCCTGGCGGGCATCCCGACGGGCGAAACCGGCCTGCACGCCTATTTCGTCCATTCCTACCATCTAAAGGCCGCCAATCCGGCTCACGTGCTGGCGACCACGGATTATGGCGAAGCCCTGACCGCGATGGTCGGACGCGACACCATCGTCGGCGTGCAGTTTCATCCAGAAAAGAGCCAGGCCATGGGTCTGCGGCTAATTTCCAATTTCCTGAGGTGGCGTCCGTGATCCTGTTCCCGGCGATTGATTTGAAAGGCGGCCAGTGTGTGCGCCTTGTTCATGGCGACATGTCGCAAGCGACAGTCTTTAATGACGATCCTGCGGCGCAGGCGACGATTTTCGAACGTCAGGGCTTTGAATATCTGCACGTGGTCGATCTCGACGGCGCCTTCGCCGGCAAACCGATGAACGCCAACGCGGTCGATGGCATTCTCGCGACGCTGGAGAAAATGCCGGTGCAGCTCGGCGGCGGCATTCGCGACATGCGCACGGTGGATGGATGGCTTGGCAAGGGCGTCAGCCGGGTCATCATCGGCACCGCCGCCGTGCGCGATCCCGGCTTCGTCCGCGAGGCCGCCCGCAAGAATCCCGGCAAGATCGCCGTTGGCGTCGACGCCCGCGACGGTCTGGTCGCCGTCGACGGCTGGGCCAAATCTTCGGAACTGACGGCCGTTGAGCTGGGCAAAAGATTCGAGGACGCCGGCGTCTCCGCCATCATCTACACCGACATTTCTCGCGACGGCGTCTTGAAAGGTCTGAATATCGAGGCCACCCTGGCCTTGGCCGAGGCCTTGACCATTCCCGTGATCGCTTCCGGCGGCCTCGCCTCCATCGCCGATGTCGAGCGCCTCCTGGAGCCTGATTGCGTCCGCCTCGCCGGCGCCATAACCGGCCGCGCGCTTTACGATGGTCGGCTCGACCCGCAAAAAGCGCTCGATCTGATCAAATCGCGCCGCGCCGCCTGAAAATTCTGGAGAAAAAGTCTTGCTCAAAACCCGCGTCATTCCCTGCCTCGACGTCAAGGACGGCCGCGTGGTCAAGGGCGTCAATTTCGTCGATCTCCGCGACGCCGGGGACCCCGTGGAATGCGCCGTCGCCTATGACGCAGCCGGCGCTGACGAGTTGTGCTTCCTCGACATAACCGCCAGCCATGAGGAGCGCGGCGTTTTGCTGGACGTGGTCCGGCGCACGGCGGAAGCCTGTTTCATGCCACTCACCGTCGGCGGCGGCGTCCGCAACCTGGACGACATCCGCAATCTGCTGCTCGCCGGCGCCGACAAGGCCTCGATCATGACCGCAGCCGTGCATAACCGTGATTTCGTCCGCCAGGGCGCGGAAAAATTCGGCAGCCAGTGTATTGTCGTCGCCATTGACGCCAAGAATGTCTCGCCCGGCCGCTGGGAAATCTTCACCCACGGCGGTCGCCGCCCGACCGGTCTCGACGCTGTCGCCTATGCGCAGGAAGTCGCCGCGCTCGGCGCCGGCGAAATCCTCTTGACCTCAATGGACCGCGACGGCGCGAAATCTGGCTTCGATATTGAATTGACTCGCGCGATCGCCGACGCCGTCTCGATACCGGTCATTGCCTCGGGCGGCGTCGGCACGCTCGAACATCTGGTTGAAGGCGTCCGCGACGGCCACGCCAGCGCCGTTCTTGCCGCCTCGATTTTCCATTTCGGCGAATTCAGCATTGGCGAGGCCAAAGCCTATATGGCCAAGGCTGGCCTGCCGATGCGTCTCAACTCGCAAACTGCCTGAAAAGAGCCCGATGACCGAAAATTTCTCACTCGACGAACTCGCCAGTTTGATCGCCAGACGCGCCAATGCCACGGCCGATCAATCCTACACGCGAAGCCTGCTGGAGTCCGGCACCGCCCGCATCGCCAAGAAATTCGGCGAGGAAGCTTTCGAGGCGGCGATCGCCGCGGTCGAGCGCGACAAGACCGCTCTGAAAATGGAGGCGGCGGACGTGCTCTATCATCTAATGGTCTTGCTTCAAGATGGCGGCGTTCCGTTGCAGGATGTGATCGCGGAACTCGCCCGGCGCACCCAGCAGTCCGGTCATCAGGAAAAAGCCTCCCGCACCCCTTGAGGGAGGCTGGCGCGCTTGGAGGGCGGCCTTGGTTGAACCCGTGAGACAGATTCCTATGGAAACCGACGAGCCGGGTTCGAGTCTTTCGCCCTATCGCCGCTTCACCCGTGACGAATGGGCGCGGCTGCGCGCCGATACGCCCTTGACCTTGACCATAGACGATCTCACCCGCCTGCAATCGATCAATGACCCCATTTCCATCGATGAGGTCATCGCCATCTATCTCCCTTTGTCGCGCTTGCTGGCGCTCTATGTCGCGGCGACGCAGGGCCTGTTCAAGGCGACGCAGCGTTTTCTCGGCGCCAACGACGGCAAGGTGCCCTATATTATCGGCGTCGCCGGTTCCGTCGCCGTGGGAAAATCCACTACCGCTCGCGTCCTTCAGGCCCTGTTGTCGCGCTGGACCAATACGCCCAAGGTCGATCTGATCACCACCGATGGTTTTCTGCTGCCCAACGCCGAGCTCGAACGCGACGAACTGATGGATCGCAAGGGTTTTCCGGAAAGCTATGACAGCGCGCGGCTGCTGCGCTTCCTTTCGGCGGTCAAAGCCGGCGAACGCCATGTCGAGGCGCCCGTCTATTCGCATCTGACCTATGATGTGGTCCTGGACCAGAAGATCATCGTCGACCGCCCGGACATTCTTATTGTCGAGGGCGTCAATGTCCTGCTGCCGAGCCGCCTGCCCCGCGATGGCAAGGAAACCTCATTCATTTCGGACTTTTTCGATTTCTCCGTCTATCTCCACGCGGAAGAGGATCTGGCGGAAAAATGGTATGTCTCGCGGTTCATGCGACTTCGCGCCACAACATTCCGGGATCCGCGATCCTATTTCAAAAAATATTCCGAGATCAGCGATAGCGAGGCGGAAAATATCGCGCGCGATATTTGGCGCCGCATCAATCTGCGCAATCTTCACGAAAACATCCTGCCGACGCGCGCCCGCGCCAGTCTGATTCTTACCAAGGGTTCGAGTCATCGGATCGAAGAAGTGGCTTTGCGCAAACTCTGAGCCTCCGACCCGCGAAGCGGAGAGAATGCCGACTTGCGCTTGCGTCCTGGCCGGGTGACAATTCAATATGTCGGCGAATTCAGATTTTTCCCCGTCCGGTCCAGGCGCCTTGTCGCGGCTGAACGAAAGATCGCGCGAAATTTTTCGCAACATCGTCGAGGCCTACCTCGCCCATGGCGAGCCCGTCGGCTCCCGACAATTGTCGCGCATGCTGCCCATGTCGCTCTCGGCCGCCTCTGTCCGCAATGTCATGCAGGACTTGGAAAGCCTGGGTTTGATTTTTTCGCCCCACACCAGCGCCGGGCGGCTGCCGACAGAACTAGGCTTAAGGTTTTTCGTCGATTCTCTGCTGCAAATCGGCGATTTGACCGATCAGGATCGCAGCCAGATCGAGGCGCAAATGCGGGCGGCCTCCCGCACCGGCACGATCGAGGAAGCCCTGGCTGAAGCCGGCGCCTTGTTGTCAGGCCTGACGCGCGGCGCAGGGGTCGTATTGACCAGCAAGGAAAACAACAGGCTGAAACAGGTCGATTTCGTCCGTCTCGAGCCGGAAAAGGCTTTGGCCATCCTGGTTTCCGAGGATGGATCTGTGGAGAATCGTATTCTGCCCGTCGCCGCCGATCTGCCGCAATCGGCCTTGATCGAGGCCGCCAATTATCTGAACGCCCGCGTCCGTGGCCGCACATTGGCGCAAGTGCGCGACGAAATCGAGACTTCCCGCGCGGCGGCCCAGGCGGAACTCGATGTTCTCACCGCGAGGCTTGTCGCTGCTGGCTTGGCGAGCTGGGCCGGACCGGCGGGGGGCGCACAGAATCTTATCGTGCGGGGTCAAGCCAACTTGCTCGAAGACGTCACGGCGATCACCGATGTCGAGCGTATCCGCTTGCTCTTCGACGATCTCGAGACGAAGAGCGAAGTCATCGACCTGCTCGCTCGCGCCGAAAATGGCGAGGGCGTCCGTATATTCATCGGCTCGGAAAACAAAATGTTTTCCCTTTCCGGCTCCTCGATGATCGCCGCGCCTTTCCATGATTCCGAGCGTCGAATCGTTGGCGTGCTCGGCGTCATAGGACCCACGCGGCTGAATTATGCGCGTGTCGTGCCCATGGTTGACTATACCGCCCGGGTCATCGCCCGCCTGTTCGGCGGAGCGTGATCCAATGCGCGCTCCCAGGCCCGGAATCCGCCCATGAACCCTGAATGGCTTGGCTTTGCCGCGGGAACGCTGACAACCTTGTGCTGGACGCCGCAGGTGATCAAAATTCTGCGAAGCCGCGACGCGCGATCGATTTCACTGTTGACTCAATTCGCATTTACCATCGGTTGCGCGCTCTGGCTGAGCTATGGCCTGGTGATTCAATCGCTGGCGATCATCGTCTTCAATATCGTGACCATCGCGCTCAGCGTGCTGATCATCGTCTTGAAGCTTCGCTATGGCTGACCGCCGGCAGCGCCCGTCTCAACGATGGAGAACATTGCCAAATATGCCGGAGACCCCAATGTCATGCGGCGCAGGAGCATAGCCGAGCGCAGTGGAACGGTGGTGATGGTGGTGCGCGGCATAATGAACGCCATGATGTCCGTGATGATGCGCATAATGACGAACCGGCGCGCTGCCGGAAATATTGATCACGGCGCCTTCGGCGCGAACGAGCGAGAAGAGTGTCGCCGCATTGGCCGGGGAGATGCGGATGCAGCCGTGAGACGCCGGGCTGCCGAGAGCGCCTGTCGCATAGGTCCCGTGGATCGCATAGCCTCCGTTGAAGAAAATCGAATGGGGCATCGGCGAGTTGTGGTATTTTCTCGAACGATGCATCGTCTGGAGACTGGTCGGATGGTAAGTGCCGCGCGGCGTGACATAGCCCGAGCGCGCCGAGGAAATCGGCCAAGAGTAGGAGGCGCCGCTCTCGGACTGCACGTTCATGCGCTGAGACGACAGATCGACGGAAATGCGCACCTTGGCTTGCGCCGCCATCGGCGCGATCAGAAGCGCAGCCGCAAAGGCGATGAACCGAACGAAATTACGCATGGGACTCTCCGAAGCAAAAAATACCTGAACTGACTTTCCCATAGGATTCCAGCATGCGGCTCCCGGGTAAAGTTCTAATTGAAATAAAGGTTGATGGAATGAAGGCTCAGCATCGCGTTTTCCGAAGAAGCATAGGTCTTCTCATTGGGTTGAGCAGCATTATCCATTTTGCCGGATCGGTCGCGGCTCAAGAGAAGGGTTCGGTCGATCCAAAGCCGCTGCCGCCGCTGGCGCATCCCGACGATCCGAATACACCGGCCAAGGAACTGTTTGGCCGCGCCGCCGCGCCCGCCGATCTGGAAACCCGCGCCATCGGCTTTTATTCTCGCGGCTGCCTGGCCGGCGCCAAGGCCCTGCCGGTGAATGGCGAAACCTGGCAGGTCATGCGGATTTCGCGCAACCGTTTTTGGGGTCATCCGAATCTGGTGCGCTTCCTGGAGAACCTCTCGGCGAAAGCCCCGGAAACCGCCAATTGGCCGGGCATATTGGTGGGGGACATGTCGCAGCCGCGTGGTGGCCCGATGATCACCGGACACGCCTCGCACCAAATCGGCCTCGACGCCGACATCTGGCTGACGCCCATGCCCGACCGCAATTTATCGCGGCGCGAACGCGAGGAAATGTCGGCCACCAATATGGTTCGCCCCGATGGTTTGGATGTCGACCGCTCGGTCTGGACTCCGGGCCATCTGGCGATCATCCGCGCCGCGTCGCTCGATCCGGCGGTCGAGCGCATTTTTGTCAATGCCGCGATCAAAAAAGCCCTTTGCCGCGACGCTACGGGCGATCGGTCATGGCTGCACAAGGTGCGCCCCTATTTTGGGCACAACTATCATTTCCATGTGCGCATCTCCTGCCCCTATGGCAGCGAAGCCTGCAAGGAGCAGGATCCCGTGCCGCCAGGAGATGGTTGCGACGCCGCCTCGCTCGCCTATTGGTTCAAACCATCGATTCTGCACCCGAAGATCAATCCGAACGCCAAGCCAAGGCCGCCGATGACCTTGTCGGCGCTGCCGCCCGAATGCCGCAAAGTGCTGATTTCCGAGTAAGATCGACGGGACGATTGTCCCGCCAAAATAAGAACCCGCCGGACCGCCCTCCATCCGGCGGGTTCACGTGAAGAGAACTTACGCCACAGTGAGCTGGCGCAGAACATAATGCAGGATGCCGCCGTTATTGTAGTATTCGATTTCGTCGAGTGTAGCGATGCGATTGTTCAATACGATCTTCTTCACCGTTCCGTCGGCATATTTGATCTCGGCGTCAATTTTCTGACGCGGCCGAAGATCGGCCAACCCCTTGATGGACACGGTCTCGTCGCCCTTCAGGCCCAGTGACTTCCAGGACGTTCCTTCTTCGAAAGTCAGCGGCAAAACACCCATGCCGACGAGATTGGAACGATGGATACGCTCAAAACTTTCAGCGATGACGGCGCGAACGCCGAGCAGACTGGTCCCCTTGGCCGCCCAATCCCGTGATGAGCCATTGCCATATTCGACGCCGGCGAACACAATCAGGGGGACTTCGGCCTTTTCATATTTCATCGCGGCGTCATAGATCGGCATGACCTCGCCGCCGGGGAAATATTTGGTGGCGCCGCCCTCGGGCACAGAACCATCGGCGCCCGCGAGCATGAAATTCTTGATGCGGATATTAGCGAAAGTGCCGCGCATCATGACTTCATGGTTGCCGCGACGTGTTCCGTATTGGTTGAAATCCTCTGGCTTGACCTTGTTGGCCTGAAGATATTTGCCAGCGGGGGACGCCGCCTTGATCGAGCCGGCGGGAGAAATATGGTCGGTGGTGATCTTGTCGCCGAACAAAGCGAGGATGCGAGCCCCCTCAATATCCATCACCGGCTTCGGCTGCATGGTTATGCTGCGAAAATAGGGCGGATTCTGCACATAGGTGGACTTATTGTCCCAGACGTAGGTCTGGCTTTTCGGCGTCTTGACCTTACGCCAATTGGCGTCGCCCTTGAATACGTCGGCATATTTCGCCTTGAACAGGGATTTAGTGACGTTTTTGCGGATGAACTCCTGAATTTCCTTTGAAGTCGGCCAGATATCGCGCAGGAATACCGGCTCGCCCTTCCTGGTATGACCGATTGGCTCCTTAGTCAGATCCTTCCGCACGGATCCTGCCAGCGCATAGGCCACCACCAGAGGCGGCGAGGCGAGATAATTGGCCTGAACATCCGGCGAAACGCGCCCTTCAAAATTGCGGTTGCCGGACAGCACCGCTGCGGCGACCACGCCATTGGCGTTGATCGACTTGGAAATTTTTTCGGGCAAGGGGCCGGCATTGCCGATACAGGTGGTGCAGCCGAAGCCGACCAGGTTGAAACCGAGTTTGTCGAGTGATTTCTGCAGGCCGGCCTGGAGGAGATATTCGGCGACAACTTGCGATCCCGGCGCCAGCGAAGTCTTGACCCAGGGCTGAACCTTCAATCCTGCGGCGACGGCATTGCGGGCCAGAAGACCGGCGCCGATCAGCACGCTTGGATTGGAGGTGTTGGTGCAGGAGGTGATGGCGGCGATCACGACATCGCCATGACCGATGTCGAACGCCTCGCCTTCCACCTTATAGCGCTCGGAAATCGAGGCGATCTTCTTGTATTCGCTTTCCATGGCGGCGGAAAAGCCGGCGGCGACGCCTTCCAGGGCGATACGGCCCTCGGGACGTTTCGGACCGGCCAGGGACGGCGCAACGGAAGCGAGATCGAGCTCTAGCGTATCGGTGAAGACCGGATCGGCGGCGGAGCGGGTGCGGAACAGGCCCTGGGCGCGGGCATATTTCTCAACCAGTTGAACCCGCGCCGGTTTGCGGCCTGTCTTGGTCAAATAGTCGATGGTTTCCGCGTCGATCGGGAAGAAGCCGCAGGTCGCGCCATATTCCGGACCCATATTGGCGATGGTGGCGCGATCGGCAAGAGTCAAATGGTCGAGGCCAGGACCGAAGAATTCAACGAATTTGCCGACCACGCCCTTCTTGCGCAAGATTTGCGTGACCGTGAGCACAAGGTCGGTGGCGGTGACCCCTTCCTTCAGCTTGCCAGACAGTCTGAAGCCGACGACTTCGGGAAGCAGCATGGACTGGGGCTGACCGAGCATGGCCGCTTCCGCCTCGATGCCGCCGACGCCCCAACCGAGCACCGACAGGCCGTTGACCATGGTGGTGTGCGAATCGGTGCCGACCAGGGTGTCGGGATAGGCGAGCTCGACCGTCACAGCCCTGCCGCGCGCCGGCTGGAATTTTTCCTTACGGGTCCAAACGGTCTGGGCCAGATATTCAAGATTAACTTGATGGCAGATGCCCGTGCCTGGCGGGACGACCGAAAAATTGGAAAAGGCGTCCTGGCCCCATTTCAGGAAGGTGTAGCGTTCGCCATTGCGCGCATATTCAAGGTCGACGTTCTGCTTCAGCGCGCTCTTGGAGCCGAAATGGTCGACAATCACCGAATGATCGATGACCAGATCGACGGGAACCAGCGGATTGATCTTTTCCGGATCGCCACCCAAAGCCTTTATGCCGTCGCGCATCGCGGCGAGGTCGACCACGGCGGGCACACCGGTGAAATCCTGCATCAGAACACGTGCGGGACGAAAGGCGATTTCCTTCTCGACCTTGCCCTTGTTGGCCAACCATTCGGCGACGCCGAGAATGTCATCCTTCGTGACCGAGCGGCCATCCTCGTTGCGCAAAAGGTTCTCAAGCAGAACCTTCATTGAAAAGGGCAGCTTGGATATGCCGGCGAGACCGTTCTTTTCCGCCGCCTTGAGCGAATAATAGTGATAGGTTTTCGTGCCGACCTTAAGTGTTTTGCGGCTTTTGAAGCTGTCGAGCGAGGCCATGGCGGCGATGTCCCGGACAAGAGGGAATGCGGACGAGCGAGATCGCTTATAGATAATTCCCTATAACCACGCTACACACACGAAAGTTGCGGGGCGGCGTTCGAGAGGTTTTTCCGCAATGCGCCAACAAGGAAAAGCGTCATTTGACCCATGACCTTCCCGTGAGTTCGGTTGTGGCGAAAAGCTTGCGCGTCGAGCGCGGCGGACGCGTCATCGTCGATGGAATCGATTTTGATTTACGCGCTGGCGAGGCCCTGCTGGCGCTCGGCCGCAACGGCTCGGGCAAATCGACGCTTTTGCGCGCCATCGCCGGATTTCTGCCCTTGCGCGGCGGCGAAATTCAACATTTCGGACTGGAAGCCGAAACGCCTTTGCCAGAGCTATGCCATTATGTCGGCCATGCCGACGGTTTGAAGACGGCGCTCACGGCTTTGGACAATCTCGAATTCTGGGCGACGATGCTGGCGCTGTCCTCGTCGAGAAATGCCCTGTCGCCGCTCGACGCCCTGCACCGTGTCGGTTTGAAGCGTGTCGCCGACTTTCCCGTAGCCTATCTGTCCGCCGGACAAAAGCGGCGCGTCGCCTTGGCGCGGCTGTTTGTCGCGCCCAGGCCGCTCTGGATTCTCGACGAACCGGCGACCGCGCTCGACGTCGCGGCACAGGCCATGCTCGCGGAAGCCTTCGCCGCGCATCGCGCCGATGGCGGCATGATTATCGCCGCCACCCACGCCCCGCTGGGATTGACCGACGCCAAGGAGTTGCGGCTCGATGGCGCGTCCAAAAAGCAGGCGGAGACGGTTTAATGGCTTCGCCTCTCGTTTCGCTGTTTCGGCGCGAGTTGCGCATTGCGCGTTCGGTCGGCGGCGGCGGCGCCATGGGAGTCGTGTTTTTCCTTATTCTTGTCAGCCTGACTCCCTTCGCCATCGGCCCGGATTTGAATCTTCTCTCGCGGATCGGGCCGGCCATTCTCTGGATCGCCGCCCTGCTGGCGACATTGCTCGGACTTGACCGATTGTTTCAGGCCGACGCGGACGACGGCTCGCTCGACCTGTTCCTGACCGCCTCCACCCCGCTCGAGCTGGTGGTTCTCGTTAAATGCGCCGCACATTGGGTCGGAACCGCGCTGCCCTTGGTCGCGGCGGCGCCGCTGCTTGGCCTGACGCTGGCCATGGAGCCCACGGCTTTGGCGGGAATTTCGGCCTCGCTGCTTGCCGGCACCCCAGCGCTCACTTTGCTGGGCGCCATCGGCGCGGCGTTGACCGCCGGCTTGCGCCGCGGCGGCCTGTTGATGGCTGTGCTTATTCTGCCCCTGACGACGCCGGTATTGATCTTCGGCGTCTCCAGCGCCGCCGCCGCCAGCGGCGGAACCGTGCCCTTCCATACGCCCTTTCTGATTCTCTGCGCCTTGTCGCTGGCGACGATCGCCGGGGCGCCCTTCGCCGCAGCCGCGGCGCTGCGCGCAAGAGAAGCCTGAGGACCGGAAGCCTGAGGACCGGAGGCCTCAACGCAGGAAGCCTGAAGAACGATTGCATTTACGGCCGCACGCGCCTAATCAAGCGGCAAACTCAGCGGGAAGATGCGTGGCGACATGCTGAAATACGCCAATCCAACGAATTTCCTCGCGCTGGCCGGACGGGTGATCCCTTGGCTCGCGACGGCCTCGGCTTTCCTGCTGTTGACGGGCCTTTATCTGACCTTTTTCGTCGCGCCCGATGATTATCAGCAGGGCGCATCGGTGAAGATCATGTATCTGCACGTGCCCTCCGCCTGGCTGGGCATGATGTGCTATATGGTCATGGCCTCGGCGGCTTTGGGCACTCTGGTCTGGCGGCACCCCCTGGCTGACGCCGCGCAAAAGGCCGCCGCGCCTTTGGGCGCGGCCTTCACGCTGATGTGCTTGGTCACCGGATCCCTGTGGGGCAAGCCCATGTGGGGGGCCTGGTGGGTCTGGGACGCGCGACTGACTTCGGTTCTCGTGCTTTTCCTGATTTATCTCGGCCTGATCGGCCTTTGGCAGACCATCGAGGAGCCCGCGCAGGCGGCGCGCGCCGCCGCCATCCTGACGCTGGTGGGTGTGGTCAATATTCCCATCATCAAATTTTCGGTCGATTGGTGGAACACGCTGCACCAGCCCGCTTCGGTGTTTCGTCTTGGCGGTCCAAGCATTTCTCCCGCGATGCTCTGGCCCCTGCTGATCATGGCGGCGGGATTTACCCTGCTGTTCTTCACCCTGCATTTCATGGCGATCCGCAACGAAATCCTGCGCCGCCGCCTGCGCCGGCTGAGCATTCTCGCCGCCAGCGCCGAAGATCATGTCGAGGCCGCTTCGTGAAGGACTATTCGGGTTTCATTTTCGCCGCCTATGGATTCGCGGCTCTGGTCGTCGGCGCGCTAGCGCTGAAAATTACCCTCGACTACCGATCCTTGCGCAAGGCGCTGGCGCGTTTCGGCGACAGGGAGGAAAATCAATGACTGAGCCGCCACCCAAAAGAAGCTGGACGTCGGCCCTGCCCTTTTTCGGCTTCGTCCTGCTCGCCGGCCTGTTCCTCTATATGTTCGAGGCGCGCAAGGGCCGCGATCCCTCGATTCTGCCCTCGCCCCTGATCGGTCGGCCTGCGCCGGTTTTCAACCTCGACCCCCTGGCAGACAGCGGCAAGCCGGGACTTTCCGACGCCGATTTGCGCCAGGGCAAGACCACGATCGTCAATCTTTTTGCTTCCTGGTGCGGCCCCTGCCGAATCGAACATCCCGTCCTGCGCCAAATCGCCGACAATTCCACGCTTCGGGAAAAGGGCGTTCGTCTGGTCGGCGTCGCCTATAAGGACGAACCAGCCAATGCGCTCAAATTCCTGTCCGCCGAAGGCGATCCCTATGCGGCGATCGGCGTCGATCTGAAAGGACGCGCTGGCATCGACTGGGGCCTGACCGGCGTTCCCGAGACTTTTATCGTCCGCGGCGACGGAACCATCGCCTATAAATATACTGGCCCGATCACCGAGCAAGCCTTCCGCGAAATTGTGCTGCCTGAAATCGAGAAAACCTTCCGCTGACCATGTCGCATTCATCCTCACCCAAACCCCTTTCCGCCAAAGGCTGCGGCCCGCTCAAAGGCCGCGTGCGTCCGCCCGGCGACAAGAGCATTTCGCATCGCGCCTTTCTGCTCGGCTTGCTTTCCCTTGGCGAAACCCATGTGTCCGGCCTGCTTGAAGGTGAGGACGTGCTCAACACCGGGCGCGCCTGCGCCCAGCTCGGAGCCAGGATCGAGCGGGTTGGCGATGGACGCTGGACGATTCGCGGCGCCGGCTTGGGTTCGCTGCTGGAGCCTGCGGCCACGCTGGATTTCGGCAATGCTGGAACCGGATCCCGTTTGATGATGGGCGTGGTCGGCGGCCATGGGATCACCGCGCGTTTCGACGGAGACGCTTCGCTGCGCAAGAGGCCGATGCGCCGTATCCTCGACCCCCTGGTATTGATGGGCGCCGAGGTTCTGGAACAGGCGGATGGCGGGCGCTGCCCGATCTTGCTGAAAGGAACCCCGGAGCCGGCGCCGATCGAATATCGCACCCCCGTCGCTTCGGCGCAGATCAAATCGGCGGTTTTGTTCGCGGGCCTGAATTCACTGGGGCGCACGACCGTCATCGAATCCGAGGCCAGCCGCGATCACACAGAGAAAATGCTGACCTATTTTGGCGCGCAGCTGACATCGGAGCCGTTCGGCGAACATGGTCGCAAAATCGCGCTCGACGGTCGCCCGGAACTGACGCCCAAACCGATCGTCGTTCCGGTCGATCCGTCTTCCGCGGCTTTTTTGATCGCCGCGGCCTTGCTCGTCAAAGGCTCCGACGTGACAATCGAAGGTGTGATGATGAATCCGCTGCGGATCGGCTTCATCACGACATTGCTGGACATGGGCGCCAATATTGAAATTCTCGAAAAGCGCGAGGAGGGCGGCGAAGATGTCGCTGATCTGCGCGTTCGTCACAGCGAGCTGTCAGGGGTCGATGTCCCGGCGGCGCGCGCGCCGGCGATGATCGACGAATACATCATTCTCTCCGTGGTCGCCGCCTTCGCCAAGGGGTCAACGCGGATGAACGGCTTGCAGGAATTGCGCGTCAAGGAATCCGACCGTCTCGCCGCCACCGCCGCCGGCCTGCTGGCCAATGGCGTAAAGGCCCATGTCGAAGGCGACGACCTGATTGTCGAGGGCGGCGCCGGCGTCTGCGCTGGCGGTGGGCTGGTGGAAACCCATCTCGATCATCGCCTCGCCATGAGTTTCCTGATCATGGGCCTGGCCTCGCAAAAACCTGTCGCGGTCGATGACGAAACCATGATCGCCACGTCTTTCCCGACGTTCAAGCCGATGATGGCGCAGCTTGGCGCGGATTTTTCCTGATGATCATCGCCATCGACGGACCCGCCGCCTCTGGAAAGGGCACACTGGCCCGCCGGCTCGCGGCCCATTATGGTCTGCCGCATCTCGACACAGGCCTGCTCTATCGGGCGACGGCGCGCGCTCTGCTGGACGAAGGCGCGCGGCTCGACGACATAGCCAAGGCGGTCAGCGCCGCGCGGGGTCTAGCCCTGACCGAATTCGACGAGGATCGGCTGCGCGGTCGCGAAATGGGTGAAGCCGCGTCGGTGGTCGCCGCGATTCCCGAAGTGCGCGCGGCCCTGATCGACATGCAGCGCGCTTTCATCGCCCGCCCGCAAGGCGCGGTTCTCGACGGACGCGATATCGGCACGGTGATCGCCCCGGACGCCACGGTGAAAATTTTTGTCACCGCCAGCCCCGAGGCTCGCGCCCAGCGGCGCGCCCTGGAATTGCGCGGACGCGGCGAAAAAGTCGATTACCAGGCTATTCTCGAAGACATCAAGAAGCGCGACGCGCGCGACAGCGCCCGCTCCGACGCGCCGCTGAAACCGGCGGCGGACGCCAGAATGCTCGACACAACCGACCTGAATGTTGAAGGCGCCTTATCTGCGGCGCTATCCATCGTCGAAGCCGCGCGCGCCTGATTGGCGCCTATAGCGGGGCTATGGAAAGAGTTTTGGCGCTCCCTAGGGGACTCGAACCCCTGTTTTCGCCGTGAGAGGGCGACGTCCTAGACCGCTAGACGAAGGGAGCAGCGGCCTCTCTATAATCATACCCGCCTCGCGCCGCAAGCGCTCGCTTTGCATTTCGTGCGATCAATTCCGATCGCTCAAACCGAAATCGGCTTTTCCGCCTGGGATTTCGCCTTGTGGAAAAGCCGCTCTTTTGTTAAGAGCCCAGTCCTGAACCTGCTTCTGCCCGCCGGCCCGCGCCGGCCGTCCATTGCGACGGGACGCATCGAAACAAGATGCGCGCCAGCGGAACGAAGCAATCGCAACACAAACCCAATCCGGCGCCGCCCCATCGGGCATTTCAGGAGAAAATATGTCCTCTGCCAATAATGCGGGTATGAACCCGTCCCGCGACGATTTTGCCGCACTGCTCGCCGAATCCTATGGCGAGAGCGAAGCTTTCGAAGGCTCGGTGGTCAAAGGCCTCGTGGTCGCCATCGAAAAGGATGTGGCGGTGATCGATATCGGTCTGAAGACCGAAGGCCGCGTGCCGCTCAAGGAATTCACCGGCCATGGCCGCGATCCGGCCCCGCAGGTCGGCGACGAAGTCGAAGTCTATCTGGAACGCGTTGAAAACGCCCTCGGCGAAGCCGTGATCTCGCGCGAAAAAGCGCGTCGCGAAGAAAGCTGGGTCAAGCTCGAAAAGGCCTTCGAGGCCGGCGAGAAGGTCGATGGCGTGATCTTCAACCAGGTCAAGGGCGGCTTCACCGTCGATCTCGACGGCGCCGTGGCCTTCCTGCCGCGTTCGCAGGTCGATATCCGTCCGATCCGCGACGTCACGCCGCTGCTCGGCGTCCCGCAGCCCTTCCAGATCCTCAAGATGGATCGCCGCCGCGGCAATATCGTCGTGTCGCGCCGCACCGTTCTCGAAGAGAGCCGCGCCGAACAGCGCCACGAAATCGTCGCCAATCTCGAAGAAGGTCTGGTGATCGACGGCGTCGTCAAGAACATCACCGATTACGGCGCCTTCGTCGATCTCGGCGGCATTGACGGCCTGCTGCATGTCACCGACATCGCCTGGCGCCGCGTCAACCATCCGTCCGAAGTGCTCGCCATCGGCCAGACGGTGAAGGTGAAGATCATCAAGATCAATCACGACACCCACCGCATCTCCTTGGGCATGAAGCAGCTTCAGGACGATCCGTGGCAGGGCATCGAGGCCAAATACCCGATCGAGGCCCGCTTCCATGGCCGCGTGACCAACATCACCGACTACGGCGCGTTTGTTGAACTGGAGCCGGGCATTGAAGGCCTGATCCACGTCTCGGAAATGTCCTGGACCAAGAAGAACGTCCATCCCGGCAAGATCGTTTCGACCAGCCAGGAAGTTGATGTGCAGGTGCTCGAAGTCGATTCCGTCAAGCGCCGCATCTCCTTGGGCCTCAAGCAGACCCTGCAGAATCCCTGGGAAGCTTTCGCCGAGAAGCACCCGGTGGGCTCCGACGTCGAAGGCGAAGTCAAGAACAAGACCGAATTCGGCCTGTTCATCGGACTTGATGGCGATGTGGACGGCATGGTCCATCTCTCCGACCTCGACTGGAACCGCCCTGGCGAACAAGCCATCGAGGATTACAAGAAGGGCGACATGGTTCGCGCCCGCGTCCTCGATGTCGATGTCGAGAAGGAGCGCATTTCGCTGGGCGTCAAGCAGCTCGGCGGCGACCCCTTCGCTTCGACTCCGACGAGCGGCGAAGACGGTGAGCTGAAGAAGGGCGCCGTGGTCACCACCGAAGTGCTGGAAGTCAAGGACGGCGGCATTGAGGTCAAGATCATCGGCACCGACCTTCAGGCCTTCATCAAGCGCAACGAGCTGGCCCGCGACCGCGCCGACCAGCGTCCGGAACGCTTCGCCGTCGGCGAAAAGATCGACGCGCGCGTCACTCTGTTCGATCGCAAGGCGCGCAAAATCGCCGTGTCGATCAAGGCGCTTGAAGTCGCCGAAGAGAAGGAAGCCATTGCTCAATATGGCTCCGCCGATTCCGGCGCTTCGCTCGGCGACATTCTCGGCGCTGCGCTGAAGGCCCGCGAAACCAAATAATCGTCGCGGCATCGTCAAAAATGAACCCCGTGCGCTCGAGCGCGCGGGGTTTTTCTTCGCGGATATCCCATGACTTACGCCATAGGCGTCGATTTCGGCACCACAAACAGCGTTATCGCCTTCGCCAATGAGCATGGCGAGGTGCGCACCGTCTCCTGGCCCAGCGCACAAGGCGCGACCCAGACTTTCCGCACCGCCTTGATGTTCTGGAAACAGGGTCGCGGCTTCGACTCCGTCGCCGGCCCCATGGCGCTGGAACGCGCCCTCGCGCCCGAACCTGCCGACCGTTTCATTCAATCCTTTAAAACCCATATCGCGAGCCGCGTTTTTTCCGAGGCCCGACTGTTCGGCAAGGCGGTCACCATTGAGGAAATGACCGCCATTTTCCTGGAGCATTTGTTCGAGGATCATGGCGGCGCCGCAGTCGCCAGAAATGCCTTTGTCTGCGCTGGCCGCCCTGTCGTCTTTGCTGGCGAGCGCCCCGACGAGGAGCTCGGCCAACGCCGGCTCGCTGCGGCCTATCGTCTCGCGGGTCTGGAGCAGGCGCAATTCGCCTTTGAGCCTTTGGGGGCAGCCTATTGGCACGCACGGAAATTGACCCGCGACGAGAATGTGCTGGTTGCCGATTTCGGCGGCGGCACTTCCGATTTTTCGCTGTTGCGCTTTTCCCGGAAAAAGGCCGGACTGGAAGCGGAGGCCTTGGCCCATGGCGGTTGCGGCGTCGCGGGCGACAATTTCGATTTCCGCATCGTCGACCATGTGATCTCACCGCGTCTTGGCAAGGGCGCCACCTATCGGTCGCTGGAAAAAACCCTGCCGCTTCCCGCCTATTTCCATGCCGCCTTCGCGCAGTGGCACCAGATTTCCTGGTTGAAGAACGCCAAGACGCTCAACGATCTGCGACATTTCGCCGACGCCAGCGCGCGCGGCGCGGAATTGGCCGCCTTGGCCGAGCTGATCGAAATGGATCTGGGCTTCGAGCTCTACCAGACGGTTGGCGACGTCAAGGCCGCCTTGTCATCGGCGCCATCCGCCCGGCTGAACTTCCACCGCGGCGGCGTGAACATCGACGTCGAAGTGGCCCGAAAGGATTTCGAATCCTGGATTGCGCCCGATCTTGCGCGCATTTCTGCGGCTCTGGACGTGACTTTGGCGAAGGCGTGTATGGACTGCCAACAGGTCGACGCCGTCTTCATGACCGGCGGCACGAGCTACCTTCCCGCTTTACGCCAGATTTTCGAGGCGCGGTTCGGCGCCGCCAAGCTGCATTACGACAATCCGTTCCAATCCGTCGCCGCCGGCCTGGCGCTGCTCGCGGCCGACCGACGTCGTCGGGTTGAAATGGGCGCGGCGCCGCATTGAGCTTTGGCCGACCAGCGCCTAAATAGGAACGAGACTCTGGAGCCCCCCGCATGACCCAAGCCACGCCCGTTGAAACTGTCCTCGATCGCCGGCAATTGCGCCGGAAGCTGACTCGTTGGCGGCTGGGCGCGCTCGGTTTGGGGATTGTGGCGATTTTGGCGTTGGCCTCGCGCTTCGACAGTGAAGCTGGCCATATCGCGCCGCATATCGCCCGTCTGGAAATCAACGGTTTGATTACCGGCGACCGCGACACGCTGAAACTGATCAAGTCTGTCGAAGATTCGAAAGCCGCCGCCGTCATTGTCGAAATCGCCAGCCCGGGCGGCACGGTCACCGGTTCTGAGCATATTTATGACGAGTTGCGGCGGTTGGCCGCCAAGAAACCCGTCGTGGCCGTCGTCGATTCCATGGCCGCATCGGGTGGATATATTGTTGCTATGGGCGCCGATCGAATCGTCGCCGACGGCAACTCTCTGGTGGGCTCCATCGGCGTGTTGTTTCAATTTCCCAATGTCTCGAAACTGCTTGATACAGTCGGGGTTAAGGTCGAAACGATTAAATCCTCCCCGCTGAAGGCGGCGCCAACGGCCTCGAACCGACAAGCGAAGCCGCCCGAGCGGCGATTGACGCGCTGGTTGTCGACAGCTTTTCCTGGTTCAAGAAAGTTGTGAAGGAAAGACGCAGCCTGAATGACGCCGAATTGACAACGGTCGCGGATGGTCGCGTTTTTACCGGACGTCAAGGCAAGGATTTGAAATTGATAGATGATCTCGGCGGCGAGCGGGAAGCCATCGCCTGGCTGGAGAAGGAACGCGGCGTCGCCAAGGGCCTGCCGGTCAAAGACTGGAAAAAGGAAAGCGTCGCCAGACAACTGAATTTATTTAGCCAGGCTGCGCATATTGCAACTTTGCTCGGCTTTAGTCAGGCGGAAACGATCGCGGCCCGCATCGATGGTTTGCAGGGACCGGCGGCACTTGACGGGCTTTTGGCGATTTGGCACGGTGGCGCTGATGAATAGCGCTGGGCGAGGCGATCTTCGAAACTCTCAACTTGCGTCATTAGGACGAGACCCGTGATTAAATCTGAACTGGTTCAACGTATTGCTGAACGCAATCCCCATCTTTATCTTCGTGATGTCGAGAACATCGTGAATGCAATTCTTGACGAAGTGACCGACGCCCTGTCGCGGGGCGACCGTGTTGAATTACGGGGATTTGGCGCATTTTCCGTCAAGAAACGCGACGCGCGAATTGGGCGCAATCCGCGTACCGGCGATCACGTCGAGGTCAACGAAAAATTCGTGCCCTTCTTCAAGACCGGCAAGGAATTGCGCGAACGCCTCAACGACACGCCGAAGAAATAATCCGAAACCGGAGGCGAGCGATGCGCGCAGCTCTCAAACTTTTAGTGCTTGCGCCTGTCGCCTTTGCCTTGCTCGCATTCGCTTTGGCAAACCGTCAGACGGTGATGCTGTTTATTGACCCCATGAATGGCGGCGACCCTGCGTCGCCGCACGTTCCCGCGCCACTTTTCGTCATTGTGATCATCTCAATCATGATTGGCGTTGTATTTGGTGGATTTTCGTCCTGGTTGCGGCAAGGCCGACATCGTAAGGCGGCTCGCGAAGCGCGCGCCAAAGCGGACGATTTGCGCGCGGAAAACGCGCTTCTGCGCAACCAAATGGCTTCCGTTAAACCGGCTGACCGCGTTGTCGCCCTTCCCGCGACGCGCAGCGCCGCTTGACCCTTCATGCCCCTGACGATCAAAATTTGCGGGCTGAAAACGCCTGAAACGCTGGACGCCGCCTTGCAAGCGGGCGCCGATATGGTCGGTTTTGTTTTTTTTGAGAAGAGCCCTCGACATATCGATCCGGTTCAAGCGCTTAATCTCTCCCAACGCGTCGGAGGCAAGGCTCTTAAAGTCGCCTTGCTGGTTGACGCCGATGACAAGCGCATTATCGAGGTCGTCGACACCCTAAGGCCAGATTGGCTTCAATTGCATGGCGCCGAAACGCCCGCGCGCGTCGCTGACATACGCGCAAATTTTCGCCTCCCGGTTCTCAAAGCCATCGGCATCGCTGACGAAGCCGATCTCCTTCGCGCCACGATCTATAAAGGCGTCGCCGACAGATTGCTGTTCGACGCCAAGCCGCCCAAAAACGCGGTTTTACCGGGTGGCAATGGATTGGCTTTTGACTGGGCCTTGTTGCGCGACTTTCAGGCGCGCGAAAGAGAACAGAACTGGATGCTCTCTGGTGGCCTGACCCCGGAAAATGTCGAAACTGCGATCAGTTTGACCGGGGCGCCGGGCGTAGATGTGTCATCAGGCGTGGAGTCGCCCCAGGCGAAAAATCCGCGGAACGGATTTTCGCATTCATTGCAGCGGCGCGGCGCGCGCAAGATCAACTTGGCCTTGCCGACGGAAGCGTTTAAGACAACCGCTTCAAACGAGCAGAGCCCATGACCGTTCTTGCACCCAATTCCCTGCGGCAAGGCCCCGATGCGCGGGGCCATTTCGGCATTTTCGGCGGAAGATTTGTCGCGGAAACGCTGATGCCGCTGATCCTGTCGCTGGAAAAAGCCTATGACCAGGCACGACAGGATCCAGCCTATCATGCCGAGTTGAAGGGGCTTCTGACCCATTACGTCGGTCGTCCCAGTCCCCTCTATTTTGCTGAGCGGATGACCGAGCATCTCGGCGGCGCCAAAATTTATTTCAAGCGCGAAGAGCTGAACCATACCGGCGCGCATAAGATCAACAATGTGCTTGGCCAGATTCTTCTGGCGCGGCGCATGGGCAAGAAACGTATCATCGCCGAAACCGGCGCCGGCCAACATGGCGTGGCCACCGCAACCGCCTGCGCCCGCTTCGGCCTGGATTGCGTTGTTTATATGGGCGCGGTCGATGTCGAGCGGCAAAAGCCCAATGTGTTCCGCATGGAAATGCTCGGCGCCAAGGTCGTGCCGGTGCAGTCCGGCGCGCGGACGCTCAAGGATGCGATGAACGAAGCCTTGCGCGACTGGGTCACCAATGTCGACGACACCTTCTATTGCATCGGCACTGCGGCCGGCCCTCATCCCTATCCGGCCATGGTTCGCGATTTCCAATGCGTGATTGGCGAGGAAACCCGCGAGCAGATGCTGGCGATGGAAGGGCGCCTGCCCGACAGCGCCTTCGCCTGTATCGGCGGCGGCTCCAACGCCATCGGTCTGTTCCACCCCTTCCTCGATGAACCTTCCGTCGAGCTTTACGGCGTCGAAGCCGCCGGTCACGGCCTTAATGTGGAAAACGGCCACGCCGCTTCGCTGGCCGGCGGCAGGCCCGGCGTCCTCCATGGCAATCGCACCTATCTGCTGATGAATGACGACGGCCAGATTCTCGAGGGTCACTCGATTTCCGCCGGCCTGGACTATCCCGGCATCGGCCCGGAACACGCCTGGTTGAAGGAAAACGGCCGCGTGACCTATCTGTCGGCGACAGATAAGGAGGCGCTCGACGCCTTCCAGCTCTGCGCCCGTTTGGAGGGTATTATTCCGGCCCTGGAGCCAGCGCACGCTCTGGCCAGAATCATCGAAATCGCGCCGAAAAAGCCGAGGGATCATCTCATGGTGCTCGGCCTGTCCGGACGCGGCGACAAGGATATTTTCACCGTCGCCGATCACCTCGGAGGCATGTGAATGAGCCGGATTGAAAAACGTTTCGCCACAGTTCGGGCGGAAGGGCGCGCCGCGCTCGTCACTTTCGTCATGGCCGGCGATCCCGACCCCACGGTGTCCCTGGACGTTCTTAAAACCCTGCCGAAATCCGGGGCCGATCTGATCGAGGTTGGCATGCCCTTCTCCGACCCCATGGCCGATGGCCCCGCAATTCAGGCGGCGGGCCTGCGCGCGTTGAATGCGGGCATGACCCTGAAGGGCGTGTTGGCGCTGGTCGCACAATTTCGCCAAGTGGATGCGGATACGCCCATCGTGCTGATGGGCTATTACAATCCCATTTATGTCTACGGCGTCGAAAACTTCCTGGTTGACGCCAAGGCTGCCGGCGCCGACGGAATGATCGTCGTCGATCTTCCCCCGGAAGAAGATGAGGAATTGTGCCTGCCGGCCCTGCGCGCCGGTCTGAGCTTCATCCGTCTGGCGACGCCGACCACCGACGATGCGCGCCTGCCCGCCGTGCTCGCCAATACGTCTGGCTTCGTCTATTACGTTTCGATCACCGGGATCACCGGCGCCGGTCGCCCTGATTATTCCAAGGTCGCCACGGCGGTGAAACGGATCAAGGGTCACACGTCGCTGCCGGTCGCCGTCGGTTTCGGCGTCAAGAACGCGGCGGCGGCGGCGGAAATCGCCGCCAGCGCCGATGGCGTGGTGGTTGGCTCTGCCCTGATCGACGCCTTGGCCGCAACGCTGGACGCCGAAAAGCGTGGCGATCCGCGGACGGTTGCGGCCGTGAGCAAATTGGTGTCCGAACTTGCGGCGGGCGTAGCCTCGGCGCGGCGCTGAGGAGGAGTTTTAGCGATGAACTGGATTTCCAACGTCGTCCCGCCGAAAATTCGTTCGATTCTCAAGCGCGAAACGCCCGAAAATCTCTGGGTGAAATGCCCCGAAAGCGGCGAACTGGTCTTCCACAAGGATTTGGAAGCCAATCTCTTTGTCGTGCCGGGCTCAGGCTATCACATGCGTATTCCCGTCAAGGCGCGACTTGACGCTCTCTTCGACGATGGCGCTTACGAAACCCTGACGACGCCGGAAACGCCCGCCGATCCACTGAAATTTCGCGATGTTAAGCGCTACACCGACCGCCTGAAGGACTACCGCGCCAAGACCGGCGCCTATGACGCCGTGCGCCTCGCCGCCGGAGCCCTGCAAGGTCTCCCAGTCACGGTCGCCATACAGGATTTCGACTTCCTTGGCGGATCGCTGGGCATGGCCGCCGGCGAAGCCATTGTCTCGGGCATGATGCGCGCTGTGGACAAAAAAACACCCTTCATCATTTTCACCGCTTCGGGCGGCGCGCGCATGCAGGAAGGCATGTTCTCGCTGATGCAAATGCCGCGTACGACGGTCGCCGTGCAGCGGCTGAAGGCGGCGAAACTGCCCTATATCGTCGTCCTCACCAATCCGACCACGGGCGGCGTCACGGCGTCCTATGCCATGCTCGGCGACATTCACCTCGCCGAACCCGGCGCGGTGATCGGCTTTGCCGGCGCCCGCGTCATCGAACAGACCATTCGCGAGCGCCTGCCGGAAGGGTTCCAACGCGCCGAATATCTGCGCAAACACGGCATGGTCGACATGGTCGTGCCCCGCGCGCAAATGCGCGAGACGCTCGGCCGCATTTGCCGCTTGCTGATGAAAGCGCCAGCGCAAGCCGCCTGATGACCGCCGTGCCCGCGCCAGATGCGATTCTCGCTCGCCTGCTTGAATTGCATCCCAAGCGGATCGACCTTTCGCTGGACCGGATGTTTCGGCTGCTCGCGGCCTTGGGCGATCCGCAGAAAAACCTGCCGCCGGTCATTCATGTCGCGGGAACGAATGGCAAGGGTTCCACGATCGCTTTCATGCGCGCGATTCTGGAAGCAGCGGGTCTTGGCGTTCATGTCTATACATCTCCCCATCTTGTCGCCTTCAACGAGCGGATCAGGCTGGCGGCGCCGGGGCGCCAGACTGGTCGCCAATGATGCGTTGAGCAGAGCGCTCGATGCTGTGGAAAGCGCCAACGCCGGCGCGCCCATCACGTTTTTCGAAGCCACGACGGCGGCGGCTTTCAAGCTCTTCGCGGACAATCCGGCCGATGTGCTGCTGCTGGAAGTCGGCCTCGGAGGGCGCCTCGACGCCACCAATGTCATTGACCGCCCAGCCTGCGCCGTGATTACGCCAATTTCCATCGACCATGTTGAATTCCTTGGCGGCACACTCGAAGCCATCGCCCATGAAAAGGCCGGAATTTTCAAGCCCGGCGCGCCCACGGTGCTTTCGGAACAGGGTGACGCGGTCCAGAATGTCCTTGAGCGCGAAGCGCTTCGCACGGGTCTGTCGCCGCACGTTTTTGGCCAGGATTTCTTGAGTCGGCGGGAGGCCGGCCGTTTGATTTATCAAGACGAACACGGCCTGCTCGATCTGCCGCTTCCCGGCCTGGCCGGCGCGCACCAGGCCATCAACGCCGGCGCGGCCATAGCCGCATTACGCCTGGTTTTTCCGGATTTGCCGGTTCAAGCCTTTGAGCGAGGCATGCTCTCCGCCAATTGGCCAGGTCGTCTGCAAAATCTGAGCGGCGGCCGCCTCGCGGCTTCGGCGCCGGAGGGTGCGGAAATCTGGCTTGACGGCGGCCACAATGAAGCCGGCGCCAGAGTCTTGGCGGCGGCGATGCGTGAACGCGCCGCCAGAGCGCCGCTTCCGTTGTATTTGATCTATGGCGGACTGAAGACCAAGGATTCCGAAAACTTCCTTCGTCATTTCATCGGCTTGGCTGAAGAAATCCTCGCCGTTCCAATCGAAGGCGAACAGATTGCCCGCGATCCCCACGAAATCGTCGAAACAGCGAAGCAACTCGGCCTCAAGGCGCGCGCCGAAGCCAGCATGGCCTTGGCGTTGGCGAATCTGGTCAAAAATTACGGCGCCCCCCGCCACGCATTCTCATCACAGGGTCGCTTTATCTCGTCGGGGAAGTTCTTACGGCCAATGAAACCCCGCCCGACTGAATGTCGAGCCTGTCAGGACGTCGTTCGGTTTTCTTCAAGCAAATCGCGCCTCAAGCTCTCCATGTCTCCCCCTAAGCTGTTGATCTGTCCAAGCAATTCCTTGCGCAACCGATCAGCGCTCGCGGGATAATCTTCGAGGACGCGCAAAAACAAAGCCCTGGCGATGCGTAAGACCACGGAACTCTGCCGGGCTATGGCGGTCACCGGTCGCTTGGTGGCGATGAGCAGGGCCAATTCGCCGATAAGATCGCCCGGGTTTAGGATTTTTAACGAGGCCTCGCCCTGATGGCCAGTCTCGATCGCAATGGCGCCGGAAAGAATGAGATAGCCGCAATCGGCGACATCGCCTTGACGAAACAACACGTCGCCGGCGCGCAAATTGCGACTTTCCGTGGCGAAAGCGACCATCCGCAAGGCCTCTGGCTCCATGCGGGAGAAGAAACGCAGCGCCGCGAGGCTTCGGATGTTATCTTCAATGGTCATTGCGCACCTGTTGGCGAAGCTCCAGCACCTCGCTTTGAGTCTTTTGCTGGCGGCGCCGATTTACGGCGAGAGTCGATAACCGCCGACGTCAGTAACGAGAATCTGGGCGTTGGTCGGGTCGATCTCGATTTTCTGCCGCAGGCGGTAAATATGCGTTTCCAGCGTATGCGTGGTCACATTGGCATTATAGCCCCAGACCTCGCGCAATAGCTCGTCGCGCGAAACCACCCCGCCCTTGGCCCGATTCAAATATTGCAGAATCGCGGTTTCTTTCTCCGTCAGCTTCAGTTTGGCGCCCTTGGACGTGACCAATTGTTTCGCCCCCGGATGAAAACTGTAGGAAGCGATCTGAAAACTGGCGTCGTCGCTGAACTCATGTTGCCGGATGTGGGCGCGAATCCGCGCCAAAAGAATCGAGAAGCGAAAGGGCTTGCTGACATAGTCATTGGCGCCGGAATCGAGCCCCTGCACCACGTCATGTTCAGAGTCCTGACCGGTGAGCAGGATGACCGGCTTGTGAAAGCCCGCGGCGCGGAGCTGTTTGATGACATCGCGCCCGTCTCCGTCCGGCAGGCCGATGTCCATGATGACCAGATCGATGGGACGTTCGCGAATGACCGCCAGTCCGGTCTTGACGTCCGAGGCTTCGAACACGTGGAATTCGTTGAGTATGCTCAACTGTTCGAGCAGGGAAAGCCGCAAATGCGAATCATCGTCAACAATCAAAATCGAGCGGACTTGCGACATGAACCATCCTATGATCGGTTCGAATCACGATGAAGAAACATGACAAAGAGGAACGTTTAGTCCTTGGCAAGTCAAGAACCTACGCTTCCGTCTCGCTTTCGTCAAAACAGGGAATTTAAGCGAAGTGACCGGCGAGTTCGAAAGACAGTGCTCTCGGTTCGACCACTCGCGCGAGTGGTCGCCGGCGTTCCCCGGGGCATTTTGCAGGTGGGTCAGCGAAGCATCCCCTGCGCGATAGGTCGCAGCGGCATTGGCGTCAAACGGCGCGAAGGGGATGGCGTGACCCCGATTGGACGTTTTTCGGCGCTTGGCTGGCTGAAGCGCGCCGAAAAATGGACAGCCAACCCGCCCGGCTGCCACAAGATTTGTCCTTCGGACGGATGGTGCGACGACCCGCGATCCTTTCACTATAATCGTCCAGTCCAACTGCCGATCGGCGCCAGCGCTGAAAATCTCTGGCGGGAGGATGGGATTTACGATCTGATCGGCGTGCTCGACTACAATCTGAAACCGCGCGTCATGGGTCGTGGCAGCGCGATTTTTTTTCATCTTGCCCATCGGGATTTGCGCCCGACCGCCGGCTGCATCGCTATCAAACCGGACGATATGAGGCGGTTGGCGCCCATTCTCGCCAAGCGCCTTATTTTCCGGGTCGGGCTCGACGCCCGCCCTCAGCGCTGACCAAAAATGGCCGAGCCGACGCGGACATGCGTGGCGCCGAGGAAAATCGCCTGTTCAAAATCGCCGCTCATGCCCATGGACAGTTTTTTCAGGCCGTTTTCATTGGCCAGGCGATGCAAAAGCGCGAAATGCGGCGTCACCGGCTGATCGACGGGCGGAATGCACATCAAGCCCTCGATCCGCAGACCCAAATCCTCGCGGCACGCCCTCGACAAAGCCGGCAAATCGGCGACGGAAACGCCGGCCTTTTGCGCTTCAGCGCCCGTGTTGACCTGAATGAAACAGGGCAAGTCTTTGTTCTTGATCCTTGCGTGATGCGCGATGGCCTCGGCGATTTTCACGCGGTCGATTGTCTGGATGACGTCGAAAATCTCGACGGCCAGTTCGACCTTGTTGGATTGAAGCGGGCCAATCAGATGCAATTCGATATCGGCGAATTGCTGACGTAACGCCGGCCATTTTCCCGCCGCCTCCTGCACGCGATTCTCGCCGAATACCCGCTGTCCAGATCGCAGCGCCGGCAGAATCGCCTCGGCGTCGAAGTTCTTGGAGACGCAAACCAGCTCGACCTCATGGCGATCGCGGCCACAATCGCGGCAGGCGCGCGCCATGATCTGCCGGACCTGTTCGAGCCGCGCCGCAATATCGTTCGTTACGCTTTGCCCGATCAATTCCTGCATCCTTCGCCATTTCCTCCCGGAAATAAACCCAACCGGAGAATTTGCAAATTCCCCGGTGGCGCGACCGCCGCGCCGACAGCCAAATCAATTGACCGGCCCGGCGAAATTATGCTCTTTGCGGCCAGCCTGGATCATTCTGGAAAAGCCGAAATTCGATGCGCCCTGACCGTTACAATCCCCATGAAGCCGAGCCAAAATGGCAGAAAACCTGGTCGGAGCAACAGACATTCCTCACCCGTAACGACGATCCGCGCCCAAAATATTATGTGCTCGAAATGTTCCCCTATCCGTCGGGGCGCATTCACATGGGCCATGTGCGCAACTACGCCATGGGCGATGTCGTCGCCCGCGTCATGCGCGCCCGGGGCTATAATGTCCTTCATCCCATGGGCTGGGACGCCTTCGGCATGCCCGCCGAAAACGCCGCGCGGCTCAATGGCTCGCATCCCGGCGAATGGACCTATGCGAATATCGCCGCCATGCGCAAACAATTGCAGAGCATGGGGCTTTCCATCGACTGGTCGCGCGAAATCGCCACCTGTGACGCCAGCTATTACAAGCATCAGCAGGCCATGTTCCTTGACATGCTCGACAAGGGACTGGTCTATCGCAAGAACGCCAAGGTCAACTGGGACCCGGTCGATCAGACCGTGCTGGCCAATGAACAGGTCATAGACGGGCGAGGCTGGCGCTCCGGCGCTCTGGTCGAGCAGCGCGAACTGACGCAATGGTTTTTCCGCATCACCGAATTCGCCGAGGATTTGCTTGCCTCGCTCGACGGGCTGGAGCGTTGGCCGGAAAAAGTCCGGCTGATGCAGAAAAACTGGATCGGCCGCTCCGAAGGCGCGCTGGTGAAATTCGATGTGGTCGATCCAAAGGCGTTCAAGACCGTCGAAGTCTTTACCACCCGACCGGACACCCTGTTTGGCGCGCGTTTCCTCGCCCTGTCGCCCGACCACCCCTTTGCCGCTGAATTGGCGCGAGACAATGCCGAAATGGCGGCTTTCATCGAGGAATGCCGCCGGATCGGCACCTCAAGCGCCGCACTGGAAACCGCGGAGAAAAAGGGTTTTGATACCGGCGCCCGGGTCAAACATCCTTTCGATCCCGAATGGACCCTGCCGGTCTATATCGCCAATTTCGTCCTGATGGACTATGGCACAGGCGCGATTTTCGGCTGCCCCGCCCATGACCAGCGCGATCTGGATTTCGCGCGGAAATATGATCTTGGCTGGACCGTGGTCGTCTGCCCCGAAGGCGTCGATCCCGAGAAATTTTCAGTCGATGAAGCCGCTTATGACGGCGACGGCCGGCTGATCCATTCGCGTTTCCTCGACGGCATGACGCCAGCTGAAGCGCGTGAAGAAGCAGTTCGGAGGCTGGAAAGCGAAACGGTCGAGGGCGCGCCCCGCGCTCGACGCCAAGTCAATTACAAGCTGCGCGACTGGGGCATTTCCCGCCAACGCTATTGGGGCTGCCCGATTCCGATCATCCATTGCGAAGATTGCGGCGTTGTGTCCGCGCCGCGCGCCAGCCTGCCAATCGAACTGCCGCCGGACGTCAGCTTCGATCTGCCGGGCAATCCGCTGGATCGCCATGAAAGCTGGGGCAAGACAACCTGCCCGAAATGCGGCAAACCGGCGCGGCGTGAAACCGACACGATGGACACATTCGTCGATTCGTCCTGGTATTTTGCTCGCTTCACCGATCCCAAGAACACGGAATCGCCGACCGACAAATCCGTCGTCGATCATTGGCTGCCGGTCGATCAATATATTGGCGGCATCGAGCATGCCATCCTGCACCTGCTTTATGCTCGCTTCTTCACCCGCGCCATGCAGGCGACCGGCCATGTCGGCTTGAGCGAACCCTTCGCCGGCCTGTTTACCCAAGGCATGGTCGTCCACGAAACCTATCGCTCCGCTGAGGGAGCCTGGATGTCGCCGACGGAAATTCGTTTCGAGACCGATGGATCGGACCGAAAGGCCTTTGCGCTCAGTGACAATCGACCAGTGGACATCGGCTCGATCGAAAAAATGTCCAAGTCGAAACGCAACACCATCGACCCCGACGACATTATCGCCACCTATGGCGCGGATACGGCACGCTGGTTCATGCTGTCCGAACTCGCCGCCCGACCGCGACGTGATCTGGACCGAGGACGGCGTTCAGGCGGCTGCCAAATTCGTGCAAAGGCTATGGCGCCTGATCGCCGAAATCGCGGATATCGCGGCGAAGACGGACCAGGTTTCGGAATACGGCGAAAAAGCGAACCGAATCCGCAAGGCCGCGCACGCCATTCTGGTCAAGGCTGAAGACGATCTCAGCCGTTTGCGCTTCAATCGCTGCGTCGCCCAGGTCTACGATCTCGCCAATCAATTGGCCGCGCTGGTCGCAACTTTCGACGCCACGGTCGACGGCGACGATGTCCGTTACGCCTTCCGTGAGGCCGGCCAAATTCTTGTTCAAATATTCGCGCCAGTGATGCCGCATCTGGGCGAGGAATGCTGGGCTGAGCTTGGCAATGTCCAGCTTCTCGCGGAATCGCCTTGGCCGATCGCGGATCGTTCTCTTATCGTCGAGGATGTGGTAACGCTACCGGTGCAAGTGAACGGCAAAAAGCGAGCGGACTTGACCATTTCACGCACCGCATCCCAGGCCGAAATCGAGACGGCGGTCATGGCTCTGGAAACTGTCCAACGCGCCTGCGAGGGACGGACGCCGAAAAAGATCATCGTTGTCCCGCAGAGGATCATCAATGTCGTCGCCTAGCCCCAGCAAAACCCGCAGCGGCCTCTCGCATTTCGTGGGCAAGGCGGTCGTTCTCGGCGCGACCCTTCTGCTTGCCGGCTGCATCCAGCCTCTCTATCTGGCCTCGACGGAAGGCGGGACGCCGATTGGCGACGAATTGCGCACGATCAGGGTCGAGCCAATTCCTGACCGTCTCGGCCATTATGTCGAGAATGAACTGATTTCGCAGCTCGATGGCACGGGATCGTCCACGCCGCCGAAATATCGCCTGGTGGTGACGCTTCGCGAGCGCATGGCCACGCCGATCATCAATACCTTTACCGGTCAGGCCGAAGCCGGCTCGGTGCATGTCGATGCCGAATACAAGCTGTTTCCGCTGGTCGGCGCCACCGACAAGCCCTTGGTCAGCGGCACGGTCGCCGAATTCGTCTCCTATGACCGCACTTCGCAGCGCCTGAGCAATGTGCGCGCCGCGCGCGACGCTGAGATTCGCAACGCCAAGACCATTGCCGAGCAGATTCGCACCCGCATCGCCGTCGCCCTGGCGAAATAAACCAAATGGCGGCGATATCGCATAGCGAGGCCGACGCATTTCTCGCCAGACCCAGTGACCGATATTTCATCTATCTGATTTTCGGTCCGGATCGCGGTTTGGTCGCGGAACGGTCGCTGCATATCGGCCGCCATAATTTCCTCGCGGAAGGCTCGACCCCGTTACAAAAAATCGATGTTTCCGGCGATGCGATCGCCGCCGACCCCCTGATTCTGGTCGATGAAGCCAATTCAATCGACATGTTCGAACAGGCGAGCCGGGTCATCCGCGTCAATCTCGGCGGCAAATCCATTCTTCCCGCTTTGGAAATGATTGCTCAGGCGCCGCCGCAAAATTGTCTTCTGCTGCTCGAAGCCGGCGACCTCCGACGCGACGCCCCATTGCGAAAGTGGATCGAAGCGCAGAGTTTTGCCGCGAGCATCGAATGTCGCCAGGACGATCTGCGCAGCGTGTTGCGGCTGCTCGAACAGGAGCTGGCCGCCACCGGGCAAAGCATTGAACCCGGCGCGCGCGATGCATTGCTCGACACGCTCGGCGAAGATCGCATCGCCACGCGAAACGAGATCGAGAAGCTGCTGCTCTATACCCATGGACAGAGCCAAATTGCCTTTGCCGACGTCGAGGCGATCTCTCACGATCCCAATCTGTCGCGCACCGATGCCATCATCGACGGCTTTTTTTCGCTGAGCCGCAGGGAAACGCTCGAACTGGTCCATCGCGCGCTGCAAACCGGCGTCGATCCAACGACGATTCTGGTGCTGATGTTGCGCCATGCCCTCGCCTTGCAGCGCGGGCTCAGCGAAATAGAAAACCGAACGAACGCCAATGATGCGCTGCAAACCATGCTGCGCCAGACCGGCGGCTTCGCCCGCAAGGCGGAGTTCTCCAGCCAGCTCAAATCTTTCAGCTCAGGCGAAATTGTCGAATTGATCGCGATCTTGCAAAGCTTCACCAAAGCGTCGCGGCAAAATCCGACGCTTCTGGCGGAGCGCCTGACGCGACTGCTGCTCTCGCGTCCCGGCGGTCGGCAAACCAAACCCAACGAGCGTCGGCGCTGAGTTATTTCGGCGCGCGTTTGGCCAGAATGCGCTGCAAGGTGCGACGATGCATGGTCAGACGGCGCGCCGTCTCCGAGACATTCCGATTACAGAGTTCGAATATTCGCTGGATATGTTCCCAGCGGACACGCTCGGCCGACATGGGATTGATCGGCGCTTCGCCAGCGGAGCTCGAATTGGCGTGGAGCAACGCCGCATAGATCTCGTCGGCGTCGGTCGGCTTGGCGAGATAATCGAAGGCGCCGAGCTTGACCGCCAACACCGCTGAGGAAATATTGCCGTAGCCCGTCAGAATGATGCCCCGCGCTTCCGGACGGCGCGCTTTCAATTCGCTGATGACGTCAAGGCCATTGCCGTCGCCGAGCCGCATGTCGATCACGGCAAAGGCCGGAGGGGCGTTCCGAATTGCATTCAAGCCGTCGGCGACCGTATCGGCGCAAGTGACGAGAAATCCCCGCGAGCCCATCGCCTTGGCCAAACGATTCAGAAACGGCTTGTCGTCATCGACAATCAGCAGCGTCTTGTCTTTTGCAAAAAGAGCCGCCGCCTCGCCGTGGTCGGCGCTTGTGACGGATTCTGGAGACTCGGCCATATCGCGCTCCCAAGGGAAGGCCCTCGATACGTCACGAACGATCCGAAATCAAACCATTTATGTAATTGGACTCGTCTCCTAACAATCGAAAATCCCATCCTTAAACATTGGGATTTTCGAATTGTCCGCGAGTCCATTTAAGTGCAATCTTGGCGCCGCCGTGACTGTCGTTTGAAAAAGATAATAGTGCGCCTGAGCGCTCTAACAACGTTTTTGCGATAAATACGCCAAGACCAAGACCGGAGCCATTTTCGATTTTGGTTCGTCTATTGGCTCTCCGCGAAAGGTAGGGTTCGCCAAGCTGGTCGATCAATTCTCCAGGAAAACCAGGACCATCGTCGGCAATGACGATTTCAACGTCATTCAAACTCCAGGTCGCATCGATTTTCACGGTTGAATTGGCGAAGTCGACGGCATTATCGACGAAATTACCAATGCCATAGATGATCGCCGGGCTATAGGCCGATTTCGGCTCCTCCCCGTCGCCGCCAAGATGGATGTTGACATCGACGGCGCCGAAGCGATGCGGCTCCGCGATCTGTTCCAGTAAAACGCTGAGCCGGGTCGTTGCAAAAGGCTCGTCATTCTCGTCAGCCAGAGACGTCAGCTTGCCCAAAATCGCGCGGCACCTCTGCGCCTCCTGTTCAAGCAAAACCAAATCTTCCTTGAGCTCCGAGGGAACCACAGCCTTGTTCAACTCCCGCGAAACCAGTGAAATCGTCGCCAGGGGCGTTCCAAGTTCGTGCGCAGCCGCCGCTGCGAGGCCGTCGAGTTTCGACAGATGATTTTCCCGCTCCAGGACCAGTTCCGCCGCCGCCAACGCCTGGCTCAACGAGCGTGCTTCATTGGCGACGCGAGACACATAGGCGGAAATGAAAAGACAAGAGACCAGAATCGCCGACCAGACGCCCGCCTTGTAAAGCGGCGGAAGATTCAGGATTTGGCCGTCGTACCAGGGCAGGGGTTGATGAAAGAAACAGAGCAGCGTCACACAAAACAAGGAAACCAGCATGACGCTCAAAATATGCCTTACTTGCAACGATACAGCTGACACCGTCACCGGAGCAAGAAACAATATAGAGAACGGATTTTCGATACCACCAGTAAAATAAAGTATAGAAGCAAGTTGCACTATATCAAATATTAAAAAAAACGTTGCATTTAATTCGGAAAGGCGCATCTGGCGCGACGTAAAGGCGGTGACGACAAGATTCGCGGCCCCAAGCAACCCAACCAAAGCGAGACAAATCGGAAATGCAAGGTCGAAACGCAGGAAAAAAGCGGTGAACAGAATGGCGCCGATCTGGCCTGCGAAGGCCAGCCACCGTAATCGCGCCAGTGTATCGACACGTAGCCGCCGGGCGTTCTGCCCAAGACGGACCTCGTCGTAGTTAAACTCCATCATAGCTCCGAAAACGACAGCCGGACTCGGCCAATTGTCGACCAAAGCCCGGCCTCGACAAGAAGCGGCTTATTCTTTCGCGCGTTCGGCGCGCTTGCGATCGTTGGGATCGAGCTTGGTCTTGCGCAGACGAATGGATTTCGGCGTCACTTCGACCAATTCGTCGTTTTCGATATAGGCCAGTGATTTTTCCAAGGTCATGCGGATCGGAGGCGTCAGCCTGACCGCCTCATCCGTGCCGGAAGCGCGGACGTTGGTCAGCTTTTTGCCCCTGAGCACATTCACTTCAAGGTCGTTTTCGCGGGTGTGCTGGCCAATGATCATGCCGGCATAGACCTTGATGCCGGGCTCGATCATCATCGGGCCGCGATCTTCGAGTTTCCACATGGCGTAGGAGACCGATTCGCCAGCATCGTTGGAAATCAGCACGCCATTGCGCCGACCCTGGATGTCGCCTTTGTACGGCGCATAGGCGTGGAACAAGCGGTTCATGATCGCAGTGCCCTTGGTGTCGGTCATCAGCTCGCCCTGATAGCCGATCAGGCCACGCGTCGGCGCATGGAACACCAGACGCAGTCGATTGCCGCCCGACGGCCGCATTTCAATCATGTCGGCCTTGCGTTCCGACATTTTCTGCACGACGACGCCCGAAAATTCCTCATCGACGTCGATCACCACTTCCTCGATCGGCTCCAGACGGTCGCCGGCCTCATCCTTCTGGAACACCACGCGGGGACGCGAAATGCCCAGCTCGAAGCCCTCGCGACGCATGTTCTCGATCAGGATGGCCAGCTGCAATTCGCCGCGCCCGGAGACGATGAAAGCGTCGGAACCGGGCGTGTCATCGACGCGCAAGGCGACATTGCCCTCGGCTTCCTTCATCAGGCGGTCGCGAATGACGCGGCTGGTCACCTTGTCCCCCTCGGTGCCGGCCAGCGGCAAATCATTGACCATGAAAGTCATTGACAGCGTCGGCGGATCGATCGGCTGCGCCTGCAACGGCTCGGTGACCTCGGGCGCCGCCAGTGTGTCGGCGACGTTGAACTTGGGCAGGCCGGCGACGGCGACAATGTCGCCCGCTTCCGCCTCTTCGACCGGCTGGCGCTCAATGCCGCGGAAGGCGAGAATTTTCGAAACGCGGCCGGTCTCGACCACATTGCCTTCTCGATCCAGCACCTTGACCTGCTGATTGGTCTTCACGGAGCCCGCGAAAATGCGGCCGGTGATGATGCGCCCGAGATAGGGGTTGGCTTCGATCAACGTGCCGAGCATCCGCAACGCGCCATCTTCGACGGGCGGCGCGGGCACATGCCTGACAACCATATCGAACAGCGGGCCCATGCCGTCTTGCGGACCTTCGGGGCTCTCGGCCATCCATCCGATTTTGCCGGAGCCGTAGAGGATCGGGAAGTCGAGCTGTTCGTCGGTCGCGTCAAGCGCCGCGAACAGATCGAACACCTCATTGACGACTTCGGTCACGCGCGCGTCGGGCTTGTCGACCTTATTGATGGCCACAATCGGCTTGAGGCCGATTTTCAGCGCCTTGCCAACGACAAATTTGGTCTGCGGCATCGGGCCTTCGGCCGCGTCAACGAGCACGATGGCGCCATCGACCATCGACAGGATTCGCTCGACTTCGCCGCCGAAATCGGCGTGGCCGGGCGTGTCGACGATATTGATGCGGATATCGTTCCAGACAACCGAGGTGGCCTTGGCGAGAATGGTGATGCCGCGCTCTTTTTCGATGTCGTTCGAATCCATCACGCGTTCAGCGACGCGCTGGTTGTCGCGGAAGGCGCCGGACTGGCGGAGGAGCTGATCGACGAGCGTGGTCTTGCCGTGGTCGACGTGGGCGATAATGGCGATGTTGCGAAGATTCATGGTGCCTTGCTTGGTCGGAATGCGATGCGCCGCGCCCGAATCATGGCGCGTTGACGAAAACTCTTTCCGCAATCGATGACAGGAAAGAGAACTCGCTGCTGGGGGCGGAGATCGCGAGAAATCTGGACTGCGCCAGCCCTTAGCCGAAAAGCGCGCCTTTGGGAACCCTGCGCGCGCCTTTCAATCGGGTTTGATCACTTGTCAATCGGGTTTGATCACTTGGCCTTGAGCGAGCGCCGTCGATCGTTGATGGCGAGTCTCGCCTGCTGAATCACCAATCCGACCGCCGCGACCTGATGGGCGTCGAGCTTGGGCATGTTTCCGGACGAAAGCGTTTCCGTGAGTATGGCGTCGATCTCACGCTCAAGATCGTCCAGCGCCTCCAGCCCTTCGGCCTCGCGGGCCTCCTTCACGATCGTAAGGGCGCGCTCGAGAAACTGATCGAAACGGGCGTAACCTTGCACGGTCAGCCGGCTGGCGAGGGTCGCGAAGGCCGAAAGCGCCACCGAGCCAATCATCGCCCCAACATAGATCATATCGCTGTATTTATCGAAAAAACTTTCTTCTTCACCGTCGATGAATGCCGCCGCGCCGGGATGAGTCGGCAAGGCTTCGCCCTTGTCGGTCGAAGGCGTTTCCAATTGATTGGCCAAAGGCGCCGTCGCGGCGACGCTGGCGCGATCGGCAAGAACTTGCCGCGTCAATTGGCCGACCAAGCTATTTGCGAGGTCCTCGCGCGCCAAAAGGCGAAGGGTCGAACCCAAAGTGGCGACATCGGAAGCCGGCCTAGGCGGCGCGCCGCCAAAGGCTCCGCGCAAAATTTCCGTCGATTCCAGCCCAGGCATGGGTTTGGCGATGGCCGGCGCCTCGGGAATGGCGATGAACACCGGCTCCCTGCCTTCTGGATCGACTGCTGTCACTGAACGAACCACTTCATTCAGCAGAGGTGAACTGAACGAGCCAATGGCCAGAACCGCATCGGCTTCTCCGGACGTCAAAAGACGATGCAACTCAGTTACGACAGCCAGTTTCTTGCGAATTGAACCTTCGGCAAGGCCGTAATGCGCTTCGATCAGCTCCAGCAATTTGAGATTGCCCTCGCCGGAAGCCTCGGTTTCCACCACGACCACCCTTTTGTCACGCAATTCCGAGGCGTCGGAAAATGTCGCGCCATGCGGGGCGATCAGCACGACATGATCGTGAGCCAGAATCAGCGCCGTCTGGCCCTTGGTCGGCAAGGCGATGTCGCTACGCACGACCGCCAGATCGGCCCGATCCGCATCCAGGGCGGCGGCCGCCGCTTGAAGATCGCTAACGGGAAGAATCTTAAATCGCACTTGGGCCCTGTCGGCGGTGAATTTCTGCGCCAGGGCCACAACCAGCTTATAGGCTTCGCCACCACGCGGAACGGCTATGCGCAGCACATCGGGCCGCTCGTAAAAATAAAAGCCAACGAAAGCTAGGGCGATAAACGTCGCGCCTAGCGCGACGAAGGCATAGACAAGCCGCCGCATTCAATCGCCTCGCGATTCGCTGCGGAATCGCCTTGCGCGATTCCGCAGCGAATCCTAAACGAAAAACGGCGGGCGGGGGTCCGTCCCACCGTTGAAAAAATCATTTGCCGCCGATTTTTTGTTCGCGCTTGGCCAAAGTGCGCAGACGCAAGGCGTTCAACTTGATGAATCCGGCGGCGTCGCGATGATCATAGGCCACGGCGCCTTCCTCGAAGGTCACCAGCTCCTGATCATAAAGCGAATAGGGGCTTTCACGACCGACCACCGTGGCGTTGCCCTTGTAAAGCTTGATCCTGACGCGCCCCGTGACCTTTTCCTGACTCTTGTCGATCAGGACCTGAAGCATTTCGCGTTCAGGCGAGAACCAGAAGCCATTGTAGATCAGCTCGGCATATTTCGGCATCAACTCGTCCTTGAGATGCGCCGCGCCACGGTCGAGCGTGATCAATTCAATGCCGCGATGGGCAAAATAAAGAATCGTGCCGCCGGGCGTCTCATACATGCCGCGCGATTTCATGCCGACAAAGCGGTTTTCCACCAGATCGAGGCGGCCAATGCCATTGTCGCGGCCAAGATCGTTGAGGCGCGTCAGCAATTTCGCCGGGGACAGCGCTTCGCCATCGACAGCGACGGCGTCGCCTTTTTCGAAATCCACGGTGATATAGGTCGGCTTGTCCGGCGCCTTTTCCGGATCGATCGTGCGCGAATAGACGTAATCTGGCGTTTCCTGCGCAGGGTCTTCCAACACCTTGCCCTCTGACGAAGTGTGCAGGAGATTGGCGTCTGTGGAGAAGGGGAACTCGCCGCGCTTGTCCTTGGCGATGGGGATCTGGTGCTTTTCGGCGAATTCGATCAGCGCCGTGCGCGACGCCAAGTCCCATTCACGCCAGGGCGCAATCACAGCAATCTCGGGCTCGAGCGCATAATAGGAAAGCTCGAAGCGCACCTGATCGTTGCCCTTGCCGGTCGCGCCATGGCAAACCGCGTCGGCGCCGACCTGACGGGCGATTTCGATCTGCCGCTTGGAAATCAAGGGACGGGCGATCGACGTGCCGAGCAGGTAAAGCCCTTCATATTGGGCGTTGGCGCGGAACATCGGGAAGACGTAGTCGCGAACGAATTCCTCGCGCAGGTCCTCGATAAAGATGTTTTCCGGCTTGATGCCGAGCAATTCGGCCTTCTTGCGCGCCGGCTCCAATTCCTCGCCCTGACCGAGATCGGCGGTGAAGGTCACCACCTCGCAGCCATAGGTCGTTTGCAGCCATTTGAGGATGATGGACGTGTCGAGACCGCCCGAATAGGCGAGGACGACTTTTTTGATTTCTTTCTGCACGTTGGACATTTTCAGCGATCCGCTTCAAAAATTTGGCGCGACTATAGGCGCGCCGACGCACGGCGCAACCCTGGTCAATCGGTCAGGCGCGGATTTTTCGTCGTCAAGCTTCCGCATTGAAAGCGGCAAGCGCCGCCATATTCACAATGTCGGAATCCTTGCCGCCGAGCTGAACGATCTGCACCGACTTGTCGAAGCCGACCAGCATCGGCCCGATCACCGTCGCGCCACCCAGTTCGAGCAGCATTTTGGTGGAAATCGAGGCGGCATGGAACGCCGGCATGACCAGCACATTCGCCGTATCGGTGAGGCGGCAGAAGGGATAGAGCGCCATGGCCTCCTTGTTCAAGGCCACGTCAGCCGCCATCTCGCCGTCATATTCGAAATCGACATGGCGCTGGTCGAGAATATTGACGGCCTTCTTGACCCGCAATGTGCGGTCGCCCGGCGGATGACCGAAAGTCGAGAAGGCGAGCAAGGCGACGCGCGGCTCATAACCGAGCCGGCGGGCGAAACCGGCGGCCTCGATGGCGATATCCGCGAGATCCTCGGCTTCGGGCATTTCGGTGATGGCGGTGTCGGCGACGATGATCGGCCGGCCGCGCGCCAGAACCAAGGAGACGCCGATCAGCCGGTGACCCGGCTTGTGGTCGATCACACGCTGAATTTCTTCCAAGGTTATGGAGAAGTTGCGCGTCGCGCCGGTGACCATGGCGTCGGCGTCGCCGGCGGCGACCATGGACGCCGCATAATGATTGCGGTCATTGTTGATAATACGCTGGCAATCGCGGAACAGGAATCCCTTGCGCTGCAGGCGCTCGTAGAGCATTTGCGCATAAGCGGCGTTGCGTTGGGAAATGCGGGCATTGTGAATCTCGATGAGCTTGTCATCGAGTTCAATGCCGATCCGCTCCGCCACTTCGGCGACCTGATCCTCGCGACCGACCAGAATGGCCGATCCAAGCCCCTGGGCGACATAGGCCGAGGCGGCGCGGATGACCTGCTCTTCTTCGCCCTCGGCGAAGACAACACGCTTCGGATTGCGCTTCACGCGGTCCATAATGCCCTGCATCACACCGGCGACAGGGTCGCGACGCGCCGACAATTGAGCGCGGTAGGCGCTCATATCCACGATGGGATAGCGGGCCACGCCCGAATCCATGGCCGCCTGCGCGACCGCGGAAGGCACGACCGAAATCAAGCGCGGATCGAAGGGTGCGGGAATCAGATATTCGCGGCCAAAACGTGGGCGCGCACCCTGATAGGCGCGGGCGACATCGTCAGGCACGTCTTCGCGGGCGAGCTGCGCCAAGGCATTCACGGCGGCGATTTTCATTTCCATATTGATGGTCTTGGCGCGAACATCGAGCGCGCCGCGGAAAATATAGGGAAAGCCCAAGACGTTGTTGACCTGGTTCGGATAATCCGAGCGTCCTGTAGCGACGATGGCGTCAGGCCGAACCGCGTGGGCGTCTTCCGGCGTGATTTCCGGGTCGGGATTGGCCATGGCGAAAATGATCGGGTTCGCCGCCATGGTCTTGACCATATCCTGGGTCAGCGCGCCCTTGGCCGACAGGCCGAAGAAGATATCCGCGCCTTCCATGGCTTCGGCCAAGGTTCTTTTGTCCGTCGCGACGGCATGAGCGGATTTCCACTGGTTCATGCCTTCGGTCCGGCCGCGATAAACCACCCCCTTGGTATCGCAAAGCATGACATTTTCAGGAGCGAAACCCATGGCCTTGATCAGATCGAGGCAAGCGATGCCGGCGGCGCCGGCGCCATTGCAGACCAGTTTGGTCTGCTTGATGTCGCGCCCCGTGAGATGGATGGCGTTGATCATGCCGGCGGCGGCAATGATCGCCGTGCCATGCTGATCATCGTGAAAGACGGGAATATCCATCAATTCACGAAGACGCTCCTCGATGACGAAACATTCGGGAGCCTTGATGTCTTCGAGATTGATGCCGCCGAAAGTGGGACCGAGATAGCGAACGGCGTTGATGAATTCTTCGACGTCCTCGGTCCCCACTTCGAGATCGATGGAATCGACATCGGCAAAACGCTTGAAAAGAACGGCTTTACCCTCCATCACCGGCTTGGAGGCGAGGGCGCCGAGATTGCCGAGGCCGAGAATTGCCGTGCCATTGGTGATGACTGCGACGAGATTGCCCTTGATCGTATAATCATAAGCCTTGGATGGGTCCTGCGCGATGGCGTGGACCGGAACGGCAACGCCCGGCGAATAGGCCAGCGACAGATCGCGCTGGGTGGCCATGGGCTTGGTCGGCGCGATCTGGAACTTGCCGGGACGGCCGCGCGAATGAAACTGCAGCGCTTCCTGATCCGTGAATGTCGGTCGCTTGGCGCGGCTCGGCTTGTTTTCGGACATTTCTTATCTCTGTTGGGCTGTGCGGAGTGGCGAACTTAGCCGCGAGCCCTTGGAAATAACAAGCAGTCCTTTGGGCAAAGACCGCATTTTCTCGCTTCGAGTCTTCCGGCGCGGAAATCTCCTTGGATAAGAGACGCAGGGAGTCGTGAGCGGATGCGCTGACGCCGTGGCTTTGCTAGTTTGGATCGGAAAAATTCGAGGAATGCATGTCCGCCATTGAAGAAACAGCTCAAGACGAGGTCACGACTCGCGGCAAGGCCAAGGCGGACGCTGCGGATCGCGTCACGCCGATGATGGCGCAATATCTGGAAATCAAACGCGCCAACCCGGATTGCCTGCTGTTCTATCGCATGGGCGATTTTTATGAGCTGTTTTTCGCAGACGCCGAAATCGCCTCGCGCGCGCTCGGCATTGTGCTTACCAAGCGCGGCAAACATCTCGGCGAAGATATTCCGATGTGCGGCGTGCCGATCGAAAGATCGGACGATTATTTGCAAAGGCTGATCGCGCTCGGTCATCGCGTCGCCGTCTGCGAGCAGACCGAAAATCCGGCGGAGGCGCGCAAGCGCGGCCCGAAGTCGGTGGTGCGCCGCGAAGTCGTGCGTCTGGTGACGCCGGGAACATTAACCGAAGAGCGTCTGCTTGATCCCGGACGCGCCAATCTTTTCGTCGCCCTGGTCAGCCAGCGGGAAAAAGACGCCTCCCATCTGTTCGGGCTCGCCGCAGTCGATATTTCGACAGGTGCGTTCGATGTTTACATCACCGAATTCGGCGCGTTGAGCGCACTGCTTGCGCGGCTGGAGCCGCAAGAAATTGTGGCGCCAGAGGCTCTGCTCGCCGACGAGGACCTGTCTCGCCTGTTGCGCGAGACAGGCGCGGCCATAGCGCCCCTTGGCCGAACCGCCGGCGAAGGCGCCGTGGCTGAGCGAAAACTGCTGGATTATTATCGCCTCGGCACGCTTGATGGGCTGGGGGCGCTCACCCGGGTTGAAATCAACGCCGCCAGCGCCGCGCTCGAATATATCGAAAAAACCCAGTTCGCGGCGCGACCACGACTGAATCGACCGACGCGCGCCGAAACCCGCGCGACCATGGAAATCGACGCAGCCACGCGCGTCAATCTGGAACTGGCGCGCAGCCAGTCGGGACAACGTCAAGGCAGCCTGCTGTCAGCAATCGATCACACCGTGACGCCTTCCGGCGCACGCACTTTGGCGGACTGGCTGGCCGCGCCTTTGCGCGACATTGAAAAAATCGCTTTGCGTCAGGATTCAGTCAGTTTCTTCTTCGACGATCCTCTGCTTCGCAAGGATTTTCGCCAAAATTTGCGCAGCGCGCCCGACATGGCTCGCGCGCTTGGACGGCTGGCGCTCGACCGCGGTGGCCCGCGAGACCTCGCCGCCTTGCGTGACGGGTTGTTCGCCGCGAGACAGTGTGGCCGGATTCTCAAGGAAAAAAGCCCGCCTTTCCTTCTCGCCCGCGCCGCCGAATTTCTCGCCGACCTCGACACGACCTATCCGCAATTGCTTGGCGCGGCTTTGGCGGAGGCGTTGCCGCTCAATGCCCGCGACGGCAATTTTATCCAACCCGCCTTCGAGATGCGGCTCGATGAAACCCGGGCGCTGCGCGATGAAAGCCGTCGTATCGTCGCCGCCCTGCAAGGCCGCTATTGCGAGCTGGCGGAAACCCGGCAGCTCAAGATCAAACACAATAATTTCCTCGGCTATTTCATCGAAGTGTCGCAGGCGCAGGGCGAAAAACTGCTACGCCCGCCTTATAATTCGACCTTTATCCACCGCCAGACCATGGCGGACGCCATGCGCTTTTCGACGACCGAACTCTCTGAACTTGAGAGCCGGATCGCCAGCGCCGCAGACGAAGCCTTGGCCATCGAAAAAAGGATTTTTGACGATCTGGTCGCGCAGGCGCTGAAGAATTCAGCTGAAATCGAAGCCGCCGCCAAAGGCCTGGCCGGCATGGATGCGCTCTCGGCGCTGGCGGAAACGGCTTGCGAAGCAGATTGGAGCCGGCCGCGTGTCGACAACAGCCTGGCTTTCGAAATTGTCGGTGGCCGGCACCCCGTTGTCGAAGCCGCCTTGAAGGCGCGCGGCGAAGCTTTCGTGCCCAATGATTGCGACCTGAGCGGCATACAAACCCGCAAGGTTTCGGAGTCGGGCGGGCGCATTGCCGTTGTCACCGGCCCGAATATGGCGGGTAAATCGACCTTCCTCCGCCAGAACGCATTGATCGCCATTCTCGCCCAGATCGGCTCTTACGTTCCTGCAAAAACAGCCCATATCGGCGCCGTCGACCGGCTGTTTTCACGTGTCGGCGCCTCGGACGATCTGGCGCGCGGACGCTCGACCTTCATGGTTGAAATGGTCGAAACTGCGGCCATCCTGAATCAGGCGACCGAAAAATCCCTGGTGATTCTCGATGAAATCGGCCGTGGCACAGCGACCTATGACGGTCTGTCCATCGCCTGGGCGGTGATGGAGCATTTGCACGAAACCAATCGCTCACGCGCGCTTTTCGCCACCCATTTCCATGAATTGACCCATCTCGGGCAAAAACTGTCGCGTCTGGTCAATCTTTGCATGCGGGTCACGGACTGGAACGGCGATGTCGTTTTCCTCCATGAGGTGGGACGCGGCGCCGCCGATCGCTCCTATGGCGTTCAAGTCGCGCGTCTCGCCGGCCTGCCGAGCGGCGTGGTCGAGCGCGCCCGCCATATTCTCTCGGAATTGGAACAGAATGACCGGCGCACGCCCGTCGAGCGACTCGTCGCCGACCTGCCGCTGTTCGCCGCGCCGCCGCCACCGCCCGAACCGGCAAAGCGCGATAGGCTCCGCGAGGCCTTGGAAGGTCTCGAACCCGATGACATGACTCCGCGCCAGGCCCATGAGGCGCTTTATGCGCTCAAAAAAGCCGTCGCGGAAAAATAACGCAGAATATTTCGGTCAGTTCGGATTTTCGTGGCTGAACATTTCCGACATTTCATCATAGGCGAAGAGTTCGGCATAACGGGACCAGGACACGACCGTTTCCAGCGTCTGTTCCGCATAGTCCTCGGACATATAGTCCTCAAGCTCATTGCGGAAACGCGCCGCCGGCGCCGAATGCGAGGGGCGCTCCTCAAGCACACGGCTGATGAGGCTGATGATCGGCACGTAACTGATGAGATGCTGAGCGAAGAGTTTTTTGCGTGCGTCGGTGTCAAGATCGGCAAAGGCGCGCCCCGCATCGGTGAGCAGGAAATCGCCCTCGCTCAACATGCCGAAACGCAGCAATTGCAAAGCTTCCGAAAGGTGGAACAATTCGTCCGCCTCCATTTGCAGGCGATCGGCGAGCACGGGAAGGTCGGCGCGACCGTTAAATGGCGCCGCTGCGACCGCCTCGATCAGACCGGCGAGCACGTTGGTGGAGACGGGGTGAAGAACCATGCCGACGCCCGTGCCGGGAATGCCTTCGACGCTGGAAGGACGCGGCTCGGCGCGTTGGGTCATGCGCGCATAAATGCTGTCGACCAATTGACGGAAGGAGGGATCGAGACGATTGCGCGGATGCTGCAAGTCGACCTTGATTTCCGCCGCGATCCGCCCGGGATTGGAAGAAAACACCAGGATGCGGTCGCACATGAGCACGGCTTCCTCGATGTTGTGGGTGACCATGAGCACGGATTTCATCGGCAATCGACCTTCGATCCAGAGATCGATAATGTCGGTGCGCAGAGTTTCCGCCGTCAGCACGTCCAGAGCGGAAAAGGGCTCATCCATCAACAGCAGGTCCGGATGAACGACCAAAGCGCGGGCGAAGCCGACCCGCTGGCGCATGCCGCCGGACAATTCCTTGGGGTAGGCGGATTCGAAACCGTCGAGGCCGATCAAATCGATGGCGGCCAACGCCCGTTTCCGCGCTTCCAGCTTGGAGACACCCAGGGCGTCGAGGCCGAGCTCGACATTTTCCAGGACGGTCAGCCAAGGGAATAGGGCGAAGGACTGGAAAACCATGGCGATGCCGCGCGGCGGGCGGTCGATCACTTCCCCGCGGCAATGGACCGAGCCGCCGCTGGGCTTCACCAGACCAGCGATGATGCGCAAGAGCGTCGATTTGCCAGAGCCGGAACGACCGAGCAGACCAACGATCTCACCGGATTTAATCGTCAGATCGACATTTTCCAAAACCACCAATTCATCGCCATTGGCCTTGGCGAAATTGCGATTGACCCCCTTGAGATCGATCAGGGCGGATTCATTGGCATTGACAAGATCGAGCATGGAGAACTCCGAAAACGGGATCAGCCGAGACGCAAGCGATTTTCGGCGAAAGCGTAAAGCGGGCGCCAGAGCAGGCGATTGAACAGAGTGACGAAAATCGACATGACCAGGATGCCCAGCACAACCCGCTGGAAATCGCCGGCTTCCGTCGCCTTGGCGATATAGGAGCCCAGCCCCGTCGCTTCGAGCTTGGTGTCGCCCCAGCTCGCGACTTCAGCGACGATCGCCGCGTTCCAGGAGCCCCCGGAAGCCGTGATCGCGCCGGTGATATAATAAGGAAATATGCCGGGCAGGATCACATAACGCCACCATTTCCAGCCCGTGAGGTGAAAGCTTTCGGCGGCTTCCTTGAGATCGCCAGGGAAGGCGGTCGCCCCTGCTATGACGTTGAACAAAATGTACCACTGCGTCCCCAGCACCATGAGCGGGCTGAGCCAGATATTGGCGTTGGCGTGGAAATGCAGAATAAGGGCCACCGCAGCCGGAAAGGCGATATTTGCCGGAAACGCCGCGAGGAACTGCGCAACCGGCTGAGCCTTTTCCGCAATGGTGGGCCGTAGTCCGATCCACACGCCGATGGGAACCCAGATCAACGTCGCCAGCGAAATCAGGACGACGACGCGCAGCAGCGTGAACAAGCCGTCAAGAATTGCGGTCTGCACATCCGCCCAACCGAGCGATGCTGAAACAAAGCCGATGACCCTCCAGCCAATCCAGGCGGCGGCGCCAAAGATCAACGCGATCCAGACGGCGTCGATCAGCACGGAGGGAATATTGAGGCGGTAGCGAATTTGGGGAAAGGCGGGCAAGGGAACGCGGATTTGGGTCGTCGACTCCATCGCCTTGGAAACAGCCGCAGTCATCGACCTGAGAAACCGCGTCTTGCGGAACAGATCGAGCAGCCACGAAGTGGGAACTTCCGCGGAGGCCGTCTGTTCGAAGCGGAATTTGTCGGCCCAAGCGACAATCGGCCTGAATAGCAGCTGGTCATAGAGAATGATGACCGCGAGCATGCACAAAACGGCATAGCCAACAGCCGGCAGATTCTGCTGTTTGATCGCGGTGGCGACATAGGCGCCGACGCCCGGCAACGTGACCGTCGTGTCGCCGACCGTGATGGCCTCGGAGGCGACGACGAAGAACCAGCCGCCAGACATGGACATCATCGTGTTCCAGACCAATCCAGGGACGGCAAAGGGCACGTCGAGCCGCCAGAACCGCCGCCACCACGACAGATGAAAACTCTGCGTCGCCTCTTCGAGATCCTTCGGCACGTTTCGCAGGGACTGGTACATGCTGAAGGTCATGTTCCAGGCCTGGCTGGTGAAAATGGCGAAAACCGAAGCCAGTTCCGCGCCGATCACGCGGCCGGGAAAAAGATTCATGAAAAAGACGACAGTGAAAGTCAGAAAGCCCAGAATCGGTACGGATTGCAGAATATCGAGAATGGGAATCAAAACCATTTCCGCGCGCCGGCTCTTTGCGGCAACGGTCGAGTAGACAAAGGTGAAGATCAGGGAGGCGACAATCGCCGCGAGCATACGCAGGGTTGTGCGCAGAGCATAATTGGGCAGCTCCCAGGGATTTAGACTTATCGGCGTCGAGTCGAGCACAGTGAGGGGAACATTGGTTTGCTGGGCGCCATAAGCGATCATTCCCAGCGCGCCAATGACCAAGGCCAGTGCGGCCAGGTCGAAAAGATTGGGCGCCAAAGCGCGCCCTAAAGCGGTCGGCGGCATATATTCCTGCACCGAAACTTCCCTTTTCCACTCGATCGTCGGAAAATGCGCAGACTCGCGCTTTCAAGACCGTTTTATCGAATTCCAAATCAAAACGACACTATCGTGACAATTAACGTACCGATAATGCGCTAGAATTTTTGGTGCTCTCATCGGCCACGTCGGCTGCGGATGACGGTTCGAATTTCATTTGGAGCGAAAAATGGTCGTTCGCGTATCGACTGTTGCGTTTGAAGGCGTCGAAGCGCGTCCCGTGGATGTCCAGGTGCAAATTTCCAATGGCACTGTCGTGTTCAATGTTGTCGGTCTGGGCGACAAGGCTGTGGCGGAATCACGCGAACGGGTGCGCGCGGCGCTGGTCGCCTCAGGACTATCTCTTCCGGCCAAGCGAATTACCGTCAATCTCGCACCCGCTGACCTGCCTAAAGAAGGCAGTCACTATGATCTTCCCATCGCTCTCGGCGTCATGGTGGCCATGGGCGCCCTTCCTTCCGACTCTTTGGACGGCTTCACCGTCCTTGGAGAATTGGCCCTCGATGGCGCGATAACCGCAGTTTCCGGGGTTCTCCCCGCCGCAGTCGCCGCCAGCGCCCGCGGAATGGGATTGATCTGTCCGGGGGAGTGCGGTCCCGAGGCCGCATGGGCCTCAGGCGATATTCCCATCATCGCGCCGAAGAATCTGATTCAACTCGCCAATCATTTTCGTGGCGCACAGGTTCTCTCCAGGCCAGCGCCCGCGATCCGCGCCATCACGGGTCCACAGCCGGACCTGCGCGACATCAAGGGGCAGGAAAGCGCCAAGCGTGTTCTCGAACTCGCCGCGGCCGGAGGTCACAATCTTCTTTTCAATGGTCCTCCGGGCGCGGGAAAGAGCATGCTTGCCGCACGCCTGCCATCGATTCTCCCTCCGCTCAGCCCCTCAGAACTGCTGGAGGTTTCGACGATCCATTCCGTCGCTGGCGTTCTCGCTGGAGGCCAATTGACGGATCGCAGGCCTTTTCGCGCGCCCCATCATTCCGCGTCCATGCCGGCTTTGGTCGGTGGGGGCTCTCACGCCAGGCCCGGCGAAGCTTCACTGGCGCATAATGGCGTATTGTTCCTGGACGAGCTTCCAGAATTTCAGGCGCCTGCGCTCGACGCCTTGCGTCAGCCCATGGAGACCGGCGAAGTCGCCATTGCGCGCGCCAACCATCGTTGCGTCTATCCCGCGCGCTTCCAACTGATCGCCGCGATGAATCCTTGTCGCTGCGGGCTTGCCAATGAGCCTGGTTATTATTGCCATCGCGGCGCGCCGCAGCGCTGCGCCCAGCAGTACCAGACCCGACTCTCCGGTCCCTTCCTCGATCGCATCGATCTTCATCTTGAAGTGACGGCGATCAGCGCTTCGGATTTGATCCTGCCGCCGCCGGACGAAGGTTCGACCGAAGTCGCCGCCCGCGTGGCCGCCGCCCGCGACATTCAACAGGATCGCTACCGACGCCTCGGCTATGAGGGCGTGTCATGCAACGCCCACGCGACCGCCGCCATGCTACAAGAGACCATCAAGCTGGATGACGCCGGCACAAAACTCGTTCGGCAGGCATCGGAACGGTTGCGGCTTTCGGCGAGAGGTTTTCATCGCGTGTTGAAACTGGCGCGGACCATTGCCGATCTCCAAGGCGCTCCCGACGTTCTGCGCCCCCATCTGGCCGAAGCCCTTTCATATCGGCCTTCGTTCGAAAGAATGCCGGCTCCCGTTTGACGATCCGGTAAGGGAATTTTGATCGACCGCCTTTACCATTGGCGCGCCTCAATGGAGCGCCACGTCGATGCTTGCGGTCTCAACGATTTCAATCGCACTTAATCTGTGCCTCTCCGCGGCGGTCATCGCGCTGTTTGCGCTTTGTCGACAAGCGCGAGCGCGGCATGCCTGCGCCGAAGCCCGGCTTGAGCGCATGCAGGATGAAATCTGGGAGATGAAATCCGCCGCCGAGGCGCTAAACAAGGCCGAAGCAGCCAATGAAGCGAAATCGCGTTTCCTCGCGACGGTCAGCCACGAATTTCGTACGCCATTGAACGGCATTCTCGGAATGGCCGATCTGCTTGGGTCGACATCGCTTTCCGCCGAGCAGACGGCCTATGTCTCGGCCATACGGGTCTCGGGCGACGCGCTTTCGTCCTTGATCAATGAATTGCTGGATTTTTCGCGAATTGAGGCAGGAAAACTCGAGCTGAAAAACGCCCAGTTCGACCTCGCGGCCCTAGTCGAAGGCGTGGTCGAACTCCTCGCGCCGCGGGCTCAAGGCAAAGGATTGGATATTGCGAGCATTGTCTCGCTTGAAACGCCGCGCCGGGTGATCGGCGACGCCGGGCGCCTGCGGCAGGTTCTGATCAATCTCGCTGGCAACGCGGTGAAATTCACCGAATCCGGCGGAGTTGGCGTTGAGGTCGCTCTCGGCGACAGTGGAAAAATCCGGTTTTCGATCCAGGACACCGGTCCTGGCATAGCGGTTGATCGTCGAAAGGCGATCTTTGAAGATTTCGAGCAAGGCGATGGTTCCGCGAGCCGTCACCACGAAGGCACGGGTTTGGGACTCGCGATCTCTCGACGGATTGTTGAGATGATGGGGGGCGATCTCCGGCTCGACTCCACGAGCGCGAGCGGGTCCTATTTTTGTTTCGAGATCGCTCTGCCAACACCACAAGTAGCGGTTTCCTTGCTTCAACCCGCCGCGTTCGTGGAGTCGAGGCGGATATTGCTCGTGACCGCCGCGCCTTTTGCCGGGGTTTATCTCGCCCGTCGTCTCGACGACTTTGGCGGCCAAGTTGAAGTCGTCCCAAGCTGCATTGAAGCTGAAGCGCGAATGTTGGGCGGTGTTGTTCTCGACCTCGTCATCGTGGATTGCGCATTGGGCGAGGAAACCTCGCGGAAATTATCCAAACTTGCGCGAGAACGGGCATGTGGAAAATGCCTCGTGCTTTTTTCGCCTTTTGAACGTCGGGAATTTGGCGAGGCCTTGCTTCAGGAGTTCGACGGGTGGCTGGTCAAGCCAGTGCGGCTGGAGTCGGTGATGTCGAAACTCGAGCGCCCCTCGCCCGGCGAAGAAGGGCTCGCGCAATCCAAGGCCTCTTTGAGCCACCAGGTTCTGCAAGGCCGAAACATTCTCTTGGCCGAGGATAATGACGTGAACGCCCTTCTTGTCGAACGGCACTTGCAAAAGCTTGGCGCCGAGGTCCGGCGCGCAAGGGATGGCCTCGAAGCCGTCGACCTTGCCACGGAGTCCCTGAGCCGGGGCGAAAAACAATTCGACGGCGTGTTGATGGACATTCGCATGCCCGGAATGGATGGCCTGGAGGCTGCACGCAAGATCCGTGCGGAGGAAAACAGCCGAAATATGCCACCGATGCGAATCATCGCGTTGACCGCCAATGCCTTCGATGAGGATCGCGAGGCCGCGCTAGAGGCCGGAATGGACGATTTCCTTACCAAGCCCGTCGATCTCCAAGCGCTTGCGGCAGCTTTGATTTCCTTCGGCGGACCAAAGGACCTTCGTCACGCCGGATAATCCTGTCATAAATATTTTTTCTCATCGATTTATTTTCGCCAAACGCTAAAGCGGATGGCCTCATCGAAGACAATCCGCGGAGCTGTGCGCCTTCAGGTCGCGGATAAGGCAGATGAGCCGTTTTCAGACTTTCAGTGAACTTTCGTCGAAAATCCCTTGGTTGCCAGGCAAGCTTAAGGCGCCCAAGCCATTTTCCGTTCCAGATCTCGGGCCCTCGCTAGGGTGGTCTGGCGGACTAGAGCTGCGTGTTGCGACAAAAAAATCTCAAATCCGCAAGGCCCAGCGACTGCGCTACAAGGTGTTTTTTGAAGAGGGCGGCGCGATCGCCGATCCAAAAATGGCGCTGGTGCGGCGCGATATTTGTCCCTTCGACAAGATCTGCGATCATTTGTTGGTCATCGATCACATGGCGCGCAACCGTCTCGGACAGGTCAAGCCGCGCGTCGTCGGCGCCTATCGCCTGCTCCGACAAGACGTGGCCCAAGCAAATTCCGGATTTTACAGCGCGCAGGAATTCGATATCGGTCCGCTCCTCGCGCGCCATCCACAGTCAAGGTTTCTTGAACTGGGTCGGTCCTGCGTCCTCGCCGAGTATCGCGGCAAACGCACGATTGAGATGCTTTGGCGCGGCATCTGGGCCTATGTGAAACACTACAATATTGACGCCATGATCGGCTGCGCGAGCATAGAAGGGGTTGACCCGGATATGCTGGCCCCGCAGTTGGCGTTCATCCATCACTATGCGCAGGCCGCGCCGCAATGGCAGGTTGCGCCCCTTGCCAATCGTTCTGTGCGACTGGATAGGTTGTTGAAAAAACAGGTTGACGTAAAACGCGTGCTCGGCTCCCTTCCGCCGCTGATCAAGGGTTATATGCGGGTAGGCGCGAAATTTGGTTCGGGCGCCGTCGTTGATCGACAATTTGGCGTCACCGATGTTTTTGTGGTGATGCCCATTTCTGAAATCGAGAGCCGTTACATCGATTATTTCGATTCAGATAAAGAAACCACGTCGGGCGATTGAGCTGAGCGATAAAGCCGGCAGATTTGAGGACAGTCTTTAAAGGTTGTCTTAGCAACGCAGAACGTTCCGCCCAACTAAGCGTCGGTCAGTTTTTTTATTAAGCTATCAAATTGATCCAGAGATTCGAATTTGATGCTTACGACACCGGACTCGCCTTTGGAGCGAATGGCGACGGCGAGACCGAGAACATCCGCAATATTTTTTTCCATATTTCTTATGTCTGGGCTTTTTTCTTTGACTGTTCGCTTATCGGCCTTGGCTTCGGTTTTTTCTGACGCGAGACGCTCCACGTCACGAACGGTCAAACCCTCTTCGACGATACGTTCCGCCATGGCCGCAGGATCATCGAACCCCAATAGCGAACGGGCGTGACCGGCGGAAATTTTTCCTTCAACCAGATAGGTCTGCGCCACTGCCGGCAATTTCAACAAGCGCAAGGTGTTGGCGACATGGCTGCGGCTCTTGCCGATGATTTTGGCCAGATCGCCATGCGTATACGAAAACTCGTCGGTCAATCGGTGATAGCCTTGCGCCTCTTCAATGCCGTTCAGATCCGAACGCTGGACATTTTCAATAATGGCGAATTCAAGCGATTGCTTGTCATCAGCATCGATCACCACGATCGGCACTTCATGAAGTCCGACGCGCTGCGCGGCGCGCCAACGTCTTTCACCCGCGATGATTTCGAAGACATTGCTTACATTCGGCAATTGTCTGACCAGGATCGGCTGAATAATTCCGCGCTCGCGAATGGACTCGGCGAGCTCCTGCAGGCTTTCCTCAGAAAATTGTTGCCTTGGATTTCGCGGATTTGGCCGCAGGAATTCAACGGGCGCGGTCTTTTGAACGGCGCCCGACGCCGGCGATTCCAGAGTGCTGTTTTCGCCAATCAGCGCCGCCAGACCTCTGCCTAAACGCGGACGCGCATCGTCAGCCATTTCTCACCTCTGGTTTGACTACAAGGCAGAGCATAATCAAGGCGCTGTTTCCCTTGCCACAATCACGCGGCGCGAAGATCCCGCTCACGCTGAATCACCTCGGACGCCAATTTCAAATAGGCCTGCGAGCCATTGCATTTCAGGTCGTAAAGCAAAACTGGCTTGCCATAGGAAGGCGCCTCGGAGACGCGCACATTCCTGGGAATAACCGTCTGATAGACCTTGTCGCCCAGGAAGGCGCGCACATCCGCAACGACTTGGCTGGCGAGATTATTGCGCCCATCAAACATGGTGAGAACGACCCCGTGAATTGTCAAATCCGGGTTCAAGCTTCGCTTTACATGTTCAACGGTGGACAGCAATTGCGACAGGCCCTCCAGCGCAAAAAACTCGCATTGCAAGGGCACGACCACACTGTCGCTCGCCGCCAATCCGTTGATCGTCAAAAGATTCAGGGATGGCGGACAATCGATCAGCACATAGGTGATCTTATCCGCGCCAAGCAGGCGGTTGCGCGACGCGAAGGCGCGCAAGGCATTACGCAAGCGATGGGAACGATCTTTCTGATCGGCGATTTCCAGCTCGATGCCAAGCAAATCCAGAGTGGACGGCGCGACGTAAAGACGGGGCACAGCCGTGGCCTGGATCGCCGAATCGAGCGTTCGCTCTCCCGTCATCACATCGTAGGTCGAAATTTTTCGTTTAGCCCGGTCGATCCCAAGACCCGTAGACGCATTGCCTTGAGGATCGAGATCAATGATCAGAACGGTCTCGCCGATAGCGGCCAAGGCCGTACCGAGATTGATGGCGGTCGTCGTCTTGCCTACGCCGCCCTTCTGATTAGCCAGAACGAGGACGCGCAGCCGATCCTGATTTTCCATTTTTGGCGCTCCAATCGGGGATGGAACTTTCGCCGCATCGTTGAACGATGACAATTCTGGCGCCAGAACTCGGTGAGACTATCCTCGAGTTTGCAGTTCACGCTATAATTGTGATGCGCCTCGGTCAATTCGGCTTCAAGCCCTTTCCCCTTTAAAAATAGGCCGAGGCCGCCTTTTTTTAAAACCGGCCAGGAATATTCGAGCAATTTCGAAAAAGACGCCAGAGCCCGCGCGGAAACGATGTCGAAATCCACCTTGTCAGCCAGATCGGGCAGAACCTGTTCGATCCGTCCGACGTGAACTTCCGCGCTGGCGCCTGTTTCACGTGAAACATCTCTGAGGAAAGCGGCTTTCCTTTTGTCCGATTCGATCAAATGGACGGAGGATCCAGGCTCACTCTCGTTTTGCGAGATCGCAATAACCAGACCTGGAAATCCGCCTCCAGATCCCAGATCAACCCATTGTTTCCACGCGCCTGCATATTTCAGCAATTGCAGGGAATCGACGAAATGCCGCCGCCAAAGATCATCCAACGTGCCGGAGCCCACAAGATTGATCCTGGGTTGCCATTTCAACAACAAGGATCGGTAGATTTCCAGTCGCTCCCTGATTTCCGGCGCGCCCGTGCCAAAGTGAGCGTCGATAAACTCCATTAGCGCCCCGTTCCGCTTTGTTTGACCGGAGGATGGGATATTTTCCTCACCCAAGCGAGAATGATGGTCAACGCTGCGGGCGTTATGCCTTCGATTCGACTGGCATGACCCAATGTCTGCGGCTTGACCGCCCTTAATTTCGAACGCAGTTCATTGGAAAGGCCGGGCATCGAATCATAGTCGATTTCCGCCGGCAACAGGACGGCTTCGTCACGTTTTAAATCGGCGACGGTCGAAGCCTGACGATCAAGATAAACCGCATATTTTGCATCGATTTCGACACGCGCGATTGCCTCCGTTGAAAAGGAGCCCAATTCAGGCCAGGCCCGCTTCAATTGGTCGAAATTCGCTTGAGGATAGGAGAGAATTTCGAAAGCCGAACGTTTGATACCGTCGAGATTCAATGCAATGCCGAGGGAACGCGCCGCAGAAGGTGAAATTTGCAATTGTTTGAGCGTTTCTGTCAGCCCAATAATTTCGTCCAAACGGTGCTGATATTGCGTCGCCCTCTTGGCGCCGACACAACCAAGCGCAAGACCCCGCGACGTTAAACGCGCATCGGCATTGTCACAGCGCAGCGACAGTCGAAATTCGGCCCTGGAGGTAAACATTCTATAGGGTTCCGAAACGCCGTGGGTGATGAGATCATCAATCATCACGCCGATATAGGCCTCGGATCGGTCAAAAATAGCGGGTTCCTGGCCCCCCGCGAGACGCGCCGCGTTCAGACCGGCGATCAATCCTTGGGCTGCGGCTTCTTCGTATCCCGTGGTGCCGTTAATTTGCCCGGCGAGAAAAAGGCCTGGGATTTTTTTGAGCTCGAGGCTGGGCCGGAGCTCCCGGGGATCAACATAATCATATTCGACAGCATAGCCCGGACGAAAAATCGCGACATTTTCCAAACCCGGGATGGTTCGAAGAAAGGCCTCCTGTACATCCCTGGGAAGCGAGGTCGAAATACCATTTGGATAGATGGTGTCGTCATCCAGTCCTTCCGGCTCAAGAAATATTTGATGCTTCTCGCGATCCTGAAAGCGAATGACCTTGTCTTCAATCGAGGGGCAATATCGTGGCCCGCGACCGGAAATTTGCCCTGAATAAATCGGCGCGCGATCAATATTGTCCAGGATAACCCTGTGGCTAGCTTCGGTCGTATTCGTGATCGCACAAGGCAATTGTGGATTGGCGACCGCAGTCGTGAAGGATGAGAAAAACTCCGGCGTTTCATCGCCATGCTGAAGTTCAAGCGAGTCCCAATCAATCGATTTTTTCGAGAGTCGCGCGGGCGTTCCGGTTTTTAGCCGGCCCAAATTCAGCCCATAGGTTTTCAACCGTTCACTGAGGCGTAACGCCGGGGGATCGCCGATCCGTCCAGCCGCCCAGGTTTCGGAGCCAATATGAATCTTGCCGTTCAAAAATGTTCCGGTCGTCAACACTACCGCTTGCGCGGCGAGTTGAACGCCCGTCTCCAAAACTATGCGCGACGGTTCGTCGACAGTGAAATTGAAGTCAATGACCGTGCCTTCAATGATTTCCAGCCCATCCTGCAGCCGAAGCAATTCAGAAACCGCCGCTCGATATAATTTTCGGTCCGCCTGCGCCCTCGGTCCGCGCACAGCTGGCCCTTTAGACCGATTCAACAGACGAAACTGAATACCCGCTCGATCGGCCGCAACTCCCATGAGGCCATCAAGCGCGTCGATCTCCCTTACCAACTGCCCCTTGCCAAGGCCGCCAATCGCGGGATTGCATGACATGTCACCGATGGTCTCGATTTTTTGTGTGATCAAAGCCGTGATCGCACCCATTCGCGCCGCGGCGGCCGCAGCTTCGCAGCCGGCGTGACCGCCGCCAATCACCACAACATCAAATCGCCGATCCGTCACACGACGCCCCTATTTGCCGATACAAAACCGCGAAAAAATTTCGCCCAGCACATCCTCGACGCCAACCTTGCCGATCAGAAATTCCAAATGATGAACGGTCAGGCGAAGATTTTCAGCGATTATCTCCGGATAAAACGAGCCGGCCAAAATCTCGTCGATCGCTTCGACTGAACGCCTAATTGAATGAAATTGTCGCTCATTGGCAACAATCATAGATCCGTCCGCAGACATGTTATCAGCAGCATAATCTCGCAATTTTTCAATCAGGACCGGCATATTATAGCCTGTTAGCGCCGATATTCGCAAAACATTGCTCTCGTCCCCAATCGATGATTCGGGAGCCAACTCTGCCTTGGTAACAATTCTCCAGAGCGGACAGTCCTGAAACTCAATTGGAATTTCTGGCTGATCAGCGCGCTCGGCGCAAAGCCAAAGGATCAAATCGACAGTTCTGGAACGATCAAGAGCCCGAGCAACGCCGATTTGCTCAATCGGGTCAAGCGATTCACGAATACCGGCGGAATCCAGGACATTAACGGGATAACCGCTGAGATCGAGGCGGATTTCGAGGAGGTCGCGCGTCGTTCCCGCATATTCAGAGACAATAGCGACATCTCTCGCTGCGAGTGCGTTAATCAAAGTGGATTTTCCGGCATTCGGCGGACCCGCGATCAAAACTGTTAATCCATGACGGATCAGTTCCCCGTGATGCCGCCTCTGGAGCCAGGGAACCATAGAGTCACGTAATTCCCTGCAGATAGCCAGAACGCCATCGAGGCTGACTTCGTCGACATCCGATTCATCGGAAAAATCCAGGCTGCTCTCAATCACGACCAATGCATCGAGAACTCGTCGACGCCATTCCTCTGCGAGTTTCGTTAGACGGCCACTCATCCCCAATTGCGCGAAACGGCGCTGCTGCTCAGTTTCCGCCGCGATCAAATCGCCCAAAGATTCGACTTCGATCAGGTCGATTTTTCCATTGGCCAGAGCGCGATGTGTGAACTCTCCGGGAGTCGCGAGCCGACAATCGTCATGTTGGCCGAGACAATCAAGCAACGCAGAAATCACCGCGCGAGACCCGTGAAGGGCAAATTCGGCGCTGTCCTCGCCGGTAAAACTATTTGGCGCTGGAAACCATGAAACGAGGGCCTGATCTATAATTTCGCCGTTGCCTGGAGCCCTGATTCGACGAAGCGACGCCCTGCGGGGTTGCGGGAGAGTCTTAATCAGAGATTCAAGGACGTGCGCCGTCGCCGGGCCGGAAATGCGGACAAGGGCGACGGCAGATTTTCCCGGCGCCGTCGCCAGAGCAAAAATTGTCGCGCGACCGCCATTCTGAGCCACCAATGCCTCCAATAAAAAAGGCGGTGTTTCACGTGAAACACCGCCTCCTTGACGCGATGTCAGAAACTTAGGTGTTCATCGATTCAAAGAAGGACATATTCCCCTTCGGCGTCTCCCGCAATTTTCCGAGCAAGAATTCCGCGGCGTCGACCGTACCCATCGGATTGAGGATGCGGCGCAGCACGTAGGTTTTCTTGAGAATATCGCTGGGCACGAGCAACTCTTCCTTACGCGTTCCCGATCTGGTGATGTCGATAGCCGGGAAGACGCGTTTGTCGGCGACCTTGCGATCGAGGATGATTTCAGAATTGCCGGTGCCCTTGAATTCTTCGAAGATCACTTCATCCATGCGCGAGCCGGTTTCAATCAATGCCGTGGCGATGATCGTCAATGATCCACCTTCCTCGATATTGCGCGCGGCGCCGAAGAAGCGTTTCGGTCTTTGCAAGGCGTTGGCGTCAACGCCGCCAGTCAAAACCTTACCCGATGACGGAACAACCGTATTATAGGCGCGTCCCAAACGTGTGATCGAATCAAGGAGTATCACAACATCGCGACCATGCTCGACCAAACGCTTGGCCTTTTCGATCACCATCTCTGCGACCTGAACGTGGCGAACAGCAGGTTCGTCGAAGGTCGAGGAAATGACTTCACCCTTCACCGAGCGCTGCATGTCCGTGACTTCTTCCGGACGCTCATCGATCAACAGGACGATGAGATAGCATTCTGGATGATTTGTCGTGATCGATTGCGCGATGTTCTGCAAAATCACCGTTTTGCCGGTCCGGGGCGGAGCGACGATCAACGCACGCTGGCCCTTGCCGATCGGCGAGACGATGTCGATGATCCGGGCCGATAAATCTTTTCTTGTCGGATCGTCAATTTCCAGCCTCAGCCGCTGATTGGGATAAAGCGGCGTGAGATTGTCGAAGTGAACCTTGTGGCGAATTTTTTCCGGGTCTTCGAAATTGATCGTGTTGACCTTGAGCAACGCGAAGTAGCGCTCGCCTTCCTTAGGGCTCCGAATCAAGCCTTCCACCGTATCGCCGGTCCGCAGGCCGAAGCGGCGAATTTGCGACGGAGAAATATAAATATCGTCAGGACCGGCAAGATAATTCGCGTCGGAGGAACGGAGGAATCCGAAACCATCGGAAAGAACCTCAACGACGCCTTCGCCGATGATCTCAATTTCTTTTGACGCCAATTGTTTGAGAATCGCAAACATCAATTCCTGTTTGCGCATGATCGAGGCGTTCTCGACCTCATGTTCTTCAGCAAAAGCCAAAAGCTCGGTCGGCGATTTCGCCTTAAGCGCCTGCAGTTTCATTTCGCGCATACGAGGAAAGTCTCTGGTTGGGACTTGGACCTGTGAAAAGCGCTGGTCGCGCTTCAAGTCTTCGTGGAGCTTGTATCCAAAACCCGAAAATCAGATCGCTTTCGACCTGACGGATGACCGCTTCGGATGGATACAAATGGCAGGAGGGATTTTTCTTATATGATATTCAGAGTGCTTGCGCAACCGATACCGGAAAACCTGATCATGACACGATGAATATCGATCTTCCCAAACGAAATCCGTTATCGTTTTGGCAAATATATGAATTTGGTGGAGCCAGACGGAATCGAACCGACGACCTCTTCAATGCCATTGAAGCGCTCTCCCAACTGAGCTATGGCCCCACTTTTTCCGCTTCTGTCTTTGGGAAGACGCACCAGTGACTGGCGAAGCGGTAGGCGGCTGTATAACGACACACTGTCGCCCCGACAAGCCTTTTCATCACCGGAATTTGAAAAAAATTGCCGCTGAGGGCAGCCGTCGCCCGCCCAAAAAGCCAAGGGAGCTTAATTACCGGATCATAGCCCCATACGGACGCGCTTGAGCAAGGCCTCGACGTGCTCGATCGGCGTCTGCGGCAAAATCCCGTGACCGAGATTGAAAATATGCCTCCTATTTTCACATTTTTTGAGAATTTCGTCGATCGCCAACTCCAGAGCCTTGCCACCAGCCAAGAGCACCAGCGGATCGAGATTGCCTTGAAGAACCACTTCCTCGCTGACATTGTCCTTGGCCCAGTTTAAATCGCAGGTCGTATCCAGGCCTAAAGCGGCGGCTTTTACCGTTTGCGCATAATTGGGAAGATGGGTTCCAGCTCCCCGAGGAAAGGCTATGACTTTCCCTTTCCCGAATTGCTTCTGGACCTCCGAAACGATTTTCTCGGCAGGTTTCAGGCACCAGAGATCGAATTCCGCTGCGGGCAATACGCCCGCCCAGGAATCAAAAATCTGAACCACTTCGGCACCGGCATCAAATTGGCGTTTCAAATAAGAGATGGATGCCGAAACGAGTTTGTCGATCAACATTTGAAAAGCGGCGGGGTATCGATAAGCGAAAAGCCTCGCCGGGGCCTGATCCGGAGTCCCTTTACCCGCGATCATGTAGCTTGCCAGGGTCCAGGGCGCGCCGCAAAAGCCAATTAGCGCCGTTTCCGCTGGCAAGTGTCCCTTGACCCGGTCGATCGCCTCAAAAACAGGATTGAGCTTTTCAATCGATAATTCTTCGATCTGCTCGATTTGGTGGACGGAGGTGATGGGATCGAGTCGCGGACCTTCGCCGCTATCGAATGACACTTTTTGTCCAAGCGCATCTGGGATGACGAGAATGTCACTGAAGATGATGGCCGCGTCAAAGCCGAAACGCCTGATAGGCTGGAGCGTGGCTTCGGCGGCAAGCGCCGGATTGTAGCAAAACTCCATAAAGGAAGGGGTCTGCGCGCGAATCTGTCGATATTCAGGAAGATAGCGACCGGCTTGACGCATGAGCCATATCGGAGGGGTGGCCGATTTTTGCCCAGCCAAAACCTTAAGGAATTTTTTAGAAATTACCGGCAAGGATTTCGTCGGCTGATCCGTTTCGCTCGAAACCATATTTACGGCCTTTATAAATCGTTGTTTTCTCTTAGCGAACCCATTAGCGATATTCAAAATTTTCCACAACAATTCCCAAGCGAACACGCTCAGACGGGAAAATTTGCGGTGTGTGACTTTGCAGAAAAGAAAAATTTTTATGTAAAATCAATATGTTATTTTTTAACAATCTCTCTTGCTCGATTTATCCCCGAAATTCTCAAATTCGCGGCGCGAAGGCGATTGTTTTTCAACACGCGGAAACCTGTCGATAAATATCACGGATATGCACCTTCGTGCTCGGCCTGGCGCGTTAATAGGATCTTAACCACATCTTCGCCGAGGACCTGTGGACAACAAGGTGACGAATAAAAGTCAAAGAGACGATAAAGCGAGGAGATTCCGTGATTGCCGCTCGATCTCCCGCACCAGTTTTTGATCGAGTTCGATTGAGCCAGCGTTTCGGTAGAGCAGCTAATCCATAGGTCGCACCGGCAAGCATGCCAGCTATGGCGCCTGTGGTGTCAGCGTCGCCACCAAAATTGACGGTTTTGATCAGGCACGCTTCGAAACTGTCGGTCGTGAAATAGCAATGCAGAACTGTCTGGATTGTGTCGACGACATAGGCCGAAGACAGGCCTCGATAGGGAAAGAACTGAAAAATTGGGAAATCGGCGAGCAGACGCTCGGCGAGGTCACGGGCGGCTGTTGCGCCGCCGCTCAGCAGCAAAGCCTGGGTCATCTCGACAAGGGCCTGGCAAGCGGCGTCAGAAAGTGGATGATGATGGGTGACGCGCGCTTGAACCGTAACCCATTCTCGCGCCTTCGCGGCATCGCCAAGAGTGGCCAAGGTGATTGGAAATACGCGCATCGCCGCGCCGTTGCCCGCATCGCCTTCTGAGAATTGAGCCTGAATAGAACCGTCAGCCAGATAACGCCGGATGCCGCGCCGGCAGGTTGCGCCTACATCTGGAGGGTTCGAGCGCAGCCAAGCGGCGAATTCTTCGCAAAGGTCCAGTGGATCCAGTCCACCTTTGCGAATCAAGGAACGGCCGAGAGCCAGGGACATTTGCGTATCGTCGGTAATCGCGCCGGGCGCGAGCTTAAGCCAGCCTCCCCCGATGATTTCACGATGAACGCCATAGGTCTGAATGATCTCCGACGGCGTCATGAACTCAACAGTCGCGCCGAGGGCGTCGCCAAGGGCGAGGCCGAGGTAAGCAGCCAGCGCGCGCTGTTCAATCGTCATAGCTTATAGATCTCTGCATGATAATCGCCGCCGATCAGAAGAATCTCGCCTTCGCTCTTGAGGGCATGGTCAGTCAATAATTCATTGAAAAACAATATCTTGACTAGTGGCGCCTCGACTTTCAGAATGGTATCGCCAAAGCAGCTGGCGACTTCCGGATCCTGGCTGAACGAAACGATATTGTTCAAGCGAATCTGGACGCAATTTGGAGCCCGCCGTTCGAAATTGAAATGATCTTTTAAGGCGTTCACGCCGCGATAGAGTGTGACATGCGTATGGTTGGGCCGCCAAAATCGAGCGATGGCCCATTGACAGTACTCGAACAGCAGATCGAGCTGTGCGTAAATCGAATTATTGTGAAAACGGCTCGACATTTTTTCTTCGACATAAGTTGTCCAGACCGCGCTGGAAATGCGTCGGATCGGCTGCTTGTGAAAAGTCGGAAACAAGCCGAATCGGCTTTCAACCCAGCCTTTGAGCACGGCGCCCTCGGCGCCGTTCGAATCAAATCCCCAACCGCGCAAGAGATCCAGATAGGATGATCGGAAAGTTCGTAACTTTCCTTGGCGACGCTGTTCCGGATCGATGCCAAACAGGGCGTTCATATAGAGAATGAAGGCCTCGGATGCTTCCGCCAAGGTCTCGGCTTCGGCGAGCATTGCGAACAATTCACGGTTGAATTCTCGGACGCCGGAAATATGGAGCGGTAATGGTGCGTCGTTAAACTCGCAGCTGCCAAAAATCTCCATGGGCAGGCCAACAAGATTTGTCGACTGCCCAAAATAAAACGGTTTGGCTGCATCGGAAATCACTTATTTGACCTCCGCGGTGATCAATCTCCGGACAAACGTTTCAACCAAGAGGTATCGAGATATTCATGAACTTCAACGATCTGTCCGTCTTTGAAACGAACAAAATCCGCGACCATCAGCGTCGTTTTTGCGGCGGTTCCGTGGTGTCGAACGGTGACGGTCCGCCGTAAACCCAAAAAATATCCGTCGATGACGAGATTTAATATTTTTTGCTCTGACATTTCAATTTCAGAAATCTATGCGTTTGATCAGTTCGAGGATACTATCCTTGCCGCGAAAAACTCCACTCAAGGAATAATCGCATTGCCTGCCAATCATGTGAAAAACAGCATTCTCGTCAAAAAATTCAATAAATTTCGTTGGTTGCTCCCGCGCACTCAAGATTTCCGCAGCTTTTTCCCGCAGGAAGCTCCTGTCGTCGACACCGGTAAAAAATGTCTTGTCTTGCGGCATTCCGCTGTCGTCCTCACCAGACGTCGTTAAAGGAAATTGCGATCATCCGTCCGGAGTTTTAGGTCAAAACCCGCTTCAGCGCCAGTTCGAGAAGCTCCGTCGCGATCAGTTCGATTTGGCGCGACGCCACGTAGATCAGAGCGCAGTGGATTGGCCGCGCTGGGTAAAGTTCGGCAAGCACGGCGCGATAAAGCGCGATTTGCCGGATGTGCGCGCTGTCTCGTTCACCGGATTTATATTCTGCAATCCAGATTGCGTTCTCGGAAACCGCCAGACGATCGATGACGCCAGACAGCTCGATCGTATCGCTGTTCGTCGTCTGGAGTCTGGCGGCAACTCTCGCTTCGGCGATGGAGTTCGGACCAAACAAATTCGCCAGTCGTGGATCGCCGATGATCGACAACACAGCTTCAATCATCTCGTTACATTGAATTTCAGAGAAATTTTGCGCGCGCAATTCGGTCTTGGCGGCTCGCTCGCGGTCTTCCTTGGCGATATCGGGAAGGCGTTCCAATAGACGATGAAAAGCCCGGCCTCGACGCAATGCCTCAGTCCGCTGCGGCGCATTTGCAGTCTCCGATGGGGAATCGTCGGCGCCTTCCAAAGGACGAGATGGGCGGATTGGCGGAACAGCCGCAATTTCAACAGGAGCTGGCGACAAAAGCCAAGTTGGAGCGAGAGGCGCCGTCGAAGCGGTCCTCACATCCTGTGGCGCTTTCAACCGCTCGAATTCGGCGCCAAACCGCCACACTTTCGCGTCGCCGCCCCATGGCGCGGGATATTCCCGCCATTTGCCGGAAAAAGCGGCTTCGATCATTCCGCGCCAGCTTTGCGGCGAAAAATCGCTCTTGCCGCGGTGTCCGGCGAGATAGAGCCGCTCCTCGGCGCGGGTCAGCGCGACATAGAGCAAGCGACGATATTCGTCTTCCGCCGCCTGCCGAAGACTAGCCCTGGCAAGCGCGACTGCGGCGCAGTCTTCGGCTCTTTGCGGCGACCAGGCCGGGAATGTTTCGCCCAACTCGCCGGCGATTTCGAACAAGGCCAAATCGAGCCGTGGATTTGGCGTTCCGCAGAGATCCGCGGCAAAGACGATTTTGGCCTCCAGTCCCTTGGAGGCATGGACGGTCATCACCCGAACAAAGGACTCGCCGCTTTCCATGTCGCGCTTGAGCGATCCCTCCAGCGCCTCGACTTCGGCGATAAAATCATGCAGCGAAGGCGCTCGCGACCTCTCATGGGCCAGCGCGAGATTGAGGAATTCGTCGAGCGCGTCTCCAGCTTCCGGTCCGAGTCGGGCGAGGAAGGCGCGGCGGCCCGCGCGGGGTCCGAGCAGTCGCGCGTAAAAGGCGAAAGGGGTCAGTTCACGAGCCATGCGCGCGTGCAAATCAAGCTCGGCGCAGGCCTGCTGATGGCGCAATTCGCTCGACGCGCGCAGGGCGTCGATGAGCGCCCCGGCGCGATTTGGCGCTACGGCCAGCAAATCCTCATCGGTCAGGCCGATCACGGGGGATTTCAGCACCGTCGCCAGGGTCAGGTCGTCTTCGGGCAAAAGCGCGGCGCGACCGAGGGCCAGCAAATCCATGACAGCGATATGTTTCGACAGCTCAAGCCGGTCAGCGCCGGCGGTCGGCACTTTTTCTTCTTTCAGCGCCCGGATCATGGCTTCAAAAAACGCATCGCGGCGGCGAACGAGAATCATGATGTCGCCTGGCCGGATCGGCCGCAGTTCCGCGCCTGCGCCAACACATTCGCCGTCTCGAAGCCATTGGGCGATCAGCCTTGCTATGCGCCGCGCGCTGGCGACGGGCGGGTCGGTTTCGTCGCGGTAATCGAGCGGCAGTTTCCAGTCGCGTTTGACCTCTTGTTGCTGCGGGGTCAGCACATCCCATATCTCGACAATCGACGGAAGATCGGATTTCCAGGCCTGATGGACGGTCTGTTTGTGATCGGCTTGCGCGGAGAGTCCGCGATAGCGTTCCGGCGTGGCGAAGAGCTCATCCACGGCGTTGAGAACGCCGGGCGCAGAGCGAAAGGACAGAGTCAGGTCCACCGGCTCGAAATTGCCGCCCGCGCTCGTCGCCCTCTTGCCGTAGTCACGCTGCTTTTGCGCGAAAAGTTCGGGCGCCGCCCCCTGGAAGGAAAAGATCGATTGTTTTTCGTCGCCGACGGCAAAGAATGTCCTTCTACGCCGCGCCTGGCCTTCACCGGCAAAAAAATCCTCGGAAATTTTATCGAGAATTTCCCATTGGGCGGCTGAGGTGTCCTGGGCTTCATCGACCAGAATATGGTCGATGCCGTCATCGAGCTTTTTCAACACCCAGCGCGCGGAAGACCGGTTGAGCAGCTGCCGGGTCTTCTCGATCAGATCGTCGAAATCGAGCCATTGGCGCTCGCTTTTGAGCGTTTCGTAGCGGTCCAATATGGCGTTGACGATCAGTCCGAGTGCGAGAGTCCGATCGCCAGTACGCGCGGCGGCCAGCTTGTTGCTCATCGCCTCGAATTGCCGCCGTTCGTTTCCAAGGGCGTCGTTGAGCCCAGGCTTGGACTCGCCAAATTTTTTGGTCACAAGGTTTTTTCTGGGGCCGCTTGTGCGAGTGAAAAAAATCTCATCCAGCGCTTCAAAGGTTTCCGAGAATTTTTGGGTCCGCAAGGATTGGTAGGCTCTTTGAAAAAGCGCTGCGATATCTTGATCGGTTTTCGAGCCTCCAGTCATGATCTCGGCGAATTGGGGCCATCGATCCGGCGAGAGGCCGGAATTGACCGGATTCGCCAAAATGCTTTGCGTGGTTTCCCCGCCCTGAAGGCCTAAAGCCTCCCGCAGGCGCTGCTCGGCTCCTGTTTCCGTCAATTTGCGGAAGAGCCGGCGGTCTCTCAATGCCGCGCGAAAAGCCTTGTCGAAATTGAGTCCGGTTTGCTCCGCGACAATTTGCAGGGCCGCGGCTTGTTTCGGATCGCAAAGGGCTTCGCGTAAAACTTCACGGCGCGCGCGGGCGATGAGATCGTCCTGGCGCGCTTCTTCCAGAATCGAAAATCCAGCGGGGACATTGGCCTCGAAGGGCGCGGCATGAAGCACGCGTTCGCAAAAGGCGTGGAGAGTCTGAATCTTCAAGCCGCCGGGCGTCTCGACGGCGCGTGCGAAAAGCCTGCGCGCGAAAGCCAGTCCCTCATTGTTTTTCGGTCGCTGGGCGCCCGTCGCGGCAATTGCATCGCCAAGAGCAGCGTCGTCCAGCGTCGCCCATTTCGCCAAGGTCTTGAAGACGCGGTCGGACATATTGGCCGCCGCGGCCTTGGTAAAAGTCAGGCAGAGAATCCGCCCCGGCGCATTGCCGTCGAGCAGCAGCCGAATCACTCTTTGCGTCAGCACATGGGTCTTGCCCGATCCGGCATTGGCCGACACCCAGGCGGAATTGGCGGGATCGGAGGCGCGCGATTGATCGGCGCGGGTTTTATCGGGAATGGCGCGAGACGGCTTCATGCATCCTCCCCGGCGCTGGCCCCGCCAGAAGCGGACCATTCCTTGGTGCGGGCGAGATGATCGAAATCATTGTAGCGCGCGGCGAATTGCGGGAAAGGCCGCGCTGGATAGCCGTGGCTAGGGTCACGGAAGTCGTTGAGAAGCGCCAGAAATTCTTCGAAATGATCGACAACAAGCTCGTGAAAGGGCCTTTTGTCCTTGGCGCTGCTGGCGGGTTTCAACGCGACGACTCGGTCTTTTCCGCCGCCTATGGGCAAATAAAAGGCCTCGGATACCGGACGCGCCTCGACCCTGGCGAAGGCGCCGCGTTCGAGCATTGCCGCTTCCAACGTCAATTGTGGGGCAAATCCAGCGCTCACCTGCGCATAGCTCGGCGGTTCGCCGGTCTTGTAATCGACCAGCGCGGCCGTTCGATCACGCAGAAATTCGATCCGGTCGGCTTCCGCGGTGAGGGTGAACTCCGATCCGTCTGCGAGCGTCAACCGCAGCGCGCCGCGTTCTTCCAAAGCCAGCGTTTCCAGCAACGGACGCCGCAGCGCTTCATAGGCGAGGAAAAGCCGCAGCCCCTTGCATAGGCGCGGCCAGCGGAAAGATTGAAATTCTGGATCGTCGGCGAATTCGGCCATCTGGGTCTTTGCGCGTTCGATCAGAATATCTTCCGCGTTACCGGGGAGAGCGCCACTTGGAAAATCACGGCAGAATTTTTCAAGCACGCTGTGCAGTTCGATCCCGATCTCGCGGAGGCCCTTGTCCTCGTCGAGATGGGGCAGCGCCTGCAAATTGAGAATATAGCGCGCATAAATCGCATAGGGGTCGCGCCGCAGCATTTCGATGCGCGTCACTGAAAGTTTTTTGGGGCGAAGCGCGAGAGGCGGTTTGGGCTCCGGGCGCCGCAATGGCGAAACTGGCTGAACGGCGTCGAGTTGACGCGCGAATTCTCTCCATTTTTCGCCTCGTTGGCGGAGTTCGAGAAAATGCTCGGCGCCAGCCAGGGCTTCCATTCTTTGCAGAAACCGGGAAGGAGTCGTCGGCGATCCCCCGCGCTTTTTCGCCCGGGTGAGAATGACCTCCTCGGCGCCGAGCGCCTGGCAGAAATCATGCGCGGTTTGGCCAAGACGACGATCCGGCGACGACAGGCCCAGGGCATGACGCATGGGTCGGTTGAGAAAGGAATCGCTGGCCGATTGTGGGGGCCAGATCGTCTCGTCTAGGCCCGCCAGGACAACGCGGTCAGCGTCGATCAGGCGGGACTCCAGCAGACCGAGGATTTTCAGGCGCGGATGCGCGCGATTTGCTCCACGGGCAACTCTTTCGCCGATAATGGCGTCGAAAAACGCCGAATAGCTCTCGCCGTGGAAAGTGAACAGTGCATTGGCGCTCAGGTCGAGTTCGTCGAACAACTGAGCCAGCGCGTCGCCATCGTCGCCTCCCGGCAGCGAATCGGGATCGCCGCAAAGAATCAGGCCAAGAGCGGCGCGATGCGCGGAGAGCCAGTCGAGCAGGGGGCGCTCGGAGTCAAGGGCGACCAACGCGGCGACGGCGAGGTCGAGCCTTTCGCCGAATCGTTCCAATTGCGCCCAATCCGGTTCGGAAATGGCCTTTTGTCGCGGGTGCGCGTCGCGCGCCTGGGTGGCTTTGCGGGCCGTTATGACGGCCTCCCGCCAAGGGCCAGTGGTGGCGCCAGCGCGCAACACGCCGATCTCGAACAGTCGCGCCAGCCTCGCGGCTTCGTCGTCAAAGCCAAGTCGCGCCAAGGGATGGGCGATCAGGGCGGCCCAGTCTTCGGCCTGGCCGTTGATGGCATAGAGAATAAGACGCGCCAGGGCGCCCGCTGGCGTCGAAGCCAGAGCGGCGCCGCCGGAATCGTCGATCTCGATATCCCAGCGGAGCAATTCGGCGCGAACCCGTTCCGCCAAGCCTCGATCGGGCGTGATCAAGGCGGCGGTGCGACCGGGGATTTCCAGGGCTTCGCGCAGACATATGGCGATGGTCAGGGATTCCTCGCGTTCGTCGGCGGCTTCGATCAAGTCCATGCCGACCAAGGCGCAGGAGATGTCTTCGGCGCTATGCCGGCTCCGCCAGAACGGCCATAAATGGGTGGTTTCGGCGGGACGAAAACTTTCCGAGACAAATTTTTCCCGCGCCAATCTTTCAGGTGTTGGTGCGCCAAGCGCGCCAATTTGATCGCGGGTCACGCCGATTTTCTCGATCAGGCGGGCCAAAAACGCCTGGGGATGGGTGGCGGAGGGCTCCTCGCCCTTGCGCAGCGCGGCGAAGGAGGGCGCGTCGAGATGGAGATCGAGGCCGGGCAGAACAACAGCGCCATTTTCAGCTCGGGCGATCGCCGCGAGCAGCCGCGCCGTGGCGATATTGGAGCCGGTCGAACCAAGGGCGATCACGGGGTCGGTTTGGCTCGCCATTTGCGCCGCCAAGCGCTCGATCAGCACCCGATGCCGCGCGGCCGAATCGACAAAGCCGCGCTCCTTTTGAATCCGGGGCCAGGCCTCGACGGCAATCTGCAAGAATTTCAGAGTAATGCGCCAATACTCGTCGAAATCGCCATTGAGCGTTTCAAGATTTTTCCACGAGAGATTTTCAATGATCATTTCGTCGATCAGCGCGGCCAATTCGCCGGACAACCGCCAGGCGTCGGCGGGTTGCGCGCCGACGAGCATCGCCTCGTGCGATTGCCGCGCGGAACCGTCCGCATCTATGGCGATGATCGCCTGTTTCAGATTGCGCGCCCAGGCGAGAATCAATTCGCCGAGAATCATCCGTCGTTCGATGTCGCCCGCGGCGCGCGGCAGCGAAGGATCGAGCGGATTGTCCAGGCCAGCTTCATCCTGGCCGTCCAGCGCGCCCAACGGCAAGATCCGGGGCAATAGCGTCGCGCGAGCGGGGCTTTGCCGCGCCAGTTCTGTCGTCAGCGCCCGTCCGGCGCGCCGGGTCGGGACGAAGATCGTCGTCTTCGCCAAGGCCATGGGCCCGGACTCTCGAGAAAGGCCAGGGACGACCCGCCCGGCATACAGCGCCTCGACGAAGGATTCGAGAAAGGGCGCGCCGGGAGAAATGGTGAAAACACGCGGTGACAAAGGCGGTCCCTCGGTAATGATCCGATGCGGTAAAGTCTTGAAACGGGTTCGCTGTGTTGACGGCGTTCCCGTTGTTTTCCCGGCTCCAAATTCATTCTCGGTCTTGCGGGCCTGAATAGGCCCGCAAGACCTTGGCGATACGAACTTCGTAATGTTCATACCATGTCGATCGCCCCAGCCGCTGCGCCAATCGATGTTCGCTGTGATTTCTCCATGCGGCGATGGAGGCTTCGTCGGTGAAATAAGCGACCGTCACGCCGAAGCCTTCGGAATTGCGCGTGCTTTCGACGCCGAGGCAGCCGGGTTGCGCCAAGGCGAGCTCGCCCATGCGCCGCGCTATTTCCTCGTATCCGAGATCGCCCTGGCGGCGTCGCGACGTGAAAATCACCGCGTAGTAGGGCGGCGCCGGTGTTCGCGCGAAAGGCGTTTTTTTCGCGGGTGGAGCCATTGGCCATCCCTGCTCGACGTCAGGCGCCGCTGGTTGCGTAAACTCTTTCCGCTTCCGGGATTACGTCCGGCGCGCCGACATGCAGCCAGCGGCCTTGCAGTTCAAGCCCGCAAAGCTTTCCCTGTTCGGCGGCGGCGAAGAAGAACGGCGCGAGCTTGAACGGCTCCAAGGGGCTGGAGGCGAACAGGGAGGATTTGACGATCCCGACGCCTGCGTAAGTATAGGGCGCCGCCCCACCGGCGGGCGGCCGTCGCAAACGTCCGTCTCGCTCAAGGAAAAAATCGCCGCGGCCTTCCGCGCCCGTGCTTTTTTCACGGTCGGCGACAAGCAGCAGCGCATCCATTTTTTCGCCGTCCCAGGCCTCGCGCAAGGCGCTGACCTGCGGCGAAGGCGCGTCGATCCATAGGGCGTCGGTATTGCAAATGAAAAATGGCTTTCCGTCGAATTCGGAGAGAACCTTGACGATGCCGCCGCCCTGGTCGAGCAGCAGCGTCCTTTCATCCGAGATTACGATCCGAGGCGCGCGACGGCCTTTCAGAGCGGCTTCGATTTGATCGGCGAGCCAATGGACATTGACAATGGCTTCCTCGACGCCCGCTTCGGCCAGTCTGTCGAGCATATGGTCGAGCATGGTCCGCCCGCCTATGCACACCAGTGGTTTTGGCAGCGTCAGGGTGATTGGCCTCATGCGCGTGCCGAGTCCGGCGGCGAAGACGAGAGCCTTTTCCGGGGCGGCTTCCATGTCAGGCCTCCGGGTTGAGAAGTTGCGGCAGGTTTTGTTCGAACCAGCTTTTCAGCTCGGTCAGCGCCGGATGGCGAAGATTCTTGCGCAGATAATGAATCACCCGAGGCAAATGGGCGAGATAGGAGGGCTTGCCATCACGTTTGTCGAGGCGGGCGAAAATGCCGATGATCTTGCTCGCCCGCTGCGCGCCCATGATGGCGTAGGAGGCGGCAAAGGCGGCCATGTCGAATTCGGGCAGGGCGCGCTTGCGCGCCAGCGCATAGGCGCCAAGGAGTTTCAGCTCCAATTCGTCGGACACATCGACACGCGCGTCCTGCGCCAATGAAGCCACGTCATAGGCGCAGGGCCCGAGCACGCAGTCCTGGAAATCCAGCAGGCCGACGCGCCGCAAGCCGGGGCGCTCCTCGAGCCAGAGCAGATTGGGCGAGTGATAATCGCGTAGGCACCAGGTTTTCGCCTCGGCCAAGGGGCCTGTGAGCGCCGCGCGCCAGGCGTTTTCAAACTGGGCGCGGACGCCGGAGGCGAATTGCTGGCCGGCGACATGCGGCGCGTACCAGTCCAGAAGCAATTCGGTCTCGGTCAGCAGGGCCTCGAGATCGTAGGATGGAATGGCGTATTCGCTGTCGCCGAGCGCCAAGCGATCGGGCAATTCGCGGCTGTGCATGAAGGCCAGAACCGAAATCGCTTCCGTGTAGCGCTCGGCGATAGGTCCATTTGCTCCGACGACGCCCGCGCTGCCCAGATTTTCGAGCACGGCGAACCCATCGACGAGATCTGCGGCATAAATCGCCGGCGCCGAAAGGCCGAGCGCGCGCAAACCCTCGTCCATCGCAACGAAGGGCCGGATATTTTCCGCGAGATGGACCAGAGCGCTGTAGGGCTTGCCGTTTTTGACCGGCGGGCCGTCCGGGCGCGGCGGCGAGATCATCAAAATGGCGGTGTCGCCATTGGGGCGGACCAGCAGGTCATAGGCGCGCGACGAGGCGTCGCCTTGCATTGGCTTGCGGACGGCGTCGGCCCAGCCCGAACGTTCGAGAATGGCCTTGATCCCGCGTTTCTGCATCACGCGGCGCAGCATCTGGCCGTGACCGGTAATTTCGGCGCGGCGGTAATTGGGACCCCGGGCAAGGTCGGGGAAAAGTGCGATGTCGAGGCGATCGGGCGCCAAGGCGCCGCCAGCGCGTTCCGCCCATTCGACCAGAACCAGGGCGCCATCGGCGGCCTCGTCCCAGCCGAGCTCAACCAGTTCCGCCGGATCGTTGACGCGGTACAGATCGGCGTGGACGATCGGAAATCGCGGCGTTTCATAGACCTGCATCAAGGTGAAGGTCGGGCTGGGCGTTTCCAACTCGGGGTCGCCGGCAATATGCCTGACCAGCGCGCGCGCGAAAGTCGTTTTGCCCGCGCCGAGATCGCCGGAAAGCGTCACCAGATCGTCGGGGCCGACCAGTTCGGCGATTTCCGCCGCCAATCCGCGCGTCGCGGCTTCATCGACGAGATCGATACGCCAGGTGGGATCGTTCATGCCCGCGCCTCCGCCGCATCCTCGGTCGATTTGGGGCGTCCCCTCTCAAGGACGCCCCGGGTAGGGAAAATGCAGGTAACCACGGTCCCCTCCCCGGGCGCCGAGTCGATCAGCACGCGTCCGCCATGCAGTTCGACGAAGGCGCGGACGATCGACAGGCCGAGGCCGACGCCACGATGCCGTGAATTGAGCGTGTGAGTCTCGAAGCGTGTGAAAACCTTGTCGAGAATTTCCGGGGGTATGCCGCGACCGTGGTCGGAAACCTTGAAGACAATGTCGTCGGCGCGGCGGAAAGCGGAGAGCGTAACCGTCTGGCCGGCTTCCGAAAAGCCGATGGCGTTGGACAAGAGATTAAACAAAATCTGACGGATTCGTTTGCCATCCGCGCTGAAACGCCCGATGTCCGGGGGCATGATCAACGAAAGCTCGACCTGCGATTCGGCAAGGCGGTCCTGGACGCCTTCCGCCGCTTCGCGGATGGTCTTGTTGATGTCGACATCCTCCATACGCAATTCCATGGCGTCGCGATCGATGGTCGCGAGGTCGAGAATATCGTTGATGATCGCCAAAAGCGCGGCCGAGGATTTCAGCACATAGCCGGCGTATTCGCGTTGCTTGTCGTTGAGCGGGCCGACGCTGAAGTCGCCGAGCAGTTGAATGAAGCCGATGATGTTGGTCAGCGGCGACCGCAGTTCATAGGACACATGGTGGACGAAATCGTCGCGCAATTTCTCGACTTCCACCAGCGCCTGGTTGCGGTCGGTAAGCGCGCGCTCGACATTCACGCCGTCGGTGACATCGATGAAGGTGAGCAGCGTGCCGCCGTCGGGCAGCGGCGCCGCCGCGCAATCGATAATGGCGCCGTCGGCGCGCGCCATTCTGCGCGTAAAACCCATGCGCGCAGCGTGAAGCCCGGCGACCACCGAGCGAATGTCGTTCCATTCGCCGTCGTCAGGCAGCAAAGCGCGGCAGGCTCCGACAATCGCGTCTATATGAGGTTTTTCCGCCAGTTGAAGCGGCTGGAGACGCCACATCCGCTCAAACGCCGGATTGTGCAGTTTCAAACACCCGTCAGCGCCGAACACCGCCACGCCTTCCTGGAGCGTGTCGAGCGTTTCGGTCTGGACGCGGGCCAGGGCGTTATATTGCGATTCAAGAGTGAAGCGTTCCGTGACATCGTCGAACAGATAGGTCAGGCCGCCCTGCGGATTGGGATCGAACCCGACACGTAATGTCCGTCCATCCGGCAGATGCCACGTCTGGGGCGCGGGATCGAGGCTGTGATAGAGATTGAACAGCGCATTTTTCCAGGCGCGGAAATCGGCCTGTTCCGGCAGCAGGCGCGCCGCGCGCAGCCGTTCGAGAATTTCCGAATCGCTCGGGCCTTGATCCAGGAAGCTCTGCTCCAAGCCCCATAATTGACGATAGGCGGCATTGGCGAAGACGAGTTTTTTCGAATGATCGAAAATCGCCACCGCCGTGGCGATCTGATCCAGCGTGCGAATATGGGAGTCCATCTGCCGGGCGTGATCCGCGCGCAAGGATTCCTGCTCCGACAGATCGTCGGCCATGCCGCCAGAGCCGCCGGGCAGCGGGGCGTCAAAGACCTCCATGAGCCGCCTTTCGCCGGCGAAAACGATATTGAGACGCTCATGCCAGAGCACGCCGGCGTCGCGCGCCTTGGCCGCCTGTTCGCGCGCCAGGCTGTCGAGCAATTCAAGCCCGCGCAGCGCAGCGTCCTCACGACTCTTGGCTTCGACGGCATGGACATAGGCTTCGTTGACCCAGGCGATCCGCCCGTCAGCATAGCGGGTCCAGGCCGGGTGGGCGGAGCGGTCGAGCAGGCCGCGCATGATGTCGAGTTGCGCATTCTGGTCGGCGTGGAGGGCGCGCAACCGCATGAGTTCGAGCCGGTCGCCGGAAACGTCGCGGACGCGCAGCACGGCGCGGCTGCCGATGGCGCGTCCCTCGGCTTCGAGGTGACGCCCATTATTGGCGACGAGGTCCTGGCGAAAGCCCTGACCGCGTTCGCGCAACCGCGAGACATTTTCATCCAGCGCCAGAGCCTGATCCTGGGGCAGCCAGGCGGAAAAACCGAGAACGCGGCGCGGCAGCGGCGCGTCCAGCGCCAGGCTGACATCGCCTTCAATATCCGGCTCACCGTGTGCGCCGTTCCAGGCAATGACGAATTGCGAATCCGAAGCGAGAAAGGCTCGGGCGCGATCTGTCTCCTGTTGCAGCGAGTCGAGGCTTTCGAGCAGTTCTCGCTTCTGTCGCCGCCAGTCCTGCCGCCCGGTGAGGTGGAAAATAATGGTGATCGCGGAAAAAATCACCAGACCGACGCCGACCGACAGCCGAATCATGCCGTGGGTTTCCTCCGTCTGGGCGATTTCCGCCAGGGAGTCGGCGCGCGCGGCGACAGAAAGCGCGCAAGTCGTGAACACCGAGGCGACCGCGCTCTTGAAACGGGAGCGGATGAAATCGCGTCGTTTCGGCTTCTGGCCCCGCTTAGGCATGGACCTTGACTCTCCCATAATATCCAAAGCCCCGGCTAGCGGCTGACCCAAACCAAAGACGCCCGTTGGCGCGAAGGCGGCAAAACTTCGCCAATGACCGATGGTTCAAGGCTGCGGCGGAGTTTTGCGCTCCACCGAATCAGTTCAATTTACTTTGTCTCGCGCATATGAAAAAGCCTCCGCAGCCAAGGCGCGGAGGCTTGAACACGACTTTTCGTCGCCGAAGTGGAATCAGTAGCGGTAATGCTCTGGCTTGTATGGGCCTTCGACCGGAACAGAAAGATAATCCGACTGCGCCCTGGTCATTTTGGTCAGCTTCACGCCGATTTTTTCCAGATGCAGCAAAGCGACCTTTTCGTCGAGGGTTTTTGGCAGCGTATAAACCTCACGGCCGTAGTGGCCCTGTTTGGTGAACAGTTCGATCTGCGCCAGCGTCTGGTTGGTGAAGCTCGCCGACATGACGAAGGACGGGTGTCCCGTGGCGTTGCCAAGATTGACCAAACGTCCCTCGGAGAGAAGGATGATGCGCTTGCCGTCGGGAAACTCGATCTCGTCCACCTGCGGCTTCACATTATGCCACTGGAAATTGCGCAGGCCGGCGACCTGAATTTCCGAGTCGAAATGGCCGATATTGCAGACAATGGCGCGATCCTTCATCGCCCGCATGTGATCCGTGGTGATCACATCGACATTGCCGGTGGAGGTGACGAAAATATCGGCGCGCGACGCGGCCTCCTCCATGGTGGTGACTTCATAGCCTTCCATGGCGGCCTGGAGCGCGCAAATCGGGTCGATTTCGGACACCAGCACGCGGCAGCCGGCATTGCGCAGCGACGCGGCGGAGCCCTTGCCGACATCGCCGAAGCCGGCGACCATGGCGACCTTGCCGGCCATCATCACGTCGGTGCCGCGGCGGATGCCATCGACCAGAGATTCGCGGCATCCATAAAGATTGTCGAATTTCGACTTGGTGACGGAATCGTTGACATTGATCGCCGGCCAAAGCAGGCGGCCTTCCTTCTGCATGATATAGAGGCGATGGACGCCCGTGGTGGTCTCCTCGGTCACGCCCTTGATCGCCGCAGCGTTGCGGCCGTAGAAGCCCGGATTGGCCTTGAGCCGCTTCTTGATTGCGGCGTAGAGCACTTCTTCTTCTTCGTTCGAGGCGGTTTCGAGGAAGGCGACGTCGCCCTGTTCGGCGCGCAGGCCGAGATGGATGAGCAAAGTGGCGTCGCCGCCGTCGTCGAGGATCATGTTGGGCTGACCGCCGTCGCTCCACTCGAAGATGCGATGGGTATATTCCCAATATTCCTCAAGGCTCTCGCCCTTGATCGCGAAAACCGGCGTGCCGCGCGCGGCGATCGCTGCGGCGGCGTGGTCCTGGGTCGAATAAATATTGCACGACGCCCAACGGACGTCGGCGCCGAGCGCCTGAAGCGTCTCGATCAACACGGCGGTCTGGATGGTCATGTGCAGGGAGCCGGCGATGCGGGCGCCCTTGAGCGGCTGGGCGGGGCCATATTCGGCGCGGGTCGCCATCAGGCCAGGCATTTCCGTTTCGGCGATGGCGATTTCCTTGCGGCCCCAATCGGCCAGGCCAATGTCGCGGACAATGTAATCGTGGGAAGAATGAGTCATTTGCGCGTCCCTTGCTGTTTGCGTCTCTATAACAGCCATCAGGACCCTAGGCAATAAACATATAAAGAACTCTTTATATCATTTTCGCGATGACGGTTCCGGCGGGCGCGCTCTTTGTTCCGCGCGGAACTGCATGGCGCTTTCACCGATGTTCAGACCGAGCATGAAGCTCTCTGCAATCCTGCGCGCGCGCGCGACAAAAAAGGCCCCGGCGTCAGGGGGTAGAACATCGCGCGCGGTGTTCTCGAACAATTCCAGCCAAATGCGAAAATGTTCCGGCGCAAGACCGAGGTCGGCATGGGCCGGCAATGGCCTGCCGCTATAACGTCCCGAACGCAGGCCGATCTGCGACCAGAAATCGGTCAATTTGGCGAAATGCTCCTCCCAATGGCCTGCGAGTTTTTTTTCGAAAATCGGCCCAAGCTTTGGGTCAAGCCGGGCTCGGCCATAGAATTCACGCACCAGCCGCGCCATCATCTCCTCCGTCAGCCCAGGCGGCGGTTCTTCGAGGCGGTTGGAAAATGCGACGAGCGGGTGGGGCATGTGCGGGTCCTTGGCGCAGCTTGACGCCTCTATAGCTTTTCCCGCAAAAATTGTCTTGGTCCCTTGCCGGACCATTTGCTAAATGAGGAAATGTCGCTCCCAAGGGCAGTGACGCCGCCGCCTTGTCCGCGTTACGCCCATCGAGGTTTTCACGGGAGCGGTGGAATTGCGAATGCAACCAGAGGTGCGCCCGTGACCGAGGCCTCGAACGACCAGCAAAACATGGTCAGTGAAATTCTCGACGTGATTGCCAGCGAGGGCATGATCCCCCGCGAAAAGCTTCAGAATGACGCGACCATTGAAAGCCTGGGCCTGAAATCCATCGATATTGTGATGATCCTTACCGCGATCGAGGAGAAATTCGACGTCTATATTCCAATGGATGGCTCCTTCCAGGACGCCAAGGACCTCAAAGGCCTGGTCGAAGCGATCGGCGCGCATATCCTCAAGGAAAAAACGTCGAAATGACGCCCAGGCGCGTGGTCATCACCGGCATGGGGGCTGTTACGGCCGCTGGCGTCGGGACTGAAGCTCTGTGGCGGGCGGCCCGCGATGGAAAATCCTGCATCGGTCCTCTGGAAGTGCGCCAGCCCTACGGTGGAAGGATCAAGATTTCAGCCCAGGTGCGAAATTTTGACATCGACGCTTTATTGGGGCCAAAAGTGGCGCCCTTCGCCGATCCCTTCGCCGCTTACGCTTTGGTCGCGGCCGACGAGGCCATGGCGCAGGCTGGCCTGAATGTGGCTGAGCGCCAGGGTCCGCGCTGTGCGGCCTTATTGGGCACGGGCATCGGCGGAACGCAAACTGTGGAAGAGGGTATTTATTCGGTCTTTGTCGCCAATAAGCGACTGGATCCGTTGACCATCCCCAAGCTGATACCTAGCGCCGGGCCGGCGATGCTTTCGATGCGCTATGGCGCAACCGGACCCTGTTTCGCCATCGTCAGCGCCTGTTCGTCCGGCGCCCAGGCGATCGGTCTTGGCATGCAAATGATACGCGCGGGCATGATCGATCGCGCCATTGTCGGCGGGGCCGAGGCTTGCGTCACCAACAGCGGCATGCGCGCCTGGGAAAGCCTGCGTGTGCTCACCCCCGATCTTTGCCGCCCATTCGCCAAGAATCGCAATGGCATGGTGATGGGCGAGGGCGCCGCCATATTCATCCTCGAAGCGGAAGACATAGCTCTCGCCCGCGGCGCTGAGCCGCTTTGCGTACTGGCCGGATATGGCACGAACAGCGACGCGCTCGATCCCGTCCGTCCCGATGCGGCGAGCGCCTCGGCTTGTATCGATATGGCCCTGCGGGACGCGGGCCTGAAGCCCGACGCGATCGACTATGTCAATGCTCATGGCACGGCGACGGTCGCCAATGACGAGAATGAAGCGGCGGCGTTGAACCGCAGTTTTGGTTCTCTTTGCGCGACTTTGCTGGTTTCCTCGACCAAGCCGGTTCACGGGCACGCCCTGGGCGCCGCCGGCGCCATCGAACTCGTGGTGTCCGTCATGGCGCTGCGTGAGCAGACAGCGCCGCCGAGCCTGAACGCCGAGACGCCGGATCCCCAATGCGCCGTTCGGCTGGTGGGGCCGAAGGCGCTGGAGACGCCCATCCGCGCCATATTGTCCAATTCCTTTGCCTTCGGCGGCATCAACGCTTCGCTGATTCTTACGCCTGCATCCTGAGATTATGGAAGTTCAAGCAAAAATCATTCAACACGCGGGTCCGCTGCGGGTGACGACCTCAGCCTCGATTGTAGAGGCCTTTTGTCGGCAGACCGGATGGCCCGAGGGGGAGGGGTTCCTGCCGGCGAGCTTTCCCGTTGTCTGGATGCGCATTCCGGAAATCGGCGATCCGATTCGCGTCGCGGCTCAGGAAATCGGCCTACCGGTGCACGAAGCGCAGCAATTTGACTATGTCCGGCCACTGGAACTCGATCACGACTATGATCTGATGCTCGAATTACGCCGCGAGTCCGATCCGCCCCGTCTGATCGCCACCGCCGAGGTTTTTGCGCCTGCGGGTGAATTCATCGCGCGTGTTGTTTCTACTTTGCGGCTGATCGATCCCGACAGCATTCCCGAGCGGACGGAGGGCGCATGACCGATTTGGCGCCGCGTCTCGGCGAAAAACTGCCTTCGCGCGTGATCGGGCCCTTTTTCGCCGCCGATCTCGCGGCCTATGCCAGCGCCTCCGGCGATTCCAATCCGCTTCATCTCGATTTGCCCTTTGCGCAAAGTTTCGGTTTTCCCGCACGTCCCGTCCATGGCATGCGGCTGCTGGCGGCTTTCGAGCCGATCCTCCGGGAATGGCGGCCCGACCTCTTCGCCCAGAGCCTGCTCGGTCAGTTTCTGACGCCTGTGATCGAGGGCGAGGCGGCCACGCTTTCTGGCCGTGTCGTCAAGATCGAGGCGGCCGGCGCGGGATTCGTCGCCGTGGTCCGTCTGATGGCGCATACGCCAAGTGGCGCTCCGGCGCTCATGGGCGAGGCGCGCCTGGCGCCCTGCCCGAAATGACATGGATTGGCCGCCTCCATAAGTTCGACGAAGAGTCGATGGACGAAGGCCTTGGTTTTGACTAATCAGGGCGGCGAAGCGGCAAAGCAAAGGCGCGCAAAATGACCGAAGTTCTGGCCTCCACGGATCGCATCGTTACTGTTTTCGGCGGCTCGGGTTTCATCGGGCGGCATATTGTCCGCGCCCTCGCCCGCGACGGTTGGCGAATTCGCGTCGCTACGCGCCGACCCGATCTCGCCTTTCATTTGCAGCCGCTCGGCAAGGTTGGCCAGGTTCATGCCGTCCAGGCCAATGTTCGCTATCCCGATTCGCTCGCAGCCGCGCTGCATGGCGCGGAAGCCGCCATCAATCTCGTCGGCATTCTCGCCGAAACCGGCAAGCAGAATTTTGACAGCGTTCAGGCGCAAGGCGCCGGCGCCGTCGCGACGGCGGTCAAGGCTGCAGGAATCGAAAACTTCATCCATGTCTCCGCCATAGGCGCCGACGCGTCGTCGGCCTCGGCCTACGCTCGCAGCAAGGCGGCCGGCGAAGCCGCCGTCCTGAGCGCTCTGCCCCAAGCGAATATTCTACGGCCTTCCGTGGTTTTCGGTCCCGAGGACCAATTCTTCAACCGTTTCGCCTCCATGGCGCGAATCCTTCCGGCTCTGCCTTTGATCGGCGGCGGCGAGACCAAATTGCAGCCGGTCTATGTCGGCGACATCGCCGAAACCGTTGCGCGACTTATTGGCGGTCAGGGCAAGGCGGGGGCCGTTTATGAGCTCGGCGGCCCGGCGGTGCGCTCAATGCGGGAGATCATGGGCTATGTGCTGAGCGTCACCCAGCGCCGCCGTCCCCTGGTTCCCCTGTCGTTCGGCCTGGCTTCCACGATCGGCGGCGTCTCGGAACTGGCGAATAAGCTGCTGCTTGGCCTGGTTCCCGACGAGTTTTCGCTGACCCGCGATCAGGTTGAGCTGCTCAAAAGGGACAATGTCGTATCGGATGCGGCCATTGCCGAGGGGCGGACGCTTCAAGGCCTCGGCCTGACTCCGGAATCCATCGAGACGATCGTTCCCGCCTATCTCTATCGCTTCCGTAAAAGCGGGCAGTTTTCCGATCAGCGCACCGCCTGATCGGCGATCAGCGTCGCTTCCGGCGCCGCCAGCCGTTTATGCAGCCGAACCATCAGGGCGACGCCGAAAAGCGGCGTCAGCAGGTTGAGGACCGGCGTCGCGACAAAGACTGCGATCAATAATCCCGCGAGAAACAGCTGAAGTCGATGGCGGCGGCGCAGGGCGCGGACCTCGTCCAGGCTGTGGAAGCGCAAAGCCGCGAGCTCGAAATATTCACGGCTGAACAGATAGGCGTTGGCGAGGAAGAAAACCAGCGCGTTTACGCCGGGCAGAAGCCAGAGGGCGAAGGCGAAAAGATTGACCGCCAGCGCAACCGCCGAGAATTTGACGGCGAGCCAAAGTGAATCGAGCACGGGCGCTGGGCGGCCGCCTCGATCGGGCGGATAGATGTTGGCTTCGACGTGATCGGCGAGTTCGTCGAGAAAAAACCCCGCGACCAGCATGGATACCGGCGCGATCAGGAAAATCAGGCCGACGAACAGGCCAAGGGCTGCGGCGATCTTGATCAAGGCGACGAGCCAGGGCGTTCCGCCGGTCGCGACCCAGATCGCCGCGCGGTCCAGAATCAACCACAGCGCCGCCAGCAGGGCGAAGGTCAGAGCCAGCGACTTGAGCAACACGCCCCGAAACGGCGGGGAAAACATCTCTTTCAGGCTGGTGACGGCGTCGTCAATCATCGCAAGTTTTTCCCGCGCCGCGGGAACGCGGCATTGGTTTCAACATCATAACTTGATCCGAGCATTTTCGAGGCGCGACGATTATTGGGCGGCCACAGTCCGGGACGCGCCGTTTGGATCACGCGGCGTCCGACGATGGCGCAGCCTGGGTCAGAAGCGCATATATCCCCGGCGCTTCGCGAGTTGCGCGAATCTTGGCGATTGTCGTGGGATTGCGCAATAAGCGGGCAATGCTCGCCAGGGCCTTTAAATGATCGGCGCCGGCCGATTCCGGCGCAACCAGACCAAAAATCAAGTCTACGGGCAGGCCGTCGATCGATTCGAAATCGATAGGGCGCTCAAGCCGGGCGAAAATTCCAAAAATCCGCGGCGCATTGAGCAATTTGCCGTGAGGAATCGCGATGCCGTCGCCCAGCCCGGTCGAGTTCAGTTTTTCCCGCTGGATCCAGGCGTCAAAAATCTCGCGCGCCGGAAGACCTGAAATTTCGGCGGCCTTGTCGCTCAATTCCTGCAAGGCCTGTTTTTTACCATTGACCCGAAGGGCAGGCATTATCGCCTCGGGAACAATAAGAGTTTCAAGCGGCATGAGGATTGTTTTCCGTCAAGGCGCTTTAGCGGGATGAGGCGCGAAACCCCGGGATCGCCCGCTAAAGCTCAATTTGCGAAGCAGGATTTATGCCCAGCAACCTGCATGGAGAAAGTGATGCCCCGCCCGAATGGCGGAGGGTGTCATGCTCCCGCGCGTCAGCGCACCTAACCAGTCAGATTATAGCGGGGAGTTCGAGCGCGGAAAAGTCTTGGCGCGCTCGAATCCTCCGTGTTCCACTGAACGATCAGGCGGTACCCTTGGCGCCGCCGGTCGGGTCGATCCAACCGATATTGCCATCCATGCGGCGATAAATGACGTTGACGCGGCCAGTGGTCGCATGGCGGAAGGCCAGTACCGGCGCGCCGGTCAGATCGAGTTCGAGCACGGCGGCGGAAACGGACAATTCCTGAAGGACTTTCTCCGACTCGGCGACGACGGCAGGTTTGAATTCATGTTCGGCGGGCGCCTCTTCCGCCTCGTCGAGCGCGCCGAGCACGGTGTAGCGTATGGCTTCGCCATTTGCCTCCGTCACGCGCTGCTGGGCCGCGCCGCGATCCTTGAGCTTGCGCTTATAGCGGCGCAGGCGGCTTTCGATGCGCGCCGCGGTCTGGTCGAAACTGGCGTAGACTTCCTGAGCGCGACCTTCCGCTTGAAGCGTGACCCCGGAGGCCAGATGCAAGGTGCAATCGGTGCGATAGCCGGAGCCTTCCGGTTCGATGGTCACGTGTCCGGTGACCGAGCCGTCGAAATATTTGCCGGTCGCCGCGTTGAGGCGATCGGAGACATGAGTGCGCAATGCCTCGCCGATATTGATGTTCTTGCCAGAGATACGCAGGCCCATGATTTTCTGTCCGAAGTTGGGCGGAATGGGGGCGAATCCCACATATTCCGCAGGTTTCCGCTTCCCTTGGGAGCCGCGGAGAATCGCTCAACGGTTAGAAGCCTCGGCTCGCGAAGTCAATGGCGCCGCGGGGGCTCACGCCGAGCGGGCCACCTGCGACTGTTTCTCGCGCCGGCGCTCCACAGAGGAGGGGATTTTCAGGCTTTCGCGATATTTGGCGACGGTGCGCCTGGCGATGTCGATATTCTGTTCCTTGAGTCTCTCGACGATGGCGTCATCCGAAAGTACGGCGCTGGGCGCTTCCGCATCGATCATTTGCTTGATCTTGAAACGGACCGCTTCGGCCGAATGCGCATCGCCGCCGCCATGCGCGGCGATGGAGGCGGTGAAGAAATATTTCAACTCGAACAGACCGCGCGGCGTCGCCATATATTTATTTGAGGTGACGCGGGAGACGGTGGATTCGTGCAAGCCAACGGCGTCAGCGATATTCTTCAGATTGAGCGGTCGCAAATGTTCGACGCCCAGGGCGAAAAAGGCGTCCTGCCGGCGGACGATTTCGGTTGAGACCTTGAGAATGGTCCGGGCGCGCTGCTCAAGGCTCTTGGTGAGCCAGTTGGCGGTTTGCAGGCATTGCGACATGAAATTCTTGTCTTCCTCGGCGCCGCCTTTGCGCGACACGCGCGCCGCATAGGTCTGATTGACCAGCACGCGCGGCAAGGCCTCGGAATTGAGTTCGATCAACCATGAGCCATCGCGGGCCGCGCGAACAATGACATCGGGAATGACCGGCTGCGCCTCGGCTCCGCCGAAGGCGCGACCAGGTTTTGGATCGAGGCGGCGAATCTCCGAGAGCATATCGCTTATGTCTTCGTCATCGACGCCGCAAATCCGACGCAGCGCAGCGAAATCGCGTTTTGCGACCAGCGGCAGATTGGCGATCATCGCCTGCATGGCCGGGTCGAAACGATCCTGTTCGCGCAATTGCAACGCAAGGCATTCAGCGAGATCGCGCGCGGCAATGCCGGTGGGCTCAAAGGTTTGAACCAGAGCGAGCGTTTCCTCGACCACGTCCAGGCTCGCGCCCAGGCGATCGGCGATCTCCTCGGCGCTTTCGCGCAAATAGCCGGCGTCGTCGAGGGCGTCGATGATCGCGGTCCCGATCATCCTCCTGACAGGGTCGTCGGTCGCAATGGCGAGCTGGCGGGCCAGATGATCGGAAAGCGTCGACTGTTCCGCAATATAGGCTTCGATATTTCCAGGCTCGCCGCCCGGCTCGCCGCCGCCGCCGGTTCCGGACCAGGCGCTGTCCGACAGGCCGAGCGATTTAAGTCTGGATTGGTCCGCAGCGGGCGACAGCTCACGGTCGCCGTCGAAGCTGTTTTCGACCTCCGTGCCCAGGCTTTCGGCCAAGGCCTGTCCCGAAACTGCGAGTTGTTCGCTGTTCCAATCGGATTCGGAGGGGTCGCCGGCAAGGCTGAGGGCCTCGGCTTCGCGATTTTGCGCCTCGGCGAGCGCGTCTATGCCTGTCGCGGCGGGATCGGGGCCTTCCTCAACGCGTTCGAGGAGGGGATTGCGTTCCAACTCCTCTTCGACAAAAGCGGCAAGCTCGACGCTCGAATATTGCAGCAGCTTGATGGCCTGCAGCAATTGCGGCGTCATCACCAGGGATTGGCCCTGACGGAGCAGCATTTTGGCGGATAAAGCCATTGAGACTCGCGCTACTGGTGAACTGGAAACGGCCCGTTTCTTGCTTACACTCTTTTTGGCCGGTCATCCAGAAAATTATTTTCGATCAGCAGGCGTGATGAAAAAAGATTAATTTGCGCCAAGTAATTGTAAGATCGCACCGTTTTGTCGCCGCTTCGCGGCGCTACATGCGGAATCCCTCGCCGAGGTAAAAGCGACGCACGTCGGGGTTGGAGACGATTTCTTCCGGCCCGCCTTCCGTCAACACATGACCGGAGTGGATGATATAGGCGCGGTCGATGAGACCGAGAGTCTCCCGGACGTTGTGATCGGTAATCAGCACGCCAATGCCGCGCCCTTTGAGATGCTGAACAAGGTCCTGAATATCGCCCACCGCGATTGGATCTATGCCTGCGAATGGTTCGTCGAGCAGCATGAAGGAGGGATTGCTGGCCAGGGCGCGGGCGATCTCGCAACGGCGCCGCTCGCCGCCCGACAATGCGATCGACGGCGATTTGCGCAGCCGCTTGATGTCGAATTCCTCGAGCAGCGCCTCCAGTTGATGCGCCCGGCGGTCGCGATCCGGCTCGGCGATCTCCAGCACGGCGCGAATATTATCCTCGACGCTCAGACCGCGAAAAATCGAGGCTTCCTGAGGGAGGTAGCCGATCCCGAGCCGCGCGCGGCGGTACATCGGCAATCCCGTGACGTCGTGGCCGTCGAGCTCGATCATGCCCTTGTCGGGTTTGACCAGTCCGGTGATCATATAAAAAACGGTGGTCTTGCCGGCGCCATTCGGGCCGAGCAGGCCGACGGCTTCGCCCCGCATCACGTTCAGGCTGACGTCTTCGACAACGCGGCGGGCCTTGTAGGATTTTCCGAGATGATGGACGTTCAGCATGGCTTGGGCGAACTCACCGGCCGGGCCGAGGCTGAGCGCCTGGCTTCGGCTGGGGGCCGGGTTTGTCGTCTTTCGGCATTATCAGGCTGTGAACGCGTCCGTTTGACGAGACCACGGCCTGTCCGGAGGTCAGATCGTAAATCAGCTTGTCGCCGCGCGTGACATTCTCGCCCTGAGACAAGGCCACGTTGCCAATGAGATAGAATTTGTTCTCGAGCTTGTCATAGACAAGGCCGTCGCCTGTGCCGACTTGGTCCTTGTTGGCGAGAACGATCGGCCCCTGGCCCTCCATGCGCCGCAATTGCGAACCGCTGGATGTCTGGCCGGCGGGCTTGGCGCCAGCGGGCTTGGCGGCGGTCGGCTTGCGATCGAAAAATATCGTCAAAACCGTGGCGTTGAGGCGGGTGTCGCCCTGGACCGCGACGACATTGCCCGTATAGATCGCCTTCTGCTCCTTGTCGAAATAGTCGAGTTTATCGGCGGCGATATTGATCGGCTCCTTGCTGGAGCCGCCGGGCAACAGGGCGCCCGTCGGCGCCGGCTGGGCGGTGGTCAGCGTCGTGGAGACCAGAAGGCTGGCGAGGCTGGCGACAAGGATCTTCAAAACAGTCAATCGACGCTCCCGCTCATTGGTTCTTGCGTTCCGGCGCCGACGCATCCGGTTCCGTTTTCTGCTGGAAAGAAGATTGCACATTACCGATGAAGGAAATTTGCGCGCCATTATCGGACATGGTCATGCCATTGGCGGTAATCCAGCCGTCAGAGAAGGTCAGATGAACGGGCTCATTGGAATTCATGGCGTTGGTCTTGAAATTCATGAATGCGCGATTCATCGCCAGATCCATATCGCCGCTTTTTATGCGAACGTGTCCCGACAAGTCCAGCGTTTGCCCGTTCGAATCATACAGGCCCTTGTCTCCAACCACATGGGTTGCGCCCTCATCGTTGAGCCGCATGATGGCGTCAAGAGCGATCAATTCCATATGGCCGGGGTCGCGGGGGTTTTGCACGCCGGATGCGGCGGTGACCTCGAACGGGCGGCCGTCGCGTCTGACGCCCGTCAAATGCGGGTGTTCCATGGTGATTTTGTCGCCGGAAAGACCCAGGCTGTCCAGTTGCAGATGTGCGCCGGGCGCATCGGACGAACGGAAATAGGAAATTCCGATCAGCAGCGCCATGACCAGCGCGGCGCCGCCCATGATGGTCCAACGCAGAAATCTGACGCGGGCGCTATGACGCTTGGCGGCTTGAAAAGCCGGAGAACGGCCAGCCGGGACGCGGGGCAGCCCTTCGCCAAACTGTTCTGGCTCATCACGCCGCATGAGTCCGCCTTGCGCCATATTCGGCAAATGTCCTTTCGGCTATCGGCCGAGTTCCGCCCATCCTCCATGCCGAAGCGGGGATGAATGCAATCTGAATGCTGGAGCCGCTGTCAGGCAGACCGCGCGACCCGTTCAAGTATGAGCAAAAATATCAGTCTCTGGCCAACCCAGCAAATCCAGTTCGGCGCGCGCTGGCAGGAATGAGAAGCATTCGCGCGCCAGGGCGTCGCGCCCTTCCCGTTTGAGCAGGATTTCAAGCCTGTCGCGCAGAGCGTGGAGATGCAGAACGTCCGATGCGGCATAGGCCATTTGCGCCTCGGTGAGGCTATCGGCGCCCCAGTCGGACGATTGCTGCTGTTTGGAAATTTCCACGCCCAGGAGATCGCGGAGCAAATCCTTGAGACCGTGACGATCGGTATAGGTCCGGGTCAGTTTCGAGGCGATCTTGGTGCAATAGACCGGCGCCGTTCGCAGGCCGAAGGTCTTTTGCAAGATGGCGAGATCGAAGCGCGCGAAATGGAAGATTTTCGTCACCGCCGGATCGGCGAGCAGTCGGCACAGATTGGGGGCGCTGGTCTGGCCCTTGGCGATTTGCACCAGATCGGCCGAACCGTCGCCCGACGAGAGCTGCACCAGACAGAGGCGGTCGCGGTGCGGGTTGAGGCCCAAGGTCTCGGTATCCACGGCGACAGCCGGTCCGGGCTGATAGTCATTGGGCAGGTCGCCCTTGTGCAAACGTATGGTCATCTGGTCTTTCTCGCGCCGGCGCGAGGCCTAGCACCGGTTCGGCGCGACGGCAAGCATCGCCGTTAATCCTCGCTGGGACGCCCGCGCAAATTCTTGACGGCGCTGCGACGGGTCTTGCCGTCCAGTCGCCTGATTTTCGAGCCCAACGTCGGTTTGGTCGGGCGTCGCGGCGGCGGGGGAGGTTTTGCGGCCTCACGTATCAGGGCGACAAGTCGGTCGAGCGCATCGGCGCGGTTGCGCTCCTGGCTGCGAAATCGGCGGGCGGAAATGATGAAGTCGCCATTGCCCGCCATCCGCTTCCCCGCGAGAACGATCAACCGGCTTCGCACCGGATCGGGAAGACTGGGCGAGTTAAGAACATTGAAGCGCAATTGCACCGCGGTTTCGACTTTTTGCACATTCTGGCCCCCAGGCCCCGGCGCGCGGATGAAATCCTCGTGCAATTCCGATTCGGAAATGGCGATATGGCGGGTGATCTGGATCATTTTTCGTCCTTGCCAGCAATCTAAGCCAATCCATGCGATGAAGAAAAGCAAACGGCGGCCTCCCCGGAATATGCCGCCGCCTCTTTTTAGGCCCGACTGTCGCCAAATGGCCACAGCCGAGGACCGCTGCTTTGTCTAAGATGCGTCCGAGGAACCTTATTCGCGTGATCAAATATCCGTCATGACGCCCAATAGAGCCGCCGATCAGACTGCGGTCGACGCCGCAAATCTTTTGCTGCGACTCGGCCTGATCGTCGGTTTCGTCGTCACGCCGGTGGCGCTGCTCGTTTCCCAAAGATCGATTTTCATCCTCGGACCGATAGCCGGCGCGCTAACTTTGTCGTCCGGATTGGCGCTGGCGCCACGCATGAGAATCAGGGAAATCTTCGCTTTTCTGGCCTCGCCCATCGGCATCGCCGCGATTTTCGTTTCGCTTTGGGCTTCCGCTTCGCTGCTTTGGACGCCCTTTCCGGCGGAGGCGGCGCCGCGCCTGTTGAAGATCGTCTCGACCTTTCTCTGCGTCCTGCCGATAGCCGCGGCTTTGCCGGCGCGCAGCAAGGCGGCCAATCTTTATGTGCTTCCCTTAGGCGCCGCCGCCACGGCCTTTGGCGCCATATTTCTGACCAGCGGTCTTTTTGGCGATCACGACGAGATCGCCGGCGACGAAACGCTGATTCGCTGCGTTGAGGCCATGCTGCTGCTCCTCTGGCCGGCGGTCGCGGCGGCGACGCTGCGCAATCGGGCCAGCCTGGCGGCAAGCCTTGCAATTGTGGTGGTTGCGGCGGCGATTTCGGTCCGCGCGCCTGCGGCTCTGGCGGCTACAGGCGTCGCGGCTCTGGCCTATACCGCCGCCGCCACGGATCGGCGCCTCGCCGGCCAATGGATCGGACGAATCGGCGCGGCGAGCTTCGTCCTTGCGCCGGTCCTGCCACTGCTGTTTGGACCTTTGCTGGGTTCGGATCCCCCCGGCGCCCTGGTCTGGCTGAAAGCATGGAACGGCACGCTCGTCGCCGACGGTCCTCGCATGCTGACGGGACATGGCTTCAATTTCGTCGCCTCGGGCTATTTTCACGGTTATTTGGGTTCGGAATCCCCGCACAGCCTCTTGTTCGAAATCTGGACCGATCTCGGCATTCTCGGCGCGCTCGCCAGCGCCACTCTGGTCTATTTCAGCTATCAACTGGCCGCCGCTCAATCGCAAAAATTTGCGCCCTACTGGTTCGGCGCTTTGACTTATGTGACCGCCATCGGGGTTTTCGGCGGAGCCACCTTGCAATTGTGGTGGATCACGGCTTTGGCCTTGGCTCTGGTCGGCATGGCGCTGGCCGCGCGCGGCGAATTTCAGACGGCGCGGCCGACAGCGCCTAAACGCGTCGCCTGATTCGTCAGGGCAGCAGCGCCGCGACCTTTTCGGCGGGGCGGCATAGCCGCACGCCTTTGGGGCTGCTGACGATGGGGCGCTCGATCAGCACGGGATTTTCGGCGATGGCGGCGAAGATTTCGTCTTCGGACAAGGCGGGACTGGCGAGTCCGAGCGTCTCGTAAGGCGGCGCCTTCTTGCGCAAAACATCTCGCACCGAAAGCCCCGCGCGCGCCAAAAGCTTTTCCAGCTCGGCGCGGCTGGGCGGGTTTTTCAGATATTCGATGACCTTCGGTTCGACGCCCGCTTGGCGGACCGCCGCGAGGACGTTGCGCGACGTGCTGCAAGCGGGATTGTGATAAATGGTGACTTCGAAAGCGGCCATTTTCTATCCATTCAGTTCTTCGCGGAGAATTTCCAGCTCCAGCCATTGATTCTCGGCCTCGGCCAGTTCGGCCTCGGTCTTGGCGAGCAGAGCCGTCGCATCGCCGAATCGTTTGGGGTCGCGGGCGTAAAGCGCGTGATCGTCGAGAATCTCATGCAATTTCGCCGCCGTCGCGCGTAATTTCTCGATCTGGGCTGGAAGGGTTTCGAGCGCGTGTTTTTCCTTGAAAGACAGCCGTCGCTTGGGTTCCGCTTTTGGCGGGGCTTCCGCCCGGGTTGATTTTTTCTCCGGCGGTTTCGGCTTTGACGCGGGGCCGACGCCGGAACCGCGCTGCGCGAGCATGTCGGAATAGCCGCCGGCATATTCAACCCAGCGCCCCTCGCCTTCGCTGACCAAAACCGATCCGGCGACCCGGTCAAGAAAATCGCGGTCATGGCTGACCAGAAGGATCGTTCCCGGATAATCGCCGAGCATTTCCTGGAGCAGATCCAGCGTTTCCAGATCGAGATCGTTGGTCGGTTCGTCGAGGACGAGGAAATTCGAAGGCAAGGACAGCGCCCGGGCGAGCAGCAGCCGCGCCCTCTCGCCGCCGGAGAGTTTTCCCGTTGGCGTGCGGGCCTGTTCCGGGGGAAACAGAAAGTCCTTCATATAGCCGATGACGTGTTTCTTCTCGCCGTTGATCTCGACCCATTCCGAACCGCCGCCGGTCAAGGTGTCCGCGAGCGTGGCGTTGGGATCGAGCGCCGCGCGGCGCTGGTCGAGCGTCGCCATCTGCAAATTGGTTCCCAGCCGCACCGTGCCGGAATCCGGCTCCAATTCGCCGGTCAGCAGGTTGATCAGAGTGGTCTTGCCCGCGCCATTGGGGCCGACCAGCGCCAGGCGATCGCCGCGCAGCATGCGCAACGACAGATTTTTAACGATGGTTCGGTCGCCATAGGATTTGGCGATATTCTCGGCCTCGACCACCAATTTGCCGGAGACCTTGCCCTCGGCGACGGAAATCTTGACCTCGCCGACCGTCTTTTTCGCCTCGCGCTTGGCCTCGCGCAGCGAGGCTAGCCCCGCCATGCGTCGGACATTGCGCTTGCGCCGGGCGGTGACGCCATAACGCACCCAATGCTCTTCCGCGGCGATTTTGCGATCCAGCTTTTGCGCGTCGCGCTCTTCCTGTTCGAGCAGGGCGTCGCGCCAGGCTTCGAACTCGCCAAAGCCGCGTTCGAGCCTTTTGGTCACGCCGCGATCGAGCCAGACCGTGGCGCGCGAGAGATTTTGCAAGAAGCGCCGGTCATGGCTGATCAGCACCAGCGCCGAGCGAAGGCTGGCCAGTTCGCCTTCCAGCCATTCGATGGCGGGCAGGTCGAGATGGTTGGTCGGTTCATCCAGCAGCAGGATGTCGGGCTCCGGCGCCAGCGCCCGGGCCAGGGCGGCGCGGCGGGCTTCGCCGCCGGAGAGGTTTTCTGGATTTTCCGCGCCGGTCAGGCCAAGGGCGTCGAGCAGATAATGGGCGCGATAATCGGCGTCGCTGGGGCCAAGTCCGGCGACGACATAAGAGAAGACATCGGCATAGCCGGAAAGGCTCGGCTCCTGCGGCAGATAGCGGACGGTGGCGTCTGGCTGGAAAAACCGCGTCCCGTGATCCGCCTCGATCTCGCCCGCGGCGATTTTCAGCAGAGTCGATTTGCCCGAGCCGTTGCGGCCGACGAGACAGATGCGGTCGCCGCGCTCGACAGCGAGATCGGCGGATTCGATCAGGGGTTTGCCGCCGAGGGTCAGCCCGACGCCTTGCAAACTGAGGAGAGGAGGAGCCATGCGCTCTTGATAAGGCAAAGCGCGTCAGTCGCAAGTCGAATCCTTAAAGCCGAGCTTGAGGCCTGTTGTTTCCATGCGTCGCAGGGTAATCTTTGGCGTGAACAGTTCTGTCGAGGCTCTCATGGACCGCACGGAAGTCGCCGCCGCCTTCGCCGCGTTGGAGGCGCATCGCGTCGAAATCGCCAAAAAGCGCACATTGACACTCTTTGCCGAGGAACCGCAGCGTTTCCAGCATTTTTCAGTTCGTCTCGACGATCTGCTTTACGACTATTCGAAAAACCGGCTGACAAAAGCGACCCTGCATCGCCTTTTTGAACTGGCGCAGGCCTGCCAATTGGAAAAGCGGCGCGATGCCTTGTTTTCCGGCGAAAGTGTCAATCTGACCGAAAATCGCGCCGCCATGCATATGGCGTTGCGCAATTTTTCCGGCCAGGCCGTTTTTGTCGATGGCGAAAATGTCATGCCAGCGGTGGAGACGGTGCGCGCCGCATTCCTTGCCTTTGCCAGCGCGATTCGCCAGGGGCGGATCAGGGGCGCGACGGGCGACGCCTTCACCGATGTGGTCAATATTGGCATTGGCGGTTCCGATCTCGGTCCCGCCATGGCGGCGCGGGCGCTCTCGCCATATGGGCGCCCGGTCTGCGCGCGCATTTCGTTTCCAATGTCGATGGCTCCGACATTGCCGATACGCTGCAAAACCTCGATCCGGCCCGCTGCTTGTTCATCGTTTCCTCCAAGACTTTTACGACCCAGGAGACAATGAAAAACGCCGACAGCGCGCGCAAATGGCTGAGCGCGGCCCTGGGCGAGGCGGCGGTGGGCGATCATTTCGTCGCCGTTTCGACCCGTCTCGACAAGGTCGCGGCCTTCGGCGTCAAACCGGATCGCGTCTTCGGTTTCTGGGATTGGGTCGGCGGTCGCTATTCCATGTGGTCGGCGATCGGGCTGAGCCTCGCCATCCTGATCGGCCCCGAAAATTTCGAGGAGTTTCTTCGTGGCGGCTTTGACGTCGACGAGCATTTCCGCTCCACGCGGCTGTCGCAGAATATTCCGGCGTTGATGGGGCTAATCGGCGTCTGGCACCGCAATATCTGGGGCTTTCCCGCTCAGGCGGTGATTCCCTACGATCAGCGACTGGCGCGTTTTCCCGCCTATCTTCAGCAGTTGGACATGGAATCCAATGGCAAGAGCGTTCAGCGCGACGGGACGCCCGTGATCCAGGCGACCGGCCCTGTGGTGTTTGGCGAGCCCGGCACCAACGGCCAGCACGCTTTTTTTCAGTTGCTGCATCAGGGGAGCGATGTCACGCCGGTCGATTTTCTCGTCGCCGCCGAGCCGACTCACGCCGATCCCGAACATCATGCCCTGCTTTTTGCCAACTGCCTCGCGCAGAGCGAGGCCTTTTTGCGTGGCAGATCGGAGGAGGAGGTCAGGGAAATTTTGACGGCGCAGGGCTTGAGTCAGCCGCAGATAGCCGAATTGGCGCCCCACAAGGTCTTTGCTGGCGACCGGCCGTCATCGACGATTCTCTATCGGTCGCTGACGCCGCGGAATCTTGGGCGCATTGTCGCGCTCTACGAGCACAAGGTCTTCGTCCAGTCGGTCATCTGGAACATCAATCCCTTCGACCAATGGGGCGTCGAACTCGGCAAGGAGCTTTGCAACCGTCTCGCGCCGCTGGTCTGCGACGCCACAGCGGATTTGTCCACGCTGGACGGTTCGACGGCGGGGCTGATTTCGGCGCGAAGGGCTTTTCTGAGCTGACTTTATTCGTCTTCGCCGAAACGGTTGGCGACCAGGGCGGCAATGGCGTCAATCGCCTGCTGCGCTTGTGCGCCCGTTGCGGAAACCGTGATGGTCGAGCCTATGCCGGCTCCGAGCGTCAGAATGCCCATGATCGACTGTCCGCCGACGGTTTCGCCGCATCGTGAGACTGTCACCTCGGCGTCGAATTGCTCGACACAATGAACGAATTTGGCCGTGGCGCGCGCATGCAGCCCCTTGCGATTGACGATCTCAAGCTCGCGCGTCTGAGCATTCGCGGGCGGAGGAGGATTGGGAGGGCAATCGCAAGGCTCGGAATTGTTCACAACAGTCATTTCCCACACAAAATCTTGCTGGCGACATAGATATATTTTCGCCCCGCCTCCGCCGCCTGGGTGACGGCCTGATCGAGACCGGCCTCGCCGCGCACAGAGGCCAATTTGATCAACATAGGCAAATTGACGCCGGCCACCACTTCGACTTTCGCGCCATTCATCACGGAAATCGCCAGATTGGACGGCGTTCCGCCAAACATGTCGGTGAGAACGACCACGCCGGCACCTGAATCGACCGACTGCACGGCGTCGAGAATATCGCGCCGCCGACTTTCCATATCGTCATCGGGACCTATTGTTATGGTCGCCAGTTGCGATTGTGGTCCGCAAACATGTTCCAACGCCGCTTGAAACTCGGTCGCCAGATGGCCATGCGTCACCAGCACCATGCCGATCATCGATGCTAACCGTCCCGTTCCCATCCAGTCAGAAAAGCGACGCCGGGCGTCATAATGCATTTCTGTCCATAGCGGCCTGAAAACCGCCTAAATTCAGGAGCGCCATTTTGGTGTTTGCCGAGGACTTGGCAAGCAAAATGAGCACGATCGATCATTTTGTCGAAATTTTGTGCAAAAAAGCCATGATCGTCGAGACCGAGCGCTCAGTCGCTCGCGCCGGCAGGCGCAGGCGCGGGATGTCGTGCAGGCCATTGAAATCACAAATAAATTCCGAACTGTCAGGAATGCGATGGCGCCCGCCAGCGACGAAATCCGCATCGAGATCGACGATGAGCGTCAAGACTCCGCTATCTTCAAAATCCTGCGCGATCAGCCCCAGGCCGCGCCATTCCGCCAATCCGGCTATGGCGGGATGCGGGCTGAGCAAAGCCCGACCGGAAAAAATCCGTAGGGCGAGTTGATCGTCGCCGATCAGCCTGGCGAATGCGCCCTTTCGCCGCCAGGCTTCGATCAGAGCCAGGGCGAGGCTCGATTTGCCAGACCCCGAAGCGCCGCGAATCAGCACGCCGGCCTCGCCGAGAAGCGCCGCGCTGCCGTGCAGGTAGATTTCCGGTTCGCTGGCCACGGCTCACCCCACCGCCGGGGGAAGAAATACGGTGAAACGCGCGCCAAGAAGGTTTCCGGCGGCGTCGGTGCGATTGGCGGCGGTTATGGTTCCGCCATGGGCTTCGACAATTTGCCGTGAAATCGAAAGACCAAGTCCAGAATTATTGCCAAAAGCCTGATCTGGACGATCCGTATAAAATCTTTCGAAAATGCGTTCGAGGGCGTGAGCGGGTATGCCGGGGCCGTCGTCATCGACGGTGACGACAAAGCCGGCGCCGGCGTTTGCCGCGCTTTCGGCCTGGCCGAGCGAAACGCGCACCTCCCCGCCCTCCGGCGAAAAGCTTCGAGCATTGTCGATCAGGTTATTGAACACCTGTCCAAGACGCGAATTGTGTCCGAGAATGATCGTCCGCGTGCAACCCGCTTCGATTTTCAGCGTGATTTTCACATTGTCGTCGCGTTCGACCTGGTTGGCGACATCGACAATGGCGCGGAGCAGGCGGGTCAAATCGACCGGATCGAGATCGTCGCGCGCCAGTTCCGCGTCGAGACGTGAGGCGTCGGAAATATCCGAAATCAAGCGGTCGAGCCGCCGTACGTCATGTTGGATGACTTCAAGCAGCCGATCGCGCGAGGACTCGGTCCGGGCGATCGGCAGGGTCTCCACGGCGCTGCGCAGCGAGGTGAGCGGATTTTTCAGCTCATGCGCGACATCGGCGGCGAAACGTTCGATCGCCTCCATGCGGTTGAGGAGTGCGGCCGTCATGTCTCGCAAAGCCCCGGACAAATGGCCGATTTCATCGCTGCGCGACGTATAATCGGGAATTTCCTGCTGCGATTTGACGCCGCGCCGGACGCGTTCGGCCGCTGAAGCCAATTTGCGGATCGGTTCGGCTATGGCGCCGGCGAGCGCGGCGGAGAGCAGGAACATCACCGCTGCGGAGACCAGAAAGATGCGGAAAATCGCCATGCGCTCCGAAGCTATGATCCCGTCTATGTCGCTTCCCTGCGTCGAAAGCAGCAAGGCGCCGCGCACGCTGCGGAATCGCTGGATCGGCGTGGCGACCGAGATCACGGTCTCACCCCTGGCGTTGCGGCGCACGAAGGATTGGGCCTTGCCGAGCAGGGCCTCGGACACCTCCGGATAGCCTTTGCCATTGGCGGCGCCGAGATCCTGATAGAGCGGCAGTCTGGCGAAATTGAAGCCGCCACGGAAAAAATCCTGGAAATCCTGCAACCATTGCGGTTTCTCGGCCTGACCCTGAGGCGGGAGATCGAAGCGCAGAATATTCGAACGCGCCGAGAGCGAGCGCGAATCCATCAACATGTAACCGTCGCGGTCATAGATGCGCGCCCGAGTCCGCGTCGGTGAAACCAGGCGGCGGAGCAGGGGGCCGACGCGGTCGGGGTTGATGGAAAACTCCAGCGCGGGGGTCGCCTCGTCATTGACGCCATAGCTCTGCCCCGGCGCCAGTTTCAGCAGCTTTTCCGGGTCGATGGTGATGGCGTCGGCGTCGACGGTCGCCGACGCGGCAATGGCGGCGGCGATAATCTCGCTCTGGGTCTGGAGACTTTGGATTCGCGCGTCGATCAAGCCTTCGCGGAATTGGTTGAGGTAGAGAAAGCCGATCAGCAGGGCGACGAGGCCGCCGAGATTGAGGAGAATGATCCGCCGGGTCAACGGCGAGGAAAAGCGCGAGGCGGCCCCGCGCCAGAATGCGCGCAGGGCCACGGCGCGTCTTTTGGCGCGCCCCCCCGGCGAAAGCGCGAAACCGACCTTCTTCAGGCGCAACCCGGCGCCCTTGTCGCGCAGCTCCGCATCGGCCTTGTCGTCCAAACGAAAATCCCCGGCCTTCAGGCTTCCTTGAATCGATAGCCGACGCCATAGAGGGTTTCGATCATTTCGAAATCATCGTCGACCTGTTTGAATTTTTTCCGCAAGCGCTTGATATGGCTATCGATTGTGCGGTCATCGACATAGACTTGGTCGTCATAGGCCGCGTCCATCAGCGCGTTGCGGCTCTTGACCACGCCGGGCCGCGTCGCCAGGGCCTGAAGGATGAGAAATTCGGTGACGGTCAGCGTGACCTGCTCGCCCTTCCAGGTGCAGGCATGGCGCTCGGGGTCCATTTTCAAATGGCCGCGCTCCAGCATTTTCGCCTCGGTTTCCTTCTGCGCCGCGGCGTCTTTGGGGCTGGCTCGGCGCAAAATGGCCTTGACGCGCTCGACCAGGAGACGTTGCGAAAAGGGTTTGCGGATGAAATCGTCCGCGCCCATTTTCAGGCCGAACAATTCGTCGATCTCATCATCCTTCGAGGTGAGGAAAATCACTGGCAGATCGGATTTCTGCCGAAGCCGGCGCAGAAGCTCCATTCCGTCCATGCGCGGCATCTTGATGTCGAAGATCGCCATATCCGGTGGATTGTTCTTGAGCCCTTCGAGCGCCGCCATGCCGTCATTATAGGTCTGGACACGATAGCCCTCACCCTCAAGGGCGATCGAGACCGAAGTCAGAATGTTGCGATCGTCGTCGACAAGCGCGATGGTCGGCATGACAAACCTCTTTTTCTGGCTGGCGACCGCCGTGAAGCTCGGCGCCGTGGTGATTATATAATAGCCTTTCTCAGGAATTCACGCCGAATTGACTGAACCCGCCATGAATGACGCCAAAAAACCCCCTGCTCCCTTCACGCCGTTGGCTCAGAACAGTTTCGACGGAATCGCGTTGGCGCGCTCGCTGCTGCGCTCCATTTCGACCGCGAGCCTGGCGACTCTCTCAAAGGGAGCCGGCTATCCCTTCGCCACCTTGACCAGCGTCGCGACCATGCCCGACGGCGCGCCCATCCTGCTGGTTTCCGAACTGGCGCATCACACCAGGAATTTGCGCGGCGATTGTCGGGCCTCGCTGCTTCTCGCCCAGGGCGGCAAGGGCGATCCGATGGCCCATCCCCGTTTGACCCTCGTCGGCAAACTTGAGGCAATAACCGATCCCGTCGCGCGCGAACGTTTCCTGCGGCGCAACCCCAAGGCGGCGCTCTACGCGGATTTCCCGGATTTTTCCTTCTGGCGGCTGATCCCGGAGGCCGGGCATCTCAATGGCGGGTTTGCGCGCGCCGCCGATTATGCTGGCGCCGATTTGCTTTGCGATGTCAGCCAGGCAGATGAACTGATTGCCGCGGAGGCGCGACTGCTCGACGAAATTAACGCCGAACCGAGGGCCTATCTTTCCACTCTTGCATCGGCGGCGGGAGAGGATCATAAGAAGCCATGGCGCGCGACAGGGCTCGATCCCGAGGGTCTGGACCTGCAGGCGCCCCAGGAAAATGCGCGACTGGTCTTTGCGCGCCAAGCGCCCGACCCAAGGAAATGGCGCGAGGCTCTGGCGGAAACGCTACGGCAAAACGCAGGGACCGGCGGCGATTAGCCGCGGACGCCCCTACTATTTAAGGGGTTTCCGCAGGGCGTCTCGCCCTGTATGCGAGCGCCCATCTCATTGGTGAACATGCGTCAAGGCGATCCAAGCGACGCATTCGGGGGAAAATCATGGCTCAAGCGGGTGTATTCAATCCGGCTTTCCCGGTCGAGGCTTTCGGCTTCAAGAATCTCAACAATGTCTATTACAATCTGACAGCGCCGAAGCTTTACGAGGAATCCCTGCGCCGCAACGAGGGCGTGCTCGCCGCTGGCGGCGCTCTGGTCGCCGAAACCGGCGCGCATACCGGCCGTTCCGCCAAGGACAAGTTCGTCGTTCGCGACGAAACCACCGAAAACACCGTGTGGTGGGATAATAACGGCGCGATCACCCCGGCCAATTTCGATGCGCTTTATGAGGATTTCCTCAAGCATGCCGAAGGCAAGGATCTGTTCGTGCAGGACCTTTACGGCGGCGCCGATCCGGCTCATCGCGTCAAGGCCCGCGTGGTCACCGAATATGCCTGGCACTCGCTGTTCATCCGCAACCTTCTGATCCGTCCGGAGACGGAAGAGGTTCTGGGCAATGTCGCCGATCTGACCATCATCGACCTGCCCTCGTTCCGCGCCGATCCGAAGCGCCATGGCGGTCGCAGCGAAACCATCATCGCCGTTAATTTCGCCAAGAAAATCGTGCTGATCGGCGGCACCTCCTATGCCGGCGAAATGAAGAAGTCGGTCTTCACCTATCTCAACTATATCCTGCCGACCGAAGGCGTGATGCCCATGCATTGCTCGGCCAATGTCGGCGACGCCCATGACTCCGCCGTGTTCTTCGGCCTCTCAGGCACCGGCAAGACCACGCTGTCGGCCGACAGCACACGCACGCTGATCGGCGACGACGAGCATGGCTGGTCAAAGGAAGGCGTGTTTAACTTCGAAGGCGGCTGCTACGCCAAAGCGATCAAGCTGTCGCGCGAAGCCGAACCGGAAATCTACGCGACCACCGAGCGTTTCGGCACGGTGATGGAAAATGTCGTGCTCGATCCCGAAACCCGCGTGCCGGATTTCGACGATGGCACCAAGACCGAGAACACCCGTGTCGCCTATCCGCTCAACTTCATTCCCAACGCCTCGGCCACGGGCCGGGCGCCGCATCCGAAAAACATCGTGCTGCTGACCTGCGACGCTTTCGGCGTTCTGCCGCCGATCGCCAAGCTCGACCCATCCCAGGCCATGTATCACTTCCTCTCCGGCTATACCGCCAAGGTCGCCGGCACGGAAAAGGGCGTGACCGAGCCTTCCGCTACTTTCTCGACCTGCTTTGGCGCGCCCTTCATGCCGCGTCATCCGTCGGAATATGGCAATTTGCTGCGTGAACTGATCGCCAAGCACCATGTCGATTGCTGGCTGGTCAACACCGGCTGGACAGGCGGCAAATATGGCGTGGGCCGCCGCATGCCGATCCGCGTCACCCGTCGCCTGCTGGCTGCGGCGCTCGACGGTTCGTTGAACAAGGCCGAATTCCGCACGGACCCTTATTTCGGCTTGGCCGTGCCGACTTCGGTGCCGGGCGTCGAGCCGCATATTCTCAACCCGGTCAAGACCTGGGCTTCGGCGGCGGAATTCGCTGAAACCGCCAAGAAGCTGGTGAAATTGTTCCGTGACAATTTCGTCACCTTCGAAGCCCATGTCGACGCTAAGGTGAAGGATGCGGCGCCGTCGGTTCAAGTCGCCGCGGAATAAGTCTTCTCTCAACAACAAATCAAACCCCGCCCGATTTTTTCGTGCGGGGTTTTTGTTTTTTTCACGAATATGAACAGTCGTTTAGACTTGAGGCGGGTTTAATGCCTTTTACTCTCAATCCCGTCGAAAAGTGGCCATTAAGACTTTTTAAAAGTCGAAATGTTGTAGTCGTCGTAACGGACGATTGAGGACAGTGAGAAAAACAATGCGTATCGGTTCATCCAAGGATCTGGACAAGAGTCATGTCACGCCGCTCGGCAAGATCAGCGCGGTTTCGGACTGGTTGGGCGCTGGCGAGCAGGGCAAGGACGATGTCGCACGTTTGCGGGCCTTGCATCAGTTGATGCGCGCGGCCGAAGATTGCGACGCGGACGCTCTGGTCGATGTGGATTACAGCGAAGAGGTTTTGTCGCGCAGCGAGAATCCTGGAGCGGTTGCGCTCAAGCGCATCAGGGCTGCGGCCGTCGCGGTCAAGTTGAAATCCGCCTGACGCCGAGCGCGAATCAAAAATCCAACGCCGCCGCCAGGCGGCGTTTTCATTCGGGCGGTCGGAGCAAGGTCGAACTGGCCTGATACAGCCGGTATTTTCCTGTAGTCGCCAAAAGCAGCGCCCTTCGGTCTTGAAGATAGGCGATGGCGGCGCGATCATCGTCTTCGTGCAGCAGGAAAATCGCGTCGTCCTCCTTGCGCCGCCAGCGGCTCGGCCGCGTCAGCCAGTTATTGGCCCAAAGTTCCCCTTTGTCCCAGGCAATGGGCGACGCCGCCACCGCTTCGCCGCTCAGCACTTCGACGGCCTGAGAGTTCCAGAACGTCGCGAAAAGCAGCGGCGGCTCGGTTGTTGTGAGCGGCAGAGAACGAAGTTTGCCCGCGACTTCGAGAAGATCCTCGTTATTGGCGAAGAAGGGCGATCCGTCCATCAAGAGTTTGACGCCCAGGCGCGGCTGCAACATTGCGGTCGCGGGGACGCTGGCCGCAGCTAAAGTGAGCGCGCCGGCGATTGCGCCGACGCGGCTCCGGCTTCCGGCGCGCCACCAGGCGATCAGTTGAAGAATCAACCCGAGCTTCAGAATGTCGAGGCCAATCAGCACGTGACGGATATTGTCTTCAATGCTGAGCAGAAAAAGGATCGGCAGAGACGCCAAGATGGCGAAAAACCCGACCGATCCGAAAAATATCGGCGGCTCGATGGGAGTCGGCCCCAATTTCAGCAGGCCGATGAGACCGCGCGTCAGGCGAAGGACGATGAAACCGATAAAGACCAGCATCGCCAGCGCAAAGGCAATTTTGAACAAGGCGCTGGCGCTATCGTGCGGGATGGCCGCCAAGCCGAGATAAAAATCCGTGAAACTGTCCAACAGGATTTTAGGCCGCGCCATTATGGAGGTAAACGATGCCGGCGCCATGGCCCAGCCGATGCCAAAGAATTGGACTCTTGAGGCGACCAAAGCGGCGGCGACGAGACCGCCGACATAGCCCCAGGCGGCGGGGCGCAACAATTCGAGGTTTTTGCGGTCGCGACCGCCAAGCAAGGCCAATGCGCCGGCGGCGGCGACAAGAAAAATAGTGGCCCTCGGCTTGGAATCGAAGGTCAGGAGGAACAGGCAAAGCCCGATGAGAATTTTCAATCCTTCGGCCTTGTCTTCGCGCCAGCGCAGGATGGTGGCAAGGACGACGATCGAGAAGGCCAGTTGCAACAAATGGGATTGCTGCCCGAAAAGGAATTCCGCTTCGGTAAAGCCGAGCGGCAGAAAGGTGAGCAAGGCGGCGATGACGCCGCCGCCCAGGCCGCCGGCGATGGGCGCCAGGACGAAAATCGCCAGCGCCGCAATTGTCGTCGAGGCGATGAGCGAGCAGGCGAGCGCATAGGCGGGATAGCCGGTCACGCCCAGCGCGCGGACCGCAGCGATCATGAATTGCGGCCGGAGCACCATGATGTCATTGCCAAACAGGAAGTCCCAGGGGAAAGGCCGTCCTTCCTGGTCAATGGCTTCGGCGACGAGATAATTGGCGGCGGAATCGCTGTTGAAGACGTGGAGGTAGATTGTATCGAAATACCAGCGGAACAACAGGAACAGGCATGCCCAAAGGGACAGAAACGTGAAAAGCCGTGAAAGCTGACGTCTGTTCAAATCATCCTCTGAACGCTTGCGATTCAAGAGCGGGTTTGGCTCAATCTATTTTTGCGCACTGTATTTTAAGTTAATTGTCGCAGCGTTGGTTTTTCGACTCCGAAGCGTGGCGTCAATGTTGCAAGACATAGTCGCCGGGCGCGTCGGCTAGCGCCGGACCCATGGATGGCGGCGCGGCGGCGGGTCCGGACAGGGAATCGAGCCAGTCCGCGTAGTCAGGCCACCAGGAGCCGATATGGGTTTCGGCCTTGGCCATATAATCGTCTGGACTTGGGGCCGGAGCGCCTTGCAGTCGGAGCGCCTTGCGAAAGGAACGGTGCGGATGGCCGGGTTCGCTGACAATGCCGCTGTTATGGCCGCCAGAGGCCAGAAGAAAGGTGATGGCGCCTGGATTCAGGCGATGGATTTTGAAGACGGACCGCCAGGGCGCGACATGGTCGGCTTCAGTTCCCACAGCGAGAATCGGAGTCTTTATTGCGGCGAGATCGACTTTGCCGCCACCGACTTCGAAACGGCCCTCGGCGAGATCGTTATGGAGGAAAAGGCTGCGCAAATATTGCGAATGCATGCGTGAGGGCATGCGGGTCGCGTCGGCGTTCCACGCCATGAGATCGTTGGGATGCTCTCTTTCGCCGAGCATGTAGCTCTTGACCATACGCGACCAAACCAGGTCGCGGGCGCGCAACATGCTGAAGGCGCCGGCCATTTGCCAGGAATCGAGATAGCCTTGCTTCGCCATCAAGTGGTCGAGCTGATCCAATTGGGTTTCGTCGATGAAAATCTGCAATTCGCCGGGTTCCGAGAAATCGGTCTGCGCCGCGAGCAACGCGAGACTGAGCAGCCGCGAATCGCCGTCGCGCGCCATGGCGGCGGCGGCGACTGAAACCAGCGTCCCGCCCAGGCAATAGCCGAGCGCATGGATTTTCTTCGCGCCGGTAATTCTTTCGAGGGCGTCCAAAGCCGCCATGACGCCGAGGCGGCGATAATCGTCAAAGCCGGTGTCCGCCATTTCCGGTCCCGGATTCCTCCAGGATATGCAGAAGACCGTATAGCCGCGCCCGACGAGATAGCGGATGAAGGAATTATGGGGGGAAAGGTCGAGAATATAATATTTCATGATCCAGGCCGGGACGATCAGCAATGGCTCGGGCCGGGTCTGCGGCGTGGTCGGCGTGTATTGAATCAGCTCCATCAATTCGTTTCTCAGCACCACTTTGCCGGGGGTGGTGGCGAGGTCGCGCCCGAGCTTGAATTCGGATGAGAACGGCGCTGGCGCGCCCAGCTTTTCCTGAAAATCTTGGTTCCAGTGCTGCGCGCCGCGTAAAAAATTGACGCCGCCCTGGTCCAATGTGGCGCGCAGGACTTCTGGATTGAGCCAAGGCGCATTGGACGGAGAAAAGGCGTCCAGCCATTGCCTCGCGGCGAAAGCCGCCAGCTTTGCGTGCCTGGGCGCCACACCGGGCGTGTTGAGAATCGCATTCTCCAGCCAGCTTTCGCCCCATTGAAAGGAGCGAGCCAGAAGGTTGAAAGGTGGCGCCGTCCAAGCGGGGTCGGCGAAGCGATGATCGTCGCGCAAGGTTTTGGGCTTTTCGCCCTCGGACAGGGCGCTCATGGCCTGCGCCGCGGCTGCGGCCAGCTGTCCGGCCAAGTAGTTCGGCTGAACGCTTAAATGTTCCACGACGTCGGCTATAGCCGGCGTCAGCGCCGCTGGCGACAGCGGTCCGAGCGATTCGGGCGTCGGCTTGGGGACGATGAGGCCCGACTTGGCGGAGGAGACGCGATCTGAGGATTTGCCCATGAAACTTCCCGCAACGGGACCAATTCAATTTCTCAGCGCCGCAGTCCGCCATCACGAGCATATTGCCGCCAAACGAACCGGCGCGCGTTGATTCAAGCCATGGACTTGGGCGAATTCAAGTCGTAGGAGCGACAATCGCCTTGGCGTCGCGTGGGCGCATGCGCTCGCGAAGCGCGTGGAGCGCGGCGACCGCCATGCGTTGCGGCAGTTGGCCGGAAACGCTGTAGCCGCCGCGAAAATCGACGCGCTCGGGTCGCCAGCGGGTCTTTGAGACATCTTGACCGGTGGAGAGATTGAAAATGCGCAGCCGATTGGCGATCGACCATTTGATCGCCTCGGCGACCGTGGTGGTCATCACGCTATAGCGGCCCCATTCGAGATCGTAGCCGGAAAAATACATGAAAATCTGATCGCCCATCAAAAAACCGATGCGCGTAGCGACGGTTTTGCCGTCAATTGTCAGCTGGAAAATCCTTAGGCGATCTTGCCCGGCGAAGTCGAGACAGACGCGGCGCAGAAAATCGCGGGCGTTAGGCGCATCGAAGACATTGGGATGATCGATGGTCCCGGCCGCGTCCGCCCTCATGGAATGCAGGTCGAAAAATTTGTCCAAGGCCGCGTCGGTTTCTTCGGGGGCCGACACGACATGGAGCTGAGCCTCAAGTTTGTCGCGGCTCAGCGAATTATAGCATTTCCGCAGGGATTCCTTGATATTCCGCGATAATCCCTGGCGGAAGGCGTCCCAGCTGTCGGGCAAGGCCAAATAGAAAACCGAGGTGCCCATTTGATCGGCAGTCGAAAGGCCTGCCTCGACCGGATGTCCGCTCTCGAGCGCCGGCAGTCCGCGCCACTGCACCGAATTCGCCGGTCTTTCCTGGGCGATCCGAGCCGCGAGGGCGGTAAAAGCTTCATTTTCCCGATCGGGGCGGCAAATCACGCCTCGCCATTCCGTGACATAGGGATCGGCGCCGAAAAACTGCAATTCGCGCACGCGAACAGGACCGAACCCCGGTCGCTCCGTAACGAACATGGGCGCCAAAGCGATCAGCATGCCCTGAGGGTCGCGCAGGGCGTAGCAGTTCAGGCGATCCCGAGCGGCGAGGGAATGGCGCTGAAAGCTGCGCCACCAGTTCAGGCCCCAGATGGGCGAAGTAAAGGGCATGCGCAGCGCCAAGCTGGCGTCGAGCGCCTCCCATTCGTCGCGCAGCGCCTCCAGGGCGGAGAAGTCTCGAATGGTTTCTATTCGCAGCAATTCGTTCTCCAGGGCGTCGGCGCGCCGTTCTTTGGTCTGCCGACAATCCGAAGGATTATTTTGGCCTCCTGCATTCTGGATGGAAAACCATACCAATTGGTTGCCAGCGCCGAAGATTCCGTTTTCGCTCGTTGCAACGGTCTTGGCATCCCCGACGGGCAAGCAAGTGTTAACCTTAATTCGCGAAACTGCGGCGGTCGCGCGAGACTTCGGCTTCGCGACTGTTCTGTGATTGGGATCGCCATGGCGTTGTCGCATAATACCGTCCAACAGCGGCCGAAGGCGGCCGATGAACGGCAGGACGCGAACATCAGCGCTGGTCCGGCGGATAATCCCTGGCGCGACGCGGCCATTTTGCTCGCCGGCAAGATCAGGCGAAGCCTCGGCGCGATTGCGCTCTCAACGCTCATTGGCGCGGGCCTCGCGGGCACGGTCAAATCCGTCATGCCGGCGAAATACAAGGTCAGCGCGCAGATTCTGATTGATCCGCAACTGGAGGCGCGACAACAATCGGCCTCGGAAGCGCAGAATTCGACGCTCGACGCCAATGCGGCGATCAATTACGTCGAAAGCCAGATGGGTGTGATCCGATCGGAACGCGTCATGCTGCGCGTCATCCGCGATCAGGGTCTAGCCGGGGATGCTCCGCGACGCGACGGCGACGCCCCGGAAGGCCCGGAGGCGCAGAGCTCGCGCGAATTGCTGGAAAATCGGGCGCTGTTGAAATTGCAAAAGGCTGTCGAGATCACTCGCGCCGAGCGCTCCTTCCTGGTCAATATCACGGTTACCGACACCAACCCGGAAAAGGCGGCGGGTCTGGCGAACGCCCTGGTCAAATCCTATGGCGAGATCAATGCGGTCGATCGCACGGCCGGAGCGAAACGCATGGCGATGGACCTCGCCAATCGCGTCGAGGACATGCGCAAGGCGCTCCAGGATTCAGAGGCGCGATTGCAGGCCTACAAGGTCGAACACAATCTTGTCGGCGTGAATGACAAGTCCATTGTGGAAAGACAGGCGAGCGAGGCGACCGATTCGCTCGCCGCCGCCGAAAAGGCCGAGTCCCAGGCGCGCGCGCGGCTCCACCAGCTTGAATCCTCGCCCAATGACATTGGCGCCGTCTCTTCCTTCGGCGCCGATCCCGAATCCCGCCAGTTGCAGGTGCTGATTGTCGGACGCGCGGCGACGGCGGCCGAGGTGGAGCAATTGGAAAGCACGCTCGGCGAGCATCATCCCGCCTTGATCGCCGCGCGGACCCGCCTGCGCGACTATAACCAGAGGATCAACGCCAGCCTCGACGGCCTGCGCCGCACCGCGCGCGCCCAGATCGCCGAGGCGCAGGCGCAGACCGCGGCGGCCCAGAAACGCCTCGCCGCCGCCGCTGCCGGCGTCGGTCGAGCGCGCGAAGCCGACGCGCCCTTGCGGGAGCTTGAGGACTCCGTCGACTCCAAGCGCAAGACCCTGACCGAACTGGAATTGCGTCAACGGCAGACCGGCGATGGCAGCCGCGTCGATGGGGGCGGTTTCCGCGTCGTCTCACCGGCGCGCGTGCCCAATGTCGAAGCCAAAACCACCGTCCGGGTTTTGTGGAGCCTGTTTGGCGGCTTGATCGGCGCGGCTCTGGCCATTGCCTATCTCGCCGTCAGCGCGGTCTTCGAACCAGTGGCCCCGGAAAAGGTTTTACACGAGGACTTCGCCGGAATTCGCGCCGGTTTCGCCGCGCAGGGCGAGTTCGACGCCGTTTCTCGGCGTTCTCCCGGATATCCTGCCCTATCCGGGTCGTCGGGGTCTGAACGCAGCGGAAGCCATGGCTGAATCCGTTCGGCGTCCCCGGTCTGGCTATTCAGAAGCCGTGGCTGAACTTTATGATCGGCTCGATGGCGGAAAAAACAAAGGCGCTCCGATTGTGGCGCTTGTCGCCGGAGCTACTCCTCAGTCCGGCGCATCGACGCTTGCCATCAATCTGGCGCGTATCGCGGCGGCCCAAGGCGCGCGGACGCTTCTGGTCGACGCCCATCACGCCCATCCCGCGCTCGATCTCGCCATAGCGCCCAACGCCCCCAAAACCTTGATCCGGCTGGCGGGGCTATGGCGGCCGCTTTATCGTCTGGCGCCCTATGGGCAGAGCCTCAGCCTGATTCCGGCTCTCGCCGACGAAGAGAAGCTCTGCCGTTCTATAGCCGATGAGGCGAACTATCATCGGATCGAAGGCATAAGCGGCAATTTCGATTTTGTTGTCTTCGACGGTCCGGACATCAGTCAAGGTTCGGAATTACGCGCTCTGTTTCCGGCGGTTGGAAAAATCCTGCTGGTCGATTCTCGGCAGAGCGGGCGCGGCGAGGATCTCGATGAAAAGCTGCGTCGCCTCCGCCTTCCGGCGGAAAAATTCGTCGGATTGGTTCGAACCGAGTCTGATCGCCTGATGGAAGCCGCCTGAAACATGGTTGCGTCGCCAAGGATTCTGCTCGTGACCGGAGCTGGCGGCTTTATCGGCGCGGCCGCAACAACAGGATTGGCGAGCGATGGCTGGAGCGTTCGCGCCGGCGCGCGGCGAGCGCTCGGACATTTGGCTGAGCATCTGCCGTGGACGCCCTGCGATCTCGACAATCCCGAGCAATTGGCGGCGGCTGTTGGGGGCGCTGAGCTGGTTGTCCATGCCGCCTATGGCGACGATGCCGCCATGCCGCGTCAGGCGGAAAACCTGCTCGCGGCGATGAGCGCCGCCGGCGTCGTCAATCTCTTGGCTTTCTCCTCCATCGCCGTTTATGGCGAGCGTCGCGGCGCGATTGTCGAGGAGGACGCGCCCGAAAACGCCTTGTCGCCCTATGCGCAGGCCAAAATTGCTTGCGAAGCGCTTTATCGGCGCTGGAGCGAGGAAGATTCAGAACGGCGTGTCGTCGCATTGCGGCCGGGCATTGTCTATGGGGCTGGAAGCAAGTTCTGGATCGAGAAATTGGCGCGGCGCATCGCGCTTGGCGGCTGGGGCGTATTCGGCGCCTGCGGCCGGGGACGCGCCGCCCTGATCCACATTGACGACCTCGTCGCGCAATGCGGCGCCGCCTGTCGGATTCTCGCTGGCCCGGAACGAGCGCGGCTGGCGTCCTTCGAGGCCTTGAATTGTGTCGGGCCGGAAACGCCGAACTGGAACGATTATTTTCAGAAACTGGCGGAGGCGTTGGGAGAAAAACCGCTGCGCGAATGGTCGCGGGGTGAAATTCGCATGCGCCAGGCCTTGGCCTTGCCGGCGAAAATTCTGCGTCGCGCCGGCCTGCCATTCGGCGAAGCCGTCTCGTTGGCGCCGCCGCCCGGCGAATTGGCGTTGTTTGGGCGCGATGCGAGGATTTCCGGCGACAAGGCCCTGGAAGTCCTCGGATTCGTGCCGCAAATCACCCTAGCGGAAGGATTGCGGCGCAGCGGCCTGGAAAGTTTCGCTCGAGCGAGGCAATAGCGCCGCGCCGCGAAACTACGAGACCAGGCCTCGTCCGTAAAGCGCGAGGCGGAAGCGGCGGGTCCAGAAAATCTTGCCGAGGCCGCCATAGGCCCTGGCGGCCATTTCCTCATGGCGGGTCTCGCCAAATGGCAGGAGAATCAAGGTCGCGAGGCCAAACAGCAGAGCCTGGCCGAGGCCCACGACCATCCAGCGCATGACCTCGCCGGCATTTCCGGGGCGGGCCATCTGCTGGACGAAGACCCGAATCTGGCCGCTGAGGAATTTGCGTTTCTTCACATAGCTCCAGGTCAGGCGACGCGGCGGAGCCCATTCCACCACTCTGGCCTCTGGCGCGTAGCAAAAGCGTTTGCCGCCGAGCACCAGACGTTCGAGCAGCAAGGAATCCTCGCCGCCGCTCTCATTGAGGCTGGGGTCGAAATTTTGATTCTCGCTCAGGCAGGACGCGCGGTCGAACATGGAATTATTGGTGCCGAGCATGGGCGAGAGATCGGTGATGTCGTCGCCCGCGGCGCGGTCGATCCGCCTTTCGAAAAAGGGTGCGAAGGCCCCAATTTCGGCATTGCCGTCGGCTCGCGCCGAAATCGGGCCGAAGACGGCGTCCGCATGCCGCTCGCGCGCCACTTGCGTCAGTGACGCCAGCCAGAGCGGTTCCGCCTCCTCGTCATCGTCGAGAAAGGCGACCCAGCGACCGCGCGCGGCGGCGACCCCGGCGTTGCGGGCGTTGGCGACGCCGGGACGCGGCTCGCTGATGTAATGGATGGGAAATCTGGCGGTTATCGCGAAGTCTCGCGATCGCCTCGCGCGCATTGGCGTCGGGCGAATTGTCGACCACGATGATTTCCACCTCGAGATCGTCGACATTCTGCTGCGCCATGAGGCTCGCCAGCGCGCGCGCGACCGGTTCGGGGCGGTTGAAGGTGGGGGTTACGACGCTGATCCGTTCCATGACTATTCGCCGGAGGGTTGTCACCTTGGGATATGAATTTCTTAAGGGGCCGAAGTTAAAATTTCCCCGGGATTCGAGGTCGATAAATCCTTACACCTCGCGATTTGACGAAAGCGGCGATGAGTCTGGCCCTCAACCTCGATGCGACGCCTGAACGCCGCCGCGCGTTCGGCCTGACATGGACGGCGCCGGTTCATCGCATCCTGCTTTACGTCTATCTGTTCTTTTCCTTCATCGGCACGCAACCGCTGACCTCGGCGAGCGCGACGCCGGAAAGCCGCCTCGCCGGCAATGGGCTCGACCGTTTGATCGCGCCGATGATGGCGGTCGCTGGCCTTGCCTTGATCTGGTCGCGGCGCGAGGCGGCCTGGGCGGCGGTTCGCGCCAACAGGCTGCTGGTCGGGACGGTGCTGTTTTGCCAGATCAGCGTGGTTTGGTCGCTTTATCCGGACCTGACGATCCGCCGCGCCCTGCTGTTGCTGTTCCTGACCCTGGCGAGTCTCGGCCTCGCGGTGAGCATTGACGATCTCAAGCAGTTTCACCGGCGCGTGTTCGTCTTTCTTACTCTGGTGATCGTCGCCAATCTGGCGGCGACGGCGCTTTGGCCCGAGATAGCCATTACCGATATTGGCGTCGCCGGTCTCTATGGCCAGAAAAATCCGGCGGGCATGGTGGCGATGATCGTCATAGTCGTTTGCCTGACCTACGCCTTCGGGGCGCAGCGCGGTGTCGAACGCGCCCAGGGCTGGTTTGGAGCGGGGCTGGCCTTTTTCTTCCTGGTCATCACCCAGAGCAAGACCTCGCTTGGCCTGACCCTGGTTGGACTCCTTGTCGGATTGATTTTCTGGCTTGGGCAAAGGCTCGGCTTTCGCTTTGCGTTGCTCGCTCTGGCCGGATTGGTTCTGGCGCTTGCCGGGTTTGGCGGCCTCGTCATGAACGCGGATTTCGATGGCCAGCAGGTTCTCGCCTCCTTGGTGACCGATACATCTTTCACCGGACGCGACGAACTCTGGGCCTTCGCCTGGCATTCGGCGCAAAAACACCCCTGGCTCGGAGTTGGCTATGGCGCCTTCTGGGACGTCGGCGCCGTCAACGATCCCCTGGCCAAGCTCGAGCCGGGCACCTGGCTGGGCGATGTCGATGTTGGCATCATCAACCAGGCCCATGACGGCTATCTCGAACTTTTTCTTCATATCGGCATCCCCATGACCCTCGCCGCCGTCTGCGGCATTGTCGCGGCGCTCGCGGCTTCGACGCGGCGCGCGATAATTTGCGCTGAAGGAACGGGCGTGCAGGCGGCCTACGCCATGATCGCCCTGACGCTATTTCTGCATCTTCTGCATAATCTGACCGAGGCGACGCTGATGATGCGCGGCGCGCCTTTTTGCAATCTCGCGCTGCTGTTCTGCTTTGTCAGCGCCCGGAGGCTCAAATATGAGTGAGGCGCCTTCGCTCGCTGTGGTCATCTGCACGTTCAAGCGGGCGGAACTGCTACGCAGCGCCTTGCGCAGCGTCGCCGCCCAGGCCGCGCCGAAATGCCCGCATGGATCCGTGCGCGTCTATGTCGTGGACAATAGCGACGAGGGCGAGGCGCGGACCGTCGTCGCCGAAGAGGCGGCCAAAAGCCCCTGGCCTATAGTCTGGATGGAGGCTCATCCGGCCAATATTTCGGTCGCGCGCAATGCCGGAGTGGCCGCGAGCAACGAGGATTTCGTCGCCTTTGTCGACGACGATCAGGAGTTGGAGCCGGGCTGGCTCGGTGCGGTATTCCAAGCGGTTGCCGATACGCGCGGCGACGCCTGGCTTGGTTGCGTCATCGGCCATTTCGAAGCGCCGGAGCGGACCACGCCGGCGATCCGCAATCTTTTTTCGCGCGAATTGGCGGAACCCGCGGGCTTTGAACTTTTCGCCTTTGGGCCGCAACGGCTGCCCCAGATCGCCATGGCCACCAATAACGCCATTTTCCGCCGCGCAACCTGTCTGGGCGACGACCCGGTATTCGATCCGGCCTTCGGCAAGGGCGGCGGCGAGGATTACGACCTGTTTTGCCGGTTGCAGAGACGCGGAAAACGCTTTTTCTGGGCGCCGGAAGCCGCGGTCGGCGAATTCGTGCCGGCCTCGCGTTGTGAACGCGCCTATCTGAGACGACGCTTTTATGCCGGCGGGCAGGCTTTCGCGGAAGCCATGGCGCGCGGCGCCGCCCATCCGGGGATCGCGCGCTGGGTGATTCGCGTCAAAGCTTTGGCGCAGGCGGCCTTGCTCGCTCTGCGCGCCCCCGCCCATTTGACGGGCGGCGAATCCGTGCGCGCCGATTATTTGTTTCGTTGGGCCGGCGTGCTCGGCAAATTGTCATTTGGCGAAATTCATCCGCTCTATCAGACGAAAAATTAGCGGACGCCCGACAATCCGGCGTTTGCCGCGCATGAGGCTCAGCAGCGGCTTTTCCAGAAGCAGATAGACGAGCATGGCGATGCCGAGCGAGGCCATCGTCGCCACGCCGACGAAAATCCATGGGGGCGCGGAGGCCAGTATTTTGCCGGCGAGCGAGATCACGAATGTGTGGCTGAGATAAAGCGAATAGGATGAGGCGCCGAGCAGCGAGGGCGTCCGGCCCAGGACGAAATGTTGGGTCGTCAGCTCCAATCCGACGGCGCCGGCGACAATCAGGAAGGCGGGCAGGCCGAACAGGGCCAGCCGCAGCCAATCGTCATCCGCCGGAGGGTTGGGCAGCAGGAGCAGCAAAGCCGAGCCAAGGGCCAGAGCGGCCCAAAGCCAGATTTTGGCTGGCCGCCTTCCGCCTTCCGCCCAGCGGGCGATGGCGACGCCGCCCAAAAATTCGATCAACAGCGGACTGAGCAAGCCGAGAGCGGGCGCGCTCTGGAGCCAGGCTTCCGGCGGCAATAGGCCGACCGCCGGTAGAATCGCGAGCAGGGCGGCGAGCGAAGCGAAACGGCGATCGCTTGGCAGCATCAGCCCCAGGGCGAACAGCAGATAGAAAAACATTTCATAATTCAGCGTCCAGCCTTGCGCCAGTAGCGGAAAGAAATGGCCGGAAGGGTCGGCGTGGGGCAGGAAAGCCAAGGACAACAGCACATGGCTCGCCGTCGGCGGCGCCATATTGGGAAAGGCGGAAGGCAGAACCAGCCAGGCGGCGAGCAGGGCCAACGAGAAAAAATAATAAAGCGGAACCAGCCTGACGAGCCTGTGATGCAGGAAAGTCGCGGCGGAAGGCGGACGACGCGCTGTCACCGTCCACATGACAAAACCGCTGATGACGAAAAAAATGTCGACCCCGGCATTGCCGATGCGGAAGACTTGATCCGAATGATAGGCGTGTTCCGACGCGTGGAACAAGGTCACCAGAACCGCCGCGACGCCGCGCAGAGCCTGGATCGACTCATAAGTTCCGTCGCGCGACGGTCCGCATGTGGAAAGCTGCCTGGATGACACGTCGCGCGCCTTTCATTGAAGAGCGAGCCACATACTACGCCATCAACAACGCGACAATCCGTTTAAGTCTCTGTCTTACGGAAATTATTTTATCTTAACTAAGGAACGTCGTGAATATTCGTGTTTAAAGGTCTCTCGAGAACAATTAAGCTTGTTGTGCGGCGCGCTTGTTGGCCCGGTCGATGAGCTCCAGGCGTTTTTCGAAACTCATTAGCGCCGTCGACTGGATCAAGAAGGCGATGTGATGGGGTTCGAGGCCCTGGATAAGTTCTTCCTCGTCCTCGGGCGTTTCCGGTTCGATGTCCCAGACGCCGTGCACTGGCGAAGCTGGGTCGATATAGTGCCCCGCAGCCTCCGCGCCGAGAGATTCCACGAACAGGCCGTAAAGCGTATATTCGGAAAAATGCGGCTCGCGGGCGAGAACCTTGCGCCAGTCGGCGCCGCCGACCTGCTCGATACGCTCGATCATTTTCCGCACGATGGAGCGCCGCCAGACCACGCAAAGGCCGATGTAATCGCCAGGATTTATGCTGTTCGGGTCGATGTCGAGCAGGCGACAGGCGACCTCGCGCCAAAGGATGTGGGTGTCGTGCATTTCAATCTTGGGATTACGATAGAAACGCACCGCGCCATCGGCGCGTTGAAACATTGCGGCGGTCAGGGGCCGGACGAATACGCCGTCGCTATCGACGTGGACGATGATTTCATTGGGACTGTCGGCGGCGGCGGAAATTTTCATGATTTGCTGGGCGATCCAGCCGCGCACTGGCCGACCGTACAGATTGAAGTACAAATTGCGGCGCGGCAGGCGCAAAATCTGCCGTAACTTCGGGCCAGGCATGGGGATTTTACGAAGCCAGCCGGGCAGCAGATCGGCGTCTTGCGACCCGATCGTTCGGCTTGCATTGGCCAAGGGCGCGAACAGCGCGCGGTCCTGCGTCGGGACGAAAAGCCGCTGGTTCAGCCCCGGCGGCGCGAAGCGGTCGAGACTTTGGCAAAGCAGCCGGCAATAGTTGAAATCGCCGCTATAAGAGAGGGTGACGACGTTGGCGTCGAACTGGCTCATTGGGCCCAATCCATCGGCGCGATCGGCGCAAAGCTTGAGACTACCGGCGCCGGTCGTGAGAAACGTTCGGGATGTTGCAGCATTTCCGTGACTTCGGCGATATGAACGGCGAAATCGACGTCAAGCCGCGAGGGCCGGTTTTCGCGCAGAGCGGCGGCGAGTTCGGCGACGCCACGGGCAAAATCCATGGTTGGATCGCCCCGTCGGGGCTTCATCGCCGGGGGCCGCGCCATGGGCAGAGCCTTGGCCGCGCCTATTCCTCCGAGGCGACGTTCGATATAGCGCGCCACCCGCCCCTGGGCCACGGTCCGCAATTTGACTGGGCAAGCGTAATCCCAGGGTTCGCGGATTTCCAGCGCGCCCTCGTCGCCGATCACCCGCAGGCGATGGTCATAGGGCGCCACCACCGAATTGGTGACGCGGGCGACAAGGCCGCCGTCGAATTCGACCAGTCCGACGGAAAAATCCGGCGCCGGATGGGGCAGCGGCGGCTCGGTGTTTTTTTCCGGGCAGATCAGCGCCGAAAAGGAAGTGACGCGGCGCGCCGGGCCAAAAATGGCGCAAAGCACACTCAACACATAGCCGGCGTGCTCATAGGTGCAGCCGGTCTCGAATTCGCCGCGCGCGGGCCAGGGCTTGCCGGAGCGGCTGATCCAGTTGCGGTAATCGCTCTTGTGAATCATGCCGTCGTCCAGTTCGGCATAGACGAGGCGGGGCGTTCCGATGGTCCCCGCGCGCAGGGCCTTCCATAGCGTCTGGGCGCTTTCGCCGAGAATATTGCAGGGGGCGGCGGCCAGCCGCAGCCCTTTGGCCGCGGCGAGATCGCTCAAGGCGATGGCCTCGACCCGGTTCATCGCCAGTGGCTTTTCCGAATAGACGTTTTTGCCGGCTTCAAGCGCGGCGCGGGTCACGCCGGCATGATTTTCCGGTTCGGTGAGATTGACGACGATGCGCACGTCCGCGTCGGCCAGCGCCTGGTCGAAGGAGTCATAGGGGCGCCCGCCCCAATAGGCGCCATGGGCGGCGTTACGCGCGGGATCGCGGTCGAAAAACCCGGTGAACCACAGGCTGGTTTCGTGAAATTTCAGGCAATGCCGGTAGGCGTCGGCAATATAGCCGCAGCCGATGATGGCGACGCCGGTTTTCTCGCTCATTCCCGCCCCGGGGCTTTGTCTCAACCAGGGCGCAAATTAGGCCGTCGCTGTTAATTGCGCGTTACGCCTCAAGTGAAGGCGGCGCGCAGGCGAGCGAGCTGTTCCTCGACCGGGCTGGCGGTCGGGGTGGCGATCGGCGCTCCGGGATCGAGATAGATCAATTGGTCGAGATGAATAATCCGCGCCTGGAGGCGCAGGGACTCGCTGACAAGAATTTGCAGATCGTGAGGAAGTTTCTCGAAAACATCGGGGGCGCTGGCCATTTCCTGCTGCGACAGCTTGACCTTGCGTTTTTCCGACATGGCCTGTTCGAAGGTCAGCTCGCCTTCGTTGACGGCGCGTTGCAGCAGCAGCCAGGAAGCCAACTGCATCAACCGCGTGGTCAGGCGCATGCTCTCGGCGGCATAAGCGAGGGATTCATTGCGTCCGAGATCGCGGGCCTGTTCCCGGCCTGGGCCGTCGAGGTAGGAGGCGGCGTCTTCGACCAGGCTCATGCCTTCGCGGAACATGGCCTTGAACGCCTCGGAAGAGGCCAGCCGCGCGGCGAACGACACGGGCTCCGCGCCCTCGCGATGAATTAATTGGGACATACCCACCTCGAAACGCGCACAAATACAACGAAACCCGCAGCCCAACTCTGGCGAAACCGGAAAGGCTCGGAACACAATCAAGATAGCGCCAAATGCGATGCGGCGCTTGTTTAAATTTGGTTAACCTTAATCGTGACCGCCGGAAGCAACTCGGCGTAAAAAAAGAGCCGCGCGCGGCGGCTCTCTGCGAGTTTTCTTGACAGGGAGGCATAGACAAGGCGCCGATTTCGCGCCGCTCCCACATCTGTGGAAGCAGGAGTCAGTTAACGGGCAAAATGTTAAATTCAAGTTAAGGTAAATGTCATCTGAGAGAAAAACATATTTTAAATCATTACGTTACGTTATGTCTTGAACAGTGAATCCGCGGCGGCGCGCGATGCGCTCTTGGTCAGGCGGACGGCTTCGAGCCGTTCGATTTCGGCGCGCAGCAGCGCGATCCGCTCGCCGAGTTCATCGACCGACAATTTGTCGAGCGGCTCGCCCAGGACGTGCTGGCTCGGGGCCGGTTTCTTCGGCGCGAAAAAATCCTCGTCATATCCGGCCATGGGTTTTGTCCCTTTCGATCTCCACGGGCGCAATTTGCCTTTCCGGCGTTCTCGTCTTATATATCCAGAATTCCCGTCATGAATGGAAATTTGAGGCTCTGCCTCAGCCGGGTTGGGCGGCGCCTGAGGGCGCGTCCAACGGCGCAAGGATGAGATTCGAGGAGACACAAATGAGCAACGCCCCGCTCATGCCCAAGGCCACGGCCATCTGGCTGGTGGAAAACACCTCGCTGACTTTCGATCAGATCGCGGAATTCTGCAAATTGCATCCGCTTGAGGTCAAGGGAATCGCCGATGGCGAAGTGGGCGCCGGCATCCGTGGCCTCGATCCGATCACCTCGGGCCAGTTGACCCGCGAAGAGATCGAAACGGCGGAAAAAAACGCCTCGCATCCGCTCAAGCTGGCGGTCTCCAAGGTGCGCCTGCCCGAAGCCAAGCGCCATCGCGGCCCGCGCTATACGCCGCTGTCGCGCCGCCAGGACCGTCCCAACGCCATTCTTTGGCTGGTGCGCAACCATCCGGAGCTGAAGGATGCGCAGATCATGCGCCTCGCCGGCACCACCAAGAACACCATCGCCGCCATTCGCGAGCGCACCCATTGGAATTCCGCGGCGCTGACGCCCATGGACCCGGTGACGCTCGGCCTGTGCTCGCAGATCGATCTCGATTTCGAAGTGCAGCGCGCCGCCAAGGATCGCCCCGCCCTGGTTCAGGATCTTGGCCCGACGCTGATCTCGGCCGAGGAGACGACGCAGCCCTTCTATTATGAGCCGAAGGCCCATGAGCAGCCGGTCTCTCATGAAGACGTGTTCGGTTCTTCCGCCAAGAAACCGGTGGTGGAGCAGGACGAGGAATTCGACGTCGAATCCGTTTTCGGCAAGCTCAAGGGCCTCAAGACCGAGGAATGATCGGCATTTTGCGGGGCGCAGCCCATGGCCGTTCGCATTCTCGGCATTGATCCGGGGCTTCGCCACACCGGTTGGGGCGTGATCGAGGCAGAGGGCGCGCGCCTTGTTTATGTCGCCTCGGGCGCCATCCATCCGCCGACCGACGGCGATCTGGCGCAAAGGCTGCGCGCGTTGCACGAGGCTTTGGTCGCGGTCATCGCCGCGCATGAGCCCGACGAGGCCGCCGTCGAGGAGACCTTTGTCAATCGCGATCCGCAATCGGCGCTGAAGCTTGGCCATGCGCGCGGCGTGGCGTTGACCGTTCCCGCTCTCGCGGGTCTCGCCGTAGCCGAATATTCCGCCAATCTGGTGAAAAAAACCGTGGTCGGCGCGGGACATGCGGAAAAAGCCCAGGTCGCCATGATGATCAAGGTGCTGCTGCCGCGCAGCGACGCCAAAAGCGCCGACGCCGCCGACGCGCTGGCGGTGGCCATCTGTCACGCCCAGCATCGCGGCGCGAGACAGCGCGAGGCGCGGCTGCTCGGCAAATAATGCCGTTTACAGCGCAAATCGGCTAGACTGCGCCGACGAATCGGGCGGAAACAATGATCGGCAAGCTCAAGGGCGTGGTGGATTCGCTTTCCGAGGATCATTTGATCCTCGATGTGCATGGCGTCGGCTATGTGGTGGCGTGCTCGACCCGCACGCTGCAAAAGCTGCCGCGCCCCGGCGAGGCGGCGGTGTTGTCCATCGAAACCCAGGTGCGCGAGGATGCGATCCGGCTGTTCGGCTTTCTCTCGGACAGCGAGCGCGACTGGTTCCGTCTGTTGCAGAATGTTCAGGGCGTCGGCTCCAAAGTGGCTCTGGCCATTCTGTCGATCCTGCCGCCTTCGGACTTGGCCTCGGCCATAGCCCTGCAAGACAAGGTCTCGGTCGCTCGCGCGCCCGGCGTCGGGCCGAAACTGGCGGCGCGCATCGTCGCCGAATTGAAGGACAAGGCCGGCGGTTTTGGCGCGGTCGATGCGGCGGCGATTCAGCTTGCCGGCGACGAGGCGCCTGCCGGCTCCAGCGCCGCCCAGGAGGCGATTTCCGCACTGGTCAATCTTGGTTATGGCCGCCCGCAGGCGGCGACCGCTATCGCCGCGAGCCTGAAAGCGCTGGGCGAGGCCGCGGAAACTCCGGCCTTGATCCGGCGGGGGCTTAAGGAGCTGGCCCAGTGACCTCTCCCCGCATCCTGACGCCGGAAAAACGCGAGGAGGATCTCGAAGCCTCGATCCGTCCGATGACCCTGGCCGATTTCACCGGACAGGAGGCGGCGCGCAAAAATCTCAAGGTTTTCATCGAGGCCGCCAAGTCGCGCCGCGACGCGCTGGATCATGTGCTGTTCGTCGGTCCGCCTGGCCTCGGCAAGACCACGCTGGCGCAGATCGTCGCCCGCGAATTGGGCGTGAATTTCCGTTCGACCTCCGGTCCGGTGATCGCCAAGGCCGGCGATCTCGCCGCGCAATTGACCAATCTCGAAGAACGCGACGTGCTGTTCATCGACGAAATCCATCGGCTGAATCCATCGGTCGAGGAAATTCTCTATCCGGCCATGGAGGATTTCCAGCTCGATCTCATCATTGGCGAGGGGCCGGCGGCCCGCTCGGTGAAAATCGATCTGGCGCGCTTCACCCTGGTCGGCGCCACGACGCGGGCGGGTCTTCTGACCACACCGCTGCGCGACCGGTTCGGCATTCCCATCCGCATGAATTTTTACACGGTCGAGGAGCTGCAAAGCATTGTCGCGCGCGGGGCGCGGGTGATGAATTGCCCGATGAGCGCGGATGGCGCCAATGAAATCGCCCGCCGCGCGCGCGGCACGCCGCGCATCGCCGGGCGGCTTTTGCGCCGGGTGCGCGATTTCGCCCTGGTCGATGGCGACGCTTTGGTGACCCGCGAAATCGCCGACCGCGCCCTAAAACTTCTGGATGTCGATTCCATCGGCCTCGACCAGATGGACCGGCGCTATCTCGACATGGTCGCGGTCAATTTCGGCGGCGGTCCCGTGGGCATCGAAACCATCGCCGCGGCTTTGTCCGAGCCGCGCGACGCCATCGAGGACATTATCGAGCCCTATCTGTTGCAGCAGGGATTTTTGAACCGCACCCCGCGCGGGCGGGTGCTGACGCCCCAGGCTTTTAGGCATTTGGGATTGGCGGTCCCCGCCCAGGCCCAGGCTCCACAGATTGGGCTGTTTCCCGAAGATGAGGCCTGAAAAGCCATGATTCCGGCGCAAGGCGAATTTTCCGACGGCGTCCACCGCTTCCCCATCCGCGTCTATTACGAAGACACGGATTTTTCCGGCATCGTCTATCACGCCAATTATCTGCGCTTCATCGAGCGCGCCCGCACCGAAATGCTGCGGGAAATGGATTTTCATCAGGGTGAAATCCACGCCGGCGAACAAGCTTTTTTCGTCGTCGCGCGAATGAATATCGAATTCCTGCGTCCAGCGCGCATGGACGATCTGCTGACCGTGGAAACGCGGGTCGAGCGCGTGACGGCCGCCACGCTCGATCTCGACCAGCGCGTCAAAAAGGGCGAGGAAATCCTGTTCACCGCGCGTGTGCTGATCGCCGCCGTATCGGGCGGCCGGGCCTGCCGCATACCCCGGGAAATGCGCGAAAAATTGGCGCCGGCGGTCGAAACGACCCGAAAGTAACCCAAACTTAACCATGCGGGACGCTTAACTGGGGCGCTCGGAGCGGATTTATGCGTGTTCAGCCGCAGAAATGACCGATTTCCGAGGCATGTGCAGCGCAATACGGGCGCCGCAAAGCAGAATGGACGAGGATCGCGCTGATGAATGAAGTCGCCGCAGCCGGGAGTGACGCTTCCGTCTTCACCATGTTCCTGAACGCCTCGATCGTGGTCAAGCTGGTGATGATTGGCCTCTTGTCGGCCTCGGTCTGGTGCTGGGCGATCATCGTCAACAAGACCATGCTGATCCATCGCGCCCGCGCGGCCATGGAGGAATTCGAGAGCGTGTTCTGGTCCGGCAATTCGCTGGAAGACCTTTATCAATCACTGGCGGCGCGACCGACCACGGCCACCGCGTCGCTTTTCGTGGCGGCCATGCGCGAATGGAAACGTTCGTTCCAGAACGCCGGCGCCTCTTACGTCGGCCTGCAATCGCGCATCGAAAAGGTTCTGGACGTCTCCATCGCCCGCGAGGTGGAAAAGCTCGAAGCCAATCTGCTGGTCTTGGCGACGGTGGCCTCGGCCGGTCCCTTCGTCGGGCTGTTTGGCACGGTCTGGGGCATCATGACCTCGTTCCGCTCCATCGCCGCGTCGAAAAACACCTCGCTCGCCGTGGTCGCGCCTGGCATCGCCGAGGCGCTGTTCGCCACGGCCATCGGCCTGTTCGCGGCGATACCCGCGCTGATCGCCTATAACAAGCTCTCCGGCGACGTGGCCAAGACCCAGGCGAAAATGGAGGCTTTCGCGGATGAATTTTCCGCCATTCTCTCCCGCCAGATCGACCAGCACGCCTCGCGCGGTCCCTGAGGAGTTTTAAGACATGGGCATGTCGGTTTCCGCAGGCGGCGGCAAGGGACGCAGAAGGCGCGGCGTGCCGCGCTATGGCGCCATGGCCGATATCAACATGACGCCCTTCATCGACGTCATGCTGGTGCTGCTGATTATTTTCATGGTCGCCGCGCCGCTGTTGTCCTCGGGCGTGCCGATCGACCTGCCGGCGACCAAGGCCGGCGAATTGAACATCGACAAAAAGCCGATCGCCATATCGATCAAGGAAAATGGCGATATTTTTCTGATGGATCAGAAAATCGAGCTGTCCGGTCTGGTCGAACAGGTCAAGGTCCAGGCCAAGGAAGGCGTGGACGAGCGCATCTATGTCCGCGCCGACAAGGCGGTCCCCTATGGCAAGGTCGCCGAGGTCATGTCCGATCTGACGACGGCGGGTTTCAAGAAGGTCGCGCTGGTGACTCGGCAGGAGAGCAAACAGGGCGGCGGCCTCTGAGGAGAATGATGCGGCGGTGAAGATTTCGCGTTCCGAACCCGGTCTGATTCTTTCGGCGGCGGTCCATTTTGGCCTGCTGGCGGTTCTGCTCGTGCATTTTTCCAAGGAAGCCAAATTCGAGGACGCGCAGGAGGCGATCCCCGTCGAGACGATCAGCGACAAGCAGTTCAGCGAGATCATGAAGGGCGAGAAAACCGCCAAGGAAATCGCGCCCAAGCCGCGCGCCGACCGCGTCGCGGAAGCCGAGGAGCAAAAGCCGACGCCGCCGACGCCCAAGGCGCGCCAGGAGGTTCCGACCCCGCCGCCGCCATTGAAGCGCTTGCCCGATCCCTCCGAAGCCGAGGATAAGCCGCCGACCCCGCCGGTGCGTCCGACGCCCGCGCCGCAACCCAAGCCGGCGCCAAAACCGCCGGAAAAGTCCGAGGACAAGGAAGAGCCGGAGAAGGACGACGCCGAGGTGGTCAAACCGCCGCCGCGCCCAAAACCGCCGGAGAAGAAGGTCGAAACGCCGCAGCCGCCCAAGCCGCCGGAAAAGCCCAAGGAGCCGGCGAAGCCTAAAGTGGACGAAGTGGCCAAGCTGCTGACGCAGAATAAGGACGCGAAGCCGAGCAAGCCGAAGTCGGGCCAGGAGAGCAATAACCGGCCTTCGCCGAATATCGCCGATGTCTCCAAACTGCTCAGCCACGAGGATGCGCAGTCGCGCGGCTCGGCGGGTCGCGAGGTCAGCCACACCGCGTCGCTGGGAACGGCGACAGGTCATTCCGCGCGCATGTCGCCCTCCATGGCTGACGCTTTCGACAGCATGTTGCGCGAGCGCTACAAGCAATGCTGGAACTATCTGTCCTTCTCCGACGCCCCGCGTTACGTGGCGAAGATTCATGTGACGTTCCGGCCCGACGGCTCGCTGGCTGGCGCCCCGGTGCTGACCAATCCGCCCTCCGATCCGGCAGCGCGCTCGCTGGCCGATAGCGCGCTGCGCGCCGTTCGCTCTTGCGATCCTCTGCGGATACCCGCGCAATTCGCTCCCTTCTACGATCAATGGAAAGATTCCACCGTCGCCTTCAACCCGCAGGACTGAAAAACCCGAGCCTCTGTCAAACGATTGGCGCGCAACGAGGCTAAGGGACAAACCCTTGGATACTGTCAGGACGAAAGAAATGGCCTTTATTCCCACCCGCCGCACCGCCGCCGCTCTCTTGGGCGGACTCGCCGCGACGCCTTTGCTGCGTAGCGCTGGTTTCGCCGAGCGCTACATCGAGTTGCATGGCGGTAGCGATTTCAAGCCGATCAATATTGTCGTCACGCCCTTCGCCGGCGATGGCGGGCCGGCCATGACCTCGATCGTCGAGAATAATTTCAAGCGCTCGGTGTTCATCAATCCGGTGAACGGCGGGTCGCTGGGCGCGGGCAATCCCGATGGCGCGCCCAATTTCGACGCGGCGCGCTCGGTCAATGCGCAATATGTGGTCACCGGGCGTTCAGGCCGCGGCGAGGGGCGGATGAAGACCGAATTCCGGCTTTGGGATGTCGGCACGGGCGCGCAAGCCGCCGGCCAGCAATATGTCACCGACCCCAATAATTCCCGCCGGGTCGCCCATATCGTCTCCGACGCCATCTTCTCCAAGGTCACCGGCGAAAAGGGATTTTTCGACACCCGCGTCGCTTTTGTCGACGAGAGCGGGCCGCGCGAGAACCGCCGCAAGCGGTTGGCGATCATGGATCAGGACGGAGCCAATGTGCGCTATCTCACCCGCGGCGACGATCTCGTGGTCACCCCGCGTTTTTCGCCCAATTCGCAGGAGCTGACCTATATGGCCTTTGGCTCCGAGGATCCGCGCGTCTATCTGCTCAATATCGATACGGGCCAGCGCGAAGTGGTCGGCAATTTTCCGGGCATGACCTTTTCGCCGCGTTTTTCGCCCGACGGCCAGCGCGTGGTCATGTCGCTGGAGCAGGAAGGCTCCGCCAATATTTACAGCATGGACCTGCGCACCCGCGCCACCACGCGGTTGACCGATTCCGGCGCCATTGACACCTCGCCCTCCTATTCGCCCGATGGCGCGCGCATCGTGTTCGAATCCGATCGCGGCGGCACGCAGCAGATTTATGTGATGGGCGCGAGCGGCGGCGGGGCCAATCGCATTTCCTTCGGCGAAGGCCGCTATTCGACGCCGGTCTGGTCGCCGAGAGGCGATTACATCGCCTTCACCCGCCAGGCGGGAGGCAAATTCGGCATTGGCGTCATTAAGCCGGACGGCTCGGGCGAACGCATCCTCACCGAAGGCTATCACAACGAGGGACCGAGCTGGGCGCCGAATGGCCTGTTCGTCATGTTCTTCCGCAATGAAGGCGGCAGCCCCAAAATTCACTGGGTCGATATTTTCGGGCGCGGCGAATTTCCGGTGCCGACGCCGGGCTACGCCTCCGACCCCTCGTGGAGCTCGCTGCTGGGCTGAAGTGGAGGCTCTGCCCTATTCTTGCCGGAAAGCTCCTGTTAACCATCCTGGCAATCATCACAAAACCGCCTGATTTCGTAACCCCGCATCAAGGTTACGAAAACCTTCGCTTAACATTCGCAGGGTACGACTGGCGTAACGTTGAATTCCGCCAGCCAAGGGAGCGCGTCGGATGAAATTTATGGGCTCGATGCATGGACTGAAATTGGCCGCCGCTGTCGCCGCGGCTCTGGCCCTTGGCGCTTGCGCCAAGAATCCGACCGATCTCGACAGCCTGAACGGTTCGGGCGCTGGCGGACACGGCGGCTCGGCGCGTCCGGGTTCGACCCAGGATTTCGTCGTCAATGTCGGCGACCGCATTTTCTTCGACAGCGATTCCTCGGAAGTCAACGCGACTGGACAGGCGACGCTCGACAAGCAGGCGCGCTGGTTGAACCAATATGGCAATTACGCCTTCACCGTAGAAGGTCACGCCGACGAACGCGGCACCCGCGAATATAATTTCGCCCTGGGCGCCCGCCGCGCCGAAGCCGCCAAGAACTACCTGGTTTCGCGCGGCGTCTCGGCTTCGCGGATCAAGACCATTTCCTATGGCAAGGAACGTCCGGTCGCGGTTTGCGACGACATTTCCTGCTGGTCGCAGAATCGCCGCGCTGTCACGGTGCTCAAGGGCGGCCAGTAATCCGAACGAAGCGAAAACTGGAGATTTGATCCCGGCGCCTCAGGGCGCCGGGATTTTTTTCACGTCTTCCGATTTTTGGCGCGCAAATGCCACTTTTCGCCCTTATCGCCACGTCACATATGCTAAACACGCGACTCAAAAATGAGCCGAGGTTGGAATGAAGCGATTCTTGCCGAATGGAATTTTGCGTGCGCCGCTGGTCTTGGCGCTGATTTTTCTCGCTGCGCCGCAGGTTCGCGCGCAGGACTATAATCGCCCGCCCGCGGATATTGAGGATCGTGGCTATGGCGGTCCGGCCGCCGGGGCGAGCGGCGGCGAGTCCAGTCTTCGTGTCGACCGGCTGGAGTCCCAGGTGCGCAATCTGAATGGTCAGGTTGAGCAGTTGCAATATCAAGTCAAGCGTATGGAAGACATGCTGCGCAAGTTCCAGATGGACGTCGATCAGCGCTTTCAGGAGCGTTCCGGGCGACCGGGGGCGCCGCAGCGGAGGTCCGATCTTCAGGACGAGCCGGCGCTGGCTCCGCAGTCGACGCAAAATCTCCCGCCGGCGGCTCCCGTCGGCGCGCCGCAAGCGCCCGCCTATCCCAGCGCCTCCGATGGCCGACGTCACGATGCGTTCGACCCCGCCGTGCAGGCCAGCGCCCCCGGAACGCCGCGCGAATTGGGCTCGCCCGATTCCGCGAGCAAGCCGGTGGCCCGAAACGATAATCACGATCCGAGCGGCCCGCTCGATCTGAATCCGCCAGCGCAACGCAATGTTCCGCCGAGCGCGTCTCAGGCCGCGCTGGAACCTCTGCCTGCCGCCACGGCGCCGATCGATCCGGTCAAGGCGGAATATGAATTCGGCGACCGAACTTCTCAAGGCGAAGCGCTACGATGACGCCCAGCAGGCTTTTGCCGCTTTTCTGAAGAAGAATCCCGGCAGCCGTTACAATGCGCCGGCGATCTATCACTATGGCGAAAGCTATTATTTCCAGAACCGTCATCGAGAGGCGGCGGAACAGTTTCTGAAAATCTATACCGATTATTCGAAGAGCCCGGTGGCCGCGAGCGCCACGGTCAAGCTCGGCATTTCCCTGAATGCGCTCGGCGCCAAGGAACAGGCCTGCGCCTTTTTTGCTGAAGTGCCGCGCAAATATCCCAACGCCTCGGCCGCAGATAAGCAGATGGCCGCGCGTGAGGCGAAAAAGGCCTCTTGTTGAGCGGCGAAGCCGAAACCTTCGATCCGGACCGGCTGTTCGGCGGTTTTCCTTCTCTTTCCAGCTTGCTGGTCGCGGTCTCCGGCGGTCCTGATTCCATGGCCCTGCTGCATCTTGCCGCCGTCTGGCGCGATTCGGGAGCCGCGCGGCAGGTTTTCGCCGCTACCGTCGATCACGGCATTCGCGCCGAATCCGCCGCAGAGGCGCAACAGGTCGCGCTCTGGGCCGAAATGCTCGAAATTCCGCATCGGATACTACTCTGGAGCGGGGAAAAGCCAAAAACCGCTGTGCAGGAAGAGGCGCGGGCCGCGCGTTACCGCCTGCTGTTCGATCATGCGAGGGATATTGGCGCTTGCGCGACCGCGACGGCGCATCACGCGGACGATCAATGGGAAACATTGATGATTCGCATGGCGCGCGGCAGCGGCCTGGCGGGGCTGGCCGGTATGTCGCGCGAGCAACATTTGTTTGGCGGCCGGCTCATTCGGCCACTGCTTGACCTGCCAAAGGCTGATCTGATCGGCTATTGCCAGAAAATCGGACAGCCATTTTTCGATGACCCCAGCAACGCCCAGCGCCGATTCGACCGAACCCGCTGGCGGGAAGTTTCCCCTACGCTTCACGAGCTTGGACTGACCCGTGGGCGTATGGCCCGGCTGGCGGAGCGCGCCGCGAAGGCGGAAGCGGCCCTGGACGCTTGCGCCTGCGAATTTTTTGTCCGGATCAAGATTCCTTCGGAGGATTGCGCCTTCGATCTGTCGAAGGCGCGCGAAACGCCCCAGGCGATCATCGAATATTTCTTGCAACGCGCGTTGACGGAAACGGTCGGCGCGCCGCCGCCTCGCCTCGAAAGGCTGGAGGATCTGGCGGCTCGGCTTCTGGCGGCTTTGCGCCAAGGCGCGGGCTTTCGGGCGACGCTCGGCGGCGGCCTGGTGTCGCTCGATCGCAAGGGAAGGTTGATCCTTCGCGCGGAAGACAAGCGAAAGCGGGGCAGAACGCGTAAATCATGAAGGCCGCCTTCTCTTGGCAAGAGCGGGCGAGGCAACTACATTAAGGTTCACTGTGCGACCGGCGCGCGTCCTTCGTCCGGAAAGGTTCCGCAGGAAAGAGATGAATCCGAATTTCCGCAATTTCGCTCTCTGGGTGATCATCGTCCTGCTCGTCGTCGCTCTGGTCGTGCTGTTCCAGAAGCCGAGCGAGCGCGCGCCGACTCAGGAAATCAATTACAGCCAGCTGCTGACCGACGCCGATCAGGGTCGGATCAAGGATGTCACAATCGCCGGAGCCGAGATCACCGGCCATTACAGCGATGGCAAGGCTTTCTCGATCTATGCGCCGAACGATCCCAATCTGGTGCAGACCCTGAACAAGAAGGGCGTGCAGATTTCGGCGCGGCCGCCCTCCGACGGCAACAATTGGTTGGTGACCTTGCTGGTCAATGGCCTGCCCTTGATCGCCTTCATCGGCATGTGGATTTTTCTCTCCCGGCAGATGCAAGGCGCGGGCGGCAAGGCCATGGGCTTTGGCAAGTCCAAGGCCAAGCTGCTCACCGAGGCCCATGGTCGCGTGACCTTCGAGGATGTCGCCGGCGTCGACGAGGCCAAGGAGGATTTGCAGGAGATCGTCGAATTCCTCCGCGATCCGCAGAAATTCCAGCGCTTGGGCGGTCGTATCCCGCGTGGCGTGCTGCTGGTCGGCCCTCCCGGCACGGGTAAGACCCTTCTGGCTCGCGCCATCGCTGGCGAAGCCAATGTGCCCTTCTTCACCATTTCCGGTTCGGATTTCGTCGAAATGTTCGTCGGCGTCGGCGCCTCGCGCGTCCGCGACATGTTCGAGCAAGCGAAGAAAAACGCGCCCTGCATTATTTTCATCGACGAAATCGACGCGGTCGGCCGTCATCGCGGCGCCGGTCTCGGCGGCGGCAATGACGAACGCGAACAGACGCTCAACCAGCTGCTGGTCGAAATGGATGGTTTCGAGGCCAATGAGGGGATCATCCTCATCGCCGCGACCAACCGTCCCGACGTGCTCGATCCCGCCTTGCTGCGTCCCGGCCGTTTCGACCGCCAGATCGTCGTGCCCAATCCGGACGTGATTGGCCGCGAGAAAATCCTGAAGGTCCATGCGCGCAAGGTGCCGCTATCGCCGGATGTCGATCTCAAGGTGGTCGCGCGGGGCACTCCCGGCTTTTCCGGCGCCGATTTGATGAACCTGGTCAATGAGGCCGCGCTGATGGCGGCGCGACGCGGGAAGCGCGTTGTCACCAAGGATGAGTTCGAGGACGCCAAGGACAAGATCATGATGGGCGCCGAGCGTCGCACCATGGTCATGACCGAGCAGGAGAAGCAGCTCACCGCCTATCACGAGGGCGGCCACGCTATTGTCGCGCTGAATGTTCCGGCCACCGATCCGGTGCACAAGGCGACGATCATCCCGCGCGGTCGCGCGTTGGGCATGGTCATGCAATTGCCGGAGCGTGACAAGCTGTCGATGAGCTACGAGCAGATGACCTCGCGTCTCGCCGTGCTGATGGGCGGTCGCGTCTCCGAGGAAATCATCTTTGGCAAGGACAAGGTGACCTCGGGCGCGCAGAGCGACATCGAACAGGCGACCAAACTGGCGCGTGCGATGGTGACGCGCTGGGGCTTTTCCGACGAGCTCGGCACAGTCATGTATGGCGAGAACCAGGAAGAAGTTTTCCTGGGCTATTCCATGGGCCGGCAGCAGAATATTTCCGAAGCCACCTCGCAGAAAATCGACAGCGAGGTGCGGCGACTGGTCGAGCTCGGCCAATCCGAGGCGCGGCGGATCATCACCGAGAAGCGCGACGATCTGGAAGCGCTGGCCAAAGGCCTGCTGGAATACGAGACCCTGTCGGGCGACGAAATCCGCAATCTGATCCAGGGCATTCCGCCGGTGCGCGAAAGCAGCGACGAGCCGCCGGCCGCGCCGCGCCGCTCGGCCGTTCCCGCCGCCGGCAAGCCCAATTGGGGGGCGCCGGACGCCGACCCTGGCCTCGCGCCGGCGCCGCAGTCCTGACACCCTGCGGCAGCAGAAAAAAGGCGGCCGGCGCGCCGCCTTTTTTCTGGCCGCGCTTCCCGAAAAAAACGGCGTTTGACGCCTGTTAAACCTGTTCATGAAATGTGAATGGGGATGTGGCGGATTTTCGCTATATTCGCCGCAAATTTTGGAGAGTTCCCAGATGAGCCGCAAATTCTTCGGCACCGACGGTATTCGTGGCCTGGCCAACAAGGTCATCACGCCCGATCTGGCCATGAAGGTTGGCCAGGCCGCTGGTCTTGTCTTCCAGGCGGGCGACCATCGCCATCGCGTGGTGATTGGCAAGGACACAAGGTTATCGGGCTATATGATCGAATATGCCTTGGTGGCGGGGTTCACTTCCGTTGGCATGGATGTGCTGCTGCTCGGCCCGATGCCGACGCCTGCGGTCGCCATGCTCACCCGCTCGATGCGCGCCGATCTCGGCGTCATGATTTCCGCCTCGCATAATCTTTACGAGGACAATGGCATCAAGTTGTTCGGTCCGCAGGGCTTCAAGCTTTCCGACGAGGTCGAGCGGCAGATCGAGGCGCTGCTCGAATCCGACCTGAGCGCCAAACTGGCCAAATCCTCGGCGCTGGGCCGCGCCCGCCGTGTCGATGACGTGCGCGCCCGCTATGTCGAGTTCGCCAAACACACGCTGCCCCGCAATATGTCGTTCGAAGGCATGCGCGTTGTGGTCGATTGCGCCAATGGCGCGGCTTACAAGGTCGCCCCCGAAGCCCTGTGGGAATTGGGCGCGGAAGTGTTTTCCCTCGGCGTCGAGCCCGACGGCATGAATATCAACCGGAATGTCGGCTCGACCGCGCCTGAGGCTCTGGCCCAGAGAGTGCGGGAATTGCGCGCGGATATAGGCATTGCGCTGGATGGCGACGCCGACCGCGTGCTGATCGTCGATGAAAACGGACGTCTGGTCGATGGCGACCAGTTGATGGCCGTGGTGGCGTCCGACTGGCGCGAGGATGGCAAGCTGGCGCGACCCGGCATTGTCGCGACCATCATGTCCAATCTTGGACTGGAGCGCTATCTGCAATCCATCGGCCTGTCGTTGGCCCGCACGCCGGTCGGCGACCGCTATGTGCTCGAACATATGCGCGAGCACGGCTACAATCTCGGCGGCGAACAATCCGGCCACATGATCCTGTCGGATTATTGCACGACCGGCGACGGCCTTGTCGCGGCGATGCAGGTGATGGCGGTGGTCAAACGGCGCAATAAGCCGGTTTCGGAAGTGTGCCATGCGTTCGACCCACTGCCGCAGATTTTGAAAAATGTGCGTTTCAAGGGCGGAAAGCCGCTGGAAAAAGAATCGGTGACCAAGGCGATCGAGGCGGCTCAGGCGAGGCTCGGCGCAGAGGGCCGGCTGGTGATCCGTCCGTCCGGCACTGAGCCGGTGATACGGGTCATGGCCGAAGGCGACGATCGGGCTTTGGTCGAGAGCATTGTCGACGATGTCTGCGAAGCCGTCGGGGCCGCTGCGTAAAGCCTGAACCGGGCTCGATATTTATATTGAACATTGTTCAATTCATGCTATGCTGGCTTTCGTGCCGCTTTGACGAGCGGTTGAACCGAGGCCAGCCATGTTCGTTCCCGCTGACAAGACCATTCCGTCAATCACGGTCGAACGAGGACTTCACGCCGGCTCTGGCTTCGCTCCGTGCGGCGCCGGAGCGTCTCGATTTGCTGCTGGCTTCGGCGCGCCGGACCTATACGCCGCTGGGCATGCGCTCGTCGGACCATTTGTCGCGCGCTTGGGCGCGCCGCGTCGTAAGCCCCTATGCGGGCGAAGTCGCCGAAGTCGATCGGGCGCTCGGTCGTCCTGGCGCTTTCCTGTTGAACTATTCCTATGAATGGGGCTGCACCTCCGGCGCCGTCGCCGATCCAGAGTTGGGCGGCATGACCTTGCTACGTACGCTCGACTGGCCCTTCGACGGTCTGGGCAGCGCATTGATGATGGTGCGACAGACCGGCCGCGCCGGAGATTATTTCAATCTGACTTGGCCCGGCTATGTCGGCGTTTTGACGGCGAATGCGCCCGGCCGCTTCGCCGCCGCCATCAACCAGCCGCCCCTGCCCGGTCTGCTCGGCAAAGCCGTTGGCTGGCCTCTGGCGCGCTGGCGCGTCGGCAGCTCGCGCGAAATCCCGCCCGATCATCTGCTTCGCTTGGTTTTCGATAGCTGCCGAAATTTCGATGAGGCGCTTCACACGCTGAAAACGACGCCCATCTGCATTCCCGCGATTTTTACCTTGGCCGGGGTCAAGCCCGGCGAAGCCGCGACCATCGAGCGCACGGAGCATCAAGCTTTCGTGACCCGGGAAGCGGCGGCCGCTAACCATTGGGCCGCCTGCCCCGGCCCGCGCGGTCGTCCGCGCGATCGTTTCAGCCGCCCACGTCGCCTGGCGATGTGCGAATTGCTGGGACGGCAGCCGGATTGGTCGCTTGGCTGGATGCGGCCGCCGATCCATGTGGCCACCACGCGACTGGCGATGATGGCCAACCCGGCGACAGGTCGTCTCGTCGCCCAGGGGTTCGAGCGTATCGGCGCGGCGACGGATATTTTACGGCTTGGTTGAGTCGCCCGCCGCCGCACCAGTCCGCAGAGCCCCGATCAGATTGGCGAGGTCCTCGGGGGGCGCTCTCGAACAGGAGGTCGTCGCCGGTCACAGGATGTTCGAATCCCAGGGCGCGGGCGTGAAGCGCCTGACGATTCAATTTTGCCAGCGCGCTTTGCGCCGCTTCCGGCAATTGCTGGGCCTTGGTCTTGAACCCTGCGCCATAATTGCTGTCGCCAAGCAAGGGATGGCCGATATGGGCCATATGCACGCGGATTTGATGGGTGCGGCCGGTTTCCAACTGGCAGGCGATCAGGCTGGCGACGGGTTTCCCGTCCCGATCGGCGCCGAATTTTTCTAGCAGCCGCCAATGGGTGACGGCTTCGCGGCCGCGCGCTTCGGACACCACCGCCATTTTTTCGCGCTGGATCGCATGGCGGCCAAGCGGGGCGTCCACCATGCCGGCCTGCCGATCCGGCGCGCCCCAGACCAGCGCCAAATATTCGCGGGTGAGCGACAAGCTGCGGCCGTGATCGGCGAAAAGCTTTGACAGCCCCTGATGGGCTGCGTCCGTTTTGGCCACGACCAGCAGGCCGGAAGTGTCCTTGTCGAGCCGATGTACGATTCCCGGCCTTTTGACGCCGCCGACGCCGAGAGCGAATCGCCGCAATGGGCGATGAGGGCGTTGACCAGTGTGCCGGTCTCGTGTCCGGCGCCGGGATGGACGACCAAGCCAGCCGGCTTGTCGAGAATGACGAGAAAATTGTCCTCAAAGACAATGTTCAGCGGAATATTCTCGGCCTTGGGCTCAGCGGGCGCGGCATCGGGCACGTCCACGACGATCATCTGCCCGTCGCGCAATTTCAGTTTGGCTTGCGCCGCTGGCGCGCCATCGACGAAAACTTTCCCGGCTTCGATCAGCGCCTGGATGCGGGTGCGCGAAAGACTTTCCGCCTGAACGGCGGCTTGGGCGCTCAAGAATTGGTCGAGCCGCTGGCCTGCGCCGGTTTCATCGACCTGAATTTCCAGTTTCATTTTCATATGCTGATAGAAGGGCGCGCGAAAAGATTGTAAAGCCCATGAATGATAAAAACCGCCGTGGTGATCGGCGCCGGGCCTGCGGGTCTGAGCGCCGCCGAATGTCTGGCGCGGGCCGGCGTCAAGACTCGCATCTACGAGCGCATGGCCAGCCCGGCGCGAAAGTTTCTGATGGCGGGCCGAGGCGGTCTTAATCTGACCCATTCGGAAGACGAGGCAAAATTTTTAAGCCGCTATGGCGAGGCCGCTGAATATTTGCGGCCGTTCCTCGCTCAGTTTGGGCCGCAAGATCTGCGCGACTGGTGCGCGGCGCTCGGCCAGGAGACTTTTGTCGGCTCCAGCGGGCGGGTCTTTCCCACGAGTTTCAAGGCCTCGCCCTTGCTTCGGGCTTGGCTGCGCCGGCTGGCCGAACTTGGCGTCGAAATCTTCCCGCGCCATGAGTTTTCTGGATTTGACGGGCGTGCGGCGCTGTTCAAGACGCCCCAGGGTGAAATCCATGTCGAATCCGACGTTGTCGTTTTGGCCATGGGCGGGGCCTCCTGGCCGCGCCTTGGCGCCGATGGCGGTTGGGTCGCGCCGCTCAAGGCGATGGGATTGGATTCCAGGCCGTTGCGGCCCGCCAATAGCGGTCTGGACATCGTCTGGTCGCCCCAGCTGATCGACAAATGCGAGGGCAAGCCGCTGAAGAACATCCGCCTGTCCCTGGGCGAGACTACGGCGCGCGGCGAATGCGTGGTCACCCGGCGCGGCCTTGAGGGCGGGGTGGTCTATGCGCTTTCGGCCACCCTTCGCGACCAGGTGCAAAGTGAGGGACGGGCGGAAATCGTCATCGATCTGCGTCCCGATCTGTCCGAAGGCCAGCTTGCAGCAAAATTTGAGCGACCGCGCGGAAAACAGAGCCGCGCCAATTTCCTGCGCAAGGCCGCGCATCTCGATCCTGTCGCCATAGCGCTTTTGCGCGAGGCCGGACCGCCGCCCTCGGAGCCCCCGGCTCTGGCGGCGCAAATCAAGGCGCTGCGCCTGACCGTTCAGGGCGTCTCGGGCCTGGAACGCGCCATTTCCACGGCGGGCGGCGTGATTTGGGACGCGGTGGACGAAAATCTGATGAGCAAATCCACGCCCGGCGTTTTTCTCGCCGGGGAAATGCTCGATTGGGAGGCGCCGACCGGCGGCTATCTGCTGACCGCCTGTTTCGCCACCGGGCGCGCAGCGGGCGCGGCGGCCGCGAACTGGCTCAAAGCTTCAGGGTGACGCTGACGGGCACATGGTCCGAGGGGCGTTCCCAGCTGCGCGCCTCGCGCAAAATGTCAATGCCGGCGAGCTGGTCCCCAAGGGATTGCGACACCCAGATATGGTCGAGGCGGCGGCCCTTGTCCGCCTTGTCCCAATCCGCCGCCCGATAACTCCACCACGTATAGAGCTTTTGCTCCATGGGCGTGAATTCGCGCAGGGCGTCCACCCAAGCGCCGTCGGCCAAAATGGCTTTCAACTTGTCGGTTTCGACAGGCGTGTGGCTGACGACCTTGAGCAGCGCCTTATGGCTCCAGACATCGTGCTCGTTGGGCGCGATATTGAAATCGCCAACCAGGATCGTGTCGCTTTTCGCCAGCGCGTCCGATCGGCTCCAGTCGTGGAATTCGTCGAGAAAGCCGAGCTTATGGGCGAATTTCGGATTGATCTCCGCGTCTGGTTCGTCGCCGCCGGCGGGAATGTAGAAATTATGCAGCTGGATGCGCCGGCCAGCGGCTTCGAAAAGCGCTGAAACGTGCCGGGCGTCGCCCTTTTCGCAAAACTCGCGCTTGCCGTTTTCCGCCAGCGGCAAGCGCGAGGCGATGGCGACGCCATGATAGCCCTTTTGCCCGTTGATCAGCACATGCTCGTAACCGGCTTGCCGAAGCGCCGAGAAGGGAAATTCGCTGTCCCGGCATTTGGTTTCCTGGAAGCAGATGATGTCGGGCGCGTGATCCCTGAGAAAATCCGTGACCAGACCGATGCGCAGGCGAATCGAATTGATGTTCCAGGTGGTGATTTTGACGGTCAATGAGTCTCTCCACGGAGCGCGGCCAGGGCTTGCCTCGCTCTGCGCAATTCATGCCAATTCGCCAGATCAGTTAGGGAAAAAGCTCTCGTTGGGAATGCGGAACAGGTTCATGTTCGGCACGGTGGACAGGTCGATATTATGGAGCGTGACCAGGGTCTCATAGCCCTGGGGGTCTTTCACCGCCCATTGGCTCAGACTGAAATTCTTGGCGTCGAAATAAAGCCGTATCGTCGAAGTCCCGCCAAAAGTGCTGGCGTCTTCGACGGTGATGACGGTCTTGTCCTTGACCGTGCTGACATCGGTGACCTTGACGTCCTTTTTCAAGTTCAATTCGCTTTTCAGCAGAAATTTCAGCGGCGTTTGCTCGATGAAATAAAGCTCCTGGGTCTTCAGCTTGCGATCGCGAATGGCGACCGACACGCCATCGGCGATGATTTCCATGGTCGCGGGCTGGGCATATTCGAACCGCATCCGGCCGGGACGGACGACATAGAGCTTGCCTTCGGCGCGCCGTCCATCCTGGCCGGTCTGAACAAAATCGGCGGTCATGGTCCGCGCGCCGTTAAAATAATCGTCAGCCATTTGCACGGCGACATCGGGATCGAGTTGGGCGGCTTCGGTCTTGGCGGCGAGTTTTTTGTTGGCGGCTTGCGCGAATGCCGGCGTCGCGGCGGGCGCCAGCACCAGGCCGCAACAGAGGATCGCCATGCTCAGTTTCATGATTGCCCTTTGGCCCTAGGCGGGATCTTGATTGGCGGAGAACCGAAAAAGCCCCGATGCGCGGGGATCAGGAGACAACGGAACAGTTTACGGGACTATAGAATTTTCATTGTGGCGGCAATAGGACCCTAAGCGTCGAAATCCTCGCCCCCACCGACGAGAATCTGTCTTTTTCCGGCGTGATTGGCGGGACCGACGACGCCTTCCTTCTCCATGCGCTCGACCAGCGAGGCGGCCTTGTTATAGCCGACCGACAGCCGGCGCTGGACATAGGAGGTCGAGCATTTCTTGTCGCGCAGCACCACGGCCACGGCGCGGTCGTAGAGATCGCCGCCCTCGTCGTCGCCGGCCAGGGAAAGCGGCGCGGCATCGTCCTCCTCGCCCTCGCCGTCCTCGACCGTGACCGAATCGAGATATTCCGGCGACCCTTGCGTCTTGAGATGGGCGACCACGCGCTCCACCTCGGCGTCGGAGACAAAGGGCCCGTGCACGCGCGAAATCCGTCCGCCGCCGGCCATGTAGAGCATGTCGCCCTGGCCCAGCAGTTGTTCGGCGCCCATTTCGCCCAGAATCGTCCGGCTGTCGATTTTCGACGTCACCTGGAAGGAAATGCGGGTGGGGAAATTGGCCTTGATCGTGCCGGTGATGACATCGACCGAGGGGCGCTGGGTGGCCATGATCAGATGGATGCCGGCGGCGCGCGCCATTTGCGCCAGGCGCTGGATGGCGCCTTCGATCTCCTTGCCGGCGACCATCATCAGATCGGCCATTTCATCGACGATGACGACGATGAAGGGCAGGGTCGAGAGGTCCATCTGCTCCTGTTCGTAGACAGCCTCGCCGGTTTCGCGGTCGAAGCCGGTCTGCACGGTGCGGCTGATGATCTCGCCCTTGGCGGCGGCTTCCGTGACGCGGGCGTTAAACCCGTCGATGTTGCGGACGCCGAGCTTGGACATTTTCTTGTAGCGGTCCTCCATCTCGCGGACCGCCCATTTGAGCGCCACGACCGCTTTTTTCGGGTCGGTGACGACGGGGGTGAGGAGGTGGGGAATGCCGTCATAGACCGACAATTCCAGCATTTTGGGATCGACCATGATGAGGCGGCACTGCTGCGGCTTGAGCCGATAGAGCAGGCTGAGGATCATGGTGTTGATGGCGACCGACTTGCCGGAGCCGGTGGTTCCCGCGACCAGCAGATGGGGCATTTTGGCGAGATCGACGATGACGGGCTCGCCGCCGATGGTTTTGCCGAGCGCAATGGCGAGGCGGTGCTTGCTGTCGGAGAATTCCGGGGTGGCCAGCAGTTCGCGCAGGTAAACGGTTTCGCGGCGGGGATTGGGCAGTTCGATGCCAATGGCGTTGCGGCCGGGGACAACGGCGACGCGGGCGGACACCGCCGACATGGAGCGGGCGATGTCGTCGGCCAGGCCGATCACCCGGGAAGACTTGATCCCCGGCGCCGGCTCGAATTCGTAAAGCGTCACCACAGGGCCGGGGTGAACGCTGACAATATCACCTTTGACGGAAAAGTCGTCGAGCACGCCTTCGAGCAGCAGAGCGCTTTGTTCGAGGTGCTCCTGGCTGATGCTCCGGCCGGACGGCTTGGGCAAGGTCAGCAAGACGACTTCGGGCATGAGGAAAGGTTCATGGCTTTGGCGACGTGCAGGCGCCCGTTGCACACGGGGCTGTTGCTGCATGGGCGCCTCCTGCGGCTGTACCAGGGGGCGGTCGAAGGACGGCTCGGTCGGCTCGTGGCTTTCGCCGGAGTCCTTGGACTTGAACTGCGCTGGCGAGGCCTTGGCGTCTTTGGCTGCCGCATGCCGAACCAACGTCCAAAGGCCCCGAAAAATTACGCCGAAATCCAGGCGAAAGTTCGAGTGTTTTCCGCGAGGCGCGACCGACGGGTCATAGCCGGCGTCAAAGGGATCGGCGGGCGCGACATGGCCGAAGCCGGCGGCGATAGAGAGCGAAAAGACCGCGGCGGCAAACAGCAGCAGGCCGGTGAGCGCCATGCCGAAGCCGGAGAAATAATGGTGCGGAAGGGACAAAACGGCGTCGCCGATGACGCCGCCCATTCCTGTTGGCAACGGCCAGCGTTCGGTGCTTGGCAGCATGGAGGCGACTGCGGCGGCGGAAATTGTGCCGAGCAGCCAGTAACCCAGCCGCAATTTGGATTGTTGCGTGGCTTGATGACTGGCGATGCGCCAGCCAAACAGGCCGAGCGGCGCGAGCAGCGCAATGGCGCTGACGCCGATCAATTGCATTACGAGGTCGGCGACGACCGCGCCATTGGCGCCAAGGACATTGCGCACATGGGCGTCGGTGGCGTGATTGAGGCTGGGGTCGTTGATCGACCATGTCGCTAGCGCCGCGCCCAGGGCAACGGTTCCGGCGATCAGCGACAGGCCGACAAGCTCCTGGATGCGACGCGCCAGGAACTGGCGCGTCGCCTCGGGCAGCATTTCTCCCAGTGGAAAAGCCGTCGTACGCATGAAATCCGTTTCGCCCTCTCTCTGGCGCCAGCATGGCGCAGAATAGGCGACGCGGGTTAAGCGGCGCTTAACCTTCTTTTTTCGCGAGACCGGCGAAACGAAAAAGGCGACCCGCAGGCCGCCTTTTTAATTTTAAATCCAGAGTAAAGCCTCAGGCGGCTTCTTCCACATCCGCGTCCTCGACGGTTTCTTCCGTCTTGGCGACGCGGCGCGGGCTCTTCTGCAGCTGAGTCTCAATCACCTTGAGCGAATCGGCGTCGCACAATTTCTGCACCACTGCGATTTCGCGGGCCATGCGATCGAGCGCGGCTTCATAGAGCTGGCGTTCGGAATAGGACTGCTCCGGCTGAACGTCGGAACGGTAGAGGTCGCGAACCACCTCGGCGATAGCGACGAGATCGCCGGAATTGATCTTGGCTTCATATTCCTGGGCGCGGCGCGACCACATGGTGCGCTTGATCCGGGCGCGACCGGTCAAGGTGTCCAGCGCCTTCTTGACAACATCGGCTTCGGCCAGCTTGCGCATGCCGACGGAGGCGACCTTGGGGGTCGGCACCTTGAGCGTCATCTTGTCCTTAGCGAAGGAAATGACATAGAGTTCAAGCTTGAAGCCGGCGACTTCCTGCTCCTCGATTGCAGTGATCTGACCGACGCCATGGGCCGGATAGACGATGAATTCGTTGGTCTTGAAGCTCGCTTTCGTGGACCCCGTCTTTCCGGTCTTGGCGGGCGGGACTTGGGCCTTGCTGTGATCGTTGGAACGAGGGGCGGACGGTGCGGCGTGAGCCGACGGAGAGGTTTTTTTCTGCGTCACCTTGGTCCATTCGCTATGGTTCGAGTTCACATTTCCAGCACGAAAGCCGCCTCAGCGTGAAAGCCGGGACAGGCCAGGGCTGCAACTCAGTTTGGAAGGCCTGAGCCTTCCTCATCAGCCGTACTGGCTGACAAAGGCTGCTGAATTTGGTCTGTAGATCCGCTGTTTCTTGCAGATGGAAAACGGAAAGGTTCGCGCGACAAACGCGGCCATGCCCGAGAGTCAAAATGCAAGCTCGCCTGCGAGAACGACAGGAATTTGGGCTCCTTCAATTTCCATAATGCCCGGCGGGAGCATGGAGGGATGGACGTGCGGGCGTTCAGGCAAAAACAGGTCCCACGCGTTTGCGGGGACCGGCCACAATGTCCAATTTCCTCACGAGCTTTGCTTGCTAGGCGTGCTGGCGATGATGAAGCACACACCTATCACAAATTAACGAACGAATCAAAGGAATATTGATCTGTCAGAACCATTGGACAGTCAATGGTTAATGACATCGGCGCCGGAAAAACGTCGATGGCCTTGGTCCCGGTCCGATTTAACTGGGCTTCCAACAGATTCCTCAGTCGCCTTGGCCCGGGTTCTTGCTGAAGAAAGCGTCCAATTTGCCTTCGCGGCCGTCATATTCCTTGGCCTGGGGCATGGCGTCGCGCTTGATCGTCACATTCGGCCAGACCTGCGCATATTCGGCGTTTAGCGCCAGCCATTTTTCCAGATCCGGCTCGGTGTCCGGCTTGATCGCCTCGGCGGGGCATTCCGGCTCGCAGACGCCGCAGTCGATACACTCATCGGGATGGATGACGAGCATGTTCTCGCCCTCGTAGAAACAATCCACGGGGCAAACCTCGACGCAATCCATGTATTTGCACATGATGCAATTATCGACGACGACGTAGGTCATTATCCTCTCCGCGCGCAGCCCTCATGCCGAGCGTTTCATGTTAAGCGTGGGGCTAGCTAGCGCTTTTGCCGCCGCCATGCAAGCGCGGCGGCGCCCCTTGTTATGACCGGCGCGCCCGACCCGCGATTTGCGTATCCGCAAACAGTTCCGCCAATTTTTCCGTCATCGCGCCGCCAAGCTCCTCGGCGTCGACAATTGTCAAGGCGCGACTGTAATAGCGCGTGACGTCATGGCCTATGCCGATGGCGAGCAGCTCCACCCGCCCCTGACCTTCGATTTCGGCGATTTTCTGGCGCAGATGCTTTTCCAGATAATGGCCGGGATTAACCGAAAGGGTCGAGTCGTCCACCGGCGCGCCGTCGGAAATCATCATCAGGATCTTGCGTTGCTCAGGCCGCGCCAGCAGGCGGCGATAGGCCCAGTCCAAAGCTTCGCCGTCGATATTCTCCTTGAGCAGCCCCTCGCGCATCATCAGCCCAAGATTTTTTCGCGCGCGGCGCCAGGGAGCATCGGCCGATTTGTAGATGATGTGGCGCAGGTCGTTCAGCCGGCCGGGATTTACCGGCTTGCCCGCCGCGAGCCAGGCTTCCCGCGCCTGACCGCCCTTCCAGGCGCGGGTGGTGAAGCCGAGAATTTCAACCTTGACGCCGCAGCGCTCCAGGGTGCGCGCCAGAATATCGGCGCAGGTGGCGGCGACCGTGATCGGGCGACCGCGCATCGAGCCGGAGTTATCGATCACCAGGGAGACGACGGTGTCGCGGAAATTGGCGTCCTTTTCCTGTTTGAAGGAGAGCGGCGTCTGCGGATCGATGATGACGCGCGACAGCCGCGCCGGATCGAGCATGCCCTCTTCGAGGTCAAAGTCCCAGGCGCGATTCTGCTGCGCCATCAGCCGCCTTTGCAGCCGATTGGCGAGCCGCGCCACCAGCGCCGAGAGATGTTGCAACTGCTTGTCGAGATAGGCGCGCAGCCGCTCCAGTTCGTCGGGCTCGCACAAATCCTCGGCCTGGACGATCTCGTCGAACTGCGGCGCATAGGCGTGGTAATCCATCGCTGGCGCATTGGGATTGGACGGCGGCGTCCTTCGGGCGCCAGACGGCTCCTCGCTGTCGCCGGCGGAGAGATCGTCAGGCGTTTCCCCGGGCGGGCCGCTTTCGATCTCGCCTTCGAATTCCGGGGCCTCCTCGTCGGAATCCTCGACGCGCTCGCTTTTCAGCTGCTCCGCGGCCTGTTCCTTTTCGCCCTCGCCGCCTGCTTCGGATTCTTGCTGTTCCGGCCGGTCGTCGCGGTCTTCATTCTCGTCTTCGTCGATGGCCTCGTCGCCTTTTTCGGAAACGCCGAGATCGTCGAGAATCTTGCGCGCCAGTCGGGCGAAGCCGCGCTGATTTTCCAGCGTCTCCACGAGTTTTTCAAAATCCTTGCCGGCGCGGGTCAGGATTGCGTCGCGCCACAATTCGACCGCGCCGCGCGCCGAGTCCGGTGGCGGCGCGCCGGTCAGCCTTTCGCGGACCAGCAGGGCCAAGGCGTCTTCGAGCGGCGCGTCGTCGCGGGAGCGGACGCCGGCGAGCCCGGCGCGCTCATAGCGGTCGTCGAGCGCCGCAGCGAGATTGGCGGCGACGCCCAGCATGCGCCGCGCGCCAATGCATTCGACGCGGGTTTGCTCCAGGGCGTCGAACGCCGCTTTGGCGGTCTCGCTATGCGGGGTCAGACGTTGATGCAGCTTTTGGTCATGGCAGGCGAGCCGCAAGGCGGCCGAATCGGCCCGGCCGCGCAAAATTGCCGCGTCCTGCGCGTTCATTCGACGCGGCGGCTCGGGCAGGCGCAGGGCTCCAGGCTCAACCCCCTGAATGAATCCCGGCTTGTCGACGATGAAGGAGACCTCGATCTCCGGCTTGCGCGCCATAGCGCGCAGGCAACCGACCACAGCCCGCTTGAGCGGCTCGTTGGGCGCCTCTTTTGGCGACGCGGCCTTGTGGTTCGAAAGGGTCAAGTGCGGGTCAAATTCAGCTCAGTGCGACATTCACCGCCGATTCCGGCAATTCCTTGCCGAAACAGCGCTGATAGAATTCGGCGACCAGCGGACGCTCCAATTCGTCGCATTTGTTGAGGAAGGTCAGGCGGAAGGCAAAGCCGACATCGCCGAAAATCTCGGCGTTTTCCGCCCAGGTGATGACCGTGCGCGGGCTCATCACCGTGGATAGATCGCCGGCCATGAAAGCGTTGCGGGTGAAATCGGCGACGCGGACCATCTTGCCAATGGCGTCCGCGCCATCGGCGCCGCTGCGGAAATTCTTCACCTTGGCGGCGACGATCTCCACCTCCTTGTCGTGAGGCAGATAATTCAGCGTGGCGACGATCGACCAGCGGTCCATCTGGCCCTGGTTGATCTGCTGAGTGCCGTGATAGAGGCCGGACGTGTCGCCAAGTCCGATCGTGTTGGCGGTGGCGAACAGGCGGAAGGCCGGGTGGGGGCTGATGACGCGATTCTGGTCGAGCAGGGTCAGGCGTCCGGAAACCTCGAGAACCCGCTGGATGACGAACATCACATCGGGCCGGCCCGCGTCATATTCGTCGAAACAGAGCGCGACATTGTTTTGTAGCGCCCATGGCAACATGCCGTCGCGAAATTCGGTGACCTGCTTGCCGTCCTTGAGAACGATGGCGTCCTTGCCGACCAGATCGATGCGCGACACATGGCTGTCAAGGTTGACGCGGACGCAGGGCCAGTTCAGCCGCGCCGCCACCTGTTCGATATGGGTGGATTTGCCGGTGCCGTGATAGCCGGTCACCATGACGCGGCGGTTGTAGGCGAAGCCGGCGAGAATGGCGAGGGTGGTGGTGCGATCGAACAAATAATCGGGGTCGAGCGTCGGCACATGTTCGTCCTGCGCCGAAAACGCCGGAACCTTCATATCCGAATCAATGCCGAAGGTTTCGCGCACGGAAAGGGTCGTGTCCGGCAGCGCGGGTTTTTTCGACGAAGTCAATTCCATCTATCCTCCTATGCCGCGGCGGGAAACCGGGCCTGCACGCCGCCCTGGGGCAGGGGCGTCAGGGCGTTCCGGTCTGGCTCCCGCCAGACGGCTGCGGGCCAAGCCCGCCAAAATTCAAATCTCTTGATAACCTTTTGATGCCGGGGGCGACAAGCGAAAGCTTGGGGCGAGGGCGCGAAGCCGCCGTCGTCAGACCGCCCGGAAAGTGCGCAGCACATTATAAGCGTTGATGATCTCGCGCAGCCTGTCTTCATTGGAGCGGTCGCCGCCATTGGCGTCGGGGTGCAATCGTTTGACCAGATCCTTGTAGCGGGCCTTGATCTCATTGGGGCCGGCGTCGTCGTCGAGGCCGAGCACATGCAGCGCCTTGCGCGCCGCGACGCCGTGGCGCGGGGTCGCGCGAGGCTTGGCGGCGCGGGCCTGGGCGCCGCGCATGTGGAACGGGTCGTGCATCCCGGCGCTGGCGGGATCGGCGCGATTGGCCCCCATTTTCCAGGTCGGGCGGTGGCCGGTGATGGCGTCCTTCTGATAACGCAGCAAGTCATCGTCGGTCATGCCGTTAAAATAATTATAGGTGGCGTTATATTCGCGGACATGATCGAGGCAGAAACAGAAATATTGGCCCTCGCGCAATCGGCCCATGGGGGCGCGAAATTCGCCCTTGGCCTGACAGCCGGGGTGGGCGCAACTCTGCCCGCGCGCCGTTGGCTGCTCGACGGGCTTGGCGTCGCGCTTGGTGCGGATGCGGTCGAAAAGCGGCGAATTGAGATTCATGATCGCGCACAATATGGCGCGGGGGCCGCGCCGGGCAAGGACAGACAGGAGATTAAATCCCTTGACTTTGCCAATATCTGATAAACGGCGGAAAAGGAGTGGAAAATGACAACAAGTCTGCGCATGCGCATGGAAGACAAGCTGAAGGCGGCCTATGCGCCGGTCTCCCTTCAGGTGATCGACGAATCGGACAAGCATGCCGGCCATATCGTCCACGAAGGCGGCGCGCCGCATGGCGGCGAGACCCATTTCCGCGTGCGCATCGTCGCGCCGGCCTTTGCCGGGAAAAGCCGCGTCGAACGACACCGCGCCGTGAACGCGCTTTTCGCCGAAGAGTTTTCGGCGGGCCTGCACGCCCTGGCGCTGGAAATTCGCGCGCCCGGCGAGTGACGAGCGCCTCCGTCATGAAATCGCCGCAGCGAGGGCGCAAGGGCGATTTCTGCGCTTTTGATCTTTGATTCCGGCGCGTAAAAGTCCATAAATCGGGTTGGGCGACCGCCCAACTTCGAGCGATCCAGTAGAGCGGCGGAAGCTGATTTCCATGCGTTTGATCCAATTTCGTCGGCATTTGCGTCCGGTTTTCGCCGCGGCTTTGCTGCTGCCGCACATGGTCTGTTTCGACCCGGCGCTGGCTGCGCATAAGCACGCCAAGGCTCACCACGCCGCGCCCGCCGCCCCGGAAGCGCCGGTCGAACATGTGCCCACGCCCTATGTGGCCATCGATGTCGACAGCGGGCGGGTGATCGCCCAGCGCGATTCCACCCGCGCCTGGTATCCGGCGTCGGTGACCAAGCTGATGACCGTCTATGTCGCGCTTGAGGCGGTGAAGGCCGGGCGCCTGACAATGGACACGCCGCTGGTCGTCTCCGCGCGGGCGACGCGGATGAAACCGTCAAAAATGGGTTTTGCGCCGGGAACCCAGGTGACCCTGGGCAATGCGCTGAAAATGCTGATGGTGAAATCGGCCAATGACATTGCGGTGACCATAGCCGAGGGCGTGTCGGGCTCGGTCGAGGCCTTCGCCGATGAAATGAACCAGTCGGCGCATGAACTCGGCATGCGGGAATCGCATTTCGTCAATCCCAATGGCTTGCACGATCCGAATCACTATAGTTCGGCGCGCGACATGGCCGTTCTCGGCCGCGCCTTGCTGCTGCGCTTTTCCGAACATGCCGATCTCTTCAACATCGGCGCCTTCCGCGTCGGCGAGGCGGTGACGCCAACCCATAATGGCCTGATCGGCCGCTATCCCGGCGCCGATGGCATGAAGACCGGCTTCACCTGTCCCGCGGGCTTCAATCTGGTCGCCAGCGCCACGCGCGGCGGTCGGCGGGTGATCGTCGTCGTTTTCGGCGACATTTCCGCGCGCATTCGCACGGCTCACGCGGCGGACCTGCTCGACCGGTCCTTCGCCAGCTCCAGCCTTGGCGATTCGATTGTCGAACTGCCTTCGGTCGGCGGCGCGCCGCATAATATGAAGCCGGAAGCCTGCGGACGGCGCAGCAAACAGGCGATGCTCGACGCCGAGAACGAGGATTTTTCTGTTCCGATCGGCGAGGGCGAAACGCCGCCCCCCGCCAATGGCGCGGCCGTCGCCGCCTTGCCGCGCCCGCATTTCGAGCCGGTCGATCTCTTCGTCGGTCCCGCGCCCGGCTATCAAGGTCCGGTCGCCGGTCCGCGCCCGCCGCATACGCCCATTGGCGCCATAGCCTATGCGCCGCCGCCCGCCCCCAAGGCGCCGGCGGCGGCGAAGATCGCCGATCACGCCAAGCCGGCGCCGGTCCAGGCGAAGGCCAAAAAGCCCGCGCATGAGGCGGCCAAGCCCAAAAGCGAATCCAAGCCCAAACGCGAGGCGACGAAAAAACCGGCGCCCGCCGGCAAACAGCATGCCGCGTTCAAGCCGAAAGCCAGGTCGCCCGCCAAGGCCAACGCCAATTGAGCCCGGAAACGCGGCAAAGGCCGGTCTCCGTCCCGCTGACCGTGGTCACCGGCTTCCTCGGCGCCGGCAAGACCTCGCTGCTCAACCGGCTGCTGCGCGATCCGGCTCTGGCCAATGCGGTGGTGCTGATCAACGAATTCGGCGAGATCGGCCTCGACCATCTGTTCGTCGAAAAAATCGACGGCGACATGGTGATGATGTCCTCGGGCTGCCTGTGCTGCACCATTCGCGGCGATCTCGTCGATTCCCTGGAAAAGCTGCTGCGCGACCGCGACAATGGCCGCATGCGCGACTTCGACCGGGTCATCATCGAGACCACCGGCCTCGCCGATCCCGCGCCGGTGCTGCACACGATCATGAGCCACCCCTATTTCCTGCTGCGGTTCCGCCTCGATGGCGTGGTGACCGTGGTGGACGCCGTCAATGGCGCGGCGACGCTGGAAAATCATGTGGAAGCGCTGAAACAGGCGGCGGTGGCCGACCGGCTGGTCTTCGCCAAGACCGATCTGCTCGACAGCCCCGCCCGAAAGGCGGACTTTGATCGCCTGCGGGCGCGGCTGCGCGGGATCAACCCCACGGCGCGGCTGGTCGAGAACAATGACGCGCTGAAAGCCGCCGATCTGCTCGACGCCGGCCTCTACGACCCCTCAGGCAAAAGTCCCGATGTCCGGCGTTGGCTGAACGCCGAGGCGCTGGCCGACGAGGCCTGCGGCGTTTGCGGCGAACATCACGACCACGACCACGCGCATCCTCATCATGCGCATCATGACCACAGCCGCCATGACGAGGCCATCCGCAGCTTCTGCCTGGTCAGCGACACGCCGCTGACTCTCAGCGGCTGCGGCCTGTTTCTCGAAATGCTGCGCGGCGCCCACGGCCCCAATCTGCTGCGCGTCAAAGGCGTCATCGCCCTGGCCGACGATGTCGCGCGCCCGCTGGTGATCCACGGCGTCCAGCATGTGTTTCATCCGCCGGTGCGGCTCGACGCCTGGCCGGACGCCGACCGTCGCACCCGCATCGTGTTCATCGTCAAGGATCTCGAGCCGCGCTTCATCGAGGGGCTCTATGCCGCTTTCGCCGGGCGGATGCGGGTCGATTCTCCCGACGCCCAGGCCTTGAGCGACAATCCGCTGGCGCCGAAAACCGGCGGCCTGCTCGGCTGAAACCCAAATCTGGCCCAAAGCTTGATAGTCCAGGCCTGAGACCTTCCGTCTCGATGTTTTCGTGTCAAATCGGCGCAATCGGCGTCGCTTTGCCGCGCAAAACGGCCGGGGTTGGCGCAATTGAGCGATTCGTACTGGATACCTGCGTCATTTTTGAACGGGCTTTCGCCCGCGGCGCTGGAGCTTGCCCGGCCGCCGGCGCCGGTGCTCGCCCGCAGCGGCGACGAATTGCAGCCGGCCAGCCAGCATTTCATCGAATGCCTGAGCGTCGAGGAGGCGCAGAATTACACTGCGGAATGGAGCGATCTCGCGGCGCGGGCGCTTGAGCCCAATGTCTTTCTCGAACCCGGCTTCGCTCTGGCCGCCGCCCGCCATGTGCCCGGCGCGGGACAGCCGGAATTTGTGCTGTGCTGGGAGGGCGGGCGCATCGAGAGCCGGGGCCGGCTGCTCGGCGTCTGGCCCTTGATGCTGCCGCATTCGGCCTTCGGCTCGCTGGCCCGCACCTGGAGGCATGATTACGGCTGCTCCTGCGCGCCGCTGCTCGACCGGGAGCACGCGCCCTTCGTCATCGAGCAGATCTGGCTCTGGCTGCGCGAGCGCAATCGCCATATCAATGTGATCGAGACGGCGCTGCTGGTCAAAACCGATCCGGCCTTCGCCGCCCTGCGCGAACACGCCCGGCGCTTCGCTTTGCCCTTCAATCTGGTCGGCGAATATGACCGCGCCGGCCTCGACGCCACGCTGGTAGGCCTTGGCGCGCGCGATTTCATCTCGCCGAAAAAGCGCAAGGAGCTGCAAAGGCAATATCGCCGCCTGCGCGAATTGGGCGCCTGCGCCTTCCACGTCACCCGCGACATGGATTTGCTGCGCGAGCAGATCGAAGCCTTCATGACGCTCGAGGCCAAGGGCTGGAAAGGCCGCAAGGGCTCGGCGCTTCTCAACGATCCGGGACTTGCCACCTTTTTGCGGGCCATGAGCCGGACCTTGGGCCGTGAGGGCAAATGCCGCCTCTACTGGCTGTCGCTCGACGGCCGCATGATCGCCGGAAATATCGTGCTGCTCGACGCGCGCGGCGGCGCCTATTTCTGGAAAACCGCCTATGATGAGGATTACGCCTTCCTCTCGCCCGGCGTTTTGCTGACCATGGACATGACCGACCGGCTGCTCAGGGACCCCACGATTCTGCTGGCGGATTCCTGCGCCATCCCCAATCACCCGATGATCGACCATCTCTGGCGCGGGCGGCTGCGCATCGCCGACGCCATGATGGCCATGGACCCCGACCGCCCCCTCGCCTTCAGCGGGCTGCTGCATCGCGAGCAATTCCGCCGCCGTCTGCGGGAAAAGGCCAAGTCGGCGCTGGCCCAGTTCAAACCGCGCTGAAGCGCCATGAGCGGCGAAGCCCCCCGCCAGCGCCTCGACAAATGGCTGTTTTTCGCGCGCATGGCGCGCAGCCGCGTGCTGGCGCAGGAGCTGATCGAACGCGGCTATGTCCGCATCGACGGCCGCAGGGCGGAGGCCCCCGCCAAACAGGTGGGGCCGGGCCATGTGCTGACCATCGCCCTGGCGCAAAAGGTCGTGGTTCTCGAAATTCTGGCCTGCGCCGAGCGGCGCGGCTCTTTTCCGGAGGCGCAAAAACTCTATCGGCTGATCGAAGGCGAACAGGTTTGAGGGCGTTTTTCAGGGAGTAAGGCGAATTAAGGCAGAAGGTGAAAATCGATAAAACGCCGAAAACATGGATTTTGACGAAAGTTTGTTCATGATGTGTTTCACGTGAAACACCCCCCTGAGGCAGGGATAAGGCCTATTAAGACATTGTTATATAGCTAAAAATAGAAAAACAGGCCAAAAGCCCCATCGAGTCGAAATCGAGATTTTCACCCCCGCGCCAGCGAGACAACCATAGGGTTGTGTACATAAAATTCGCGTGTTTTTCGTCAAAAACGACGCATTTTTCGCTGAATCGCATCTTTTTTCGCGCATTTTGCGCGATTGTGTTTCAACTAAAAGTAGAAATTTTGAGAAATCGACCGTTTTCAGCCGATCTGGAAATACCAAAAAAATACTTAGCGCAAAAACGCGGAGACGAGCCTCGCCAACCGAGAATTGCGCGTCCGTCCCAAAAGCGAAAATGCTGCCGAAAAAGCCGTGGCCCGCCCTCGTCCTTCGAGACAGCCGCTGAAAGCGGCATCTCGAACCATGGCCACAGCACGAGACTTTTTCGGTCGCCGGACAAATATTGCCCGGCTCCGTGGAATCGATCTTGAACGGACCTTCGCCGCTTCGCCTCTAATGGCGCATCCGCATCCGTCATTCGTATTCGGCTATCTGCCTTGCGCGCCATGTGGGCTGGCCATCTGGCTGTCACCTGTCACCTGCGGTATTTCAATGACTTAGCTATAGCGTCGGCAGGTGGGTTTGGCACCTTTGGGCGCTCGGGTTTGTCACCGGTCTTTTTCCGGTCGTTTCGAATGCACCGATTCTTTGGAATCTTTGATCGTTGATTTCGAGATCGCGCTAGCGTTTCTGTGCTTAAGCTTTATTCGAAGTTCATGAGCATTTGTAAAACAATAATTTTGTTGAGATTGCTTAGATTCTTTTGAGATCGTCGCTCAATCCGTCCAAAACCTTCGCGGTGCGGACCGTTGTCCATCATGGTCACTGGTCATTAGAGTTTTGTGCATAAGACCATATTCATTGGCGAATTTCGATTTTGCGTCGAAATCGTTGATTTCGTGCTCTCGCGTCAAGCGTGGCATTCAGTGGAACCATGATATGGGTGCTCGCTATCTTAACCGTGGCAAGTGCTCTTTTACGCTACTGGCAAAGATTTGCCTGCTCTTCATCGTGCAACGCGATCGAGGTTGGCGCGCCGCCCGGAGACGTCGCTGCTCGCTCGAACTTCGCTGTTGTTTTTTGCGCGGCGGGCCATCAAAATTCATCTGACCGGGGAAGTTGGCTGCATCGATCGTCGAGGCCGTAACCTGCAAATTTGATGCAAAAGGGATTTGAAGTGACCGAAGCGAATGATCTGAGCGCGGCACGGGACGAGGTCACGTCGCTGGACGCGCTCGAAGCCGACGTTATCGCGAAAATCGCGGATCTGAAGTCGTCGCAGAAAAAAGCGCCTGAGAACTCTATTGAAGATGAGCTTCAGCGCGCCCGACGCAATTTGCTCGTGGGTTACGAGGAGCTGGCCAACTGTTCGTATGGCCGCACGGTTCTCGGCCGGGTGACCGACATCGACGGCAAGCTGAAGGGGCCCTTTTTTTTCGCATCACACAGGCCAACGTCAGCCATCTCGACAATGGCTGCCGCGTGATTCCACGCAATTCGCCTCGTGCGAGCCAATTGATCACCGCCATTCCTGGCGATGAGCGCGAAATTGTGACGCGCGGCGTCGAAGAGTATCTTGAGATCGACGAAGTTCGCACCTTCGATGGCGCGACCGGCTTTTTGTCGCCAGGGCGTAAGCCGGATTTCCGCATGATGTCATTGACGACACGCGGCCGGCTGAGGCCGTCGGTGGTCGAGCATCTTCGCGCTTCCGTCGATGCGCTTGATCATGCGGGTAACCTTCAGCCGCCGAAACCTGAGGTGGTGAAGGAAATTTCTCCTGCCATAGTGGAGGTTGCGGCGGCGCAGCCTCCTGCGAAAGAAATTGATCCGACCTGGCTGAAATCCTGGGACGGCGTCTATCTCGCTTCGACCGAGTCGCAGTCTCTCGGTCACGAATTTTTCACGCGCACGACTGTCGCGCAGGAAACGACGCTCAATGTGCCGCGTGGCCTGACCTTCGTTGAAGGCGTTGCTGGCGCGGGCAAGACCTCGGTCGCGTTGGGGCGGCTGAAGTTCTTCTCGAACTTTTCGACCGGCGAACATCTCGACGACTACGGCCTGAAGGGTGTGCCGCTGAAGGATTTCTCTCCGCTCGGCATGATGGGATTTGTGCTCAGCCACGGTCTGAAGCGCTATCTTCGCGACACGGCGTCGGCGCTCGATCTGGCGCGTTTGCCGATCCGGGATTTTGATGATTTCAAGCTCGGCCTGGCGACCGATTTCGGCGTGGCGAAGGCGTTTCGCAGTCGTCGCGCCGAGCAGCATTCGCTCAGAAGCCGGATGTTTTGGCTTCGCGCATTGGATGTTGCGACGGCTCGATCAGCCGGCGCCTATCTCAGAAAAGCCATTGAGAAAGACAAAAAAATCACGGACAGCGTTAAGAAGGCCGTCGTGAAGCTCGCCGATGATCTGGAGCGTGCGCAGCCATCGTCCACCATCCTTCATCTGCAGGGGCTTGCTGCGCAGGTTGAAAAAGCCGTTGCTGCTGGCGAAGGAGATGCGCGGCGGCGCGAGCTTGAGGCGCAGGAAGCTTCGATCCGATCGCGCTTCTTTTCTGATCGTCGTGAGAGGGATCGTAGGCTCAGCCAGCTTCATGCTTCGTTCGAACGGAAGGCTTATTCTGCCGTCTCGAGAGAGCTTCTTTCTGGTTTGCGCGCGCAGGATCTATTTCTGGCGGCGGTGAAGCGCGACGATCTTGTCGACCTGGTAAGGGCGACCTTGAGGCTGGACAAGACGTCAAATTCGGCTGAGCTCGATACTATCGAGGAAGCTATTGCTGGCCTTCGCACGCTCTTGGCGGATGTCGATGACGAAGGCCGTCCGTCCTTGGGCGAAGTCGATCTCGTCGCGGTCTTGGGTTTGGCCGCGCTGATTTCGATCGGCTTCGAGAGCACCGGGAGGCAAACCAAGGACGTCGAACTTGCGCATCTCTATGACATGCGCGTGAACACCTGCATCTTCATTGACGAAGTTCAGGATTTTAATGAAGTGCAGGTCTTTCTGATGGGCCTGTCGGTGACTGGCGCATACAATCAGATCACATTGTCCGGCGATCGCTGCCAGCAGCTTCATGAGCGCGGCGCGCGCAAATACGCGCACCTTTTTCCGCTCGTTCCGAGGGCGCAGACCAACAATCCGGTCTTCCTCGCGCAGAATTTTCGCCAACGTGGCGCGCTAGCCCGGCTGTCGGCTGGCGTTCGCTCTAAGCTTCTTGGCGATGAGCGCGTCGCCGTTGAGGAGGGTTCGCCGGCGTTGCTCCACGCTTTTGATGATCGCAGCGCCGCTGCTCGAGTCATTGCAAAGCGCGTCAAGCAAATCGATCGCCATGCGACGGTCGCGGTATTGTGCGCCAGCAAGGCTGATGCGCGTGAGTGGTTCAATTTGCTTGAAGACGATCTGATGGCGGAGCATCGCCCGCCGCTCATGTCAGAACGTGGAGATCTGACGCGCCGATTCGACGTGCATTTCACGGACGCGCTGGAGGCGAAAGGCCTCGAGTTCGACGTCGTTTTTGTTCCAGACATAGCGTCTTTCTTTGGCGGCGATCTCATTGATCGCAATGGCTTCTACGTGGCGGTGAGCCGCGCGAGGCACTCACTTTTTATGGCTTGTCCAAAATCGGCTCTGGCTTCTACAGAGATCGTATCTCTCATGAATGCCGACCTGCTCGCTCAGGAAGTGGTGTAGATCGGACCACTTCGAGATAATTTGAAGCGCGTTCGGGATTACGGGATTACGGGGACGCCATACGAAATCGCCGATCGAGCCACGCCGGGATTACGGGGACGCCATACGAAATCGCCGATCGAGCCACGCCGGTTTTCGCCTTTCGCTGTCCCAAGCCGGAGGCGTCGGCGGGCGCCGGAAAACCTCTCGCCGCCCGCTCTCCCGCCCTTGGCCGCCTCAGCCTTCCAGCAGGCGCCGGGCGATCACCTGCGCCTGGATTTCCGCCGCGCCTTCAAAGATGTTGAGGATGCGGGCGTCGCAGAGCACGCGCGACACCGGATATTCCAGGGCGAAGCCGTTGCCGCCGTGGATTTGCAGGGCGTTGTCCGCCGCCGCCCAGGCGACGCGGGCGCCCAAAAGCTTGGCCTGGCCGGCTTCGAGGTCGCAGCGCTTGCCTTCGTCCTTGGCGCGGGCGGCGAAATAGGTGATTTGCCGGGCGATATGCACTTCCACCGCCATCATGGCGATCTTGTCGGCGACGCGGGGGAAGTGGATCAGCGCCTTGCCGAACTGGATGCGCTCCTTGGCGTAGCGCAGCGCCAGCTCCATGGCGCATTGCGCCACGCCGACGGCGCGCGCCGCCGTCTGGATGCGCGCGCCTTCAAAAGTCTGCATGAGCTGTTTAAAGCCCTGGCCCTCGACGCCGCCGAGCAGGTTTTCGGCGGGAACCTCGAAACCGTCGAAGGCGATTTCATATTCCTTCATGCCGCGATAGCCGAGCACATGGATTTCGCCGCCCGACATGCCCTTGGCGGGGAAGGGGTTTGAATCGTCGCCGCGCGGCTTTTCCGCCAGCAGCATCGACAGGCCCTTGTAGCCGGGCTCGTTGGGGTTGGTGCGGGTCAGCACGGTCATCAGATCGGCGCGGACCGGATGGGTGATCCAGGTCTTATTGCCATTGACGACATATTTGTCGCCGTCGCGCACGGCGCGGGTGCGCAGCGAGGCGAGGTCGGAGCCGGTGTTGGGCTCGGTGAACACGGCGGTCGGCAGGATTTCGCCCGAGGCGATTTTCGGCAGATATTTGGCCTTCTGCTCCGGGGTGCCGCCGCCCAGAATCAATTCGCCGGCGATTTCCGAGCGGGTGCCGAGCGAGCCCACGCCAATATAGGCGCGCGACAATTCCTCGGTGACCACGCACATGGCCACTTTGCCAAGGCCCATGCCGCCGAATTCTTCCGGCAGGGTGAGGCCGAACACGCCGAGATCGGCGAGGCCCTGGATGATCTCCAGCGGAATATATTCATTCTTGAGATGCCATTCATGGGCGTGCGGCACGACTTCCGCTTCCGCATATTTGCGGATTTCCTCGCGAATGGCCTCCAGCGTCTCGTCCAGGCCGGGCGCGCCGACGGTGGCCGAGGCCTCGGCGTGATCGACCAGATCGACCAGGCGAGCGCGATGGGCGGTGGTGTTGCCCGTGGCGATCAATTTGTCGATGGCCGGGATTTTCCTGGCGGCGATGGCTTCGGCGGTGAGGCCGAAATCCGCGAGGCGGACGATCTCGCCCTGGCTCATGGAAATGCCGCCGAAAATCTGCGCCAGATATTCGCCGACGCCGATGCGGGTCAGCAGATCCTCGGTCTCGCCATAGCGGCCCTCGCCATTGATGCGCTCGGCGTAGGCGAGCATTTCGCGCACGGATTCGACGTAAGTGGCGAACCAGGCGAGGCCGTGGACGGCGTGCTGTTCCTTCTCCAGCAGGTCATTGAGCAATTTGCCGTAGACCGCGACTTTTCCGCGCAGGCTGGCCACGGCCTCGGCATAGAGGGCTTCAATGGCGTGGGTCGCCTCGCGGCCCAGGGCAAAAAACTCTTCGTTGGCGGCCTGCGTCATGTCGGCTCCTGCTGTCACGTCTTTGAAGAAAATATTGGGGCGGACTTATAGCGCCGCTTTTCGCAGCGCAATATGCCTTTCGATCACACAAAGCCTTTTTTGCGCAACAAGGCCGTCGTGTCCGGCGCATGGCCGCGAAAGGCGAGATAGGCGGCGTTGGGGTCGCGGCGATTGCCGGCGGCATAGACATTGTCGCGCAATTTTTCCGCGATGACCGGATCGAAAATGTCTCCTGCCTCCTCGAAAGCGGCGAAACCATCGGCGTCCAAGGTTTCCGACCAGAGATAGGAATAATAGCCGGCCGCATAGGATTCTCCCGAGAAAATATGGGAGAAATGCGCGGAGCGGTGGCGCATGACGATTTCCTGGGGCAGGCCGATTTTCTGGAGAATTTCGCCTTCGGCCATGTCGATGTCGGCGGGCGCGTCCTCGCGCCAATGCAGGCTGAAATCGACCAGGGCCGAGGCCAGAAACTCGACCGCGCCAAAACCCTGGTTGAAATGGCGGGCGGCGTCGATGCGCTCGATCATGGCCGGGGGCATGGGCGCGCCGGTCTGATAATGCCGGGCGAATTTCTCCAGTACTTCCGGGCGCAGCGCCCAGTGCTCGTAAAGCTGCGAGGGAAATTCGACGAAATCGGTCGGCGTCGAGGTTCCGCTCATCGAGGGATAGACCACATCCGACAACATGCCATGCAGGGCGTGGCCGAATTCATGGAACAGGGTGATGACCTCGGTCAGCGACAGCAGCGACGGCCGCTCCGGCGAGGGTTTGGAGAAATTCAAGACATTGACGACCACCGGCCGCTCCGCGCCGCCGAGTTTTTTCTGGCCGCGGAAATTCGACATCCACGCGCCCGAGCGCTTGCCTGCGCGGGCGAAATAATCGCCGTAGAAAATCGCCACATGGCGCCCCTGCGCATCGGTGACCTCGAAGACGCGGACATCCGGATGATAGACCGGCAACTCGGGACGCGGGTTGAAGCGCAGGCCAAACAGCCTTTCCGCGCAATAAAAAGCCGCCTCGATCATGGTCTCCAGCTGGAAATAGCCGGCGAGTTCGGCCTGATCGAGCGTGTAGCGCGCCAGCCGCAGCTTTTCCGCGTAAAAACGCCAGTCATGGGCGGCCAGCCTGAAATTGCCGCCTTCCTCGTCGATCAATTTTTGCAGCGCGGCGCGCTCTTCCGCCGCGCGGCCGAGCGCCGGCGTCCAGAGCTTTTCCATGAGATCCTGCGCCGCGCGCGGCGTGTGGGCCATGGTCGGCTCAAGCTTGTAATCGGCGAAAGTCTTGTAGCCGAGCAGTTTCGCCTTCTCCTGGCGCAGCGCCAGAATTTGCGCGATCAGCGGGCGATTGTCGGTTTTCCCCGGATTTTCGCCGCGCGCGATCCAGGCCTTGAAAAAATCCTCGCGCAGATCGCGCCGGGTCGACTGGCTCAAGAAGGCCTCGGCGCTGGAGCGTTGCAGCGTCAGCGCATAGGGCTTGGCGGTCTTTCGATCCTTCGCCGTCTGGGCGGCGGCGGCCTTGACGTCCTCGGCCAGACCGCCGAGATCGGCCTCGTCCAGCTCGAACAGCCGGTCGGTCTCGTCGGCAAGAATATTCTGGGCGAAATCGGTTTCCAGTTCGCTCAGCTTTTCCGCGACTTCGCCATAGCGGTCGCGGTCGGCCCCCCGCAATTGCGCGCCGGTGCGAATGAAACTTTTATAGGTCAGCTCCAGCAGCCGCGCCTGTTCCTCGTCCAGGGCCAAATGGTCGCGGCGCCCCCAGAGATCGGCGACCCGGGCGAACAGTTCGGGATTGAGCGAAATGGCGGTGTAATGCCGGGTCAGCAGCGGCGAAATCTCGCGCTCTATGGCGCGCAATTCTTCGGTCGAATCCGTGCCCGACAGGTTCCAGAAGACGCCGCCGACCTTGTTGAGGCTTTTCCCCGCCAGCTCCAGCGCGTCAATGGTGTTGGCGAAAGTCGGCGGCTCCGGATCGCCGGTGATCGCGGCGATTTCCGCCTCATGTTCGCTCAGGGCGCGGGCGAAGGCGTCGCGGAACTGGTCCGCGGCGATTTCCGCGAAGGGCGGCAGGGCGAAGGGCGTGGTCCATTCGGTCAAAAGCGGATTTGGCGCGGCCATGAAAATTCTCCATTCGCTCCCACAAATAGGACGCGCGCGCGCCGCGCGCCAGAAATTTGCTTCCCCGCGCGGCCCCGCGCATGATAGCCGCCGGCGGCGAGTTGCGATTGATGGGGCGCAAGCGATCTCGAGGGGCGCAAGTGATTTCGACAAGAGAGCTTTTCCGTCTGGCCTGGGACAGCCTGAGCAATTTTTCCGCCGACGACGGCTACGCCATGTCGAGCCATATCGCGCTTCAGGGCCTGACGGCGATTTTCCCTTTCCTGATTTTCGCCACCAGCCTCGCCGGCTTTTTCGGCGCCCAGCCGGTGGCCGACGACGCGGCCTCGGCTTTCTTCGAATTCTGGCCGCCGCAGGTCTCCGGGCCCATCCTCGGCGAAATCCATAATGTGCTCAGCGCCCAGCACAGCAGCCTGTTGACGGTCAGCGCGGCTTTGGCGGTCTATTTCTCCTCCAGCGGCGTCGAGGCCTTGCGCACCGGGTTGAACCGCGCCTATGGCCTGAGCGAAACCCGGCGCTGGTGGCTGTTGCGGCTGGAATCCATCGCCTATGTGCTGATCGGCGCGCTGGCTCTGCTGTCGCTGACCTTCCTGCTGGTGCTGGGCCCGGCGATCTGGGCCGGCGTGCTCAAATTCGCGCCGGCGCTCGACTCCCTGACCCAACTGGTCGTGGCCGCCCGCTATGGCGTCGCCACGGTCATTCTTCTCGCCGCGCTGATCCTGGCGCATCGCGTCCTGCCCAACGCCAAATTGCGGCCGCGCGATTTCGCGCCGGGCGTCATCCTGACCTTCGCCGCCTGGATGGCTTTCGCCTTGGCCTTCAGCTCCTATCTGGCGCGATTCGCCTTCCGCTATGTGGCGACTTACGCTGGGCTGGCCTCGGTGATGATCGCCATCGTCTTTCTCTATGCGCTGGCGGCGATCTTTCTCTATGGCGCGGCGCTCAACCAGGCGGTGATGAAACGGCGCGCCGAAAACAAAAAAGGCGGGGATCGACCCCGCCTTTCATAAACCCGTCTCGAAAACTCAGGCCTTGGGGCCGGCCTCGATCACGTCTTCCAGCGTGTGCTGGCCGGTCTGGGTCGCATTGACGAGCACCGCCATATTGCCCGGGGCATGCTGGTTCTTCCACATTTTGGTGTGGGCCAGCGGAATCTTCGCCCAGGGGAAGACTTCGGACATGCAGGGATCGACGCGGCGGTCGACGACGAATTTATTCGCCGCGGCCGCCTGTTTCAGATGGGCGAAATGCGAGCCCTGGATGCGCTTCTGCCGCATCCACACATAGCGGGCGTCGAAGGTCAGGTTGAAGCCCGAGGTTCCCGCGCAGAACACCACCATGCCGCCGCGCTTGCAGACCAGCGTCGAGACCGGGAAGGTCTGTTCGCCCGGATGTTCGAAGACGATGTCGACATCCTTCTTGCCGGTGATGTCCCAGATCGCCTTGCCGAATTTGCGCGCTTCCTTGGTCCAGTCCGCATATTCCTGCGAATTGACCTTGGGCAATTGCCCCCAGCACTTGAAGTCCTTGCGGTTGATGACGCCCTTGGCGCCCAGCGAAAGGACATAGTCGCGCTTGGATTCGTCGGAGATGATGCCGATGGCGTTGGCGCCGGCGGCGGCGATGAGCTGCACGCCGAACACGCCCAGACCGCCGGAGGCGCCCCAGACCAGAACATTGTCGCCCGGCTTCAGGCGGTGCGGCTCATGGCCGAACAGCATGCGATAGGCGGTGGCCAGCGTCAGCGTGTAGCAGGCGCTTTCCTCCCAGGTCAGATGGCGCGGGCGCTCCATCAGCTGGCGGTCCTGCACGCGGCAGAACTGGCCAAAGGAGCCGTCGGGGGTCTCATAGCCCCAGATGCGCTGCGAGGAGGAGAACATCGGATCGCCGCCGTTGCATTCCTCGTCGTCGCCATCGTCCTGGTTGCAATGCACCACGACCTCGTCGCCGACTTTCCAGCGCTTCACCTTGGAGCCGACCGCCCAGACAATGCCCGAGGCGTCGGAGCCGGCGATGTGATAGGGCTGCTTATGGGCGTCGAGCACCGAAATCGGCTCGCCCAGCGCCGCCCAGACGCCATTGTAATTGACGCCGGCGGCCATCACCAGAACCAGCACGTCATGGCTGTCGAGCTCCCAGGTGGGCACGACTTCCAGCTGCATGGCGGATTCGGGCGGGCCGTGACGATCCTTGCGGATCACCCAGGCGTGCATGTTTTTGGGCACATGGCCGAGCGGCGGAATTTCGCCGATGTCGTAAAGGTCCTTGTAGACCGGCGCCTTGTCGGCGCTGGGTGCTGGCGTAGAATCGTTCAACGCTCACTCCTGTCGTTTGGCCGCTTTCCCTCGAAATCGGCGCAAAGGCTAATGCGGCGCGAAAGAAAGAGGAATGCCCTTTCTTTGCGACGCAGCAAAATTCTCATGAAAGGCGGGCGCACGGCGGACCAGTCCGCGCCACTTCCTCCATTTGAGCCGGCAATTATACATTTTCTGACGCTTTGGCGAGTGTTCCGCGCGGATTTTCGCTTTGTCCTTAAGTCCGATCCTGTTTCGTTCTGGTTTTTTTCGCGCGCCTTCGGAAAATAACGACAAAAACCTCGACCCGCGTTTTTTGGCCTTCGCCGATGCGCCTCGTCCCGCTGGATGGACGATTGTGCTTTGCGAAAAAGTAAGTCAAAGCAGAACCCAAAATGCGCGCGCGCAAAAATTTGGCGAGATAGCGAGAGGCCCCCATGACGAAGCCCCAAACCGGTCGCGACAAGCCCTGGATTTTCCGCACCTATGCCGGTCATTCCAACGCCGCCAATTCCAACAAGCTCTATCGCGGCAATCTCGCCAAGGGCCAGACGGGCCTGTCGATCGCCTTCGATCTGCCGACCCAGACCGGTTACGATTCCGATCATCCGCTGTCGCGCGGCGAGGTCGGCAAGGTCGGCGTGCCGATCAGCCATCTCGGCGACATGAACACTCTGTTCGACGGCATTCCCATTGCGCAGATGAACACGTCGATGACCATCAACGCCACGGCGCCCTGGCTGCTGTCGCTCTATATCGCCGCCGCCGATCTTCAGGGCGCGCCGCGCTCGGCCCTGCAAGGCACGACCCAGAACGACATCATCAAGGAATATCTTTCGCGCGGCACCTATGTGTTCCCGCCCGGTCCGTCGCTGCGCCTGACCAAGGACGTCATCCTGTTCACCACGAAGCAGGTTCCCAAGTGGAACCCGATGAATGTCTGCTCCTATCATTTGCAGGAAGCCGGCGCGACGCCGGTGCAGGAACTGTCCTATGCGCTGGCCACGGCTGTTGCGATTCTCGATACGGTGAAGAACTCCGGCGAGGTCGCCGATGAGGATTTCGGCGAGGTCGTCGGACGCATCTCCTTCTTCCTCAACGCCGGCATGCGCTTCGTCACCGAACTGGCCAAGGTCCGCGCCTTCACCGAATTGTGGGACGAGCTGACGCTCAACCGCTATGGCGTGAAGGAGGAAAAGCACCGCCGCTTCCGCTATGGCGTGCAGGTCAATTCGCTCGGGCTCACCGAGCAGCAGCCGGAAAACAACGTCTATCGCATCCTCATCGAAACGCTGGCCGTGGTGCTCTCCAAAAAGGCCCGCGCCCGCGCCGTGCAGCTTCCCGCCTGGAACGAGGCGCTGGGCCTGCCGCGCCCCTTCGACCAGCAATGGTCGCTGCGCCTCCAGCAGATTTTGGCTTATGAGACCGATCTGCTCGAATATGGCGATCTGTTCGATGGCTCGGTCGAGCTGCAGCAAGAAGGTGGAATCGCTGAAAGCGGAGGCTCTGGCCGAGCTGGCGGCGATCGACGCCATGGGCGGCGCGGTGGCGGCGGTGGAAACCGGCTATCTCAAGTCGAAACTGGTCGAATCCAACACCCGCCGTCTCGAAAGCATCGAGGCGGGCGAGCAGACCGTGGTCGGCGTCAACCGTTTCGTCGAAACCGAACCCTCGCCGCTGACCACCGGCGAAGGCTCGATCATGGTTGTCTCCGAACATGTCGAGGCCGAGCAGATCGAGCGCCTCAAAGCTGGCGGTCGCAGCGCGACGCCAAGGCGGTGGAAAAAGCCTTGGCCGAGCTGCGCGCCGCCGCCCAGGAAGACCGCAACATCATGGAGCCCTCGATCGCCGCCGCCAAGGCGGGGGTCACCACTGGCGAATGGGGCCAGACCCTGCGCGAGGTTTTCGGCGAATTCCGCGCCCCCACCGGCGTCGGCCGCGCCGCGCGCGAGAGCGGGGGCTCGCTGGCCCCGGTGCGCGCCGAAGTCGACCGCGTCTCGAAAAAACTCGGACGGCGCATCAAGTTCCTGGTCGGCAAGCCCGGTCTCGACGGCCATTCCAACGGCGCCGAGCAGATCGCGGTGCGCGCCCGCGACGCCGGCATGGAGGTGGTTTACGAGGGGATACGCCTGACCCCCGCGGAAATCGTCAACGCCGCGCTGGAAGAGGGCGTGCATGTCGTGGGCCTGTCGATTCTCTCCGGCTCGCATCTGCCCCTGGTGCGCGACGTGCTGGACAAGATGAAGGCCCAGGGCATTGCCGACATCCCCGTGATCGTCGGCGGCATCATCCCGCCCGAGGACGAGAAGCAATTGCTCGCCGAGGGCGTGGCGGCGGTCTATACGCCCAAGGATTACGAACTCAACGCCATCATGGCCGACATTGTCCGCGTGGTGGAAAAAAGCGCCGAGGCGGCCTGACCCCTGGACGGGCAAGGTTCTCACGCATGAAAACCTGTCAGGAGCAAAGGCGAGGCCGAGCCGATGCGAGGGGCCTTGACGAGCGCGACCTGTCGCGATCATCAAGATCTTGAAAATGGAGCATTGCCAGCCTTCGCCGGGTCGTTCAAAACCGGCGGAGGCGTTTTTTTGCTGATTCGACGGGAGCGCGCGCATGGCCGCCGAAGTTTGCACACAAGGGTTGGACACCGGATTCATTGAACTGGGCGCGGCCAAAGTGGCGGCGCTGGGCGTGGTTCAGGGCATTTCCGAGCTTTTGCCGATTTCCTCCACCGCCCATATGCGCATCGTCCCGGCGCTGCTCGGCTGGCGCGATCCCGGCTCGGCCTTTTCGGCGGCCATGCAAATGGCGGCGCTGGCGGCGGTGATCTCCTATTTCTGGAGCGATTTCGCCGGCCTGGTCGGCGGCTCGATCAACGCCGTCAGGCGCCGCGACTTCCGCGACTGGCAGTTCCGTTTCACCACCTGGATTTTGCTGGCGACGCTGCCGCTGGTCGTTTTCGGCGTGCTGCTGTCGAAAACGCTGAACACCTGCGGCTCGCCGCTGCGCAGCCTCTATGTCATCGGCGCGGCCTGCATCGTCATGTCGCTCTTGCTGGCGCTGGCGGAAAAATTCTGCGCCCATCGCCGCACGCTCGACAATGTCGGATTGAAGGACGCCATGCTGGTCGGCCTCGCCCAGGTCGGGGCGCTGATTCCCGGCGTGTCGCGCTCGGGCTCGACCTTGACCGCCGCCTTGTTCCTCGATCTCAAGCGCGACGAAGCCGCGCGCTTCTCCTTCCTGCTCGGCTTGCCCGCGATTTTCCTCGCGGGGATGAAGGAGTTCTTCGAACTCTACAAGGCGCATCTGCCGGCGGAGGGCTGGATGATTCTCGGCGTCGGCCTGGTCGTCGCCTCGATCTCCGCCTTTGTCGCGATCTGGAGCCTGATGAAATATCTGGAGCGGTTCTCGTCCTGGATTTTCGTGATCTACCGCTTCGTGCTCGGCGTCGTGCTGATCGCCGGCGTCAGCCAGGGCTGGCTGCAATAGGTCGCGGCCTTCGCGGTTCAAAAAAAAGGCCCGGAGGCGATTGCGCTTCCGGGCCTTTTTTCGAATGGCGTCGCGCCTATTCCTCAAGCATCTGCTTGAGATGGTCCAGTTCCTTCTTCAGCGCGGTGTCCTTGGCGACGAGCCCGTCGATCTTGCGCACGGCGTGAAGCACGGTGGTGTGATCGCGCCCGCCAAAGCGCCGGCCAATTTCCGGCAGCGAGCGGGGGGTGAGGATTTTCGCCAGATACATGGCGATCTGGCGCGGCTTGACCACATTGGCGGTGCGGCGCGAGGAGAGAATATCGGCGCGGCTGACATTGAAATGGGTGGCGACCAGTTTCTGAATGTCCTCGATCTTGATGCGCTTGGCCTCGCGATGGCGGATCAGGTCGCGAATGGCGTTTTCCGCCTGTTCGAGCGACAGCGCCGCGCCGACCAGAATCGTATGGGCCAGCAGCCGGTTCACCGCGCCGTCGAGATCGCGGCCATTGGTGCGGATCTGGCTGGCGACCATGGCGACCACGGCGGGCGCGACCTCGAAGCTCGGCTGCACCAGCTTGGCGGCGGCGACCCGCGCCTCGACGATTTTTTGCCGCAAGTCGTCGTCCAGCGAATGGATTTCGACGCAAAGCCCGCCGGCGAAGCGCGAACGGATGCGCTCGTCGAGATTTTCCAGCTCGTTGGGAGTGCGGTCGCAGGCGATGATCACCTGGCGGCCATTGTCGATCAGCGAATTGAGCGTGTGGCAGAATTCATGCTGGGTGTGCTTGCCCTGCAGGAATTGCACATCGTCGATGATCAGCAGGTCGATGCCGCGCAGCGATTCCTTGAAGGACAGCGAATTCTGCGATTTCAGCGCGGAAACAAAGCTGTACATGAATTTTTCGGCGGTCAGGTACAGCGCGTTGCGGCCATTCTTGGCGGTGGCGTGGGCTATGGCCTGGATCAAATGGGTCTTGCCCAGGCCGACGCCGGCATGGACGAACAGCGGGTTGAACATGGAGGCGGCGCCGGAGGTGGCGCGGCAGACTTCCTGGGCGGCGGCGAAAGCCAGCTGATTGGATTTGCCGACCATGAATGTGCCGAAATTCATCCGCTGGTCGAGCGCGGAGCTCTCGACATGGGCGCCGGCCTCGCGCGGCAGATCCCGCGCCGGCGATATTTTCGCGCGCGGCGCCGCTCCCGTGGCCTGGGGCGCCTCGGCCTCCACGGATTTGTCCTGAGCGTTCAGCGTTCCCGTGCGCAGCGCCAGCGAGATTTCGGCGACCTCGGCCAGATGCAACTGCGCGATCGAACGAAGCTTGTCGTAGTGATGCGCCTGAATCCAGCTCTTCAGAAACTTGGTCGGCACGGAAAAATGCGCGCAACTGTTGACGATCCGGTCGAGCTCCAGGCGCGTGAACCAGGATGAATAAATGGCGTCGCCCAATTCGGCGCGCAAAATGGCGCAGAATTTCTGCCAAGCGTCATCGGAGACGCCCATGCGCGTGTCATCTTGAATAGATTTCTGAGCGTTTGCCTTGGACATTTTCTATCTTCTTGTCGTTTTCTACGCGTTGGCTGAGGTCAAGCAACACAAACCGGGCTTGCTCGTAAATTATGCAGAACCGCGCACGTAATCGCCGCGTATAAATCCGACATATACTGCTGTCAAAACCATCATGGCTCCAACTCTGTCCATCGTCTTAATTCATGCCGGCGATCCCGACAAGTCAAAAATTTGCTCAAAATGTCTAATCCGCAGTCATATTGGGAAATTCCCAAAATAGGCAAATAAAATTGTTTAACATTACATAGCTTAACTATTAGTAGTCATGAAACATAGCTGAAATATTGAAGTTTTACTTACAAGTCAGAAGATACACGGACGGGCCGGGGGGCGCAATGGCCAAAGGGGGATTTCCTGGCCGCGAGCCGCGGCCTCCGCGCCCCGGTTTGGATCGTTTGCAGGCAATGACTTGAGAATGACGCGAGTCCGAGCAAGGCGGTCCGGCGGGGCGATCGGAAAAAAATTGGCGGGCTTTTTTTCGACGTCGATTCGGAGCGCCGCAGAACCCGAGTCAAGCGCCCGGCGGAGCGCCCGGAAAAGCATTTTGAAGATAACTGATTAAAAATAAAGGCAGTTCAAAAACCGGCGCTCGGCCTTGCCATAAAAAATTCTCGAAGCTGACGTTTATGCGACAGCGGCGCATGGCTTTCCGCTCGAGACAGGGCCGAGGCGCCGATTTCCGCAGCATAGTTCAACCTCAGGATGTATTTTGTTACGCCCGGCACATTTTCACACGTCGAGATTGGCGACGTTGAGCGCATTGTCCTGGATGAATTCGCGACGCGGCTCGACCACGTCGCCCATGAGTTTGACGAACAGATCCTCGGCCTCGTCGCCTTCCTTGATTTTCACCTGGAGCAGCGAACGGGCCTCGCGGTCGAGCGTGGTTTCCCAGAGCTGTTCCGGATTCATCTCGCCCAGGCCTTTGTAACGCTGCTGCGCGACGCCCTTGCCGCCGGCGGCGAGAATGGCCGCGAGCAGCGCCGTGGGACCGCTGATCTGCATTTCCTCGGCCTTGCGCAGCAAAAACGCCGGAGCGGAAAAAGTCTGGCGCAGGTTTTCGGCCTTTTCGTCGAGACGGCGCGCCTCGGCCGAGGCGAGCAGGCCGGCGTCGAGATGCAGGGCCTGGGTGACGCCGCGCAATTCGCGGGTCAGCACATAGCCGCCGTTTTCGACCCGGCCCTTCCAGCCGCGCTCGATCTCGTCGGCGAGGGCGTCGAGCCGCGCGGCGATGGCTTGCGCCTTCGCGTTCGCCTCGCTTTCCGAGAGCAGGGTTTGCGGCCGCAGCGCCCCGGCGATCGCCGCCTGTTCGACGGCGGTGCGGTCGTAGCGATTGTGCAATTGCGCGAGAATGGCGCGAATGAAGCGCGCCTCGTCGACCAGGGCGCGCAGATCGGCGCCGGCGCGCTCCTCGCCGGACGCCAGGCGCAGCACCGCGCCTTCGACGCCATTGGCGCTCAGATAATCGTCCATCGCCTTCTCGTCCTTGAGATATTGCTCGGACGAGCCGCGCTTCACCTTAAACAAGGGCGGCTGGGCGATATAGAGATAGCCGTTTTCGATCAGCGGCCGCATCTGCCGGTAGAAGAAGGTGAGCAGCAGGGTGCGGATATGCGAGCCGTCGACGTCGGCGTCGGTCATCACGATGATCTTGTGATAGCGCAGCTTCTCGATGTTGAATTCGTCATGGCCGATGCCGGCGCCAAGCGCGGTGATCAAGGTGCCGATCTGCTCGCTGGACAGCATTTTGTCGAAACGGGCGCGCTCGACATTGAGAATCTTGCCGCGCAAGGGCAGCACCGCCTGATACTCCCGGGCGCGGCCCTGCTTGGCCGAACCGCCCGCGGAATCGCCCTCGACGATGAACAATTCGGCCTTGGCCGGGTCGCGTTCCTGGCAATCGGCGAGCTTGCCGGGGAGATTGGCGACATCCAGCGCGCCCTTGCGCCGGGTCAGTTCGCGGGCCTTGCGCGCCGCCTCGCGGGCGGAGGCGGCCTCGACCACCTTGCCGACCACGGTCTTGGCCTCGCCAGGATGCTCCTCCAGCCATTGGCCGAGCGCTTCGTTGACGACGCCCTCGACCACCGGGCGAACCTCGGAGGAGACCAGCTTGTCCTTGGTCTGCGAGGAGAATTTCGGATCGGGCACCTTGACCGAGACCACGCAGGTCAGGCCTTCGCGGCAATCGTCGCCGGTCAGATCGACCTTTTCCCTCTTGCTCAGGCCCGAAGACTCGGCATAGCCGGTGATCTGCCGGGTCAGCGCGGCGCGGAAGCCGGCGAGATGGGTGCCGCCGTCGCGCTGGGGAATGTTATTGGTGAAGACCAGCACATTCTCATGATAGCTGTCGTTCCACCACAGCGCGACTTCCACCGCAATGCCGTCGCGTTCGCCGCGCACCTGCACCGGCTTGCCGAGCAGCGGCGACTTGGCGCGGTCGAGATAGCGGACGAAAGCCTCCAGCCCGCCTTCATAATAAAGCGTCTCGGTCTTGATCTCGGAATGGCGCGCGTCGGTCAGGACGATATGAACGCCGGAATTGAGGAAGGCCAGTTCGCGCAGCCGGTGTTCGATGGTCCCATAGTCGAATTCGACATGGGTGAAAGTTTCGGTCGAAGGCAGGAAGGTCACGGACGTCCCGCGCTTGGGCTTGCCATCCTCGAGCGGCGCCTCGCCGACCACTTTCAGCGGCGCCACGGCGTCGCCATGGGCGAATTCGATCTCATGCTCCAGCCCGTCGCGCCAGATCCGCAGTTGCAAGGTCGAGGACAAGGCATTGACCACGGAAACGCCGACGCCATGCAACCCGCCGGACACTTTGTAGCTGTTCTGGTCGAATTTGCCGCCGGCATGGAGCTGGGTCATGATGACCTCGGCGGCGGAAACGCCTTCCTCCGAATGCACGCCGGTGGGAATGCCGCGGCCATTGTCGGTCACCGTGCAGGAGCCGTCGGCGTTGAGCGTCACCGTGACCAGCGAAGCGTGGCCGGCCAGGGTCTCGTCGATGGCGTTGTCGACGACTTCATAGACCATATGATGCAGGCCCGAGCCATCGTCGGTGTCGCCGATATACATGCCCGGGCGCTTGCGCACGGCGTCGAGGCCGCGCAAAACCTTGATCGAATCGGCGCCATATTCAGCATTCGGCGGCGTGGCGGCGGATTCGTCGGTCAACAGTTCATTCCTTGTGCAAAAAGCGGCGCGTCCGCGCCGTGATTCGGGTGCAGCATCATAGCGGAAAATCAGGCGAAACGACGGTCGAAAACCGCCAATCCCCAGTTGGCTCCGGTGGCGCGGTTCACGCCCCCGAAAGGCTGCGCGGCGCCGGGCTGACCACCACGGTCGAGCCGTGATTGGCCTGGAGCACGGAGAGGCCGCGCTCATTGCCGCCATCGGTCTTGAAGCGGAACACGCCATCGGCGCCGTTGAAGCCGGTCGGGCTGGTCAGGACGTCCTCGCTGAAGCGCCGCGCGCCCTGCGTGCGCGCCAGAGCCGCCGTCAGCGAGACGGAATCGTAAGCCAGCGTCGCCACGCGCGTCGGGTCGGCGTTGAATTTGGCGCGATAGCGCTGGGCGAAGGCGGCGAAGCCAGCGTTTTCGGGCGCGGCGAACCAGGCGCCCTGGAGCGACGGCAGGCTCAGCACCCGGGAATCGTTCCACAGGCTGGCGCCGAGAATCTGCACTTTGCTCGAATCCAGGCCGGCGCTGGCCAGGGCGCGCGCGACTTCCGGCAGGGCCGCCGCCTGTTCGGGAATGAACAGACTGTCGATCTGGCCGCCGAGCGTTGCGATTCGCCCCACGGCGGCGGCGACGCCGCCGGGCTTGTAGCGCTCGATGGCCGCCACGCGCATGTCGCGGCGGGCGGCGGCGGTTTGCAGCGCGCCGACGGCGACATTGGCGTATTCATTTTCCGGCGCCAGCACCGCCACCGATTTCTTGCCCCGGCTGGCGGCGAAATCGACGACGCGATCGACCTGGTTCTCGACAAGGAACGACAGGAGATAGACGCCGCGCGTGGCCACCGACATGTCGGTGGAATAGGCGATCACCGGCTTGCCGCTGGCTCGCGCCACGCTGGCCGCCGCGCGCACGTCGCCGGCAAACAGCGGGCCCAGCACCAGTTCGGCGCCCTCGCCCAGCGCCGCTTGCGTCGCGTCGCGCGCGCCGTCGGGCGTCGAGCGGTCGTCCTTGACCAGCAGGGTGATGTCGGAGCCGCCGACCTCGCTCAGCGCCAGTTCGGCGGCGTTGCGCATGGAAATGCCGACGGCGCTCTGGCCGGACCCTTGGGTCAGCGGCAGGATCAGGGCCACTTTCACCGGGCCGGTCCCCAAAGTCTGGCCCGAGCCGGGCAGAGCGGAGGACTGGACCGGGGTCACCGGCGCCGTCAGCGGCTCATCGCCGCGCGACGAGGGCGCCATGCCCGGCATGGCGCAGGCGGACAGCAGCAGAACCGCGCAACAGGCGAGCAGGCGCGGGCGAAATTTCCGCGATGGCCGCATTTCGGATAGCCGCAATGATGTTCTCCGCCTTGTGCCGCCGCTGACGCCGGCTGGACGCGCTTGACAGACCCCGAAGCCCAGTCTTACGGCATAGGCGCGCGGTCTGGCAACCGGAAGCGGTTGCGCGGCGCCGCCGTCAAAAGTTGAAAGGCGCGTCATGGCGCAGGAAACAGCCAATTCGCCGCCCAACTCCTTTGTCGCCTTCGGCCTGCGCGCCGAGGCGGAACGGCTCGCGCCCGGCCTGCATGTGGTGGCCACGCCCATCGGCAATCTGCGCGACATCACCCTGCGCGCCCTGGCGACGCTGGCCGCCGCCGACGCGGTGCTCGCCGAGGACACCCGGGTCAGCCGCAATCTGCTGGCCCATTATGGCATAGCCACGCCGCTGGTCGCCTATCACGAGCATAACGCCACGGCGATGCGGCCGATTCTGCTGGCGCGATTGCAAAAGGGCGAGAGCCTGGCGCTGATTTCCGACGCCGGCACGCCCTTGGTCTCCGATCCCGGCTTCAAACTGGTCGCCGAGGCGGTGGCGCAGGGCGTGCCCGTCACCTCCGCGCCCGGCGCTTCGGCGGTGCTGGCGGCGCTGGTGGTCGCGGGCCTGCCGACCGACCGGTTTTTCTTCGAGGGCTTTCTGCCGGTGAAATCCGGGGCGCGCCGCGCCCGCGCCGCGCAACTCGCCGCCATTCCCGGCACGCTGGTGTTTTTCGAATCGCCGCGCCGTCTGGCCGAATCCCTGACCGATCTCGCCGCCGTGCTCGGCCCCCGTCAGGCGGCGGTGGCGCGCGAGCTCACCAAGCATTTCGAGCAGGTCAAGCGCGGCGCGCTCGATGTGCTCGCCGCCGATTACGAACGCGACGGCCCGCCCAAGGGCGAGATCGTGCTGCTGGTGGCGCCGCCCGGCGAGGATGCGCCGGCGCTGGATGGCGTGGCGCTGGACGACAAGATCCGCGCCGCCCTGCAAAAATTCTCGGTCAAGGACGCCGCCAGCGTCGTCGCCGCCGAAACCGGCCAGCCGCGCCGCGCGGTTTACGCCCGCGCCGTGGAGATTTCGGCGGAGGACAAGGGGGAATGAGCCGGGGCGGCGCCGGCTCCCGCGCCTCGGGGCTTCGCGCCGAAACCTTGGCCGCGCTCTGGCTGCGGCTGAAATCCTACGAGATTCTCGACCGCAATTTTTGCGCGGCCGGCGGCGAGATCGACATTGTCGCCCGGCGCGGCGAGACCGTCGCCTTTGTCGAGGTCAAGGCGCGGCCCCGGCTGGAACAGGCGCAGCAGGCCATTGGCGCGCGCAAGACGGCGCGCATTTCGCGCGCCGCGCGCTATTGGCTGGCGCGCAATCCCTGGGCCGCCGATCTGGCGCTGCGCGGCGACGCGGTTTTTGTCGCGCCCTGGCGCCCGCCGCTGCATGTCGAGGATGCGTTTACGCTGGATTTCTTCCGCTAAGACGGGCGGGCGCTTTTTTTCCCCGCCGGCTCTAGCCATTTCCGACATTTGCCTGTAAGAGACGCGCTCTTGAATTTACGCCCGCCCTGGATGCGCGCGAAAGCGGTCTTCGCGACCGCGAGACCGGAGTTGAGAAAATGGCTGTTCCGAAAAGAAAGACTTCGCCGATGAAGCGCGGCTTCCGCCGCTCGGCCGACGCCCTCGCCGCCCCGACCTATGTCGAGGACAAGAATTCCGGCGAACTGCGCCGCCCGCACCACATCGACCTGAAAGCCGGCACCTATAACGGCCGCCAGGTGCTGACCATCAAGTCCAAGGAAGACTGATTTTCCTTTTTTCTTTTCGCGCGCACGCGTGAATGGCAAGGCCGGGTTCGCCCGGCCTTTTTTATTTTTTGCCTCACGGGCGAGGATACCGATGATGGCGTGACGCCGCCCGCCGTTGTTCGCCGCACCCTTCCCGCCAAGCCCTCGCCGCCCCAGGCCCCTCATGGTGGGGAGGGCGCCGAGGCGCCCGTCTCGAACCATGCGCCAGAAATTGAGCCGCCTCCGTCCGCGCGACAGACCGACGCCGGCTGATACCCTCGCCCTTAGAGACGCCCGCTGTGCGGGCTCCTCAGGGTGAGGGCATCGGGAGCGGGGTCGTCATCGACCCAGATCGGCGTCGTCACGATATTCAACGTGAAGCGCGCGATCTGTCCCCTCTCCCCGCCTGGGCGGGGAGAGGGAGCTGATCGAGGCTGAAACGCGAGCCGTCATCGCGAAGGGCGTTAGCGACGAAGCGATCCACGCTGCGGTTCTCGGGAAAGGTGGATCGCTGTGCTGCGCTCGCGATGACGGGGCGCAGGAAGGGTTCGCATTGTATGGCATCGAGGCCAGGGTGCCCCGTCGCCGCGCGAAATTATGCGATTCGTATCACGGCGCTGTAATCCCTATGATTTCTGAAAAGGTCAGCTTGGGCATTGCGGGATAGTGCAGATCGAGGCAACAATAGAGCGTTTTAACCAAGGGAGTTGACCATGCCGAATAAGAAGGGCCGCATTGCAGAGGCCGATCTTTTATTGCCGACATTGAGGATTCTCGCCGAGAACCCCTCAGGCGCTATGTCTACGTCTAACCTAATTATAGAGCTCTGGAGCGTTTTTAAGCCGAAAGGGGAGGACGCCGAAATATTGGAGGGACGGCACGATACAAAATTCTCCCAAATCGTTCGGAACATGATTTCTCACAAAGGGGCGCAGGGAAACATCATAACCGAAAGGATTCGCGGTCCATCTTGGACCGCGCCGTGGATTACGAATTACGGATGCTGGTCGAACACACCTGAAAAATAATGGCGGCTAAGCGTAACGCGCCTTGTATCCCGGCTTGAACCATTTCAATTCAGTGGATCTTGGCGCATTCCTATCCCAAACGAACCAAGCATAAGCCGTCGTGCCTGAGCCTTTGATCTCGGCGTTCGCCGGATAAAACGTGATGCGTTCGCTAAACACCCAGACGCGGCTCGGCGGGTTGCGGGAAAAAATTGTATTTGCACGGTTCGCACCCTCAAGAAAAGCAAGGCGGAGGAGAAGCGCAAATTTGCGATCTGCATTTTTCATCCCTGCGGCCACGAAGCCTTCGGCGCAATTGTAGGGCGGATTTGTAACGATGTTAGCGGCTCGTCGATCCGCCGTAAGAAAGTCGACGCCCGCTTCGCCATAACCACGGCGAAACAGGTCAGAACTCACGACTTGGTTTCCGGTCTGCGCCAGAACATCGGACATTGCGCCATCGCCGCAAGCACATTCCCAGATGTCGCCCGCAAATTTTTCATTATCGATGAGTGCGTGGGTCGCCCATGCGGGGGTTGGGAAATAGTCTGGTCCATCCAAATCGGCAAACCGTTTCGTAGTCGGTTTGAAGCCACCATTTAAATTATAAGTTGCATCCATCGATTCGTCCTCCGATGGAATAAAGTATAACTGAATCATATGGTTAATAAATGGTTAACAGTGCCTAGAATCGAGTTCGCTTCGAGCACTTTTACGCTAGGATTACGAGGACAGGAACAAACTTGGCCCCGATTCGCGCTGCGGTAAAAACAAAATCTCACTCATCCTGCATGACATCCGGGACCAGCATCCGTCGCAGCGGTATCTGCTTCCTGAATTTCAAATCCAGCCCGTCGTAATATTTCTCGATCAGGCCGACGAATTCGGCGCCGTCCACCAGTTTGAAATTGGCCTTCATCCGGGCGAAGTCGCGCGCCGCCGCCGTATAGCCGCCGGTGGCGATGAAAATGCCGACGTCGCGGTCGTGGATCATGGCGTAAAAAGCCTTGACCAGATCGGCGCCGATGTTGCCCTCATGGGCCTTGACCTGGATTTTCAGGATCGGCGGCTCGATCCCCAATTCGTCGCGATGGGCGATCACGTCTATGCCGTCGTCGTGCGAGGCGCGGGTGGCCTGGGCGTTATAGCCCATGGCGCGAAACAGGCCGGCGACAAAACCTTCGAGCGGATAGCCCTTGAGATCGCTTTTCAGCTTTTTCGAGATGAAATCCCGGGTGGTCTCGGCGATGTCGCGCGCCACCAGGGCCTGGGTGTCGTCCTCGCCCAGCGCCGCCGGGCGGTCGCCGGCGCCGGGCGGCGGCTCGAAACGGCTGATGAATTCCGCCGCGAAATTGCGGATTTCGAAAATGGTCAGGGTCGCGCCCAATTCGTAAAGCGCGCCCTGGGAGAACAGGTCGCGGCTCAGCGATTTCAGCCAGCGCACCCCGCGCCGGTGGGGAAAATCCGGATTATTGGCGCGGTCGTAGAGATAGGGCGTGGAAATTTCGCCCCAGAGCAGGGTGCGGTCGATTTTTCGCGGATAGATCACGCGGTCGCCGATCTTCATCTCATGGACGAAGCGGAACAATTGCCCTGACAGCGCCGGGATCGCGCCCGGCCGCATCTCGCGGCCGCCCTCGGAAAAAGCCTCCTTGAAGGCGGCGCGTTGCGCCGGCAATTTGCTGGCGTCGCGGTCTATGTCGAGAAAGCTGACGGCGAGCAGACCGTTTTCGACGAAAAGCTGATCGGCTTCGCTGTCGCCGCCCGCGCGAATCGCCCAGACCCGGTAAGCCATCGTCCATCCATAAAAAAAACGGCCGGGAAATCCCGGGCCGTTCGCCTATGCGCTCGCGTCGCGCCTGTCTTTTCGGGCCCCTCTCCCGTGTAAAGGTTACGCTGCGTCAACGCAACGCGCCAGCACCCCGGGCCGCAAGGGGAAATCGCCGATGCCAAGTTTTTTGCAAGGGACCGGCGAAGTCCATCAGCTCATCAGCTGGCCGCCATTGGCCGACAGCGTCGAGCCCGTGATGAAGCCGGCCTCGTCGGCGACCAGGAAGACCACGGCGCGGGCGATTTCCTCGGGTTCGCCGAGGCGGCCGACCGGGATATAGGGCAGGATGGCCTTGTCCAGCACCGCCTGGTCGATGGCGCGCACCATATCCGTGCCGATATAGCCGGGGCAGATGGCGTTGACGGTGATGCCGGCCTTGGCGCCTTCCTGGGCCAGGGCCTTGACGAAGCCGAGGTCGCCGGCCTTGGCGGCGGAATAATTGACCTGGCCCATCTGGCCCTTCTGGCCGTTGACCGAGGAAATGCACACGACGCGGCCGAATTTGCGGGCGCGCATGCCTTCCCAGACGGGGCGGGTCATGTTGAACAGCGAGTTCAGATTGGTGTTGATGACCCCGTACCACTGGTCCTTGGTCATCTTGTGGAACATGCCGTCCTTGGTGATGCCGGCGTTGTTGACCAGCACCTCGATGGGGCCGAGATCGGCCTCGACCTTGGCGATGCCGGCGGCGCAGGCGTCATAGTCGGAAACGTCCCACTTATAGACGGCGATGCCGGTTTCGGCCTGGAATTTATGGGCGGCCTCGTCATTGCCGGCGTAGGAGGCGGCGACCTTGTAGCCGGCGGCCTTCAGCGCCTTGGAAATGGCGGCGCCAATTCCGCGCGTGCCGCCGGTGACGATTGCAACTCGAGACATGTTTCCCCCTGATTTTCTTAAGAGTTTATACGAAAAACGCCGGCCGCGACGGCGGCCGGCGCCCGTGGGTTTTCAGATCAGCGCTCGACCGCCAGGGCGATGCCCATGCCGCCGCCGATGCACAGCGTGGCCAGGCCCTTCTTGGCGTTCTGGCGCTTCATCTCATGCAGCAGCGTGACCAGCACGCGGGCGCCGGAGGCGCCGATGGGATGGCCGATGGCGATGGCGCCGCCGTTGACATTGACCTTGGACGTGTCCCAGCCGAGGCCGCGATTGACCGAAATCGCCTGGGCGGCGAAGGCCTCGTTGGCTTCGATCACGTCGAGATCCTGGATGTTCCAGCCGATCTTGGCGAGCAGCTTCTGCACCGAGGGGATCGGTCCCGTGCCCATGATGGCCGGATCGACGCCGGCGGTGGCCCAGCCGGCGATGCGCGCCAGCGGGGTCAACCCGCGCTTGGCGGCCTCGGCGGCGGTCATCAGCACGGTGACGGCGGCGCCGTCATTGATGCCCGAGGCGTTGCCGGCGGTCACGGTGCCCTCCTTGGAGAAGGCCGGGCGCAGCTTGGCCAGCGCGTCATAGGTGACGCCGTCGCGGATGAATTCGTCGGTGTCGACGACGACATCGCCCTTCTTGGTCGAAATCGTGTAGGGGACGATCTCTTCCTTGAACTTGCCGGCCTTTTTCGCGGCTTCGGCCTTGTTCTGCGAGGCCGTGGCGAACTGGTCCTGCTCTTCGCGGGTGATCTGGAACTTGGTGGCGATGTTTTCCGCCGTCGTGCCCATGTGATAGCCCATGAAGGCGTCGTTCAGGCCGTCGCGCAGCATGGTGTCGAGCATTTTCAGCTCGCCCATCTTCACGCCATTGCGCAGGAAGGCGACATGGGGCGAAAGCGTCATGTTCTCGATGCCGCCGGCGACGACGATATTGGCGTCGCCATTGGCGATCTGCTGCATGCCCAGCGCCACGGTGCGCAGGCCCGAGCCGCAGAGCTGGTTGATGCCGAAAGCGGTCTTTTCGTCGGGGAGACCGGCCTTGCGGGCCGCCTGGCGCGCCGGGTTCTGGCCCTGATTGGCCGAGAGCACCTGACCGAGGATGACTTCATCGACATCGCCCGCCTCGACCTTGGCGCGCTCGAGCGCGGCCTTGATCGCGTGCGCGCCCAGATCGTGGGCGACGACAGAGGAGAAGGCTCCGCTGAACGAGCCGACCGCGGTGCGGGCGGCGGAAACAATCACGACATCGGTCGACATGCAAAATCCTCCGGAACGTCGCCTTCCGTTCCTGACGAACGGCATGCTTGGGCGACTTGGCTGACAGTTTGACCATTTTGCCCGATGCGCGGTCAAGACGCATGGCGTTTCCCGCTATTCTCTTTTGGTTGTAGAGCTTTTGCCGGTCTTAGACGAGGACGCGGCGCGACCCAATCGGACTTTGGGACAGGCCAAGCCTATATAATAATCATGACAATTTTCGCGCCATGCGGCGCGGCGCGGCGCCGCAAGCGGAGAGGACGCTTGAATCTTTTGCCAATCCAGGAGTTTTTCGGCTAAATTGCCTTGGGCGCGCCGCGCGGCCGCCGCACAGGGAATGACAATGACCACCGAGAAGCCACCCGTCACCATCAAGAAATATGCGAACCGGCGCCTCTACAACACCGGGGCCAGCGCCTATGTCACCCTGGAAGATCTGGCGGAGATGGTGAAGGCCGGCGACGATTTCGTCGTCTATGACGCCAAGAGCGGCGAGGACATCACCCGCTCCGTGCTGACCCAGATCATTTTCGAGCAGGAGAACAAGACCGGCCAGAATCTCCTGCCGATCCGCTTCCTGCGCCAGCTGATCCGCTATTATGGCGATTCCATGCAGATGCTGGTGCCCAGCTATCTGGAATTTTCCATCGAGCGCCTGGCCACCGACAGCGCGAAATTCCGCGAACAGTTCGATGCGGCGATCAACTCCAATCCGCTCGCCGGCCCCCTGGCCAATCCGACCCGGCAGATGTTCCAGACCATGGAGGAGCAGGCGCGCAAGAACATGTCGATGTTCCGCGAGGCGCTGCACATGTTCACCCCCTTCGTCCCGCATGCCGGCGAAACGGCCAAGCCGGCGCCGCAGGATGAACTGAGCGAAATGCGCGCCCAGCTCGCGGACATGCAGAAGCGCATCGAGACCATTTCCAAGAAGGACTGACGCCGTCGGCCGCTGTTTTCGCCGGTCGGAAACAGCGGCGCGCCCGCCGAACGGGTTTTCAGCCTATGGCGTGCCGGCGCAAGTCCGCCTCCGGCACGGCGGCGGCGGCGAAATAATCGCCCTGGAGATATTCCACGCCCCAATCGGTGAGGATTTTCGCGGTTTCCGCGTCCTCGACCCATTCCGCCACCACGGGCAGGCCGACATGGCGGGCGAGATCGACCAGCGTGCGGACGAAAAAGGCGTCGTCGGGCGAGCGCGCCAGATTCTGCACGAAGGCCCCGTCGATCTTGACCATGTCGAAATCGAAGCGCCGCAAATTCTTGAAGGACGTATGCCCCGCGCCAAAATCGTCCATGGCGACCTTGGAGCCGCATTTCTTGATTTCCGCCACGGCGCGCACCGTCGCCTCAATATCCTCTATGGCGCAGGTCTCGGTGAATTCGACGGTCAGCCGCCGCGCCAGTTCGGGGAAGGGGCCGAGATGGGCGCGCAGCCGGGCGATGAAATCCGGGTCGCGCACCGTGCGGCCCGACATGTTGACGGCGATCCTCATGCTCGGGTCTTCGATCAGCTTCTTCAGCGCCAGTTCGAGCACGCGATGGTCGACCATCTGGATCAGACCGGATTTTTCCGCCGTCGGCAGCACTGAAGAGGGCAAGACCAGCTGGCCATCGGGACGGCGCAGGCGCATCAGCGCCTCGTAAAGCGCGGGCTTGCCCGTCTTGCTGTCGATCAGCGGCTGCAAGGCCAGGACGATGCGGCCGTCATTGAGCGCCGAGACGATCTCGTCGGAGACTTTCAGCGCCTTCATGCGCGAATCCTCGCGCGCCAGCGACGGTTCATAGGCCACCAGACGCGCCGCGCCGGACTGGCGGGCCAGATCGAGCGCCTCTTCGGCGTGCTGGAACAACAGATGGACGGCGCGGCCATTGCGCGGCGCGATGACGCCGCCAATGCGCAGCGAGGCGGGGATCGGGCCGACCGTGGTCTCGAAGGGCGAGGCGCTGACGACGGCGATGAAGCGCTCGGCGGCGGCGGTCATTTCCGCCGTATCGCAATTTTCCAGCACCATGGCGAATTTATTGCCGGCGTAGCGCGCGACCAGATCGCGCTCGCGGCAATTGCCGCGCAGCCTTTTCGCTATGCCCGCGATGACCTGATCGGCGACGTCATAGCCATAGGTGCGGTTGAGCATGAACAGATTGTCGACCGCGACCAGCAGGGCGGCGAAACTCTGTTTGCGCTTGGCGGCCTGGCCGTAGAAGAAATTGACCTGCTCCAGCAGGCTGGCGCGGTTGAGCACGCCGGTCAGCGTGTCGAAGCGCGATTTGAAGGCGAGCTGGCGCTCCTGCTTGTAGCGGTCCGTGATCACCCGGACCAGTCCATGGGCGCGCGCCGGACGGCCGTCGGGGCCGGCGAACCAGCGGCCGGTGTCCTCGATCCAGACGGTCGCCTCGCGCGGGCTGTCGGGCGGAATCAGGCCGTAGCAGATCTGGAAGGCCACGCCCCGGCCGTCGTCCCTGGCGTTGGAGCGGGCGATGGCTTCGTAACGCGAACCCTCGCTGTCATGGGAAAGGCATTCGGCGAAGCCGCGTCCGGTTTGCAGGGCCTCGATATTGTTGAAGCCGAGCACGGCGACGACATTGGGGCCCCAATTGATCCGGTCGGTGCGCAGATCCCAGTCGTAAACCGTCTCGCCGATCGAATCGAGGATGCGACGCGGGTCGGGGGTCGAAGTCGCCGTCGAAGCCGCCGTCGCGGGCGGCGCGGAGGCCGGAATGGCCTCCGGCTGACGGGCGCTGACCGGATGAGCCGGCGTGGCGACCGGCGGCTGCGTCGGCAACAGGCTGTGCGTCTCGATGCGCCTTTCGTCGCGCGCGACTTCCTCGACGGCCGCGGGCGCGGGCGCCGGCGGCGGCGCGAGCTCTGCGACCGGGGCCGGAGCGGCGGCCGGCTTGGGCGAACGGTTAGCCAGATAACGAAGTTGCACGGCGGGGTTCCGGAGGTTCTGATCCGGCCGAATGTGCGCCTGTCTGGTTAATAGCAGGTATAGCCGGGCGCGATGAATTTACCCTTGGGCCCGAAAGGTCAGGTCGCGACGACCTATGGTAAAATCCGCCGCGCGCCGGCGAATCAAAACCGGTTCTTGCGCTCGCGCAGCTCGGCGAAGACATCGACCGGATCGGCCTGGGCCATGCCCAGCCCCTGGCGCAATTCAGGATTTTCGGCGCGCAAGAAGGGATTGGTCTCCAATTCGCGGGCGATGGTGGTCGGCAGGGTGAAGGCGCCTTTCGCGCGCAAGCGTTGCGCCTCCTCGACCCTTTCGAGCAGCAGGGCGTTGCCGCCATCGACGCTCAGGGCGAATTTGGCGTTGGCCAATGTATATTCGTGACCGCAATAGACCTGGGTTTCGCCGGGCAGGGCCGCCAGCCGCATCAGGCTGTCGTACATCATCGGCATGGTCCCCTCCATCACCCGGCCGCAGCCGAGCGAAAACAGCACGTCGCCGACCACCACCGCCGCTTCCTGCTCGAAATAATAGACGATATGGCCCAGCGTATGGCCGGGCGCCTCCATCACCCGCGCCGAACTCCGGCCGAGCCTGACGATGTCGCCGTCAACAACGGCCAGGTCGAGTGGCGGCAGCCGATGCGCGTCCTTTTTCGCGCCGACCACCCTCGCTTTGGGGAAACGCGCCTTCAGTTCGGCCACCGCGCCAATATGGTCGGGATGATGATGGGTGATCCAGATATCGCTCAAGCTCCACCCCTTCGCGTCGAGCGCGGCGAAGATCGGCCCGGCCTCGGGCGCGTCGAAACAGACCGTGGCGCCCGTGTCCTCTTCGTGGGCCAGCAGGCCGAAATTGTCTTGGAGGCATTGAAACAGGTCGAAATCGGCGGGCATGGCGGGACTCCCAGTCTGGACGCCAGCTTAGCCTCCCCGCGCCAAAAGGAAACAGCGACGGGTTTGCAGGGGGAAAATCGCGGCCTTGCGCGACAGGGCTTTTTATGCCGATTCTGCGCCATGGCGCTCGATGTCACCGATCTCCGCACATTTTACGCCTCGCCGCTCGGCGAGACGGCGCGCCGGCTGGTCTGCGCCCATCTTGAAAGCCGCTGGGACAATCTCGCCGGCCTCTCGGCGCTCGGCCTGGGCTACGCCCCGCCCTATCTCGACCATTTCCGCGGCCAGCCCTTGCGGCTGCTGGCGATGATGCCGGCGGAACAGGGCGTGGTGAACTGGCCGGCGCAGGGCCCGTCCGCCTCCGCCCTGATCGACGATTGCATGCTGCCGCTGCCCGATTCCTGCATCGACCGGGTGCTGCTCGTCCATGCGCTGGAGACGGCGGAGCATCCGCGCGCTTTGTTGGAAGAGGTCTGGCGGGTGCTGACCCCGGGGGGCGGCTGATCGTGGTGGCGCCCAATCGCTCGGGCCTGTGGGCGCGGCTGGATTCGACCCCTTTCGGTCACGGCCGGCCGTTTTCGCGGGCGCAATTGCTCGATTTGATGCGCGAGACCCTGTTTTCGCCGATCTACTGGAGCGAGGCGCTCTATGCGCCGCCGCTGTCGCGCGCCATGCTGCTGCGCCTGGCGCCGGCGATCGAAACCGTGTCGGCGCGGCTGTCGCTGCCGGGCGCGGGCGTCATCGTCGCCGAGGCGACCAAGCAGCTCTATCGGCTGGTCGGCCTTCGCCGCGCCCGTCGCGCCCTGCCCGAGCTGGCCCCGGCGCTGGCCCCGCGTCCGCTCGGCTCAGGCCGCGAACGCATCTGAAATTCATTTGCTCGCGGTTTGCGAACTGTTGGGCGCCTTGGCCATCAGCGCGTCGATCCGGTCGCGCTCGCGCTTGAAATCGGCGAGCGCCTTGCCCTCGAACTGGCGGGTTCTCGCCAGTTTGACGCGCAAGGGATCGACGAAATGGCCGTTGACGATGACCTCGTAATGCAGGTGCGGGCCGGTGGCCAGGCCCGAGGCGCCGAGAAAGCCGACCGTCTGGCCCTGCTGGACGCGCTGCCCCTCCTTGAGCCCGCGGGCGAAGCCGGACATGTGATTATAGGTGGTCACATAGCCATTGTTATGCTGGATCTCGACCCGGCGGCCATAGCCCGAATCCCAGCCGGCCTTGATGACCACGCCATTGCCGGCGGCGAAAATCGGCGTGCCCACCGGCGCCGCCCAGTCCACGCCATTATGCGGCCGGCTGTAATGCAGGATCGGGTGGTAGCGCATGCCGAAACCCGAGCGCAATTCGCCCGAGGCGATGGGTTTGCGCACCAGGAATTTTCGCGTCGATTTGCCGCTGGGGTCGAAATAATCGACGCTCTGATCGTCCGGCGACTGGAACCGGTAATATTGATAGGTCTCGCCCCTGGTGGTGATCGCGGCGTAGAGCAGTTCGGCGCGGCCGCTGTCGGGCTCCTCGCCATTGTCGAAAAAGGCGTCGATCGAATTGCCGGCGTCGACGGGGCGCTGGAAATCGACGTCATTGCCGAAGGTCCGCACCATCTGGTCGATGATCCCCTTGGGAATCTCCTGCTTCAGCGCGGTCTCGTAGAGCGAATTGTACAGGCGCATGCCGCCCGAATCCTCTTCGCTGTCGCTGTCGTCCTCCTCGTTTTTCGGCTTGGCGGCGACCTGGGCGGCGGGCGTATTGTCGAGCAGCAGATAGCGGCCATCGTCGGCCAGCGCCACGGTCGCCAGCAGCTTGTCGTCCTGATAGACGCCAATGCGGGCGAGTTGCGGCGCGTCGGCCTTCTCGCTTTCGGCGAAACTGAGCTTGACCCGGCGCCCCTCGACGATCGGATCGCTGGCGTGGGCGGAACGAAAGGCGTTGTGGATCGGATCGGCCAGGGATTTGTTGGCGCCGGCGTCGGCCAGGACATCGGCCAGGCTCTCGCCGCGGCGAACCGCCACCAGCCTGTCGGCGCTCTTGGCCGCGCCCTCGGCGGGCGGCTCGGAGGTGCGCGGCGCCAGAGTGACATTTTCCGGGACCATGCGCACTTCAATGGAGGAGAAGGGCGAATTGGCGGTGCTGACGCCCGGCGTCGCATAAGCCAATCCCGGCCCATTGGCGTCCAGCGCCGCGCGGCTGGTGCGCATCAGCAGCAGTTGCGGCGGCAGCGGCAGAGACGGCTTGGCGCCGCTGGCCTGGGCGTTCTTCAAGGTCTCCGCGACCTGGGCGCGGACCTCGTCGAGCGAGAGCGCGCCGTTCTGGATATTGAACTGAATCGGGGTCAAATCGCTTGACGAGAAACTCACCTCGGCGTCGTCCTGATCCGGCGCCATCGCCGCCTCCTGGGCGTCCGCGGCCGGTTGATTGTTCGAATCGGCCAGAAGTTTCAACGGATTGAAAGCCGGCACATCGGCGCTCAAGCCAGTGTCGGTCAGGGTCAAGGTGGTGGAGACGCGGGTGAAGGACCGATTGCGGACCACCTCGCGGTCCCCCAGCTTGACGATGGTCGGGGTTTTATAGGTCTGCTTGGCGGCGACGACATCGACGCTCTTGATGAGCCGGTCGCCTTTGGCCGGATTGACCTTTTCGCCTTCGCCCTGATCCTTGCGGATCAGTTTCGCCCGGGTCGGCGCCTCGGCGAAATTGGTTTCGCGGTCGAAGGCCGCGTAAATGGCGCCACCGAGCAGACCCGCGCCCATCAATCCGGTCAGGCCGGTTCCGGCGAGCCAGCGCAAGGAAATCCGCCGTCCGCTTTCGACCGCGCGCTTTTCGCCCCGCGCATCGAGCGGCGGTTCGGCGCCGAGCGGAGAGAAAAGCGCCAGCCGCTTGGACAGCGCGGATGATCGTAATGCCCCTATATTGACCGAGGGCGCCAAGAATCGGCCTCCAAAACTTCGTTCCCACACTTAGCCGCAATTTGCGGCCATGTCTCCTGTCGCCCGTTTTTCGGCGCGCCGGTCTTAGACAGTGCAAGGATGGCTCAATTGCGGCGGCGTTCCCGGCAAAACGCCGACCTGCGCAACCATTTGTTTTTGCGTAATTTTCAATTTTTTTCAAATTTTTTGCTCAGGAACGCTTGACCAATTCGGCGGGCTTGGCCTATAAGCCGCCCATCGACGGCGTCGCCGCGGACTTGCGGCGGACGCTGACGCGTCTCCTGATGAACCTTGTAAGGTTTAGCTGGCTAAGGAGCCAGGGGGGATG